>DATKSL010000026.1:0-58471 GCA_035531675.1 Binataceae bacterium (SeqCode) | reverse complement strand
GGAATGTATCGACAGCGTCGAGCGGCTGCTCAGCCACGATTCGGGCGCCGAACATTCGCAGCGGTAGTCCCCGCCGTTACTTTCCTGCGGCCAGAAATCGGCTGTCGTCCAGACAGCTCGCTCGCGCCGCTCGCAGATGCTCGCGCAGCCGGTCGGCCAGTTCGCCGACCGCGGGCTCGCGCAGCATCGCGCTATGAGCGCCGGGGAACGGCAGCGTCAGATTGAGCTCGACCACGGCGGGGCTCCTCATCGACAGGCGATCCCAACCGAGCAGCGGATCGGGATGGTAGAGCGCGGCCGACGGCCGGCCCGTTAGCCGGAACAGGGTAACCGGACCGGGATAAGGGCGGGGTCGATAGCTCCGACTCGCAGTCAGGGCGGCGGTGCGCCAATTGAAATAGATGTTGCGCTGGGGAACCGGTCGACCTCGCAAGCGGCGCAAGCGAAGCCGCACGCGCATCATCCACAGCTCGCGCAGCTCCGCGAGCACGCTTGACCAGGAGCGATCAGCTCGTTGGGGGAAGGGCTCGCCAAAGCGGCGGAACAGACGAAAGCGCAGCGGCGCGTTCCAGCGCATCCGCGGATAGCCCGGACCGAAGGTGTCCAGCATCGCCACCGACGCGACCTGCTCGCCGCTACGCGTCAGCTGTTGTGCGATCTCTAACGCCACCAGGCCGCCGAATGACACGCCGCCCAGGAAATAGGGCCCGTGCGGCTGAACGCCGCGTATCGCGTCGGCAAAATAGCCGGCCAGCTCCTCAACCTTGCGCATCGGAGCGCCCGCGCCGTCGAGACCGGGAGGCTGCAGGCCATAGAACGGTTGCTCCTCCCCGAGACGACGGGCAAGCGCGACCAGCGCGAGTACACCGGCGCCCGCCCCGGGCAGGCAGAAAAGCCCCGGCTGATCGCCGTGCGGCTGGAGCGTCACGACGGTCGGCCACGAGGGCGACCAGTTGGCGTCGCGCAGGATCGCCGCCTGGCGCTCCACGGTCGCGGCCTCCAGCAGCATCGACATCGGCAAGGGCTTGGTCGAGAGGGCTTCAAGCCGGGTGATGAGCTGCAAGGCGAGCAGCGAGTCGCCGCCCAGCTCGAAGAACTCGTCGCGGATGCCGACCGGCCACGTGCCCAGCAGCTCCTCCCAGATGCGCGCGATCTGCAGCTCGTCGGGGTCGCGCGGCGGATCGACGCCGGTTCGGAGCGGCTCCGGATCGGGAAGTGCGTGGCGATCAATCTTGCCGCCGGGCGTGACCGGCAGGGTATCGAGCCGCACGAAGGTGGTGGGAATCATCGGCCCGGGCAGGCTTTGCGTCAGCCGCCGGCGCAGCTCGGCCGCGCTTGCCTCACTGGCGACGTAAGCAATCAGGCGCGTCTCGCCCGAGTTATCGGGCCGCCCGATTACCATCGCCTGGCGCACCGACGAGTCAGTCATCAGCGCCGCCTCAACCTCGGCCACCTCCACCGTGAAGCCGCGGATCTTAAGCCTCGAATCGCGACGTCCGAGATGGACCAGGCATCCGTCGGGCAGCATCAGACCGCGATCGCCGATGTGTAACAGGCGCCGCCCGTCGGGGCATTGCGAAACCACCGTCGCCGTCAGCTCGGGCTTTCGCCAGTAGCCGCAAAACAGGTAAGGGCTGCGAATCGCAATTTCGCCGACGCCAGCGACCTCGCGACCATCGTCGTCGAGCAGCACGACCTCGGTGTCGGGCACTTCGTATCCGACCGGAGCGATCGGTCCTTCGAAGGAAGTGGCGTGATCGGCGAAAAACATCCGGATCAGGTTCAACTCGGTCGCGGCCAGGGTATTGAGCAGCAGGGTCGGCTCCGGAAAGTGCTGACGATAGAGCTCGAGGTCGGCGCGCATCAGCGTCTCGCCGCCGAGTCGGATCAGGCGCAAGGCGGGGAACGCCGCGCCTGCCGGCAGCGCCTGAGCGAGACCCCGGAACACCTGCGGCGTCGAGTGGTAAACGGTGATCGCTTGCTCGCCGATCCAATCGGCCAGCCTGGTGAAACCCTGCGCGCGCAAGTCAAACAGATGAAGCGAAGCACCGTTCAAGATGGCGCCGAAGATCGGCGAGGGCGCCGCGCTGACCTCGTAGTAGTGGATCAGCGAAAGCCGGTCGGCGGCGTCGAGATGGGCGCCGTTCGTGTAATTCATGATGTAGTGCAGGACGTTGCGATGGTTCTGCACGACGCCCTTGGGAACCCCGGTCGAGCCCGAGGTGTACAGGATGTAAGCGAGCGCGTCGGGCGGAATCGCCAGCCCCAGGTTTCGCTCGGCAACGGAGTTATCGGCGAGCCGGTCAACCATCAGGGTCTTGACCGTGCCGCCCGCGAACTCGCGCGCGACAGGAGCGCTGCGCTCATTGGTCAGGATCAGGTCAGCCTGGGAGTCTGCCAGAATCGTCGCCAGTCTTGCGGTCGGCAGCCGCGGGCTCAGCGGCACGTAAACGCGTCCCGCCTTCAGCACGCCAAGAATCGCACCGATCGCAAGGGCTTCCTGCTCGAACAGCAGCACCACCGGCCGATTGCCGGGCGGCGTCGCCTCCAGTATCGCCCTGGCGACGCGATTGGCGAAACCGTTGAGCTCGCCGTAGCTCCAGCGCCGCGTCTCGTCGCACAGGGCGAGCGCGGAGGGGCGCCGCGCCGCCTGGCTCTCAAAGCGGGCGCTAATCGATTGTTCGATTTCGGCCGGTGCGAAGGGAGTAAAGGCGTTGGCCGGCCGCACGCGCGCGCCGACGCTGCCCCGCTCCGGTTCGATCACGCGCTGCGCAGCTCGATGGTGTTGCCGTCGGGATCGAGGAACCAGAGCTGGCGGCCGGTGAGACGCCGCTCGACGTTGCCGATCACGGCGCCGGCGGCGCTGCCGTCGAGATACTCGATACCGAGCTTGTCGAGCTCGGCCTTGGCGGCGTCGAGATCGTCGACGTCGAGCGCGATATGCGGTCCGGCCGGATCGATCTTGCGGCCCGACTCGCGGCTCTCGATCACATGAATCATGTTCTGGCCGACCCCGTACCAGGCGCCGTCGAACGGGAAGTTCGGCCGCTCCATCGTCGGCAGCCCCAGCACCCGGGCGAAGAATTCCTTGGTACGCTTCGCGTCGCTGACCCGCAGCCCGACATGGTTCAGTCCGTTCACTTTGACCATCGTCTTTGCTCCTTGATTCCCGCCGCTCACTCGAAGGCGTTCTCGCCGGTTATATCGCGTCCCAGAATCAGCGTCTGCACGTCGTAGGTGCCCTCGTAGGTGTTGACGGTCTCGAGGTTCAGCATATGACGGATAATCGGGTACTCGTTGACGATCCCGTTGGCGCCCAGCATATCGCGCGCTGCCCGGGCGATCTCGAGCGCCTCGCTGACGTTGTTGCGCTTGGCGAAGGAGACCTGCTCGGGACGCATGCGGTCGGCGTCCTTGAGCCGTCCGAGCTGGAGGCATACCAGCTGGCCCTTGGTGATCTCGGTCAGCATCCGCACCAGCTTGTTCTGCACCAGTTGGTAGCCGGCCAGCGGACGCGAAAACTGCTTGCGCGACTTGACGTAATCGAGCGCGCAGTTGTAGCAGGTGCGGGCCGCGCCGAGCGCGCCCCAAGCGATACCGTAGCGGGCCTGGGTCAGGCACGACAGCGGCGCCTTGAGGCCGCGCGCGGTGGGCAGATGGGCCTCGGGGCCGACGCGGACGTCTTCCAGGATCAGTTCGGAGGTGATCGACGCGCGCATCGAGAACTTGCCGTGGATATCGAGCGTCGTAAAGCCCGGCGTGCCCTTCTCCACCAGGAAGCCGGTTATCCCCTCCTCGACGCGGGCCCATACCACGGCCAGGTCGGCTATCGAGCCGTTGGTGATCCAGCGCTTGGTGCCGTTCAGAATCCAGCCGCTGCCGTCGCGACGCGCCCGGGTCTCCATCCCGCCGGGGTCGGAGCCGTGGTCGGGTTCGGTCAGCCCGAAGCATCCGATTATCCGTCCCTGCGCCATCCCGGGCAGGTAGCGATTCTTCTGCTCCTCCGATCCCCAGGCGTAGATCGCGTACATCGCCAGCGCGCTCTGCACCGAGGCGAACGAGCGCAACCCCGAGTCGCCGGCCTCGAGCTCCTGCATGATCAGTCCGTAGGCGACATTGTTCATCCCGGCGCATCCGTAGCCATGGAGATTGGCGCCGAAGATTCCGAGCTCGGCCATCCGGGGGATTAGCTCAGTTGGAAAGGTTTCTTTGGCGAAGTGGCGTTCGACATCGGGCAGGATTTCGCGTTCGACGAATTGTTTGACCGTATCGCGCGCCATCCGTTCTTCTGAGCTCAGCAGAGAATCGAGGCTGAAAAAATCGAGATCTTTTAGTAAATCCGCCACATTATACTCCTACGATCCAAGAAAATCTGAACTTTCAAAATAGCCGTTCTAATGCTAAAGCAAGCCTCCGGCTAACATTGAGGTTAATTCGGAATTAACAATCCTACTATTTGCTTGAATGCACCGCATCAGATATTTTCATGTAAGAACAATTTCTCAATGCATATCGAAACGCTCAAAGTCTTCTGCGATATCGTCGAGAGCGGCAGCTTTTCTTACGCCGCGTCACAAAACTTCGTCACCCAGTCCGCAGTGAGCCAGCAGGTCCGCAGCCTTGAAGAAAAATACGACTGCCGATTGATAGAACGAGGCCGCGCGGGTGTCAAACCGACCCCGGCGGGCCAGATGCTCTACCATGCCAGCAAGGAGATCGTACAGCGTTACCTCGAGCTGGAAAATCGGCTGCGCGAAATCGGCTCGGTGGTGGCCGGCTCGATTCGGGTCGGCACGGTCTACAGCGTCGGCCTGCACGAGCTGCCGCCGTTTCTGAGCGAGTTTCTGCGCACCTATCCGGCCGTCAACGTGCACCTGGAGTACCTGCGCTCGAACCGGATTTACGAGGATCTGCTCGAGGGCAAGATCGACCTCGGGGTGGTCGCCTATCCGGCCAAGCGCGGACAGATCGTGACCGTGCCGTTTCGCGAGGACGAGCTGGTGCTGGTGGTGCCGCCGGAAAATCCGCTGGCGGGCCACGACCAGATCAGCGTGACCGACCTTGCCGGGCAGAACCTGGTCGGCTACGAACGCGACGTCCCGACCCGCAAGGCCTGCGACCGTATCCTGCGCGACCATGGCGTCAAGCCGCAATACGTGATCGAATTCGACAATATCGAGACCATCAAGCGCGCGGTCGAAATCGGCCAGGGTGCGGCGATCGTGCCGCGGATGGCGGTCGAGCTGGAGGCCGAGCGCGGGACCCTCAAGATTATCTATTTCCGGGAAGGGACCTTCGTCCGTCCGCTGGCGATTATCTACAAGCGCGGCCGCGAGCTATCGCCCGCGGTGCGCAAGTTCATCGAGGTCCTGACCGCCTCGCGCCACGACACCTCGCGCCGCAACGAGGCCGAGAACCACTCCGAGCCGAGCCGCAACGACCGCCCCGAGAAAGCCGAGAAGCAAGCCTAGGGCTTAAGCGCCGCGGTCAACTGTTCGCGATCGAAGCCGGCGATAATCCGGCGGCCGGCGACCGTCAACGGCCGCTTGATCAGGTTCGGCTCCGCGGCCATCAGGCTCAACGCCTGCGCGACGCTGAGCGCTTTGCCGGCCAGACCACGAGCCTTGAAGGCGGGGCTGCGGGCATTGAGGAAGTCGCGCGGGTCGCGCCCGGCGAAGAGCTGCTGCAGCTCCTCGACCGAGGGCGGATGGCGGGCAAAATCGTGCTCCTCGAGCTCGACGCCCAACTCGCTGCGCAAGAAACTTCTTGCGTTGCGACAGGTGGTTCAGGTCGACTTCCAGAAAAAGCGCGCCCGCTTCATCCGCCGATCCTCTCAAATCCCTTTGCCGGATCCCTTGCCGGAATCCCTTCCCAAACTTCGCTACTGGACCGAAGTGCCCGGCAGCGGCGCGGCGGGCAGGCTGCTGGCACCGCTATTCCGGTACGGGCCGGAGCTGACCGGGCCGGCGCCGGAGTCCATCGAACCACCGCCGCTCGACGATCCTGCGCTCGGCACGCTGCTCGATCCGATCGCACTGCCGCCCGAGCTCATCGCGCTGTTGGCGGCGACGCTCGGGCCGGGGCCGGCCGACGACGACGGCGAGAGGCTCCCCGAATAGCCCGCCGGCGCGTTCGGCGGCGGCGGCGAAGTGACGTTGGGTCCGCTGAAGTAAACCGGCTTCTTGCCCTGGATCATCTCGGGCGTCAGCACGTAGTCGCCGCCCAGCGAGCTGCGCCAGATGGTATCGGCGACCTGCTTGTTGCCGCCCGTCACCAGGTAGCCGCCGCCTCCGACCAAGCCGCCGCCCGCCGCGTAGAGCAGCTTGGCCGGGATGTAAAGCAGATTGCCGAACAGCGCGGCCGCGCCGTAGCCGGCGCCCTGCCAGTCGACGCCGCCCTGGGCCGGCTGCGGCACCTGCACCTGGTTTTGCGGCTGGACGCCGGACGGCGGATTCTGCGCCATCGCACTCGCCGGCAGCAGCATCATCGCTGCGGCTATCAGCATCGCGAATTTTCCGGATTTTGTAACCATGACCTCTTCCTCCTTCCCCCTCCACCAACAAAGCGCGAATTTTATTGCGTCCGCAGCACCGCCTCCCGAGGCAGCAGCCCGACCAGGTAGTCGAAGGCGCGCGCCAGGTAGTCGCGGTCCTTGGATTCCAGCGTGAGTTTGACCCGGTAGTCGGCGTCGTCGAATTTCGGATACGAACCGAGCATCAGTTCCGGAAAGCGCGCCATACAATCGTTCAGATAGGCCGCGATGATCGATTCGGTCGCGCTGGTATAGATGACGCGGATGAAAAACGGGTCGGATCGATAACGCTCGGCGATCATCCTGAGCTTGGGCTCGAACAGTTGCGGCACGCCGGGCAGGATATAGACGTTCTCGAGCTGGACGGTCGGGAACCACAGCTCGCTGGCATGGTTCAGGATCGCGCCCTCGGGTATCTCGGCCATCTTGAGCCGTGCCGGATTCGACCGGCCCGACGAATGCTCATTGATCAGCGCCGCCAGCTCCTGGTTGAGAATCAGCTTACGGCCGAACGCGCGCCCGACGCCTTCCAGCGTCAGATCGTCATGGGTCGGGCCGACGCCGCCCGAGGTCACCACGAAGTCGCAGCGCGCGGCGCATCCGCGGACTTCATCCGCGATCGCGTCGAGCTCGTCGGGCACCACGACGATCCGCTCCAGGGCGACGCCGGCGGCGCGCAGTTCGCGGGCCGCGAAAAAGGCGTTGCTGTCCTGGATCTTGCCCGACAGGATCTCGTTGCCAACCACGACCAGCGCGCAACTGCGTCTGTTCATACTACTTCGGGTGGGCTCTAACCTCCGCCCCACCCCACACATCCTGCTGGATTATCCCAGTCCGAGGGCTGTGGATACAAGCCGGGGTCGGCGCGGCGCTTGCCCCTGATGGCGCCGGGGGCGGGGCTAGGGCTTAATGTGGATTTCGCTTCTAATCCGTTGCCCGGAATCAGCGTGGCACGCTGGCGCAGCGTCACGTAGCCCCATCCTCGGATTGCGGTAGAAGATAGACCCCACTCACTGTAAAGTCCTCAAGGTTCCCACCCTCATAGAGGTTTGGATGAAAACTCTGGAGCGCAATCATTGCTTTCCGGCAGTGCGATGCATCTTCAAACATCTGAAAAAGTCCGAACTCGTTGAGCTTAGGAGTAAAATGACACCGTACCAAGTTGCTTAACACAGCTATCGGTGCCTGGGGTATGTCCTTTAGGGGTCCAGACAGCAATGCCAGGAAAATGAGCGAGTCGCCGTTGCCGCCGAGAGAAATATCGAAGCCGAGGAATCCCGCGCCATGGTTCGTTGTCGAGTGACCATCAGTCACTTGAATAAGTTCGAACTGCTTACTTGGAAAATGTAGATTGCACAGCTTTACATATCGAAGTGCTTTGGTCAGATCGTGAATGAATCCCGACCGCCCGGTTTCCTCTAGGTACCACGTGTAGAGTTGATTGATTTCGTGATCCTCCGTGAATTCTTCACAGTATATGGGCTCACTCCGATTCGTTCCCCGGTAAGAGGCTGAAGGACCGGAAACCGCATAGCTCTGGCCATTGCGAATTAAGTAGTTCACGACACTGCCTTACGGTAACTGATAACCGTTTGGAACGAGCACATTGGCCCGTCTGTTTGGGCGAGGATTCCCCTTGTGGGCGTTCAGCAGCGCCTCTTTCAATCTGACCTCACCGTTAGGCGGCCAGAGTTCGTATGACGCTTCCCAGGCCTGCCGCTCGCGGCCACCTTACAGATGGAATGCCTGATTTGATCTGGCCGCTATTGCCGGTGTCAATGGTGGGTCAGAACGACGTCCACGGCAAATGAATTGGCTGACCCTCCTGCCACCCCATGTACTCCCAGACCACGGTCGAAACGATGAGCACTGCGGTCATCAATAAGCTCTTCAAAAGGATCCACCGAAATCCGGCCCTGATTTCCTCGATAGGCTTTCTGTGGTAAGTCAGCTGGCTGATGGACTCGCCAACCACGACCGCCACGTAAATTCCGACGAATACGTAGACCCAAGCTAGTCTCATACGGCTTGTCCCTAAGTTTTCACAACCGTTGACTGCCTCGCTGGAGACGTCAGCGGATCTTCCACTTCGAGCCTACTTATAAGTTTGTGCCGAATCACTTGCGCTTGGGCGCGCCAAAGATTCTCCAAGGTTTCCCGCAAAGTCTCCCGATGAGCGGCGAATGTTCAGGCCTGGCGGGCTTGATCGATATCGGGGGCCTGCGCTTTGACGTAGTCGCGGAGCTGGCGCTTGAGGCGGCCTTCGATCTGGCGCACGCGTTCGCGGCTGATGCCGAATTTGTCGCCCATCTGCTGCAGTGTCAGCGGCTCTTCGGCCAGTAATCGAGAGCGGAAAATCTCGAGCTCCTTGCCGCTCAGGGTGCTGGCGAACTCTTCGACCTTGTCGTGCGCGAAATCGCGGAACTGCGCCGCGGCGAGCTCGCTCTCGGGGTTGCGCCCGGGATCGGGCAGCACGTCGAGCAGGTGGGTTTCCTCCTCGGCGCCGACCGGCTGATCGAGCGACAACTCGCTATGGCCGAGCCGCTCCTGCATCTCGACCACTTCGCTCTCCTTGACGCCGAGCCGCTGGGCGAGCAGCCGCGGCTGGGGCGTGAAGCCCTCGGCCTGCAGGCGGTCCATCTCCTTGCGCAGATTGAAGAACAGCTTGCGCTGCGCCTGGGTGGTGCCGATCTTGACCAGCCGCCAGTTGTTGATCAGATAGCGATAGATATAAGCGCGCACCCACCATACCGCGTACGAGGGAAAGCGGATGCCGCGGTTGGGGTCGAAATTCTTGACCGCCTCCATCAGGCCGACGTTGCCTTCCTGGATCAGGTCGAGCAGATTTTTTGAGGCGCGCGCGAACTCGTAGGCGATTTTGACCACCAGGCGCAGATTGGCGGTGACCAGGCGGTAGGCGTCGCGCGGGTCGTGATGCTCATGATAATGGCGCGCGATAGCGACCTCCTCCTCGCGCGTCAGCAGCGGGAAACGCCGGATTTCGGACAGATAGCGGCTGACCGGATCGAGCGGGACCAGCGCCCCGCCGGCGCCGTCGCGCTCGGCGCCGTCCTCAAGCGCATCGGCGCTCGCGGCCGCTTCGCCGTAGTCGTCGGCCTCCCCCAGCTCGGCGGGCAGCCCGGCGGCGGCCACCTCGGGGAGATTCTCGGGCTCGGCCGCCGGCTCGATCTGGGGACTCAGCGCCGGCGTGGCCCGTTCGACCGCGGGCGGAGCGCTGCGGCGTGATTTGCGGGTCGCTTTACTGTGCTTGCGTTGCACCGCGAAATCTCCGTTACAGGGGGACCGGCAATTCCGGATGACGCCGGGGGGGCTTCACGCCCGGGGGATCGATTAGCTGCGGCCGGCGTCAGGATTCGCGCTGCGGCCGCACCAGGACGACCTTGGAGGCGGCGATTTCGCGCAACGCGGTAACGACTTCCTTGTTGTCCGATTCGACCAGCGGACGGGCGCCTTTGAGCAGCATCTTGGCGCGGCGCGCCGCCGCCAGCACCAGTTCGAAGCGGTTAGGGATCTGCTCCAGACAGTCTTCGACAGTTACTCGGGCCATGATTGATCAATTCTCCGGCCATCGATCCGCCAAGTCAATCGCACGGGTGGGCTCTGACTCCCTCCCCCAAAACTGAGGGGGAGGGAGCCAGAGAATCACCGACATCATCGCAAACTAACCGCCGACCCTCGCCCGGCGCGGATCCCGATCACAATTGGATGTCCTGGATCACAGAGACTCGATTGCGGCGGCCAGGCTGTGCAGCGCGGCAGCGACCGCGGCGAGGCGATACGAGGATGCTAAGGCACGGACCTGGCGAGTGCCGAAGCAGATCGAATATGACGCCAGCAAACCGAAGCAGTTGAAGGTTTTCATTTTAATTTCGGGCATCGAGCGCCAATGTATATTTCCATTCCCCCGGGTAGGGATGAGTCGCGTCCGGTGCTGTCGACTTCCGGTTCGACGCAATTAATTTCTGCTGCCAATCGAGCTAAGGCTTTTGACGGCACCGGTGAACCGTCAATTCTCATGCCCTCAATCGTCGGACCAGCGAGGAGAAACTTGGGGACGGGCCAGCCTGCAAGCTTCAGGGCTTCTTTTAAACTTATTACGAATCGCTCGCTTCGCGGATCGGACACGGCAATCGCAACCCTTTTCATCGGATACTGAGAGAGGACGGCCGCCCAATGCCGAATCTGGCGTTCATTTAGTGCAGGCCATTCTTCGGCCTCACGGGCATTTTTATATTGTTGAAGGCTCGCGACGGTCGTCTGAAGCGACCGCAACGACCGCAATTTTTCCTTCAGGTCATTGGCTGTCGTCAGGTTCGTCTGTCCGCCTAGCAGGTGTCCGATAACGTCGAGTTGTCCCTTGGTAAAATCTTGGCCTTCCTTTAATGATGCAATGAGAGCGCTTTCCTCATGGTCTGAAATGCCGCTATAAACCGCGACCGCGACGCCTATGGCTATTAGGCTCCAGACCAGAACCCAATCCTTGCGTGTTAGTTTGCGTTCCAACAGGAAGAAGCCAACAACGCCAAGAACGACGTCGTAAACAACCCAGAAAAAAGTGGGCATAGCGGTCCCCCTAGGAAGATTCTCCTAAGGTAGTGCCCTTCCCGACTACCTGCCAACGGCGTACAGCGGCCGCATGGGCGGTCCCTATGCTCAACGGATCCTGTTCTTTTCTGCCGTCCGTGCGGCGACTACCACGAGAAATCGTACCCACATTACGCCGAACAGCAGCGAGCCGCTGAGCGAAGCAAGGCCAAGCCGAGACCGAGACAGTAAAGGCCCGAAAGCGGGCCTAGGCGAAAACTGAAGGGGAGTCAGAGGGCGGCGGCCAGGCTGTGCAGCGCGGCAGCGACCGCGGCAGGACTCGCGATTCGATAGCGCGCCGCGCTCTCGCCCTCGCCACCCACCTTGACCGTCACGCCGCGACCGGCCAGCGCCCGAAAGGCATCCTCGTCGGTCAGATCGTCGCCGAAATAGACCGGCTGCCCGGCGCCACCCAACCGCTCGACCAGCCGCCGCACCGCCGCACCCTTGTCGGCGCCGCGCGGCGCCGCTTCGGCTACTTTCTTGCCGTGTTTCAGTATCAGCTCGCCTTGATGCGCGAGGTAGCGTTCGAAGTCGCTGACGATCGGCGCGGCCACGGCCGGGTCGGCATTGCGATAATGCAGCGCCACCGCCAGCCGCTTATCCTCGACCGCCAGCCCGCAGCCGGCGGGAAGCCGCTCCTGAAGCCATCGCCGCACCCGCTCGAGCTCCTGCAAGGCGGGCTCGATGCCGGCCGCGAGTTCGCGCCGGCCGTCGGGATCGGATAGCTCCAGGCCGTGCACCCCGACCAGGTAGAGACCGCGCTCGAGGCCGAGCAGACGCACGAGCTCGGCCAGGTCCCGACCGCTGATCACGGCGAGGTCGATTCGATCGCGCCGCGCGGCGAGCGCGGCGAGTGCGGCCCGCGCCTGGTCAAGCGGCCAGGCCGCGGCCGGATCGTTCACGATCGGCGCCAGCGTGCCGTCGTAGTCGAGCATCAGCAGCAGGCGGCCGCGCGCCGCGAGATCGTTCAGCAGACCGTCGGGGAACGGGGCGGGCGACTTACCGGACGGAGACACCGGCCAGACTTTCCATCGGCGGCGCGGCGGCCTCGCCGAGCGCGCGCAGAAACTTCGCCGACCAGAACTCGAGGTCGTTGTCGTCGATCTTGGCGCGCATCGCACGCAGCCGCGTGGCCTTCTCGGCCGGATCCATCTCGATCGCCTGGCGCAGCCGGCGCGCGACCGCGTCGGTATCGTAGGGATTCACCAGCAAGGCCTCGGTCAGCTCCTCGGCGGCGCCGGCGAACTCGCTCAGGATCAGGACTGCGTCGTCGGACAGATGGGAGGCGACGAATTCCTTGGCCACCAGGTTCATCCCGTCGCGCAGCGGGGTCAGCAGGGCGATATCGGCGGCCTGGTAATAGGCCACCAGCTCCTCGGCGTTGAACTGCGTGTAGAGGTAGCGAATCGGCACCCATCCTTCGGAGGAGAAGCGTCCGACCACGCGCCCGATCTGCTCGTCGAGCTGGCGCTTGAGGAGCGCATAGTCGGCGACCTTGGTGCGCGACGGCACCGCGATCAGCACCAGGGCGACGCGCCGATGGTAGGCAGGGTTGTTCTCCAGGAAGCGCTCGAAGCCGGCCAGCCGCTCGATGATGCCCTTGGTGTAGTCGAGCCGATCGACCCCGAGCACGACGATCTGCGAGCGCAGCGCGCGGCGGATTCGCCCGGCGCGCTCGCGCACCCGCTCGCTGGCGGCCAGCCCGGCGAAGAAGTCGGCCGGGATGCCGAGCGGAAAGGCGCCGACCCGCACGCGCCGCTGATCGACGGTGACCTCGCCGCTTTCGCGATTAACGGCGAGACCCATCACATGCTCGCAGCAGTCCAGGAAATGTTTCACGTAGGCGCTGGTATGGAACCCGATCAGGTCCGCCCCCAGCATCCCGCCCAGCAGCTCGCCGCGCCACGGCAGGATACGGAACAGCTGCTCGGGCGGAAACGGCACGTGCCAGAAGATTCCGATCGGCAGCTCGGGGCGCCGCTCGCGCAGCATCTGCGGCACCAGCGCGAGATGGAAATCCTGCACCCAGACCTGGTCGTCGGGCAGCGCCTCGGCGGCGGCCATTTCGGCGAACAGGCGGTTGACGTTCTGATACTGCTTCCAGTACGCGGCGCTGAAGTGGCAGTTCGAGATCATGTAGTGCATCAACGGCCACAGGCCGCGATTGCACATGCCGTAGTAGTAGTTGGAGACATCGCGCTCGCTGAGCGAGGCGAAGATCAACGCGAAGCGCGGATCGCCGGCCGGCAGCAACAGGCGCGCCGGAGTCTTCTGGCCCCCCGACCAGGCGATCCAGAGGCCGCCGTGATGCTCCAGCAGGCGCAGAAAGGTCGAGCCGACGCCGCCCACCGTGGGCTCGATGCGCTCGTGGCCGTTCTCGTGCACCACCCGAATCGGCGCACGGTTGGAGATTACGATCAGTCGTCGACCGTCGCGGTGGCCGCTTATGTTGCCGACCGCCGATGTGCCCCCTGCGTTGGTCCCGTTCATAGCCATCTCTCTCACAATTCGGGCGCCAGCAAACGAGCTCCCGGACCTCCCAACCGAGGGGCGTCGACACGACGAGGGGAAGGACAGAGTCAATTTATAGCGCCGCCAGACGGTGGCGGGCAAGGCGGCGGACAAATACAAACGCCCGAGCCGACGCTGCTGGCCGGCCCGGGCGTGCTCGATGCGAAGCGTGCGGCGTTACTTGTTGGGCTGCGGCGTGACTCTCAGGTAGGGCCGAATTTCCTTGTAGCCCTTGGGAAACTTCTGCTTGAGCTCGGCCGGATCCTTGATCGACGGGACGATAATCACGTCCTGTCCGTCCTGCCAATTCACCGGCGTCGCGACCTGGTACTTGTCGGTCAGCTGCAGCGAATCGATGGCGCGCAGAATCTCCTGGAAGTTGCGCCCGGTGCTCGCCGGGTAGGTGAGGATGGTACGAATCTTCTTGTTCGGATCGATAATGAAGACCGAACGCACGGTCAGCGTATCGTTGGCTTCGGGATGGATCATGTCGTAGAGCGTGGCAACCTTGCGATCCCCGTCGCCGAGGATCGGGAAGTTCATGCGCGTGCTCTGGGTCTCCTCGATATCCTTAATCCAGCCGCGATGCGAGTTGACATCGTCGACGCTGACCCCGATCACCTTGCAGTTGCGCTTATCGAATTCGCCCTTGAGCTTCGACACCATCCCCAGCTCAGTGGTGCAGACCGGGGTGAAATCCTTGGGATGGGAAAACAGGACCGCCCACTTGTCGCCAATCCATTCATGGAAGTGAATCGACCCTTCGGTCGACTCCTGCGTAAAATCGGGAGCTACCGAACCGATATGAAGTGCCATACTGCTTCTCTCCTTTGACTGGGCGCCGGGCTACTTGGCTTTCCTACCAAGATGCCTGCCTTACGGCAAGTTCGTTAAGCTGACTTGGACGGCGCCCAGATTACGCCCTTGTTGTGATGCTACCGGATAAAGATAACTAATATTATCGGTAAAGTTATGTATTCGCAATCAGCGCCGGCGCGGCGCTCGCGATAATTCCGGATCAGCGCTTCTTGCGACGTCCGCGCGCTTCTCGGATTTGCGCCTTGATCCGTTTCTCGCGCCGCTTGCGCCGTCGTTTGATCTCTTTGCGTCTCTCGCTTGCCATCCGGATTTTCTCCGCTCCTCTCTCGATCGATTCGTCGTTCGGCGTCGCCGCCCGAGAATCGCATTATTGCCCAATCGGGGCCCGGCTCAAACCCCTGGCGAAACCCCGGCGCTTGCGAATTGCCGGCCGGCGGGCCAAGCTAGAGTTGGCCTGCGTGAGATTTTCCCGTGTCCGATCGCGACGAATTGATCGAAGCCAACCGCACCTTCTATCGCGCCTTCGAAAGCCTCGACGCCGAACAGATGGAATCGGTATGGCTCAAGGACCCGCAGATTATCTGTATTCATCCGGGCTGGCCGGAGCTCGCCGGATGGGGTCCGATCATGCGCAGTTGGGAGCGGATTTTCGAGAATGTCTTCGAAATGAAGTTCGATCTCCGCGTGGTCGAGGCGCGCGTCAACGCCGACCTCGGCTTCGTACTGGTCGAGGAAAATCTCACCCAGCGCGGCTACGAGGGCGTGGTCAAGGCCAAGCTGCTCTCGACCAACGTCTTCGCGCGCGCCGGCACGCGATGGTGGCTGGTGCTGCATCATGGCTCGCCGGTGATGGCGCCGCCGGCCGACGAACCGCCGCTCCAGTAACGGCGGCGGCACTCAGCGCTCGCGCATCGCACGCACCAGAATCTCGGCCAGTTCGGGACGGGTAAACTCGGGCGGCGGCGCCTCGCCGCGCCGCAGCATCTCGCGCACCTTGGTGCCCGACAGCAGCAAGCGATCGGCGTCATCATGCGGACAGGTCTTGTACGACGCCATCGTGCCGCAGCGCTTGCAATAGAAGGTGTTCTCGAAGCACAGCGGCGTGATGCCGATCTCCTCGGGCGTGAAGCGATCGAAAATCTTCTGCGCGTCGTAGGTGCCGTAGTACGAGCCCACGCCGGCATGGTCGCGGCCCACGATGAAGTGGGTGCAGCCGTAGTTGCGCCGCACGATGGCGTGCAGAATCGCCTCGCGCGGCCCGGCGTAGCGCATATGCGCCGGCATCACCGCCAGCAGCGCGCGATTCTTCGGATAGTAGAGCTCGAGCAGCACCCGGTAGGTCTCCATCCGCACCGCCGCCGGCACGTCGTCGCCCTTGGTCTCGCCGACCAGCGGATGGAGCATCAGGCCGTCGCAGACCTCGAGCGCGATCTTCTGGATGTATTCGTGCGCGCGATGGGTCGGGTTGCGAGTTTGAAACGCCACGATCTTGCGCCAGCCGAGCTCGCGGAACCTGGCGCGCGTCGCGCGCGGCTCGCGCGGACACTCCAGAAACGTGCGGCCCGGGATGTCGGCGAACAAAACCGGCCGTCCCGCGATGCAGGTGGCGTGCGCCTCGAGCACGTTTTTGGCGCCCGGATGGGCCTCGTCCGCGGTGCCGAACACCGCCTCGGCCTCGCGCCGCCGATCGGCGCGGAAAATTTCGTCGATCTTGAGGATCGCGATACGCTCGCCGCTCGGTGCGGCCAGTGCCACCTCGTCGCCCGGCTTCAGGCCGGCCGCCTCGCCCGCCGCGATGCCGAGCGTGATCGGTATCGACCACGGCACGCGCGAGGCGAGTCGCATCGCGTCGCGGCTCTGCACATAGTCGGCCTCGCCCATGAAGCCGGTAAGCGGCGTGAAGGCGCCGGTCGACAACATCTCGAGGTCGGCCAGGTCGCGCGCCGTGAGTGTGATCAGCGGCAGCTTGGCCGCCGCCGCGCTGAGCGCGGCGCGTTCGCCGGCCGGTGCCGTGAGATCGACCAGCGAGCCGCCGCCATGCGGCGTGATTGCGTCTTTCGTGATGGTGTCGCTCATCGCGCGGCCCGCTTTGCGGCGCTCTTTACGGCCGCCGGCGCGCCGGCGATATAGCCGCGATGCTCGAGCGTGGCGACCAGCTTGGCGAGACTTTCCTCGGCCGCCTCGCGATCGCTTTCGATCACCAGTTCCGGGTCAACCGGTTCCTCGTAGGGGTCCGAGACGCCGGTGAAATGCGCGATCTCTCCGCGCAGCGCCTTTTCATAAAGTCCCTTGACGTCGCGGCGCACCAATTCGTCGAGCGCGCAGCGCACGTAAACTTCGAAAAAGCGATCGTGCGCGCGGCGCACCTCGTCGCGAATCTCGCGATAGGGCGAGATCGCGGCCGACACCGCCACCACGCCATTGCGCGACAGCAGCCGGCAGACATAGCCGATACGGCGGATGTTGGTGTCGCGGTCCTCCTTGGAAAAACCGAGTCCCTTCGACAGATTGGTGCGCACCTCGTCGCCGTCGAGAATCTCGACTCGATGGCCGCGCTCGCGCAGTTCCAGCGACACCAGATTAGCGAGCGTCGATTTGCCCGCGCCGGAAAGACCGGTAAACCACAGCGTGAATCCTTGTTCCTGAGACACCGCTACATCCTCATCCTGATTTTTTTAGATCTGCCTAACGAAAAATTACGACCCTCGTGAATCCGACTCGCCGGGACGCGCGGGCCTCCCGCTAAGGATTAACCGGAATCGACGGCTGTTCAAGCCATCCCGGCGGCCGTTCCCGAGCGCTGCCGACCGCCGCCGGGGTCAGCCGCGCCGCCTCCGCGGCCAGCGCGTCGAGGCGTTCGCGTATCCGCACCACCTCGCCGATTATAACGATCGCCGGCGCTGCCGGCCGCTTGCGTTCGATAATCGCCGCGAGCGTGCCGACGGTGCCGGTCAGCAGCCGCGAATCGCTCAGCGTGCCGCGCGAGACCACCACCGCCGGCGTCGCCGCCTCGAGCCCGTGGCGGATAAGCTCGGCGCAGGTCGTCGCCAGCTTCCCGAACGACATATAAAAGACGATCGTCTGGCCGGCGGCCGCAAGCCGGGCCCAATCCGGGCTGCCGTCGCTAGTATAGCCGGTGGTCAGCACGCAGGTATGGGCATGGTCGCGATGGGTCAGCGGGATGCGGGCTTCGGCGGCGCATCCGGCGGCGGCGGTGATGCCGGGTACCACGCGATAGGCGACTCCGGCCCGCGCCAGCGCCTCCATCTCCTCGCCCGCGCGGCCGAAGATCAACGGATCGCCGCCCTTGAGGCGCAACACGCGCAGCCCCTGGCGAGCCTTATCGATCATCAGGCGGTTGATTTCATCCTGACTCAAACCGTGCGCGCCGCAGCGCTTGCCGACGTCGACCTGGACCGCATCGCGACGCACCATCGCAAGGATTTCCGGCGCCACCAGGCTGTCGTGCATCACCACGTCGCAATCGTTCATGAGCCGCAGCGCGGCCAGCGTGAGCAGTTCGGGATCGCCCGGCCCGGCGCCGACCAGGTAGACCTCACCCTGCGAGGTGAAGTCGCCGCTGCAGGCGCGCTCCAGCGCCCGCGCCATCAGCTGTGCAGCGCCGTCGCGGTCGCCGCTGAGCGCGGCGCTCGCGACCGGCCCGCGCACGACTTCCTCCCACAGGCGCCGGCGGGCCGCAGCCGCCGGGAGGCATCGCCGCACCGTCGCGCGCCAGCGCGCGATCAGTGCGGCGAGCCGCCCCACGCCGCGCGGGATGGCCGCGTCGATTCGCGCGCGCAGCTCGCGCGCGAGAAGCGGCGCGACTCCGTCGCTGCCGATCGCCACCGTGACCCCGTCCCGATCGATAATCGCCGGTGCGATATAGCCGCACAGCTCCGGCGCATCGACCACGTTGACCAGCACGCCGTGCCGCTCCGCCGCCGCGGCGACCTCGCGATTGACCTCGGGATCGTCGGTGGCTGCGATCACCAGGCGCCGGCCACGCACCAGTCCGGGCTCAAAGCGGCGGCGCAGGATTTCCACCGCGCCGCCGGCAACACGATCGTCAAAACCCGCGGTTGGATCGGGCGCCACCACCGTCACCGCGGCGCCCGCCGCCAGCAACTGCCGGGTCTTGCGCAGCGCCACCGCTCCGCCGCCGACCACCAGGCAGCGGTAGCCGCGCAGGCGGATAAAGGCCGGAAACCACTCCATGGAATTTCAGCCGAGTCCGATCTCGAGCGACTCGACCTCAAGTCCGCCGCGATCGAAGCGGATCGCGAGCTGGAGCTCGGCGGTGCGAATCGTCATCACGTAAACGCCCGGCGCGCGCAGCGTGGCGCTGATACCGTCGATGGCGCTGTTCTTGAGCTGCGCCAGCGCACGATTGATCGAGCCCAGTCCGGCGGCCAGCTCGATACCGCGCGCGGTCTTGCGGAACAACGCGGTCAGCGCGGCCTCAGCCGGGGGGCCGGCTTCGCGGCGTATCCGTCCGCCCGCGAGCGCCAGCTCGATTATGCTTGCCAGCCGCTCCTGGAGCGCTAGCGGCACCGAGAGCGAATCGATCGCTGCGGCCAGCTCGAGCCAGCGCGCGCCCGCCGCGCGGTCGGTCACGCTGGCGGCCAGTGCGCGCACGCGCGGCGCCAGCAGCTCGCGATGGAGCTCCTCGAGCGCCAGCGGCTCGGTCGAAAGGGTAACGGCGCCGTCGCCGGAATGGATGTGCATCGTGCTTACCTCGTGCAATTGTTTTAACCTCCCGCGGCAGCCGGACCATCCTGATGGCCGCCGAGCAGCGCCGCCAGCTCGTGCTCGAAGCCGCCGGTCTCGATCGCGCAGTGCATCCCGCATTCCTTGGGCGCGCCAGTCTCCCACCACCAGCGGCCGGCGCGCGGATCATCGCCCGGCGCCAGCGCGCGCGTGCACGGTGCGCATCCGATCGACTTGAAACCCTGGTCGTAGAGCGCGTTGTAGGGCACCTGGTTGGCGCGGATATAGTCCCACACCTCGCCCTCGGTCCAATCGGCCATCGGCGCGAGCTTCACGATCCCGCCGTGATCGTGATCGATCTCGAGCTTGCGGATATTGGAGCGCGTCGCCCACTGGTCGCGGCGCAGGCCCGTCACCCAGGCGTCGTAGTTGCGCAGCGCGCGGCGCAGCGGGATGACCTTGCGCATCTGGCAGCAGAGCAGGCGCAGGTTGACGTCGCGATAGAACAGGTTGGGGCCGTGCCGCTGCACCATCCGCTCGACCGCGCCGCTCTCGGGCATGAAAATTTCCACCGCGATTCCGTAGCGCTCGCGAAATTGGTCGATCAGCCGGTAGGTCTCTTCGGGCTGGCGGCCGGTGTCGATAGTGAAGACCCGCACCGCGGGGTCGATACGCCAGGCCATGTCGATCAGCGCGCAGCCCTCGGCCTGGAAGCTCGAACAGATGCCGAGTCGATTGCCGAAGCGCTCAATGGCCCAGGCCAGCACCGCGGCGGGCTCCCGGTCGTCGAGCTCGATCGCGATTTCGCCGGCTTCCAGTTCGTCCATCAGGAGGTTGGGTTCGGAGTCGTACACGATGCTCTCTCCCGTTCAGGAAGCGTTCGCCGATGCGTCGCCGCGCGCGATCGCGATGAGTTCTTCGTCGGCGCTGCGGAGGCAGAAGCGGCTGAAGGTTTCGCCCGGCGCGCGCCGCTCAAGGTAGCCGCCGAACAGCCGCGCGACGTGTTCTTCGACCGCGGCCGAGGGCACCCGGCGCAACAGCGGCTTGCCGATCGCGGCGTCGCGGCCGAGCCCGCCGCGCAGGATGATATCGAACGCCTTCAGCGGCTCGCCGGCCGCTCCACGAGCGGTCGTGCCCTGCAGCCCGATGTCTCCCGTCCAATGCTGCGCGCAAGCGTGCGGGCATCCGTCGAGATTCAGTTTGAGGCCCGCCACCGCGTCGCCGAACTCGGCGACCAAACGCGCCACCACGGTTTCGAGCTTCGACTTGGTCGGCGTCACCGCGAAGTTGCAGTGGGGATCGCCGATGCAGGCGATCGACGAGGCGTGGAGGCCGTTGGCGGAAATTGGAAAGCCGATTTCGCCGATCCGGCCGGTGACTTCGTCGAGGCGCGCGCGCGGGATGCCGGTGACGATGAAATTCTGGCGGCGGGTGAGCCGCAGGTCGCCGCCGAAGCTGTCGAGCAGGTCGGCGATCGCGACCATCTGCGCGCCGCTGGCGAAGCCGAGATGGACCGGAAAGCCGGCGTAGCAGGTGCCCGCCACGCGCCCTTCATGAACGCCCATGTGATCGCTATCGGCCTCGGGCAACGGCAGCTCGGCGAGCTTCTCCAGCTCGCGGCCGAGCCGCTTTTCGACCAGCGCGCGAAACTGATCGACGCCGTAATCGTCGATCATGAACTTGAGGCGGGCCTTGACGCGCGACAGCCGATACTCGGTGGTCAGCCGCCAGACGTCGATAATCGCGCGCAACACGGTGAGCGCCTCGTCGCGCGGGACGAAGACGCCGAGATGGCGTGAGATGCGCGGGGTCGAGGAGAGCCCGCCGCCGACCCGGACGGCGAAGCCGTCGCGGCCGTCGAGCCGGACGCCGACCAGCGCGATACAGTTGATCTCAGGCGCGTTGCATTGAAACGGGCAGGCCGCGATCGTGATCTTGTGCTTGCGCGGCAGGTCCGAGTACTCGCGATTGCCGTAAAAGAAGCGCGCCGCCTCGGCCACCGTCGCGGTCGCGTCGAACAACTCGTCGCGGTCGACGCCCGCCACCGGGCAGCCGGTGATATTGCGCACCACGTCGCCGCATCCACCCATCGTGGTCAGCCCGACGCCCTTGAGCCGCGCGAGAATCTCGGGGAAGCGGTCGAGCGTGATGTAATGAAGCTGGATGTTCTGGCGGGTAGTCAGCTCGCCCTGGCCGCGACCGTAACGGTCGGCGACCTCGCCGATCGCACGCAATGCGCCGGGCGTCAGCCGACCGCCCGGAATCTTGATGCGCATCATGAAGCTGCCGACCTTCGGCTTGTCGTGATAGAGGCCGAACCATTGGAGGCGGACGATATCCTCCTCGGGGACGCTCTCGTAGGAGGTCTCGACCAGCCGCTGCTGCCAGATACCTTCGAGCTCGGTCGGAAACAGATCGTGCTTGAGGCGCTCGACCAGATTGCGCTTGCGGACGGTTTCCCACGAATGAGCCTCACGAATCGGCATGGTCATCGGCCTCGTGGGAAAGAAACTATTTTAATAGACCAGTTTAGTCAATTACTATTAAGACTATTTTACTCTTTTATTAAAAACAGCAGCATTTTCCGACTCTTCCTCACAAAAATACCCGCCTATAGAAGCCCAAAGGCAGCCGCAACCGCAGCCGGCGAATCGAACAGATCGGGCTGACTGGCGCCCAAAGCTGCCAATTGTGCGCGACGCTCAGGATCGGACGCGATGCCGATAAAACGGAGCTCGGCGGCGCGAGCGGCGCGGTAATCGGCGTCGCTGTCGCCGACGAAGATCGCGCCGCGATGTTCACAGAGCGCCAGCGCGCAATGGACCGTCGCCGGTGACGGCTTGAGCGCGAGTCCGCGGTCGCGGCCGACGACGACGCTGACCAGCTCGGCGGCGCGATGGTCGGCGAGCCATCGCGCGACCGTGCGTGAGGAGTTGGAGGTCACCACAGCGCTGGCGCTGCGGCGCGCGCGGAGCGCGCGCAACAGCGCCAGCGCCCCGGGCAGCGGCGCGGCGCGATCCACGCCGGCCAGCTCGTGGCGCTCGATCAGCGCCGAAGCGCGCGCGAGAATCGCGCGCGCTTCGGCGCCGTCGACCAGCGGTTGGGAGGTTGCCGGCGCGTCGAGCAGACGCGCCCGCAAGGCCTCGTAGAGCGGCAGGTTGCCGCGCGGGATGGCCGCGATCAGCTCCTCCAGCAACGCCGGCGGAAGCTTCGCTGCGCGCAGCTCGATTTCCAGCTCGCGGCGGCTCTGCGCCCAGTCGACCACCGGTTCGAGAATCGCCAGCGTGCGATCGAAATCGAACAGCCACAGATCGGGGAAGTCGACGACGGCGTGATTCTCAGCCATCGGCGCTCCGAACGGATTCGCATCGACATCGCGCGACTCCGGTGCGCCGGCCGATCACGACGCTATGGGACTGGTAGCCGTTGAACTCGATGAGGCGCGGCGCGCCGGGTTGGTTCGGATCGGTGAGTATCCTGATCGCCTCCGCCGTCGCGACCATCGCGACGAAAGCTGCGTTCTCTGCCCGCTTTCCGAACGGACCGAGCAGCTCGAGGTCGGCGCACAGCGGACACGGAGCGGCACCGAGCACTGCGATCCGGGGCGGCAGGTCAAGGCGGGCGAGTATCAGCCGCCGGCCGGGCGATCGATCGATCGCAGCGCGCGCGGCCGCTAGCGATGGCGCGCCGCCGATCAGCATGATCGCCAGGTCGACCTGGGCCGGCGACTCGCTGATTGCCGCAACGCGCGAGTCCGGATTGAGCTCGCGCAGATCGTCGATCAGGCGGGAATCGATCGGCGGGCCGCCGGCCGCCTCGACGAAGATCGTGCCGACCCCGGCGCCTACCAGGTAGGCGAGCGGCGCTTCGAGGTCGGCCATCGCGCCGCTCAAGGCGAGGCGCGCGGCGAGCAGCCGTTGCTGGCCGCGGCCGCCGATGCCGGGGACGATTATCTGGCGACTGTAGCGTTCGATTTGCCGATCGCTGAGCGCCATCGTGGAGTTACACTCTTGCCAACCGCCGGGCGCCGGCGCCGCGCGGCCTATTCGATGACGTTCTTCTCGATCGGCTCGACGGTCACGCCGCTGTGCCGCAGCCAGTTGAGCGCGCGCTCGATCTGCTCGTGGGTGCCCTCGAACTCGACCGCCACCAGCCCCATCTCCTCGGAGACGCTGGCGCCGCGGATGTTGAAGATCAGATCGAACTTCTTCACCAGATGGTAAAGCAGCGGCTCGCGGATCAGGCTGCGCGGGTAGCTCAGGTAATAACGTTCGTGGATACGTTCCATTTGCCAACCAACAGTTGCAGCCGCTCGCGCCGCCACTCCTGCCATCCGATCCAGAGATTGGTCGAAAGATACTTGTCGCCGAAATCGCTGAACACTGTGACCACGCACCCTGCGCTGAGCGAGCTGGCGACCTTGAGCGCCGCCACCATCGCCGCGCCCGCCGATTGGCCGACCAGGATGCCTTCGAGCTGCCCCAGCGCGTAGACCATCTCGTAGGCGTCCTCGGTCGAGACCTGGATTTTGTCGTCGAGCCGCTCTTCGTGGTAGATGCCCGGGACGATCGACGAGGCCATGTGCTTGAGCCCCTCCAACCCGTGCATCGGATCGTCCGGCTCGACCGCGATCACGCGCACCGCCGGGTTGCGCGATTTGAGATAGCGCCCGGTGCCCATAATCGTGCCGCCGGTGCCGATGCCGGCGACGAAATGCGTCACCTGGCCGCGGGTCTGGTTCCAGACCTCGGGGCCAGTGGTCTCGAAATGGGCCAGCGAGTTGGCCTCGTTGTTGTACTGGTCGGGCTTGAAGTAGCGATCGGGATTCTCGGCGATAAGCTTGCGGCTCAGAATGATTGCGCCGTCGGAGCCCTCCAGCGCATCCGAGTAGATCGGCCGCGCGCCGAAGGCCTGGATGATCTTCTTGCGCTCGCGGCTGACGTTCGCGGCCATCACCAGCTCGACCGGATAACCCAGCGCCGCGCCGACCATCGCCAGCGCGATGCCGGTATTGCCCGAGGTCGAGTCGATAATCACCTTGCCCGGCCGCAGCTCGCCGCTTTCCAGGCCGCGCTCGATCATGCTGCGGGCGGCGCGATCCTTGACCGAGCCTCCCGGGTTGAAGCCCTCGAGCTTGGCGTACAGGTGCACGCCGGGGCGCAGCAGTCCGGCGGTCAGCCGGCGCAACTCGAGCAGCGGCGTGTTGCCGATCAGATCGAGCACGCTCGCGGCGCGCGCGACCGGCACGTAGGCGCGGTCAGCGTCCGCCGGCGATCGCTGGGACGATCGAGATCTCATCGCCGTCCTTGACCTTCGAGTCGAGCTGCTGGAGAAAGCGGATATCGTCGCCGTTGAGATAGATGTTGACGAAGCGGCGCAGCCCGCCCGAGTCGTCGAGCAGCCGCTCGCGCATGCCGGGATGGCGCTGCTCGAGATCCTCGATCACAGCCCGGACCGAATCGCCATTGGCCGGAACCTCGTCGATTCCGGCGGTAAACCTGCGCAGCGGGGTGGGTACCCTGACCCTGATTGCCATAGCGTTATGAACTAGCCTCCCTGGTCGATTTCCGGATCGAGCCGATGCTCCGGACTGATTCAGCTTCCGGGTTGGTGATTCCTCAGGCCGCGCCGGCCACCGCGCGCTTGCCGTTGGGTAGTCGTTCGTAGAGCGCGTCGAACTCCGCCAGCCGCGCCTCGATAATCACCGGCTGCTCGATGATGCCGGCGACCGCCTCCAGAGTTTTATAGCCGTTGCCGGTAATCGACACTACCACCGTTTCGTCGGGTTTGATGCGCCCCTGGTGAGCGAGCTTGAGCGTGACCGCCAGCGTGGTGCCGCCGGCCGGCTCGGCGAAGATACCCTCGGTGCGGGCCAGCAGGCCGATCGCGTCGAGAATCTCGGGATCGCTGGCGCCCTCGCCCCAGCCGCCGGACTCGCGCACCGCCTTGAGTACGTAGTAGCCGTCGGCGGGATTTCCGATCGCGATCGACTTGGCGATGGTATTGGGCTTGACCGGCAGAATCAGGTCGGTCCCCTTGTGCAGCGCCGCGATCACCGGCGCCGAGCCGGCCGCCTGCGCGCAATGGATCTTGAAGCTGCCCTCGATCAACCCCAGATCCTTGAATTCCTTAAAGGCCTTGGCGACCTTGGGCAGGATCGTGCCGCCCGCGGTCGGCACCACGATATGGTCGGGCAGCCGCCAGCCGAGGTGCTCGGCGACCTCGAAGCCGAAGGTCTTGGCGCCTTCGGTGTAATAGGGACGCAGGTTGATATTGACGAACGCCCAGCCGTACTTGTCGGCGATCTCGCTGCACAACCGATTGACGTCGTCGTAGTTGCCGCGAATCGTGATCACCTTCGCGCCGTAGATCGTCGAGCCGACGATTTTGCCTGACTCCACCCCCTCGGGCATGAAGATGTAGCAGCGCAGGCCGGCGCGCGCCGCATGGGCGGCGACCGCGGTCGCCAGGTTCCCGGTCGAGGCGCACGAAACCGTGGTGAAGCCGAACTCGCGAGCCTTGGTGATCGCCACCGCCACCACCCGATCCTTGTAGGAGAGCGTCGGATGGTTGACCGTGTCGTCCTTGATATAGAGCTTGTTCAGCCCCACCTGGGCGCCCAGCCGGCGAGCATGGAGCAGCGGCGTGTAGCCCGAGAACGGACCCATCTCGGGCTCGCTGTCGACCGGCAGCAGCTCGCGATAGCGCCACAGGTTATGTGGCCGGCTCTCGATCGCGGCGCGCGTCAGGACCTTGCGAATCCGCTCGTAATCGTAGACCACCTCGAGCGGGCCGAAGCAGGTCTCGCATACATGGACCGGGGTGATCGGATATTCCTGTCCGCACTCGCGGCATTTGAGGCTGGTTACGTAGCTCATGGAGTCTCCCCCGTCAGGCGCGCCAGCCGGCCACCGCGGCGGTCCGGGCTCGATGCGCCGCAACTGCATCCTTCGCGCGCCGCCACCGCGATCGTGCGCGAACTTGCGCCGCGCGCGCCGTCGTATGTGATAAGCATTCCCGCCAGATCAAGCTCCGCGCCGCGCGCCCATCGCGCGGCCTCGTCGCCTTCAAGCGTACCGATCGCGCCGGCGATCGGACCGATAATTCCGGCCTCGCGGCAACTCGCGATCTCGGCCTCGTCGGGCGGATTCTCGAACAGGCAGCGCAGGCAGGCCGTGCGTCCCGGGAGCACCGTCATCGCCTGCCCGGCCATCCCGAGCACGCCGCCGTAGATAAATGGGATACGGGCGGCGACGCATACATCGTTGATAAGAAATTTCGCCGCCGGGCTGTCGGTGGCGTCGATCACGAAGCCGTAGTCATCGATCACGCGGGCCGCGTTCGAAGCGTCGAGTGCGAACCGATAGCGTTCGATTTCGAGGCCGGGCGCTAGCCGGCTCAGACGATCGGCGGCGGCGTCGACCTTGGGGCGGCCGAGGTCGGACTCGCGATAGATCACCTGGCGCGCCAGGTTCGAGAACTCGACCGGGTCGGGATCGACCAGCCCCAGCCGCTTGACGCCGCCTCTTACGGCCGCCATCGCAGCGGGCACGCCCAATCCGCCGAGTCCGACTATCAATACGCTTTTCGCCACAATTTCGCCCGCTTTTATCGGAGCCTACGGGAGCGAACTGGCTGAAAATCAAAAACCCCCGTCCTGCGATAAGGACGAGGGTTATTCACTCTCGCCTTATCTTCCAGGGCATCCCAACTGGAGACACCCTGCAGGAGTTAGCACCAGCACCCACGTGGGGCCGGTTGCTGCGGCATCTTCGGGCCAGTCCCTCCGCCGCTCTCGATAAGGCTCGCGCCAAAAACAGGGTTATCCGAGAGGCTCTGGATTGTCAACCGCTCGGTCAGGCGGGACCGGATCCGAGCACCATCCCGGTCGCATGCTTAGCTCGCCGGGCTTGGAGGATGTAAAGGCTTCCGGAGGCGATGAATTCCTGCCCGATTCGCTAGACCTCGTGTCCATCAGCCGAGGTAGCCGGAGTGCTTGAGATATTCGGCGAGCAGCACGGCGCCGCGCCCCGCACCCATCGCGGCGTTGTGCGTCACCAGCAGATATTTGACGCCGTTGGCGATTACCTCGTCGGGCCGGATGCGCCCGACCGAGGTGGTCATGCCGTTTTCGGCGTCGCGATCGAGCCGCGGCTGCGGGCGCATCGGATCGCGATGGACCGTGATCATCCGGCGCGGCGCGTTGGGCAGTCCGAGCGCGCTGAACTCGGCACCGAAGCTCTCGAACGCGCCTATCACCTCGTCGACCGAGGCGGCCCGCTTGAGTCCGACCGTCACCGCCTCGGTATGGCCGTGGAGCACGCCCGTGCGGGTGCAGGTCGCGCTGACCCTGACCGGCAGCTCGGCGATGGCGCCGTCGGCCAGCCGGCCGAGAATCTTGCGGGTCTCGATCGTCACGCGCTCTTCCTCGTGCGGGATGTACGGGATGACGTTCTCGACGATATCGAGCGCGGCGAGGTCGCGCCCGGCGCCCGAAATCCCCTGCATCGTGGTGACCAGCGCCGCCTCGACGCCGAACTTCAGATCGAGCGCCTTGAGAGTCACGGCGAGCCCGGTCGCGGTGCAGTTCGGCAGCGTGGCGATGTAGCCCTTCCATCCGCGGCGGCGGCGCTGCTCGTTCACGATCGCGATGTGATCGAGATTGACCCCGGGAATCAGCAGCGGCACGTCGGCCTCCATCCGATGGGGCCGGGCGGTGCTGATAGTCGGGAGCTTGAGCGCGTAGATCGGTTCGAGCTCGCGCGCCGCGTCGGACTCAACCGCCGCGAACACCACGCCGATACCGTCGAGGCGCAGCGACTTCGCCTCCTGCACCATCAGCTCCAGCGCGGCGCCGGGCGGCTCGGCGCCGGCCACATACCAGCGCCGGACGCCGCTTTGCTGATCGGTAATCGCGGCGGCGAAGCTCTTGCCCGCCGATCGCTCGGAGGCCGCCAGCGCGGCGATTTCGAAGTCGGGATGGTTGTCCAGCGCCGCGAGCACCTGTTGGCCCGCGATGCCGGTGGCTCCTACTACTGCAGCTCGAATTTTCATCTTCCTGATTGAATCCACCAAGCGCTGCGCCGATGAATCCTCGATTCGGATCGGGCGCGCGCCGGCGGATTGGCGAAAAGCCTAACAGTTGGCCTGCGTGCGAGCCATATCGGAGAATGTCGGGTGAGAGATCGGATGGCCGCCAGGCTTGACATACCGCGGGTCGTAATCGGCGCGATCGAAAGCGGCGCCGGCAAGACCACCACCACAGTGGCGATCGCCGCGGCGTTGCGCGCGCGCGGGCTCAAGCTCGCGATGTTCAAGTGCGGGCCCGACTATCTCGACCCGAGCTACCATCGCCGCGCCGCCCGCATCGAATCGCACAATCTGGACGGCTGGATGATGGGGCGCGAGGCGGTATGCGCCACCTTTGCCCGCGCCGCCGCCGGCTGCGATCTCGCGATTATCGAAGGGATGATGGGGTTGTTCGACGGCGCGGAGCCCAACGGCGACGACGGGTCGACCGCGCAAATCGCCAAGTGGCTCGGCGCGCCGGTAATCGCGGTGGTGAACGCATCCGGGATGGCGCGCACTATCGCCGCGATCGCCAACGGCTTGCGCAGCTTCGATCCGGAACTGAATTTGGCCGGGATAATCTGTAATCGTATCGGCGGCCGGACCCATCTCGAAATCCTGCGCGCCGCGTGTACCAATCCGCCGATCCTGGGCGGCCTGCCAGAAACCCCCGGCGCGAATTTTCCCGAACGTCACCTGGGATTGGTCAGCGCGCTCGATGCGCCGCTGCCCGACGCGATTTTCGAGCGCTGGGCGGAGATCGGTGCGGAGTGGCTCGACCTCGACGCGATGCTGCGAATCGCGCGGGCCGCGCCGCCGATCGAGATTGCCGCGCGCGATGAAGAAGTCGCCGACGCGCATCGCAACGCGCGGTCACCAGTCCGCATCGGCATCGCCTTCGACGAGGCGTTTCATTTCTATTACGAGGACAATCTGAATCGCCTCAAAGCGCTGGGCGCCGAACTCGATTTTTTCTCGCCGGTCCACGATAAACAAATCCCGGCGTGCGACGGTCTCTACTTCGGCGGCGGTTATCCCGAAATCGTTGCCGAGCGGCTGTCGTCGAACCGTGCGATGCTCGACTCGATACGCGAGTTCGCGCGGCGCGGCGGCCCGATCTATGCCGAATGCGGCGGGCTGATGTACCTGTCGCGCGCCATCCGGACCCTCGACGGACGGTCGTGGCCGATGGCGGGTCTGATTGCGGCCGAGGCGGTGATGGCCGAGCGGCTGGCGGCGCTCGGTTACGCCGAGGTCACCACCCGCGCCGCGTCGATCCTGGGGCCTACCGGGCTCTCATTTCGCGGCCATCAGTTCCGCTATTCGACGCTCACCGCCGTCGACCATCCGATCGAACGCGTCTACCAGGTCAAGCCGCGCTGGGGCGCGCCGTTCGATGAGGGTTTCCGCGCCGGCAATCTGCTCGCGAGCTACGTGCATGCTCACTGGGCGTCGAATCCGCGCGTCGCCGCAGGCTTCGTCGACTCGTGCCGGGGATGGCGCGCGGGCTAGCGCGATAGCGCGCGGGCCCGGCAGAGATCGGCGCCCGCAAGTTCTCCACAATCGCGCAGGTCACCACGATCGCCGGGCACGTCGTTCCCACCGGCAACCCCTCCAGGACACGGACTCCGTAGGTGAGCGGCTGCTCCCTCGCGCACCACAATCGTAAGTTCCGCCGCAGGTGATGTCTCCGATGGCGCCATCGGAGGCTTCCGTTCGTTGAATCGTTTTGACCTTTGCTTAATTGCAGTGTTGGCATGCTGAATGCAGCCAGGCATCTCTGAGAGAGCGTTTCAATGAATAAAAGATGTAAGAAGCACGAACGAGCAATTTCATATATTTCTGACAACTTATCAGCAGTTTAATTGCGGAAGTTATCGCCATTTTAGCGCTGGCATGTTCATTGCGGTTACGAATAGCCGAGACGACGTATCAATACACAAAGAGCAGGAACCAGCAGGAAGGAGTAATTTCATGCGTTTCGTACGGGCCATCGGCGGTTTAGCTGCGGCGCTTATCTTCACCGCAGTATTCGGGTCATCAAGCTCCGCGTTCGGCCGCGAACCGTTCCATTGGCACACGGTCGTGAGCAATGGCGATCTGATTCCAGGCACCGATACCAGCTTCAACAGCTACAACCAGCCCTCGGTGAATCGCTACGGGCTGGTAGTTTTCAGGGCGCGCAGTGCGGGCGGCGATGGCGGGGATGCTGGAGCTGTGAGCGCGGCTGTCGGCACGCCGATTCACGGGATCTTTGAGCGCGATATGGCGAAATCCGGCCCGATGCCGATGATTGCCGATAAGGTGATGCTGGTGCCGGAACCGAACAACCTTGAATCGCAGTTCAACGAATTCCCGGCTTTTCCGCGGATCGCATACAAGTCAACCACCATTGGCTTTCGCGGCAACTCGCAGCCCGTGTGGGAGTATGCACTTCCCGACGGCAGCGATACGCGCGCCGGAACCGCGGGTCTGTACTGTCAATTCAAACCGAAGTCGAAGCTCTTTACCGGGATGCAAGTGCTGGGGGCGGTTCCCGGATTTGAGTATTTCGAGGTTCCGGGCGCCAGCACCACGGGGATTAAGTTCGACGTGTTTCCCGGTGCGCCGGCGGTGACCCATCGCTATGTGGTGTTCAAGGGCAACTACACCGACAATGGTGAATCGCAGACCGGCGTTTACTACCGCGACCTGAGGAAAAAGGGAAATCCGCCGGCCTATCTCATCGCCAACACCAGCACGCTAATCCCCAATCAACCCGCCGGCGGGACGGTCACCTTCGGCTCAACCGCACCGCCCAGCGCGATGGACGGTCAGATGGTATTCCTCGGTCTCGACAACGAGGACGCACCTACTCTCGGTGGAATCTATTTCGCGCCGCTTAAGGCCAACACCTCGTTAACCACACTGGTGGGCCTGAATACGCCGGTTCCGGGCGTCTCCCAGGCAACGTTCAACCGCCTGGGTGAAGGGCTCTCCTACAGCCTCAAGCGCTATGTGGGTTTCTGGGGGGCATGGGGCGACGAAACTCGCAACGTGCATCTGGTTTGCCCCACCGATGGCAACCAGGATCTGATCGCGTACTGCAACATGAACTATCCCGACGGCTATGACGCCCAGGTCCCGGTCAATCAGGGAATTTTCGTTTACGATCGGAAGAAGCATAAGAGCGTGATGATAGCCGAGACCGGTCAGGACAACTTTCTTGATTTCACCTACTGGGTATTCTCGGGACGCCCGCCCGGCGTGGGCGGCGGTGAACCAGAGGGCTACGAACCGCCACGCTGGAGACAATCGTCCTTCGTCGCGGTCGGCAATGCTGCGGTGGCCTTCAAGGGAACCAAGGAAGACGGGGTTGATGGAGTGTACGTCAGCAAGCTCTCGGCCCCCGATGTCACCAACCATCTAGTGGCAATCGATACCACGATGGCGGGCGACGCGATCGATCCCGATGCCCCCGCCGGGGTTCAGATCACTTCGGTAGGAGTCGAACGCGATGGGTTCCGAGGACGGTGGCTATCGGTCGTCGCCGGGATGGCGAACGCGGATGCCAGCGTCACCTGGGGCGGCATCTACGTGAGCCGTCGGACCAATCCCTGAAAGCGGGATGGGCCCGCGGCAGCAGCAATCGGATAACGTCGCCGGACGTTATCCGATGCTGAAACGTAACCCTGAGTCGTGTCATAGGGCGGACCCGGCAGACATCGGCGCCCGGAGGTTCTACAATCGCAGGTCATGAAGAGCGATCCCCCATCCGCCGCGAAAGCGAAGGTTGATGCCGCGGCTGCGCCGCTGACGCTCGAGGGCGCCAGCCTGCTCCATCAGATGTTCCGGATTCGCCGCGCCGCGCTGCGCCTGCTCCCGCCGGCGCGCCGTCATGAGATCGCACACGCGATGGCGGCGGCGATCGAAGAGATGCAGCGGCGCGAGAACGGTGAGAGCGCCGCCTTCTCGATACTCGGGCACAAGGGCGACCTGATGCTGATTCACTTCCGCGCCGACTTCGAGCAACTGTCGCGCGCCGAAGCGGCGTTCGCCGCGCTACCGATCGACGACTTCCTGGAGCCGACCGGCTCCTATCTCTCGATGGTCGAAATTGGCCTCTACGAGGGGAGCGTGCGGCTCTATCAGCATCTGGCCGCCGAGGGTATCGAGCCGGGGACGCCGCAATGGCGCGCGGCGATCGACGAGGCCGCCAGGGAGAATCGCGAAAAGCTCGCCGCGCGGCTATGGCCGCGGATTCCCGAGCGCCGCTATGTCTGCTTCTATCCGATGAACAAGCGCCGCGGCGAAACGCATAACTGGTATCAATTGCCGATCGAGGAGCGCCAGCGCCTGATGCATGACCATGGCATGATCGGGCGGCGCTACGCGGGGCAGGTCACGCAGATCATCTCGGGCTCGGTCGGATTCGACGATTGGGAGTGGGGCGTCGACCTGTTCGCCGACGATCCGCTGGTCTTCAAGAAGCTGGTCTACGAGATGCGCTTCGACGAATCGAGCGCGCTTTACGCCGAGTTCGGGCAGTTCTATGTCGGCGTCCGACTTAAGCCCGACGAGCTGGCGGCGATGATCGTGGGCGACAACGGCGGCGGCTGAAACTCTTCCGTCAGTCGCGGAATTTGTCGGCCAGCCGACGCAGCATACCCTTGGCCGGCTGCGCGCTGCCGGCGGGCGGAGGCTCGTGGCCTTCGCGGATCGCAGCGATCACATCCTCGACCTCGCCCTCGATCGGGAAGCGGCCGGTTTCGCGCCGCGAAAAAAGCTTGCGGCCATCGCATACCACGTCGAACTGGCCGCTGCTGCCCTTGATGAGTATGGCGGTCTCGCCGAAGCGGCGCTTGAGCGATGCGGCCAGACTGACCGCGTGCGGCTTGTACCGTCAGGCTTCGCAGTAAAAGATTTCGATGGTCATCGAGGTCTGTCCATCTACTTCCGGTTCACTTGCCGTTGGGCAGATCGACGAACACCGCCGCCGCCACCACTGACGACCACAGCCCGTCGCGATCGCCGATGGCCGATTGGGTGACGTTGCGGGTCGAGACGATCTTGTCCGAGACGCGCCAGATATCCTTGCGCTCGTCGTAACTGGCGTTGGGATCGAAATCGACCCCAAGAATCGTGGCCAGCATGATCGCCGCCAGATCCTCGGCATAGTCGCCCGCCTTCTGCTCGGTCTCGCCGTAGCTGTGATGCTCGGAGAGGTAGCCATACTGGGCAGCGTTGGCCGGGATGGCGACGCCGACCGAGGACGCGATCAGCCGATGCGGCTCGTTGGTCGCGTTATCGCTCATGACGGTGAAGACGATCTGGCCCGGGGTCAGGTAGCGCAGCCCTTCCTGCGGACTGATGAGCTTGCAGTTAGGCGGGAAGATGGATTTCACGCGCACCAGGTTGAATTCGGCGATCCCGGCCGAGCGCAGCGCCATCTCGAACGAGGTAAGTTTTTCGCGATGCTTGCCGACCCCTTTGGTCAGAAAGACACCTTTCGGAAGCGGGCCCATTCGCCGTTCATCTCCCTTGTGAAAAATTCATCGGGCGAACGCGGGTGGTCCCGTAGCGACCGCCTCCCGCCTTCAATTTCCCTTGGCGATCAGTCATAGCGGAGCGCGATAGCGGACGCTACCTCACAGCACGTTGGGCGGCTGATATTCGCCAAATACCCGGCGCATCGCGTCGGCGATCTCGCCCAGCGTGGCCTGCGCCCGCACCGCGGCCACGATCGGCGGCATCAGGTTGGCGCCGTCGCGCGCCGCGGCCTCGACCTGGCCGAGCGCGGCGCCGGCCGCCCGTACGTCGCGATTCGCGCGCAGCCGCGCCAGCTTCGCGACCTGTTTTTCCTCGGTCGCCGGGTTGACCCGCAGGATTTCGGGCATCGGCTCGGCCGAGCTGGTGTAGCGGTTGACGCCGACGATAATACGCTCGCCGCTTTCGATGGCGCGCTGGTAGGCGTAGGCGGCGTTCTGGATTTCGCGCTGCATGTAGCCCTGCTCGATAGCCGCCACGGCGCCGCCCAGGTCGTCGATACGCGACAGGTATTCGAGCGCCCGACGCTCCAGTTCGCCGGTCAGCGTCTCGATGAAGTAGGAACCGCCCAGCGGATCGACGGTATCGCCGACGTCGGACTCGCAGGCGATCACCTGCTGGGTGCGCAGCGCCAGCAACGCCGATTGCTCGGTCGGCAGCGCCAGCGCCTCATCGCGCGAGTTGGTATGCAGCGATTGCGCGCCGCCCAGCACCGCGGCCAGTCCCTGCAGGGTGACGCGCACCACGTTGTTGTCGACCTGCTGGGCGGTGAGCGAGGAGCCGGCGGTCTGCGCATGAAAGCGCAGTATCATCGAGCGCTCGTCGCGCGCGCCGAAGCGATCCTTCATCAGGCGCGCCCAGATGCGCCGCGCGGCGCGGAATTTCGCGATCTCCTCGAAGAAGTTGTTGTGCACATTGAAGAAGAACGACAGCCGGCTCGCAAACCCGTCGATCTTGAGCCCGGCCTTGAGCGCCGCGTCGACGTAGGCGATACCGTCGGCGATGGTGAACGCCAGCTCCTGCGCGGCGGTCGAGCCGGCCTCGCGGATGTGGTAGCCGGAGATCGAAATCGTGTTCCAGTTCGGCACCTCGCGGGCGGCGAAGCTGAAGATATCGGTGATGATCCGCATCGATCCGCGCGGCGGATAAATATAGGTGCCGCGCGCCACGTATTCCTTCAGGATGTCGTTCTGGATGGTGCCGCCGAGATCCTTCCACGCCACGCCGCGCCGCTCGGCCGCCACCAGATAGAGCGCCAGCAGGATCGAGGCGGTGGCGTTGATGGTCATCGAGGTCGAGATGCGCTCGAGCGGCAGCTCCGCGAGCAGCGTCTCCATGTCGTCGATCGATCCGATCGACACTCCCACCCGTCCGACTTCGCCGCGGGCCAGCGGATGGTCGGCGTCGCGGCCCATCTGGGTCGGCAGGTCGAAGGCGACCGACAGCCCGGTCTGCCCCTGCGCGAAGAGATAGCGATAGCGGCGGTTCGATTCCTCGGCGTCGCCGAAGCCGGCATACTGGCGCATCGTCCACAGCCGCCCGCGATACATCGTCGGCTGCACGCCGCGGGTGTACGGGAACTCGCCCGGAAAGCCGAGCTCGGCCAGATAGTCGAAGCCTTCGAGATCGGTCGGATCGTACTCGGGCGCGATCTCGATACCTGAGCCGGTCGCGAAGCGCGGCTGACGCTCGGGATTGCGCTTGACGGCCTGCGCCAGGCGTTCGGTGCGCCAGCGTTTGCGTGCTTCGTGGAGTTTGCGATCGTCGTCGGCCATCGGCTGCGGCCCCCGGGGCTGCTACTCGATTATTACAAGCAGGTCGTTTTTTTCCACCGTCTGGCCCGCCGTCACTTTGACCTCGATGACCTTGCCCGATTTCGGCGCCCGCAGCTCGTTCTCCATCTTCATCGCCTCGACCACCAGCACCCCCGCGCCGGCCTCGACCTCGTCACCCGCGGCCACCATCACATTCACCACCCGCCCCGGCATCATGGCGCGCAGCTCGGCGCGGCCGCTTTGATGGGCGCGGGCGGCGGCCGACGGCGCACGGCGCCTGGGATCGGTGAGCGCGACCCGTGCGACGCCGTCGCGCGAGGCGATCACCAGCTCGTCGCCCTCGCGCAGCACCTCGAAATCGAACGAGCGGGTGCCGATCAGAATCGAAAATGAGGAGGCGCCGACCCGGCGCACGTCGAGATCGTAATGCTGATCGCCGAGCCGCAACCGATAGCCGCCGTCCGCGCCGAGCGGTTCGACCTCGAACTCGTGCGCGGCTCCCGCCAGGTTCGCGATGTAGCGCATCGTCGTCAGCGCCGCAGCAGCTCGAGCCGCGCAGCCGTCTTCCAGGCCGAAGCGCGCGGCGCCGAGTGGTCGGCGGATGCGGCGGCACCCGCGTGATTCGCATTCGCCGCCACCGCCGCCATCAGCATCGCGGCCAGGCGCGCCGGATCGGATTCGGTGCGGACGGCGGCGGGGCGGTATTCGCTTTCCAAAAAGGTGTTGTCGTAATCGCCGCTCAGGAAGCGCGGCTGGTCCATCAGCCAGCGATGAAGCTCGAGGTTGGTGCGCAGCTCGCCCGCGATCGCGAACTCGTCGAGCGCCCGGCGCATCCGATCGATCGCCTCGGCGCGGTCGCGTCCCCAGACCGCCAACTTGGCGATCATCGGATCGTAATAGATCGGCACCTCCGCGCCCGCATCAACGCCCGTATCGACCCGCACGCCGGGTCCGGCGGGAAAGCGCAGGGTCTCGATACGGCCGGGCGCCGGCGCGAAACCGTTGGCCGGATCCTCGGCATAGATGCGGCATTCGATCGCGGCGCCACGCTGGGCGAGGTCGCGCTGGGTGAAGCTCAGCGCTTCGCCGGCCGCGATCCGGATCTGCTCTTTGACCAGATCGACGCCGGTCACCAGCTCGGTAATCGGATGCTCAACCTGGATGCGGGTGTTCATTTCGAGAAAGTAGAAATTGCGATCCGCGTCGGCCAGGAACTCGATAGTGCCGGCGCTGACGTAGCCGACCGCCTTGGCGGCGCGCACCGCAACCTCGCCCATCGCCTTGCGCATCGCCGGCGTCACAAACGGCGAGGGCGACTCCTCGACGACCTTCTGATGGCGGCGCTGGATCGAGCATTCGCGCTCGAACAGATGGAGCGTGCGGCCGCGCGTATCGGCCAGCACCTGGACCTCGATATGGCGCGGCTGGCGCAGATATTTCTCGACATAGAAGCGGCTGTCGCCGAACGACGACTTGGCTTCGCCGACCACCGCGCGCAGCGCCGCCGCGAGATCCTCCTCGCGATGGATCTCGCGCATCCCTTTGCCGCCGCCGCCGGCCGCCGCCTTGAGCATGATCGGAAAACCGATCTCGTGCGCTATTGCGCGCACCTGCTGTTCGTTGTCGAGCACGCCCGGCGAGCCCGGCACGACCGGCACGCCCGCCGCCGCCATCAGCCGGCGCGCCTCGACCTTGTCGCCCATCTGCTCGATCGCTTCGGGCGGCGGCCCGATGAACACCAGCCCGGCCTCGGCCACGGCCCGCGCGAAGCCGGCGTTCTCGGAGAAGAAGCCGTAGCCGGGATGGATCGCTTCGGCGCCGGTCGCGCGCGCCGCCTCGATAATCCGATCGATGCGCAAATAGCTTTCGGCCGCCGGCGGTGGCCCGACCGCTACCGCGAAGTCGGCTTCGCGTACGTGCAGGGCGGTGCGATCGGCCTCCGAGAAGATCGCCACCGGCGCGATACCGAGCTCGCGGCAGGCGCGCATCACACGCACCGCGATTTCACCGCGATTGGCGACCAGCACGCGTTTGAACATCGGTCCGGGACGGTCCTACAGCGGGATGTTGCCGTGCTTGCGCGGCGGATTCTTGTCGCGCTTGTTCTCGAGCGCCTTGAGCGCGGCGATCAGGCGCGGCCGGGTATCGCGCGGCATCAGCACCTCATCGATATAGCCGAGCTCGGCGGCCTTGAACGGATTGGCGAAGGTGCGCCGGTAATCCTCGACCAGGCGGGCCTTCTCGGCGACCGGGTCGGCGGCCTGCTCGAGCTGATTGCGGAAGATGATACTGACCGCGCCCTCGGGCCCCATCACCGCAATTTCCGCGCTCGGATAGGCGAAATTGAAATCGCCGCGAATATGCTTCGATGACATCACATCATAGGCGCCGCCGTAAGCCTTGCGCGTGATGACCGTGATCTTCGGCACCGTCGCCTCGCAATAGGCATAGAGCAGCTTGGCGCCGTGGCGGATGATCCCGCCGAACTCCTGCGCCGTGCCGGGCAGGAAGCCGGGCACATCGACGAACGTCACCAGCGGGATATTGAAGCAATCGCAGAAGCGCACGAAGCGGGCGGCCTTGGTCGAGGCCTCGATATCGAGGCATCCGGCGAGGTAGGCCGGCTGGTTGGCGACGACTCCGACCGCATAGCCGCCCAGGCGCGCGAAGCCGATCAGAATATTCTGCGCCCAGTCCTTCTGGATCTCGAAGAACACCCCGCCGTCGACCACGTGGCGCACGATCTCGCTGATATCGTAGGGCTTGTTGGGATTCTCGGGCACGATCGAATCGAGGGCCGCGTCGCGCCGCTCGGGATCGTCGCTCGGCGCACGAAACGGCGGATCCTCGAGATTGTTCTGCGGGATATAGGAGAGCAGCTCGCGAATCGTCAGCAGCGCGCCCTGATCGTCGGGCGCTTCCAGATGGCAGACGCCGGATTTGGTGGCGTGGGTGTCGGCCCCGCCCAAGTCGTTCATGGTGACGTCCTCGTGGGTGGTCGCCTTGATAACGTCGGGGCCGGTGATGAACATGAACGAGGTGTCGCGCACCATCACGATAAAGTCGGTGATCGCCGGCGAGTAGACCGCGCCGCCGGCGCACGGCCCCATGATCGCGGAAATCTGCGGCACCACGCCCGAAGCCAGCGTGTTGCGCAGAAAGATATCGGCGTAGCCGGCCAGCGAGACCACGCCCTCCTGGATTCGTGCGCCGCCCGAATCGTTGAGCCCGACCACCGGGCATCCGACCCGCGTCGCGAGGTCCATCACCTTGCAGACCTTCTCGGCGAAGGCGCCCGACAGGCTGCCGCCGAAGACCGTGAAATCCTGCGAGAAGACGCACACCTGGCGCCCCTCGATAGTGCCGTAGCCGGTCACCACGCCGTCGCCCGGGACGCGCCGCTCGCCGATTCCGAAGTCGGTGCCGCGATGGGTCTTGAACTTGTCGAGCTCGACGAACGAGCCGCTATCGAGCAGGAAGTCGACCCGCTCACGCGCCGTCATCCGGCCGGACTCGCGATGGCGCCGCTGGCGCTCCTCGCCGCCGCCCAGTTCCGCCTGCCGCGACAGCTCCTCGATACGTTCGATATTTTCCTTCAGTCCCATAATGGTGCGCCGGGTGAAAACAATTATCGCAACTCACCCGGTGGCGAAAGCGGCCCCGGTTCCGTCGGTACACCGCAGCTCAGGACGGCGGCTGACGGAGACCAAAAGAAAAAGGCCCGGCGACCGATTGGCGCCGGGCCTTTTTGCAAGCGAATCAGACGTTCAGATCAATCGCAGATCAATCGCAGCCGGTGAAGCTGAGCGTCGGCAACGCTAACGGCGACGCGGCCGGCAGCGAGATCAGCTGCGACGGCGAGCAGGCCGGCGTGCTGGTGCCGATCACGTTGGCGTTGCCGAGCAGCGAGTAGTTCGCGGTCCCGGAACCCGACGTGTACGGCCCGCCGACAGCGCCCGTAACCGGATTGTCCGACGGCATCGCGACGTCGAAGCAGACACAATTCGTGCCCACAGGGCAGATTGGCGTCGTCGTACAGCCAGTGCCGGCGCTCGAGGTGGTCTGCGGCTCCAGGCTGGTTCCGCTGTAGGGCGGGATTATCGCCTGGTTGACGGGAGTGGCGCTGCCGAAACCCTGCGTACCGAAGAAATCGATATCGTCCCCGGTGGCCGACGTGTTCCCGGTGGTCACCTGGGGCGCGAGTGTGACGGCCGCCGCGCTGCCCTCGATCAGCGGGATAGTGATGGCCCCGACGCCGCTGTTTGCGGTAACCGTCACACCGGTGGTGACGGTAGCATCGGAGGGATTCGTCGCGTTCGGCACGCTCTCCGCGTCGACCACGATATCGTAGTTGCCCATCGGCACCGGACAGAGGGCGAAATTGCCGTTGCTGTCGGTGGTGGCAGAGGCCACGACCGTGTTGGCTGGAACCGCCGTTTGGCCGCTGTCATACGCCGGGTCGCCAACTCCTACGCTCTGCGCCGCATCCTCTTCGAGCCACACGCTCGCACCCGGAACCGCGGTCGTGCCCGCGGTCACCGTCGTGCCGGCGCCAGTAGCCGTGCCGGTTACCACCTGTCCCGAGATGACCGGGTTGAGCGATATCGCACTGCCCTGCAGCGTCGGCTTCATCAAGTAGCTGCCGTTGCCGCCGCCGCCCTTGCCCTTGTGCTTGCCCCTGTTCTGACTCCTGGCGCCGCCATGGGCCACCAGCGAGTTGCAGGGATTCACGTCGATATCGAGGTCGACGCTCTGGCCGTCGACGATCTTGAGGTGGCCGACGCGGCCGGGGGGAATTTTGAGTCCGGTATTGCTGCCGCTCGGGATGGTGAGCGGGTAAAAAGTGCCGCCCGCTTCGACGCAGTTGTAGACCGTCGGGTCGAGTGAGCCGAGCGTGACGCAGGCGTTATCACCCGGCTTAATCACGCCGGTTGTGCCGTTAGCCGCCGTGATCAGCCGAATCTGCTGGTAGCGGCCGGGCGCCAGTCCCGTGCCGCCGAGTCCGACGATCGGGCAATCCGCGCTGCCGATCGCTTCCGTGGACTCATTGCCGGCGAACATCAGGTCGAACTGCGCCGGCGTGGCGTTGCCGATCAGCGACTGAAAGCCGCCGTGGCCGGCTTGATGCGCCTTGACGTCGGCGACTGTGACGTAGATGTGAGTGATGTCGTTGGCCTTGCAGGCCCGGCCCGGAGTGTTGCGATTGCTCAGATGGACCGCGACGCTACCGGAGGCGAGCGCCGGTCCCGCGGCGAATATCAACGCGCATCCGCTCAGCGCGATCGCGAAAATGTTCGGACCGATTTGCGATTTCTTAGAAATGATTGCCATACAGCTCCCGGTGTTGGTTCGAGATGATGCGCCAGATTCCGTGCTAATGCTCAAATCAACAGCTAATACGTTATAATACGACGCCAGCGATTCCTACCTCGCGACGGCTGACGGAACCGCTCCGCCGAATCCTCCGATGTTGCAATTCCGCAGCATTCACAGCCCTTTTCCGGCGAAACCCGGTCACTTATAAAGCACAGATCCGGGATAAAATGAGCCCCGTTGTCGTGGCGACCGAGTCGGGCTTTATTACGCAAACCGGATGCCACGGATGAAGGAAGATAAACCGCCGTAAAACCCGAGGATCCAGCGGAGGTGGCTACAAGTGTACTGTAAATTCTACAAACCACCGTCGCTTTCCTGAGCTAAAGACGTTCCAGCCCAAGCCCGCCTAGTTCCGCGCGTGCGGCGTGAAGCCGGAGAACCGCAGCCAGTCGCCCACCGCGATCCCGTGACGCCGGCAGAAGCCGCCGTTCACTTCGAGCACGTATTGCGCCGGCATCCCCGGTCCGACGTTCCGCTCGGAGTATGGCTTGGCGTCGGCGACGATGCCGACCACGCGGCCGTCCTGGTCGGCGAAAATCATATCGAGCGGAATCTCGGTGTTCTTCATCCAGAAGTAGACCACCCGCGCCGCGCCGAAGACGAAAATCATGCCGGCGTCTTCGTCCATGTGAGCGCGGAACATCAATCCCCGCTCGCGGCTGGCCTCGTCGTCGGCGATCTCGACCCGCACCACGGCGCGCTGGTTCCCGGCGGGGGCGAAAATCGCGACGTGCGGGGTCGGCGGCGGCGCGGCGCCGCGCGCGCTCGCCGTGGCTATTAGCGCCAGCAAGCCGGCGACAGCGAAGATCGCTCCGCGCCGCGTCATCGAATCAGATCGTCGAAACACTTGGTGGTGAAATCGCTTCCAGTTCACGTCCTGCCGTCTCCGGAAAAAATCCATAGATGATAATCGGCGCCACCATCCCGGCCATCGCCAGGTAGCAGATCGCGCTCCAATGCGATCCGGTTACGCCGTAGAGCAATGCTTCCAGGGTCAGGCCGAGCGCGCCGCCGACCGTGTTGGCGACGATCATCGCGCTGCCGGCCGAGGCCCGATGAGAAGTCGGAAATAGCTCGGTCGCATAGGCGTTGACGATGGTGGCCGAGGCGGTGTCGAAGAACAAGCGCAGCACCCAGGCGGCGATCACGGAATTGTTGCGCGTCGTGAACATCCAGATCGTAAATAGCGGGCCCAGCAGCGTGAACAGCGCGCCCATCGTGCGCCGTCCGAAGCGATCGCTCAGCCGCCCGGCGACGATATTGCCGATAATCCCGAGTGCGCCGCCGAAAAACACCAGCAACGAAACCTGCCCCGGCGACCATCGATGGGCCTCCTGCAGATACTTGGCGTACAGATAGCTGGCCGGATTACTGCCCATCGAGATCAGGAAGCCGACCCCGACCACCATCGCCAGGCGTCCGGGCGAACGATGTACCAGGTCGGCGAGCGGTTCGATGAGGCGAATGCGATGGGCGCCTTTCAGATGCTCGCGCTCGAAGCGGACACTCTCGGGCAGCAGGCGGCGCAGCGGCGCGATGATCGCCAGCGGCACCAGCGCCAGCGCGTACAGCCCGCGCCATCCGTAGGGAATCGTGTGGATAAAGGCGAAGGCGATCGCCGCCAGCCCGTAGCCGGCGGCGGCCTGTGCGCCGAGCAGCCCGATCATCCAGCCGCGTACGCCGGCCCGCACCTCTTCGGCCAGGATCACCAGCGAGACCACCGCCTCGGCGCCGGCAAACGAGCGCGCCAGGCATTGCGCGGCGATGAAGCTCTTCTCGCCCGGCGCGATGGCGCTCAAGCCCGTGAAGACCGTGTAGCCGAAAATCGTGTAGAGCAGCAGCCGGCGGCGTCCCAGCGCGTCGGCCAGCGGCGCGATCGCCAGCGACAGCAGATAGCCCAGCCGCACCACCGACAGCATCTCGCCGAGATGGGCCTCGGCGATTTTCAGCCCGCGCTGAATCTGCTTGAGCGCCAGGCTCAACAGCGCGGTGTCGTAATTGTCGAAGAAGCCGGCCGTCGAGGCGATGCCGAAGACCCGCCATTCGCGCCCGGTCAGCGGCGGAAACAGCCCGAACAACACGCCCCGCTCGGAGCGGACGGGCGCACCGTCGGACTGCGCGGCGCCGCGCTCAGGCTCGGTTTCCACCGCCTGCTTCAGCCGACGGCCAGCGGAAGTTCGGCCAGGCCGCGCAGAAAATAGGAACCCTTGTAGCGCAGCGGCGCGCCCGGGTCGGCCAGCCGCAGATGCGGAAAGCGTTCGAGGGCCGCGCCGATCGCGATCGCGCCTTGCAGCCGCGCCAGCGCCGCGCCGATGCAAAAGTGGATGCCGGCGCCGAAGGCCAGATGTTCGTTGGGATGGCGCGTGATGTCGAAGCGGTCGGGGTCGGGAAATTGCGCCGGGTCGCGATTGGCCGCGGCCAGGATGACGAACGCGAAGCTGCCCTCGCGCACCGTCACACCGGCGACCTCGGCCCCGGCGTTGGTGAAACGTACCGCCGACTGCGCCGGACAATCGTAGCGCAGCATCTCCTCGATCGCCCCCGCCATCAGCTCCGGCCGCGCGCGCAGCCGCCCGAGCTCGCCGGGATTCGCCGCCAGCGCCAGCATCCCGTTGCCGATCAGATTGGTGGTGGTCTCGTTGCCGGCCAGCAGCAGGATGACGACGAAGGCCATCAGCTCGGCCGCGCTCAGCTTGTCGCCCTCGTCGCGGGCGGCGATCAGCACACTTACGAGGTCGTCGCCCGGATGATGGCGGCGCTTTTCGACCTCGGCCTCGAAGTACTCGACGATCGCGCCCAGCGCCTCGCGCACCGCGGCCGGAAACGGCGCCGGCGGCAGCGTATTGTCGCCCTCGATGACGATATCCGACCAGGCTTTAAATTTTTCGTAATCGTCGGCCGGCACCCCCAGCATCTCGGCGATCACCATCACCGGCAGCGGATTGGCAAGGTCCGCCATCACCTCGAATCGGCCGCGCTCTTCAGCGCGCGCCAGCAGGCGATCGGCGATCGCGCGAATCCGCGGTTCGAGATCGCGGATGCGCCGTGCGGTGAAGGCCGGCGCCACCAGGCGGCGCAGCCGGGTATGGACCGGGGGATCCGAGAACAGCACGGTGGGGGTATCGCCGAAGACGTCGCGGCGGCGCTGAAACAGCGGCGTGCGCGGCTGCATGCTGGAGAAGTGCTGATGGTCGCGGAGCACCGCGGTGACGTCGGCGTAGCGCGCCACCAGCACCATCGGCATCAGCCCGTCGATCACGCGCGGCGGCCCGGCCAGCAGCGGCCGGTAGTGCGGATAGGGATTGGCGCGGAACGACTCATCCCAGGGATTGAAGTAGACTTCCTGCGCTCCCTCGCCCATCAGCTCTCCGCGCGCCGCCGGTCGGCGGGAACTCTAGCGGCCCGCGAACTTCGGCTGCCGCCGCTCCAGGAAGGCGTGCACGCCCTCCCGATAATCTTCGCTTTCGTAACAGCGCGTGATCATGTCGAGGATGGTCTGCAGATCGCGTTCGGCGGGGTCGCGCAGCGCCTCGCGAATCGTCACCTTGGCGGCCGCCAGCGTGAGCGGCGCGTTATCGGCCATCTTGAGCGCATACTCGCGCACCTGCTGCTCCAGCTCGTCGGGCTCCAGCAGCCGGTTGACGAGGCCCATATGGAAAGCCTCTTCGGCCTCGAAGCGGCGCGCGGAAAACAGGATGTCGCGGGCGTTGGCCGGACCGACCACCTGAATGAGCGCCTGCACGCCGTCGATCGGATAGGCCAGCCCGAGCCGGGCCGCCGGCACGCCGAAGCGGGTGCCCTTGGCGGCAAAGCGGATATCACAGGCGAGCGCAACCTGCACGCCGCCGCCGATACAGAACCCCGACATCATGGCCAGCACCGGCTTGCGGCAGTTGATCATCGTGGCGAGCGAATGATCGACCTGCGCGCGATAGGCGGCAGCCTGCCTGGCGTCGGCGCGCTGGCTCGGAAACTCCGAGATGTCGGCGCCGGAGATGAAGGCGGCGGGAGTCGAGCCGCGCAGGATGATCACGCGCACACGTTCGTCGGCGTCGAGCTCGGCGATACCGGTGGCGAGGCGGCGCCAGGTCTCGAGATTCAGCGCGTTGCGCACCTGGGGACGATTGAAGATCAGCCAGCCGAGCGGCGGCTCGACCTCAACCAGCAGCGGTAAGTTCGTGTTTTGATCGGCCACGTTGTCCCTTCCGGCCGTCGCCGATCGCCTGATGGGAGCGGACGACGGTCCACGCTTTAAGTCGTTCAGCATATCCGCCAGCGAGCAGAAATAGCCAGTAGCGAAATGCCGCCGGTGACGATCCTTACCGATGACGATCCTTAATGGTAAGCGCGTTCCGGATCGACAATCATCGCCGGGTCGACCAGCCGCCCACGCTCGATAATGACCTCGTCGTCGAGCGCGACGGTGCAATCGCACATCGGCATGTCGATATGGCCGCGGGTCTTGCGATGGGGGCTCGGCCCGGTCGAGAACAGGAAGCTGCCGGGGAAGCTGCGCATCGAGGCCTGCAGATTCTCGATATTGTTTTCGTAGCGCACGATATCGTCCCAGCGCGCTTTCGGGTTGAGACCCCAACCGAGATGCGAGATGGCGTAGGGGTCGAGGTCCTCGCTCGAGGTGCGGCAACTGTCGAGCCAGTACCTGAAAATCTTGGCGTCGGCGCCGCCCGTGACACGGCGGATGAAGCCCTCGCGGACCTCGAGATCGATCACGCTCTGCACCATCCGCGCGTACGGCAGAATCCACACGTCGCCGGGCGTCACCACCACGCGGCCGTTGGCCGATCCTTCGACCGGATGCATCGCCACCATCCCCTGTCCCCACTGATCCATCTGGCCGGGCTCATCGACCGCGCCGTAGTGGACCACCAGCGGTATCTCGGTATCGCGGAGCCATGAGAAATCGGTGCCGGCGTCGCTGGTGACACGGACCTTGTTCGTGCGTGCGAGCCGATCGCGTGCGGCTATCACCGCCCGCTTCAACTCCGGGCTGCTCTGCAGGCGGACCAGTTGATCCGGGGTCTCGAGCAGGTTCAGGATGCGGCCGCCGCCGGCGCGCACCGCCGCCTCCCATCCCGAGAAGAAACTCACAAAGAAAGTGATCACCAGGTCGACGTGCTTCATCGCCTCGATCAGCGCGGCCGAATTCAGCGGGTTGCTGCCCATGTACTCCTGGTCAGGCCCCTCGCCGACGCAAATCTCGAAGGCCGGGTTGCCGAGTTCGGCCGCCGCGGCGATGCCGGCCGCGATGATCGCGCGGTCCGAGTTCTGATCGGTAAGGAACGCGATCGTTTCGCCGGGTTTCACCGCGCACAGCTGGTATTGCTTGCGGAAAATCGACGGCAGCCGCTCCGGACTAACTCTGCTGTTGAACATGAGAATGCTCTCCTGGCCGCAGCGTTATTTGCGATGCATGCTCGCATCAAGGCCCCTCCGAATGCAAAGCCGCAGGCGGCTGGCGTGAGGCTCTCCAGTCCCCCGACAACTTGCCCGCCGGCCCAGCCGGGACTAACTTGCTTTGATAGATACTTCCTCTATCGGTGAGCCTCAGGCGCCGGCGAGGAACCAAGGAGCGCCCCGCTATGCCGATCGTCAACAACACCGCGCAGCCGACCTACGACCTGCCCGGCCTCAAGCATCAGACCATCGCCGGTCCGGAGCACGGGATGAAGACTCTCGAGGTCTGGAGCCAGACCATCGCTCCGGGCGCCGCGACGCCGGTCCATCGCCACATCTGTGAGGAAGCGATCGTGGTGCTCGAGGGTTCGGGCCACTGCACCATCGACGGCAAGGATATGCCCTTCGGTCCCAACTCGACGCTGGTCATCCCTTCCGATGCGGTCCATCAGATCGTCAACAGCGGCGCCACCAAGCTGGTGATTATCGCCGCGCTCGGGATGGCGCCGGTGCAAGTGCGTCACGGCGACGGCGCCGCGATGGGGTTACCCTGGCAGCAGCCGGCGTAACGCGACGCGGGCTGGCCGTCAGCCCTTCGCGATCACTTCGTTGCCGATCTGCTCGCATCCGCGCTTGAACGATTCCGGATCGAGTCCCGGCGGCGTGACGATCAGGCGCTCGATACCGAGTTCCTGGCACAGCGCGATCGATTCCGGTGTGGCCCGCCCCAGGCACGACCGCTCGATCTCGCCGAAGTTGCGGCCGCGCTGGTCGCACTCCGCCCGCAGCATCGCGGTCAATTCCCGCAGCTTGGCCGCATCGCCGATCGCCGGGAAAAACCCATCGCCGTAGGCCGCTGCGCGCCGCACCGCGGCCGCGGTATGGCCGCCGATATGAATCGGCACGCCGCCCTTCTGCACCGGCTTGGGAAATGACGCGACCGGGCCGAAGTTGAAAATCTTGCCATGGAAGTTCGACGGATGGTCGCGCCACAGCGCCCGCATCGCCTCGATGCCCTCGTCGGTGCGCCGCCCGCGGGTCGCGAAATCGATCCCCAGCGCGTCGAACTCCTCCTTGAGCCAGCCGCTGCCGACCCCCAGGATCATGCGCCCGCCCGACAGCACGTCGAGCGTCGCCGCCTGCTTGGCGAGGTAGAGCGGATGGTGCTGCGGCAGGATCACGATCCCGGTCGCCAGCCGCAGCTTCTTGGTGATCGCGGCCGCGTAGGCCAGCGGCAGCAGCGGATCGTTGATCGGGACCTCGTCCGGCCCCGGAATTTTGCCGCTCGGCGAGTACGGGTAGGGCGACTTGTAGTCCTTCGGGATCACGACGTGCTCGACCGTCCAGATCGACTCGAAGCCGCACTCCTCGGCGGTGCGCGCCATATGGGCGAACAGCTCGGGCTGGCTGAAGGGGCCCGCGTTGATGAACATCAGTCCGAATTTCATGCGCTGCCTCGCTTGGGGTTGGATCGCGCCCCGCAATCTATCGCCTAATCGCGCCGCGTAAAAGAGATCGCCCGGCTCGCGGCTTGTGCCTCTTCAGCGGCTGGACTAATTAGGAAGCCATGGAACTTGGCAAGATCGGACTATGGTTCTTCCTCGATGCGATGCCCGCCAACGAGACGCTGGCGTTCGCGCGCAACGGCGAGAAGCTCGGCTACAGCGCACTGTGGATTCCGGAGGCCGTCGGCCGCCATCCCTTCGCCCACGCCGGCTACCTGCTGGCGCAGACCGAGCGGCTGATCCTCGCCACCGGTATCGCCAATATTTACGCGCGCGATCCGATCACGATGGCGGCCGGGGCGCGATCGCTGGCCGAGCAATCGGGCGGCCGCTTCATCCTCGGCATCGGCGTCAGCCACAAGCATCTGGTGACCGGCCTGCGCGGCCATGATTACAGCAAGCCCTTCAGCTACATGGCCGAGTACCTTGCCAAGATGAAGGCCTCGATGTACAAGGCGGCGCCGCCCAAGGAGGAACCGCCGACCCTGCTGGCCGCGCTGCATCCCAAGATGCTGGCGTTGGCGGCCGGCGAGGCCAGCGGCACCCATACCTATTTCACGACTCCCGATCATACCGCGAAGTTCCGCGCCGCGATCGGCGCCAAGCCGTGGATCTGCGCCGCCCAGGCCGTCATCCTGGAGACCGACGCCGCCAAGGCCCGCGCCGCGGCGCGCAATTACATGCAGATCTATCTGCGCGCGCCGAACTATATGCGCAGCGTCAAGAACGTCGGCTTTACCGACGCCGATCTCGCCGACAACGGCAGCGACCGGCTGGTCGACGCAATCGTGGCGTGGGGCACCGCCGACAAGATTCGCGAGCGGATCGACGCCCATCTAAAAGCCGGCGCCAACCACGTCTGTATCATCCCGGTGCGGACCGACAATAAGCCGCTGCCCGACCCGAAGGCGGTCGAGGCGCTCGCGCCGCGCTGATCGTCGACTTGCGCACCAGAGCGATATTCGCCACCGGCGCGGCGATAGTTCTCGCGGGGACGATGCTCGCCGGATGCGGGCCGTCCCAGGCGGAGCGCAACGCGCAGATGCAGCAGGCGGCGGTCAAGGCCCAGCAATCAGCCGAGCGCGCGCAGCGGGCGGCCGACCAGGCGATGGCGGCGGCGCAGGCCGCCACGGTGGCGGCCGATCGCGCGACCAAGGCGGTCCGCGACGCGACCCAGGAGATCAACCGGGTCTCCGATCATCTCGATAAGCTGAACCAGGAAAATTCCGCCGCCGACCGCCGCTGACGGCGCATCGCGGCAGCACGCGCGCCGCGCTCAGGTCGGTGCTTTGTCGGGCGGCTCCAGATGCTCCGCCATCTCGCGCAGCGGGCGGCGCGTGATGCGAATCATCTGATTGTATTTGACGCGCGGAAACTGGCTCCAGTCATAGTGGGTCCCGGAGCGCACCGTGCGGACTTGCCGGATGATGTCGCCCAGCCATCGCAGGTTGGTTTCCACCACGGCGGCGGCGGCGTCGGTCGCGCTATCGACCTCGGACGCCAGCGTGCGGAAGCGGGGAAATGAAAAGTCGCGGAGATCGTCGCCATTAAGCAGCGCCTCGGTGATGCGTGAACTTTCGGCCGGCGGAAGCTCGTTCAGCACGCTCGACAAAAAAGCCACGTGGGTGCGCAATTCCCGGCGCATCGCGGCGGTTATCTCAGCCTCCTCGGTCAGTTCCGGGGTCGACGGCGGCGGGTCGATCGACGGCCGTCCGCGGTAGCGCCAGGTGATCACGGCCAGGGTGCTGACGATAATCAGCCCCGCCGCCAGGACCAGCAGGTGAACGACGCCGGGGGCGAGGTCAAGCACCGGCACGGCGGGATCAGCTTTCGGTTTGCGCGCGATACATCGGGTTCAATTCCACGGCATCAGTTGGCCCAGCCAGTGGCTCAGGCCGACGGTGTCCTGTTCCTTGCGAACGTGACGCGGTGGGGTTTCAAAAGTTGCGTACGGCCGCAGCCGCAGGATGACGCGCTTTTCGCGGCCCGCGGTCTCGGCCGCGTTGGGACGCGCCGACTCGGGCATCGGCTTCCCGGCCATCAACTCGTACAGCCGCATCATTGAATCGATAACGCGCGCCGGATCGGTCGCCATGGTCGCGTCGATCTGCGCGTCGCAGTAGACCTGCAGATAGGTCGGCGGCCATTGCTCGTCGAGCACGCAGATCGAAACCTTGGGGTTGCGCTTGATGGCCTTGGCCTTGCCGCGCTCCTCCATGGTCGAGATCAGCAGCTCGTCGGGCCCGTCCATCAGGTAGTAGACCACCGACATCGACGGTCCATCGTGCTGGCGATTATAGCCAAAGACGCAGGTGCGATGGGTGCGGACGAATTGTTTGCGTTCCTCGTGGTTCACGACAGCCCTCCCCCGGCCGTCGCGGCTAGCCCTGGTCGCGTTGCTTCAGATGTTCGAGGATTTCCTGGTAATGCTTGGGCATCGTGACCGTGCCGCGCATCGCGACCGGAATCGGGTAGCGGACGCCGCCCTTGTGGGTGCCCTCCAGCCCGGCGAGGATTTCGTCGGTGTAGCGCCACGGGAAGGAGAACACCATCTCGTGATCCTGCGCCATCCCGAACACCCGGTCGCCGTTGCACGGGATGATCACCTTGGGGGCGTCGCTGGTCATGGTCTGGATGACGATTTCGGCGCAATCCAGCCGTCCGCCGGTGGTGCTCTCGAGCCGGCCGCCGCGCTTGTAGAGCGCGGCGGTCACCAGTCGCATCACCTGCCCGCTGTTGCCGTAGACCGCGATCACGTGCGGCTCGAAGCTGGCGCGCGCGATCGGCGCGACGCAGACATAATCGTAGCTGCCGGGCTCGAAGCGCCAGGTCGCGGCTTCGAGTTTGGCCGCCGCCTCCGCGCTCTCGCAGTACATCCCGGCCGCGGCCTTGCCGGCCAGATATTCGTCGTTGGGGGCGCGAAAGCCGAAGGCGATCGCCGACAGCGGACAGATCACATCGTCGCGTCCGACCACGATACCCCATCCGTAGCGGCGCGCGACGCCGATCGATTGGCAGACGATCCAGTTTTCATGGAAGGCCTGGCTCGGCATCTTGAGCCCGTCGGGAATCGGCTCGCCCGGCTTGAGCATCCGGATCGCCAGCGGATGGCTTTCCGGGCGCACATGGCGCGTCAGGGCGGCGTCGAGTTCCTTGAGCTTGGTGTTAAGTTTTTCGTCCATGGTTTGCGTCGACCTCACTAGCGCCGCCAATCCTAGCGAAATTTGCAATCGGCGGGTATCGGGAGTCCGGATCGCCTTTGTTTCGTGACCCGGCCGGATTGCAGCTTGCGCGGGCGCGGTTCTTTGCGATAAGCGGGGAAGGCGGCGCGCGTAGCGTCGTGGGAGAGTTAGCGACAATGAAACTCTACAATCTGAATCTTTCGAATTTTGCCAGTAAATGCCGGATTGCGATCTATGAGAAGGGGCTCGATGTCGAGCTGGCCCCGCTGCCGGGCGGCAACTTCAAATCGGCCGAGTACCTCAAGATCAATCCGCTCGGCAAGGTGCCATCCTTCGAAACCGACGACGGCCAGACCATCGTCGAGTCCGAGGTTATCAACGAGTATCTCGAGGACAAGTTCCCCCAGCCGGCGCTGCTGCCGAAGAGTCCCGAGGGCCGCGCCCGGGTCAGGAGCTTCACCCGCTTTCACGATCTCTACCTGGACCCGCCGATGCGCGCGTTGTTCCGGCAGACGGTGGCGAAGAATCGCGACGACGAGAAGGTCAACGAGGCGCTAAGCGACTTGAACAGCCGGCTCGATCAGCTCGACGCGATGCTCGCGGACGACGGTTTCGCCGCCGGGCCCGAGTTCACGCTGGCCGATTGTGCGCTGGCGCCGACGATGGTCTTCGTGATCGCGATGCTGGGCACGTTCAACGCCAAGCCGCCGTTCGAGGGCCGGCCGCGACTAGCCGGATGGTGGGAGCGCGTGCAGCAGCGGCCTTCGGTCAAGCAGGTACTGGCCGAGATGCAGGAGGCCTACCAGGCGATGCAGGCGAAGAAATAGTTCAGATCGGCAGGCCGCCAGTCTTCGGAAGGTGGCGGTGTCAGATCAATAAAAACCGGGGCGGGCAGCGATTCGATTGATGCTGTCCGCCCCGCCGCTTAGCGCATAAGACCCAAATCAGGCTGGCCCGAACGCATGCTCACACGGCTGACATCGCAGCCGCCACCGTATGACCGAGCGAGGTGGCGGCCGGCGCCAACATCACGATAGCCAGAGCAAACAGGGCTGACACGACGATGGCCGCGGTCAGCGCCCGGACCAGGGGTCTTTGCCGTAGCGGAAAGGCTCGGGCCTCGTTCGAGCAGGCAAAGTAGATCGCAAACCGCCAAAGCCCAAGAATGAAGAAGATCTCGCCCAGCCGGAGCATCGATTGCGCTGCGGCGCACAGCGAACTCGCGAGTCCAGCGTGGTCGGCCGAGGTGCGGAACAATCCCAGCGCGACGATATAGATGATGCCGCTGACGATCAGCGGAATCGCCGACCAGGCGACCATGGTACGCAGGTCAGCCAGTTCTTTGCCGCCGCTCGACAGCATCCCGGAGCGGCGCGGCGAGGACTGGGCGAACGAATTCTCGGCGGTTCTTGCGTATGTCATTTCTTTGCCCCTCGCTGAAAAAGCCGCAGTGGCGTCGACGCATCGCGCGCGATTGCATCGATGCAACCAAAATCGCTCGTGGCGCGCGCCGCGCGGTGCAGCCGGAGCGGAAAATTGCCGTATTTCCGAGGCAATTCTCGAAAGCGGCCCGATCCGGCCACATTACGTCCCGATTGAGTGCAAGCCGTGTGCCCACCGGCTTGGCGCATCGAGCATTATCGGCCGATCGCGCGTAAAATGGAGGCGACGGTCAAGCGGTAGCGACCGCACATAACAGCGCGGAGGCAGCTATGCTCGAGATTCTTACCGGCTTTGGCGACAACGTGATCGCGGCGGCGGCGCGCGGCGTGGTGACCCGGCACGATTATCAGGACGTCCTCATACCCCAAGTCGAGCAGGCCCTGAAGCGGCATCGGAAGATCCGCTGCTACTACGAGTTGGGATCGCAATTCTCCGGGATGGAAGCCGGCGCGATGTGGGAAGACTTCAAACTCGGGGCCGAGCATCTCTTGCGATGGGAGCGGATGGCGGTGGTCACCGACGTCGAGTGGATCACACACGCGGTCAACATCTTCCGCTTCCTGATGCCCGGCGAGTTCCGGGTTTTTCCCACCGCTCGAAGCGCCGAGGCACGGGCCTGGATCGCGGCGCCCCCAGCCTGATCGTTGCGCGCGCCCCGCGCTCCGCTCCGGAGCGATGCTCTTGCGATCCGTAATTGCTGGGATTAGCTAGAGTCATGGCAATCTTCGAACGCGACGGCATCTCGCTCTACTATGAAGAGCACGGCTCGGGTTATCCGGTCCTGCTGCTGGCTCCGGGCGGCGTCCGCTCGAGTGTGGGATTCTGGAAAATCACCCCGGGCGGCGAGAAAAATCCGCTTGACCCGACGGTGGAATTGGCCGGCGATTTTCGCCTGATCGCGATGGATCAGCGCAACGCCGGCAAGTCGCGCGCCCCGGTCTCGGCGAGCGATGGCTGGCATACTTATGCTGCCGATCAATTGGCGTTGCTCGATCATCTCGGCATCGCGCGCTGCCACATCCTCGGACAGTGCATCGGATGCTCGTTCTGCCTCGAGCTTATCAAGGCGGCGCCGAATCGAATCAGCGCGGCGGTGCTGGCGCAGCCGATCGGGCTGTCGCCGGAGAATCGGCAGGGCTTTCGCGGCGGTTTCGATCAATGGGCCAAGTCGTTGAAGCAGGAGCGTCCGGAACTCGATGAGCGGGCGTTCGAGAAGTACCGCGAGAATCTGTTCGGCGGTGATTTCGTCTTCAACGTTTCGCCGGATTTCGTCAAGACCGTAACCACGCCGCTGCTGCTGCTGCACGGCAACGACGCGCCTCATCCGCGGCCGATCTCCGAGCAGATCGCGAAGCTGGCGCCGAACATCGAAGCCGTCGAGAACTGGAAGACTCCCGACGTCGCGCCGGCGGCGATCGCGCGGATCCGCGAATTTCTGAAAAAGCATCAGCCCCGGTGAACTGGGCCACCTCGAGTAGCGCGCGCCGCGTTGACCAACGGCCAGGCGAACTGGCCCAATACAAATGTCCGGCCTTCTCACCCGGACTGCCCGGCGAAAGATCCGGTCTTTCGATACCGGTTCGGAGAGTTGGCGGTGCGTTTGGCGGCCACACCTGCTCTGATGCCGAGCAAGTCCTATCGCAGAGACAATAGTCATTGTGGTTAGGTCTGACTAATTCGGGGGTAATAGCCGATGCCTGGAATTACTGATCGCTCGACGCGGGAACCGTTGCTGAAAACTCTGCGGCTCGGCCATGGCACGCTGGAATGTGTCGATCTCAACCAGACCCGGCGTTTTTACGAAGAAGTCCTGGGCTTGGAGGTGCTGCAGCCAAGTCCGGTTTCGTTGATGGTCCGCAAGGACACCAATCACGTTTATGCAGTGGTGGAAACCGGCAAAGTTAACAAAGAGATGAACATGCTGAATCATAATGGCCTCGACGTCGCCAGCCCTGAAGCGGTCGACGAAGCCTACGAGCTGTTACAAAAAGTGAAAGACGAATATGGCATCAAGAAGATCCAGAAACCTCGTCACTCACACGGCGACCACGCCTTCTACTTCTGCGACCTCGACGGTAACTGGTGGGAAATCGTCGCCGTCGAGCCCGGCGGATACGCCAAGGATTACGAAGAGCGGCTCGATCTGACGGGGCGTCACGACCTCGACGAGGTAACCGGCAGCGTGACCCATATCCATACGCACGCCCCCGAGTTCCGCGCGAAGTACTTCAAGTCCCAGTCGCCGGCCGATAACGATAAGCGCTGATCGCAAGTCTCGCCACCGGTTACCAACAGAACAACAAAATGGACAACGGCGCACGAATGATGGCTCGTCTCGATGGCAAGGTCGCGCTGATCACCGGTACCGGCGGGCAACAGGGACGCGCTGCCGCGCGACTGTTCGCGCGCGAAGGTGCGCGAGTGGTGGGCTGCGATCTCAATCGGGATTCGGCGCAGGCAACGCTCAAGCTGGTGCGGGATGCGGGTGGTCAGATGGTGTCGATGGCGCCGGTTGATATTTCAACCATCGAAGGGGCCAGACAATGGGTGGCGGAGGCGGTCGCGGCGTTCGGTGGAATCGACATTCTGTATAACAATGCCTCGCAGCCGAAGATGGGCGGGTTCGCCGAGCTGCCGCCCGGGGATTGGGATTTCACCATTCAGAACGAGCTCGATATCGTCTACTACGTGACCTTCGCGGCCTGGCCGCATCTGATCAAGCGCGGCGGCGGCTCGATCATAAATACCTCGTCGGTCGCCGCGGTGCGTGGCGTGCCGGGCTTCGAGCAAAGTGCTCACGCCGCTGCGAAAGCCGGTGTAATGGGTCTGACGACTGCGCTGGTGAGCGAAGGCGGAGCACACCGAATCCGGGTTAACACCATCACCCCGGGCCCGATCCGGCATCCGCTGATCGAGCCGGCGCTCGATGACCCCGCAAATCCGTTCACCAGGATGGTCGCGCGAATTCCGCTGGGACGGATTGGCGAGCCCGAGGATGTCGCGCGGCTGGCGCTCTTCCTCGCCTCCGACGAGGCCTCGTTCATTACTGGCGCGAACATCGTGATCGATGGCGGGCTGTCGAGTTTCATGTAATTTCGCCGTCGTCAACTAACGGGAAAGCGACCAATCCGACCTTCGCCACACAGAGGTGCAGCCATGGCAGGCGCCCCAAAAGACTCGCAACTGTCCGAGCGTCCCAGCCCTACCTATCAGGAACTACTGGACCTGGAAACACGACTGGTGCCGCCGGCGCTGCGCGAGAACTACAACGATCACCGCGACTTCGGCAGCGACGACCTCGACATCGAGCGCTATCTTTCGCCGCAGTACTACCAACTTGAAGTCGAACGGATGTGGTCGCGAGTGTGGCAGATGGCCTGCCGCGTCGAACAGATTCCCAATGTCGGTGACTATATTATTTACAATGTAGCACACTATTCCCTGGTGATTGTGCGTTCGGCGCCAGACCAGATCAGGGCCTACCATAATTCCTGCCTTCATCGCGGCCGCATGCTGTGCGAGAGCGATGGCCGCGTGCGGAGCTTTCGCTGCCGGTTCCACGGCTTTACCTGGAATCTCGACGGCAAGCTGACCTTCGTCCCGGGGCGCTGGGACTTCGAACACGTCAGGGATGAAAACTTCCGGCTGCCCGAAGCCAAGGTTGGCACCTGGGGCGGGTTCGTGTTCATCGATATGGATCCCGATGCTGTGCCGCTGGAAAAATACCTGAGTATACTTCCACAGCATTGCGATCAGTGGCATTTCGAGGAGCGCTTTCTTGCCGCTCATGTAGGGGTAGTCATTCCGGCCAACTGGAAGGTGGTCACTGAAGCGTTTTTGGAAACCTGGCACGTGATGACCACTCATCCGCAGGTGATGCCTTACACCGGCGAGTTCAATAGTCAGTACGATGTGCGCGCCGACCTGCCACATTACAGCCGCCTGATTATTCCGATGGGTATCCCGAGCCCGGCCGTGAAAGACCGGGTATCCCAGGAGGAAATGGTTGCGGTGATGAAATGGCTGTTGGGCAGAGCGGACGAGGAACTCGCGGTGCCGCCCGGCATGACGCTCCGGGAATATGCGGGGCAACTCAGTCGCGAGCGGACGACACAGATTACCAATGGCGGGGACTTTTCAAAGAATACCGATAGCGAGATGATCGATGCGATCGTCTATTTTACTTTCCCGAATCTGATTCTGTGGGGCGGCTACTCCAACCTGGTCTATCGCTATCGTCCATGGCGCGACCATGAGCACTCCCTGATGGAAGTAATGCTGCTGCCGCCGCGCCCCATCAACGCGCCGACCCCGCCGCCGGCCTCCTTTCATCTATTGCCGGAAGGGCAGACATTTGCCGACGCCAAGGAACTCGGCGGACTGGGGCCGTTCTTCGATCAGGACCTCGGCAACATGGAATGGGTGCAGAAGGGGATGAAGGCCTCGCGCAAACGCGGCCTGACCCTGGCCAACTATCAGGAGAGTCAGATCCGCCACTTCAATCGCACGCTTGAAAAGTACGTGTCAGGCGAGCCTGTCGAGAACCGCTGAAGACGCCGCGCGCCCGGTCTCCGTGGAACGCCGCGTTCGAATCCTCGCTGCGGTGGAACGATGCTCAGGTCGGCTGTCCGGCACCGGCCCATGGCACCACACCCTCTTCGAGCGGCGGCTGCATCGCGTTGAGCCAGCAGGCCTGCATCCGCCACAGGCCAACCGTGAAGAGTAACTCGTTGAGCTCGGCCGCGGAGAATGATCTCTGAAGCAGTGCCCAGGTGTTCGGCGCGACGTGCATGCCATGCGCCAAATCATCCGACAAGGCGAGGACGGCGCGATCGATTTCGCTGTAGCTCTTGCAATTAGCCGGGTCGCGCACCCCCATGATATCTTCTTCAGAGATGTTAAGTTCGCGCGCGACTTCAGCGTGATGAGAGAACTCGTATACCGACTTGCCCAGCCACGCGAGGCGCAGAATTATCAGCTCTCTGGTCCGCGCAGGAAGCGTATTTTCCGTCATCATTGAGATCAAAAAAGTGAACATGCCGCCGGCGGACGCAGGACTATACAGGAAGATCCGCGTCGCATTAAGGTTCGCCAGACGTTCCGGCAGATGCAGTTCCTTTGCGATCTTGAGCGTTGCTTCCTTCGACATCATGGGAATCATGGTGATTACCTCGACCGGGTCGCCAACCTAAAAATCGTGAGTCTCCGCCTGCAAGGGGAACCTGCGTCAGAGGTGGTTGATACTTTGAGTCATCTGATGCCGGGATACCCGCCCATACGGGCCTTGGGTTTTGCTGAGTATAGTTCGTGTCAGGCGCGCGCGGGAATCGCATCAAGCAATGCTCAAGCGGTTCGACTGTAAATCGTTTTGCACTTGCCTGACTGGAGGAGCGGGCGATCGTAATTCGTTCCGTTCCCCTGCCGCGCAAAAGGCGCTGCCTTGGTATCAATCGGGCCCGTTGCGCCGGTGCCAGTTTTGACGGCATGTCACGTTTGGTTGACACGGGGTCACATCGCGGGGGGCTGGCTTCGGAAGCGCTCACGGGGGCTTGAATCGACCTGATTCGGCTACGCTGTGCCGTGATTCGTCCTGCGCTACCAGATTCATTCTAAGGGTCAAAGCTCAGTTGGGCTGGCCTTACTTGGGCTACGGTGCTCCCCGGTGGGTTCGGCATGGTCCGTGCACACACTCCTCGCTCAAAGAGTGACTAACAGACCGGGAACTGTTGGTGAACATTCGGGGAACTTGTGCTTCCAGGTTTTGAGAAATGACCGTACAGGGTGAAACGCAACAGCTGATTAGACGTCTGAGAATTCGGCAGATCGTTTCGAATTGATCGGGCCTTCGGGGGGAGATGAAGGCTAAGGCTTATATAGGACAACGTCTGGCGCGCTGGACGATCGCGGTGATAGTCGGCGGCAGTATGGCGATCGCGGGGTCGGGATGGGCGGCGGGCGCCGTGCATCTGAAGGGCAATCATCCGAGCGAGGTCGCGACCATGG
>DATKSL010000025.1:0-42437 GCA_035531675.1 Binataceae bacterium (SeqCode) | reverse complement strand
CTGATCGCGGGCGGTGACAGCGGCACGCCGGCGCCCGACTGTATCGCGCTGGCGGAGGATTCGGATTACCTCGATTCGGCCGTGACGCTGTTCGCGAGCAGCTTCAATTTCACGCCGTTCAATATCACCCGCGTGCTGCCGGACGGCACCTCACCGGGCCGCACCAGCGACGAAGTCGAGGCGCTGCTGGATATCGATTACGCGCACGCGGCCGCCCCCGGCACGCCGATCCATGTCTATGTGAACAGCAATCTCCTGACCTCGATCCAGGGCGCGATCACTGATAACCAGTGCGGCGCGCTCAGTATCAGCTTCGCCTATTGCAGTTCGTCGTCGTCGTTTTTCACCAGCCTGGACAATTCCTTTGCTCAGGCCGCGGCGCAGGGCCAGTCGGTATTCATCAGCTCGGGCGATTGGGGCGCAGCCGGCCTGCAATACAGCTCCACCAAGAACAGTTGCGTGATCGGCACCACCCGCAATCCAAGCGAGATGGCGGGCAGTCCGCACGTCACCGGCGTCGGCGGGACCCAGTTCACGCCCCAGTACGACGGCTCGGGCAACGACACCAGCGTGGTTGGGGTGGCGCCGGGCGGTATCGAGAGCGCTTGGGGGTCGAGCGGCGGCGGCGCCAGCAATATCTTCTCCAAGCCGACGTGGCAGAGCGGCCCTGGCGTGCCCAACGATTCCAAGCGCGATATCCCGGATGTCGCGATCATCTCGGCCAACCCGTGGGTGTTTATCGGCGCCGACTCGGGCGGCAGCCCGATCATCCAATGCTGCTGGGGCGGCACCAGCCTGTCGGCGCCAATCTGGGCCGGCTACTCGCGGGCCATCGCCCAGCAGGCCGGCAACGCCCGGCTGGGGTTGCTCAATCCGACCATCTATAGCGTGGCCAACGCCGGCCTGCTGAGCAACGGGATCGAGGACGTGACCAGCGGCAACAATAGCTACAACGGCGTCACCGGCTACAATGCCGGCGCCGGCTTCGACCTGGTCACCGGCTGGGGTAGCGTCGATATGAACAGCTTCGCCACCGCCTTCAACAGTGTCGGCCAGGCGACCCCGACTCCGAGCGCGACTCCGAGCGCGACACCCTCCAAGACCGCTACGCCGACGGCAACCCCTACCAAGACCGCTACGCCGACGGCGACCGCGACTCGCACGGCGACTCCAACCGCAACGGTGACCCGGACTGCAACGCCAACCGCCACTGCGACACCGTCGTCCGTAACCGCGACCGTTTCGCCGACTTCGATTTCATTCGGAACGATTAAAGTCGGCCGTTCGAGTAGCAAGAGCGTCACGCTGAGCAATCCGCGAGGCAGCTCGGGTTCCTTCACGGTCGGTTCAGTCGCGATGACGAGCGGAACCGTCTTCACGATCGCGTCGACCACCTGCACGCCGGGTAAGACCCTCGCCCCGCGTAACTCGTGCTCGGTCAAAGTGAACTTTGCGCCGACCGCCAAGGGCGCCGCCGTGTCCGACACTTTGACGTTCACGGATACTGCCGTGAACAGTCCGCAAAGCGTCAGCCTCAGCGGCACCGGCGGCTGAGCGATTCGGGTAGTGGGCCAGTATGCCGAACTGGTCCACTACCATCGTTCCCGACAAGCAATGCGATGACGCCCCGTCAAAACCGGGGACGACTCACCATTTTCGAAGCTCGGGAAAGGCCATCGTCATCCCGAAGTTGACCGTGGTCTGCGGCGTGATCGGAGCGAATTGGCGGTAGAGCGTCCATTCTCCGGTGACAAAGAAGCTCATCGGGGGCAGGCCGGGACGGACTAGCGTTCGGCCGACTCCCAGGCTTAGCGGCACGTTCGTCGGCGAATGGCGATGCCACCCCATCGTCCAGTTTGCCTCGGCGGATCGCAGGTACCAGCCGTCCCACAGATGAAAGGCCATCACCGGTTGAAACTCGAGCGTGTTCTGGGGCGGCCGGCCGCGCGAGGTATAGGCGAAGGAAATCGGGTTCTGCAAGATGAAGCCGACCAACAGTCCCGGAATGCCGGTATAGATCGTGCCGAAGGCCGGACCGGCCTGCCATGCGCCCTGGCCGGCGCTGCGTGAAGTCGCGGTCGGAAACACCAGGGTCGGCCCCAGACCTATCAACAGCCCGGTTTTCTTGCGGTCAGGCCATGGCAACACCGCGATGTCGAATATCGGCAGATCGCCGAACTCGGTGCGGCTTCCGCCCCGGCTGCTGGGGACGGTCACAAGCTCGAAGGTCGGGCGGACCAGCTGGTAAAAGGGCAACAAGGCGTAGGGCGGCAGACGCGGGATGATCGGTCTGATGAGCGCCAGATTGGTTTGGACGTGCGTGCCGTAAGTGGCAGGCGAGTAACTGTCACGTATCAGCAACTGCGGCAGAGTCGTAAGCGGGTCGGTGAAGTCCTGCTGCAGCTGCTCCTCCTCGGTGAGCGAGGTCTGCGCCGCGGCGAAGCCGACGCCGACCATCAGCCACAGTATCGCCACCGTCGACTGCGCAACCAGACGCCATTTCGTATCCGGTCTCGTCATGGTCGGGCTCGACTCCGATGCGTAGCTGCTCAAGCCGGGCGCGAGGTCAGGGATCGATCAGCACGCCCGGGTTCAGGATGGCGTTGGGATCGAGTGCGCGCTTGGCGGCTCTGAGAGCCCGCGCAAAGCCTTCAGGCCGCTGTCGATCGTACCATGGGCGATGGTCGCGGCCGACCGCATGATGATGCGTGATAGTGCCGCCCAGCTCGATCAGCAGGTCGGCGGCGGCACGCTTGATCTCCGCCCATTGCGCGAGCTCGCTGCCCGCCCGCGCCGGACCCATCACCGTGTAGTACGGCGCCGCGCCGTCCGGATAGGCATGCGTCAGCCGGCAAGTGACCGTCGCCTGGCCGCACACGCGCCGCGCGATGTCCGTGGTCCGTTCCATCACGCGCGCATGGAAGTCGGCGAATCGATCCCAGGTGATCGCGGTCTCGAAGGTCTCGCTCAGCATCCCGATCGCGACCATCGCGTCGTGCACGTAGGGTCCGGCCAGAAAGGCCTCGCGCCAGGCGCCGGCCGCGCCCTGGTGAGTGGCGGCCGCGTCGTGGGCGGCAGCCTCGGGGTCCGGGATACGCCCGCCGTGATCGGCGCAGCATTCGAGCGCGCGCTTCATCCAGGCGTCGAGCGGATGGTCGGCCGACTCGAAGGCCAGCACCAGCACGGCGCTGCCGTCGGTGCTGGCGCCGGAGTTCGCCGCTTCGCCCGGATCGAGCAAGCGACAGTTGGCGGGATAGAGACCGCTCTGCGCGATGGCGCGGACCGCCTCCGCGCCGCGCATGAAATCCCCGAACATCACCGAGGCGCCGGCACGATAGGTCGGGCGGTCCTGCAGGCGCATCCAGGCCTCGGTGATCACGCCGAGGATGCCCTCGGAACCGATAAACATCCGGTCCGGACTGGGCCCGGCGCCCGAACCGGGCAGGCGGCGCGATTCGACGATACCGGTGGGCGTCACCACGCGCGTCGATTCGACGAAGTCGTCGATATGCGTGTAGAGCGTCGCGTAATGGCCGCCCGAGCGCGTCGCGATCCAGCCGCCCAGCGACGAGAACTCGAAGGACTGCGGGAAGTGGCGCAGGGTCAGACCGTGCGGCTTGAGATTTTCTTCGAGCGCCGGACCGAAGATGCCGCCCTGGATACGCGCGGCGCGCGAGCGCCGATCGATTTCAAGCACCTGGTCAAGCCGCGCCAGATCGAGCGACACCACGCCGCGGTAGTCGCCGCCGGCGGGCGGCTCGGTGCCACCGACCACCGACGATCCGCCGCCGTAGGGAATCGCGACGATGCGCCCGGCGTCACACCATTCGAGAATCGCGACGACTTCCGCCTCGCTGGTCGGAAACGCCACCAGGTCGGGCGGATTGGGAAACTCGCGGCGCAGGCCGCGCACGATGTCGCGAAAGCTTTTGCCGTAGGTATGGCCGGCGCGCTCGTGCGGGTCGGCGCTGCACACAGCGGCCAGCGCCGGCGGCGGTACGACGCGCGGCTTGCGCAACTCGATCTGATCGATCGTCGGCGCCGCGACGACCTTGAGGCCGCTCAGCCCGAAGCGCTCGCTCATCCGCTCGGCGAGCTTGCGATGCTGCTCGGCGGTCAGCCCCTGGTCCTCGTATCCCCAGCCCCAGAACTTTCGTTTGCGTGTCGCCATTTGTTGCCTGCTCTTCGATACACGTTTCGCGGCGGTGGCATCAACCGTGGCGGATCGCCCGGCGGCGCTCAGCGCGCATTTGCAGGCAACCCGCTGCGGTCGTATTTTTCAAGGCTGCCACAGTGGCTCTCAACGGCAGCACATCAACGGACGATCAGGAGCTGAATCATGGCCCAGTATTCAACCTTGCAATTCGAGGTTCGCGGCAACCTCGCGCATCTGACGCTCAACCGGCCCGAGGCGGCCAACGCGATGAACGCGGAGATGGTCCGCGAGCTGGAGGATTGTATCGCGCGTTGCGAGGACGACCATGCCGTGCGCGCGCTGCTGATGACCGGCGCCGGCAGGGCCTTCTGCGCCGGCGGCGACCTGAAGGGCTTCGCTGCGCAACCGCCCGAGGAGCTGCCCGGCTTCATCGAGGACATGACCGGCCATCTCCATCGCGCGCTCTCGCAGATGGCGCGGATGCGGGCGCCGGTGATCGCGGCCGTCAACGGCGCGGCCGGGGGCGCCGGGATGAGCCTCGCGTGCGCGGCCGATTTTGTGATCGCGGCCGAGTCGGCGCGTTTCACGATGGCGTACACGCGCGCCGGGCTGACGCCCGACGGATCGTCGAGCTACTTCCTGCCGCGCATCGTCGGCTTCCGGCGCGCCGCCGAGTTGATGATCACCAACCGCGTGCTGAACGCGAAAGAGGCGCTGGACCTCGGCATCGCAACCCGCGTGGTCGCCGACGCCGAGCTGATGGCCGCGGCCGAGAGCTTCGCGAGCGAGCTCGCGGGCGGCGCGACGCTAGCCTACGGCGCGGTCAAGCGCCTGCTGGTGGCGAGCGCCAACAACACGCTCGAGGAACAGATGGAACTCGAGAGCGGCGCGATCGCGCGGATTTCGGCGACCCGCGACGCACGCGAAGGAATCAACGCCTTCATCGGCAAGCGCGCGCCGGCTTTCACCGCCCGCTAGACGACGATAACGCGACGGACTCCAATCCCAGGATTGGCGAGGTGACATGGAATACATCAAGCTCGGCAAGACCGGACTGACGATCTCGCGCATCTGTCTCGGCTGTATGACCTACGGCACCCGCAAGTGGCGCGAGTGGGTGGTCGAGGATCCGGCCGAGGTGCGCGCGCATTTCGCGCTCGCGCTCGAACAGGGCGTCAACTTTTTCGACACCGCCAACGTTTACTCGGACGGCGCCAGCGAGGAGCTGACCGGACGGATGCTCAACGAGATGGCGTCGCGCGACGAGATCGTGGTCGCCACCAAGGTCTACATGACGCTCAGCCCGCGGCCCAACCGCGGCGGCCTCAGCCGCAAGCACATCATCGATCAGTGCGACGCCTCGCTGCGCCGGCTCGGCATGGACTTTATCGACCTCTACCAGATTCATCGCTTCGATCCGGCCACGCCGATCGAGGAGACCCTCGAAGCGCTCGACGCGCTGGTCCGCGCCGGCAAGGTCCGCTACCTGGGCGCCAGCAGCATGGCGGCCTGGCAGTTCGCCAAGATGCTGTTCGCCGCCGACCTCCATCACTGGCAGCGGTTCGTCGCGATGCAGAATCATTACAACCTGGTCTATCGCGAGGAGGAGCGCGAGATGATTCCGCTGTGCATCGACCAGGGCGTGGCGGTCATCCCGTGGAGTCCGCTGGCGCGCGGCCTGCTGGCGGGTAATCGCAAGCGCGGCGGCCAGGGTGTGACCAAGCGCGCCGCGGAAGATCAGATGGCGCGCAATCTCTATCGCCTGGATTCAGACTACGAGGTCGCCGACGCCTGCGAGAGCGTGGCGCGCAAGCGCGGAGTGACGCCGGCGCAAATCGCCTGCGCCTGGATACTGCAGGCGCCGGGCGTGAGCGCGCCAATCGTCGGCACCACGCGCCTCGAGCATATCCGCGAAGTGATCGGGGCGGTCGAAATCAAACTCAGCGCCGAGGAGATCGCGGAACTGGAAAAGCCTTACCAGCCGCACCAAGTTCTCGGCCACGCCCAGCCGACGCCGGCCGCGATGAGCGGACGCGGGGTCAGCCGTTAAGCGCCGCTCTTTGCGCCCAGCGCGGCGCGCAGCCGGGCGCCCTCGCGACTGCGAAACGCGACCGCGACCGCCAGCCGCTCGAGGTGCTGATCGATAAGCTTGCCGCCCACCCGCAAGCGATGGGCGGCGAAGAACTCGCGCACCTCCGCTTCGCGGTCGAGCAGCGCGACCACTCCCTCGCACATCCGCGGCAGGGCGGAGTCGGGAAACTTGCTGGTCATCTGCTCCCAGTTGCGACGCAGGAAATCCCAGGCCTCGTAGCGGCAGACGCGGTTCACGAGCAGCGCGTGCATCAGGTAAGGAGCGTTCTGGGTGCGCACCTCGCCATTGAGCGTCATCGCCATCGTTTCGCGCAGCAGCTCGGGACGCGTGAAGGCAGCCAGCGCGAACAGGTAGCGCTGCTCGTCCTGCGGGGTCCGGGCAGACTTAAAGTTCTGCTTGAACTCCGCATAACGCGCAGCGTCGCCGCTATGGGCCGCGATCGCCACCAACGCCGGCATCACGTCGCGATCGACCGCCGCCGGATCCTTGCGCGCCCGCTCGTAGAGCGCGAGCGCCTGGCGCTGGACACCGGGGTCTTCGCCCAGTGTGCCGCTGACGTTGGCCAGCGTGCCGCGCAGCTGGCGCGTCAATTCGTCTTCACCGGGCTTCGGCTCCCAGCCCATCCGCTCGAAGGCGGGGCCGCTTAGCGAGCGCACCGCCGCCGTCAACGCCGCCCGCTCTTTGTCGTCGACGATCATATCGAGGTAGTTGAAGGCGCCGACCAGCGCCCGCCAGACGTTCAAGTCGGTCTCGCCATCGAAGCGGCGCGCGAAGCCGAGAAATTCATCCACCGGCTTAAGTCCGGCCACGGTCGCCGCCCAGCTATCGCTCACCAGCCCGAAGCGTTCGGTGGGCCGCAGCTCCTTGAGGCCGCGGGTCAGATCGGCGAGCAGCTCGGGCGCGTATCGGACGCGATAGAAACCGTGGCCGCCCTCGTTGACCAGCGCCCAGTCGATCGGTTGCCCGACCTCGAGCTTGGCCTCCGCCCCGTCCATCAGCAGCTTGTGATTGACCGTGCCGGCGGCGGTCCGCACCCGCACCATCACCGGGATATGCCAGAGCTGTGGCTGGGCGTCGGATTGCGGCAGGTAGAAGAAGCGGCGCTGGCTCAACCGCAGTCCCTTGCCGTCGGCGGTCTTGGCGACCTCGACGATCGGAAAGCCGGGCTGGAAGATCCACGAGTCCATCAGGCGGCGCACCGGCTCGTGCGATGACTCCTGGAGCGCGTCCCACAGATCGCCGGTCTCGGTATTGCCGTATTCGTGGCGGCGCAGGTAGAGCGCGATGCCCTGGCGAAATTCCTCGGCGCCGAGGTACTGCTCGAGCATCCGCAGCACCGCGGCGCCCTTCTCGTAGGTCAGCACGTCGAACATCGCACGCGCATCCTCGGCGGTGCGCACCGGGTACTCGATCGAGCGTGTCGAGCTGAGCCCGTCGATCGCCATCGCCGATCCGCGCGACAGCGCAAAGCTTTCCCAGCGTCGCCAAGCCGGCTTCCAGGCATCGACCGCGAGCATCTCCATGAAGGTCGCGAAGGCCTCGTTGAGCCAGATGCCGTTCCACCATTTCATCGTGACCAGGTCGCCGAACCACATGTGCGCGTTCTCATGCGAGACCACGTCGGCGACCCGTTCGAGCTCGGCGCGCGAGGCCTGCCGATCGTCGACCAGCAGCGCGGTCTCGCGAAATGTGATCGCGCCCAGGTTCTCCATCGCCCCCGAAGCGAAATCGGGAATCGCGATCAGATCGAGCTTGTCGCCCGGATAGGGGAGCCCGTAGTAGCGGGCGAAGAACTTGAGCGAGAAGGCGCCGATTTGGAGCGCCCAGCCGCTCAGCGCCTGCTTGCCCGGCACGTGGACCACGCGCAGCGGCGTGCCGGCGTCGACCGGCGCGGTGGTCTCGAATTCACCGACGATGAACGCGACCAGGTAGGTCGACATCGCGATGGTGTCGTGGAAGACGACTTCTCTGCGGCCATCGGGAAGCTGACGCTCGCTCTCGACTCCGGCGTTGGAGATCGCGGTCAGTCCCGGCGCCACCACTAGCGTGACTTTGAAGCGCGCCTTGAAGGCCGGCTCGTCCCAGCACGGAAAGGCGCGGCGCGCGTCGGTCGCCTCGAACTGGGTACTCGCGATCAGCCGTTCCTGGTCGCCGGCATCGCGATAGCGGCTCAGATAAAAGCCGTGCAACTTGTCGTTCAGGATGCCTTTGAAGCGCAGCCGCAGCGTCCACTCGCCGGGCTCGAGCGCCTTATCGAAGCGCAGCCGCGCCTGCTCCAGCGCCGGGACGAATTCCGCTTTACCTTGCAGATGGACGGCGCCGCGCTCGGCCTCGACCGTGAGAATTTCGAGTTCCAGCGCATGCAGCACGATCTCACTGGTCGCCTGCTCAACCTTGATCGCGACGCGCTCCTCGCCGAGGAAGCTGGCGGCGGGAAGATTCGGCTCCAATCGCAGCTCGTAGCGCGTGGGCTTGACGATAGTCGGCAGGCGGGGATCGGCCCCGACTTCGACGGCAGTGGGATTTTCCTGGTCATGCATCGGTCTGGCCTCTCGAAACGATGACGGTGGATCGGGCGCGCTGGCGCCCGCTCGTATGCGTAGAGATTACGTTATGCGCCGGAACTCTGCGAGAACTCGCCGCCGGCGGCCAGCTCGGCGAAGTTGGTCAGGACGGCGCCGGCGCGATCCAACGCCGCGCGGATCGCGGGGCTCGTCAGGAGCTGCAGATCGCGCTGCGTGCCGGGCGGCGGTGGCGTGCCGCCCACATCCGCGGCCGGATGGAAGTACAACTCGGTGATTCCTGCGGGCAGCCGCTCGATCACGCCAACCAGGTAGCGCTCGGTGAGATGGCCGCTCTGATGGAGTCCGAACAGCCGGTCGGTCGAGCGGATGCCCCGCGCCGCCATCAGCCGGCGCGTGCGGCGCGACAGGGTGCGAAAGATGATCGCCTCGATAAGCTTGCGCGGCGCGTGATCCGACGCCAGCGCCAGCGTGGTCATCACCGGCTCGCGCGGCAGGCGGATGAACGGCACGCGATGCTCGGCCGCCAGATCGATCGCGATCGCGGCGAGCACCGGATGGACGTGGAAATTCAGATGGCCGTCGATATGGTTCAGATAGCCGACCAGCTCAAGATGGCGCTCGAGCTGGGCGCGGCATTCGGCCCGCAACGCATCGCGGATGCGCCGGTCGAAGAAGTATCGCATCCCGGCCAGGGTTGGATTGCGCGCGAACTGCGAGGCCGCGTCGACCAGGCCGCCAAGCCGCTCCGGCGCGAGCACGCTGCGTCCGTGGCATACCGCCAGATGGAGCCCGACATCGAGTCCCGGCGTCTCGCGCGCCGCCGCCGCGGCGGCCGGCGCCGCCGCCTCCGCGACCATCAGGCTGGTCCCGCGCAGCACGCCCTCGCGATGAGCGCGCAGGATGCCGGCGTTGACCTCGGGCGACAGGCCGAAGTCGTCACCGGTCACGATCACGATTTTCGGTCCGCTCACGCGTTGCTCATCGGCCGGCGCTTTCGCGCGCGCGGCGCATCTGGTGAGATGGGTCTTTGGACGATCGATCGAACAGACTCATGATTCTGCTCTTCTATGCATTCGGGCTCGAGTTGAGGCCGTTTCGCCGCCGCCTCGAGCATCGCAGCGCGCTCGGACTCGACGGGCTCAAGGGCTTCCGCTCGCGAATCGGAAACCTCGAGCTGGTGGCGATCGCCACCGGTATCGGTCCCCGCCGGGCCGCCAAGATCGCGCAGCGCGCGTTTCAGGCGCTGCCGCATGCCTCGCTGGTTATCACCGCCGGCGTGGCGGGCGCGCTCTCGCCCGGCCTCGCAGTCGGCGACGTGGTGGTCGCCGATCGGTTGATCGTCGCCGCCGCAGAGGGCCTCGGTCCCGAGCGCGTGCTCACCGTGGCGCCCGAGCGAGTCGAGGAACTCAGCGCGATTCTGCTCGAAGCCGGGCTCGCGGTCTCGACCGGCGGCCTGCTCACCATCGGCCGCGTGCTCGCCACCGGCGCCGACAAGCGGCAGGCCCGCGAAGCGAGCGGCGCAATCGCGGTCGACATGGAAAGCGCCTCGATCGCGGCCGAGGCGGCCAGCGAGGGCTTGCCGCTGGTATGCCTGCGGACGGTGATGGACGCGGCGGACGAGGAGGTCGTCGCCGCCGGCTTTACCGATGCCCAGGGTCACGTGAACGCGCTGCGGACCATGCGCACCATCGCCACCGAGCCGGGCACGATCCTGCGGCTGCCGCGGATGATGTACAACCTGTCGATTGCGGCCCACTCGCTGGCCGACGCGCTGGACGCGATTATCCACGCCGCCACCTAGCAGTCCGTCGTTCAAGCTCGCCGGCGCAGCGCTTTATCCGGCGGCGGCGGAGCCAACCTCGGCGGCCAGATCGCAAGGTCGCGTTCGTACGGGAAGTCGTCGAGATGGCGCGCGATCGCCTCGGCGTTTGCGCGATACTCGCGGCGAGTCAGGATATGGATCGCCAGCGCGACCAACGGCACGAAGATGAAGATGCTGGCCCAGGCGACCTCGCGGGCGCCGATCCGGAACAGCATCGTGATGCTGAAGCCGACGATCCCCGCATACAGCGCCGGCCCGAGCAGGGCGCGCGAGGGTAGCCCCGGAATCACGCCGTACGGCCGGCCGCGGCCGCGGTTGAGCCGGCGGTCGATCACCTGAAAGATCGCGACCGTCGCCGCCGCCACCAGGAACCAGCCAAGAAAATTGCTGATCGGAACGCCGAAATACGGACCCGGCGGATCGTACCAGAAGAGTTTGCCGAGGAACCATCGGTCGCCGCGCACGCTCAGCGGATCGGCCACCAGGTCGACCATCACCATGAACAGTGCCGCCAGCATCCAGACCCGCAGCGCGCCGCGCATCCGCCAGGTCTCGAGCAGCCGCAGGTCCCATCCGCGCCGGTAAAGCGGCACCGACAGCAACATCGCCACCGTGTAGCTGGCAAAGGCCAGAAAGGTGAACGAGATCGAGTCCATGAAGGGCACGCCGGCGACCCACAACTCGCGGCCGCGCGTGGCCGGAAGATAGTGGTAGAGGCCGAACGGAAAGCCGTTGTGAATCGAGCTCCATTCGCAGCCGAGCGCGATCGCATAGCTCAACACCGTGAAGGCCATGGTCGCGCGCCATCCGTAATTGACGATCCCGGCGATCAGAAAGCTGCCTAGAAAGATGAATACGTACGGGCGCAGCTTGATGGTGTCGATCAACAGGTGCATCACGGTACTCATGCGGCGTTGCGGGCGGCGCCAATCTCGCGGAAAAACGCGATCGCCCGCGCCAGCGCGGCGTCGATCGGTCCAGGGTTATAGCCGAGCGCGGCGCGGGCCTTGGCGGAATCGAAGAACATCCGCTTGCGCGCCATTCGCACTTCCGTCAGGCTCGCGCGCGGCGGCCGGCGGGTCACCGTCCGCGCCACCGCTTCCGCGCCGAGCGCGAATCCCCACGCGACCGCATACGGCAGCTTGACCCGCGGCGCGGGCAGGCCGGACAGCCGCGCCAGGCGCGCCAGGGTTTCGGCCAGCGTCAGGTTCTCGCCGCCCAGGATATACTTCGCACCGATCTCACCACGCTCGGCGGCCAGCAGATGGCCGCGGGCGACATCTTCGACGGCGACGAGATTCAAGCCGGTGTCGACGTACGCGGGCATCCGGCGATTGAGGAAATCGACGATAATCCGGCCGGTCGGGGTGGGCTTGTAATCGAGCGGGCCGATCGGCGTGGAGGGGTTCACGATCACCACCGGCAGCCCCTCACGCGCCGCCTTGAGCGCCTCCTGCTCGGCCAGAAACTTGGAGCGCTTGTAGGCGCCGACCATATCGGCGAGCGTCACCGGCGTATCTTCGCGCCCTACTCCGCCGGGCGGGATACCGAGCGTGCCGACGGTGCTGGTATGCACGATACGGCGTACGCCGGCGTGCTGCGCGGCGGTCAGCAGGTTGCGGGTGCCCTCGACATTGGCCGCGTACATCGGCGCCGGATCGATCACCCACAGCCGGTAATCCGCCGCGACGTGATAGACCTCCTCGCAGCCGCGCACGGCCCGCTCGATCGCCTCGCGATCGCGCAGATCGCCGCGCACCAGCTCGCAATCGAGTCCCTCGAGGGCGCGCAAGTCGGCATGCTCGCGCACCAGCGCTCGCGTCGTTGCGCCCTCGCGCAGCAGCGCACGCACCACGTGCGCACCGACAAAGCCATTGGCCCCCGTGACCAGCACTACCCGCGACGCCATCGCCCGCGACCCCTCAGGCCGCCTCCAGGACGCCGACCCGCGCCGCCAGCGCCGTGGCCGCCATCCGCCCCGACATCACGGCGCTCTCGATCGTCGCCGGCAAGCCGGTCTGGATCCAGTCGCCCGCAATGAACAGGTTCTTGATTGGGGTCACCACGCCCGGCCGCAGCCGATGCGACTCGAGATCGGGCGCCATGGTCGCCTGCTTTTCCTTGATGACCAGCGCCTTGACGACGCGGGCCGCGCCGGCCGCCGGAATCATCGCGCGCAGATCGCCAACCACCAGTTCCAGCAGTTCGTCGTTCGAGCGATCGACCAGCTGGCGCGCGCCGCTGATCACGAAGCTCAGGTAGCCGCCGTGATGGGCGCCGTGCTGCGCAAAGATGCGCCGCTTGTTGAACAGCCATTGGGTGGCGGTGCCGATAAAGCCGATGAAGGCGGCCTCGGTGACCTCGCGATCGAGCCATACGTGCACGCAGATGATCGGCGAGACGCCGAGTCCCTCAAGCGGCGCGAAGAACGGATCGGCCGCAAGCGGCGCCGGGAGCATCCGCAGCAACTGCGGCGGCGCCACCGCCAGTACGAAGTTCGCAGCCTCGAGCGCCCCGCCGTCGCGCAGCCGGATTCGCGCCAACTCACCGTCGGCGCCGAGCTCCAGCGTTTCGACCGCGCTATGGCGCGCCACCACGCCGCCGCGCTGCTCGATAAATTCGGCCGCCGCCGTGCAATAGAGATCGCTCAGCCCGACCCGCGAGTAGACGAACGCCGAGTCGCTGCGCCGGCCGAAGAAGGCCCGCTTGATGACCTCGGCCAGAAGCGCAGCCGAGGCGATTTCCGGATCGTCGTTGAGTGTGGCGGTGGCCAGCGGATACCAGAAGCATGCGCGCTCGCGGGCGCCCTGCCCCAGCCGCTCCATCAGCGCGGCGACCGTGAGGTGCTCGAGCGCGGCCGGATCGCGCCGGCGCAGCCGCAGCATCTGCGCGCTGCCCGCCACCACCCGCCAGCGTTCGCGCGCCGTCAGCAGCCGGTAGCGCAGCAGCGCGGCGCTCATGTGCAACGGTCCCGGCATCGGTGCGGTGCGCAGCCATCCACGTCGTCCGCCTCGCTCCAGCATCTCGATTTCCAGATTGGGATGGAAAAAAAGCTGCTCGCGGGCGCCGATGCGGCCGAGAAAATCCAGCGTCTCCCGATAGCATCCCATCAGCACGTGTTGCCCGTTGTCGATAAAGTCGCCGCTGTCCGGATCCTTGAAGGAGTAGGCGCGGCCGCCCAGCGCCGGCTTGCGTTCGACCACCGCGACCCGAAAACCGCGCTCGGCCAGCGCCACCCCGGCGCTCAGGCCGGCGAAGCCGCCGCCGACCACCGCCACGTCGCGCTTTTCGATCATCGCCGACGCCTCAGCCACGCACGCCGTGCAGATGGCTGCTCGCCCACGCGCGTCCGACCAGGAACAGCTTGCGCGGGGCCGACAGGCGGCAGCGACGATCGAACACCCGGTAGTCGGCGCGCACGATCCGTTGCAGCAGGTCGCCGTAGATGAGACGCATCGCCTCGGCGGTCAGCAGCGTGCCGCGATCTTCCGGCGGCAGGCTGTGTTCGGCAGCCGCGTAGAAATCCTGCGCGCGCGCCGCCTCGAACGCCATCAGGGCGCGAAACTCAGCGCTGTAGACGCCGTTGAGAATCTGCTCCTCGCTGACGCCGAAACGGACCAGGTCTTCCTGCGGCAGATAGATCCGATCGCGCGCCGCATCCTCGCGCACGTCGCGCAGGATGTTGGTCAACTGAAAAGCGATGCCGAGATTTTCCGCGTAGACCTCGGTGCGCGGGTTGCGGTAGCCGAAGACGTCGATGCAGATGAGGCCGACCGCGGAGGCCACGCGATAACAATAGAGCCGCAGCTCTTCGAAGTTCTGGTAGCGCCGCCGCCCCAGGTCCATCTCGACGCCGGCGATTACCTCGTCGAAGTAGCGGCGCGAAATATGGAACCGCGCGGCACTGTCGGCCAGCGCCCGCGAGATCGGATGGCTCGGCGAGCCGCCGTAAACCGCGTCGAGTTCGCGCCGCCAACGCGCCAGCATCGCGGCCGGATCGGGGTTGCGCTCGTCGTCGGCGATATCGTCGATAAAACGGCAGAAGGCATAGACCGCGTAGAGCGCGCGCCGGCGCGCGGCCGGCAGCAGGATGAAGGCGTAGTAAAAGTTCGACGAGGAGCGCCGCGTGATCCAGGCGCAGCGTTCATAGTCGCGCGCCAGGCGGTCTTCGTCGGGTTCAGACCTCAATCGTTCCACGCCACGCACGCCATCCCAGTTTCAGATAATCGAGTTTCCCGAGCCGCGGCCGGCGCTGAAACACCTGGTAGCCGACCGCTTCGATGGCGCGCAGGATCGCCAGCCCGCCACCCGCGAACATCAGCACGTCGTGGCCGAGACGCCGATCGACCAGGCTGTGCAACGCCGCGCCCTCGGACAAGAGCCGGCGCGCAACGGCAACTTCATGGCGCATCAAAGCGCAAAACTCGGCCGTCGCCTCGCGCCGCGCGAGCGCCTGCTCGCTCAGGTTGAAGCGGCGGAGGTCGGCGCGCGGAAAGTAGATGCGGCCCTTGTCGAGATCGATTGCGACGTCCTGCCAGAAATTCGCGAGCTGCAGCCCGCTGCAGACCTGGTCGGAAAGCTCCTGCCGGCGCGCGTCGCGATAGCCGAACAGATAGAGCACCAGGTGGCCGACCGGGTTCGCCGACTCGCGCGCGTAACCCATCAGATCCTCGATGGTCTCGAAGCCCTGGAAGTTCACGTCGGAGCGAAAGGCGCGCAGCAGCGCCGCGAACGGTTCGCGCGGAATGTCGAAGCGGCGGATGGTGTCGGCCAGCGCGACGAACACCGGATGGCGCGGACGGCCGGCGTAGGCTAGGTCGAGCTCGTGCTCCCAGTCATCGAGCCGCGCGAGGCTCCGCTGCTCGTCGGCAAAATCGTCGGCGTATCGCGCATAGGCGTAAATCGCATGCATATGCGGCCGCATCGCACGCGGCATCAGCCACGACGCGATGGTGAAGTTCTCGTAATGGCGATGCGCGAGGCGTCCGCAGAACGCGTAAGCCTCATCGAGGCTCATCGCCGCCGCGGGCGGCGGTTCGGCGCGCCCGGTGCGATTCGCTTCCAGCGGTTGCGCGTCTGCCAACGGGCTTCTCATATCAGGGCGGTCGAAGCGCCCGGCTCGAGCCCCGCCAGTTCGCGGGCCGCAGCTCGCGCCCAGCCGTCGGTCGCAAGCAGATCCTCGAGGCTCGTGACCGGCCGATTATCGAAGCGCTCCATCACGGTCTCGATATAGCGCGCGACATCGATGAAACGCACGTGACCGGCGAGAAACGCCGCGACCAGCTCCTCGTTGGCGGCGTTCAGACAGGCCGGCATCATGCCGCCCTCGCTCAGCGCTTCGTAAGCCAGGCGCAGACACGGAAAGCGGGTCACGTCGGGCGCTTCGAAGGTCAACTTGGCGCGTTCGATAAGCGACAGGGGCGGCAGATGGTCGAGCGGCAGGCGCTCGGGAAAGGCCAGCGCGTAGGCGACCGGGATCGCCATGTCGGGGATCGCCATCTCGGCGATCACCGAACCGTCGATCAGTTCGACCATCGAATGGATCACGCTTTGCGGATGAATCACCACCGCGATTTGCGCGCGATCGAGATCGAACAGCCAGCGCGCCTCGATCACTTCGAGGCCCTTGTTCATCAACGTCGCCGAGTCGATCGTGATCTTGCTGCCCATCTGCCAGGTCGGATGGCGCAGCGCATCGGCAACCGTGACGCTGGCGAACTGCTCGAGGGTAAGTTCGCGGAACGGCCCGCCCGAGGCGGTCAGGATGATGCGCCGCAGCGTTGCGCGATCGCGTCCCTCGAGGCACTGGAAGATCGCGTTATGCTCGCTGTCGACCGGCAGCAGCTTAACGCGATGGGCGCGCGCCGCGCGTATCACCAGCTCGCCGGCCACCACCAGCACTTCCTTGTTGGCGAAGGCGATATCCTTGCCGCTGGCGATCGCGGCCAGCGTCGGCCGCAGCCCCTTGGCGCCGACCAGCGCCGACACCACCAGCTTCGCCGCCGGATGGGTGGCGACCGCGATTGCGCCCTCCATGCCATGGACGATCGCCGGGTGCTCGGGCTTGAGACGCTCGGCGAGTTCGCCCGCCAGCTCCGCCGATGCGACCGAGACCAGCTCGGGCCGAAAGCGCCGCACCTGCTCGACCAGCAAGTCGAGGTTGCGCCCGGCCGCCATCGCCACCACGCGGAAGCGATCGGCGAAGCGGCCCACGACGTCGAGCGTGGTCACGCCGACCGAGCCGGTCGAGCCGAGAATCGCGATCGGCTTCATGGTTCGCCCGCTAGCCTCCCGCGTGATCCTGCAGACGGCGCCGGAGGCGTCCCAACGCCATCAACGGGAAGTAATGACAGTACAGGTGATAGCGCAGGTAGAAATGATTGGGGAAGCCGGTGCCGGTGAATTCGGTTTCGTCCCAGCCGCCGTTCTCGTTTTGACGGTCCATCAGCCAGGCCGCGCCGCGCCGGGCCGCGTCGCCGACCTCATCTTCGCCGGCGGCCAGTCCGATCAACGCCCACGCGGTCTGCGAGGCGGTGCTGACACCGCGTCCGCGCCAGGCCGGATCGCGATCGCTCAGGCAGCTCTCGCCCCATCCGCCGTCGTCATTCTGTTTGGCTTTGAGCCATGCGACGGCGCGCCAAATCCAGTCCTGGTTGAGATCGACGCCGATCGCGCGCAGACCCGACAGCGCCGAGGCGGTGCCGTAGACGAAGTTGACGCCCCAGCGGCCCCACCATGAGCCGTCGTTCCCCTGCTCGCGCTTGAGCCATTCGATTGCGCGGCGCGCCACCGGATGGTCGGCGCGATAGCCGACCGCGGCCATCATCTCGAGCACGCGACCGGCGACATCCGGGCAGGTCGGATCGGTCGCGGCCTCGGCGTCGGCGAACGGCGCCTGGTTAAGCCAGGTCGCATCGTTGTCGACGTCGAAGGCGGCGAAGCCGCCGTCGCTCGATTGCATCCCCATCACCCAGTTCGAGCCGACGCGCAGCGCCCGCTCTTTGGCCGCGGCATCGTCACAAGCGGTGTCGGCGATCACCATCAGGATCACCGCCGAGTCGTCGACGTCGGGGTACCAGTCGTTGAAAAACTCGAAGGCCCAGCCGCCCGGTTCCAGGCGCGGCCGCTTCACCGACCAGTCGCCGGGCTTGAAGATCTGATGATCGATAAACCAGCGCGCGGCCCTGGTCAGCGCCGGATCGTTGCGGTCCCATCCCGAATCGATCAGCGCCTTGGCGGCGAGCGCGGTGTCCCAGTTGGGCGAGACGCAGGGCTGATAGAGGATGCGATCGCCGTAATCCCAGATCAGCTCGCGGCTCGCGGCGAGCGCCTTGCTGATCACCGGATGTTCGTTGCGGTAGCCGAGCCCCTTGAGCGCCATCGCACTCAGCAGGTAGCAGGGCTGGATACCGCCCCACGAGCCGTTCTCATCCTGATGGTCGAGAATCCAGCGTTCGACGTCGCGGATCGCGCGCGCGCGCAGATTCTTCAGATGGTGGCGATTGTAGGCGCCGAGCGCGCCGTTGGTCAGGTTCAGCGCATTGCGCAGCGAGAACAATGACGCTCCGCGGCCAAGTTTGAACTTGGTGAAATGCGGCGGCTGGATATAGAGCTCCAGCACGCTGTCGCGGTAATCGACCTTCACCACCGGCTGCGTCGCCTGCAGCAACATCAGCGCCATCACCGTGCCGCGCGCCCATGAGGAAAGCTCGTAGATATTGAGCGGCGACCAGTTCGGCAGCAGCGCCAGCTCGATCGGCATCGCGGGCGTCGCGCTCCACGGCACCTGGTCCATCGCCGCCAGGTAGAAGCGCGCCAGCGTGCCGGCCTTGGCGATGCCGCCGTGGGCGAGGATCCAGCGGCGTGCCTGCAGCATCGGCTCATCGCCCGCTCTCATCCCGGTCAGCTTGAGCGCGAAGTAAGCCTCGATACTGGTCGAGAGGTCGCCCTCGCCGCCCGGGAACAGATTCCAGCTGCCGTCGGGCTGCTGGATATCGAGCAGATACTTGCTGAGCCGGGGCTCGAGTTCGGGGTCGGCAGCGCCCATGAAGCGGCTGAAAATAATGAACTCCGCATTCATCTCGGCGTTGGCTTCGAGCGGCGCCTGCCAGAAACCCTCGGGACGCTGCATCGCGACCAGCGATCGCTGGGCGTGGCCGATCGCGGCGTCGAGGCGGGCTCGGAAATCCGCCGCGGCGGCGGTCTCGGCGGCGTTCTCAACGTTTGGCTGCGCAGCAGCTGGCGTGGTCACTTCCAAGGAAGATCCTCTCTATGCTGGCGAATCGTACGCGGCGATCAGGCCGCGGCTGGACCGCGCTCGGCGCGCGATGATGGACCCGGACAGGTGGCGCTCAGGATCGGACCGGACGCAGCGGCCGGCCGCTGCCCGCCGGCGGCGCCGGGGGCCGGCGTCACGGGATGACCGCACACTTCAGCAGCTCGCCGCGATCAAGCATCTCGAAAACCTCCGTCAGCTCGGAGAGCCGGCGGTGCCCGTTGACGATCCGCTCGATGCCCAGGTGGCGCTCGCCCAGCAATTCAAAGGCGCGCTTCACATCGCTCGGCCGGTAATGGAACGGCGCGAGCAGCGTCAGGTTGTCGTAATGCATGCGGCGGGTGTCGACCTTCAGCACGGTGTTGGCGGGACATCCGCCGAAGAACATTACCCGACCGCCGCGGCGCACGCGCGCCAGCGCGTCGTGCCATCCTTCGAGCTGGCCGGTCGCTTCGATCACCAGGTCGGGACCGAAGCCGCTGTTGAGACGCGCGACCTCGGCCGCGGCGTCGGCGCGAGTCGCATCGATCACCCGATCGGCCCCCAGATCGGCCGCCCATTTGAGGCGCCGCTCACCGTGTCCGGCGACGACAATTTCGCCCACACCCGCGGCCCGGAGCACCAGCATGTGGAGCAGTCCGAAGGGACCGGCGCCGACGATCAGCACGCTCTCGCCCGGCTCCGGCCTGGCCATCTCGTGGGCATGGATCACGCAGGCCAGCGGTTCGAGCAGCGCCGCCTCTTCGAAGCTCAGGGCGGCGGGCTTGCGAAACGCGTTACGCGCCACGATATGGGCCGGCAACAGCAGGAAGTCGGCATACGCGCCCATCAACATCCTGCCGACCGCGTCGGCGCAAAGATTTTCCTGGGCGCGGAGGCAGAAAAAGCAGCGGCCGCACGGCGCGGTCGGCGCCGCCATCAAGCCATCGCCGACCCGAAACCGGTCGACGCCCTCGCCCAGCGCCGCCACCACGCCGGAGAACTCATGGCCGAAGGGGGTCGGCAGGCTGAACATCGGATGGCCGCGGCGCCAGGTTTTCAAATCGGTGCCGCAGCTCAGCGCACAGCGGACCTGGAGCAGCACTTCGCCGGGTCCGGGCGCCGGCGGCGTGAACCTGCGCAGCTCAAGGTCGCCCGGCGCCTTGAGGATCGCCTGGCGCGGCCCGGGCGGTGCGGGAAGCGGGCGGCGACTGAGCGCCGCGTTGCCATGAATCTGGTGCGCGCTGCTCACAGCTTGCGCTCCACGACGAAATTCGCGAGCCGGCGCAGCGGCTCGGCGTGATGGTCGAAGCCGGCCAGCGCCTGCTCGGCAGCGCCGCGCAAGCGCGCGGCGAGGCGGCGTGATTCGCCGATTCCGAGCAGCGCCGGATAGGTCGCCTTGCCGCGATCCTCGTCCTTATGGGTGCGCTTGCCGACCTGCTCGGTCGAGCCTTCGACGTCGAGCAGATCGTCGATCACCTGGAAGGCCAGCCCGAGCGCGCGCGCATAGCCGTTGAGCGCCGCCAACTGCGACGGGTCGCCGCCGCCCAGCCGGGCGCCGCCGACGGTCGCAGCGACGAACAGCGCGCCGGTTTTGCGGCCATGCAGATCTTCGAGCTCAGCGATGCTGATAGCCTGGCCCTCGTCCATCAGGTCGAGGGTTTGTCCGGCGACCATCCCGGCCGATCCGGCGGCGGCGGACAGCTCGGCGATGGTCTCGACCAGCGCCCCGCGCGGCACGGCTGACGGCGTCAGTCGCGCCAGCACGCCGAAGGCGTCGGTCAGCAGCGCATCGCCGGCCAGCGTGGCGATCGCCTCACCATAAACCTTGTGATTGGTGGGCTTGCCGCGGCGCAGGTCGTCGTTGTCCATGCACGGCAGGTCGTCATGAATCATCGAGTAGGTGTGAATCATCTCGATCGCGCAGGCCAGCCCCATCGCGGCTTCGATTTCACCGCCGACCGCTTCGCAAGCCGCCAGTGCCAGAATCGGGCGCAGCCGCTTGCCGCCCGCCAGCAGGCTGTAGCGCATCGCCTCCAGCAGCCGCCCGGCCGGCCCGTGCGGTCCGGGCAGGCGCTGGTCGAGGGCCTGTTCGATGAGTCGCACGCGCTGTTTCAGATAGGCGTTGAGATCGAAGTCGGCCGCCGAGAGGACTGCCGAGTCCTGGGCCGAGGCTTGCGCAGCATAACCGCCAGCGCGGGCCGTTTTCAGGTTCTGCATCGGTCGACGCTTCGCCGCCCGGAAGTTGGAAGATCCCATGCCGGCAAAACGACCTCGCTTCCCCCACCGCCACACTTCAGCCGACGATTCTCAAGGCGCGCTCGCGCCATGCTCGCCCTCAGGCCACGTAATGGCGGACCATCCGCCACGAATCCTTAAGGTTCTTGCCAAAATCGAGCGCCACCGTCCCCTCGAAGCCGGAATGCAACTTGCAGTCACGGCAGCGGATATCCTGCTTGGTACGATAATACTCCCAATCGGTGGCCGCGTGCAGTTCGCTGAAAGTCTTATAGTGGCCGTTGGTGATCAGGTAGCAAGGGCCCTTCCAGCCCTGCGGATTACGCGTCACCGTGGTCCACGGACTGCACAGCAGGTCGCGATCGCCGACCAGGTAATCGAGATAAATCGGGGTGTTGATGATCTTGTAATCGTCCGCCATCTTGCGGACCTTGCGGAACTTGAGCGGCATCTCTTCCCGCGTCATGTAGAGATTGTCGTTGCTCAGCACCTGGTAATGATAGCCCGGCGTAAGCAGCATTCCATCCACGCCCAAACTGCTCAGGAAGGTGATTAGCTCCTCGAGCTCCTCGCCGCTGGTCTCGCGGAAGACGGTGGTGTTGGTCTGCACGCGGTAGCCCTTCTGCTTGAGCATCGTGATCATCTTGACCACGATATCGAAGTGGCCGGCGCGATCGACCACGCGGTCGTTGGTCTCGCGCATCCCGTCGATATGGATATTGAAGCTCAGATAGGGGCTGGGTGCGACCTGCTTGACGAAGCGCTCGAGCAGGATGGCGTTGGTGCAGATCTGGACGTGGCGCTTCTGTTCGCTGATCAGGCGCTGGGTCAGCGGCGCGATATGCTTGTACATCAGCGGCTCGCCGCCGCAGATCGAGACGATGGGCGCGTTGGCTTCCTGAGCCGAGCTCAGCGCGTCCTCCAGCGGTATCATGTCGCGGATGGTGTCCTTGTACTCGACGATCCGGCCGCATCCGACACAGGCCAGATTGCAGGCGTGCAGCGGCTCCAGCATCAGTACCAGCGGGAAGTACTTCTCGCCGGCCCGCTTATGGCGACCGACGTAGCGCCCGAGGTCCATCATCAATTTAAGCGGCATCCGCATGAGCGTAAATTCTCCTCACCGGTCCTCGGGCTCAAGCCAGGACTTGACCGTCATCGGGACTGTCTTGCGTAGTCTCGTCAAACAACCATTCGCGCACCATCCGCAACGCGTGCTGCGGATCGAGCGCCGACTGGCCCATGAACAGGAACTCGATCAGAAAGCCGTTGAGCGCCGACAGCAGGAAAGCGGCGGCGCTCTCGGGACTGGGGCCGCGGGCGCATAATCCGCTGCCGTAGGCCTGCGCTATCAGACTGGTCAGCAGGCTGCGATACCCGTCGTACAACTGCATGACCTGCGATCCCAGCCCTTCGCCGCGATGCTCGTCGTGCAGCAGCTGGGTGATAAAGAAGCGCACCGAGTTAGCGTGATCGCGCACAAATAGCAGATACATCTCGACTAGCTTCAGAATCTGCTCGCGCTCGTTCAAGGCGCCCGACTCTTCGGTGAAATCGATAAAATAAGGCTCCAGCAGGCGGTTCAGGACCGCCATAAAGAGCTCTTCCTTGGTCTTGAAGTGCCAAAAAATCAGAGCCTTGCTGACTCGCGCCTCGCGCGCCACTTCCGACATCGAGGTCTCGTGGAAACCGCGGTCGGCAAACAAGCGGATCGCGGCCCGCAAAATCTCGTCGCGCGAACCCTGGGCTGGTTCGCGGGGGTCGCTCGCAGCAACTTTCACCTGATCTTGAGCCATCGCACTAACTTCGCGTTTACCCACTAACTTTGGGAAATTTACTGTCAAAGGGGCGCTTCAACCTGCCCGTCACATTCCCCTAACCATGCGGTCAATAGCAGGCAGCATTATCCGCTCGGTCAGGAAAGTCAATAGTGATAGATTGGGCTCATGAATCGGACTGCCGCGAGCCTGGCAGGTCAATTCGGAGGCAGTCGGACTGACCGACGGTCAGGGATTTGCCCCGGCCGCCGCGCGAGCTTCGAGAATAATCGCTAATGCAGCGCGGGACTCGGCCAGATTGGTCGCGACTATCGCCCCACCACCGCGCTCGATGGCCTGCTCGAAATCGCCCGCCAGCGACCCGAACCACGCCGCATGGTACGAGTCGTCGGCGGCATCGATTACCGACAAATCGTGGCTGGCCTGGGCCTCGGTCAGGCGCAGCGCATTGCCCTCCAGCTCGAGCACGGCGCGGTCGCCTCTGATCGACGCCGAGGTGCGGCGCGCCGCGGCGTGCCAGGAAAGCTGAATCGCCGCGCGCCGGTCGCCGTCGAAAGCCAGCTGCAAGTCGGCTTCCTCCTCCGCGCCACCCTCGCGATTACCGCCGAGCCGCGCCGAGACCAGCGTCGGCGCCGCGCCGCCCATCAGCCATTGCGCGAGGTACAACGTATGCCAGCCGTGATCGATCAGGATTCCGCCGCCCAGCGCCGCCTCGCGCCGCCAACGCGCGCCCGGTCCGTCGCCGCCTGCCGGTCCGGTGCGCAAGCGCTCCAGGGTGATTTCACGAACCTTGCCCAGCCGTCCCGAGGCGATCAGCTCGAAGGCGCGACGGTAGGCCGGAGCATGCTTCCAGTTATGGACGCACATCAGGACGCGCCCGCGGATCCGCGCCAACTCGGCGAGCGCATCGAACTCCTCGAGCGCGAGACACAGCGGCTTCTCGACGATTACGTGCGCGCCAGCTTCCAACGCCGCGCGCGCCGCCGCGGCATGGAAGCCGGGCGGGCTGGCGACGTCGACGAAGTCCGGACGCTCGCCGTCGAGCATCAGGCCGAGATCGTCGTAAACCCGCACGCCCTTGAGGATCCGAAAGGCATGATGGCGCCGCGCGGCGACCGGATCGCAGATCGCGACGATCTGGACTTCGGGCCGCGTCGCCCAGCCTGGCAGATGGCCCTCGGCGGCGACCGCACCGAAGCCGACTATCGCACCGCGCAGTTTCACTCGGGGTCAGGCCGCAACGATTCGGTCAGCGCGCGATCCACTCGCGCGCCATCGCATCGAGTTCGCGGTCGGCGCTGTCGCGACTGAGCGGCGCGCTGTTGAGGATCAGGCGATGGGCGCCGGCCTCGCGATAGCGCTCGATAAGCTCGCGCGAATTGGGCTTGGTGGCGCCCATGAAGGTCACCGAAATCTCGAGCTCATCGAAGCGCCGGCCGGCCTCGTCGCACATCGTGCGCAGCTTGGCGAGCTCGGACTTGAGCTTTTCGGGCGACTGTTCGAGCGGCATCCAGCCGTTGCCGATCGCGACCGTGTTGCGCAGCGCGCGATCGCCGACCGCGCCGACCAGGATCGGCGGATGCGGCTTCTGGAGCGGCTTGGGATTACAGCGGATGGGTGGGAACTTGATGAACTCGCCGTCGAAGCTGGCCTCCTCCCTGGTCCACAGCTCCTTGATCGCGCCGATGTACTCGCGCGTCAGCGGCCAGCGCCGCCGGAACTCGACGCCGAAGGCCTCGGTCTCATCGGCCAGCCAGCCGGCACCGATGCCCATCACCAGCCGCCCGTTGGAGTAATGGTCGAGCGTGGCGAGCGCCTTGGCGACGTTGATCGGATTATGCTCGGGCACCAGCAGGATCCCGGTGCCGACCCGAATCCGGCTGGTGGCCGCGGCCGCTATCGCAATCGTCACGAGCGGGTCGGGACAGTTGTAGTAGAAGTCGGGAATCGTGCCGTCGCCGCGTGGGAACGGGGTGCGGGTGACGGCCGGGATCACCGGATGCTCGGGGAAGACCAGCAGGTCGAAGCCCAGCGCCTCGCATTTCTGCGCCAGCGCGGCGGGATGGATCGTGTTCACGGTGGTAAAGGCCATCAGTCCGATCTTCATGCGTCGTCTCCTGCGCGATATCGATTAGGCAAGTCTTCCACGTCCGGTGGTTTTGCGGAAGCCAGCGCGCTGGTCAATCCAGCGGTAAGGATTCATCGCTCCGCGGAGATCCCTCGACTGCGCGGTGCTCCGCTCGGGATGACGGAAAAGAGCAACCCGCAAAGTCGTAACCAATGGACTCCACGACAACATTCAGCGCGCCTTAGATGGGTGCAGGCCTCAGGCCTGCGGGCTCAGCTCGGCCAGCCGAAGAAATCCTTGGCGTAGATGAAGTGGCCGATGCCCGCCGCTTGCGCGGCTTCGGCGTCGACCTCCTGATCGCCGACCATCGTCGACAGCGCCAGGTCGACCCCGTACATCTCGGCAAGCTCGTGTATCATCCCGGCGCGCGGCTTGCGGCAGGCGCATTGATCGTCGTCGTCGTGCGGACATACCTGCCAGCCGCTGAGGATCCCGCCGAGCCGCTCGTCGAGCGCGCGCAGCGCATCCTCGACCGCCTCGGCCGTCAGCCGCCCGCGCTTGATACCGGCCTGGTTGGAGACCACGAGGATCAGATGGTCGCGAATCGGGGCGAGCTTGTCGGCCACCCCGGGCATCAGCTCGATGACGATTCGGCCGCGCTCGTCGAGCGGCAACTGGCGGGTCTCGTCCATCGCGACCAGCGTTCCCACCAGGTCGAGGAACAGTCCCCGATTTCCGGTCACGGCCACCATCGACGGTCAGGCTCCGTTGCGCCAGTCGAGATGCGCGCTGACGTGGGCGAAAACTTCATCGAGGATTGCGGCCCCGGCCTCGGCCTGCGCCGCCGTAATCACCAGCGGCGGATTGATCCGGATACGCGGAAAGTAGCCCATCAGCACCAGCCCGCGCCGCAGGCATTCCTTGAAGATCGCCTCGGTTACCGGGCGCGCCAGCGGCTCCTTGGTGAAGCGGTCGCGCACCAGATCGAGTCCTAGCAGCAGGCCGCGGCCGCGCACGTCGCCGACGAAATGGTACTTCTCCTTCAACCCCTGCAGACGATCGAGCAGCAGCGCGCCGACCTGCCGCGAGTTCTCGACCAGCCCCTCGCGCTGGATGGTGCGGATAGTCGTTCCGACCGCGACCGCCGCCAGCGGATTTCCGCCGTAACTCGACGACGAGGCGCTGGGCTTGCCGAACGGCTGGGCCGCGCCCAACTCGTCGCTCATCAGCACGCCCGAGACCGGGAAGCCCGAGCCCATCCCCTTGCCGACCGTGACGATATCGGGCTCGACGCCGCTATGCTCGACGCCCCACCATTTGCCGGTGCGGCCGAAGCCGGTGATCATTTCATCGGCGATCAGGAGCGCGTCGTTCTGCCGCGCGATCTCCTTGACCGCCGGCATGAAGTCGTCGGGCGGAATCACGTTGCCCGCCGTCCCCTGCATCGGCTCGACGATTACCGCCGCCACCGCCCCGGCCGAGCTATGCTTTACCTGCTGGCCGGCGAATTCCACGCAATACATCCCGCATTCGGGATAAGTCATCTTGAACGGACATCGATAACAGTCGGCGTACGGGGCCTGGTAGCGCCCCGGCATCAACGGCCCGTAACCCTGCTTGGATTCGTCGCCGATCAGCCCCAGCACGCCGGCGGTCTTGCCATGGAAGCCGCCCCAGAAGCTCACCACTTCGTGCTTCTTGGTGGCCGAGCGCGCCAGCCTGAGCGCCGCCTCGACCGCCTCGGCGCCGCCACTGTACAGATGATGGCGCTTCAACCGGCCGGGAGCGACCTCGCTCAGCAGCTTGAAGTTCTCGGCGCGCTCGGGAGTCGCGAAGGTGCCGACGATCAGGCGGCCGGCCTGCTCGGACAGCGACTGGGCGAGCGCGGGATGGGCATGGCCGAGGCTGGCAACCGCGACCCCGGCGAAGAAATCGAGATAGGTGTTGCCGTCGACGTCGGTCAGCGTGGCGCCGTCGCCGCGCGCAAAGGCGATACCGGCGAGCTCGGAGATACGCTGGCGGCCGGGCGCCACGTAACGCTGCTCGGCAGCGAACACCTGGGCCGATTTCGGCCCCGGAATTTCGGTGTTGATTTGGGGCAGATCACCGGCGCGGGCCGGAATGGCGATTTTCCTGGACGAGGTCTTCATACGGTTCGCATCATAATAGCGAACCTGCGAGCGAATTCGAGCCGGCTTGATTCGGCGGCCGGGGCTCAATCCTGGCGTCGCCGCATCAGCAGCAGGCAGCGCCGGGCGATCGCGCGGGCGGCGTCGTCTCGCACCCGGCCGAAACTCGGCCAATCGTTGAAATCGACGATCATCAGGTGGTCGCCATCGACAATCGCGTCACCGCCCCAAACCTCGAGCCCCAGGGCCGCCGCGGCCCGCTCCGCCGCCTGCCGGAGCGCGAGCTCGACCGGACGCTCCAGCGCGCCGCGCTCGGGAAGGGCCGCAAAGTATTCGCCGCCGCTGACCCCGTAAAACTTGACCAGCGTCCCGTCGACCGCCTGCTGGACGTAAACCCGGGCGACGCCGCGGTGTTTGAAGCCCGCCAGCACGGCGTCGAGCTTGCCCGACTCGTCGACCCGCTGGACGTCGTCGGCGCCGAGCGCATGGAGATCACCGCGCTTGACGTAGAGGCCGCGCGACGGATCGAGGCCGTCGAAGCGCGCCCCGGCGGCCAGATCGAGCATCACGCCGAGCGGCGCCGGAACTCCGGCCCGCAACAGCCCGGCGCCCAGCAGATCGCGATAGCAGTTGCGAATCGCCAGCGCCGAGTTGACCACCAGCGCGCCGCCCTTCTCCAGTCGCGCCAGCCGCTCGAGCTGGCGCTCGCCCTGGCACATCGCCAGCACCAGCTCGGGCGCCGCCGAGCGATCTTCGTTCTGCTCCGCGGCCCGCTCGGGGCTGAGCGACGCGGTCTCGACGCCGGCCGCGGCCAGCGCCGCCAGCGCGCGGTTCAGGATCGCGGCGTCGGCCTCGACCTTGCCGGGCGAGAACTCCGTCTCGCGATAAATTCCAAGCGCTCGCATGGGCTAACCTTTGACGTCGGCCTCGACCAGGGCGCGGGCGGCGGCGAGATCGGCGCCCTCGTCAACGTCGATAGCACCGTCGATCTCGATTCCCGCCAGCCGCACATGCTCCGCAATCAGCAGCGCTAGGAAGCGGCGCAGCGCGTCGAGCCCGAGCGCGCGCGCCTGCGCGGCGAAATCGAAAATCCGCTGCGAAAGAAAATAGAAGCCGGCCGTCACCAGCGGACTCTCGCCGGCGCCCAGCGCCGCGATAGTTCCGTCCGCCGCGACCGTGGCGAACAGCGGCCGCCGGTCGCCGCGCCATCGCACCAGCGCCAGCGCGCCGTCGCAGCAGTCGGTGCGGCCCGGCTCCAGGAGCGCGGCAGCGGAGGCGGCAAAGCGATCGAGCTCGGCTTGCCGCACGATCGCGTCGACGGTGGCGAGCACAAAGCGATCGCTTGTCAGCCGCTCGCCCAGCGCCAGCAGCGATTCCATCGAGTTGGCGGTATCGCGCACGCACAGCTCGAGATACGCGGGGATCTCGATGGCGCGCGCCGCCAGTAGCCGCGCGCTCTCGGAATTCACGATCGCCACGATCGAGCGCGCGCCCGCGGCCCGCAGCGCGGCGGCCTGCCGCAGCAGCATCGGCATCCCACCGACCGCAACTATCGGCTTGGGAATCGGGCCGACCGCCGGCCGCAGACGCTGGCCGCTGCCGGCGGCCAGAATAGCGCCGTCAAAAGCAGCTACCACGCCAGCTCTCGCAGCTCCGCGATCGAGTGGATTACGTAGTCGACAGGGATTTCCGCCAGCTCGGGTTCATCGCTCGCGCGATCGTCCGGCGGCGCGGTCCGCAGCCATACCGTGCGCAGTCCCAGCCGACGCGCCGGCGCAAGATCCTTGTCGAGCGAGTCACCGACCATCGCGGAGTCGCGCGGACCGACCCCGAGCTCGCGCAGCGCGATCATGAAGATCCCGGCGTCGGGCTTGAAGATCCCGGCGGCGGATGAATCGACCACTACGTCGATGAACGGCGCGAAGCCACATTCGGCTAGGATCACCGGCAGGTTGCCATAGAAGTTGGAAACCACGGCGAGTCGATGGCGCTCGTGGAGCGCGGCCAGCAACTCGCGAGTGTCGGCGACGGTGGCGCGCGATTCCTCGACGAAGCCGGCGCTGATAGCGCGGGTCAGATGGTGGCGCGCGGTATCGCTCGCGAGCCGCGACCGGGGAAAATCCGCGGCGCCGAATTCGGCCAGCCAATCGAGTTGATGACGCACCAGGAATTCGACGATCTGCGGCAGCGCATAGCCTTTGATCTCGCTGGTGCTGCTGTAGCCGAGCGCGGTGGCGTGGCTGAACGCCGGGTCGAGGCCCGCGCGGTCAAGCTCGAAGCCCAGCGCGCGATACTGGTCGACGAAGCGGTCGAGCCAGTGGCGCGGAACATCCAGCGTACCGCCGAAATCCAGCAGCAGCGCTAACGGCGTACTCACGATGGCGTCATTCTACCAGCCCGCCGGGGTCAGAGACAGAAACCAGCCGCAATCCGCCGCTCGAGGATCGCGATTTAAGCCTCCGATCACGCCGCCGTCATCTGAAGTTACGCGCGCGAATCATCGGGACCCCCGTTGACAAACCTGCTTCACTCGCCTTGACTATGACGGACCGCTCGGTCAAGAAGCTGAGCGCCCAGGCTATAACCTGAATTAACCCCGAAAAACCTTGCAAAAATTGGATGCTTTGATTCAGACCGCATTGATCGTCGAAGCCGATCACGGAAGCGCAACAATCTTCGGCCGCCCGCTGCTCGAACGCCTGATGATTCTATGCGAGCGCGCCGGCGTGAAGCGCTTCATCGTCGAGTCCGGCCCGACCGCAAACGGCGCGTTGTCAAGCGCGATGGGCCGCTTCGCCGGGCGCCCTGAAGTCACCCTGGTCGAATCGCTGGCCGCCGGCGGCGCGCAAGCGGCCGGCCTGTCGCAGAGCGAGCCGTGCCTGTTGATGGCCGGCAACCTGGTGATGAGCCGCCTGCAAATCGCGACCATCATGGCGCATTCAAGCGCGGCGGCGCGCGAGGTGATCAGCGTTCGCGACGGCCGCGGCGAGGCCGCGATCAGCGCCGGACCGCTGACCATGCTGCTCGCGGAGCCTGACGGCCGCTCGCTGCCCTCGCCCGCCGATCGTTATCTGCCGTTCGTGCTCAACGGCCGCCCGAGCGATCGCGCCAGCGCCGAGACGCGCCTGGCGCGCGCGCTGCGCTTCGAGACCCTGGGCAGCGACGGCATCCTCGCCCGCGTCCTCGACCGCCATCTCTCATGGCGCCTGAGCCGCCGCCTGGCGCGCACCTGGATCACCCCGAACCAGTTGACGGCGGCCAATACGGTGCTCGGCTTGTGCGCGGCGCTGCTGTTCGCCTCGGCCGGCTACTGGGGGCGATTGCTGGGCGCGATTCTGTTCCTGTTCTCGATCGTGCTCGACGGAGTCGACGGCGAAGTGGCGCGGCTCAAGATGGCCGAGACCAGGTTCGGCGGGATGTTCGACAAGCTGACCGATAACCTGGTCAACGTAGCGGTGTTCGTAGGGTTGCTGGTCGGATGCTACCGGAGCAGCCACAGCGTCGCCTATTTCTACCTGCTTGCAATCATGCTGGTCGGCTTCGGCTTCTGCGCGATTTCGGTGGCTCGCGCCTTCAGGGTCTCGGGCCCCGATGCGGAAGCCTGGGTCGGCAAGGTCGATCGCATCACCGGCCGTGATTTCGCCTATCTGCTGGTAGTGCTCGCAATCTTCAACCGGCTGGCCATCTTTGCCTGGGGAGCCGCGTTTGGTACTTACATCTTTGCCCTCGGACTTTGGTGGTTGACCGATCGCCACCTGCCGCAAGCGGAGCGCGCCGCGCCGCCGCCCGAGGCCTGTGCGGTCGCGGAGGAAGTATGAAGAAACCCCGTATCCTGCTGGTCCAGCCGACCACTATCCATCTCGACGGCACGCCGCATAAGACGCGCTGGCGTCTGATCATGGGTCTGATGATCCCGCTGATGGCGGGGCTGACGCCGCCCGAGTACGACGTGACGCTGGTCGACGAGCGGCTCGAGGATCTGGACTTCGACGGCGGCTGGGACCTGGTCGGGATGACCACCACTATCGGCGCCTCGCTGCGCGCCTATCAACTCGGCGACGAATTCCGCAAGCGCGGCATCCCGGTCGTGATGGGCGGCTTTCACGCCACCCTGCAGCCCGACGAAGCGCTCAAGCATGCCGACGCCGTGGTGCAGGGCGAGGCCGACCTGGTATGGGCCGGATTGCTGCAGGATTGGCGCGACGGCAAGCTCAAGCGCATCTACAAGGCCGACAAGCTCCACGATCTCAAGAACCTGCCGCGTCCGCGCCATGAGCTGCTCAAGCTCAACCGCTACCTGTTCAAGGCGGTGCCGGTGCAGGCCAGCCGCGGATGTCCCTACCGTTGCTCGTTCTGCGAGATTCCGGTGTTCTACAACGGCAGCTATCGCACCCGTCCGATCGACGACATCATCGAAGAGATTCAGCAGGTGATGAAGATCACCGGGTTTCGCCGCTTCCAGTTCATCGACGATCAGATCACCGGCAAGCACAAGTTCGCCAAGGAGCTGTTCAAGGCGCTGGCCCCGCTCAATATCCGCTTCTCGTGCCTATGGACGGTGAACTCGAACCACGACGACGAGCTGCTCGAGCTGGCGGCCAAGGCCGGCGTCTTCCACGTCAATATCGGGGTCGAATCGATCAGCCAGGAAAGCCTGCTGTCGATGAACAAGATTCAGAATCACGCCGACCAGTACAAGAAGCTGCTGGCGCGCCTGGAAAAGCACGGCATCTATTATTCGCTCAACTTCCTGTTCGGACTCGAAGAGGATGGTCCGGGAATCTTCGACGAGACGCTGCGCTTCCTGCACGAAGTCAAGGCGCCCGAGGCCTTCTTCAACACCGTCACGCCGCGGCGCGGCACTCCGATGCGCACCATGCTCGAGAACGAGGGGCGCGTGATCATCCCGGATGCGGACATGTACACCAACAACTTCCGCTGCATGTTCGTGCCCAAGCATCTGTCGCCGCAGCAGGTCGAAGAAGGGGTGTGGCGCTGCACCAAGGAATTTTATTCGCTCAAATCGATGTTCAAGCGGCTGCTGATGCCGCCCGGGAAGTTCACCTGGCAGGGGCTGACCGAGAACATGCTGTTCTACTGGGGCGCCAAGCGTCAGGTCGATCCGGTCGATTACTATTAGAGCGAGATTCTTCGGTGCCCTCAGCATGAGGTAAGTAGGGAAACCGAAAAATTCACTGACCGGAGCAAAGAGGACTTTTATCACCGAAGAAAATGTCGCTCACGTCGAGCTACCTCCCAACCACTCTGCTGCTCTTCGTGCTTGCCACGTTTTGCGGATGCGGCAACGGTGGCGGAGGTACTTCTGATCGCGCGTCGTCCGGCCCCTGCGCAAAGCTACCGCCCGCCACCGCATCACAGTTTCCGGCCCGGCTCACTTCGTTCGTCGATCACTTCTGTTATCAAAAAGCGCATTGGGAGCACGACGCGCAGGTACGCAGCAGCGATGGCGTCCATCTGTTCGTCAAAATCTGGTACTCGCCCGCGCTCTTCAACTGGATGACCGTCCAAAACCGGCAGGGACCGGTGCCCGACGGCGCGATACTCATCAAGGAGGAGCATCAGACCCTGACCTCGCCGCTACTGTTGTGGTCGCTGATGGTCAAGGACTCCCATCTTTCGTGGGATGGATGGTATTGGGCCGCCGTCTTTCCGCGATCGGGCAGCGCAGCTCAGTCCGCAATGATGAACGCGCGCGGGTGCGCGGAGCCGAAGCCGTTGCTGGCGGGGGCCGGACTTTACTGCCTCAATTGCCACGCTTCGGCGGCCGGCAATACGGGGACCTTCGCCAGCACCGAATATCTCAACGCAGCCCTCGATCTCTCAGACGGCGGATTGAGCCTGTCACCGGTCACGGCCTATCTGCATCGGGATCTGTTCGGGGCGGACGTTGGACGCGAGCCAGGCTCTGACCCCGCGTCCAACGTCACCGGACGCATCCCCAGTTCTGTCTTTGCGGATGTTCGGCCGCTGCCACAGGTGCCGTGCATGGTCGGCGAGCAATTCGATCACGTGGTCGCCGGGGGGCAAACCAACGGGGGCGTCCCCGAATTTCTGACTTCCGATCAATGTTCCGGCTGCCACGACGCGACCGGGACGCTGATTGGAGCGACCCCCAACATGATTTACGGCCCGCAAGGCCCGTCGCCCGTCAACCTGTCACCGTATGGCGAGTGGCGCTACTCGATGATGGGCCTGGCGGGGCGCGATCCAATTTTTCTAGCGCAACTTGATAGCGAATCCACCCTGCACAGACATCTGGCGGGCAAGGCAAATGGCGCGGACTTCACGCAGGACCTGTGCCTGCGATGCCACGGCGTGATGGGCCAGCGGCAGTTTCATATCGATCATGGCAATGCTCCCAAGACCTTGTTCACGCGGGCAATGCTGCAGGATCGCAACTCCCGCTATGGCGCACTGGCGCGCGACGGCATTTCATGCACCGTCTGCCATCATATGACCGACGACAAGCTCCAGGACCCATCGACTTACACGGGTCTTTTCATAGTAGGCCCCGCCAACGAGGTCTACGGGCCCTTTCCGACCGATCCGGATCCGTCCGGCGCGAAGAGCGGCGACAGTGTAATTCCGCTGCCGATGGAAAACTCGATTGGGATCACGCCGCAGCAGGGACTCCAGGTGCAACACGCCAACCTGTGCGCCTCATGCCACACTATCGTGCTGCCGGTGTATGACGCCGACGGCAATCAGGTAATGGAAGATGGAGCACCCAAGACCGAATACGAACAGACCACCTTTTTCGAATGGTTGAATAGCGGCTTCATCACCATACCTTGCCAGAACTGCCACATGCCCGATGCCTACGACGGCACTCAGCTACAGTTCAAGATTGCCAATATCGAGGACGATACCTTTCCCAGAGTGCCGCGTACGGGACCGTCAACCCGGCTGCCCGATGCTGACCTGATGCTCCAGGAGCGCTCCCCCTACCGACGTCATACGCTGCTCGGCATTAACGTCTTCGCGCTGGAGATGTTCGATCAGTTTCGCACCGATCTCGGGCTCTTCAAGGTCGATCCGAATCTGCCGGCGACGTTCGCCAATCAGATTTCGAGCCAGCGCACCGCGGTCGCGCAGAGTGTCCTGCAGGCTCAGACCGCCACCGCCGAGGTTTCGATCGAATCCGCCGCGCAAGCCAATGGCGTGCTGCAGGCCGACGTGGAAGTGCTGAATCTGGCTGGCCACAACCTTCCTACCGGGGTGAGCTTCCGGCGCGCCTTTGTTAATTTTCAGGTGCTCGACGCAAGCGGCAATGTGCTGTGGGCTTCCGGCAACACGAACTCCGACGGCGTCATCGTCGACAATTCCGGCCATCCGCTGGTCACCGAGTTCTTCAGCCCGACACAGCAGACTTTTCAGCCCCATTTCTGGACGGATAACCCGATCACCAGCGACCAGCAAGTCGAGATCTACGAGGAGCTGGTGACCGATCCTCAGGGATATCTGACCACCAGCTTTCTTAGCCTCGATAACAAGGTCAAGGACAATCGCATTCAGCCCAGCGGAAGATCCTTCAACGGTCCCAATGCTGCCGTAACGGCGCCGGTCGGCACCGGGGACGATCCGTCGTATCAGAGGGGATGCGGATGTAGCGTCGTGCGCTACCAGGTTCCGCTCGCCGGCCTCGCGGCGAATGCCGCCGCCGTGCAAGCGACCCTGTACTACCAGAGCATCCCGCCCTACTACCTCCGTCAACGCTCAGAGGACGGCCATGGCGCCGATACCGCGCGGCTCATCGATTTTGTAAAGCAGTTGGATCTTACTCGCTATCCAGCGATTACCGGTTGGAAACTGGAAATCGCGACCTCGGGAGCGGTGAAGATTCAATGAGCAAATCGGGCGCCAAGCGGCGCCCGACCCGGTCGATTACTATTGGAGCGCGCCGCGACTGATGTCCGTCGGGCGCGCGGTGAGCTACATCGCCATCGGCGCTTTCTTGCCGACGTGACCGCCCTTGGCCTGGCAGGATTTGGCGTCAGTCGTGAGGATGTAGCCCTTGCCGGCGCACGAATTCTTACCCTGGCAACTGTTGGTAGCGGTCATGCACGCGCTTTGCCCCTTGCAGGCATTGGCGCCAAGGCACTTGACCTGCCCGGCCTGGGTCGCAGCGCTGGGCGTCTCGGCGGCATTCAACGCGCTGGTGGTGAATGCCAGCGCGACCGCCGTCGCCAGCATCGCTCCCGCGATCGTGGTTTTCTTCATGACGTCGCTCTCCTTCGTCTTGCGATCACTCAGGTTGACTTGGGCGCGACGCCGGCTGCGCCGGGCGGCGTCTTGAGAGCCGGCGGCAGTTTCTCGACATTGAGCACTTCCCGGCCGTTAACCATCAGCTTTCCGCCGGCAAAGTCGGCCTTCAGCAGATATTGAGAACCGTCCTTGACCAGCGTCCTCTCGCGCATCCAGTTGTTCACCTTGTCCGCGCCGGCGACCCGGTCGACGAATGCGCAGGGCACTCGAACGGTCGCCCCGGACAGGACCCGCTCCTTCACGATCGCCCTCAGGAGTGCTTGCGGATCCGGTTGAGCAGCGGGGGCGGCGGTTGCCGGCGGCATAATCGAGAGATTGAGCTTGGCCGTGACGGGGCCGTCGGGCACCGCCATCGTCAGGTTGGCGTCCAGTTGCGGCCCCTTGTCCGCCAGCGCAATCGCAAACTCCTCCATCTCGGATCGAGCCATCGCCATCAGCGCCGGCTTGTCGAGTTTCATGCCTTGCAGGGCCTGCGCGCGCCGGTTCCAGACGTCGATCGCAGCCGGATCGATCTTCAAGAGTTCCCATGCCAGCGCCATGTTCCCGACTCGCTCGCTGCCCAGCACCGCGCTCGAAATTCTGAGCGCGCCCCGAAACTGCATCGTCCCGTCCTTCAGCGCCGAGCCGGTATCGAGGTCGATTAGCTGGAGACTCGCCCGGTGCCCGCCCGCCGAAGCGTCCGCTTCGCGGATGGTCGTCTCACTGTCACCGGCCCAGATGCCGCTCTGCAGCCGCTTCCAATCGCCGTTGAAGGAAAACTCCGTGATCGACCATCCGACCAGGCCGGGGCCGATGAGGCCGGGACTGTGCAGCGAGACTCGCAACCGGTTCGGGAGCGGAGTGATCTCGCCGTCGAGGCCGAGAAAATTGGCTCGCGCGGCGCCCGCGAGGGTGCGCGGCGGTATCGTCACGCGCGTCTGGCTGTGGCCGTTGAAGTAGACGACCGTGCGCAGCAGCAGGTCGGCGAGTATGGCGGCAGCGCCGGGGCCGGCAAATTCCGCCGGCCGAGTGTCGATCACCGCGGCGACCGGCACCATCGAGAACCATCCGCTCCATATCGGGTAGGGCCCGTGATTGATCGTTTCGACCATCATCGTCTGCATGCCGCGGGTGCCGACCGCGATGGTGGCGGAGGAGGAGAACCAGCCCTGGCGATAGTTGAGGACCCGCGCGGTAAGGCCGCTGGCGGCGATCTGATCGACCGTGGTCTGGTACGCTTCGTGGGCGCGGAACCCCATCACCAAGGGGCTCACCAGGAAAATCACCAGCAGCACGGCGCTTACGATCAAAAACCGCCAGCTGACCCGCGGCTCCCGCTCGGGCACCAGCGCGAGGCTCTCGGCGAACGAGCGCGTCACCGGCGTGCCGCATTGGGTGCAGAAAATCCGTTCGTCGTCGTGGAGCGTCTTACCGCATTTGGAACAATTCACGACTGATTTTTTTTCGGTGCTTCGAACAAATTCGGTGCTCCGCTCCGGCTCGGTTTTTATCGTGCCCTTGGCATCCTACGGCCATTTCGTGTCGTTGGCGAGCAATTCCCGGGTCGAGGCCGCCAGGGCGCGAAGCTGTCCGGCGCAATCGCCCCGGTAGGTGGGCCCGTGCATAATCGCGAGCGTCGCCGGCTTGAGCGCCGCCAGCCCTTCCATGATCCGATCCGTATACGGCGTGTAGGGAACCGAGTTGGCCATCGGCGAGCCCTGGTACTTTTTGAGGGTCTCGGCGGCGCCGCTGGCGACTTCCGACTCGGTCAGCGGCGGATGCTGTCCAGTCTGGAAGAACAGGTCCGAGCAGAACAGGATCCGCTCGCTCTCCTCGAACATCAGCCCTGCTTCCCAGGCGTGGGGCACATGCGGTGTGCGCAGGAAGCGGAGCCGGCGCCGGCCGATGGTCAGGATCTCGTTATGCGCCAGCGGTTTGGCCGGCCGCTCGGCGAAGTCATTGAGATCGACGTTGACCGCGACCTGGCTGCAGACCGCCTGCGCGTCGGGCGCGACCGTCAGCCACTCGTTGAGCGCGCCGCATTCGTCGGCCTCGAAGTGGCTGAAGCCGATCCAGCGCAGTTTGGTCGGATCGATCACCGTGCGGACCGCCGCCAGCACTTCGCCGAAGGTCTTGCGGGGACCGGTATGGAACAGCAGCGGCTGTTCATCGCGAATCAGGAACTCGTTGAATTCGAGCTTGTTCTGTTCAAAGAAGATACAGATCCGGAAGATATCAGGCGCAATTTCCGTAACCGTCGCGGCTGCCATAATTCACCTCCAGAATTGCGTATCGAATAGGGCTATCAGACCCTACCCGGCGCGCAAAGGGCGGACGGCTAACCGCTCAGCGATCGCCGAGTACCACGTTATCGATCAGGCGCGTGGCGCCGACCCGCGCCGCCAGCGCCAGCAGGATCGGCCGGCCCGCGCCGGGCGCGGCGTCGAGCGTCTCGGCATCAACCGCCTCGAGGTATTCCAGTTGGACCCCGGGATGGGTCGCGATCACCTCCGCGGCGATCGCGCACAACGCTTGCGGGTCGCGCAGACCGGCGGCATAGCGATCGCGGGCGGCGAACAGCGCGCGGCTCAGCGCTTGCGCGTCGCGCCGCTCGGCGGCCGACAGATAGGCATTGCGCGAGCTCATCGCGAGGCCGTCGGCTTCGCGCACGATCGGGAAAGGCACCACTTCGATATCGAAATCGAGATCGCGGACCATCCGCTGAATCGCGCGGAGCTGCTGAAAATCCTTCTCGCCGAAGATCGCGAGGTGCGGGCGCACCAGGTTGAAGAGCTTGGCGACGATCGTGGTGACGCCGCGGAAATGGCCGGGGCGATGAGCACCGCACAGTCCGCGCGTAAGCTCGCTGACTTCGACCCAGGTTTGCGCGCCGGGCGGATAAAGCGCGCTGCTGTCGGGCGCGAACACCAGGTCGGCCGGGATGCGCCGAAGCTTGGCCAGGTCGCCGTCGAGATCCCGTGGATAGCGCGCCAGGTCCTCGGCCGGGCCGAACTGGGTGGGATTGACGAAAATCGAAACCACCAGCATCGTCGCGCGCCGCCGCGCCTCGCGCATCAGGGCGAGATGGCCCTCATGCAGGAAGCCCATCGTCGGCACCAGCGAGATCCGCGCCCCTTGCCGGCGTGCGCTCTCGGCCAGGCGCTGCATCTCGGCCGGCGCGCTGACGACCTCCACGCTCAGGCGCTCTTGCGGCCGTAGCTATGGTCGGCGTCGGGAAAGGTGCGGCTGCGGACTTCGCGCAGGTAGTCGCCGGCCGCATCGCTGGCCGCCTGCCATAGATTCGCGTAACGCTTCGCGAAGCGCGGCAGGAACGATTCGCTGAGTCCCAGCAAATCGTGCATCACCAGCACCTGGCCGTCGCAATCCGGCCCGGCGCCGATACCGATAGTGGGAACCGTGAGCCGGCCGGTGATCTCGGCCGCAAGATCGCTCGGAATTCCTTCCAGCACGATCGAGAAGGCGCCCGCCGACTCCAGCGCCAGCGCGTCGTCGATCAGCCGTTCGCGGCATCCCGGGGTCTTTCCCGATCGACGACCCTGCACGCGATGACCGCCCATCCGATGCACCGACTGCGGGGTCAGTCCGATATGGCCCATCACCGGGATGTCGAGCTCGGCCAGCCGCCGCACGGTCTCGGCGATCGCAATTCCGCCTTCGAGCTTGACCGCCTCCGCGCCGCCTTCCTTGATCAGGCGGCCGGCGTTGTGCACCGCCTGTTCCAGGCTGACCTGGAACGAGAGGAACGGCATATCGGCGACCAGCAGGGCACGCCGGCGGGCCCGCGCGACCATCTTCGTATGGTAGAGAATCTCGTCGACGGTGACCGGCAGCGTGCTGTCGGCTCCCTGCACGACCATCCCGAGGCTATCGCCGACCAGCAGCACATCGATGCCCGCCAGGTCGAAGATGCGCGCGAACGGGTAGTCGTACGCGGTCAGCATCGCAATCGGCCGGCCCTCGGCTTTCATGCGCGGCAGGTCGGGCACTCGAACTTTGTCTTTATCCATGGTTCCCGCCAAAAAAAATGAGCCGCCTGCATCACCGGCGACCCATCAGGAACCGTTCCTTATCGAACGGGCACAAAGGCCCTTGTTCCGGGTCCCGGTCCGAAAATCCGGATCCAGGCTCGAACTCACACTTATGTCTTGAGGCCGCTGCGGCCTCGCCTTCCAAGCGTCTCGCCGGGCCACGCCTCGACGGACAGCGATCACTTACTTAGTACGAAGCGCAGATCGGTGTAAAGCGCGATGAAGATTACGGCGTACGCGAGGTCGCCGTGGTCCCGATAGCCCCGGAAGCCGCACTCGCCGTGCTTACGGACGGGGGCGTGGTGGCGGGAGTGCCGGGGACCTTGACCCGGACCTGCATGCGCCTGCCGTTGCGGATCACGCTCAGGTAGATGATATCGCCGGGCTGCTCCTGGCGCATGCGATCGGTGAAGTCGAGGAAATTAGTGACCCGCACGCTGTCGATACCGATGATCATGTCGGAGGACTCGCCGATCCCCGAGCCGTCGACCAGCGCGACCGCCATGATCGCGGGCGGAAAAAACAGCGAGGCGGCGACCGCCGCGCCCTCGAGCAAGGCATGCGCTCCCGTCCGCATCCCCTTCAACCCGGCCGCGGCGGCGGGACTGCCCGGCATCACGCTGACGATCAACAGACCGGGGACTTCGCCGCCGCCGTCGACCTTTCGATGGGCCTCGCGCACCACCATCCCGATGGTGGTTGAGCTGTCGCCCTCTTCCAGGAACTGTTGCAGGCTCTGGAGCTGTTCCTGCACCTCCGCCGGCGGCTGCTGAGCTTGGTAGTTGTAGAGGTCAGCGCTCGAGTTCGACAGGTCCGGCGCGGCGGCGCCGGGTGCGGCCGGCGGATTATCCTGCGTCTGGAGCGGTACCACCGGCGGAATCTCGGTGGTCGTCGGCGGCAACGTGGCATCGCTCGCGGGCGGGGGTGTAGCGAGCAGCGAACCGTCGGGCCCGGCAGCGACATGCACCTCGGGCGCGTCGGTGCCGGGTGCGGGCGGAACCGTGGCTCCCGGCGGCACCACGATCGGTGAGTTCGCGGCGGCCGGCACCGCTTGCGCGCGCGCCAGCGCCGGGAGCATCGCGAACGATGCCGCCCACAGCGCGATCAGCGCCGCGCGCGCGCCGCTATGTGAGGCCCCAGCGCTGCTCATGCTCCACGACGCGGCCTTCGTTGCGAAGTTTCTTCAGATGCGATCGCACCGAACTGGCGGCAGCCTGATGCAGATGCTCAGGAACGTCGACGTAAATACGCTTGACGATGGTCGTCACTTCGCGCGGCCCGTCGGCCAGCGCGTCCAGCACCTGGCGCTCGCGCAACTCGCGATGCGCCAGGTACTCGCGAATCTTTTCCCTGGGATTGCGAATCACCGGGCCGTGCGCGGGATAGATAGTCTCGAGGTCGAGCTCCAGCAGCCGGCGCAGCGAAGCGAGGTATTGGCCGAGGTCGCCGCTGTCGTCCGGGATGACGGTGGTGCCGGCACCGAGCACCACGTCGCCGGTGAAGAGCGCCTTTTCCTCGACCAGGTAGTAGCAGAGATGGTCGGGGGCGTGACCGGGCGTGAAGATCGCCTGGAGCGTGACACCTTCGTCCTCGACGACGGCGTCGGGCGCGATGGCGGTAATCGGTCCGCCCGCCGGGTCGCGTTCCGGCCACGGCATCTTGAGAGCCTCCAGGTCGCCGAAGCGCGCGCGCAGCTGTTTGAGACCGCCGATGTGATCGGGATGAGCATGGGTGAGAACGACGCGGGCGGGAGCCGTGCTATGGCACAGCTCGGACAGCGCCGCCGCCAGCTTATCCGGATAAATCGCGACGCCCTGCCCCGTATCGAGCAGGATCGGACGGCGGCCGGTGCCGAGCAGATAGGTATTGGTGCCGGGACCGGTGAACGGACCGGGGTTCTGGCCGAGCACCGTCGCGACCCGGGGCGAATGGCGGGCATGGTCGGGCAATCGAAGCCCGATCATCGAGTCCTGTACGATTCTCCGCGGCGCTTCCATCTCTCCCCGTCGCGTAAGCTCCGCTACTCTACACCCTCCGGTTGCGCTCGAAAATCAGCCGCAAGCCCTTGAGCGTCAGAAACTCGTCGACGCGCCTGATGGTCTCGGATTCACACGCGATCAGTTCGGCAAAGCCGCCGGTCGCGATCACCTCGGCGGTCTCATTGCGCTCGCTGTCGATGCGGCGCACCAGTCCGTCGACCAGCGCGGTGTAGCCGAAGATCAGGCCCGACTGGATCGCGGCGATAGTGGTTCTGCCGACGGTCTCACGCGGCCGCACCAATTCGACCCGGTACAACTTGGCGGCATGCTCAACCAGCGCGTCCATCGAAATCCCCAGCCCCGGCGCGATCGCTCCCCCGGCATACTCGCCACGTGCCGTCACGTAATCGAAGGTCGTGGCCGTGCCGAAGTCGACCACGATACAGGCGGATTTGCAATCCTCGTAGGCCGCCACCGCATTGACGATCCGGTCCGCGCCGACTTCCTTGGGGTTCTCGTACAGAATCGGCATCCCGGTCTTGACGCCCGGCCCGACCATCAGCGGCGGGCAGCCGAGGTAGGTTTCCGCGAGCTGTTCGATAACCTGGTTCAGCGACGGCACTACGCACGCCACCGCGACGCCCTCGGGACGCAGCGGCTCCCCGAAGCCCGCGCCGTTCAGCAGCGTCTTGAGCAGCGCGCCATGCTCATCGGCGGTTCGCTCGGCCATCGTGGAGATCCGCCAATGGTGGAGCAGCCGCTCGCCCTCATAAATACCGATTACGGTATGGCTGTTGCCGACGTCGATTGTTACCAGCATAAGCAGAGCTGCCCCCGCGCCATATCTATCGCGGTTGAGCCGGCCCTGGCGTGATTATAGCCGACCGCGTCAGCGAATTGGGAAGGACGGCGCCATGAACGGCCCCGGCGGCATCATCGGGTTAATCGCGGTCCATGGCGGCGAACTGCCGATCCCGCGATAGGCAGGCGGCGCCGCGGGATGCGGATACGCGCGGCCGAAGTATGAGTAGCGGCCCAGGCGTGGGCCGTAATACGGATAGCCATAGAAGGGCCGGCGAGGC
>DATKSL010000024.1:0-10782 GCA_035531675.1 Binataceae bacterium (SeqCode) | reverse complement strand
ACGAGCCCAGTCCGATCACGAGCGTCAGTGCTGCAAAGCTGGCGATAAGGCGGATTTTGCCGTTCATGCGACTTCGTTTCCTCGGATGCTGAAAGAATTTGCGCGATGCTCCCCTATTGCGGAAGGTGAGTCAAGCGCCGGGCGAGGTGCCTACAGGTTGGCGCTTTCGAGGATCTCCAGCCCGCGTTGCCGATCGATCAGGTAGAGCAGGCCGCGGTCGTCGCTGCTGACGTCGTTGGACGAGGCGCGCTCATATCCGGGCGGTGGATCAGGCAGATACGATCCGACCTCGCGCGGCGCAAACGGGTCCGCAATATCGATCAGGCGCAGCCCGTTGGCAAACCATGCAAACGGGATGACCGATCCTCTGACCCGCTCCGAGGGCTGATGACAGCCGGTCATCTGGCGCTGCGGCGAGCCATCGGGGTCGACCCCGGGCGCCTGGAAGGTGGCAATCGGAGTGGGCGTCGCTTCATGGGTAACGTCGTAAATCCATGCAAACGACGGCGCCGCTGGACGCAGCTTGGCCACGTCCTCGTCGGCGACCACTATCACGCGGCGGCCCTTGAGGGTCTGCGGAATCGGCAGGCAGGTATGGGTCGGATGGGGGAAACTCTGGCCGGTGTAGCGCTGCGCGACCATCCGGGGGTGCGAGAGGTCGGCGATATCGAGGATGAAAAAGCCGTGATGCCAATAACTCACGTAGAGCCGATCGTCGAGCCGCAGCGGATGATGGCAGAGCGGCTCGGGGCCGTCGCGCCATGGGTACTCTTCGCCGCCCGCGGCATGCTGGCCGGGAATCCACCAGCGCCCGATTTCGGCGGGCCTGGCCGGATCGGCGAGGTCGAGGATCATCACGATCCTGCCGACGTAGCCTTCGACGCTCGGCGAGATATAGGCGTAGCGGCCGTCGAACGAGAAGCGATGGACCCCGGTGCCGGCGGTTCGCCATTTCGTGATCGGCTTGGGCGCAGCCGGATTGGAGACGTCGTAAATTCCGAGTCCGCCGCCGAACTCAGGGGTTTCCTTTCCGAGCTGCTCATGATTGACGATCATGACGCCGTTGGCGACCCGCACCTTGTGCGAATGCCATCCCGGCGGAATCTCGATCTGCGCCAGCACGCGCGGCCGGCGCGGATCGGCCACATCGACGATCGTGGTGCCGTGCGGCGCCGCCATGTGTGCGATATAGAGCGTGGTGCCGTCGATCCACACCTGGCCGCCGCCGGGGCAATCGAGATGTCCGACCACCTTGGTATTCACTGCCTTCATGAGCGTTTCTCCCGCCGTCCGCCGGCGACCGTCGCCGCTCTGGATCGAACCGTCTGATAGGTGGAATATAGCCGAAAACCCGCAGTTGGTGACTCAAATGCCGATAATTGATTCAAGCAGCGCTGAGGCGCGTGGCCTCAAGGGCCTTCATCTCTACCATTTTTCGATGTCCAACTGCTCGCAGAAGGCCCGCTTCTGCCTGGAAGAGAAAGCGCTGCCATGGACCAGCCATGCGGTCGACCTGCTCCACAACGAGCATCTGACGCCGGAGTTCGTCGCGATCAATCCGAAAGCGATCGTGCCGGTGCTGGTCCACGATGGCGTAGTGGTTACCGAGTCGAGCGATATCATCGACTACCTCGACCAGCATTTTCCCACTCCTCCGCTGCGTCCCGCCGATCCGGCCGAGCGCGAGCGCATGTATCGCTGGCTGAAACTGTGGGATGAAACCCAGATCTCGCTGAAGACCCTGTCCCACAATACGATCCTGAAAGACCGGGTGGCGGCGGTGCGGACCCAGATGCAAAAGTTCGAGACCCTGGTCAAGAACGACGAACTGGTTGAGTTCATGCGCGAGTTCACCTCCGAGCAGGGACTTTCCAAAGCCCGCCTGGAGCGTTCGACAGCATGGATCGAGCGGATGCTGGGCGAACTCGACCAGCGCCTCGCCTCCCATCCGTGGCTCGCCGGCGACGCCTTCTCGCTCGCCGACCTCGCCTGGAGCATCGACATCCATCGCTTCCAGCTGATCAAATTTCCGATGGACAAGTACCCCGCGATGCTGGCCTGGTACCGCAAAATCGAGGCTCGTCCCGGTTTCCAGCGGATGGTGCTCGATTACGAGGCGCAGTTCCGGAAATCGATGGCGGACGAGGCGGCGAAATCCACACGTGCATAATCGGTTGAAGGGAGTTTGCGATGGCAATTGAGCGAGTCTGGCCCAAGGACGTCTATGTCCGTCAGGCGCCGCATAACCAGGGCAAGGTCTATGCGCAGGTCGTCAAGGCGACCAACGTGCGGACCACGATTCACGTTGCCGGCACCATGTCGTTCGATAAGGACCAGAACATGGTCGGCGAGGGTGACATGCGCCTCCAGGTCCGCACCATCATGGAGAATATCCGGCGCTCGCTGGCCGCGGTCGGCGCGATGCCGCGGGACGTGGTGCGGGTGAAAAGCTACGTCACCGACATCGACGCGTTCCTGCGCGAGGGGAGCCAGGAGTATGTCGGATTCTTCGGCGATGCGCTGCCGGCCTCGACGCTGGTCGGCGTGACCGCATTGACCGATCCGCGTTGCATGGTTGAAATCGAAGCTTACGCCGAGATGGAATGAACTGATGGGTTTGCGTACCGGAAGAGAATTTGTAGCGGGGTTGAACGATGGTCGCCGCGTCTATGCCAACGGCGAGCTGGTTCGCGATGTCACCAAAGTGCCGGCCTTCGCCGGCGTGATTCGCGAGCTGGCCGACCTCTACGATCTGCAGCACAATCCGCAGATTGGTCCCGAGATCACCTGGCGGCCGCCGGACAGCGATCGCGCCGTGCCGTGCTCGCTGATGATGGCGCAGGACTGGCCCGCGATGGAGAAGCGGGTGCGCGGCGAGCGGATTCGCGCCGACGCCGTCAACGGCATGATGGGCCGGCTGCCGGATTTCGTGAATGCCTTCATTACCGATTTCGCCGCCGCGCAATCACTGTTCGGCCGCAACAATCCCGCCTTCGGGCGCAACATCGCCGCCTACTACGAGCTGTGCTGCGAGCGCGACCTGTGCCTCACCCATGCGCTGGTCGATCCGCAGGTCGACCGCACGCGCGGCGTCGAGGCGCAGGAGGCGCTCCGGATCGTCGGCGAGAACGACGCGGGGCTGATCGTCTCGGGGGCGCGGATGCTGTCGACGCTGGCTCCGGTGGCCGACGAGATACTGATCGCGCCGTTCGCGAACCGCAAGCCCGGCGAGGAAGACTACGCGATCGTGTTCGCCCTCCCGGTCGCCGCCGAAGGGCTGAAGCTGGTCTGCCGCGAGATGTATAATCGCGGCTACAGCGACTACGATCGCCCGCTTACCACGCGCTACGACGAAGGCGACGCGCTGGCGGTATTCGACAACGTGCTGGTGCCGTGGGAACGAGTCTTCGCCGCGCGCGATATCGAAACCTACAACCTGATCCGGGTCGCGGTGCCGGGCTTCCTATGGCTCAACTCGATTATCCGCGCGACCGCCAAGCTGAGCTTCATGACCGGGCTGGCGGCGCTGGTGGCCGAGGCGGTGGGCCGCACCCAGTTGCCGCGCTACCAGGAGATTCTCGGCGAGCTGGTCGCCAACGTCGAGCTGGCGGAAGGCCTCGTGATCGCCGGGGCCCATCAAATGGTCGACAACATGCGGACCATGAACTCGCGTGACGGCGGTATTGCGCCCGAGGAAGCCGCCAAGCGGATCGGCGGCTCGCACGGCACGCTCAATCGCGGACTGGTGAGCCTGACGGCGGCGCGGATGTTCTTTCCGTCGGCTCATCAGAAGGCCGTCGAGTCGATTCGTTACCTCGGCAGCAGCGGCTTGGTGATGACGCCGTCGGAGCGCGATTTCGAGAACCCTGAACTGCAGGACACCCTGGCGCGCCATTTCAAGGGCCCCGGAATTTCGGCCCGCGACCGGGTGCGCGTGATGAAGCTGGCGTGGGACGCGATCAGCGGCGACTTCGGCGGCCGCCAGTTGCTCTACGAATTTTTCTACGCCGGCGATCCGTTCAACAACCGCCTGCTCTACTTCGGCAGCCGCCGCTACCGCGAATGCCTCGAGCGGGCGCGCCGCGCCGTCGATTCCTCGCTCGCCGTCGGCAAGAGCTAGCGGGGAACGCGTCAGGCGGGGACGGCGGCGATCGCCTCGATCTCGACCAGCATCCCGGCCTCGGCCAGCGCCTCGACGCCGATCAGCGAGCTGGCGGGCAGATTTTCGCGGCCGAAAAATTCGTCGCGGATGTCGAGCACGATCTTGCGATTCTCGGGCCGCAGCCGCACCACGAAGGTGGTGAGCTTCACCACGTCGGCCGCCGTCGCGCCGACCCCCGCCAGCACCGCCATCAGGTTCTGATTGGCCTGGCGGGCCTGCGCCGCGAGATCGCCCTTGATGAGCTGGCCGTCATGGTCGCGCGCCACCTGCCCGGAGATGAAGACCATCTTCGTCGGTCCCGTGACGGTGACCGCATGATGATAGCCCCAGGGTTTGAAGAGGCCGGGCGGATTCACCAGTTTCTTGTCCATGATTGTTCCCTCGTTCTGCTATCGCGATTGTCGGGTGAAGAGCAACGCGAGCTTAGGCGCTTGTCGGTCGCAGTCAAGAGCACGGGCTTTGCAGCCGAAATGCGGTAGTGTAATTAAGGCCCTGAGGCTTGAACGAAGCGCCTTACAGCAGCGAGGAGAAAAGCGCTATGCCGTTCGTCGATCATCGCGCCATTCCCGAAGTGTTGATGCGCGCCGGTGTGCGCGGGAAGTTCCTGGTCAACAAGGACACCCCGGCGCACAACGTCACGGTGCTGCTCAATATCGTCGATCCCGGCGCGAGCATCCCGCTGCACAAGCATTCGGTGGAAGAGACCGTCTACCTGTTGGAGGGCACCATCTGGGCCCAGATCGGCGATTCGCGTTACACCGTCACGCCGCACGATTCGGTGCTGTTTCCGCCCGGTGTGCCGCATGCATGGGGCAACGCGGGCGAAGGCGTAGCCAGGATGCTGTGGATCTTCAGCGGACCCGATCCGTTCGCCGATTCGATCTACCTGGAAGGTCAGCCGCCCAAGGAACATGACTGATTCGCGAGCAAGTCGAAACCCGGAGGTGAAGAGTGGATCTGCGCAGTTGCCTGGCGGCGATGATTGATCACGGACTGGCGGTGCAAATCGACGATCCGATCGACTGGGACGTCGAGGTCGGCGCCATCATGCGCTATGCGAACGAGCACGGATCGCCGGCGCAATGGTTCACCAACATGAAGGACGCGATGAAGGGGGCGACGCTCTTGGGCGGCTTGTTCGCCACTTATGAACGCATCGCGGTGATCATGGGAATGTCGCGCCGCACCAGCTACCACGAGCTGGTCGACTTCTGCTCGGAGCGCTTCGCCCAACGAATCAAGCCGATAATCGTCGACAGCGGCCCCTGCCAGCAGAACGTGATGATGGGCGACGATATCGATCTGCTGAAATTTCCGGTCCCCAAGTTCCATCCGCAAGACGGCGGGCGTTATATCGGCACCCTCAACGTCGGCGTCTGCCAGGACCCGGACACCGGCTGGGTCAACTGGGGCACCTATCGCTCGATGCTGCACGATCGGCGCACGGCCGGCCTGTGGCTCGGCGCGCTCAACCATGGCGGCATGATCTTCAAGAAGTACCGCGAGCGCGGGAAGCCGATGGAGTACGCGCAGTTCTACGGCAGCGACCCGCTATGCAATATCGTCGCCTCGTCGGGAATCCCGTACGGCGTGCCCGAAGCCGAAGTGGTAGGCGGAATCCGCGGCGAGCCGGTCAAGCTGGTGAAGTGCAAGACGGTAGATCTCTACGTGCCGGCGGATGCCGAAATCGTGATGGAGGGCACTATCCATCCCGACGAGCTGCGCGACGAAGGACCGTTCGGCGAATACCCGGGCTACGTGATAAGCGGCGTCGTCAAGCGTCCGGTGTTCAGACTTTCCGCGGTGACCCATCGCGACGATCCGATCCTGCCGGGCACCTGCCTCGGCATCCCGACCGACGACGAGATCCCGTTCGGGCTCTATCTTGCGGCGACGCTCAAGGAGCAGCTACGGAACAAGGGCATCCCGGTCGCGCAGGTGGCGGTGCCGGTGGACGCGGGATGGCACGCGGTGGTGGTCTCGATGCACAAGGCGCCGTATGCGGGAATTCCGCAGCAGATCGCATCGACGGTCTGGACCGACCGCGTTGGACTCTACTTCCCGTACGTGATCGTGGTCGACGACGACATCGATCCGGCCAACGTCAACCAGGTCTTCCACGCCCTGTTCACCAAGTGCAACCCGGTGCGAGGCATCAACGTCTATCCGGGTTACATGAACAGCCCGCTGACGCCCTACCTGCCGAAGAGCCCGTGGAAGGAGTTGGGATTCGGCGCCGGCAACTGCCTGCTGGATTGCACCTGGCCGATCGACTGGTCGTCCGAGGACATCCCGGAGCGGGTCGCGTTCGATACCATGTATCCGCAGGGGATGCGCGCCAAGGTGCTCGCCAACGTCAAGAAGTGGGGGCTGTAATGCGGCCGATCAGGCTTGAGCCGCGGGTGGTGGCGGTGGCGCGAAGATCGCGCGGCTGAAGGCGTCGGCAGCGCGCAGCACGGTCGCGTCGTCGCCGGTACGCCCGCACAGCATCATACCCACCGGCAGCCCGTCCGACATCGCACACGGCACATTGATCGCCGGGTAGCCGGTGAGGTTAAAGGCGCAGGTATTCGCGACCGCGTCGAAGGCCCGCGCCACCTGCTCCTCGATCGTCGCGTCGGGCGGCGGAATCAGGGCGGCCTTGGTCGGCGTCGTCGGCATCACCAGCAGATCATGGGTCGCGAACGCGAGTTGGTAGGCGGCCGCGAGCTCGCGCACCAGGTTCTGCGCCTTGGCGTAATAATGGCCATGAAATTTTTTATGCAGATAGCTGCCGGCCATCAGGATGAGTTTCACATTCGGCGGCAGATCGGCGGCCCGAGTTGCACGGCCGCGCGCATAGGCCTCGACCAGGCTGGTGACATGGCGTCCCTTCCATCCGCTGCCCATCGCGTTGCCCTCGGTCAGCAGTGCGGTCGCGCCTTCCAGGCAGATCGCGCTCCAGATGTTGACGGCGTCGCGATGCCACGGAATCGAAACCGTCTCGACGCTGCATCCAAGCCGTTCAAACGCCTGCGCCGCCGCGGTCACGGCCTCGTCGACGTCGCGCTCGGACATGCCCTCCCAACCAAAGCCCTCTTTGACGATCGCGAGCCGCAAGCCCTTGACGTCACCGGTCAGCGCGCGCGAAAACGGCTGGCTCTCGAGGCCGGCGCGCTGGCGTGGATCGAGACCGTCGGGACCGGCGATCACCTCGAGCATCAAGGCGACGTCGGCGACCGTACGCGCCATCGGGCCGGTATGATCGAGCGTATGGTCCTCGGCGCAGATGCCGGTATAGGGGACCAGGCCATAGGTCGGTTTCAGACCGTAGATGCCTGACCAACTGCTCGGGATGCGTATCGAGCCGGCCTGATCGCCGCCAATCGCCATGTCGACCGCGCCCGCCGCGACCAGCGCCGCGCAGCCGCTCGACGAGCCGCCCGGACTGCGCCGTGGATCGTACGGATTGCGCGCGATGCCCGAGGCGCTGGTATGACTGCCGCTGGAGAGGCAGAGGTTTTCGCATACCGCCTTGCCGAGGACGGTCCCGCCGGCATCGAGCACCCGCGTGACGACGGTGGCGTCGAGGTCGGCGACGTAGCCGTCGAGCAGGCCGCTGCCAACCATCATCGGCACGCCGGCCAGGCAGATGGTGTCCTTGAGCGCGATGGTTTTGCCCGCCAGTGGCCCGCTGGTGGCGCCTTTGATCGAGGTTCGCCAGTACCAGGCGCCGAGCGGATTTTCCGATGCGTCGGGACGCCAGCCGCTGTCGCGCGGGTACTTGGGCGCCGGATTCGGCTCGCTCAACTGGTCGAGCCGTCGATGCGATTCCAGCAGGCCGGCGGTCAAGGCGGTGAAACTCGCGAGATCCCCGGCGGGGATGCGGAAACCAAGCTGGGCGGCGATTTCCGCCAGCTCCGCGGTCGTCGGCGGTTGAAATTTCATGGATCCGCGCCCCGGCTGGATGCAATCTCGAAACTTTCGATGGGCGGCCGATCGAGTGATCGGCCGCCCGGGAGTTAATCGGGCCTAGCCCTTCTTCGCATCCTGAATCGCGCGCCAGACCCGCTCGGCCTTGAGCGGCAACTCGATATGCTTGACGCCGAACGGCTGCAGCGCATCAACCACCGCGCTGGCGATACACGAGTTGCCGGAAATCGCGCCGGACTCGCCGATACCCTTGGCGCCCAACGGATTGATCGGGGTCGGCGTGACGGTGTTCGCGACCTCGAACCGCGGCAGCATCGCCGCCCGCGGGATCGCGTAGTCCATCAGGCTGCCGCTGAGGAGCTGGCCGCCTTCGTCGTAGACCACCTCTTCGCACAGCGCCTGTCCGATACCCTGAGCGGTGCCGCCGTGAATCTGACCGTCGACGATCAACGGATTGATCACCGTGCCGCAGTCGTAAACGTTCACATAGCGCAGGATCTTGACGTTGCCGGTTTCGATGTCCACTTCGACCACGGCGATGTTGGCGCCGAACGGCGAGGTGCAGTTGGGCGGCTCGAAAAACGCGGTCTCATCGAGCCCCGGCTCGAGCCCGGGGTAGGGCTGCCTGAACTGATAGGCGGCATCGACAACTTTCTGCAGCGGGATCGACTTGTTGGGATCGCCGCCGAAGATGATGGCGCGCTTGCCGAAGCTCATCTGCTCGGGCGGGACCTCGGTCAGGAACGAGGCCAGCCGCTTCATCTTGTCCTGCAACTTGCCGATCGCCATCGTCAACGCGGCGCCGCCGACCGCGAGGCTGCGGCTGGCGAAGGTTCCGATGCCGTACTGCACGATCGCGGTGTCGCCATGCAGCACGCGCACGTCGTCGACGTCGATACCCAGGGCGTCGGCGGTGATCTGCGCATAGGTGGTCGCGAGCCCCTGGCCGTGCGGCGAGGAGCCGGTCATCACCGTGACCTTGCCGTCGGGCTCGATTCGCACCTTGGCGCTTTCCCATCCGCCCGCCTTGAGGCCCGGGAAGAACGACGACGGTCCGACCCCGGCCATCTCGACGTAGCAGCAGACGCCGATCCCGAGATGGCGATTCTGCTTGCGGGCCGCGGCCTGTTCGGCGCGCAGTTTCTTGTAGTCGATTAGCTCGAGCGCCTTGTTGAGCGGCGCTTCGTAGTCGCCGGAGTCGTAAACGATGCCGCTGGCGGAGGTGAACGGAAAGACGTTCTTGGGGATCAGGTTTTTGCGCCGCACCTCGACCGGATCGAGGCCGCACTCCGCCGCCGTCATATCGAGTAGATGCTCGATTATCGAAATCGCCTCCGGCATCCCGGCGCCGCGATAGGTATCGGTCGTCATCTTGGTGGTGAAGGCGAGCTTCTGCTCGAAAGCCAGCGCCTGCAGGTTGTAGACGTTGGGCAGCATCATGCCCGACAACCCCGGCATCATCGGCGTCAGCAGATGGAGATAGGCGCCCATGTCGCCGATGAAGCGGGCGCGGACGGCGAGGATCGTGCCGTCGTTCTTGATCGCGCCTTCGGCGTAGGCGACCTGGCCGCGGCCGTTGGTGAGGGTCGCCAGATGCTCGCGCCGGCGCTCGATCCACTTGACCGGCCGTTTGAGCTCCTTGGCGAGGTAAGGGATGATCGCTTCCTCGCGATAGATATTCGACTTCGCGCCGAAGCCGCCGCCGACCTCCGGCGCCACCACGCGCATCATGTTCTCGGGAAATCCCAGCATGTCGGAGAGGTAGGAGCGCAGCATGTGCGGGATTTGCGTCGACGACCAGACCGTCAGCTCGCCGCTCGCTTCATCGAGCCGCGCCAGCACGCCGCGCGTCTCCATCGACATCGCGATCAGCCGCTGATTGGCAAATTTGAAACGGACGACCTTGTCGGCCTGCCGGAACAGCTCGTCGATCTTGTCGGAAGGATGCTCGGCGGCCTGCACCAGGTTAGTGCCGAATTCCTCGTGGATAATCGGCGCGCCGGCCTCGAGCGCCTTCTCGGGGTCGACCACCGCTTCGAGGGGATCGTAATCGACCTCGATCAGATCGACGCCGTCCTGTGCCAGCGCGGCGGTGCTGGCCACCACCACCGCCACCGGCTCGCCCATGAAGCGGACCTTGTCGAGCGCCAGCACCGCATGGAACGGGCGATTGGCGACCGGCCAGGCGCAGGGAATCGAGCCGATCTTGCCACGCAGGTCTTCGCCGGTCACGACGGCGACCACACCGGGCAGCTTGAGCGCCGCGGCGGTATCGATCGATTTGATGCGGGCGTGAGCATGGGGGCTGCGCAGGAAGGCGGCGATCAGCGTCCCCTCCAGCCGGATATCGTCAACGTAACTGGCCTTGCCCGCGATAAGCTTGGGATCCTCGCGCCGGCGGATCCGCTGGCCGATAAATTTCGGAATCGCTGCCATCCTGTTCTCCCTGGTCTGGTGGTGTCCCGGCGGCTTCTCACGGGCCGCAAGCGGGGGCCGAAAAACGGCTCATCGCAAGGCACTTTGGCAAGCTGCGGCAAAATTGTCGAGACTTCGCACCGTCGCGCATCGCGCAAGCCGTCCGGCGGCGCCGCTTTGCGGGGTTTTGATGATCACGTAAACTGGGCGCGGTGAGCCGTTAGCTCAGGCCGGTAGAGCATCTGACTTTTAATCAGGAGGTCCTGGGTTCAAGTCCCAGACGGCTCACCAAG
>DATKSL010000023.1:0-17143 GCA_035531675.1 Binataceae bacterium (SeqCode) | reverse complement strand
CGCACGGCCCCGCCCCCGACGAGACACCGGCTTACTTGGGCGACGGCCCGGAAGGGCCGTCGCCCAAGTAGCCCGCCCGGAGCGGGCAGGCGGGCGCGGCGACCATCGTTGCCGCGCCCGCGATACCTTGTTCGGCTGCGGCCTATCGATTACCTTTCGATAGCGGTCGAAGACCAACCGTGTCGACGCTCAATCTCCTGCGAGTGAGGATAACCCTTGGCAGCCAGCAGCTTGCGTACCGACAAAATCTGGATGGATGGCGGGATGGTGCCCTACGACGAGGCCAACATCCACGTCCTCACCCATAGCCTGCATTACGGCCTGGCGGTATTCGAAGGGATGCGCTGCTACAAGTGCGCGGACGGCCGCTCGGCGATTTTCCGCGCCCATGAGCATATCCGGCGGCTGTTCGAATCGGCGCATATCCTCGAGATGAAAATTCCGTTCTCCCGGGAAGAGCTGCTCAAGGCCTCGACCGAAATCGTGCGGGTGAACCATCTCGAGGAGTGCTACATCCGCCCGATCGCCTTCTATGGCGAGGGCGAGATGGGGCTGTCGGCGCGCGGCAACCGGGTGCGGGTCGCGATCGCGGCCTGGCCGTGGGGCGCCTATCTCGGCGAAGATAGCGTCAAGCGCGGGGTGCGGCTCAAGACCTCGTCGTTCGTGCGCTTCCATCATAATTCCCTGATGCCGCACTCGAAGGCGTCGGGCCAATATATCAACTCGATCCTGGCCGGCTACGAAGCGCGCCGCAGCGGCTACGACGAGGCGCTGCTGCTCGACGTCGAGGGCTTCGTGGCCGAGGGCAGCGGCGAGAACATCTTCCTCGTGCGCGACGGCAAGGTGCGGACGCCGCCGGTGACCTCGATCCTGCCCGGCATCACGCGCGACTCGGTTATGAAACTGATGCGCCACACCGGGCTCGAGGTCAGCGAGGAACTGTTCCCGCGCGACGCGCTTTATATCGCGGACGAGGTGTTCATGACCGGCACCGCGGCCGAGGTCACGCCGGTGCGCGAAGTCGACGACCGTCAGGTCGGCACCGGCCACCCCGGACCGGTGACGGTGAATTTGCAGGAGATGTTCCGTGCCGCCCTCAGAGGACAAGATGCCCACAATCGCGAGTGGTTGTACTACGTCTGATAGCCGCAGGGGGCCAGCGATGAGGCTTGCCATAACCATTGTCGGTATCCTGTTGATCGTCGGCGCGGCGCTGATTCCGCTGCTGATGAGCCCCGGCAGGGCCAACGCCGCGCTGCTCAAGGAAGGCCAGACCGCGCCGGCGTTCTCCACCGAGATGGTGGTCGGCGACCAGGTGCAGCCGGTCAAGCTCTCGGATTTTCGCGGCAAGCGGGTGATCCTCTACTTCTATCCCAAGGATCAGACGCCCGGATGCACCAAGGAGGCCTGCGCCTTCCGCGACGGTTACGCACGCTTTCAGCAGGCCGGCATCGTGGTGCTGGGATGCAGTGTGCAGGGGGCGGACGCGCACAAGGCGTTCATCAAAAAGTACTCGCTGCCGTTTCCACTGCTGCTCGACCCCGGCAAGAAAATCGCCACTGCTTATGGGGCCGCCAACGGTATCCCGGTGTTGGGGCTGGATCGCCGGATTACCTATGTGATCGACGGGAATGGGAAGATCGAGCAGGTCTATCCGCGAGTCGATCCGTCGGTGCATGCCAAGGAAATTCTGCAGGCGCTCGCCGCCAAGCCGGCTCCGGCAGGTAAGGCGGTGAATGCCGCCCCGGCCAGCCCGCCTAAACCCGCCAACTGACGGCCAGTCAGATGAGAAAGTTCATCAAATGCGGGATGCTGTTCGACGGCCTCGCGGCGACCGCCCATTCGGATTGGACCATCGTGGTCGAGCCCGACGGCCTAATCAGTTTCGCCGGAGCCACGCGCGGCGCGCCGCGCCCGGAGCCCGCCGATGAAGCGATCGATTATTCGCAATGGTTCGTGATGCCCGGGATGATCGACGCGCACGTCCATCTCTCCTACGGCAATACGCAGAGCGCCGAGCAGATCGATATCTATTCACCGGTTGAATTCCGCGCTCTGCGCGGGCTTGAAGGCGCGCAGCGGATGCTGGCGGCGGGCTATACCGGGATCGCCGATCCGTCGACCACCGGCCAGGTATCGCTGGCGATTCGCGACGCGATCGAGGCCGGGCTCTTCACCGGGCCGCGAATCAGCAGCGCCGGCCGCGCCATCCTGACTGCCCAGGGGGTCGATTATTTCTACCCCCGATGGGTCAAGATGCCGGAGCATGCGGTGGGATTCCTGATGCACAACGTGGGCGAGGGAATCGCCGAGATTCGTCAGGAGATCAAGGACGGCGTCGATTTCATCAAGATTGCGGTCGACGGCGACCAGCTCGTCGCGGGCACCGGTCTGGTGTCCGGGATGACGCAGGAGGAGGTCGATGCCCTGGTCGGCGAGGTCCATCGCCTCGGTCGAAAAGTCGCGATGCATGCGCGCGGCGCCGAGGGGAGTCGCTACGCTGCGCGGGCCGGAGTCGATTTCATCCTGCATGGATCGTGGATCGATGAGCAGGGGCTGGAGTGGGCGCTCAAAAACGGCTGTGCGCTCTGTCCGACGCTGAGCCTGATCATCAACACCATCGAGTTCACCCGCCCCGACGATCCGGCCTACGCTTTCGTCCCCGCCCAGCAATATGAACTGGAGGCGGCGGTCGAAAATCTCAGCCGCGCCAAGGCCGCCGGAGTGCCCTTCATGGTCGGCAGCGAGGCTGGTTTCGCAGTCACGCCGTACGGCGAATGGCCCGCGCGCGAATTGGAATATTACGTAAAATACCTGGGCTTTTCGCCGGCTGAGGCGCTGATCAGCACCACCTCGGTCAATGCCCGTATCCTGCGCGACGGTCAGCGGCTGGGAGCAATCGAGGCCGGTCGGCTAGCCGACGTCCTGGCGATCGACGGCAACCCGCTCAAGGACATCGCGCAGCTTCAGGATCGCAGCCGCATCAAGGCGATCAGGATGGCGGGGGAGCCGGTCTCGCTGGCGCTTCGTGAACGTCCGAATCGCACCTGGTACGAGACCGGAAACCGCTTTTGGGAGCAGGTCTATACTCGCGATCGCGTGACGCGAAACTGATTCCGTTCGCTTCTTCCCTGTCGCTCCAAGTTCTGTCAAAAGAAGGTGCCCAAAGCCTGGGCACTGCCCTGCGAGTCTGTACCCTATCGCTGCGCCCGCGTCACCAAGCGCTGTTGGGCGGCGCGCGGGTGCTCGATTTGTGAAGGGCATTCGATCTTTTTTGGGGAGGCGACGATGAGTTCATCGATACGGAAGCTGGTAAATGCGGGTCTGTTCCTGATCCCCCTGATGGCGGTCGCGGGCACCGCCTATGCCGCCGGCGACGCCAGCAAGATCAGTGGAGCCGATACCTGCTGGACCCTCACCTCGGCCGCGTTGGTGCTCCTGATGACGACGCCGGGGCTCGCCTTGTTTTACGGCGGGATGGTCAGGCGCAAGAACGTGCTCTCGACGCTGATGCATAGTTTCATCCTGGCCGCGGTCGTGTCGGTGCAGTGGATCCTGTTCGGCTACAGCCTCGCCTTCTCGCCGGGCTCGGCGATCATCGGTGGACTGGGATGGCTGGGGCTCCATCACGTCAGTGCGACGATGCCTTACGCGGCCTACTCGGCGACCATCCCGCATCAGGCCTACATGATATTTCAGTGCATGTTCGCCATCATTACGCCGGCCTTGATCACCGGGGCGTTCGCCGAGCGCATCTCGTTCAAAGGCTTTCTGCTCTTCAGCATCATGTGGACCACGCTCATATACGATCCGCTGGCGCATTGGGTATGGGCGCCCGGCGGCTGGCTCCATCAGCTTGGGGCGCTCGACTTCGCCGGCGGCACGGTGGTCCATATCTCATCGGGAGTTTCGGCGCTGGCAGCCGTGCTCGTGATCGGACGGCGGCGCGGCTATATGCGCGAGCCGATGCCGCCGCATAACCTGCCCCTGACCCTGGCCGGCGTCGGGATGCTGTGGGTCGGATGGTTCGGCTTCAACGCCGGCAGCGCGCTGGCCGCCAACGGGCTGGCGGTCTCAGCCTTTGTCGCCACTCATGCCGGCGCGGCGTCGGCGGCGTTGGGCTGGATGGTCGCGGAATGGATCACGACCGGCAAGCCGACCGTGCTCGGCGCGGCTAGCGGTGTGGTCGCGGGCCTGGTCGCGATTACCCCCGCCTCGGGCTTCGTCTCGCCGCTTCCCGCCCTGATAATCGGCTTCGTCGCCGGCATCGTCTGTTTCACGGCGGTGCGGATGAAAGTGCATTTCGGCTATGACGACGCGCTCGACGTGGTCGGCGTGCACGGCGTCGGCGGTATCTGGGGGGCGCTCGCGACCGGGCTGTTCGCCGACGTCGCAGTAAACTCGGCGGGTGCGAACGGCTTGCTGTTCGGTAATCCGCACCAGCTCTTGATTCAGGCGATCGCGGTGCTCGCCAGCGTCGTGCTGGCCTTCGGCGGCAGCCTGATTCTGCTCAAGTTCGTCGACGCGCTGGTCGGGCTGCGGGTGCTCGATGAGAGCGAAGCGATGGGGCTCGACCTGAGCGAACACAACGAAGCCGCCTACGCCATGGAGGCGTGAGCCGAGTCCGGCCGAGCCAGGAATCGCCGCCGCTAATGCAGGGTGGCTTCGGTCTGGTTGGCGCGGGTCTGAAGATAGGCTGACTCCTGCCAGTAATAGAGCGCCGTCCGGCGATCGCCGGCGCGCTGGGCGGCGTCGCCCTGCTCGCGATACTGGTCGGCCTGCTGGCGCATCGCGGCAATCTGCCGCCGCGCCGATTCGCGGCCCCATAGTTGAGGATTCCAGCTCGCCCCGCCGGCGCATCCGCACAGCCCCAGCGCCGCGACCAGCAACGTGCTCAGGCGCCAGCGAACCATCGGCGGTTATCCCACTCCCGCTTGCGAGGCCGGGCTGTCACCTCTGGGGACACAACTGTATCCGGCGGTGCTGGAAGGTACATGATCGCTCGCGGGAGTCCTGTTCTTAGCGAAGAAAAAGTCCGGAGCGGTTTTTGCTTACATACCAGTCGGCTCGTTACTCCAGTTATAGCGGAGGAATTGCATATGGGCGCGATGCTTCCATGGAGACCGTTCCGCGAGCTCACTCGATGGGATCGTGATTTCGCTCGCCAGCTTCGTGAGATGTTCGAGGATTGGCCGTTCAAGAGCGGCGAGGCGGAGGGTAGTTTGCCGGCGCTCGAAAGCTTCGTGCGCAACGGACAACTGGTGGTGCGGGCCGACCTGCCGGGGATGGAGGCCAAGGACGTCGACATCAGCGTGCTCGGCAACGTGCTCACCATCAAGGGCGAGCGCCGGGACAAGAAGGAGGTCAAGGAGCACGAGTTCATCCGCCGCGAAGTCTCCTACGGCGCTTTCGAGCGGCGCATGACGCTGCCGGCGGGCGTCGACGCCGAGAAAATCGAGGCGCAGTGCAAGGACGGCGTGCTCGAGGTCACCATGCCGGTCGGCAAGGAGTTGCAGTCGAAGAAAGTCACGGTGAAGCCCGGAAAGTAGCGCGGCGACTCTTCCCGGCAGAGCTGGACGAGTTTTCGACGGCTCGGCGGCCGGCTGCTCAGTGCTGCATCACGCGGAAAATCAGCGGCGCGGCTTCCGACATGATTTCGCTGAGTATCTCGGACAGCGGTTTGCCCGGCACCGCGAGCTTGGCGGTCAGCGAACGCATCACGGTCAGGTAATGGCCGCGGGTTTCGGCGCTGATGGTGAGCAGCCGATCGCCCTCCATCACCTGGATGAAGCGGCGATGGACCTCGAAGATCTCGAGGTCTTCGGTCTGCGGCGTCGGCTCCGCGGCTGGACTCTCGCGCGGCACGCTCGTGCGGCGGACCGGCCGGCGTCGCGCGATGCTTTTGGTGGTGCGTTTCTTTGCCGCCATCGAATTGGGGTCCCTCGGTTTGCTGGTGGCTGGTCGCGAGCCTAGCAGGGTGCGCAATCCAAGTCCCGCGCTAACCGCGAGCGATCAGAACAGGTAGCGGCGGGTGTTGATGCTGATCAACACGCCAATCGAGGCCATCATGGCGATCAAAGACGAACCGCCGTAGCTGACCAGCGGCAGCGGGATGCCCACCACCGGCAGCATCCCGGTCGCCATCCCGAGGTTAATCGCGACCTGCCAGAAGACCATCGCGGTGACGCCGACCGCCAGCAGCGCACCGAAGCGTTCGCGCGCATGGCGCGCAATCCAGATGCCGCGCGCGATGATCAGGCTATAGAGCGCCAGCAGCACCAGCGATCCGGTGAAACCGAATTCCTCGGCATAGACCGCGAAAATGAAATCCGTGGTCTGCTCGGGCAGGAAGTTGAGCCGCGCCTGGGTGCCCTTGAGAAAGCCCTTGCCGAACTCGCCGCCGGCGCCGATAGCGATCTCGGATTGGATGATGTGATAGCCGGCGCCGAGCGGATCGGAATGTGGATCGAGAAAGCTTACCAGCCGCGCGCGCTGGTAGGGTTTCAGATAATGCCAGGCGACCGGCGCCACCAGCATCCCGGCCATCGCCAGCACCGCCATGGTGCGCCAGTTGAGGCCGCCGACGAACACCAGCGTGGCCGTGATCAGCACCATCGTCAGCGCGGTGCCGAGGTCGGGCTGGCGCAGCACCAGGCCCACCGGTATCGCCAGCAGCACCGCCGGCAACACCATGTGCCGCAGGCGCCAGCCACCCTTGGGCGGCTCCTCGCGAAAATAGCGCACCATCACCAGCACCAGCGCGACCTTCGCCAGCTCCGAGGGCTCCAGCCGGATGACACCCAGATTGATCCAGCGCCGCGAGCCGCCGGTCGCGTGTCCAGCCACCGCCACCGCCGCCAGCAGCCCGATGGTCAGGGCATATAACGGGTACGCATATGACCCCAGCGCGCGATAGTCGAAGAATACCGCCCCGATCATGAAGGCCGCGCCGATCGCAATCCAGGTAAGCTGATGAATTACCAGCGGGTCGAGGCGATGATGCGGACCGACATAGGTCGCGCTGAGCACGCTCACCACGCCGATCGCCGCCAGACCCATCGACAGGCCGAACAAGGCCCAGTCGAAATGGAGAACCAGCCGGCGGTCGATTCCCGCCATCGCGCTCAGTTCTCCCGGTTATCGGCGGCCGAAGCCTGGATTCGAGGATGAGCGGGGGCCGGGGCGGCGGCGGGCGGCGCCGCGGGCACCCCAGCCGGATAGAGGGCGAAGAATTTTTCCATTATGTCACGGACTCCCGGAGCGGCCGCGCTGCCGCCATGCCCGCCGTGTTCGACCACCGCCGCGATCGCAATCTGCGGATGATCCTTGGGCGCAAAGGCGATGAACCAGCCGTTGTCGCGCAGCTTCTCGGGAATGGCGTTCTCTTTGGTGCGCGCGCCCTGTTTCTCGGCTACGACCTGGGCCGTCCCGGTCTTGCCGCAGACCACGATATTCGGCAGCGCCGCCTTGTGAGCGGTGCCGTCCGGAGCGTTGACCACGTCACACATCGCGTCGCGGATGAAATCCAGGTTGGCGGGATCGATCGGCAGCCGCTGCTCGACCACCGGCGGGTAGGTTCGGATCGGAGTGCCGTCGAGCGCGTCGACCTCTTTTACGAACTGCGGCCGGTAGCGGATGCCGCCGTTGGCGACCTCGGCGGCAAGCACCGCCATCTGAATCGGCGTGACGGCCACGTAGCCCTGGCCGATCGCGACCGACAAGGTCTCGGCCGGATACCAGCGCTGATGATAGCGCTTGAGCTTCCATTCGCTCGACGGGATGATGCCGGTCCGCTCATGGGCGAGCGCGATGCCGGTCTTCTCGCCGAGGCCGAGCAGATGCGCCCAGTGCGCGATCCGGTCGACACCCAGGCGCTCGCCGACCTCGTAAAAATAGACGTCGCACGACTCGACGATCGCGCGATGCAGCGAGAGCGTGCCGTGGCCCTGCTTGCGCCAGCATCGGTACTCCCGGTTGCCGTACCACAGGCCGCCCGGACAGTAATAAGTGGTGGAGGGAGTGAGGGTATGGTCCTCCATCCCGGCGATCGAATCGACGATCTTGAAGGTCGAGCCGGGCGCGTAGATGCCCTGGATGGCGCGATCCTCCAGCGGATGGCCGGGGTCGGTCATCAGGCGATGCCAGTCGGCGGGGCTGATGCCGCTGGTGAAGAGGTTGGGGTCGAAGGCCGGATGACTGACCATCGCGAGGATGTAACCGGTGTTGGGATCGATCGCGACTATCGCCCCCATCCGATCGCCCAGCGCCTGCTCGGCGGCCTCTTGCACGTCGAGGTCGATGGTCAGCACCACGCCGTCGCCGGGCTGCTCGGGAATCTCGCGCAGCAGCCGCAGCCGCCGGCCCACCGCGTCGACCTCGATCTCCTGGCCGCCGGCGCCGCCGCGCAGGAAGTCCTCCCATCCGCGTTCGAGCCCGAACTTGCCGATCTGGTCGCCGTTCTCGTAGCCGGTGAGGTGAGCCAGGTCATGGCGCGTGACCTCGCCGACGTAGCCCAGCAGATGAGCGGCCACCGGACCGTAGAGATAATGGCGCCGCGGGGTAACCTGCAGGCTGACGCCCGGGAGCTCGAGCTGATGGGTTTCGAGCGCGACCACCTGTTGCCAGTTGAGATGCTCGGCGACCGTGATCGGTTCGTAGGCGGGCCGCTGTTCATCTTCGGCCTGCTGCAGGCGGGCGGCGATATTACCGCCGCCGAGAAGCTGATCGAGGCGTTCGATAGTATCCGACAGATCGTCGGTATCCTCGGGCACCACCACCGCGTCGAACGACGGCACGGTGTCGACCAGCGGCCGATGATCACGATCGAAGACCAGACCGCGCAGCGCCGGCAGGCGACGGATCCGAATCCGATTACGATCCGCCAGCTCGGCCAGGGTCTTGTGCTGTACGACCTGGAGGTAATAGAGCCGCCCGACAACGACGGTCAGCACCGCCGCGACCAGGATCGACAACCCGGCGACGCGGAGGTCGAGCCGCGGCACGGGCAGGTCTTTGCGCGAATAACGAAACTTCACGTCAACCAGCCCCTGGCTCTGCCAGTATCCTCGCGCCGGCCGGTGGCGAGCAATCCAAGCAGTTTCTTGCTGCGGGCCATCACTGCGAACACCAGCGGAGCCAACAGCGCGGTGACCGCCGCCTGTCCGAGCAGATGGCGGGTCAACGCCGGATCTCTTGTCAGCCCGGAAAACCCCGAAATCACGACGATACTGCCGAGATCGTTGATAATAACACCGACGAACACCGCGAGCATCCCCACCACCACGTTGGTCACCAGCAACTGGCTCGACATCTCGTAGGCGAGCAGGAACACCAGCGTGATCATGAAGGCGTTGAGCCCGATTTGGGTGCCGGAAAAGGCGTCGATCGCGTAGCCCATCACAAACGCCATCAGCGCCGCGACCGCGCTATGGTGGCGCATCCCGAGATCGACCGCGAGAATCAACACCAGGTCCGGCACATACGGACCGAGCGGCAGCCAGTACGGCAGCATGGTTTGCAGAGCGAGAGCGATCAGCGTGGCGCAGGCGAACAGTAAGACCAACCGCACCACCTTGTCAGTCCTGGTCCTGCTGCGTCACGATCCGCGGCGGCGGATCGATCACCACCAGCACCTGCTCGAGGCTGCGGAAATCCACCGCCGGAGCGACCGCGACGTTGACGAACAGTCCCGGTCCCTGGCGTTCGACCCGGCTCACCTGGCCGATCAGCAGACCGCGCGGAAAGGTCCCGTCGAGTCCCGAGGTCACCACTTCGTCGCCGGTCTTGATGTCCGCGGTGCGCCCGACATATTTCATCGTCAGGCCGTCGTCGACCACCCCGGCCACGATCCCGCGCACGCGCGAGCGCTGATCGAAGGCGTCGAGCGCGGCGTTGTGATCGTCGATCAGCAACACGCGCGAAGAGCCGCCGCTGGTGGCGATCAGCTTGCCGACCACCCCCTGGTTCGACAGCACCGCCATCCCGGCCCGCAAGCCACTGCGGGCGCCGGCGCTCAGCACCAGCGTGCGCGACAGCCCGGTGGCGTCGCTGCCGATAACGTTGGCCGCCACCGCGCGCATCCCGAGCGCCTCGCGCAGATCTAGCAGTTCGCTCAGATGGCGGTTTTCGGTTTTGAGTTCGGTCAGCCGGGCGCGCTCGTTCTGAAAGCGCGACAGTTCGGTGCGCAATTGCTGATTCTCACGCTGGACCTGAACCAGCGCCAGGTAGTCGTGCCAGAAATCGTGGGCCGCCTCGACCAGATGGGCGCTGGCGCCCTGAACCGGGCTCAGCACCCCCATCAGCAGCTCGCCGGGCCGCGCCGCCGGGTCGCGCGGCCGCACGCCGGTGGTCAGCAGGTGGGCCGCCAACAGCAGCATCAGGCCGCTGGTCAGGACCACACGGTTGCGCCATAGGAAAGAGGAATTCACCTTGATGCTCCCGGGACGGGAGCTTAGGCCGGATAACTCAGGCTATCGGCACCTAGTCGACCGTCACGTCGCGCAACAGCGTCAATTCGTCGAGCGCCTTGCCGGCCCCCATCACCACCGCAGTCAGCGGATCGTCGGCCAGCGTCACCGGCAGGCCGGTCTCCTCGCGCAGCAGCACGTCGAGGTTGCGCAGCAGCGAGCCGCCGCCGGCCAGCACGATGCCTTTGTCGACGATATCGGAGGCCAGCTCGGGCGGGGTGCGTTCGAGCGCGATCCGGACCGACTCGACCACCTGATGCACCGGCTCCATCAGCGCCTCGCGGATCTCCTCGTCGGTGATCTCGATGATCTTGGGCACGCCGGCCACCAGGTCGCGGCCCTTGATCTCCATGGTCTGGATTTCGTTGCCCGGGTAGGCCGAGCCGATGGTGATCTTGATCAGCTCCGCGGTGCGCTCGCCGATCAGCAAATTGTACTTGCGCTTGATGTGCTGGATGATGGCCTCGTCCATTTTGTCGCCGGCTACCCGCACCGAGCGCGAGAACACCACGCCGGCCAGCGAAATCACCGCCACCTCGGTGGTGCCGCCGCCGATATCGACGATCATGTTGCCGGTCGGTTCGGTAATCGGCAGCCCGGCGCCGATCGCTGCCGCCATCGGTTCCTCGATCAGGTAGACCTCGCGCGCGCCGGCCAGCTCGGCCGACTCGCGCACCGCGCGCTTCTCAACCGCGGTGATACCGAACGGTACGCAGATCACGATCCGCGGGCGCGGCCGCACCAGGGTCCTGCCGCTGTGAATTTTCTGGATGAAGTAGCGCAGCATGTTCTCGGTGATCTCAAAGTCGGCGATCACGCCGTCCTTGAGTGGCCGAATCGCCACGATCGAGCCGGGCGTGCGCCCCAGCATCTTCTTGGCTTCGGCGCCGATCGCCAGCACCCGGCGCGAGCCGCGCGAATCCTTCTGCACGGCGACTACCGAGGGCTCGTTGCAGACGATCCCTTCGCCCTTCACATAGATCAGGGTGTTGGCGGTCCCCAGGTCGATCGCGAGATCGTTCGAAAACCATCCGAAGAGTGAGTTTAATACCACGGAATCAACCCTCCCCCGGGGTTTGCCGTCAGCCAGCCGGTCGGTGACGCCTCGTCAATCCTTCCCGCCGCCTCGTCCAAACCGCCTCCGCACCGGCAAAATCGCCGTTTATTTCGATGTCAGCACGCTAACAGAGGTGAACGCATGCAGGCAAGCTGGCATCGCTCGATTCGCTGCAATTGCGCGCGCGAATAGTGCTGCTATGATTCAGAACATGCTCGCTGCGATGCGCAAACATGCCTACTCGTGGGGTGTCCGCCTGCTGCTCGGTGTGGTAACCGGCATTTTCGTCTTTTGGGGAGTCGGTACCGGCTTCTTTGCGCAAATCCACCCTATCGCGACCGTCAACCATCGGCAGATCCTGGCCGACCAGGTCAGCCAGGAAACCGACCAGCTGCGGGCGCAGATGCAACAGATGTACGGCGAGAACGCGGCGCTGGTGCTCAAGGGCATCAATTTGCGCGAGCAGGCGCTCGAGATGCTGATCGAGCGACAACTGGTCGACGCCGAGGCGCGCCGTATCGGCCTGCGTATCAGCACCGCCGAGCTCGAGCAGAGCATCGCCTCGCAGCCCGCCTTTCAGGTCGGCGGCCATTTCGATTTCCAGACCTACCAGCAGGTGCTGCGCAACAACAACCTGCTGCCGGCCGAGTTCGAAGAGAAGCAGCGCGTCACGCTGCTCAGCCAGATGTTGCAGAAGATGGTCAGCGACGCCGTCCAGTTGAGCGACGTCGAGGCGCGCCGCCAATTCGATCTGGAGAACGAGGTGGTGTCGCTCTCCTACTTCGAAATCCCCTATGATCGCTTCACCGCCGCGACTCATCCGACGCCCGGCCAGGTCGAGCAGTATTATAAGGACCACGCCGGGGATTTCCGCGAACCGACGCGAATCAAGCTCGAATACGTCTTTTACGACCCGCTGAAGCTCGCGGCGGCCACCCCGCTGCGCGAAGTCGATATCCAGGACTACTACGGCGACCATCAGAAGACCCTGTTCACGCATCCCGAGCAGGTTCGCGTCCGCCATATCCTGATCGCCGTCGGCAAGGATGCGAGCGCGGCCGAGCAGGCCGCGGCCAAGCGCAAGGCCGAGCACCTGCTCGATCAAATCCGCCACGGCGCCGATTTCGCCAAGCTCGCCAGCGCCAACTCGGACGATACCGGAACCCGCGCCAACGGCGGCGACCTGGGCTTCTTTGCGCGCGGTCAGATGATCAAGCCGTTCGAGGATGCGGCCTTCGCGCTCAAGCCCGGCGAATCGACGATGGTCCGGACCCAGTACGGCTTTCACGTCATTCAGCTCGAAGCGATCAAGCCGGCCCATACCGAGACGCTCGCCGAGGCGCGCCCGGCGATCGTCGCGGCGCTCAAGCACAAGGCCGGCGCGGATATCGCGCGCAAGGTGCTCGACCAGGATCTGGCGGCGACCCTCGGCGGCAAAGATCTGAACCAGGTGGCGAGCGCGCGCGGGCTGAGCGCGGTCGATACCGCCTACTTCGCTGCCAATGAGCCTCCCGCCGGTATCGGCGACGATCCGAACCTGTTGCGCGAGGCGTTCAAGATGGAAAAGGGCGACCTCCGCGCCATCACCGGCCCCAAGGGTCCCTACCTGGTCAAACTGGTCGATCGCGATCCCTCGCACATTCCGCCGCTCAAGCAGATTCAGGATCGAGTCAGCGAAGCGCTGATCCAGGCGACCGCGCAGGGCCAGGCCGAGGCGCTGGCGAGCAAGCTGATGGGCCAGATCAAGAGCGTCGACGATTTCAAGCGGGTGGCCGCGAAAAACAGCCTCGAAGTGTTCACCACGCCCCCCTTCCCGCGTTCCAGCGGCACGGTTCCGGGCATCGGCGACTTCCATGAAGCGACCGAGGCCGCCGGGCTGATTCCCACCGTGCCGGGAGTGATCGATCACCCGATGCAGCAGGGCGGCAACTCCTACCTGCTCATGATCGTCAGCCGCACCTTCCCCAGCGACGCGGATTGGGCGGCGGCAGCCCCCAAGTTCAAGACCCAACTGCTGGAGGCACGCCGCGCACAGGCGTGGGCGAGCTTCATCCAGACGCTCAGGCAGCACGCCGAGATCGCCATCGATACCAACCAGCTCGGCGGAAAGACCTCTTCCTCTTCGATGTGAAGATGGCAAGAGGTATCGAACCGGAGGTGAGCGCGTGAGTTCATCTGAGGACAGTTCCGATCCTGACCCCGACGACCCGCATCGGCGCAGCACTATAAACACCGGCACGTTCTTTTTCCCCGGTGCAGGCCTGAGCGTGCTGCTGATTCACGGCCTGACCGGCACCCCTTTCGAAATGCGCTTCCTGGGCGAGCGGATCGCCGCCGCCGGGATGCGGGTGTCGGGCATCAGGCTCGCGGGTCATGCCGCGTCACCCGAGGAACTGGGCGCGACCGGCTACGACAACTGGTATGAAAGCGTGGTCAACGGCTTCGAGCGGATCCGTGCCTTCGGCGATCCGGTCGCCGTGGTCGGCCTGTCGGCGGGCGCCGTGCTGGCGGCCCGGCTCGCCGCCGACCAGGGCGCGGCGGTGGCGGGGCTCGCGATGCTGGCGCCGGCGTTTGTCCTGCCGCGCTGGATTCGCGCGGCGCTCCGTGCCGCGGCCGCATGTGGGAGCTGGGCCGACCGGGTTTATCTCGACGACACCGTTTCGGATATCCACGATACCGCCGCCCGCGAACTCCATCCGCGCACCCGGCTGATGCCGCTCAGTGCGCCGATTTCGCTGACCCGGCTCTCCGCGCTGGTCGGCCCGCGTCTGGGCAAAATCGTCCAGCCGACGCTGATCGTGCACAGCCGGCGCGACCATATATGCCCGTGCCGCGCAAACCTCGCCTACTTAAGGCGTCATCTCGGCAGCGCGCACCAGCGCGTGGTGGTCCTGAACGAGAGCTTTCATATCATCACGGTCGACAGCGAGAAACAGCGGGTCGCCGACGAGGTGATCGATTTTCTCGCGCCGCTGCGAATCAACGCGCCGCAGGCCCTATCCGGCTGAGCGCAGGTGGCGCGCGGCGGCCTGCGCCTCGTCGATCACCACTCGCAACGCCACCTGATACGTTTCGGCGGCGCGCCGGCAATCTTCGTACTCGGGCGCGATCGTGAACGCCGCCGAGTCGGCATCACCCGACAGCTTCACCCGGATCGGGCCGAAGCGGGTCGCGACCTCGCGGATCTCGCGATGCAGTTTCAGGCGACTTACCGGATGGAAGCGCAGACCGATAGTGCTGGTTTCGGCGAACAGGATCGCCGCCAGCGCCTCCTGGTGAGCCGCTTCGGCGAGCACCGCGACGATCACTCCCGGGCGTCCCTTCTTCATGATCGTTGGGGTGAGCGTTACGTCGCGCGCCCCCGCCGCCATCAGGCGCTCCGTCAGATAGCCGTAGACCTGCGGATTGAGGTCGTCGATATTGGCCTCGATCGCAACCATCGTGTCGCGCTCGTAGGGGACGCGCTCGGCGCCGATCAAAACCCGCAGCAGGTTCGGCCGGTCGCTCAGCTCGCGCGATCCCGCGCCGTAGCCGACGCGCTCGGAATCGAAAATTAATCCGGCCTCCGCCGGCCGCGCCAGCGCCCGCACCATCGCCGCCCCGGTCGGCGTCACCATCTCGGCCTCCCCGTCGCCGATCCGGACCGGGAAGCCGGTCAACAACTCGATGGTGGCCGGCGCGGGAACCGGGATGGTGCCGTGGCGCGAGCGCGCGAAGCCGCGGCCCATCGGCAGCTCGGCGACGATGATCGCGCCGATCGCGAGGCGCTCGAGCAGCCACGCCGAGCCGACGATATCGATAATCGAATCGACTGCGCCGACTTCATGGAAATGGACTCGATCGCGGGTGGTGCGATGGACCTTGGCCTCGGCGTCGGCCAGCGCCTCGAAGGTAGCGATCGCGCGCCGCGCTGCGCCGGGCGGTATCCGGGCGCTCTCGATCAGCTGCCGAATCTCGCCGAAATGGCGCTCGGGCTGCGGGCTGTCGACTTCGACCTCGAACTTCACCGCCGAGATTCCGCTGCGCACCAGCAGCCGCCTGGTCAGGCGGTAGCCCTCGATCGGCAGCGCGCGCATCGCGGCGCTGAATTCGTCGAAGTCCGCGCCGCAATCGAGCAGCGCGCCAACCATCATGTCCCCGGACAGGCCGGAGAAGGTATCGAGGTAAGCGGTCTTCATGTTGCCATCCTTTACATAGCAGGTGGGCGGAATTACGATCAAAAGTCGGCTTGGCCGACGAATCGCGCGGTATCGGACCGATGAGGTTTCAATGAGGCAGCGGGAGCTGGCTTTGTTTCATCGCCTGTTGGAGGAGCGCAAACGCGATATCCTGCTCGAAGCCGAGCGCGCGCTGGGCACTATGAACAGCCGGCCCGATGAAAGCTATGCCGACCCGAACGACCGCGCCTCGCTGGAGTCGGATCGCAATTTCCTGCTCCGGATGAGGGACCGCGAGCGCAAGCTGCTGACCAAGATCGACGAGGCTTTCGCGCGCATCGAGGCCGGCAGCTACGGCAGCTGCGAGGAATGCGGCGCCGACATCGGTATCGAACGCCTGCGGGCGCGGCCGGTGACGACTCTCTGTATCACCTGTAAATCGGCGCAGGAAGCGCGCGAACGCCAGGGTCCCGCCCGTTGATAGAGTTTCAGAGTTGGCGATGAAAGTCTCGAAAGCCGTGATCGTTGCGGCCGGCTTGGGCACCCGGATGCTCCCGGCTTCCAAGGCCGTGCCCAAGGAAATCCTGCCGATCCTCGACCGGCCGGCGATCCAACTGGTGGTCGAAGAGGCGGTAGCCGCGGGTATCCGCGATATCGTCTTGATCGTCAGCCCCGGGCGGACCACGGTGCTCGACCATTTCGGCCCCGCCCCCGAGCTCGAGCGTCATCTGGCGGCGCGCGGCAAGCACGAGATGCTCGCCCAGATAAGAAAAATCGGCGCGCTGGCGAAGTTCACGGCAGTCGAGCAGGAGCAGCCGCTGGGGCTGGGTCACGCGGTGCTGCAGGCGCGTCGGGCGGTCGGCGGCGAGCCATTCGCGGTGATGCTGCCGGACGATATATTCGATTGTCCGCGCCCCTGCCTCGGACAGATGCTGGCGATGGCTGAGCGGCTCGACGCGCCGGTGGTCGCGCTGCTCAAGGTGGCGAAATCCGAGGTCTCCAAGTACGGGATCGTCAGCGGCGACCGGATCGAGGAGCGGCTCTATCGTTTGACCGGGATGGTCGAGAAGCCGGCCCCCGAAAAGGCCCCGAGCGAGCTCGCGATCGTCGGGCGGTATGTGCTGCCGCCGGAGATTTTCGAAATCCTGGCGCACGGCCGGCCGGGCGCGGGCGGCGAAATCCAGCTCACCGACGCATTGATCGAGCTGGCCCGGCGGCGGCCCCTCTATGGTTACGAATTCGAGGGCACGCGCTATGATATCGGCGACCCGTTGGGATTCCTGACCGCGCAGATCGGCTTCGGCTTGAAACACCCCGACTTCGCTGATAGCTTCCGAGCCTATCTTAGGATGATTGTTTCGGCACTCTAACCACCCGGGTTTGGGGCAGTAGCTCAGCTGGGAGAGCACTACGTTCGCAACGTAGGGGTCGAGGGTTCAAATCCCTTCTGCTCCACACCACCA
>DATKSL010000022.1:0-76816 GCA_035531675.1 Binataceae bacterium (SeqCode) | reverse complement strand
TCATTAATATGGCCGCGCGTGATCATGCGCCGCGCCTGGCTCGCGTCGAGGGTCGAAATCAGCCGGCCGTCCTTGTCCTTCACGCCTTCGACGTCGGTCATCAGGATGAGCTTCTGCGCGCCCAGCGCGGCGGCAATCTTGCCGGCCGCGGTATCGGCGTTGATATTGTAGGTATGGCCGTCGCGGCCGTAGCCGGTCGGCGCGACCACCGGAATAAAGCCCGCCTCTTCGAGCGTGCGAATCACCTTGGGGTTGACCTCGACGATATCGCCCACCAGCCCGATATCGAGCGCCTTGCGCCGCCCGTTCTCGTCCTTGACCACCATCCGCATCTTGCGCGACATGATCAGGTTGCCGTCCTTGCCCGACAGCCCCACCGCTACGCCGCCCTGGCGCGAGATAGTCGCGACGACGTCCTTGTTGAGCCGCTGCAGCACCATCTCGGCCGCTTCCATGGTATCCGGATCGGTCACCCGCATGCCGCGCACGAAGCGCGATTTGAGTCCCAGCCGGCCGATCAGCTCGGTAATCTGCGGGCCGCCGCCATGCACCACCACCGGGTTGACGCCGACCAGCTTGAGCAGCACGATGTCGCGGGCGAAACTTTCGCGCAACTCCGGCGTCTGCATCGCATGGCCGCCGTACTTGATGACGATGGTCTGGCCGCGGAACCGCTGGATAAACGGCAGCGCCTCGATCAGCACCTCGGCCCGTTGAATCGGCTCACTCACTTCGGTTCCCGCTCCTGAACCGGCAAGAGTAGCACAAAATTGTTACGCGATTGCTAACCACCGACGGGCTACAGGATGTAGCGCGAGAGATCTTCGTCCTTGAGGATCGGGTCGAGCCGCTGATGGACGTAGGCGGCGTCGATTTTGATCTCCTGCCGGGACATCTCGGGGGCGCTGAACGAGAGCTCTTCGAGCAGCCGCTCCATCACGGTATGGAGCCGGCGCGCGCCGATATTCTCCGAGCGCGCGTTGACCTGCGCCGCCATCTCGGCCAGCGTCTTCACCGCGTCATCGGTGAACGAAAGCTGCATCCCCTCGGTTGCGAGCAGCGCGATGTATTGACGGGTCAGCGCATTCTCGGGCTCGGTCAGGATCCGCACGAAATCCTGGCCGCTGAGCGCCTGCAGCTCGACGCGAATCGGGAACCGGCCTTGAAACTCCGGAATCAGGTCCGAGGGCTTGCTGGTATGGAAGGCGCCCGAGGCGACAAACAAAATATGGTCGGTGCGGACCGCGCCGTACTTGGTGTTGACGCTGGAACCCTCGACGATCGGCAGCAGGTCGCGCTGCACGCCCTGGCGCGAGACGTCGGGACCGTGGGCGGCGTCGTGGCCGGCGATCTTGTCGATTTCATCGATAAAGACGATGCCCGATTGTTCGGCGCGCTGGATCGCCTCGTGGGCGACCGCCTCCATGTCGACCAGCCGCGCGGCCTCTTCCTGGGTCAGCAGCTCGAGCGCCTCGGGAATCTTGACCCGCCGCGGGCGGGTCTTTTTCGGCATGATCTGGCTGAACAGGTCCTTCATGTTCAGCCCCATCTCTTCCATCCCCTGCGGGGTGAAGACCTCGACCATCGGCATCGATTGGGCGCTGACTTCGATTTCGACCTCGCGGTCGTCGAGATGGCCGTCGCGCAACAGGCGGCGCAGCTTCTCGCGGGTCTCGCGATGGGAGTTGTCCGGTTCGTCGGGCTGCAGCTGGCCCTCGGGCGTCACCACCGCGCGGCGGCGCTCCTTGCTCTGGCGCGGGAACAGGATATCGAGCAGCCGTTCCTCGGCCGCCTCGCGAGCCTGCACGGCGACCCGCACGCGCTCCTCCTCGCGGACCATCTTGATGGCGATTTCGGCCAAGTCGCGGATGATCGATTCGACGTCGCGTCCGACGTAGCCGACCTCGGTGTAGCGCGAGGCTTCGACCTTGACGAACGGCGCCTGCGCAAGACGGGCAAGCCGCCGGGCGATCTCGGTTTTGCCGACTCCGGTCGGCCCGATCATCAGGATGTTCTTGGGGGCGATTTCATCGCGCAGCTCGGGCGCCACGTTCTGGCGGCGCCAGCGGTTGCGCAGCGCGATCGCGACGGCGCGCTTGGCGTCGTGCTGGCCGACGATATAGCGGTCGAGCTCGGAGACGATTTCGCGCGGCGTCATCACCTGGGGTACGGGCATGCAACAATCCTGGCCGAAACGGCGCGCGCCGCGATGGCCGAGGCCGGGCGACGCGAAAGCGAAGTCATTTAAGCGAGTTCCTCTATTATAAGCTGATCGTTGGTATAAACGCAGATCTCGGCGGCGATTTTCATCGCCCCCTCGGCAATCTCGCGGGCGCCCATGGCCGGGTTATAGCGCACCATCGCGCGCGCCGCGGCCAGCGCAAAGTTGCCGCCCGATCCGATCGCGATCAGGCCGTCGTCGGGTTCGAGCACGTCGCCGGCGCCGGAAATCAGCAGCGAGTCGGCGCGGTCGGCGATCACCAGCATCGCCTCGAGCCGCCGCAGCATCCGATCGGTACGCCAGTCCTTGGCCAGCTCGACCGCGGCGCGGCGCAGGTTGCCGCCGAACTCCTGGAGCTTGGCCTCGAACTTGTCGAACAGCGTCATCGCGTCGGCGGTCGACCCGGCGAAGCCCGCCAGTACGCGATCATCATGCAGGCGGCGCACCTTGCGGGCGGTGCGTTTCATGATGGTCGCGCCGATACTCACCTGGCCGTCGCCCGCCATCACCACCCGGTCGGCGTGGCGCACGCACAGGATCGTGGTGCCGTGAAATAGCTGAGCGGAATCAGGCGCGGGGATGGGCACGGCGATAAACCTCTTTCAGATGCTTGACGCTGACATGAGTGTAGCGCTGCGTGGTGGCAAGACTCGAATGGCCGAGCATCTCCTGGATCGAGCGCAGGTCGGCGCCATGATTCAGCAGATGGGTCGCGAAACAGTGGCGCAGGCCGTGCGGGCTGACCGCGGTGGCGACGCCCGACTCGACGAGGCGGCGCTCGACGATTTTCTGCACCGCGCGGACCGACAACCGTCCGCCGCGCAGGTTGGTGATTACCGGGCCGTCGTGCGACCACGCAATCGGCATCGCGCGGCGCCACTCGAGCAGCGCGGCCAGCGCGGGCTCGCCAATCGGGACGATCCGCCCTTTGCCGCCTTTGCCCATTTCGATCGTGACCATTCCCAGTTCTTCGTCGATATTTCGCCAATTCATCGCCGTTAGTTCGCTGACCCGTAAACCGGCCGAATAGAGCGTCTCGACGATCGCACGATCCCGGAGCGTCGCCGGGCCGCGCTCCTGACCCGGGCGGGCCGCGACTTCGATCAGCCGGCCGACTTCGTCCTCGCCCAGCACGATCGGCAGGCGCCGCTCGAGCCGCGGCGATCGGAGCGCGCGCGCCGGACTGGGGACGCCGATCGCCGTCTCGCGATAGCGAAAGAACGCCTTCAACGCGAACAGCCGGCGTTGCACGGTGCTGCGCGTCGCCCGCTTCAGCATCTCGGCTAGATAGCTCCGCACGTGATCATCGGTCACCCGGTCCGGATTCACCCGTTCGCCGCCGTCGACGGCCCATCCGCGCTCGAGCAGGAAGCGGCGGAAATCGATCAGATCGCGCCGGTAGCCGGCCACCGTGTTGCGCGACGCACGTCCGGCGCGTCCGAGCGCGGACGCAAACGCCTCGACCTCTACAATCATCTCGCACCCATTCTGCCTGACCGCTATGCTACCAACTGGGTTTTGAGCGCAAAAGGCCGGTTTTCGGTTCGACAGTGAATTGCTGGAAGTGCGGTGAGCCCGTCGAGACCAAAGAGCGGGTCGGCTTTCGCGACCATTGTTCGCGATGCGACCGGGCGCTGCACGTCTGCCTCAACTGCGAATTTTACGATCCGGCCTACAATAACCAGTGCCGGGAGACGATGACTGAGCGGGTAGTCGACAAGGAGCGCGGCAACTTCTGCGATTTTTTCGCGCCCTCCGCCAAGCCTCGCGCCGCGGCTGCGGCCGCCTCGCCCAAGGATCGCCTCGAAGCGTTGTTCAAGAAGAAGTCTTTTGACTGATAGTTCCCGAAAGCTATTCGACCCGACATCCCGCGCGCGCAAGTCAGGTCGTCATTCTGAATGGAGTCTGCGCAGTGAAGAATCCCGGGATTCTTCGCTGCGCTCAGAATGACACAATGGGCGTTGTGCAGACCTTCCCCTGGACGATAAGCAGATGACGCGCGAACGACCGCTCGCCGCGATCGTGATGGCGGCCGGATTCGGCACGCGGATGCGCTCGGCGTCTCCCAAGGTCATCCATCCGGTCGGCGGGCGTCCGATGATCGTGCGTCTGCTGACGGCAATTTCCGGGCTCGCGCCCGACCCCGCGATCGTGGTGCTCGGCCACGGCGCCGCCGAGGTCGAAGCGGCGCTCGCGGGGCATCTCGATGGCGGCGCGATTCGATTCGCGATCCAGGACCAGCCGCGGGGCACCGGCGACGCCGCCCGCTGCGGGATGCGGATGCTCCCGGCGGAGTTCGCCGGCGACGTGTTGCTGGTCTATGGCGACATGCCGCGGCTGTCGTCGGACACGCTGAGCCGCTGCCTCGCGAGCCATCGCCACCGCGGCGCACCGCTCTCGCTTATCAGTACGCGGCTTGAATCGCCCGCCCGCTACGGCCGGATCGTGCGCGATACGGCCGGCGCCGTAAGCGCGATCGTGGAGGCGGCCGACGCCACCCCCGCCGAACTCGCGATCGACGAAATCAACACCGGCGTCTATCTCGCCGACGCCGCCGTGCTGCGCCAGGCGCTCGATGAGCTGCGCCCGGTCAACGCCCAGGGCGAGTACTATCTGACCGACATCGTCGCCGCCGTACGCCGGCGCGGCCTTGAGGTCCGGGCCTGGGTTGCGGAGCATCCGGCCGAGTTCGCCGGGGTGAATTCACGCGAGGAGCTGGCAGAGATGGAAGCCGATATTCGTCGCGAGACCAATCGCCGCCTGATGGCGGCCGGGGTCACGATGGTCGATCCCGCCACCGTCTATATCAGTGAAGAGGCCGAAGTCGGGCGCGATTGCGTGATCGGCCCCAACGTCCAGATTGTCGGCCATTGCCGCATCGGCGACGGCGTGCGGATCGAAGGCACCGCCTTCCTGAGCGAAGTATCGATCGGCGCGCGCAGCTATCTGAAGCTGGGGGTGCGCGCCGAGCAATGCCGCATCGGTGAGGATTGCGAGATCGGACCGTTCGCCAATCTGCGCGCCGGCACCGAGCTCGAGGGCCACAATCGCATCGGCAATTTCGTCGAGACCAAGCAGGCCCGGATCGGCCGCGGCTCCAAGGCCAGCCATCTGAGCTACCTCGGCGACGCGGTTATCGGCCGCGACACCAACCTCGGCTGCGGCGTGATCACCGTCAATTACGACGGCTACGACAAGCATCGCACCGAGATCGGCGATCGCTGCATGGTCGGATGCGACACCCAGCTGGTGGCGCCGGTCAAGGTCGGCAGCGACGTCTACGTCGCCTCGGGCACCACTGTCCTGCGCGACGTGCCCGACGGCGCGCTGTGCGTCTCGCGCCATCCGCAGGCCGTCAAACCGGGATGGACCGAAGGCTGGCGCAAGCGCCATCGCAAGGCCGACGGCACCGGCGCCGGCCACAGCGGCGAGGGTCGGGAGTAAGCGGCGATGTGTGGCATTGTCGGCTACGTCGGACCGCGCGAGGCCTATCCGCTGTTGCTCGGCGGCCTCCAGCGGCTCGAATATCGCGGCTACGATTCGGCCGGGATTGCGACCCTCAACGGCAGCGGCCGGCTCGAAATCCGCCGCGCGGTCGGCAAGCTCGAAAATCTGCGCCGCCTGGTCGAGAAGCACCCGCTCACCGGCCATATCGGGATCGGCCATACTCGATGGGCGACGCACGGCCGCCCCTCCGAAACCAACGCCCATCCCCATCAGGCCGGTCCGGTGGCGGTGATTCACAACGGCATTATCGAAAACTATGTCGAGCTGCGCGCGGCGCTGACCGGACGCGGCCATAAGCTGGTCTCGGAGACCGACACCGAGCTGGTCTCGCATCTGATCGAGGAGCGTCTCAAGGACGGCGGCGGACTCGGCGCGGCGGTGCGGGCCGCGATCGCGGAGCTGCGCGGCTCGTTCTCGATCGTGGTGCTGTCGGAGAGCGAGCCGGGGACGCTGGTGGCGGCGAAAACCGCGACCCCGCTGGTGCTGGGGCTGGGCGAGGGCGAAAACTTCGTCGCCTCGGATATCCCGGCAATCCTGGAGCATACCCGGCGCGTGATCGTGCTCGAAGACGGCGAGATGGCGGAGGTGCGCGCCGACAGCGTGCGGCTGATGAATTTCGACGGCGCGCCGATCGAGCGTCAGCCGCGCCAGATCGAATGGGACGCGGTGGCCGCCACCAAGGCCGGCTTTCAGCATTACCTGCGCAAGGAGATCGCCGAGCAGCCGCAGGCCTGGATCAACACGCTCGCCGGACGCGCCAGCGCCGGGGCCGGCACCGTGCGGCTCGACGAGGATCCGTTCGGCGCCGGCGGTCCCCAAGCGATCACGCGGGTGGTGATGGTCAGTGCGGGCGCCTCGTGGATTTCATCGTTGATCGGCAAGTTCATGATCGAAGAGCTGTGCGGGCTGCCGACCGAGGTCGATTACTCGGCCGAGTTCCGCTATCGCAACCCGGCGATCGACGCCCATACGCTGCTGATCGCCGTCTCCCAGTCGGGCGAGACCGCCGACACGCTGGCCGCGATGGAAGAGGGGCGGCGGCGCGGGGCGCGGATGCTGGCGATCACCAACACCGTCGATTCCTCGATCGCGCGCAAGGCCGACGCCCGGCTCTACACGCGCTGCGGCCCGGAGATCAGCGTCACCACCACCAAGTGCTTTCTCACCCAAATCGAGGCCTACTACCTGTTCGCGATCCATACCGCGGCGCGGATGGGACGGCTCAGCGAAGCCGAGGTCGAAAAACGGCTGGCGCCGGTGTTCGCGATTCCGGCGCAGATCGAGCAGCTGCTCGGGACCGAAAAGCAGATTCAGAAGATCGCGCGCAAGTACAGCCGCGCGCGCGACTTCCTCTACCTCGGCCGCGGCATCAACTACCCGGTCGCGCTCGAAGGCGCGCTCAAGCTCAAGGAGATTTCCTATATCCACGCCGAGGGCTACCCGGCCGGCGAGATGAAGCACGGACCGATCGCGCTTATCGACGACGAGATGCCGGTGGTGGTGATAATCCCCAACGACAGCGTGTTCGACAAGACCATGTCGAACCTCAAGGAGGTCGAGTCGCGCAACGGCCGCATCATCGCGGTCACCGACCGTCGCACGCCCGAGCTCGAGGAGGTGGCGATGGAGATAATCGACGTGCCGACCACCGATCGGATGCTGATGCCGGTGCTGACCACGGTGCCGCTGCAGTTGCTGGCCTACCATATCGCGGTCTACCGCGGCACCGACGTCGATCAGCCGCGCAATCTCGCCAAGTCGGTCACCGTCGAGTAAGCAGGGCTGAAACCCTGCAAATCGCTCCGCGTCGATCCCTCGACTACGCTCGCGCGATGCTTGGGCTGCGCTCGGGATGACAAAAACGGAGCCTCTCCAAGCGCCGAATTATTCTGCTGTCATCCCGACCGAAGTCGAAGCGACCGCAGGGAGCAAGACGCAGCGGAGGGATCTACGCGGAGCGATTCGCCGGGCCGAGCCCGGCCTACTCGTAGTGCAGCGCGTCGATCGGATCGAGCAGCGCCGCCTTGCGCGCCGGATAGTAGCCGAAGAACACGCCGACGCCCGCGGCAAACAGAAAGCCGCCGATAATCGAGAGCGCCGAAATCTGCGTCGGCCAATGGGCGAGCGCCGAGATCAGATGGGAGGCGACCACGCCCAGGATGATCCCGGCGACGCCGCCGATCACGCATAACAGCAGCGCCTCGACCAGGAACTGCATCATGATATGGAAGCGGCGCGCGCCGAGCGCCATCCGGATGCCGATCTCGCGGGTCCGTTCGGTGACCGAGACCAGCATGATGTTCATGATCCCGATGCCGCCGACCAGCAGCGAAATCGAGGCCACCGTCGCCAGCAGCAGCGTCATCACGCGGCTCGCGCTCTCGGAGGCCTGGGCGATTTCGTTGAGGCTGCGGACGGTGAAATCGTCCTCCTGGCCGGGCGCGGTGTGATGGCGGCGGTGGAGCGTGCGCTGGATCTGCGCCTGCGCCTGATCGACCAGCGCCGCGCTCCTGGCCTTGGCGTAGATCATGTTGACCACGCCTGAAATCTTGAGCGGATTGCCGAACGGGCTGATGACCGTGTTGGTGCTGCTGTAGAGCGAGTTGGTGGTCGGCACGCTCGCATAGGGATTCAGCACCGGGTTGTTGCCGGGACCCGGCGTGGCCGCGGCCGAGGGCTGTTGGCTGGCCTGGGCGGTGCCGAGCACCTTGCGCTCGGCGGTCAGAAACGGCATCACCACCACGTCGTCCTGGTCCTGGCCCCAGCTCGACTGGCCCTTGGCGGCGAGCACGCCGATCACGCGCAGCGGCGCCCCCTTGACGCGGATGATCGCGCCGATGGGGTTCTGATTTTCGCCGAACAGGTTGCGCACCACGGTTTGGCCGAGCAGACAGACGTCGGCGGCGCTGCGCGCTTCAGCCTCATCGAAGGCGCGGCCGAGGGCCACCGGCCAATCGCGGACCGTCAGATAGCTCGGCGTGGTGCCATTGATACTGGTGCTCCAGTTGCGATTGCCGTTGACCACCTGCGCGATCTGGCGGTCGAAATAGGCGGTCTCGGCGACCGCCCGATCTTCCTTGGCGATCGCCTGCGCGTCGCCGACCGTGAGCGTCGAGACGCTGCCGAAGCCGGCGCGCACGCCGTTGGCGGTGGTGGCGCCGGGCAGCACCACCAGCAGATTGGTGCCGAGGCTCGCCATCTGCTCCTGCACCGCGGCCCGCGCGCCGTCGCCCACCGCGATCATCGCGATCAGCGCGGCGACGCCGATGAAGATGCCGAGCATGGTCAGCGCGGCCCGCAACTTGTTGCGCTTGAGCGCGCGGGCCGCCGCCGTCAGAGCCATCAGGCCTAAGCCCCGCGGCTCCTGCTCGTCGATGGTGGAGACCGGGAGCTCAACAACGCCGGCGGGGGCGGGCGGCGCGGCGGCCCCGGCGCGGCGTTCGTCGGCAAGGATATAACCGTCGCGAAAAGTGACCACCCGGTCGGCATAGCCGGCGACCTCGGGATCGTGGGTGACGACGATCACCGTCAGTCCGCGCTCGCGATTGAGCCGCCGGATAAGCTCCATGATCTCGGCCGAGTTCTTCGAGTCGAGATTGCCGGTCGGCTCGTCGGCGAGCAGAATCCGCGGGTCGTTGACCAGCGCCCGCGCGATTGCGACCCGCTGCTGCTGGCCGCCCGAAAGCTGGTTGGGCAGGCTCGCCTCGCGCCCCTCCAGCCCGACCATCCGCAGCAGATCGTGCGCCCGATGGACGCCGTCATGCGACGCGCGCGCATAGAACAGCGGCATCTCGACGTTCTCGCGCGCACTGGTGCGGGCCAGCAGGTTGAAGCTCTGGAAGACGAAGCCGATGCGCGAGCTGCGAATCTCGGCCAGCGCCGGCTCATCGAGCGTCGCCACCTCGACGCCGTCGAGCACGTAGCGTCCGCTGGTCGGCCGATCGAGACATCCCAGCAGGTTCATCAGCGTCGATTTGCCGGAACCCGAGGCGCCCATGATGGCGATAAACTCGCCCGCTGCGATGCGCAGGTTGACGCCGCTGAGCGCCCGCACCTCGACGTCGCCGGCCCGGTAGACCTTGGACAGCTCGACGGTCTCGATCACCGCAGCCATCATGACTCCGCTAATGGGGGAAATGCGGCGGCGAGAGTTGGGTCGCGTCGGCGCGGATCTCGTCGGTCACGACTTTCTGCCCCAGCGCGAGGTTACCGCTCAGCACCTCGACCCAGGTGCCGTCGCTGAGCCCGGTCTTGAGCGGTACCGCTTCGAGCGTCCCTCCGCGCTGGATAAAGACCCGGGCCCTGGTGGTGTCGGCGATCGGCGGAGCGCTGGCCGTCGGGGCGGTGGCGCCGTCGATCTTCGGCGCGAAGCGCAGCGCCTCGACCGGCAGGCGCAACACGTCGTCGCGCCGGGCGGTGATAATCGTGACGTCGGCGGTCATCCCGGGTTTCAACAGCAGTTCGGGGTTGGCGACGTTCACCACCACATCGTAGGTCACCACGTTCTGCACCGTGATCGGGGCCTGGCGCACCTGGCCGACGCTGCCAATAAAGGGGCGATCGGGAAAGGCGTCGACATGGAATTCGGCCCGCTCGCCGCTGCGCACGTTGCCGATATCGGATTCGCTGACGTTGGTATCGACCTGCATCTGGGTGAGATCGCGCGCGATCAGGAACAGGGTCGGGGTCTGAAAGCTGGAGGCCACGGTCTGACCGACGTCGACGTTGCGCGACACCACCGTGCCGTCGACCGGTGAGACGATATTGGTGTAGCCGAGGTTGACCTGCGCCTCGTGGAGCATCGCCTGCTGTTGCTGGATATTGGCGCGATCGAGCGCGACCTGGGCCTGGGCCTGCAGGTAGGCGCTGTGCGCGCTATCGACGGTGTCCTGCGAAACGACGTTGGCGGCGCGCAACTGGCGATCGCGCTCGGCGGTAATTTTCTTGTAGGCCATGTCGGCCGAGTCCTTGTCCAACTGCGCCCTGGCGTTGGCGAGGGTGGCGGTGGATTGGGCGACCTTGACCTCGAACGGACGCGGATCGATTTTCGCGATCAACTGGCCGGCCTTAACCGGCGAATTGAAATCGGCGTAGATCGCCTGGATCGGCCCCGAGACGTAGCTGCCGACCTGCACGGTGGTGACCGGGTTGACGGTACCGGTCGCGACCACCGCGCGCACGATCGAGCCGCGCGTGACCTTGGCGGTGAGGTAGGTGACCGCAGGTGCGCCGCCGCGCAGGAAGATCAGGTAGAAAGCGGCCAGCGCTGCGATACCGACCGCTATCAGAAAACGCCGTGATGTAACCCAGGATGGCATGGTCAGCGAATAATGGAGCAAGGCTCGTGCCCGCGAAAAAGCCGGTCACTCCAGCCCATATCTATAGACGATAGCACGCCCGGCCAGGTTGACAGCCCGTAAACGGCTGCCGCGATGGACGTTTTGGAGCCATCGAGACAGGTCCATTGATGACTCCCCCGGCGGCTCAGCGTAAACGACCGCCCGATCCTGCCGGACCGGACGGCCGTGATTCCGAATCGGCCCGGGCACGATCCGGAGATCGTGCCGGTCCGGCTACTCCTGTTCCATGAAGCCTTCGAGATTGCGCGAGCGGCCGGTCTGGCGCAGCTTGCGCAGCGCCTTGGCCTCGATCTGGCGAATCCGCTCGCGGGTGACCGCGAACTGCTTGCCGACCTCTTCGAGCGTGTAATCGGTCTTCTGCCCGATTCCGAAGCGCATCCGCAGAATCTGTTCCTCGCGCGGCGTGAGCGTCGCCAGCACCTTGCGGGTCTGCTCGCCGAGGTTGCCCTGGATCGCCGCTTCGACCGGCGAGGGCGCCAGTTCGTCCTCGACGAAATCGCCCAGCGAGCTTTCCTCTTCGTCGCCGATCGGGGTTTCCAGCGAGATCGGCTCCTTGACGATCTTGAGCACGCGCTGGACCTTGTCCAGCGGCATCTCCATCTGCTCCCCGATCTCCTCGGGCGTGGGCTCGCGGCCCAGCCGCTGCACCAGCAGGCGGGTGACGCGCAACAGCTTGTTGATGGTCTCGACCATGTGCACCGGGATGCGGATGGTGCGGCCCTGGTCGGCGATCGCCCGCGACATCGATTGCCTGATCCACCAGGTCGCGTAGGTCGAAAACTTGTAGCCGCGCTGGTACTCGAACTTGTCGACCGCGCGCATCAGGCCGATGTTGCCTTCCTGGATGAGGTCGAGGAAGCCCAGCCCGCGATTGGTGTAACGCTTGGCGAGGCTCACCACCAGGCGCAGGTTGGCCTCGGTCAGCTCTTTCTTGGCGCGCCGGCTCTTGTCCTGGCCGGCGGCGATGATTTCGAGCGAGCGCGCGAACTGTTCGCCGTCGGCCTTGACCCGCCGCTCGACGGTCCGCATGGTCTTCTGCGCGTCCTTGATCTTCTGGGCGATATCGAGCAGGTTTTCGCGGCTGCCGTTGACCCGCAGCACGTGGCGGCGATCCTCGGCCTCGCTGGCCTCGCGCAGGAGCTGGCTCTTGGAGCGCCCGGTCGCCTCCTGGTAACGATCGATAGTAGTCAGCGCGACGCGATACTCGTTGAGCAGCCGGCGCATCTCGCCGATCACTGCATCCTGCACGCGGCGCGAGAGCTGCAGCGCCCGGAGCTCGCCCTTGATCCGTTCCTTGAGCCGGCTGTGGTTCTTGGTCAGCTTGGGACGGCGGCGCGGCCCGACCTTGCCGTGCAGCTCCTCTTCGATACCCTCGAGGCTCGCATGCATGGTCTTGAGCTTGCGGGTCGAGGTAAAAAACTTCTTGAGTTGCTTCTCGTTGGCCTCGGCGTGGCGCTCCTCGTCGGAGGAATCGCCGCCGGGCTCCTCGTTGTCCTCGAACACCTCGCGCAGGTCGGCCTCGCCGCTCTCGACGCGATCGCCCAGCCCGATCACGAAATCGAGCGTGACCGGAGAGCCCAGCACCTCCTCCTCGACCTCCATCTCGCCGGCCTCGATACGCTTGGCGATCTCGACTTCCTGCTCGCGCGAGAGCAACTGGAAGTTGCCCATCTCCTTGAGATAGAGGCGGACCGGGTCGGAGGATTCGCCGACCACTTCGGGCGCCCCCTCGGGCGCCTCCTCGGCCTCTTCCTTGGTCTCGGTCTCGACATCGGTCTCGGCCCCTTCGGTCGGAACCTCCTCGAGGACCTTGATATCCATGTCCTCGAAGCTTTCGAGCGCCGCGCGGAGATCGGTCGGCGAGGCGACATCCTGAGGGAGGAAGTCGTTGACCTGATCGAAGGTCAGGTAACCCTGCTCGCGGCCGAGATCGACCAGACCCTGCAAATCTTTGCCTTCGTACTTCTGCTTCATACCCTTATACGATGCGTCCCAGCCGCTTCAGGCGGCGGAAGCGATAGCGACCCCGCTGGTTCCCGGGGCTCTCCATATCACTAAAATAGAGACGAATGCGAACGGCAAAGGCTACAATTACTGAAGTTGCCCACCTTGGAAGCGTATCCCCGGAAAGTCAAATCCCTTGCCTCATCGGGCCACTCGCCTCTTTGATGCGCCCAGCGGCATCCCCCTTCGCCTGGACCCAGGTGCCGTCAACTGCTTATTATAGCCGAAATTGCCTTGTTATCTCCAACGGTAGCGACCCCTCTCGGCCCGCTTTGCCGACTCTATTGATAATATAACCACTCGATGCCGAACCGTGCGGGGTGGACGGCGGGAGGCGTGGTTTGTTCGAGCATACGGTCTTTTTAGTTGTAAGCTTCGCGCTTATCCTGGCCGGCTCGGAGCTGTTTACCAACGGCGTCGAATGGGCGGGCCATCGGCTCGAAATCGCCGAGGCTGCGGTCGGCAGCCTGTTGGCCGCGGTTGGCACCGCCCTGCCCGAGACTTTCATCCCGGTAGTCGCCCTGCTGATGGGCCGGGGCCGGAGCGACGCCCATAGCGCGGTCGGCGTCGGCGCGATCATCGGGGCGCCGCTGATGCTTTCGACTACGGCGCTGCTGGTGATGGGCATCGCCGGGGTCGCCTTTCGGGGCCGCCGTGAGCAGGCGGCGCTGCACGTCTCACGCAATGACGCGCGCCGCGACCTGGGCTTTTTTATCCCCACCTTCCTCGTCCTGATGATACTTGGCCTGGGCCACCCCGGACCGCTGCTGCGTTATGCAACGGTCGGCGCACTGCTGATTATCTACCTGGTTTACACGGTGATCATGCTCCGCATCACCCGCGATGCCGAGTCGACGGTCGACCACGGGCTCTATTTCGAGGCGGTCGTGGGCGGCGACCCGGCAAATCCGCGAAATTTCGCCACTACCGCGCAGGTGGTCGTCGGCGTGCTTGCGATCCTGGCCGGCGCGCGGGTGTTCGTCGATCAGATTATCCTGTTCGCCAGCCATACCGGCCTGAACCCCGGCGTGCTGTCGCTGATCCTGAGCCCGCTCGCCACCGAACTGCCCGAGAAGTACAACTCGGTGGTCTGGATTCGGCAGCGCAAGGACCATCTCGCGCTCGGCAATATCACCGGTGCGATGGTCTTCCAGTCCTGCATCCCGGTCGCGCTGGGGGTCGCCTTTACGCCGTGGCATCTCAGCCCGGCCGAGCTGATCGGCGGCGCCATCGGCCTGCTCTCGGCGGCGTTGCTCTACTTGAACCTGCGCGACGGCAAGCTCACCACCGGCAGCCTGATGCTCGGGGGCGTTGCCTATGCGCTGTTTATCGCGATCCTCGCCTTCGCCGGGCTTTTTCGATAAGCGGTCGAGGGACGCATCGCAGTGAAAACGCTTTTTTTCGACGTGTTCGCGAAATAGGCGCAGTTGGACGCGGAAGGAGAGCCATGTTAAGGCGAGGTTTACGCAGCTCGAAAAATGGAAATCCCGCCTAGTATCGCTTCTTCAACTCCAGGAGGCCTTCTGTTGGGCGGTATCGGAACGGTCGCCGGGATTGGAATCGTCAGATTAAATGCCACGAAGGCGAGAACAGATTCGCCGCGGGCAATCGGAACCATAGCCGCGATCGCCGCCGCAGCTCTTATCTTGGCCGGATGTGTTCACACTGAGCTCCCCGAGCAGACTATCCAGGCGGCCCCGGCTGGAGCTGTAAAGCTCCCGATATTTATTTCAGTAATGTCTGATGTATCTTTGGAAGTCGGGCAACTCGGTGGCTTCAAGATGGAGCTCAATCCCGGGCTGGCCAATACGCTGCGCGATGCGCTGGCGGTCCATTTCGAAAAAGTCGACGTAGTCTACAGTCGCGACGCGCCCGGCAACGCGGACCTGCTGGCAATACCCGTGGCAAACATGTGCTGGTCCAAGGTGCCCTGCAAGCTCTCAGTCACGTTCAAAGACCTGCATACCGGCAAAACCGTCGCGAATCTTTCATCCGAGATGTTAATCGACTCCAACGCGCCCGGACACCACCAAGAACTTGCAACGGATACCGCAGTAGCGGGAACCGCACTTCTCATCTTCCCACCGCTGGCACTCGTTTCCTTGCCGTTAATCGAGCATCACGACGCCGATCGCTTCAAAGCAATGTACGGCCCGACTTTAGTGACATTGGCAAGTGACATCTCCGGTCAGGCGTCGAACGATCCAGCTATCGAGTCGCTAGCTGCCCAGCAGGCAGCATCAACCGCTAAGCAAGCTTCCGCGACGACCTCCCGAAAGCACTAGCCGTGCAGGACGTGAATCAGAGAGCGTCGTTTGCGTCGCCGCTTTGATTTCCGAATCGATTGCCCAGATAAACACCGTCCACGCCTCGTGTTCGGTCGCGCCGTAAAGTCATCGCTCACCGGCGTCGCTCGCGCCCGATCCTATCTGCACCCGATATCTGTGCGCGCCTGATAGGTGCGTCGCGGCCGCCCGGCGACCGAAGGCGGCGCAGTACCCAGCGCCGCGCCAGTGTCCAAAAAGTGTCCGACCGAGGGTCATTGGGCGTCACCGGGTATAGGGGTAAAATCTGAAAAATCCCGAGTTTTCGAATGAGCAGAACCGAAGATCACTGGGCATCGTTCACCCGTCATATCTATGGCAATCGGTTGCTGTTCGGCGATCCGGCCGAGGATTCGATTGTCGCCCTGGAAATCGCCCCGCCCGCCGATGTCGAGATTTTCCGCCGCCGCGACGGCCACTTGACGCGCGAGCGGCGGCCGCTGCGCCTGTTCGTCCTGCTGGCCGACCGCGAGTTGATGAAGGGCACGCGTATCCCGCACGAAACCGTCGAACTGGCCGGCGATTTCCGCTTCCGCTACCTGGTGACCTTCGGCTCGGCCGCGGCGCTGGAGGCGGCCAAGCGTCATCTGCGCGCGCTCTCGGGCAAATCCGCCAGCGCCGCCGAGGCGCCCTACCTGGTGCTCAGCGATCCGGTCGAGCAGCATCTGATGATGACCGGCACGAGCTTCTTTATCGGGCTCGGCTTCCAGGATCTGCGCCGCCTGCAGCTCAAGCTCGAGACCTACACCAGCGGCGGCTTCGAGTTCGCCTCCGCCGGGCGCGAGGGCGACCGTATCACCGCGATTGCGATCACCGACTCGACCGGCTTCGAGCAGGTGCTCGACGGCCATGCGATGGACGAGCGGGCGATGCTCGAGGAGCTGGTGCGAATCGTCGGCGAGCGCGACCCCGACGTGATCGAGGGCCATAACCTGTTCCGCTTCGATCTCGAGTACCTCGAGCATCGCGCCCGCCGCCACAAGCTCAAGCTGACGCTCGGCCGCGACGGCAGCGTGCTGCGGGCCCGCGCCTCGCGCCTGCAGATAGCCGAGCGCGCGATCGCCTACCGGCGCTACGAAATCTACGGCCGCTCGGTAATCGACACCTGGATACTGGCGCAATTTTATGATGTCGCGAGCCGCGAGCTTGAGGGCTTCGGGCTGCGCGAGCTGGCCGAGCATTTCCACCTCGCCGGTCCGGATCGCGTCTATCTCGACCCCACCCGCATGAGCCATTACTTCGATCGCGAACCGGCGCTGCTGATGCGCTCGGCGCTGGCGGATGCGCGCGAGGCCGGGGCGCTGGCGGCGATGCTCGCGCCGAGCTATTTCATCCAGGCCCAGATTTTTCCCTATTCGTTTCAGAACGTGGTGCTGCGCGGCAACGCCACCCGCATCGATGCCCTGCTGATCCGCAACTACCTGGCCGCGCGCCACTCGATTCCTACCCCCGCCGAGCCCGCCGAGGTGATCGGCGGCCATACCGAGATGCGCCGCCGCGGCACGGCGCGCAACGTGCTCCATTGCGACGTGACCTCGCTCTACCCGTCGCTGATGCTCGAGCATCGGCACGCGCCGCAGAGCGATCGGCTGGGGGTGTTCCTCAAGATGCTGGGCGACCTGCGCAGCTTCCGTATCCAGGCCAAGAACGCGGCCGCCGAAACCGCCGGCGCCGAGCGCTCCAACCTCGACGCGATGCAACAGACTTTCAAGATTCTGATCAATTCGTTTTATGGCTACCTGGGCTTCGCGCTCGGCCATTTCAACGACTTCGTGGCGGCCAATAACGTCACTCGCGCCGGCCGCGACCTGATCCGCAAGGCGATCGGCGTGCTCGAGGGCAACGGCGCGCAGGTTATCGAATGCGATACCGACGGAATCTACTTCGTCGCGCCATTCGCGCTCGATGACGCGGGCGCAGCCGAAGCCCTGCTCGAAAAAGTCGCGGCGGCGATGCCGGCCGGAATCCGGCTCGAGATCGACGGCCGCTACCCGGCGATGTTCTCCTACAAGATCAAGAATTACGTCCTGCTCGACGAGAGCGGCGCGACCACGATTCGCGGCTCGGGCCTGCGCTCGCGCGGGCTGGAACGTTTCCAGCGCCGCTTCATCGAGGATTTCTTCCGCCTGCTGCTCTCCGCGCGGGGCGCCGAGATTCCGCCGCTCTACGAGGAGTACCGCCGCAAGATCGAACATCATCAGTTCGGGATCGTCGACCTGATGAAGACCGAGACGCTGCAGGACTCGCTCGAGGTCTATCGCCAGAAGATCGCCGCCAAGCGCCGCAATCCCGCCGCCGCCTACGAGCTCGCGTTGCGCGCCGAGCGCCCCTACCAGAGCGGCGACCAGGTTTCCTACTACGTCAGCGGCCACGGCACCAAGGTCAAGGTCAACGCGGCCGCCCGGATGGTGTCCGACTACGATCCGGCCAGCGCCGACGAGAACGTCGAGTACTACCAGGCCAAGCTCGCCGATCTCTACGAAAAGTTCCGCCCCTTCGCCGAGCGTCCCGGACTGTTTCCCGTCGATACCTTCGAGGCCGCCGGCGACGTCGCCGCGCAGCCGGAAATCTTCGACGGCCAGAAATAGGTGGAGTCTAGCTATTTCACTCAGAGTATTGCCCGGATCTACGAAGCTGCATAAATTCTGCAATGGATTGGGATCGCGCTCAGCTGGAGGGGACGCTTTTGAGCAATTCAGCTTCGGTGTGGTTGAGGTATGTCGCGGTCAGTCTGCTGATGCTCGCCATGTCGATACCGGCGATGGCGGCCAACTCGTCCGCCGCCGGTAATTCGAGCTCGGCGGTTTGGTACAGCCCGCCGCCATTCTGCGTCGCGCATCCCGGCCTGTGCGCCGACGCCCAGCCGCCCACCTATCAGGGACACTATATCGGCCATGATGAGCCTTCGCTGCTGTTCTACTCGACCACGCCGGGCGCGGGAAACCATTCCATCTATGAGCTGAAGCTGCCGAAGGATCCCCCGGTTTTGCCGAAGCAGAACGGGGCCGGCGGCACCTTCAACTTCCAGCTCCATCCGGCGTTCTGGTTCGGGATGGCGATGTGCGATACGCAGTCCTACCCCGAGTATAGCGGCACCTGCACCGCCGACAGCGACACCAATATCTTCGACGACGCCAATTCGGGTTCATCGAGCTACATCGGCAAGCATCCCGGCGCCGCCTTCATGGAGATGCAGTTTTATCCGCCGGGATGGGTAAGTTGGGCGAACGGCGGTAATTCATGCGACGGCAGGCATTGGTGCGCGGCGCTGAATATCGACAGCCTCAGTATCGATCCGAATAACGGGCTCTACAACAACGCTGCCTGTCAGAATACGGTCGGGCTGGAACCGGTCAATTTCGCCTTCATCACCAAGAGCGGCGTCGCCGACAGCGCGGGCGATCCGCTGAACAATGCGCACTTCGTACCCAACCTGAGTACCGACCTGCTGATGAAGCCGGGCGACAATCTGATCGTCGACCTGCACGACACCAGTGCCGGCTTCCAGGTCGTGATCTACGATCTGACATCGCATAAGACCGGATCGATGACGGCCAGTATCGCCAACGGTTTCCGGCAGGTGATTTTCAATCCGAGCGCAGGGACCTGCACCAGCCAGGACTACGCGTTCCATCCGATGTACGCGACTTCGGGCCCGCATACGCGGGTGCCCTGGGCGGCGCATTCATACAACGTCGCCTTCGCCGACGAAATTGGCCATTGGGAACCGTGTGCGTCGGCCGATCCGAATTTCGGCGAATGCCTGAGCGGCGGCGACTCTGACTTCGTCGATGATGTCTATTGTTTCAACGGCTCGGATTCGACCCGCGTGAAGGTCGGCGGCTGCACCTACACGGACGCGGACTTCGATGGAGCCTGCTATCAATCGGTTTGGCCGGGTAGCAATCCGGCGACCGATCGCACCAAGCATCCGCGACCGATCCTGTTTACCAGCCCGCTGTTGGCGGCGGATGGCGGCACGCTGCAGAATTACAGCTCGGCGGCGATGGAGACCGACCTGCCGATTATCGAAAACCCTGCCGTATGCAACACTGACACCGGCAGCGGCTGCACGAATCCGCCGCCGGGCGCCAACTTCTATCCGATCTTTTCGACCGTAAGCGTCAAGGGGCTGTGCCAATGGGGGTTAGGCGGCGCGCAGCTTCCCCATGTACAGGACATCTTTGGCGGCACCTCGACCGCCGAGTACGGCAGCCTCCTGCCGCTCGTCTATCCCGACCTCGGCAGTTCGTCTACCAGCTACTACGACTATCAGAACGCCCTGGGCAACAATCCTTGCCAGGTGCCCGCCGCCAATCTGAAGGTGCCGCTCAGCAAGCCTTTCGGCACGCGCGCCCAAAATTCATCCGGGCCGGCCAAGAAGATCAAAGTCGTCAATCAAAGTGTCTACCCGATAACGATCGCCAGCGTTAACTCAACTAACCCCGATTACTCGGTCATCAATGGCTGCGGCTCGCTGATCGCGCCGCAACGCAAGTGCCATTTGACCGTCAGGTTCACCCCCTCGTTAGCGGGCTCCGACGACGGTTCGCTGATATTGAATGACGATGCCAGCAACGGCCCGCAAACCGTCATGCTGATCGGTTCGGGACGCTGATTCGCCGCCCTCGTCCGGCTCGGCCTAGACCCCGAGCCGGAGCCGGAAGGCGTCGGTCAGCGCCGGCACTAGCAGGTTGAAATCGCCGACCAGTCCGAAGCTCGCGCGCTCGAAGATCACCGCCTCCTGCTCCTTGTTGATCGCGACGATGGTGCGTGCCCGCTTGATTCCCACCGTATGGTTCGGCTGGCCGCGAATCGCAATCGCGAAATAGAGCCGCGCGTCGATCGCCTTGCCGGTCAGCCCGACCTGCAACTGCCGCGGCATCAAACCCTGGTCGGTGACGCGGCGCGTCGCGCACATCCCGGCCCCGGTCACCCGCGCCAACTCCTTGCACAGCTCGATGCCCTCGGGCGTGTTGACGCCGATCCCGACGCCGACCACCACCTCGGCGCCTTCCAGCGGATGCAGCGACGGGTCGAGATTCGAATGCTCCTTGATAAGCCGGCTGCGCGGCGCGGCGAGCGGCGGCCGCACCAGCTCGACGGTGGCCGTGCGCGCGCTCGACGGCTTGGCGAGCTCCAGCATCCCGGACCGCACCGTCGCCATCTGCGGGTAGGTGCTCGACAGGATGGGCGCGATGATATTGCCGCCGAAGGCCGGCTTGAGCGCCACCATCCGCCGCTCCTGGTCGAGTTCGATTCCGACCGCGTCGCCGGTGAGTCCCAGCCCCAGCCGCGCGGCGAGCCGCGGCCCCCAATCGCGTCCGCGCTCGCTGGCCGAGAGCAGCACTCCCCACGGCTGGCGCTCGCGGATTAGCGTCGCGAAGGCTTCGGCCGTGGCTTCCGGCGTATAGGAGATTAGTTCGGGCGATTCGATCGCGATCACATGGTCGGCGCCGTAGCCGGCCAGCAGCGCGGCATGGCGCGCGATCGTGCCCGGGAAGCCGACCGCGACCAGCGCGCCGCCGAGCTCTCCGGCGAGTTGATCGCCGCGCGACAACAGCTCGAGGCTGCCGCGCGTCACTTCGCCCTCCAGGTTGGTTTCGCACGCGACCCACAGGTCCTTGCCGCGGCTCGCAGTGCGGACGCCGGCTGCGACCGGGCGGCGCGGCTTGTCATCGGCGGAGAGCGCGCCGGCCGCATCGAGCGCGTCGATCAGCTCGCGGCATGCGCGCGCCGGGTCGCTGGCGTCGATAAAGCGGCAAACGGTCTTCGGCGTCTCCTGCACGAACAGGTCATGAACCACGGTCGGTGAGCCGGCGAAGCCGAATTGCTTGGGATCGGGGTCGAGCTCGGACGCCCGCACGGTCAGGATCGGCCGGCCCTTGGCCGCCTCGCGTTCCGCCGGCTTGACCCGGATCGGCGCGGCCAAGCGCTCGGCGCAGGTCACCAGCGCCGGCATCGTACATTCGATCTCTTCCCATCCCTCGTCGCTCTCGCGTTCGGCCTTGAGCGTGCCGCCGTCAAGCTCGAGCTTGCGCGCGCCGGTTATCTGCGCGATACCGAGCAGCTCGGCGACCTCCGGCCCGACCTGGCCGGTCTCGGCGTCGAGCGTGTACTTGCCCATCAGCACCAGGTCGAACGGCTCGCGCTTGAGCCACAGCGCCAGCGCCCGCGCAGTCGCCAGCGTGTCGGCGCCGGCGAAGGCGCGATCCTCGAGATGGACGCCGCGGTCCATCCCCATCGCCAGCGCCTCCTCGATCGCGCCGCGCGCCTGCGGCGGTCCCATGGTGATAACCGTGCTCTCGACCTCGGTCTTCGCCTTGAGCGTCATCGCCAGCGAGATCGCCCGCAAGTCGAACGAGCTGATGACGGCCGGGCCGTCGCGTTTGATGGTCTTGGTGGCCGGATCGAAGTTGGCGTCCTCGACCAGCGGGATCTGTTTGATGCAGACGGCGATTTTCAGCACTATTGGCAGCGCTCCTTGGTTGCTCGAAAGTAACCGAGCCGGGCGGGCGGTTTCAATGCGTCGGCGCGGCCGCGCGGCGAAAGCTTACCGGACCGGCCGGGTTGCGCTAGCCTCAACAGGTGGCCCGAACGATTGCGGCAGCGCTGTTGTGTGCGGCGATACTCGTCCCCGGAAGCGTGCATGCCGGCGCGACGACGCCGCGCATCGTGTCGCTGGCGCCGGCCGTCACCGAGACCATCTTCGCGCTCGGCGCGGGCTCGGAGCTGGTCGGGGTCTCGGACTATTGCGATTATCCGCCGGCAGCGCAAAAACTGCCGCGGGTCGGCTCGTTCCTGACGCCCGACGTGGAGCAGATAATCGCACTGACGCCGAGCTTGATTATCGGCGCCGATATCTCGTCCAACCAGCGCGAGATTTCAGCGCTTCATGCGATGGGCTACCGGACCGCGACCGTGGCCGACAACTCGATCGCGGAAATCGAGCACGGTATCGAGCGAGTCGGCGTGCTGACCGGCCGCGAGCAGGCGGCCCGGCAGCTGGCGGCCGCCGTCAGCCGGCAGGTCGCCGCGACCCGCGCGCGCGTTGCCGGCCTCAAGCCGCGCCGGGTGCTGATGGTGGTGGGGCATCAGCCGATGGTCGCGGTCGGCCCGGGCAGCTACCTTGACCAGTTGATACGGCTCGCCGGCGGTATCAATATCGCCGACGGTGCGGCCGAGAGCTGGCCACGGCTCAGTATCGAGTACATCATCGCGATGAAGCCCGAAGTGATTCTCGACGGCCAGATGGGCAGCGACCAGGCCTCGATGCCGGATTTTTGGAAGAGCTATCCCTCGATTCCGGCGGTGCGTGACGGCCGCATCTACGGCTACCCGCAGGATCCGACGCTCCATCCGGGACCACGCATCGCCAAGTCGCTGGCGATTATCGCCGCCCGGATCCATCCCGAGGCCTTCGCCCCGCAGGCGGCGTTCAAGGCCGCGATGGCGCCGCGATGAAGACCGCCTCCGCCGTGGATACCGGCGCGCCGCGCCCGCAACCGCGGCCGCTGCCCGAGCCGCCCGAAAGTCTTGCCGCCTCGCATCTGACGCGTACCCGGATGGTCGCGACGCTCGGGGTCCTGACGGCGGCGACGGTCGCTATCCTGATCGGGGCGTGCGCCGTCGGCAGCGTGCATATCAGCCTGATGCGCGCGCTTACCGATTCGGCCAGTCCGGATCATGCGATCCTGTTCGTCGCGCGGATGCCACGGGTGCTGATGGGCGCGATCGTCGGCGCCATCCTGGCGGTGGTCGGCGCGGCGCTGCAGGCGCTGGTGCGCAATCCGCTGGCCGAGGGCGGCATCCTGGGGATCTCCGGCGGCGGCGCGTTGGGCGCGATCCTGGCCTTGATCGTGACCTGGCGATGGGCCGGGTCGGCCGAAATCGTGCCGCTATGCGCCTTCGCCGCGGCGCTCGGATCGACGCTGCTGGTCTATCGCCTGTCGGAGGTGCGCGGCGAGCTCGAGCCCTTCACGCTGCTGTTGATCGGTGTGATCCTGAACGCCTTCTGGGGCGCGGCGATCATGCTGGTCAACAGCGTGGTCAACTTCTACTACACCCACTCGATCCTGTTCTGGCTGATGGGCAGCCTGGCGTCGCCGAGCTGGAGCGAGATCGCGCTGGTCGGCGGCTTCGGACTGGCGGGCCTGATGGTGCTGCTGGCCGGCGCGCGCGACATGAATCTGCTGAGCCTTGGCGACGACGCGGCGGCCGAACTCGGGGTCGACGTCGGCCGGCTGCGGCGGATGGTGTTCGTGGCAACCTCGGTGATGATCGGGGCGGCGGTTTCGGTGAGCGGGATAATCTCGTTCGTCGGTTTGATCGTGCCGCACATGCTGCGGCTCGCGCTCGGTTCGGACCATCGCCTGCTGATTCCGGCCTCGGTACTCGGCGGCGCGGCGTTCCTGGTCTTGTCCGACCTGGTGGCGCGCACCGTAATCGCTCCGGCCGAGATTCCGGTCGGCGCGATAACCGCGCTGTGCGGCGGTCCGTTTTTCGTCTACATGCTGCGGCGCGAGGGGCGCAAGGCGATCACGCTATGAATGAAACTGCGGCCGCCCACGGCGCTCCGGTGCTAAGCGCGCGCGACCTGGTCGCCGGCTACGGCGCGATCGCGGTGTTGAGCGGGGTCGCGCTGGAACTGCGGGCGGGCGAGCTGCTGGCGATCGTCGGACCCAACGGGGCCGGCAAATCGACCCTGCTGCGGCTGCTGGCCGGCACCATGAAGCCGTGGAGCGGCGTGGTTGAGCTCGGCGGCCGCGCGCTTGACGGCTACGAACGGCGTGCGCTGGCGCGCAAGATCGCGACCGTCGCGCAGGAAAACAGCGTCGCCTTCGGCTTCACCGTGCTCGAGGTGGTGCTGATGGGCCGCGCGCCGCATCTCGGCCCCTTCCATCTCGAAAGCGCGCGCGACCTCGCGATCGCCTGCGAGGCGCTCGAGCGCTTCGACCTGCTGAGCCTCGCCGAGCGCCGCATCCAGGAGCTCTCGGGCGGCGAGCGCAAGCGGGTCTTCCTGGCCCGCGCCCTCGCCCAGGAGCCGGCCATCGCGCTGCTCGACGAGCCCACCGCCTTCCTCGACCTCCGCCACGTCGCCGAGATCTTCGGCCGCATGCGCGAGCTCAGCCTAAGTCGCCAGATGGCGGTGGTGGCGACGCTGCACGATCTCAACGTCGCGGCGGTGTGGGCCGACCGCGTGATGCTGCTCAAGGAGGGCCGCGCCGTCGCCACCGGCACCCCCGAGGAGGTGCTGACGGCCGACAATCTGCGCGCGGTCTACGAGACCGAGGTCTACGTCGGGCGCAATCCCGCGACCGGCGCGATCGCGGTCCTGCCGGCGCCGAGGTGAGCGTGATGGCCGCGACCAGAGGCGACAAGCTGAATCTGATCTTCGACGCCGACGACACGCTGTGGCACTCCAACCTGCATTTCCGCGAAGTCGAGCGCGAATTTGCCGCGGCGATGGCCGCGCAGGGAGTGGAAATCGACCCGCGCGCGGTGCGTCCGGCGGTGCGCCGTTTCGAGCTCGAGGTAATCCGCTCTCACGGCTACGGACGCGGCCCCTACGTGCGCGCGATGCATCTGGCGCTCGATCTGCTGGTGCCGCCGGCGACCGCCGCGCGGATGCGTCCGGTGGTCGACGAAATCGGCGCGCGCTTCATCGCCCGCGATTGCGAACTGATACCCGGGGTAGGCGAAACGCTGGCGATCCTCGCCACCCGCCATCGCCTGCTGCTGTTCACCAAAGGCCAACGTAACGAGCAGCTGGATAAGCTCCGGCGCTCGGGACTGGCGCCGCTGTTCAGCCGCGTCGAGGTGCCGGCCGAGAAGGACGTCGCCGCCTACCTGCAGCTGGTCGAAGCCGCCGCGCTCGATCCGCGGGCGAGCTACATGATCGGCAACAGCCCGCGCTCGGATATCAATCCCGCCCTGCGCGCCGGGCTGGGCGCGGTCTATATCCCGCAGCCTGAAGCCTGGGAGCATGACCACGATGAACTCGATCGCACCGAGCGTCTGATCGAGCTGGCGAGCTTCCTTCAACTGCTCGAAATATTCTAGGAACTACTATAAGATCTATTATTCGATGAGTGTCCCCGAACTTCTGAAGGCCGCTTCGCATCCGCGCCCCCGTCAGCGCAAACGTGGCATCCGCGCCAAGCGCAAGCCGCCGCTGGCGTTGCGTCCGATTCATCAGATGTGGCGGCGCACGATCGATGCGATCGACGTCGAGGGTATCGCCCTGCCGGTGCGCGGGCTGCCGCCGGCACTCAAGGGCGTGGTTGCCTGCCAGATAAGCGACCTGCATGTCGACCGCGACGAGGACCTCGAGCGGCTGGAGTTGGCCGTCAAGGCGATCAACCGCCAGCGGCCCGACCTGGTGTTCCTGACCGGCGATTACTTCTCGACCCCGCAGACTCGCCAGCATTACCTGGTGCCGTTTCGCCGCGCGCTGGCCGAGATCAACCCGGGCATCGGTACGTTCGCGATCGCCGGCAACCACGACCACTGGGCCTCGTTCGACCGTATCGACGAAGCGCTGCGCGCCGCCGGAGTAAACACGCTGTCGAACGAAAGCCGCGCGGTAGAGCTGCGCGGCTCGCGCCTGACGATCGTCGGCATCGACGACCTGTGGGCCCGTCAGGCCGACCCGCAGCGCTCGTTCAGCCGCGTCAAGCCCGACGACTGCACGCTGGTCCTCGCCCATAATCCGGACACCGCGCTCTACACGCGCCATCTGCGGCCGGGCGTGATGCTGTCGGGGCATACCCACGGCGGGGTGGTGCGAATTCCGCTCTATGGCTCGCCGATCAAGTCGATGCTCAGAATCGGGCGGAAGTTCTACGCCGGGCTTAACCGCTACGGCGATTTCCATATCTATACCAATCGCGGGCTCGGCACTTACTGGCTGCGGGTGCGTATCAACTGCCATCCCGAGGTCTCGCGCTTCCAGCTCACGCCGATGGTCGAGACCGCCGAGCATCTTCCCCGTCTGCACCAGGTTCGCCACAAACGCGGATAGATCCGCCCGGCCGGAGGGCTTCCGATGCTCGACCTTGCGATCGTGGGTGGCAGCGCCGTAACCCCCGGCAAGGTCGCTGCGGCCGACCTCGGAATCAGCGACGGCAGAATCGTCACGATCGCCGCGCCCGGAGGGCTCGAGGCCGCCACCCGCACCATCGACGCGAGCGGGATGCTGGTGCTGCCGGGGGCCGTTGACCCGCACACCCATCTCGACGCGCAGATGCATGGCGCGCGCAGTGCCGACGATTTCCACAGCGGCACGGTTGCGGCCGCGGCCGGCGGCGTCACCACGATTATCGACTACGCCTTCCAGCGTCCCGGCGGGTCGCTGGTCGAGGCGATTGGGGCGTGGCAGGAAAAGGCGCACCAGCGCGCGGTAATCGATTACGGCCTCCACATCGCGGTGATCGATCCGTCGGCGGCCGCGATCGAGGAGCTGCCGCGCGCGGTCGATCGCGGATGCCCGAGTTTCAAGGTCTTCATGATGCGCCGCTTCGAGGAGCGGGCGCGCGACTTCCTCAAGCTCTTTGCCGCCGCGGCGCAAAACGGCGGCCTGATGACGGTGCATGCCGAAGACGAGAACATCATCAATTTCTGCACCCAGCGTTTGATCGATCAGGGCAAGACCGCGGCTCAATACTTCGCCGACAGCCGCCCCCCGCTTTCCGAGGCGGCGGCCGTGTCACGGGCGCTCGGGATGGCGGAGCTGACCGGCGCGGCCACCTATTTCGTCCATCTGTCGAGCGCGGCCGCGCTCGATGAGATTCGCCGCGCGCGCGAAGCCGGCCGCACGGTGCTGGCCGAAACCCGCCCCATCTACCTCTATCTGACCGAGGAGCTGTTGCGGCAGCCCGACGGCGTGCGCTTCGTCGGCCATCCACCGCTGCGTACCGGGGCCGATCGCGACGCGCTCTGGCGAGGGCTCGCCGACGGCACTATCGACGTGGTCGCGACCGATCACTGCAGCTGGACGCTCAAGGAGAAGCGCGCCGCGGAAAACTTCACGCGTCTGATTCCCGGCATGGCGAACCTCGAAACCCTGGTGCCGATGCTCTACTCGGAAGGGGTCGTGAGCGGGCGGATTTCGATCGAGCGGATGGTCGAGCTGGTGGCGACCAACCCGGCCAAAATTTTCGGGCTCTATCCGCGCAAGGGCGTAATCGCGCGGGGCGCCGACGCCGACCTGGTGATTTTCGATCCGCATCAGACCGTGGTCGTGCATCAGCCCGAGATGCATTCCGGATCGGACTACGATCCGTTCGAAGGGGTGGAGGTCAGGGGCTGGCCGCGCACCACGCTTTCGCGTGGCGAGGTAATCGTTGACCATCGCAAGCCGCATGCGGCGCCGGGCCGCGGCCGTTTCGTGCCCCGCGCGCCGTTCGATCCCGGCTGGCGCGACGCCTGATTGGTACCGACCGACGGGCGTTCACCCCGCGCCAGCTTGATACGCTGAGGGCGCGTTTGCGGCTGACGGGCCATCGGAGCTAAAGATAACGCAACGGAGGGGCTCCGATCACATGCCATCGCGTGACATGATCGTCGCGATCGCCGGAGGCTCGGGCTTTATCGGCGGCGCGATCGTACGGCGGCTCCTGGGCGCGGGCTTTCCGGTCCGCCTCCTGACGCGCAATCCGGACCGTGCCCAGCAGCGCTTCGGCTCCTCCAATATCGAGTTCTTTCGGTCCGACCTGACCGACCCGCGTTCGCTGCGCGTGCCGCTGGCGGGGGTTGGCGCGATTATCAACGCCGCCCAGTTCGACGGCTACCCGGTCGAGAATCCGCGCCGCGGGCTGACCTTCGAGCGGGTCGACTACGGCGGCACCTGCGCGCTGATCGAGATGGCCGACCATCGCAGCGTCACCCGCTTCGTTTACATCAGCGGCGCTTCAGCCAGCCCCACCGCCGCGCATCCGGCCTTCCGCGCCAAGGGCCGCGCCGAGAGCGCGCTGCGCAACTCGGGCATCCCATTCACGATCTTCCGCCCCTCGCTGGCCTACGGGCCGGGCGATCGGGTGATCGCGATGTTCGCGCAGATGCTGCGCCTGTCGCCGCTGTGCGTGATTCCCGGCGACGGACGCCAGCGCGTGCAACCGCTGATGGTCGACGACCTGGCGGAGTGCGTGGTGCGGGCGCTGGAGGAGCGCCACAACGGGGTCTTCGAGATCGCCGGCCCCGAGACCATGAGCCTGGACGATCTCGCAAAGCTGCTGATGGAGATAACCGGCCATCGGCGGGTTATCGTCCACGCGCCGGGCGCCCTGGTCAGAGCGATCGGCGCGCTCGCCGAGGCCATCCCGGCGCAAATCTTTTCGCGCGACGCGGCCGCCTTCCTGATGACCGACTACCTGTGCGACAACCGCCCGCTGCTCGACGCGTTCAAGATCGCGCTCACTCCGCCGCGCACCGGGATGAGCTACCTTGCCGCCGGCAGCTAGCGTCAGGTCCCACAGACAAGTTTATCAAGTCATCGCGCGGGGGATTCCCTTCGAGCGGACTCAGGGCATGCTTGGCTCCGGCAGCCTCCGCTCAGAATGACAAACAGCGGCGGCGTTTCTGTCATTCTGAGGCGCCGCCGAAGAAGCCCGATCCTTGCGGAGCGTTGAGGCAGGTTACTTGCGAAACAGCGCGCTAGCTCACAGGCGCTGCCAGCCGCGCTCTTCGTGGCCGAAATGGAAGATGGTCGGATGGATTATCTCGGCCAGGATCTCGATCGACTCCGCGATGCGCGGGCCGGGGCGATTGAAGTACTGATTGCCGTCGGCGACGAAGACCCGCCCGCTGGCCACCGCTTCGAGCTCGTTCCAGCGCGGATCGCTTCTCAGGAGCGGTAGCTCGGCGAGCGAGCGATCGATCGGGAAGCCGCACGGCGCAATCAGGATGATCTCGGGATTCATCGCGTGCAGCGCGTCGAACGTGATGGCGGGCGAGTGTGCGCCGCTGGTTCCGAACAGGTCGTGCCCGCCCGCGATCGCAACCATCTCGGGCATCCAGTTTCCCGCCGCCATCAGCGGCTCGATCCATTCGATACAGGCGACGCCGGGCCGATAGCCGGCGCCTGCCGCGCGTTCGCGAATCGCGCCGACCCGCTCCCGAAGCGCCTGCGCAACGTCGGCGCCGCGGGAAGCAAGGCCCAGCGCCGCGCCTACGCGTTCGATATCGATCCAGACTCCGTCGAGATCGGTGGCCTTGAGCGATACCACTTTGGGTTGCGTCCCGGTCCACTCGGCAACCGCCCGCTCGACGTCGCTTTCGCTGACCGCACAGACTTCGCATTGCGATTGCGTGACGATATAGCCGGGCGCGAGCGCCCGCAGACGCTCGGCGTCGACCCGGTAGACCGAGAGCGCTTCGCTGACGATCGCGCGCACGCGCCGGTCGATTTCGAGGCTGGTGCCGGCGGGATCAAAGCGCGGCGCGGTCAGCGCCGGAAGCCGCTCGACCGGCGGCGGGTAATCGCATTCGTGCGAGCGTCCGACCAGTTCGCGCTCGAGGCCGAGCGCACAGACAATTTCGGTTGCGCTCGGCAGCAGCGAGACGATCCGACGCGTCCCGCGGTCAGCCGCTTCGCCGCCGGGATGCTGGGAACCCATCGGGTGGTTCGAGTCCGGCCGAATCGTCGCTTAGTGCGCTTTGGCCGAATGCGCGGTTATGTGCTCGACCGCATGGCCCAGCGAGTCGGCGGCAGTGTCGCGCACCTGGGGCTGCGGATTCTGGATCATGGTGAGCAGCACCGGGATGGAGCTCCGACGACCGATATGGCCGAGCGACCAGGCGACCTGCGCGATCTCCATCGGATCGTCGGTCCGGGTGCTGGCTTCCTTGAGCAGCACGATCTCGGGGTCGCCGCCGTCGCGGCCGATCGCCTCAATCGCCGCCAGCCGCAGCACCTGGTTGCTCGACCTGAGCGCGCCGACCAGCACCGGCCGGCCGAGCTTGAAGTCGAGATGGTCGAGCAGCGGCGGCAAATAGCGGCCGTAGCTGTCATCGACCAGCGCGGTCTTCAGCAGCGGCAACCCGTCGCTGTTGCCGTAGTTGGTCAGCGCGACGGCGGCGGCCATTCGCACGCGCGGATTGACCTTGTCGCTCAAGGCGGTCTGCCTGAGAATCGGAATGACCGAGGGGTCGTGCACGTCGCCGAGATCGAGCGCTGCCTCGGCGCCCTGCTGCACGTTATTGGTTTTGAGGCCCTGCTCGATAATCGCCACCAGTTCCGGGGATTTTTCGCCGAGCAGGATTATCGAGTGGGCGGTCTCGATGCGCACCATCGGATCGGTCGCCTTCTCGAGCAGGGAATGCAGGTACGGCAGGGCCGCGCGGTCGCCGAGATGGCCCAGGCCGTTGACGCTCCACACGGTGAGATTGGTGTCCTTGTTCTGCGCCGCTTCCAGCAGGATCGGCAGCACCGCCGGGGTGGTGACCTCGGACAGTCCCTGCACCGCCATCAGGCGTCCGTCCTGTCCGCTGCCATGGTAGAAGCGGGTAAGAATATCGATCGCCTGGGGACTGTCGGCGGCGGCCAAGCCCTCGACGGCCGCCTTCTGCACCAGGAAGTTGGATGAGTTGAGGGCCTTGTCGATCGCCGCGCGTCCGCTCCAATCGTTATAGCCGGCCAGCGCGGTCGCCACGTAGCATCGCTCGAACGGATCCTTCTGATTGAGCGCCTGCCGCAACACCAGCAAGGAGAATTGATGGAGCGCGGACAGACCCCGGGGATTGTCGAAGTGGTAGGTGGCCTGGAGGGAGCGGACAGCGCCGGGCAGCTTGCCCTCGGCGACCAGCTTGTTGACCGCGGGCATCCCGGTCTGGACCGTCGTCACACGGCCGATCACGACCGCGGCGACGATCAACAGGATGCCGGCGGCCAACGCCGCAACGATAAAGTTCCTGGTTCGCTTACTCACCCAATTCCCTCCGGAAGCCGAGCCGGACCTCAACTGTCCGCGCCTCGATCCTCAAAAAATAATGACGAGGCCCGGCGCATCAAAATTCATACGGCCAGGCGGGCATTGAACAAAAAACAGGCTTGCGAATCCCCCCGGCAAGCCGATCCCCTAGTTTAGACTGCGCGCGAGGCCGCCGCCAAGGGCCGCGAGATCGCGGCCACTGGCTCGCATGGTGCACGTAGCCACACATAGCGACGCCCGGTATGGCGCGACGCCTGGTATGGCGATAGATCGGGGCGGCGGCGAGTCCGCGGCTCAGGCAATCTGGTACGGATAACGACCGGTCAGGACCGGTAATTTCATCCCCAACTGTTCGAGGCGGCGCTCGAGCAGGGCCTGAAAAAGCTCAGCGAGTTCCTGGTTATCGCGCGCCTTCAGTCCATAGGTCAGACAATCGAAAGTGAAGCCGCTGCCCGGCGGACCGAAGAAATTGACCGCCCGCGGCAGCCATTCGCGCAGCGCCCCGGCCACGCGCGCGGCGCCGAAGCGCTCGATGGCGCGGCCGAGTTGGCCCAGGCCGAAGCTTTCGTGCTCGGCCTCCTCTTCGAGAATCACCTCGGACGCACGGGCATGCGGCGCGTAGCTGGACTCGCGATAGTTGACCCCGATCATCAGCATCCCGGTCGCATCGAGGCTGATACTGCCCATCACCAGGTCGAGTTCGCCCTGGGCCTGCTCGGCGAACCAGCGCGGGGCGGCGAACGAGGGACTTTTTGCGACCGTGACCATCAGCCGATCGGCCTGCGCTTCGCTGACGCCGATTTCGGCCAGCGCGTCGTAGATCAGTCGGGCGTGGCGGCGCTCTTCGGCCAAGTTCTTCTCGATCGTCGGGCGCAGCTCCGGATCGTCGACCGTCGCCAGCATCCGTTCATAGCCGGCCGCGGTCAGCTTCTCGGCCAGCGCGTGCGCCGCCATCAGGCGCGTCAGCACCTTGGTGTAATGCAGCTCGACCCGTCCCAGGCGAATATCCTCGGACTCCACGGAAGCCGGCGCGTACTGCCGCCGTACGGGCATCGTGAGAACCTCAGGACGCGCTGCGCGAAGGCAGGACGACGGTCGCCGAGCCGGGCGTGGTTTTCTCGCCCTTGGCGTTCTCGATCCAGATTTCGCAATCGACCAGATGCTCGCCGCCCTCGACGTATTTCTTGACCACCTTGCCGCGCGCGACAAGCTTCACCCCCGGCACGTCCATGCCGCGGTACTGGACGGAAAGTTTGCGGAGCCATCCGCCGTCGCCGGCGAAATCGGTCATCAGCTGGCCGAGGAAGCCGTTTTTGAGCGCGCCGTGGAGGATGACGCCGGGGAGGTTGTTGGCGATCGCAAAATCCTTGTCGTAATGAATCTGGTAGAAGTCGCCCGATGCGCCGGCGTACTTGACGAGCTGCTGGGTGGTCGGATCCTTCTCGAGCGCCGGCACTTCGGAACCGACCTCGAGGTCTTCGAAATAGCGCTGCCTGGCCATCGTCGCTCGCACCTCTTCAGTAACGGATTATCGTCGAACGCTGCCGCGTGCAGAGCTGGCCGAAGTGGTTGGTGTAGCTGGTCTCGACGACCAGGAACACCATCGGGCCGAGCCGCCCGGCGGTCTCACGGATATCGGCGATACGGGACTGCACGGTAATCCGGTCGCCCGGCCGGATCGGCGCGCGATATTCCCAGTCCGATCCGCCGTCGAGCACGCGGAAGCCCGGCAAGTCGAGCTTGACCTGCGGTATCGCGCTGCCCAGCGAACGGCAGAAGGTCGGCGGCGCGATCATCCCCCCGAAGCGGCTGTCGCGGGCCGCGACCTCGTCGTTGAAAAGCGGATTGGGATCGCCTACCGCCTCGGCAAAGCGGCGAATCGCGCCGCGCTCGACTTCGTAAGTGCGGGCCTCGCCCTGGATTCCGATCTGAGCCCGGACTTCGTCGGTGACTACCTTGTTCGCCATCGCCGCTGCCTCTGGCTCTCTGACATAGCACAGCGCGCCGGCGACGCGTAATCGCAGCGCTTTAAGATCGTCCGCCTGGGTCTTAGTATGGAAGCGGAAAGCGCGATTCCCGGGAGGGCGGTCACGATGGCGAAGCTCAGCGCAGCGGAAATTTCGGCGCGGCTCGGCGCGCTGGCCGGATGGACCTACGGCGACCGTGCCATCAGCAAACAGTTCCGCTTCAAGGACTTCATGGCGGCGATTGGATTCATCAACCGCATCGCGCCGATCGCCGAGGCGGCCGACCATCACCCGGACATCCTGTTCAACTATTCGCGCCTGACCTTTTCGTGCTCGACGCACAGCGCGGGCGGCGTGACCGAGAAGGATTTCGCGCTGGCCACTCAAATCGAGCGCGAGTTCGCCACGGAGAACGGCTAGATCCGCTCAGCAGCGAAGGATTCGCAACGTCGATAGCGGCCGCGCTCGACGGTCGCGCCCGTGGCGGCATCGAGGACCAGGTAATGGCCCGCCGTGCAGTAGCCCGCAAGATTAGCCCGCTTCGACGGCCGGCCGGCCTCGATAAGTTCGATCACCGGGCGTGAGTCATCGATCGCGTCGAGCCGCCGATGGCCGCGGCTGCGATCGTAAAGCGTGCGCACGCAGCCCACCGAGCGGCTGCGATCGAGCCGGAGCCGGTGCGCGGTGGTCACCTCGAGCGCCTCCACGCCGTCGCGGAACCAGGCCCGATTCTTCTTCAGCACCTCACCGATCTGCGGGAAATCGATCGACCAGCCGCGCAGCGCAGGATGGTCGGCGGCGGGCTCGGGGCTGGGCGGAGTATAAACCGCTTCGATCGATGGGACGGCGGTTGCCTTGGCGGAACAATCGCGTGGCGGATCGAACGGCAGGTTCGCGGCGTACGCCCGATCGCTCTCGCCCCGAGCGTAGCCCCATCCGAGCGCCAGATAAGCGCTGGCCGCGCACGGCCCGTCGAACGATCCCTTCATCACGAAGCCCGGAACCTTTCCGTTCCGCGCCAGCAAGGGATGCTCGAAGCGAACTGCGAAGGCGAACGGTTGCGAATCGGGGTTGACCTGCGACGCCGCCGAATCCAGCGCCTGGGCGACGCTCAGCAGCGACTTGCGATCGCTGACCGCAACCGGAATCGAGCTGGTACCGAGCTGACCGAGATTCGCGACCCCACAGGCCGGGCGCGCAACTGGCGGGGGAACGGCGCGCGCCGCACAGCCAGCCATCAACGGCAGGCCCATCATGGCCATCAACAGCCATGAACGCCGCTTCCACCCCCTCACGCATTGCTGCCGCCAAGTACGAAAGGCGTGCACCGAAGTCCATACATAGCGCGTTAGCGCCCATCAATGCCAGAGATTCTGCCACCATGGCGATGGCGGGGTAACCGAGCTGATACCCATCCGACGGCTTATATCCGCCAGCTCCCAGCCGGTGAGATCGGCCAGGTTGCGCGCTTCGGTGGCGCGCCGACCGTCGAGCTCGCGGAAGTAGCTGGCCGCCGCTGGACAGAGCTGCGGCGATCCCTCCCACGGCCGATGGAGCACGTAGCGAACCTGGAAGTTGTTGCTATCGCCGGTCTCCTGGAACGAGAGATCCTCTGGAAAGGTCGCGGCGGAGTAGCGGACGTGGAGCCGCGTGAGTATTACCCCCGCGGGCGCCGCGATAAACATCTGCCGCCGGTACATCGGCTGCGGCCCGCCACTGATGGGAGAATTTCGATTGTCGAGCCAGAACACCCCGAGCTCGCGCAGTTCATCGTGGCTGAGCGGCGGCGCGGCGCAGGGATCGCACCAGTTCATGTTCCAGACGTATTCCGTGAAGACCCCGCGCATCTGGTTGAGCTTCACCTGGCGGTCGAAAATCGCCTGGTAGGTTTTTGCAAAGTCGTCGCGCACGAACTGCGGCACGTCGGTGCCGGTCGGCATCTCGATCGTCCGGTAGTCGGTGGTCTCGACCCGGCCGTTCTCGGTCAACAGGTAGATGACTAAATCCTGCGGCCCCGCCGCGTTTACCATTCCGAGCCTGATCGGCAGCATGAATTTCGGCGATTCGAAGGCGAACTGGATCGGGCGCAGGTAATCGAGTCCGGTCTTTGCCTGCTCTTTCAGGTTCACCCTGGCGACGAAGAATTTCATGCCGTCGCGGATATAGGGCGCCAGCGCGGCGCCGGCGCCGGGCGGAATCCGGTAGCCGTTTTCGGTCAGCCAGGTCTGGAGCCCGTCGGATTGCAGCGCCGAAAGAATCACGATGTCATACTCGCCGACCGTGTACTGCGCTTCGATCTTCACTCCCAGCGCCCTGGCCGAGTCGGTCGCCTTGGCGGCATTTTGTGCTGTTAGGGCGCCCGCGGCAGGACCAGTCATCGCGCGCGGATAGTACATCTGGCACGGATTCGGGTCGTCGTATTCGACCAGGCGCGGCGCGCTGTAATCCTCGAGATGCCTGATTACGGCGGCATCGCCGATATGGATCTGGCCGCGTTGCAGGACCACCGGCACCGGCACCACCATCGCGAACTGCGCGAGGTCGCCCTGGTAATCGCTCATGATGCTGATGACGGTCTTGTCCTCATGATGGACAAGCACCACCTTCGACGTGCGGTTGTGCAGCGTGCCGTTCGCCTTGCCCACGTAAAATCCGCAGAACGCGCGCGCCGGGAGGGGCGAGGCGAGCGCGCCAAGCAGGGTCATCGCCAGCGCCGCCATCAGGATACGTTTCAATTCCGAGATCATCGCTTTCTCCTTTCGCTTCCCACTGGAATCGCGGCGCGGGAAAAATCGCGTCCCAGACCGCAACGGCCGGAGCCGCAATGAACAGCGCCCATACCAGCGAGTTGGTGACGTAAAAATGAGAGCCGAGCACGAATGCGAGCGCGGCGACGGTCGCGCAATGGGCCAGGCGGCCGCGCCAATCGTCGGGCGAGGTGCGCGGATCGGAAATCATGAAAAAGGCGAACAGCAGCAGCGACCCGCTCGCCATCCGATGGATCAGGACGGCCAAGCGCTGACCGAGCCACAGCACGCGCGCCAGCGTCGCCCCGCCATAGCACAGCACGAAGCCGACGCTGGTATCGCTGCACGAGGCGCGCGACACGATTATCGTGCCCGCCACCGCGATCCATCCGGCCAGCAGCGGGCCGTCGCCCCACTGCCCCGGCGAGGCCCACACGCCCGGCAGCGCGACCAGCGCGAAGATCACGCCAAAGCAGGACGGGTTGAACAGATGCTTGCCGCGCGCGCGGAACAGCGACTTCGAAGCGATCGCGGCGGCGGCGGCGAGCGGATGGGCCCACAGCGTGTCGGCGCGGAGCAGCAGCGCGATGCCGAGCGCGGTGATAAGCGCGCTCTTGTAGTTGATGTGTTCGCGGCCGGCGAGCCGATCGGTCGCCGCCTGAACGATCAGGGCGGATGCAAAGGTCAGCAGAATCTGGCGCGGATCGAGTGCGAAATCATACAGCCCCGCCCCTAACGCGAGAATCGTCCCGAGTACGACCAACTGCGCGAGCCGCGGGTCGCCGGGCACCTGGAGCGGCCAGAGCTTACGCCGATAGGATGTCGATCGCGCCGCACCTGGAGTCATCGTCACCCGGCCTCGTCTCTTTGAACGCGGCGGGGACGGTTACTTGCAGATTTTTTTGAGGGGCGGCTATGGAGACGAATTACTGCGCTTGCCAGCTCTGGCCGCCATCGAGCGTGGCATAACGATGCGAATCACGATCGGCAACCACGGCGGCGGCGGCGCTCTGCGCGCTGACCGAGACCAGGTCGGCGGAAGTCGGCGAGTTGACTTTTTCCCAGTGCAGGCCGTCGATGGTACGCAGCACCGTGCCGGCGCGGCCGACGATCCAGCATACCGAGGATGACGGCGCGGAGCCGGCCAGCAACTCGACCGTGATACCCGGCACGTGCGTCGTTTTCAAACCGCCGTTAAGAAGCCGCTCGATAATCCCTCCGGTGCCAAACTCCCAGCGTACTGAACCGTCGGCCGAGGTCACGGTGCTATGCCGCCAGGGCTTGGCGAAGGTCGGGACGCTCGCGCTGCTGGTCGCGCTGCCGGCAGCAGCACCTGACATCGCCTGCGCCGATGGTCCCGCGGGCGCGCCGGCGATTTCCTGCGACCGCTGCGGCGCCTGCAGCACGTTCGCTGGTGGCGATGGCGCGGCCGGCGCCGGACGGGCTGCCTCGTGGGCCATCATCCCCGTAGCTGCGCCGCCGGAGATGACGGGCGCTTCCGCTCGCTTGCTCATGTTCAGTTCGTTAGCGGGCGCGATGCGCTTGGCGGCGAGCTGCGCGGCTTGATCAGCAACCGCAGGTGGGCTGTTGGCGGCCATGCGCATCATCGGGGGACGCGCTGGTTCCGACGCTTCCTGATGGTAGTAATCGCGCCCCAGCCCAATCGCCACGATGACGGCGATACTGCCCGCCACCGCCAATCCCACCGGCGTGCTCGACCACCATCGCCTGAGCCGCGGCTCCGTGGCGCGCGCCGCTTCAAGCTCGCCTGCAGCGCGTGCGATCGCGCTCAGTTCGGCCCGACACGGAGCGCATCCGGCGAGATGGCGCTCGACGGCGTCGCGCTCGTCGCGTGGCAGCGAGCGCTCGCAGTAGGCCGCGATTAGCGCCACCTCGGGGCACTGTTCGCGCGGCTCGCCAGCGCGCGCGCGCAGACGCTCGGCGAGCAACGCTGCGAAACGGTCATCGATGCCGTCGATGGGCGCCAAATCCGTTTACTCCCTCATCCTTTTGAACGCACTGCCCGGCTTTTGTTGCATCGCCGCCGGCGCGACGGGTGCGCCGCTCTTGAGCTCGAACGACCATCCCTCCAGCGCATAATCGTAGCACTGGCGGATCTGTTCGGAACCCAGACCGGCCGCGCGCAGCGTCCGCTCGACCTGCTTGCGCATCGACTCGCGGCTGCGCTTGAGGCGGCGCGAGACCGTCCATTCGCGCTCGTCCATCAGCGCGCCGATCTCCTTGAGCGTCAGTCCGTCGCCGTAATGATAGGCGAGCCGCAGCCGGTCGCGCGGCTTGAGCGCGCCCAGCGCGTCGTTCAGTGCGCGGCCGATCAAGCTGAGATAGCGCGATTGTTCCGGATTCGGCGGATCGGGCTCGACCGCGAGCTCGCGCGGATCGACGTTCTCCAACGGCTCCTCACGCCGCTGACCGCGCAGCATATCGATATAGCGACGGGCGAGCACGGCATGGAGCCAGGTCCGGATCGAGCTGCGGCCGTGAAAGTAAGCAAGCAGCGGGCGGCGAGCGCCCGCGTCGGTGCGAATCCCGTAGAGTTCGGCCCATAGCGAATCGGCCAGCTCACGGGCGCGCGGCTCATCGTGCGCGATCGCACGCGCCGCGCCGTACAGAATCGGCCGATAACGGGTGATGAACTCGTCCCATGCCGCGCCATCGCCGGCGATCAGTGCGCAGGCCAGCGCCAGCTCTTCGGCGTACACGCTCGCGAGATAGCGCCCGACCGCGTCGATGCCGGCGTCGGGCAGCGAGCAGGCCCCGCGATAGAGCGCCTCGGCCAGCGTCTCCGGATCGACCCGATAGGAATCGGCGCGACTGCGACCGTAGACCTGGGCCAGCGCCGCGCCGTAACGCTCGATGAACTGGGCCGATGTCTCCGCCGCGGCCATACCACAGATATGCGGGCCGTCACCGTCCGGGGCGCAAGCGCGGCACGTAATGCTGGACGCCGGTACGGGTGCGGCCGATCTCGCGCATCAACTCCTCGAGGTCTTCGGGATGCGCGACGAAATCCATCGCGGAAGTATCGACCATCAGCAGCGGCGTCTCTTCATAATAGAAGAAGAAATCGCGATAGGCGGCCGAGACCCGTTCCAGGTATTCGATACTGATATGGCGCTCGAAATCGCGATTGCGCTTGCGCAGCCGGTCGATCAGAACTTCGGCGCGCGCCCACATGTAGACCACCAGGTCCGGCTTCGCCATCTGCGAGTCCAGCAGCCGATAGACCTGGTCGTAGAGCACCAGCTCGTCGGGCGACAGGTTGAGGGTGGCGAAAATTCGATCCTTGCTGAACAGATAGTCGGAGACCGTCGATTGCTTGAACAGCTCCTGCTGCACCAGTTCGCGTTGCTGCCGATAGCGGATGAGCATGAAGTAAAGCTGGGCGGGGAAAGCGTACTTGTCGGGATCTTCGTAAAAGCGCGCCACGAACGGATTGGCGCCGGATTCATCGAGCACCAGGCGGGCGCCAAGCTTTTCCGCGAGCATCCGCGCCAGCGAGGTCTTGCCGACGCCGATCGGCCCCTCGACCGCGATATAGCCGTGCTGACGCCCGCTCGGGCCCGTCGCTGTTTGATCGGCCACCCGCTTAGACGGCTTTCAACCTCGGCCGTCCGAGGGGGCTAATTGGCGGGGGCGGGAAGTGGAAAATGGACGCGCTCTTTGGCCACGCTCAGCAGCTCGACGACCGCGCCATCGCGCGCGAAGGTGCCGATAATCTCCTCGACCAGCCATTCCGGCGATGAAGCGCTGGCGGTGACGCCCAAGGCGCGCACCCCGGCGACCATCGCGGGCTCGACGTCGGCGATCGAATCGACCAGGTAGGCGCGGCCACCGCGCGTGCGCGCCACCTCGACCAGCCGGTTGGCGTTGGAACTTTGCTTGGAGCCGACCACCAGGATCGCGTCGCTCGCCTTGACCAGTTCCTTGACCGCGTTCTGCCGATTCTGGGTCGCGTAACAGATATCGTCGGTCTTGGGCACCCGCAGCGCCGGGAAGCGGCGCTTGAGCGTCTCCATGATTTCGCGCGTGTCATCGACGCTGAGCGTGGTCTGCGTCACCGCCGCGACCCGTTCGCAATCCGGCACCGCCGCGCGCTCGGCCTCGGCCACGCTGGCGACCAGCAGCACCCGCCCGGGCGCCACCCCCAGCGTGCCCTTGACCTCCTCATGGCCGGCGTGACCGACCAGGATGACGGTGCGGCCCTCCTCGGCGTAACGCGCGACTTCGAGATGCACCTTGGTGACCAGCGGACAGGTGGCGTCGATGACTCTCAACTCGCGCTGCGCCGCACGCTCCCATTCGCTGGGCGCGACGCCGTGAGCGCTGAAGATCACACGCTGACCCTCGGGCACTTCGTCGAGGCTTTCGACGAAGATCGCGCCCTCGGTCTCCAGCCGTTCGAGCACGAAGCGGTTATGCACGATCTGATGGCGCACGTAGAGCGGGCGGCCGAAGCTGCGCAGCGCTTCGCGCACCGCCTCGACGGCGCGGTCGACTCCGGCGCAAAAGCCGCGCGGCTCGGCCAGAATGATGCGTTCGACACTATGTTCAGGAGCGGTGGACATCGATGGGTTGATTATCCGATAGCTGCCAATGGGTCAACGTGGCCCTAATCAGTATGTGCATGCGGATGCGGGGGATGCGAGGTCTGGCATCCCACCCACAGCTCGCCGCCCTCGAAATATTCCTTCTTCCAGATCGGAACGATCTCCTTGATACGATCGATGGCGAAGCGGCAGGCGTCGAAAGCCTCGCCGCGATGGGCCGCCGCGACCGCGATCGCGACCGAAGTCTCGCCGATATCGACCCGGCCGATGCGATGAGTGATCGCGATCCGCACGATCCCGAAGCGCTCGCCCGCCGCGACAGCGATCTTGCGCATCTCGCTGAGCGCCATCGGCTCGTAGGCCTCGTACTCCAGCCGCGTCACGCGCCGGCCGGCATTTTCGTTGCGCGTGGTGCCGGCGAAGGTCGCGGTCGCGCCCGAGCGCGGATCGGCAACCGCCCGCTGCAACTCCTCGAGATCGATCTTGTCCCTGACGATCTTGACCGGCCCGACCCAGGCCGGCTCGCTGCCGCCGCTGACCGGCGGGATGAACGCCACTTCGTCGCCGGCCCGCGGCCGGTAATCGTCCTCGACGTACTCTTGATTGACCGCGAACGCGACGCTGTCGTGATGGCCGCCGAGCGCCGGGAATTCAGCCACCAGGCCGCGCCAGATTTCGCCGACCGTGACGCCCTCCGGAAACTCGCGCTCCAGTTCGCCGGTGCGGGCGCGCTCGCGCAGGGTCGCAAACAGCTTGATCGTCACGCGCTTCATAGACCGAGAAGATGCGCCATATGACCGAGTTCCGGCAACAGCAGCTTTTCCATCGCCAACCGGCAGGCGGCCGGCGATCCCGGCAATGCTACCACGATTTTGCCCTGCACGACGCCGGCCAGCGCCCGGCTCAGGAACGCCGCCGGGCCGATTTCCTGATAGGAAAGCATCCGGAACAATTCGCCGAAACCGTCCAATTCCTTGCCCATCATCCGGCGCACGACTTCGATGGTCGAATCGCGCGGTGCGATGCCGGTGCCGCCGTTCAGGATCAACGCATCGACCCGCGCCAGACTGCCCGCCACTGCCTGCTCGATCAGCTCCGGCGTATCGGGAGCGATCTCATAGTGCACCACCCGATGGCCGGCGCGCTCGGCCAGTTCACGAATCAGCTTGCCGCTGTCGTCGGTTTCGGCAGTGCGGCTGTCGCTCAGCGTGATAATCCCGATCCGGAGCTCGGACCGGTCATGGCGATGATGATGTTCGCGGGCGGCCACGCAGCTTGAAATTATATCATCCGCAACGGCGGTTTAAGCGCGGCTCGGCCGATGATTCCGCTTGTAACCACGACCATCGCTTTGTTAGTCGTCTTCATACATCCGTAATCAGAAGCCGCGCGTGGAGGTTGCGCCGATGCCGGTAATCTATCCTGACCCCAGCCGTACGACGCTCCCCGACGGGCGCGTGCGCCATTGGCTCGCCGACCGCGAAAAAGGCACGAGCAGCGCGTCGGTCCACGAGAATGTCATCCCGGCGGGCGGCATCGTCCCACCGCATCGGCACGACGTCGAAGAGCTGATCGTATGCCTGGAAGGGCGCGGCGAGTGGACCATGGACGGCCAGCCTTTCGATTATTATGCCGGATGCGTGGCGCATATTCCGGCCGGCGCGATTCACAGCATGCGCAATACCGGCACCGGGCCGCTGCGTCAGCTCGCCTTCTTCCCGCATCCCAACCCGCCGTCGTACTGGCTCAAGAACGAGTATTGATTACGGAGGATCTGCGATGGCCCAGGTAATCGACGCCGACGGACATATCGTCGAGCCCAAGCTGCTGTGGACCGAATATGTCGAACCCGCCTATCGCGATCTGGCGATGCAATTTCGGCGCACGCCGGCGGGGCGCGATGAGCTATGGGTCAACGGTGAGAATCGCGACGACCCGACGATTAACTTCGCCGCCTCGCTGATTCCGCGCGGTCTCGACGATCCGGCGCGCGCCGCAAAGATCAACGCCGACGACTTCCCGGCCGCAGCGTACGATCCCGGGGCACGGCTCAAGGTGATGGACGACGAGCGCATCGACATCGCGGTGCTCTACCCCACCCTGTGGCTGATCTACGGCGATATCATCGACCCGCAAGCCTCCGCCGCCATCTGCCGCGCCTACAGCAACTGGATGGCCGACTTCTGCAAGGCGAATCCCAAGCGGCTCTACGGGGTCGCGCCGATGCCGCTGCGGGATGTCGATTTAACGGTCCAGGAGATGCGCCGCGCGGTCAAGGAACTCGGCTTCAAGGCGATCTTCATCCGCCCCAATCCCTACGGCGGCCGACGCCTGCATGACCCGGCCTACGATCCTTTCTGGCGCGAGGCCGAGGCGCTCGACGTCGCGGTCGCGGTGCACAGCAGCTACTTCACGCATATGCCGACGCTCGGCGAGGAGCGCTATCGCGACGTATTCTCGTATCACATCGTCTGCCATCCGTTTGAACAGCAGGGCGCCTGCATGGACGTGATCTGCGGCGGTGTGCTGGAGAAGTTCCCGAAGCTCCGGGTCGGATTTCTCGAATCAGGCGTCGGATGGCTCGGCTACTGGCTCGACCGCCTCGACGGCCATTACGACAAGATGCGCTCGTTCGTGCCGTGGCTCAAAAAGACCCCGACCGAGTATTTCCTGAACAATTGCTGGATTTCGATGGATCCGGACGAGCGCACGCTCCAGGCGATGGTCGGCCTGGGCGCCGGGCGCAACATCCTGTGGGGCTCCGACTATCCGCACTTCGACTGCGCCTATCCGGGTATCGTGCGGGAGATCGAGCACGCCTGTGAAGGGCTTCCGGAGCCGACGCGCCGCAATATCATCGCGGACAACGCGCGCCGCTTCTACCAGCTGCCGGACTAGCGGACGGGCCCTAACGCTTCAGCGCAGCCGCACGTTGAACGCCTGGCGTCCCTTCTCGCCCGGGCGCACCTCGAACTGAACCTCGGCGCCTTCGCGCAGATCCTCGAAATAGATCTTCGGCCCGAGCCGCGAGCGATGGAAGAAGACCTCTTCGCCGCCGTCGTCCGGGGTGATGAAGCCGAAGCCCTTGTCCTTGATCACTTTCTTAATGGTGCCGTACACATTCGCCTCCGCCAAAGCCCCCCTCTGGCGTTGAGCTAACTCTCGGGCAGGGTATCATATCGGCGGCGCGCCCGCCCCGGTGGCGGCGCGGGTTAATCGACAGCCCCTTAAGTCCCCGGAGAACCAGCGGATGCCGCACGCAGTGACGCTCAAAGAGATTGAAAAGATTTTCGCCGTGCTGGAGCCGCTCGGAGTTTCGCGCGAAGCGGTGATTATCCCGCTCCGCCCCGAGCATCCGGGCCGCATCCGCCGGCTGCCAAACGGCAAGCTCGAGATTATCGTCGAGCGCGACGACGCCGAGTTCGAGGCCTGGCTTACGAATCTTGCCCGTCAGGTGCGGGAGCTGATGGGTCCGCAACCGGACTAAGCTCGATCAGCAGCGCGCCATGCTCGACCGCATCGCCCGGGCCGGCGGCGATACGCTTCACCACCGCTGCGCCCTCGGCATAGAGCGTGGTCTCCATCTTCATCGCTTCCATGATCAGCAGCGGCGCGCCCGCCTCGACGCGCTGCCCCTCGTGCACCAGCACCTTGAGCACCTTGCCCGGCATCGGCGCGCTGACCTCGGGCGTGACCAGGCCATGGGCGGCGCGCGCGCCGCGCTCGGCTATCAGCGAGAACTCGAAGCTGGCGGGGCCGGCCGCCACGATGATCGTGTCGCGGCGGCGGCTGGCGATAACCCGAATCCGCCGCCCGTCGATCGTGAGGATCGTGCTGCCGTCGGCCAGCGGCTCGAGCTGAGCCTCGATTTCGCGTCCGTCGATTGTTGCACGTACGTCCGCGCCCTCACCCGCAGTCACTTCGACTTCGAACTCGCGCGCCTCACCGGGTCGCTTGAGTCTCATCGGCGACCCCACAGCTCGAAGCGCGGCAGCCGCTCCCAGGGTGAATGAGAAACGGCCGGCGCATTCGATTGACGAGCCGCGAGCTGAGGCGCGCTCGCCATCCCGCCCTCGGCGGCCATCGCACCGGCGATCAAGGCTGCGTCGATATCGGCCGGGCCGGGACGCCATGCGGCAAAAAACTCTTCCACGAATCGCGTCGACAGCGCAGCTTCGCTAAAAGCCTCGCTGGCGATCACGTCGCGCAGGAAGGCCGCGGTGTGACGCACTCCAAGTAGCGAAAACTCGCCGAGCGCCGCGACCATACGCTCGCGCGCCTGAGCGCGGTCGGTCCCCCAGCATACGAGCTTCGCCAGCATCCCGTCGTACCAGGTTGAAATTTCGAGGCCGGCCGCCAGATGGGTGTCGACGCGGACGCCGGGGCCGGCCGGCAGGTTGAGGTAGCGGACGCGGCCCGTGACCGGCTGGAAGGCGCGCTCGGCGTCTTCAGCATAGATACGGCATTCGATCGCGTGACCGGCGGGCGTGGGGGGATCGGAGACCGCTTCGCCCGCCGCGATTCGCAACTGCTCGGCCACCAGGTCGCATCCGAAGCGCATCTCGGTCACCGGATGCTCGACCTGGAGGCGGGTATTGGCTTCGAGAAAATAGAAATTCGCGCCCTCGACCAAAAACTCCGCGGTGCCGGCGTTGACGTACCCGGCGGCGCGGAACAGGCTCACCGCCGCCTGCGCCATCCGCGCGCGAATGGCACCGTCGAGTCCCGGCGCGGGCGATTCCTCGATGACCTTCTGATGGCGCCGCTGAATCGAACAATCGCGCTCGCCGAGCGTAACTATCTTCCCGTGCCGATCGCCCAGCACCTGCACCTCGACGTGACGGGGACGGGCTAGATACTTCTCGACGAACAGCCGCCCGTCGCCGAAGGCCGCCTGCGCCTCGCGCGTCGCGGCCTGCAACGCGTCGTCAAGCTCGCGTTCCGATGCAACTACCCGCATCCCGCGCCCGCCGCCACCGGCCGCCGCCTTGACCAGGATCGGGAAGCCGACTTGCGCGGCGAAGGCGCGGACCGCGGCCGGGTCGGCGACGTCGAGGCCGGGTACGACCGGCACCCCGGCCTGCACCGCCAGCCGGCGCGCCGCGACCTTGTCGCCCAGCGCCACCATCGCGGCCGCCGGCGGTCCGACGAAGATCAAGCCGCTCTCGACCACTGCGCGGGCGAACCCGGGGCGCTCGGAGAGAAAGCCGTAGCCGGGATGGATCGCGTCGGCGCCGACGGCGCGGGCGGCGCCGAGAATCGCCTCGCCATTGAGATAGCTGGCAGCCGCTTCCGGCGGCCCGATGCGCCGGACCTCATCGGCCAACGCCAGGTACGGCGCGCCCGCGTCGGCATCGGAGTAAACCCCGACGGTTGCGATCCCGAGCGCGCGCGCAGTGCGGAAGATACGCAGCGCTATTTCACCGCGGTTGGCGACCAGCAGTTTCCGGATGCGGTCCACCTGCGAATCTCTAGCATAGCTCGCCGTCACTGGCGCGGGCCTTGACGGCGGGATTCGATCGCGAGAACTATCGATCGGAGTTTTCGAATTTGCCACGAGCGTGACGGGAGCAGCATTGGAAAAGATTCTCGACGGCATCCGGGTGCTCGATTTCGGCCGCTATATCGCGGCCCCGTTCTGCTGCCAGATTCTCGCCGACATGGGCGCCGAGGTGATCCGGGTCGAACGTCCCGGCGGCGAGCCCGACCGCCAGCGCGGCCCGTTCGCCGGCGACGGCCAGAGCCTTTATTTCGCGACCCTCAACCGCAACAAGCAGGCCATCACGCTCAAGCAGAACACGGCGCGCGGCCGCGAGGTGCTGGGCGAACTGGTAAAGCATTGCGACGTGCTGGTTCATAATCAGCCGCGCGAGCGGCTGCGCGAGCTGGGACTCGAATACGAACGGCTCGCGGCGCTCAATCCGCGGCTGGTCTACCTCGCCATCTCGGGCTTCGGCGCGACCGGACCATACGCCAGCGATCCGGCCTTCGATTCGATCGTGCAGGCGCTCAGCGGCGCCGCCGTGATGACCGGCTTCGGCGACGCGCCGACGCTGTCGCACGTGCCGTGGGTCGATTTCGGTACCGCGCTGTACGGCGCGCTGGGGGTGATGCTGGCGCTGTTCGGTCGCGAGCGCAGCGGCCGCGGGCGCGAGGTCGAGCTCGCTCTGCTCAACACCGGGCTGTCGTTTGTCGGCGCCTACGGGGTCTTCGCCGAGGCGGCGATCAACGGTATCGTGCGGCGCGCGGTCGGCAACAACATGATCTATGGCGTCGGCGGGATGTTCCGATGCGCCGACGGCGCGCTGATGGTCTGCACTTTCGGCGACGCCCTGTTCGCGCGGCTATGCCGGGTAATCGGGCGGCCGGAGCTGTTGGAAGATCCCGCGCTCAAGAGCGATATCGCCCGCTACGAGCATCGGGACCGGATTAACCAGGCGGTGCAGGCCTGGATCGGCGGGCGCACGATGGTCGAGGCGCGGCGCGTCCTGGCCGCGGCCGGGGTGCCGGCCGGCGAGGTCGAGAGCGTCGACCACGCGCTCAAGCATCCGCAGGTGGTCGCGAGCGGGATGCTTACGTCTATCGATCAACCGGGAATCGGCGAAATTCCGGTCGCCGCCAGCGCCCTGCGCTTCGACGGCAGCACGCCGGAGATCGAGCGGCCGGCACCCGCCATCGGCGAGCATAACGACACTGTCTACGATCGTCTGCTCGGCCCGGGGAGCGCGCACCGGCTGCGCGACGAAGGCGTCATCTAGGAGCGCCGCCAACCCATCAACCAAAAAGGACGTCAGGCGAAATGATTCGACATTTCGAGGATTTCGAGCCCGGTCAGGTCTTCAAGCATTGGCCCGGCCGCACGCTTACCGAGTTCGACAACACCTGGTTCACGCTGATGACGATGAACACCAATCCGCTGCATTTCGACGCGGCCTACGCCGAGCACTCGCAGCACGGCCAGCGGCTGGTCAACGGCCTGCTGGTGCTCGCCACCGTAGTCGGGATGAGCGTGAAGGACGTGAGCGAGGTCTGTATCGCGAATCTCGAATACGAATCCGTGCGCCATAGCGGCCCGACCTTCGCCGGCGACACGCTCTACGCCGAGACCACGGTGCTCGAGGTGACGGCCTCGAAAAGCAAGTCCGACCGCGGCGTGATCTACGTCGAGACGCGCGGGCTCAACCAGCGCGGCGAGCAGGTGATGGTGCTGCGGCGGCGCATTATGCATTCACGCCGACCCGCGGCGGGCGGCGCAGGCTGAGCGGCCGCCGCGCCGGAACCGCGACCATCCAAAGCGCGCTGCCAATCGGGCGGCCGGCGTCGGACACGGAACTTTTAGAATAAATTTTCGCGCGACGTCGGAAAATTATTGATCGACCTGCGCATTTCAATAAAGTAGTGGATCCCGGTTGAGACCGGGCACAGATGTGTGGGGCGCGAGGAAGAGGAAACTCATAACGCTTGTAAGGATTTCTGCATGAGGGAGCTTTAGGGGAACGATGGCAGATTCACCCACCGTACGCACCGTGTACGATTTTCCCGTCGCCAGTCATCTGTGCAGCGACGGAAGCGTACGCTACGTCAAGCTGGTGCGCCGTCACGGCAGTTCCGAAATCGAGGGCACCTGCCCGAGCTGCCAGATGGCGTTCCAATACCGCAAGCCCAAGCCTTCCCGGGTTCGTCATCACGACGGCGAAGGCGTCACCCACTTTTAAATCACTATCCTGACTCCGCACGGGGAGTCAGCTTCGATACGCTCCGCCGCTGTCAGCGCCCGCCGGGCAGCGCGGCCTGAGGCTGCTGCGGCGTGGCCGACGGAGTCGGCGCGCGCCCGGCATCGTCGCTGCCGACGCCCGGCGAAGGGGCCGCCGAGGCGACGCGGGGGCCTCCCGGAGCAGCGAGCTCCTGGCCGGGTTTCACCTTCACCATCGTCACGTGCTGCGGACTGTAAAAGTAGCGATTGATGCCGCCGCCGACGTAGGTGAAGCCCTCGGCCGGGTTGAACCACGAATGCGTGACGGGCAGGAACGGCGCGGCCAGCAGATCGAGCCAGCCGAGATCGGGTTTGATCTGGACCTCGATCAGGTGTCCTTGTCCCTCCGGGTAGTGCAGCCATCCGGTACCTGCGCTGGTGGGAGTCGCCTGGATGGTGACGATCCTGGGCTTCGGCGTACAATCAAAAAAGTGCATCTCGAACGGGGCCGTGACGCCCTTGCGTAGTGCGTGGATGATCGGGATCAGCACCGCGGCGCCGGCGTAGGTGTCGGGCGGAAAATCGAACTGCTGGGCATAGCGGACCTCTTTGCCCTGCTCATTTGCTACGCACACCGCCTCCCCCCCGCTCTTGATCTCCGCGTGACCGGCGACGAGGATCGTGCCGTCGGGCTTATAGAAGACGTGGCTGAAACTCTTGAGCCGCGGAACTCGCTCGCCGGGGTCGATTACCAGCGTATCGAGCTCAATGTCGTACTGGCCGTTGAGATAGTGATTATTGCCGTGTAATCGATATTCGCCGGGACCCAGGTGTTCGACGAAGTAGCGGCTGGTGCCGAGCAGTCCGCCGCCCTCCTGGCTGTAGATCTTGAAACTGGTAGGCGGGAAATCGGCCCACTCCGCGGCCACTGCCCGGCCCGATAATCCGACCATCACGGCGAACGCCACCGCCATCGCCCAAGGACCGAGACGCCCCGTGTTCGCCCAACAATCCAGCATCTTCTACAGTCCTTACGCAACCGCGGTCCGCGCTCGCCCTTGAAGCCATACCAGCCGATAGCGTTGTTAGGGATTCTCGCGAGCCCTGCGCCGGAAGACAACACCCCTGCGAGCGGTGCGCCATTGTTCCCGGCCGGTGGCGCTGAACTCCGCTCAGCGTTCCGGCGCGGGCCTGAAAAGCTTCAACAATGATTCGCGCGGCGCCGGCGGATGGCTTGCGATCGCGAGGCTCTCGCGCACGTGGCCGACAGTTTTCATCCCGACCAGCGCCACGTTGACCCCCGGCGTCGAGCGGACGAACTGGATCGCGCGTTGACCGTCGTTGTCGAGCCCGGTCAGCGCCTCCGCCACCACCGGCGGCAGCCCCTTCGCCAGCCGTCCCTGGAGCAGCGAGGCGCTCGCACATACCGCCAGATTCATCGCCTCCGCCGCCGCCAGCGGCGAGCCGTCACCGCCCGCGATGGCCTGGTTGATGACCGTGAACGCCTCCGGCATCGCCAGATTGTACGGCATCTGGAGAACCCTGAAATGATGGTCCGCGCCGCCGACCTCGCCGGCGATGCCCACCAATTCAGCAATCGACAGGTAGCCGTCGTCCTGCGGAGCGACCCGGAAGCCGTTCCAGGTCGCGGCGCCATAGACCCCAATCTTGCCCTCCGCCGCCTTGCCCTCGAGCATCTCGAAGGCCAGCCGGATGCGCGCGAGGAATTCCTTGCGGTCGACGGCGCCGAGCTGGGTCTCGGGATTATGCAGGTAATAGATATCGACGCTCTCGAGCCCGAGGTTCTCGAGGCTCATCGCCAGCATCCGCTCGAGGTAGCGCGGCGTCATGCAGTGCGATCCCTCGACCAGTTCGCCGGGTCCGATGATTCCCGACTTGAGGTAGGTGTCGTTGAACCACTCGCGCGGATTGGGCGGCAGCGCGCCGTCGAAGGTGATGTAGCCGCCCTTGGTGGCGACCACGATCTCCTCGCGCCGCAGCTCGCCGCTGCCGACCAGCTCGGCGAGCACCCGCCCGATGCATCGCTCGCTGCGCTGGAAGCGATAATTGACCGCGGTATCGATCAGATTGATCCCGCCGAGCAGCGCGACCTTGAGCGCGGCCTGGTAATCGGCGTCGGTCTGGTCGTCGTGCTCGCCGAGATAGGTGCCGATTCCGATCGACGAGACCGACCTCCCGAGCATCGGACGATAGTTGCCGTCGAGCTTCGGAAAGCGGCGCGCGTAAGCGGCGGTCGCTTCGGCGGTGGCGAGATTCTTTAGCATCGTTACCTCGGGCGGATGGCCGTCAGCGGTCGAATCTGAGCGGGCTGATGGCGGGCTCGTAGAGGACCTGGATCACGTTACCGTCCGGATCGCTGATATAGAACGACACTGCGCCGTCGCGATGGTGGCGCAGCGGATGGACGATCGGCAGATGCTCACCATTCGCCCATGCCCAGGCCGTTTCGACCTCGGCGATGGTCGCGACGATGAACCCGAGATGGTCGAGCCGCTGGGCCTGCGGATCGCCGGACGGCCCGCGATGGAGCGCCAGGTTATCGCATCCGCCGCTCAGATAGGCGTTATCGGGGTCGGGCTGCCATACCAGCTTCATCCCGAACACGCGCGCGTAAAACTCCTTGGCCCGCTCGACGTCGCTGACCCGGATGGCAAGATGTCGCAGTCCACGATTGGGAATCACGGCTTGATGAGCTGACGTTCGCAGCCGGGCGAATCGAAAATCGTCCGCCGGCCGGCGCGAACTCCTTCATCTCACTTGTATTCGCGGCTGCCCCGCCTGTCCATGCGGGGGGAATGGAACGAGCGCTGGCTTGTCATTCTGAGCGCAGGCTGCCGAAGCGAAGAATCCCGAGTGTTTGCTGGCAAGCCGGTATGACGCTCACACGCCGGCGAACCATTCGTAGCCCTGGTTTTCCCAGTAGCCGCCGGTCCGCTCAGCCAGGAAATTCACCGCGCTCAGATACTTGACCATCTTGTAGCCGAGCTTGACCGCCGAGTAGAGCCGCAGCGGCGCGCCATGGCCGGGCGGCAGCGGCTGCCCGTCCATCTGGTAGGCCAGGATAGTCTGCGGATGGAACGCGCTCGGCAAATCCCACGATGACCAGTAGCCGGAATCGAAGGAGCGGAACTCGACGTAGCGCACGCGCTCGTGGATTCCCGCCAGCTTCGCAATCTCGCTGACCCGCACCCCATCCCACGACGCGACGGCCGACCATCCCTCGACGCAATGATGCTGGACGCGCATCGCCGTGCGCGGCAGTTTTCTCAGCTGATCGATCGTCAGCGTCTGCGGCCGCGCGACCAGGCCGCCGATCGTGAGCTTCCAGTCGGGCGGAGCGAGCGGCAGGTCGTCGGAGATGAAATACCTCGGGAAGTCGGCCAGCGGGGTTTCGGTTCCGGGCGGCAGCTCGGGCGCGAGGCGATGCGGCGAGAACATCGCCTCCTGGAAGCGCTCGTTCCAGCGCTCCATCGCCTTCAGAAACCACGCGCTCGCCCGATTGTCGCATCCGGCCAGCATCGACGCGGCGGCGGCGCCGAGTATCAGCTCACGACGGTTTATCGATCGCGGCACGCGCGCCTCCGTTGATCATCTTGACGATCTCGCGGGGATGGGCCGCAACCAGCACCAGATGGCTCGCGACGAAGGCGCCTAACAGGCACAGGCCGCCGAAATGGACCGCGCGCGCGCCGTCGTAACCGCCGAAGATCGCGACCAGCCAATGGAGCTGGACGGGCTTGTAGATAGCGAGCCCCGACGCCACCATCACGATTCCGATCAGAATCGCGCTGGTGTAGGCGAGCCGCTGCAGCCCGTTGTAGAAATCCTCGGGCGGCGGCGTGCGGCTGATACGCGTGTAGTAGGCGAACATCTTGAGCGCGTTGGTCGCGTCACGGCGCGGCAGGAACATCCGCCGGCGCCATTCGCCGCTGGCAAAAAAGTAGGCCAGGTAGATCGCGCCGTTCAAAACCAGGAACCAAGCCAGCGCGAAATGCCAGTGGCGCGCCCCCGCCAGCCATCCGCCCAACCGCATCCACGACGGCGGTGACGCGCCCTGCAACGGATACCAGCCGTAGAGCGCACCGCGCGCGCCGAGGCTGGGATAGGCGTAGAAAATTTGCAGGCCGCTCGCGGCCATCAGGATGAGTAGCGGGACGTTGAGCCAATGCGCCCATCGGATCACGAGCGGCTGCTCGCGCCGCAAGCGCGGCGCTACCGGCTCGGCCTCATCCGGCGCGAGGTTGCCGTCCTCGGTTTCGGTTACGACGTCAGACATCGGGCGATCCTGCGCCTTCAAAATGACAATTTCTTCGACGCGCGAACAGTTCCCGCAGCTTCCCTCGATATCGAGTCGGCCTAAGCCCGGATTCCCATTACCGCGTAGATCGGATCGGAGGACGGGCCGGGGCGCCGGCTGCGATCGATGAACTCAACGTCGCGGAATATCCCGCTCGCGGCGAAATAGCGCTCGACCAACGCCACGCGCTCGGGCTCGGTCGCGTTGACCCAAACCGCAACCGCCTTGGTCGGAAACATCCGGTTGGAAAAAGCGACGATAAACGGCGCCGCCGGCTTCAGCACCCGGCCGACCTCGGCGAAGGTTTCGATCGGATGGATCAGATACTGGACCGAGACCGTCATCACCGCGCCGTCGAAGCTGCGATCGTCGAACGGCAGCCGCGGCTCGCGATTCACGTTGTGCACCACGATTTCGGTCAGCGCCGGATTATCCGCCATCTCGGGTCGGCTAAGTCCCAGGCCGACCACGCGCGCCGGATTAAGGCTCGCGGGAAGATGGGAGCGCCAACTGCTCATGAGATCGAGGAGCGCGCCGCCCGTCGGCAGCCGGCTGCCATAGATTTCACTGACCGCGGCGACCGCCGAGTCATCGATATGGACCGTCAGGCGCGGAAAGTCGTAGAAGGCTTCGTCGTCGGCTTCGTCGACCCGATGGAACAGTTCGGGCCCCGGGATCGGCCGTTCTTTTCGCTCTGGCATAGACAATAAATCCAATTAAAACAGGGGGTTAGAACAATGGATGGGATTGGTTGAAATCCGACGTTGACACCGTGTCAGCCCGACGCCTACATTAAAACGCCTTTTCGGCGGGTAACTCCGAACGCCCTACAGGCCCGGATTGCGGAGGAAAATTGGCATGGTCAGGCGGGATAAGGCCAACTACATTATCCAATCTGTCGCCCATGCGCTGGATGTCCTCGAACAGTACTTCGGCGAGGTCGACGAGCTCGGCGTCACCGAGTTGTCCAAACGGCTGAAGCTCCACAAGAACAACGTCTTCCGTCTGCTCGCGACGCTCGAAGCGCGCGGCTATATCGAACAGAACCGCTCCTCCGAAAATTATCGGCTGGGGGTGAAATGCCTCCATCTTGGCCGCCGCTATATCTACCATATGGGACTGGTGCGCCAGGCCCGCCCGATTCTCAATGACGTCGCGCGGCGATGCAGCGAGAGCGCCTTCGTCGCGATCCTGCGCCGCGAGGGCGTCGTGCCGCTGGAATCCGCCGAGCCCGAGGGGCGCGCGGTCAGAATCACCACGCCCATCGGCGAAGCGCTGCCGCTTCATTGCACCGCGCTCGGCAAGGCCCATCTCGCGTTCGATCCCGAGGAGCAGCTCAAGGCGACTCTGCCCGAGCAACTGCCTCGCTACACCGACCGCACGATTATCGATCGCGCGGTGCTGCTTGAACAGCTTCGCAACGTGGCTCGCGACGGATACTCGGTCGATGCGGGGGAATTTTTCGAGGATGTCGCCTCGATCGCGGTCCCGATTCGCGACTACACGCGCTCGGTGGTCGGCTCGCTGGGAGTCGCCGGTCCCGCCTACCGGGTGACGCACGAACGCATCAGTACCGAAATTGCCCCGTTGATACTCGAAGCCGGCCGCGAACTCTCCCATCGCCTGGGCTATAACGAGTAAACGCCGCGCGGCTCACCAGGGATGCTGACCGCGTCGTTCGGCATGCTATGATCAGGTTTCGCCCGGCTATCTTACCGGCGCGAACGGCTGCGTTCCTGGACCGGACCTCGTCCCGGCAGATCGGCGGCTATCACGAAAGATTGGAGCGACGGTCGTGAAGATTCTTGTCCCGGTCAAGCGCGTTCCTGACCCGGCCACCACCATCCGGGTGCTGCCCGACGGTTCCGGGATCGCCACCGACAATATCAAGTGGGTGATCAATCCGTTCGATGAAATCGCCATCGAGGAAGCCTTGCGGATCAAGGAGAAGCAGGGCTCCGGCGAGGTGGTGCTGTGCTCGATCGGACAGGCGAGCTGGCAGGAGCAGTTGCGCACCGGGCTGGCGATGGGCGCCGACCGGGCGATCTTGGTCAAGTCCGAGCAGCCGCTCGATACCCTCGCCATCGCGCGGATTCTGGTCAAAATCGTCAAGGACGATCAGCCGGAGCTGGTGATTATCGGCAAGCAGGCGATCGACGACGATTCCAACCAGGTCGGTCAGATGATGGCCGAGATGCTGGGCTGGCCGCAGGCGACCTTCGCCTCGAAGATCGAACTGGCCGACGGCAAATGCACCGTCACGCGCGAGGTCGACGGCGGCCTCGAAACCATCGCCTTTCCGCTTCCGGCGGTGGTTACCACCGACCTGCGCCTCAACGAGCCACGCTATGCGTCGCTGCCCGGAATCATGAAGGCGCGCAAAAAAGAGCTCAAAGAGATCGCCGCCGAGAGCCTCGGCCTCGATCTGGCGCCGCGGCTCAAGGTCAAGCGCCTCACCGCGCCGCCCAAGCGCGAGGCCGGGCGCAAGGTCGAATCGCCCGCCGACCTGATCGCGTTGCTGCACAGCGACGCCAAGGTCATCTGAGCCGCGACTACAGAGTTTGGAGCATCCGATGGGTGACGTACTGGTGATCGCCGAATATCAGGGCGATCGATTTCCCAAGACCACGCTGGTGGCCGTGAACGCCGGACTAGAACTGGCCAAAAAGCGCGGTGGAAGCTGCCTCGCCGTGATCGCGGGCGAAGCGGTCGACGCACCGGCTGCGGAGCTGGCGAAGTATGGCGTCGCCAAGGTAATCGCGCTCGAAAATCCCGCGCTGAAGAACTATCTCGCCGACGCCTGGACCGACGCGCTGGCGGCGCTGATCAAGAAACTCGGGGTCGAGTACGTGCTGGCGACCGCGACCGCGACGGGCAAGGACCTGATGCCGCGGATCGCCGCGCGGCTGGAAGCGCCGATGGCCTCGGAGATCGTCGAGATCGGCGACGACGATACGCTGATACGGCCGATGTACGCGGGCAACGTGCTCGCCACCGTCGAGATGGAGGGGCCGGTCAAGGTGGTAACCGTGCGCGCCACCGCGTTCGACGCCGCGCCGCCGGCGGGCAACGCCGCGCCGGTCGAAAAAGTTGCGGCCGAGATCGCGCCGGACGCGTCCAGGATGCAATTCGTTGCATTCAATCAGACCAAAAGCGATCGCCCGCAGCTTACCGAGGCGCGGATCGTCGTCTCGGGCGGTCGCGGACTGCGCTCGGGCGAGAATTTCAAGACCGTGCTCGAGCCGCTGGTCGACGAGCTGGGGGCCGCGATGGGCGCGAGCCGGGCGGCGGTCGATGCCGGCTTCGTGCCCAACGATCTGCAGGTCGGGCAGACCGGCAAGGTGGTTGCGCCCGAACTCTACGTCGCGGTCGGGATTTCCGGCGCGATCCAGCATCTGGCCGGTATGAAGGATTCCAAGACCATCGTCGCGGTTAACAAGGATCCGGACGCGCCGATTTTTACCGTCGCCGACTACGGCCTGGTGGCCGATCTTTTCAAGGCCGTGCCCGAAATGGTTGACGAGCTGAAGAAGCTCAAGCATTCGTAGGCAGGCATCGAAGCGGACTAATCGAAGCGGACCAGGGGAGTCTTATCCAATGGCGAGCAGCGCGACAGCGATCGACAGAACCGGGTCCCTCCCGAGTATCGAGGGATCGCTCAATTACCTGGGCGCGATGGACGAGCGGCCGGTCACTTACGCCTATCCGCCGCCGCCGGGGACGCCGGAGAACAACCTGCGCTCCGAAGCGCATCGCATGCCGATTAGCGACGGCCGCCCGATCGCCAATAAGCTCTCGCTCGACGAGCAGGGCTTCGAGCTCCTTCGGCACGAGACTGCGGTCAAGGACTTTTACGATCCCGAGCAAGTGCGGAGCGTCTACTATCCGGAAGTTATCGAGCTGCTGAAACAGGCGACCGGCGCCGAAAAGGTCGTGATCTTCGATCATACGCTGCGCCGCGCGGGCTCATCGAAGCAGCAGATCGAAGGGGTCAAGGAGCCGGTCCAATCGGCCCACAACGACTACACGCTGACCTCGGGTCCGCAGCGCGTGCAGGAGCTACTGCCGGCTGACGAGGCCGCCGAGCGCCTCACGCATCGTTATACCGAGGTCAACGTCTGGCGTCCGATCAGCGGACCGGTGATGGAATGGCCGCTGGCAGTATGCGACGCGCGCACCATGACGCAGAAGGACTTCGTCGCGACCTACCGGCTCTATCCGGACCGCACCGGCGAAATCTACACTATCACCTACAGCCCGAATCATCGCTGGTACTACTTCCCGCAGATGGAGCGCAACGAGGTGGTGCTGCTCAAGGGTTACGACTCGCTGAGCGACGGCCGCGCGCGCTTCACCGGCCATACCTCATTCGCCGATCCGACCACTCCGCCGGGCGCGCCGCCGCGCGAAAGTATCGAGGTCCGCGCGCTGCTGTTCTTCGCCCCCGAAAAGCACTGACCGGCGTCCATCAGAGTCCCAGCTCTGTGACGATCGCCGGCCAGTGATCGCGCCACGGCCGCGCCGCCTCGAAGCATCCGCTGGCGCGCAGCACCATCGGATCGTCCAGATGGCGGCCGATGATCTGCAATCCGACCGGCAGTCCGTCGCGGGTGAAGCCGGCCGGCACGCTGGCGGCCGGTTGCCCGGTCAGGTTGATTGGAAAGGTCATCGCGATCCAGGCGGTCGGTGGCACGCTCCGACCGGCGATCTTTTCCGGCCCCTGCATCAGGATCGGGAAAGGCGGCGCGCACAAAGTCGGCGTCACCAGCAGATCGTAACGCGTCATCAGACGCCACATCCGGTTGACCACTGCCTTGCGCGCGAGGTTCGCGTTGGTGAAGTCTTCGGCGCTCCACGGCACGCGCAGCCAATCGGCCAGATGAGGGGACATCCGGCCCCGGTATTGCTCGGCCATCCGGCGCATCCCCACCAAATCGCTATCCGCCATTATCAGCGCCGCGAAGGCCGCCGCCGGATCCTGCCAGCCCGGATCGGCCGGCTCGACGATACATCCCAACTCGCGCTCGAAGACCGCGACCGCCTGATCGACGACGCGCAAGACCTCGGCATCGACGGCCGCGTAGCCCCAATCGCGGCTGTAGGCGACGCGCTTGCCCGTGAGGTCACCCTTGATCGCCTCCATCCAGTCGAAATCCGCCGCCGGCAGGCTGTGACGATCGCGCATATCGGGCCCCGCTATCACCGACGCCATCAAAGCGCCATCGGCCACCGTGCGCGTGATCGGTCCATAACATTCGACCGACTCCCAGCCTGAGACGCCCGGGTAGCGCTCGTCGCGCGCGCCGGGATAGAGCGGAATCCGCCCGAACGATGGCTTGAAGCCGAACAGGCCGCAGAACGAGGCCGGGATCCGCACCGAGCCGCCACCGTCGCTGCCGATCGCCAGCGGACCGACGCCGGTCGCGACGGCGGCAGCCGCGCCGGCGCTCGAACCGCCCGGGGTCATCGCGAGATTCCAGGGATTGCGCGTGGTCTCGAAGACCGGGTTGTGGCCGGTGCCGCTGTAGCCGAATTCGGGGACGTTGGTTTTGCCCAGGATTATCGCGCCCGCCGCGCGCAGCCGCTCAACCGCAACATCGTCTTCTTCGGGAACGAAATGCTCGTAGGCAGCCGAACCGAAGACCGTGCGGATGCCCTTGGTCAGGATCAGATCCTTGATGCTGACTGGCACGCCGGCCAGCGGTCCGAGCGGCCGCCCTGCCCCAATTTCGGCCTCGATCCGCCGCGCTTCGGCGCGCGCCAGCTCCGGGGTCGGCGTACAGAAGGCATGCAGCGCCGGCTCGAGCCGCTCCATCCGCGCCAGCGCCGCTTCGATCACCTCGACCGGCGAGAGCTCGCGGCGGCGAATCCTCGCGGCCAGGCCTACCGCATCCATCCGGCAGATTTCGTTCGCGCTCGCCATCGTCGATCCTCCCGGCTCCGGTGCGATTGAAATTTTCCCCATTACTGCTTTAACTGCATTACCGATGGATCGAAATATAACGCGGCAAATTCTCTGGAACGTCCCCATCGCTTTCCAGGTCATCCTCTATGGCCTGTTGGTCGGCCTAGGCATCCTGTACCTGTGGGCGGCCTGGCGATGGTACCGGATCGTGCGGCTCGGCCAGCCGGGCGAAAACCGCTTCGACCACCCATGGCGTCGCGCGGGGCTGATGATTCGCGACGCGCTGGGCCAGGGCACGGTGGTGCGCGAGCCGTGGGGATGGATACATTACGCGCTCTACACCGGCTTCATCGGCCTCTTCATCGGCACCAACATCGTGCTGCTCAACAGCGACGTCAGCGACTTCTTCGGCCGCTTCGGACTCGGCTTCTATTTCTATTACGGCGCTTTCTATCACGTCTTCAAGGCGGCGATGGACACCTTCTTCCTGCTGGTGATAGTCGGCGTGCTGGCGGCCGCCGTTCGCCGCATGATTGTGCGCCCGGCGCCGCTCGACAATCCCGCGCCGGAAAAGCTGCGCACCAGCCTCGAGAACCGGCTCGGCTATCAATTCCCGCTCGCGATGCTGGTGGTGGTGGCGATTACCGGCCTGATGCTCGAGGGTGCGCGCATCAACGCCAATCCGCCCGGGTTCACCGAATGGGCCTACGTCGGGCGCGAGGTCGGCCGGCTCGAAGGGGCTCTGGGAGCCGGCGTGATGTTCCATCGATGGCTGTGGCTGACGCACGTGCTGCTGGTCTACGTGCTGCTCTCATGCTTCGCGCTGACCAAGCTGCGTCATATCTTTATCGCCCCGGTCAATCTCTTTTTCCGCAACCTCGGACCGCGCGGGCGGCTGACGCCAATCAAGGATTTCGAGAACGCCGAGAGCTTCGGCGTGTCGCAGGTCGAGCAATATAACTGGAAGCAGCTGCTCGACATGGCGTCGTGTCTTGAATGCGGGCGCTGCACGATCAATTGTCCCACCGTTCAGACCGGCAAGACGCTCAACCCCAAGCACCTGGTCATGGTCCAGCGCGACCATCTGCTCGACAAGGCACCGACGCTGCTCGAGGCGCCGACCGCGGCGGCGCCCGCCGATGGGCCGGCGAACGAAGGTGCCCCGCCCTGGGATGGGCCAGACATGATTACCGAGGTCGCGACCGAAGCGGCGATCTGGGGATGTACGAGTTGCGGCTGGTGCGAGGAAGGATGCCCGGTCGGCATCGAGCACATCCAGCGCATCGTCGACATGCGCCGCCATCTGGTGCTGATGGAAAGCAAGTTCCCGTCGCAGGCGCAGAGCGCCTTTCGCGGCATCGAGGTGCAGGGCAATCCGTGGGGGATGGCGCAGGAGAAGCGCGCCGACTGGGCCAGGGACCGCGACATCCCGATCATGGCCGAGGTCGAGGACGCCTCGCAAATCGACGTGCTGTACTGGGTCGGATGCGCCGGTTCGTACGACGAGCGCAATCAGAAGGTCAGCCGCGCGTTCTCAGGTCTGATGAAGCAGGCCGGGGTGCGCTTCGCGATCCTCGGCGTCGAGGAGGTATGCACCGGCGACCCGGCGCGCCGGCTCGGCAACGAATATCTGTATTCGATCATGGCCGGCCAGAATATCGAGCGGCTTAACCATTACCAGCCGAAGCGAATAGTCACTCAATGCCCGCATTGTTTTCATAATTTGAAGAATGAGTATCCGGACTTCGGCGGAAACTACGAAGTAGTTCACGAAGCCGAGTTTATCGCGGAGCTGATTCGCGACGGGCGACTGACGCCGACCCGCGAACTGCGCCAGCGCGTGACCTATCACGACCCCTGCTACATGGCGCGCCATAACCGCAAATGGGACGGCGCGCGCGCCGCGCTCGGCAGCGTCCCCGGCGCGCAAGTCGAAGACGTGCACAATTGCAAAGAGCGGACCTTCTGCTGCGGCGCGGGGGGAGGATGTTTCTGGAAGGAGGAGCACGAGGGCACCCGCATCAACCAGAAGCGGCTCGATCAACTGGTCGAAGCGAGCCCCGAGACGCTGGCGGTCGGCTGCCCGTTCTGCATGACGCAGATGGAGGACGCGGTGAAATCGCGCGCGCTCGAAGACTCGATGCGGGTGCGCGATTTGTCCGAGATCATCGCCGAATCCACCGGCGCGACGACCACCTCGACGCCCGATAAGGCGCGTTAGAGAATCCTACAGCCCCACGTCGGCGCGGGTGCGGGTCAGCGTGTCGATCACGACGTACATGATCGCCTTGGCCGACTTGATGAAGTCCGCGATATTCGCGACGCCCATTCCGCCCAGCCCCTCGGTGTACTCCTTGGGGCAGTTGTCGGGCGGCCACGGATAGCCGATACGCGCGCACGGGATGCCGAGGCGGCGGATCATCGCGCCGTCGGTCTGACCGCCCATCAGCGGCGGATCGCCGTGCGGGCGTCCCTCGACCAGCTCCCAGCCGCGATAGCTCGACTGGATAATCCAGTTCTGTTGATCGGTCGCGCCGCCGAAGCCCGATCCGTACATCTCCCAGTCGAACTCGATAGTCGGATGGCGCCGATGCAGCTCTCTCATGAACTCGGCGAACTGTGACTTGACTTCGCCCGGCAGGGTGCGCGGACTGCATCGCACGTCGAGGCAAATTTCGGTGGTGGCCGACGGGAACGCCGGACGCTCCGGCCATCCCGCGCGCAACGCCGAGATATGGCCTTCCGGCAGGATGTTGCCCGAGGTGTTGCGCTTGGTGTACTCGGGCAGCCACTTCTCGATCTCGTTGATAATCGTGGTGGCCGGGATTATCGCGCTGCGATAGCCGGGCGTGCCGCGTGTGATACCCGCGTAGCCCATCGTGCCGAAGACCCGCACCTTGAACCAGCAGCAGCCGGGCTCCTCGTGGAACACCACCCACCACGGCTTCATGATGACGGCGAAGTCGGGCGCGACGCCGCGGGTCAGCAGATGGTAGACGCCGTCGCTCAGCCCGTAGTTGCGGCGATACGGCAGACTGACCGGCATCCCGCCGCCCGCCGAGGCGACGATCAGGTCGCCGATGATCGGCACCCGGGCTTCGTAGAGCGCGGTGGCGATTTCGTGGAGCGTCGCGACCATCCCCTTCGGATTCGCCGCGCCCAGCCCGAACACCATGTCGCCCTCGGCGAAGGCCTTGGGCATCATGTCGGGCCGAAACTCGGGGCCGACCCACGGAATTTCGCGTTCGGCATCGTTATCGATATGGGTATCGATCGGCGCGTAGAGCATCAGGGTTGCGCCGCCGCCGCTGCCCTTGACCTCGCCATAGCAGTTGCCGGTCTGCTCGTCGATCGGCTGGTAATGGCCGTTGCCGCCGAGATGCTCGCGCTGGTAGGCGGCCATGAATTCGCTGGCCTGGCGCTCCAGTCCGGTCGGACTGTGGACATTGATCAGATCCATCAGCAGCCGCCGCAGGCGCGAGCCGTCAAGATGCTCACACGCCTCGCGGTACCAGCGCTCCTGATCCTTCGAGAACGGAACCTGCTTGGTCTTGGTCGCCATCGCTATGAATCCCCTATTCGCTCCAACGGGCGCCGCTACGGTGCCGCCGATCTCATCGAAGCGCAAAAAGCAATCTGACAATTATGGGTTTGGCTGCCTCGTATGCGACGCCATCCAGGCCGAAAAATCAATCAACGAATCGTCGGCGCCGATCGCGGCAATCGCCTGTACGCCGAGCGCGAGTCCGTTGCTCCCGGAGCCGGTGCGCCAGCCGACGCAGGGATTGCCGAGGCAGGTCCACATCCGCTCGTAGATCGGATCGCCGGTCGCGTCGATGCCGAGCGGCGCGGTGGTCGGCGCGCTCGGTGCGATCAGGACGTCGAGGCCGGCGAACAGTCCCTCGATATACGCACGGCAATTTCGCGCCAGCACCCGCGCGTTCTGGACCTGCGAGGCGGTGCGGGAGCGCCCTTCCTCGATCAGCCCGCGCAGCTTGGGCGTCAGCAGCGCGCGATGATGTTCGTATTCGTGGCGCAGGCAGATGGCGTTCTCGAAGGTCATGATGATGTGCTGCGCGTCCGCCGCCTGATCGAAGAACGACGGCAGCGCGACTTCGCTGACCTTGGCGCCGCTGCGGCCAAGCTTCGTAACGGTCTCTTCGAAAACCCGATGCATCTCCTCGCTGCCCTGATCCCACCACGGCGTGCGGCAGATGCCGATTCGCGGCGCCTTGCCCGCAACCGCCGAACTGGTGGCGCGGCCAAGCCCCGTCAGCACGCCCGAGATCAGGTGCAAATCCTCGAAGTAGTTGGTCATGAAGCCCAACGTGTCGAGCGAGAAGGAGGTGAGCTTGATGCCGTCGTAGTTGAAGCGGCCGTAGGTCGGCTTGTAGCCGACCACGCCGTTGTAGGCGGCCGGGCGCAGAATCGAGCCCGCGGTCTGCGTGCCGAAGGCGACCGGCACATGCCAATCGGCAACCGCCGCCGCCGAACCACTGGAGGAGCCGCCGGGCGAATGCGCCCAGGCATGCGGATGGCGGGTCTTGCCGGGCGAGAAGGTCGCGAACTCGGTAGTCACGGTCTTGCCGAGAATAATCGCACCCGCCGCGCGTAGCATCGCGACGCAGACCGCGTCGCGGCTGCTGACGTGACCCCGATAGATCGGCGAGCCGTACTCGGTCGGCATGTCCTCGGTATCGATGATGTCCTTCATCGCCACCGGCACGCCGTGCAGCGCGCCGCTGGCCGGACGGCTGTCGCGATCGCTCGCCTGCAGCATCACCAGGTCGCGATCGATGAACTGCCAGGCGCTGACCGCGGGTTCGCGCTCCGCGATGCGTGCGAGATAGGCCTCGGCCAGCGCGGTGGCGGTGAGCTTGCGTTCGCCGATCAGCCGGCGCGCCTCGGTCGCCGAGAGCCGGACCAGCTCGCTGTTCGCACCCTTCGCGTCCATCAGATCAATTGCTCCTCCGCCGCCAACAGATGGCCCCAGAGCTGGGGCGCCGAATACTTACGGACGTCCCACTTCGCGTCGTCCTCGATCAGACGGCCGCCGTAACCGTACTCGATCGCGAAGCCCGAGGGATTCTTGATGTAGAACGAGGTCATCAGGTCGTTGGTATGCCGCCCGAGCGTCAGAATCAGCGGAATCTTGCGCGCCAACACCATGTCATAGGCGCGCCCGACGTCATCCATCGAGGTGGTCTCGATCATGAAATGGTTCAAGTCTCCGGGCCTCATCCCGAACACCGGGTTCATCAGCGCCAGGCTGTGATGACGCGGGTTGCAGTGCATGAAGATCGCGTCGGCGTCGTCCCACGCGATGTAATCGCTGACCCGGAAGCCGAGCTCCTTGCCGTAGAACTCGGCGCTCTTGTGATGGTCCGCACAGGCGAACACGCAATGCCCCAGCCCCAGCCGTCCGGCGTTGAAGCCGCTCACCGGGCGTCCGAAACGCAGCGGAACGTGATCGATAATCGGCCCGTAATAGATCTCCACCGGGATGCCGTCGGGGTCGCGGAACTTGTACAGCGCCAGCACCTTGCGCTCCTCGGCCTCTTCGCCGGTGCCCTCGGTCACGCTGACGCCGATCGAGTTCAGATGGTCCGCCAGGCGCCGCAGCTCGTCCATGCTCGCGACTTCCCATCCGACATACTGCAGTCCGTCGGACTTCGCCGGATGGAGCGCGATGCGATGGTGATGGTCGTCGACGCGGAACTGCAGCGGCGCGTTCTTGCCCTTGTGCTCGCGGACTTCGAGTCCGAAGACGTTGGTCAACAGGTCGAGCCAAGCATCGGGATCGCTGACGTTGACGCCGATATAACCCAGTTGTGTGACTCCCATAGTAGACTCCTGCTTATCGCGCCCAGGTTGCGCGCGTCCCAGGCCGCGGGCTTTCAGCTCGCGACGAATTGTTCGGCATAGATATGCTCCGGCCGGACGCCCAAAGCGGCCAGCCGCTCACGCGCCGCCTCGATCATCCGCGGCGGTCCACATAGATAGGCAACCGTCTCCGGGTCGGTTACGTCGCCGGGCTCCAGCACCGCGACCGGATTGGCCTGCAGCAGGCCCGATTCGGGATCCTCGACCCGGTCGGCGCTGAGCCGCAGCCTGAGCTGCGGCATCCACGCCGCCCTGAGCTCAACTTCGTCGCGATAGAAGAACTGGCTGTCGCTGGCGCATCCGAAGCTCAACAGCATCGGTGGGTTCACGCCTGGACGGCGGCGAATCGTATCGAGCATCGAGATCATCGGCGCGAGGCCGGTGCCGCCGGCGACAAAGATATGGGGCGCCGCGCTGTCGCGCAGGATGAAGGCGCCCAGCGGCCCTTCGACCTCGAGTTCGTCGCCCGCTTCGCAGCGCCCGGTCAGGTACTCGGACATCGCACCGCCCGGGATGATGCGCACCAGGAATTCAAGTTTCGGGAGATCGCGCGGCAGCGAAGCCATCGAGTACGAACGCCACTGATCGATGCCGGGCACGTTGACCCGGATGTACTGGCCGCTCTGGAAAGAGAAATCGATCCCGCGCGGCGTGCGCAGCACCAGCCGCACGACCGTATCCGAAATCATCTCGGCTTCTTCGACCTTGGCGACGAACAGTTCCGGGCCGGGCTCGTCGAGCAGGTCGCTAGGGTAATCGAAGTGGATGACGCTGTCGGCGAGCGCGTAGGCGCTGCACAAAAGCCGCTTGCCCTGCGCCACTTCGGCCGGGATGAGCGAGTAGGCGCGCGCCGGATCCATCCGCAGCTCGCCCTCGACCAGCTGCGCGACGCAGGTCGAGCAGCTTCCGGAGCGGCACTGATGGACGAGCGGGATGTCCTGGCGCAGGGCAGCGTCGAGCACGTATTCACCGCCGTTGACGGTAATCCGCTTCTCGACGCCGTCCTCGAAGCGCAGCACGATTTCGCGCTGGTCAGCGCTCTCTGCCAGGCTGCTTCCTGCGGTCAAGCCAGACCCCTTGCCCGCCGCTCAGCCGTTATGGGAAAAGCGCGGCGGCGGCTCCTGGATACCACGGTTGAAGCGCGCCGCCAGCTTGCGCCATCCGACCACTACCGCGTCGAGCTTGCACAACTGCTCCTGGTTCCAGCCGTCCATCTTCTCGTAAAAGTCCTGCATCGCCTCGCGCGCGAACAAGTCGCAGTTGTTGAACTGGTAGAGGCACAGCGGCTCGAAGAAGTTGGTGTACTTGAACTCGGCCTCCTTGCGCTCCTCTTCGCTGTTGCAGTGGCCGACGATGATCTCCCAATACTCGTGATGCGTGTCGTCGACCGGAACGTAAAACTCGTATTGCGCCCAGTTGGTGACCGGCCAGTGTTCGACCAGCAGCACGCCCGGCACCCACATCGAGGTGCGCGTGTAATACTCCTGCTTGCCGTAAACCTTCATGCCGGTGACGGCGTTCTCGTTGATGTAGTTGTAAAGTTTCAGATGGGGGTCATAGCGATTCATGATCCCCTTGGGCCCCTCGGGCAGGTCCATGAGCTCGACCGCTTCGGGAGCGTTCGGCTGCCATCCCAGCGCCAGCTTGCGGTCGGTCGCGGCGATCAGCTGGTTGTCGTAATGGATCAGGATATGGCCCGGGTCGAAGCCGTTCTCGACCGCCAGCCGCCAGTTCGAATCGCCCGTGCGATGGATACCGCGCACGAAGGTGTTGTCGTCCAGAATGTAGGCGACCGGGTTCGGATCGTAGTCCTTCGGTATCCGCATCGGCAGGTCGCTGGTGAGCGGCGGCACCGGCTTGTAGTCCTCATCGCCGACGAATACCCAGACCATCCCGTTCTTCTCGTGAGTCGGGTAGGTGCGGATCCGCACTTTGCCGATCTGTGCGTCGTCGGGCGAGGCCAGGATGGTCTTCAGGATGCCGTCTTCGAGCCCGTAGGTGTAGCCGTGATACCAGCAGGTCAGATGCTCATCGGTCAGCGGCATCGACTTCTTCGACATCAGGACGCCACGATGGGCGCAGCGATCGGCCAGCGCGTAGACCTTGCCGCCCTTGCCGCGCCGCAGCGCGATCTCGTGGCCGGCGATCATGATGCCCTTGACCAGCTTATCGGGCACTTCGTGGCTGAAGGCGGCCGGATACCAGTGATTCTTGAGGCCCCATTTCGCTTCGAGATAGGGCTCGTATTCGCGATGCGGTGATACGGCCTTGGCGCTGACTTTCCTGGCGGCTACTCCCATTTCTCTGCTTCTCCTCACGAGCCCCGGGGATCGTGGCCTGCCCGTCAGCCGGCGCGCTGCGCGACCGTCGGCGCTCGTAAAATTCCTGAATTCTCCCTGTAATTACATCATAACTAGAGGGATTTGATAAACTCGCTGACGAACCGGTCGTGCTCCTCGGGCTGCTCCCATTGCGGCCAATGGCCGGCCTTGCGGATCATCGCAACCTGCGAGTTGGGGATCAGCGAGCGCAGGCGCTCGGCCGCGTCGGTACCGTGAACCGGATTGTGATCGGTCCACAGGATAAGGGTCTTGGGCGAGCGGATTTTGCGCAGGTCGTCCTCGGTGAAGAGGAACTCCTGGTTGCGCGGGCCGAACAGCCGATCGTAGTACTCTAGCAGCGCATCGCGTGTGTCGGGCCGCGACCACAGCGCGATGCGGACGTCGATAATCTCCTCGGTCACGCCGCCCAGCGGCATCAGCCACTCCATCCGCTTGCGAATCGTCTCGCGCGCCGGGTTCTTGAGCGCCGCCACCGAAGTATCGTGCAGGGCCTTCAGATCGAAGTCGCTCTCCTTGACGGTACCGGGGTTGAACTTCATGCCCCAGGCGGTGTTGAGCACCAGCGCGGCGGTGCGATCGGGATGGTTGATGCCCATGTCGAAAGCGATCCATCCGCCCAGCGACTCGCCCTCGATAACCGCCTTGTCGATCTTCAGATGGTCCATCAGCTCGAGCACCTGGTCGGTGAACTGGTTGAGCCAGTGCTGCTTGGCTTTGGGATCGTTCGACCAGTAGGCCGGTTTCGAGGACAGCCCGTGCCAGATGAAATCGATCGCGATCGGCCGCGCGACCTCGCTCAGGCGTCGCAGGTTGCGCGAGTAGGCCTCCGCATGTCCACCGCCGCCGTGGGTCAGAATAATCGGCAGCTTGTCGTTGTTGATATGGAGCGCACGGGTCCGGTACTTACCGGTATCGAAGTAAGTGACCTCTGCTTCGAGCAGGTCGGTATGGATACTCATGCTCTTCCTCGCTTATCGGCTTAGCCGGGCCGGGTAATTATGTACTTATGACGATTCCATCAGTCGCAGACGAATGCAGGTTCGGTTTCCTTGTAGGACAATCGATCAGCTAGTGTCAACCGGCCCTGTTACCGGCGACATAGCACAGCACAAGCAACAGTACCTGCGCCGACTGCCGCGAAGGACTCCGAACCGCATTCGGCCTGCCGGACCTGCGGCAACTAGCGCATGATTTCCTCAAGACCCGAACTAACGCTGTAGCGGCCGACATCATCGAGGTTCTGACCCTCGAAATTCCTGCAATCCTCGTTGTATTTGAACTTCGTCCCCTCCGGGTTGGTCGCCATGCCCAGCGTAAGATGGTCGCTCTGAACGTCCCATACCGGGTTGAGCCACTGGCCGGTGGGCTGAACGATTCCCTCGTGCGGAACTTCGCGCGGAAAGACCAGCGACAGAAATACTTTCCACAACTTTTGGTTGCTGTCGTAGCCATCAATCCAAAAGGGGCTGTACGTTTGTTTATCGAGCCATAAGATCTTCTTGCCGTAACAATAACCGGAAGCCCTCGATGGGATGCGTCTCACGTCCAGCAGCCAGACCGGACGCATCTCCCACTTCCCTATGACGGGCTTCGGAAAGAAAGCCGGCCGGTAGTAGTTGGCCAGATTTCCGACCGCCTTGTAATCCGTTACCTCGTCAAGGGACATTCCCCAGCCCTCGCGAACCACGTGAGAGTTGAAAATCTGCCAGTCGCCGTTGAAGTTGAAATCGCTGGCGTCGTCCTCGGTGAAGTCGGTGCCGACGACCGGGGAACAGCGCGCCGCCGCAGACAGCCGCAGCGAACGGCGCAGCGAGGGGATGAACAGGAACGTATCTATCGGCTTGCTCTGATCCATGTAGTACACGGTCAGATTGGCCAGGTATCTTGACTCTTCAGGCGCAAGAATTTCGAGATACTCAGTATAATAGAGTCCCGGGTGGTTCGGATCGATGGGCGGAATTCCATAGTCACTGGCGTGACCCAGCTTCCGATAGATTTGAAGCGCGGTTTCCGGGGCGAGGTTGCCAAACCGGTCAACCAGGTAGAACGTGTCGTACCCGCACTCCAGATGGGGTATATAGGAATACCACATATCTACCAGTAGCTTCCATCCCTTGAGCGGCGCGGTCGGGTTCGGAAACGGCAATCCGGCGACGTAGCCATCTAGTGTGTGGCCGCCGTCCGAACGATTAACGACACGTACGCCCTTGCTGTATTTCAGAGTGTCTGAGTAATACTCGCGGGCGGCTGAGTAGTCATGTGTCGGTCCGATTACGATCTGAAAATCGGCCGGAAGCTTCCAGTGAAGCTTGCCGCTCAAAAAAGCCTGCATCCCGTCAGAAAGGTAGTCTTTGTATTGCTGCCAGTTTTGAAGGGTGACGATCGTACCGGGGGGAACGGGACTCACCAGGCGCTCGGTCCGTCCGGGTGCGATAAAATTATGCAGCGTAACCTCGGTGCCCGCGGCCTCCCCTGGTGCGGAAGCCTGCGAACGACCCGCCGACGCCGGGACATGGTTCTGCGAAAATGCCACGCTGGGCAGCAGAATAATCAGTAGCGTAATCAGCCTTCGGCTCAGTTTCACTTCAGCTCTCCTCCTCGAATCCGTTACATACCAACGACGAACTGGGTTTCAGGTTCAGGGTCGCAGATGGCGGGCGGCCGATCTCGATCAGGTAAGCGACGGGATCATCGGGTCGATTCCCGTCTCCGATACCAGGGTCTCGGGCTCCCCGCGAGATTCGCAATATTGCTCATATTAACTCCGTGAAGTTCTCCGGTAGCGTATTGTTGTCCACGATCGCGAGGCGCTCTTGAAACATCCAGCGCCCGTTCCTTCTCACCAGGCGATCGCGGTACTCACCGCAGCTGTACAGCCGCGGCAGACCGTCCGCAGGCGTTCGATAAATAACGAAGTAGCTGGTCGAGCTCGTTTCGTCGCTAGACGGAGTGGCAACGTCGACGTTCGATACAACGTGCAGTGTCTTGCAACGCTCAAATTGGTAATAACCCATAACGAATGCTGCCCGCTCCTTCAAGGCCTCGCGGCCATCGTCCTTGAAGAGCAGCAGCCCCTGATCCTGAAGGTTCTCGTAAGTGACTACAACGTAAGCGCCGTCCTCGGCGAAGAGGTCTATCCACTCTGCGAAGCGTCGCTCGTCGAGCAATCGGGCATAGGTCCGCATCAGCTTCTCGATTGCGGCACGATCGTCTTCAGCGCTCCGACTCATTTTCGCTCTCTCGCTCGAGGTGTCAGCGCACCGTCAGAGGATGGCCGCAGCGCTGCGGCTCATGTATTGCTCCCAACCGGCGTAAAAGCTGCGCAACGAATATTCGTCCCGGGTCTTGCCTGCCTTTCCGGGCTCCTGTCCCCGTTCCATGTTTGACCAGCGAACCGCCCGGGCCGCCATCCCTCGTTGACAACGGCCGAGCGCCTCGGCGTCGTCCGCTGTGATCTTCCCCGAGGTCGCCTGGATGCCGGCACTCCGCTCCAGGCGCCATTGACGCGCTTCGCGGGCTTCGTCCACGGGGGCGAGCGAAAGTAATTCGACCAACGTCCGATCAACCGCCAGCGGTATTTTGATCTGGATGATAATCGCGGCGCCGCCGGCGAAGTATTGCAGGTCGAGGTTCGGAAAAACGCTCAAGACAACGTCCGGCTCCTCCTCCTTGATCGGAAAAGGGGGGAACGCATATTCAGGATTCTTCGACGGGTCCACCTCGAGCCCGGAGGCCTCCTTCAGTCCCGCGGCCAAACGGTCCAGGAACAGCGGTTTTTGCGGCCACGTGAGTAATCCATGTCCACTGTCAAGCTGACGATTTTCGCCTTCGTCCGCGTATCCCCACTGCGCATCTCGAACCCATCGATGGGTAAACTCCGGATGGTAATTGTCGGCGAAGTTCTCCTGCCACAGTTTCCAATTGCCGTCGTATATCCAGCGGATGCGGCCGATCACTTCGGTATTCTCGCAATACTTCTTCAGGTATGGAGCCGCCTCGCCCAGGTACGCTTCGACCGATTCAACCTGCGGGTCCAGGCTAACGAACATCATCCCGCTAAAGGTCTGCACACTTGCCGGCGCCAAGCCGTGCGCCTGGGTTTCGAAGCTGGCGCCGTAGGCATCGCGATAAGGCACCCCGATAAGCCTTCCACGGAGGTCGTAGGACCAGCCATGAAACATGCAACGAAAGACCTTGCCGACGTTGCCCCGGCGCTTGCTCGTGAGTTCCGCGCCGCGATGCGCGCAGGTGTTGAAAAATGCCCGCAGTGCCAAGTCGTCATCCCGGCAGATAACGATCGGTTGCCCGCCGACCGCGGCGCAAAGGAAGTCGCCCGGCCTCTTGAGCTCGTTTGCATGGCCCACGTATTGCCATGTGCGCGCGAAGATCTTTTCCATCTCCTGATGATAAATTTCGTCGTCCACATAGATCAGGCGATCGATTCTATGCCGCGGATTAGCCGTCGATACGCGCGCCTGCATAGTTGGTGCTCCTTCAAACTGCCGACAACCTGCAATATTTGAGCCGCCTCATAGTATGGTCGCTCGCCTCGCTCGGACTGCGCGTGCGGCGATCGCCGACGCCATCAGCGTTCTGCATAACGGCCTGCTTAAGATGGACTCTGATTTATCCGCGATACTTCGTCAACAAATCAGGCCTTACGGCCCTCAACCGGATTCGTTTGAGTACTTGAGGATACTGTTTTATCGCCCTCGTAGCTCTCGAACCTGAGCGGCGTCGGTTTCGTGCCGTTAACGACTTCGGGCCAGAAGCAAACCGACGATGCCCAAAAAACATCCATCTCTGCCCGCAAATCGATATGGTCGCCGGCCTTCGATTTCGGCAGGCCGATCTCCCAGCGGCCGTCCGCCGTGTAGGCCACATTCATGAAGATGTTGAAGCAGGAGACCGAGCGCACATGCTGCGGCGAGATACCGTTGGCTGCGAACGCATCCTCGACCGTGTCGCGGCAGCCCTTCTGATCGTCGACCTTGAATTTGATCCGCGCGTCGCGCGAGCAGAATCCGCCGCCGGTGTAATGGTCGTCGACGGTATCGTCGATAATCGTCCACAGCGGGTTCAGATGATTGCTGTAGATCGAGTCGCCCTTGTGCCACTTGTAGCGGCCCAGCATCCAGTTGGTGTAGATGCAATCCAGATACTCGCCGGGATCGTCGAGCTTGAGGGTTACGAAGTCGGCGACCTGCTGCCCCTCGACGTCGACGATCCGGAGAATCTGCCCCTTCTTCAGTTTGCCGGTGGCATAGGTATGAGCGGGCGCCGTGTAACTCTGGATGAGTTTGCCCAGTTCGTTGGCCATAGCTGCTCTCCTGGTGATTTTTCGATTCCTACGGGCATGCCGCTGAATCTGTTCACGCTCAAATTGCCATGCGGAAATATCCGGCTCTTCGGGAACTGTCAAGCCGACGAGTTCAGGCCTACGCGCTCTTACTCAACTCTGGTTGCTGTTCGTATTCGCGCGGCAGCGTGGCCAAGGTGGCGACCGCGCCGAGCAGCGCCGCCGCGGCCGACAGCTCGAAGGCGAGCGTGTAGCTGCCGGTCAGATCGAAGATCTTGCCAGTCACCCACGGACCGATCGCGACTCCGACGCACAGTGGGAACCACATCAGGCCGGCCAGTGAACCGAAGCGCTTGAGTCCCAGCGAGTCGGCCAGCACCATCGGCAGAATCACCTGCGCAACTTCGATCACCAGCCCGTTGCCGACGACGAAGATTATCAGGAGCACGACATGGGTCGCACCGAGCAGGATTAGCTGCATCAACGCCGTCACCACGAATACGATCGCCACGGTGATTTTTGCTCCGGCCCGGTCCGCTGCCCGGCCGATCGTGAAATAACCGATCGCCAGAAAGCCCATCATGACGCTGAAGGCGAGCGCCGCCCGGTCGGGGCTGTAGCCGAGGCCGGTCAGATAGGCGACCAGGTGGGTGAAAGGGCCGCCGAACGAGTAGCCCCAGCACAGCCACGCGATCATCAGCATCCAGAACGAGCGCGTTCTTATTGCCTCGCGGACCTCGCAGCCGGAGAGCGTCTCGCGATGCTCGGCGGGGGTCTGCCCGTCGCGCGGCGGATGGCCGCGAACCAGCACGAACACCAGCGGGGCGACGATCAAGAACATCGGCACTGCGATCGCCTTGAAGCCGAAGCGCCAGCCGCCGTAGCCGATCGCGTAGTTCACCAGGATCGCCAGGATGCTGGCGCCGATCGGCTCACCCGCCATCGCCAACCCCATCGCCATCCCGCGGTCGTTCTCGAACCAGTTCGAGATCACTACTGAAACCGGCAGGAAGGCCGCCGCCGCCAGGCCGACGCCGATCAGCAGGAAGATCGCCAGCATCGGGATGAACGAGTGCACCGAGGCCGCCGCCAGGTAACAGCAGCCGGAAAGCAGCGCTCCGCCGCTAATCACCCAGCGCGCGTCAATCCGGTCGAGCAACCAGCCGACCAGCGGCGCGCTGACGCCCAGCGCCAGCGATTCTCCGGTAAACAGCAGCGAGACCTGGGCCCGGCTCCAGCCGAATTCCCTGGCCAGCGGCGTAACAAAGATGCCGAAGGTATCGTTCGAACCGACGATGAAGAACAGCGCGGAGAACAAACTCGCGACGATCACCCAGCTCCGACGCTCCGCTGCGGTCATCAGGTCTACTGCGCGATCGGCGGAGTGATCGGCGGCGAAGCGGCCGTGCTCTCAGACTCGGCGGCGGGTCGGGCATGGGTTCCCACCCACTGTTCGCAGCAAGCGAGCCCGGCGCTGCGGCCGATCCCGTCGAGCAACTCGTCGACGTCGCGGTCGGCCCGCCGGCGCAGCCCCTCAAGCTCGGTGAGCAGCATGATCGAGGCGCGCGATTCCTTGAGCAGATGCTCCGGGTCGGCGATCGACGCGGCGATTACCCGCCCGAGCTCGGCCCGGTCGCGCCATCGCCCCAGCCCGTCCTGCAGCTTCTTGAACCAGTCGAGCAGCGGTTTGGTGCCGTCGATTCCCAGTTCGCGCGCCAGCTCGATCCGATAGCGCAGCCGCTTGGTGCGGATTCGAAAAGCGTGGATATCTTGGGGTTGCTTCGACTTGACCGTGTTATCGTACGTTTCGCGCCAGCGATCGTAGGCCTGGGCGACCGCCGCCCAGAAGGAGGCGTCGAGCGTGTCATGCGCCGGGCCGCCACCCTCGATCACGACCTCACCCGCCTCGCGCAGTCCGAACACATCGAGCTTCATCAGCCGCTTGCGCGCACCGCGAATCTCGCGCCGCCGCGCTTCGACGGCCGACTTCAGCACGATCGACCAGGCGCGCTGCCGTTCCTGGTTGCGGGCGCGCCGGATGCGCCGCTCGACCGCGTCGATCACGACATCATAGTTGCGCCACTGGCCGATCGCACGGCGCGTGCGGCGCAGCACCCGGCGCATCGCGCGCGCCCGGCGCGGCGGGGTCTCGCCGTACAGCCCGACCAGCACCTGTTGCAGACGCCGGCTCCAGACCCGCAAGTCGTGAATTGCCTTCTGATCCTGGCTGGTCAGCACCCGGGCGACGTCGTTCACGAAACGCTGCAGTCCCTTGCGCAGCAGCCTGACCAGACGCGCATGCCGCTCGGTCGCGGAATCGCTGCTCGCGGGCAGCGGCCCGGATCGCATCGCGCCGTTTTCAGGCGCCGCCGCTGCGGCTTCGGAATCTTTTCTGGCTGTGCTGCTCGCCACGGTACTTCTAAAGTCGGGATGACTCGGGCATAATGGCGACGTTGGCCGACAGAGTCACCAAGTTACAACCCCAAGCCGATCGATAGGCCCGCAGTATAGCTCATCGGCCACCAAGCGTGTCGAGCCCAAGCGGAGGTGGATGATGGGTTGCGGCTGAAGCGGCCCCGACCTAAGCCATGAGCCAGCGTGAGCGAGCGTTAGTCAACGGCAACTCTCATCGGCGTGCCGCCCTCAACGGCCACAACGGCCGCCCCCATCGCCGGATCAGCGCCCCGACCAGGCTCGCCGCGATCGATATCGGATCCAATTCAATCCACATGGTCATCGCGCGAGTGGTCAGCGGTGGCCATTTCGAAATCGTCGACCGGGCCAAGGAGATGGTCGGGCTCGGCCGCGGCACTCTGGTTAACGGCCATCTGTCGGAGGAAACCTTCGAGGCCGGCTTCAAGGCGCTGGCGACTTTCACGCAGCTCGCCCGGCGCGAGGGCGCCGAGCCGATTCTGGCGGTCGCCACCAGCTCGATTCGCGAGGCCTCCAACGGCGGTGATTTCGTGCTCAGGGCGTGGGAGGAGCTGGGCCTGCGCGTCGACGTGATCACGGGCCTGGAGGAGGCGCGGCTGGTGTTCGAGGGCGCCCGTCATTCGATCGATTTTCGCGGTCAACGTCCAATCGTGGTCGACGTTGGCGGCGGCAGCGTCGAAATCATCCAGGGCGTCGGACCGCGCGTCGAGTGGCAGGAGAGCCTCAAGCTCGGCGTGGCGCGGCTGACCGACAAGTTCATCTCGTCCGATCCGCCGCGCAAGAGCGAAATCTCAAAGCTGCGGGCGCATCTGCTGCGCAAGCTCGGCGCGGCGTTCAAAAAATCTCAGCGTACCGCGCCGACCATGATGGTGGGGACCTCGGGAACCTTGCTCAATCTCACCGCGATGGCGGCGGCGATGCGCGACGGGCGGGTGCCTGAGACCCTGCACAATCATGTGCTGCGGCGCGACGACCTCAAGCAGTTGACCGCGCGCATCCTGGAACAGAACGCCGACGAGCGCGCCGACCTGGTGGGACTCGATCGGCGCCGTGTCGACCTGATCGCAGCCGGCGCCGTGCTGACCGAGGTGATGTTCGAAGGCTTCGAGATGGAACAGATGCGGGCCTGCGAGTGGGGCCTGCGCGAGGGCGTGATCTTGGATTTTCTCGCCCGCTTTCCCGGCTATGCCGAGACTATCGAGCGGCTGCCCGATATCCGCCGGCGCAGCGTGATCGAGATGACCCGGCGCTTCGAGGCCGACGGTGAGCACGGGCCGCAGGTGGCCCGGCTGGCGTTGCGGTTGTTCGATGCGACCCGGTCGATTCACGGCTACGGGCCGAGTGAACGCGAGGCGCTCGAGTTCGCGGCCTTGCTGCATGACGTCGGCCTCCACGTGAGCCATCGGCGCCATCATTATCACTCGCAATATCTGATCAGTTACGGCGAAATCCTGCGCGGCTTTACGCCCGATGAAATCCAGGCCATCGCGGCCCTGGCGAGGTTCCACAAGGGTGCGCTGCCCAAGCTCTCGAGCCCGGAACTGAGCGAGCTCTCGAGCGCGGCGCGCGAGTGGGTAATCGGACTGGCCGCGATTCTGCGGGTCGCCGACGCACTTGACCGGAGCCATAACTCAATCGTGCGAGCGATCCGCGTCGGCCGCAGCGGCTCGCGCATCGTGGTGCGGCTCGACGCCGAGGGACGCGACGCGGAACTTGAGCTATGGGCGGCGGAGCGCAAGAGCGATCTGTGGGAAAAGTTCTTCGGGCGCCCGCTCGAATTCCGCCTGATGAAATCCCGCAGCCATCGCCGTCGCCGCCGCACGTCCACCGCCCGCAGCGGATATTCGACGCTGCATCCGGCCTGAGCGATGGCCTGCGCTTGCTCCGGGACGACGCTGCCGGGCGATGTCCGGCGGTCCACTGTGCCGCCGATTTCGACTATTCTTACCCGGCGGTGGACGGGTGTGCGTGAGACAGCGACCGCCGGACATCGCTGGCTGGCTGGCAGTTGAACCCCGCTCAGCACGGAGAGATCGCAAGTTATGAAGCTTTACCTGGTGCGCCACGCGACCGCCGAAGACGCCAATCCCGCAACGGACGATAAGGATCGGACGTTGACCGATAGCGGCAAGACCAAGATGATGCGCGCGGCCGAAGGGCTGCGCAAAATGAAGATCCGTCCGCTGCTGATCCTCACCAGCCCGCTGAAACGTGCTCAGGAGACGGCCGAAATCCTGGCCAATGGCCTGGTCGGCGTCAGGGTCGAAGTGATGGCGGAGCTGGCGCCCGGAGTCGACGCGCAAATCGTTCTCGAAG
>DATKSL010000021.1:0-32153 GCA_035531675.1 Binataceae bacterium (SeqCode) | reverse complement strand
GTGCTGATGGCCACGATGCGGCCTGGTAAGTTTCGCGATCGAATTTGGGTTAGCGCCGTTTCGGCGCGATCGCGCCGAAACGGCGCTAACCCAAATTCGATCGCGAAACTTACCAGGCCGCATCGTGGCCATCAGCACGGTGCGGCCTGTTACGCATGGCCGGATTCCTTGCCAACCCTCGCACGCATTGCCTTTGATTAGTTTCGGAATGACCGGCAGGTGGCTCCGAAAGGCGGCGATGTTGCAAGATGTTAGACGCGGGATGGCGTGGGCTTCGAGCCGGCAGGACGCATAGGACTAAGGTCCAATATCGTCAAACCTTGCTTACTCGGAAAGCGCTGGCGCAATATTTCACCCAAGCACGAATGTACGTGGCAGGTATATATTTCGCTGAGGCGCGAGCGATATGAAAGTGGGTCGTAGCCGCACGAATCGTCCATTTGTAATATTTCAAATACTACTTGCGGTCGCTCTGTTGCGTTCGCCTTCCACCCGCGCGCAGCAGGTCTACGGCGTCCCGAAGTCGCCCAGCGCGACCGAATTTCCGAATTCGAAGATTCTGCCTCCGCCCGCGGCGAAGTTTGGCGGCGTGATCGAGCGTAACGCGGCGAATTCCAAGCCATGGTGGCCGCCGCGAATCGTGCCGCCCAAGGGTGCGCCCAACATTCTCCTGATCATGACCGACGACGTGGGCTTCGGCGCGCCTTCCACATTTGGCGGGGTGATCCCAACCCCGGCGCTCGACCGAATCGCCAAGATGGGGCTTCGCTATACGAATTTCCACTCGACGGCGCTGTGCTCGCCGACGCGCGCAGCGCTCATCACCGGCCGCAACCATCACTCGGTGGGGTTCGGCGTAATCACCGAGCAGTCGACCGGCTTTCCCGGCTACGACAGCATCATTGGCAAAGACAACGCGACCATCGGCCGGATCCTGCTGGAAAATGGTTACCGCACGGCGTGGTTCGGCAAGGACCACAATACGCCGGACTGGGTTGCGAGCCAGGCCGGGCCGTTCAGCCAATGGCCGACAGGACTGGGCTTCGAGTATTTCTACGGCTTCATCGGAGGTGACACCAGCCAGTGGGAGCCGAATCTCTTCCGTAACACCAGCGCGATCTATCCGTACGTCGGTAATCCGGGATGGAATCTGACCACGGCGATGGCCGATGACGCGATCCACTGGATGAAGCAGCTCGACGACATCGATTCTTCAATGCCCTTCTTCGTCTATTACGTCCCGGGCGGAACTCACGCGCCGTATCACCCGACGCCCGAATGGATTCGGAAGATCAGCGCCCTGCATCTGTTCGACAAGGGCTGGAACACCCTGCGCGAGCGGATCTTCGCCAATCAGAAGCGGCTCAGCGTGATCCCGCAGGACGCGAAACTCACGCCGTGGCCGGACAAGCTGCTGAAACGATGGGACTCGCTCACGCCTAAGGAGAAGAAGCTGTTCATTCGCCAGGCCGACGTCTATGCTGCCTATCTCGCATACACCGATCACGAGATCGGGCGCGTGATCCAGGCCATCCAGGATATGGGTAAGCTCGACAACACGCTGATCATCTATATCAGCGGCGATAACGGCGCGAGTGCCGAAGGATCGCCCAATGGCACACCCAGCGAGGTTATGCAGTTCAACGGCGTTACGCTGCCGATTGCCGACCAGATGAAGTGGTATGACGCCTGGGGCTCCGACCAAACCTATCCCCACATGGCGGTCGGCTGGGCCTGGGCCTTCGATACTCCGTTCAAGTGGACCAAGCAGATTCCGTCCTTCTTCGGCGGCACGCGGCAGGGCATGGCCGTAGCCTGGCCGGGCCATATCAAGGATGCTGGCGGCATCCGTTGGCAATTCAGCCACGTCATCGACATTGTGCCGACAATCCTCGAACTCACCGGCATTCCCGTGCCGACGATGGTCGACGGCGTCAAGCAGACGCCGATCGAGGGCGTCAGCTTGGTCTACACCTTGGACCAAGCCGGCGCCAAAGCTCCGTCGAGACACCACACGCAGTACTTCGAGATGATGGGCTTACGGGGGCTCTACCACGACGGCTGGATGCTGAGCACCGTGCCGATCCGCCCGCCCTGGCAGCTGCTGGGAAAAGCGATTCTGGATCCCGCCAATGCCTACAAGTGGGAACTATACGACGTCAGCAAGGATTGGACGCAATACGACAACGTCGCCGACAAGTATCCCGACAAGCTCAAGGAGATGCAGGACCTGCTGTGGAAGGAACTCGCGAAGCATCAGGCTCTGCCGCTGGATGCGTCGGTGGCGACACGGCTGGTTGCTCCTCGTCCCAGCGTGACGGCGGGCAAGACGGTGTTCACGTACTCGGGCGAGACGGTGACCGGAATTCCGCACGGCGATGCGCCCAGCTTGCTGAACACCTCGTACACAATTACGGCTGAGGTGGAAATTCCACCCGGTGGCGCCGAAGGCATGATCCACACTAACGGTGGACGCTTTGGCGGCTACGGTATGTATCTGCTGAAGGGGAAGCCGGTCTTCGTCTGGAACCTGCTCGATCTGAAGCGCGGGCGCTGGGAGGATCCGGAAGCGCTTTCGCCCGGCAGGCACACCATCGAGTTTGACTTCAAGTACGACGGGCTCGGGTTCGCCACGCTGGCCTTCAATAACATGAGCGGCCTGGGCCGCTCAGGCACCGGCGTGCTCAAGGTGGACGGCAAGGAAGTCGCCCGGCAGACGATGCAACGCACCATACCGCTCATCCTGCAGTGGGACGAGACCTTCGACATCGGCGAGGACACCGGCACACCGGTGGATGACTAGGATTATCAAGTGCCGTTCAAGTTCACGGGCAAGATCGATAGGGTGACGATCAAGCTCGACCGGCCGAAGCTGACTCCGGAGGACCAGAAGCGGCTCATGAATGCGGATCGGAGCGCGGCCGACGCTCAGTAGCCGCCGGGGCGGCGAGGGCAGGATCTCGATAACGCGCCGCCTCGCCGCTCCAGCGAGAGATTGGAGCGGCTTAGGCGGGGTCTGACGAGCGGTCGGGTTCGCCTACTGGATCCAGCCCTCTTGTTGGAATCTGATCCTGAGCTGGTCGGCGATTTCCTGCGCGGTTTGCTTCGCCCTGCCTTCAACCTTACTGCGACCGCTCTGTTCACCGTAGATTTTTATTCCGCTGCTGACGATCAGTCCCACCGGGTTGCCGCTGGCAACGAGCGTGGCAACCCCCAGTGCCGCCCCTGGGGCTTTGCCTCCGCCGGCTTCAACGGTCCCGGATCCGAGCTTGCGCAGCCCCTCGGGTGTCACAAGAAAGCCCTCCACCGCCGTCGTCAACTGCCGGCGCCGAATCCGATCGCGAGCCGTTTGGCCTCACTGCCCTGTATGATCGAGAGGAGATAGCCGCGTATCACGATGTCGCCGACTTGAGGCGATGCGCCAGCTCCGGCCTCCCGCGCCGGAAGTCCCATGCCCTGGATATCCGCAACCAGCTCCTTGGCGATTTGAGCGCCCAACTGACGGCCCATCTCGATCTGCTCGGGTGTTTGCGGCGCGCTCGGCGCAGTGACATCGGAGTTCGCCGGGGCATCGGCCGGCGTGGCGACGAAATCGTAGACCCAGATGTTATTGGGCCGGGCGATTTGTCCGGTCGCAAGCTGCCGGCGCTCTGTGACCTGGGTTGAAGCGCATCCGGCAACCGCAATCAGGGCGAACAGGCACAGAACGATACGGTGACGAGGTTTCATCGCAACCCTCCTTGATAGTTATGGCGAGGTCTCTTTCAAGATCGGCTCCTGTCCATCGCAAAACCTTCAATCGGTTCCGAACTTGTAGATCAGATTCAGGCTGAAAAAATTGATGAAGGTGTTAGTGAACTGACCTGCTACCGTGCCTAAGACCGGCCCGGAGTTCTGAGAGACTGGCAGTTCGCCCTGGTACATGAATTCGTCGGCAAACCCGAGCGTGATTTTCCTGCTCCATGCGTACTGGACTCCCGCTCCGAAACGATATTGGTCGCCGATGGGAAGACTGACCGTGCGCATCGGGGTGCCGACGGCCGAATTGTCGAAGGCGAACCCGCACGACAGCATCCACCCCGGCATTAGCTGATACTGCGTGCCTGCGGCGAGATGGAACGTGTCCTGGAAGTGCAGATTCTTGGTCAGACTCTTGGGGTTGGCGGTGTCGATGCCGATATCGACCAGCCCGAACTGGCTCCAGTTCTGCCAGCCGACGCTGCCGAGCAGGGCCATGCGCTCGGTGACTTTCTGGTAAACGTCGGCCATCAGTTGCTGCGGCACCTGCATTCCGAGATTCACGTTCGGCGAGCGAATCAGGCTTTTGCTGATCGCCTTGGTGACCAGTGGTCCCAGGCCTTTGAAATGAGGCGCGTCGCTGAAATTCAGATTGACCGGCGTAAGATAATCGATCCCTATCCGCGTGCCATCGCGCGGCGTGAGCAGTATTCCGATGTTGCCGCCGACGTTCACGGTGTAATCCTGGTATTTGACCTGGCCGTCGCCCAGTCGCGGATTGAGAGTATTGACACCGGCCTTGGCGCGCAGGAATCCCAACATGACGTCGGGACCGCCGCCGATCGATAGCCAATCCGCCGCGCGGAACGCGATGGCCGGTTGGAACGACATCCCCAGCATGGTCGCTCCCTGCAAGTGGTATTTGCCGATCCAGTTCAGGTTGTATTCGATGGGGGCGCCGAAATACGAGTAGCTGCCAAAACCCAGCTTCAGGTTCGGACTGAGGCTGTGAACGTAAAAGAAACTTCCACTGGGCATCGGCACCGCCGCGTTGCCCCCGTTGGTGCCCTTGACGCTAGTTTTGGCGTTGGGGCTGAACGTGAGATTGCCGAAGAGCGGTTCGGCCCCGATGAGTAGTTGCGAATCCTTGAGCTGCGTCATGCCGGCCGGATTGGTAAAGACCGTCGACGCATCCTGTGCGCGAGCGCCCTGGCCGGCCGACGCCAGGCCGACATCCGGGGTCCCCTGTTCGTACAGCATGAGGCCGGCGCTCCACGCGCTTGGCGGCCGCGTGACGGCCGCCGCGAAAATCAGGCAAACCGCCATGATCGTGTCCGCCGTGAGGCCGACCCTGCGCGTGGAATGCATCGTCACCGTTGTCCTTTCCCCGTATGAGCGTGGCTTTGGCAATTTGAAGCTGGTTTCGATCGACGCGCCGGCGCATCAGGCGACGATTGCCGCCAACAACAGCGTCCACATCAAACGGACCGGCCGCATCGCGAATGTGCTTGAAGTCCGCCGCCGCCGCTTACCTCCAGACATAGCCATTTCCGGTGCGCGCGCCGCGCATCGCCGTTAGCGTCGCGTCATTAAAGTCATATCCGTCGCCCGCGGTAAGTTGGACCTTGGTCCTATCCCGCGGGCCTGATTCGCGGAATAAGGGTCCAACTGTCCGGACGGATACGGCGCGCGCGGAATTATCGCGCTCAGCCGAATTTGTCCAGCCGGCGGAAGGCCAGATCGTCAGATCGTCTGCGCGCGCCCGAGCCGCTCCGCCATGCGCACCAGGCCGGGGACCGACTCGGCGCCCATCTTTTCCATAACGCGGCCTCGATGAACCTTGACGGGTTTTTCCGCGACGCCGAGATGGGCGGCGACATGCTTGTTGAGCAACCCGGCGATTGCCGGGAGACTCGACTATGTTCGAGGCCCGATTATCGCACCGGTCGCCGCGCCGCCGACCGCGCCGTAGGCGGCGCCTTTTTCGCGCGTGGAGAGCGGCTGTCAGCAGCCCGCGCTCAGCACCAGCATCCAAACCACAAGCATCGCTGCGCTTGCGGTCCGCATACGCGGCGCGGCCTTCTTCGGTCCGACCCTGATCGGGTTTCACGATTCAGCCTCATTGGTTCGATCCGGCGTTGGATTGGACTTCCGGCAGCCCGGCGATGATCTTGCCTTGCGCATCGAGCAGCGCCAGCCCGGGTCTGCCGTCGGTGCGCAGGCTCAGTTCCGCGCGCTCCGCGCCGCTTTGGTCGAGCAATACCAGTGCGGGCTCGCCCTTGGTCGCGACTCCCAGCCCGGCCCGCGCCCGACCCGTGCGCGCATCGTACAGGGTGAGGGCGCTTTCGCCCGCAGGCATCGATCCCAGGGCCGCCACCTGTTTGCCTTGTGGGCCGAAGAACCTGATCCCGGAGTGTCCGTCAGCGCCTCCGCCGAAGACCGCGACTTCGTGGCCTTTTGGATCGAAGAGGCCGAGGCCCGCGCCGCCCTGCGCGGCGACCCGCAACTCGACGCGGTCCATGCCGCTCGCGTCACTGAGCGAGAGCGTCGCCGTCCCGTTCTCCAACAGCTGCATCGCGCCGCGTCTGTTTCCCGCGCGGTCGACCATGACGAACTTTTCGGCCGTGATGGTCCGTGGATGGCGCACGGCGGCCATCGCCGAGGAAGCATTGGGCCAGAGATGGCCGCTGAGAAACCCTCCGAATGCCGCGCCCGCGAATATCAGCAGCGCATGAGAGCAGGATTGTTTTACGTTCATCGCCCGGTCTCCTTCGAGTTGCCCCTGTTCAGAATTGGGAAGGTCTGGAGGTCTACACGGCCGGCGGAGAGACCCCGGCGGAGAGATCCCGGTTGATGGGAGAGCGCTGCGCCGGCCCCCAGGATCCGCAGATTGTCGGTATAGCCTTGGACCACGATTCGTTTCCCGTCGCACTCCGAAAGGGCCGACGCCAGCTTGTTCAGCTCCCGCGGGCCCTCGAGTTCGAGTTCTCCGGCGCCCCGGTCAGTTGCTCGCCGCGGGTTGGCCGGCGGCTGCCGGAGTGCCCGCTCCGAGCGAGACCGCGCGCTGCGCAATCTTTTGCGACCAGTAGTCCATCGCGGACTCGGCGTCGCCCCATTGGATTTGCGCCGCACCTTTCATCGCCATGCCGCCGTAGCGCTTGTCGACCGATTCCGCCAGCAACTGTCCGCTTACCGAATCCGTGGCCTTAAAGGCCGCCTCGGCCGAACCGGCGAACGCGGCGTGGCCGGTCGCAACGGATTGCGCGTAGTTCAATATGCGAGCCTGCGGAACGACCAGCGAAACCGATCGCAAACCGGGCGTGGCGGCCTCAGCATTGACAATCGCGATCGAAAGGGTCATCACGCCGGATCCCGGCTGGTCGACCAGGGTGAAATTCGGCTCCAGATTCTTTTTCAGCGAGTTGAAGAAGTACGAGGTCAGCATCTTTTGGTTCTCGGGAGACACGCTGGTGTCGGGAGAGTCCCAGAACTCCACGGGCTTGAGCAGCACCTTTTTGTAGTTGCTCCATTGCACGTTGGGATTGATGTAAATGAAGGCGGCCTGGCCCTCGGCCCCGGGTTGCAGGAGCGAAGCGTCGCTACCCAGGAACTGCGCCGCAGCCGTCGGAGCGGTCTGTCCGGTCGGCGTTTGCTGTTGCAGTGCAACCTGGCCCTGACTGGTGGCCGCGCAAGCGGACAGTACGCTTGTCAAAAGAGCGGCCCCCGCCAGCATCCCAAGCGACTTTGCCAATCCGATCACCCGTGACAATCGTTCCGTATTCATGGTTGAACTCCCCCGCATTTCGGCGTCGATTTGTCGGACTTCCACGTGCGTCTGACGGTTCCCTCATGTTGTTCCATGAACCTAAGCCGCGCAAACTGGACCTTGGTCCTATGCGCGGGGGCCGCGCCAGTTCCGTCCCCGGCCAGCATCCCAAGGGACTAATAGGACCAAAGTCCGATTTGCGCACCCTGCGAGCGTCACGCACGATGACCGGAGATTGCGAAGCGCTCCCGGGCGACAGATCCGAAAAGCTCCCGTAGCCAGTGCGGCTCGCACAGCCGGCCGGTTCGAATCGCGAGAGTCCATCGTGAGGCGAAATGGAAATCCGGGTTGAGACGGGCGCGCGAGTTCCGCGGCTCGCAAACTTCGCCAGCCGGTGTTCGCTCGACGCCGGGGTTCTACAGCAAACGACTTCGTTCGCGTACACCACGTCGAAATCGACTGCGGTCCGCTTGCTGACGTTCCAGCCGATTCTCAGCTGTCAGCTCGGGCATGGATGGTACCTGAAATCGAGCGACGCGACCTGGACTTTCAACCTGCGCCACAACACCTCGACCGCGATGCCGCTGAGCGCGGGATTCGGCAAGGTTTGGAGGCTCTCCAAGGGCTACGCTATCGATACTTCGGTTTCCGGCGAGTGGACCGCCTATCGGCAGTTTGCCAATCAGACCGAACAGTTCACCTTGAATTTCCAAGTCGGTCTGCTGATTCCGAAGCTGGAACTCTGAAACGAGCGAGGCTCCGTAAATGGGCCTAGTTCACCGTATAACCGCGTCCGGTGAGGCATGCCGCCATCGCGCGATGGTAGGCGTTGCGCTGGCTTTGCTGTGAATTGGCCGCCGTTTGAGAATTGACCTGTTGCTGGTGATTCTGCTGGAGCCTTTGATCGCGCCGGCGCATTCCGCCGGCCAGCCCGCCCATCGCCGCGCCCGCGGCGGCGCCGGTGCCAGCTTTGCCCGTGATCGCGCCGCCTACCGCACCGAGCGCGGCGCCGCGCGCCGCGCCCTTGACCACATGGCCCTGCGCCGGCGGGGGCTGGTTCGGTGCGGGGCGCGTGTCGGAGGCCGCAGCCTGGGATCTGCTCGGATCGAATCCGGTCTGCTTGACCGCCCATGAATGACATTCGTAGCGGTCGCGGTCTTGCTGGGCCTGGCTTTGCCCCTTCGCCGGATACGCATAGATGTCCTGCGCGCGAGAGGATCCGGTCGGCAACAGAATAGGCAAAGCCGCCGAGATGGCCAGCGCGAGCTTGACGTTGTTCCGCCGGCGGCCCGAAAGGCTCTGCGGTTTCATCTTGTCCTCCTCAAAACTATGGCTGTTCGATTCCGTCCGCTTGTCGGAATCACAAAGTTGCAGCGGCATTCGCTTGAGGGTTGTTGGGAGTGCGATGCTGGTTAAGCTCGGTGACGCGCGAGGCGATGTCCTTGCTCAGCGTCGCCAGGTCGTCGCTCAGCGCCGCCGACGCGCTGGCCTCGTCGGCGCCCGCGGGCGATCCGGTCGCAGTCCTTGAAGCGTACAGGATTTTGCCGCTGGCGCCGTCTCTGATGATCCAGCCGGCGATCAACTCCGACCGGCCGTCGCCGGTGGTTTCGAATCGTTGGACGTCGATTTCGACTTGGTAATCGACCTTGATGTTCAGTGGCCACGGATATTTCTCGATCCGCGGAGTGTTCAGCAGCGTCGCCAGGTTTTCCGAGAGTACTCGCGTGAAATTCTTATCCAGCGGCTCGGCCCAGCGCTTATCATCGGAGATCTCGACCCGGTTGGGCGCGACGCGCGTCACCACCGGAAGGCGTCGAAGATAGGCCGGGAAATCCACGGGGCCCACGCCGATGGTGAGCTGCGAATCGGCGCTCGTCGAGGCTGGCCCGGCGCTCATCGCGCTGGCATCGGAAACCGGGCTCAGGATGAAGAACCTGGAGCGGTCGGGCTGGGGCGATAACACGGAACATCCCGCCGCCATGCACGCGCCGAGCGCGATCAATTTCGCCCTGATATTCGTCACGTTCATTTTTCTTTGTCCGGTACGTACCTTCCGCGGATCAGGGCACCTGGATTGCGCTGCAGATAATCGGTTAAGTCCTGGAGAGAACGCCCGGTCTCGCTTAGCTGGTCGAGGGTCTGGTTGAGGTGCACGGCCAACGGAGAGTCCGGATCGAGCGTCTGCTGGAGCCTGACCAGCGCGGCGCGGGTATCCTTCATGGTCTTGTTGGCTTCGTCGGAGTTCTTTTGCAGGGCCGCAACCAGCGGACCGATCTTCGAATTGGCATTATTGAGGAGACCGCGGGTCGAGGTAATCGCCCGGTTCAGATTTGCAACCGTCTCCTTGAGCGACTCCAGCGTGGCCTTGAGTTCCGGCGAGCCGGTGAGAGTCTTGATCGAGTTGGCGGCGTCGGTGATCGAAACGACTAAGGCCTGGAAATCGATTTTCTCGAACTTATCCAGAGTCTTCAATAGCCGTTCCTGCAGTTGCTCAAGGTTGGTCTGAACGGTCGGGATTTCGGGGTAGGCTCCGCCTGGCTCCAGCGCCAGATTCATCGGCGCGCCGGGATGAAGGTCGAGATCGATGTACAGAAGTCCGGTCAGGAGACTTTCCGTATTGAGCTGGGCCCGCAGCCCCTGCTTGAGCAGCTCTTTGAAATTCGACTTTTCGAGCGCCGCGCCGGTTCCACCCCGGGCCAGCAGTTGCGATCGGTCGAGATCGACGATGACCGGCAACCGGAGCTCCTTGATCCCAGGGCGCAGCCGGCCCTCGGAGGGCGAAAGCCGGAGCTCTATCTCCGCCACCGTACCGATCTGCACGCCCCTTACTTTGACCGGCGCTCCGACCTTGAGCCCGTTGAGGTTCCCCTGGAACATGCAGATGTAGCGGATCGGCCTGGCGAACATCCGGCCCGAGCCGACCACGATCAGGGCCGCGACCAGGATTGCAAAGCTGGCGACCACGAACGCGCCGATGACCGCTGGACTGACCCGTTTACTCATGACCGCCCGCCAAGGCGCCTCCCTCCTGTCCGCGAGTGAGGAACTTTCGCACTCGCGGGTCCGTCGAATGTGCCAGCATGTCATGCGGATCGCCGGTCGCGATCTGGGTGCGGGACTCGGCGTCCAGAAAGACGCTGTTGTTGGCGATGGTAAAGATGCTGGCCAGCTCGTGGGTGACCACGACGATGGTCGCGCCAAGATTCGCGCGCAGCTCGAGGATCAAATCGTCGAGCAGGCGCGAGCTTATCGGATCGAGTCCGGCCGACGGTTCGTCGAAGAACAGGATGTCCGGATCGAGCGCCATCGCGCGCGCCAGCCCCGCGCGCTTCTGCATGCCGCCGCTGATCTGGCTGGGATAGAAATCCTCGAAACCTTTGAGCCCGACCAGCGCGAGCTTGAGCGCGGCGATCTCGCGGATCTGCGCCGGGGTCAGATCGGTGAACTCGCCGAGCGGCAGGCCGACGTTCTCCGCCAGCGTCATCGAACTCCACAACGCGCCGCTCTGGTACAGGATTCCGAAGCGCCGCAGCAGCAGCTCGCGCTGCCCGGGATCGGCGCGGGTGAAATTGATGTCTCCGTAAACGATCTCTCCGGTGGCGGGTTCCTTGAGTCCGATCAGATGGCGCAGCAGCGTGCTCTTGCCGCATCCGCTGCCGCCCATGATGATGAAGATGTCGCCGCGGCGGACCACGAAGTTGAGATCGCGCATCAGCACGAAGCTGCCGTAAGCCATCGTCAGGTTTCGCACCACGATGTGCGGTTCCGCGCGGGAGCGATCGTCGCCGTTGGTAGCTGTTGCCATCGTGAAGTGCGCGCTCAAATCCCCAGGAAATTGAACACCACGGCGAACAGGCCGCAGGCGACCACGATCATCACGATCGACATCACCACCGCCTGGGTCGCCGCGTCGCCGACCGCCGAAGAGCTGTTGCCGCACTGAAAGCCGCGCAAGCAGCCGGCAATCGCTATCAGCACGCCATAGAAAGTTCCCTTGATGATGCCGCCGAACAGGTTGATCAGGGTCAGAGTGGATATGGTTTCGCGCAGGTAACTGCCGGCCGACAGATCGAGCATCGCGACCCCGACGAACAGGCCGCCGAGTATTCCGACCAGGTCGGCGAACAGACAGAGCAGCGGCATCATCAGGACCAGCGCGAGCACTCGCGGCAGGACCAGAAACTCCAGCGGCGACACGCCCATCGTGGTCAGCGCGTCGATCTCCTGGGTCACCTTCATCGTGCCGAGCTTGGCGGCGAACGCGGCGCCGGTGCGGCCCGACATGATAATCGCCGTCATCATCGCGGCCATGTCGCGGACCATGCCGATGCCGACCAGGTCGGCCACGTAGATCGACGCGCCGAACTGCGACAACTGTACGGCGCCCATAAAGGCCAGGATGACGCCGACCAGAAACGAGATCAGCATGACGATTCCGACCGCGTTGGGCCCGCACTCCTGGATCACCTCGAGCAAGTCGATCCTTCTGTAGCGCGCCTTGCCGCGGACGAACTTTGCGAAGGCGAGGGTCAGCTCGCCGAGGAAGGACAAAAACTCGCCCACCGAAAGGCCGTAGCCCAGCGTCACGTTGCCCACGCGCTCGAACAGCGAGAGGCGCGTCGTCTCGCCGCGCGCGCCCTTCTTCTCGGGCACCGCCTCGGCCAGTTCGAGCAGGCGTCTGAGGCCCGCCGGAAGCCCGGCGCGGTCTTCGGCGATAGCGCGGGTGCGACAGATATCGGCCGAATTGATCAGAAACGAAATCAGCCCGCTGTCCCAGTGCGTAAGCTGGGCGGTTTCATACGAAAGCCGCTTGGCGCCCGGCCGCGAACCCAGTTCGGCGAGCAGCAATGAAATCGGCGGCAGGTCGCGTTGCAGATGCCAGGGGCCCGAAAGGTGAACCACGAGCGTTGATTCGTCGCTCCGCTCGAAGGATATCTTGCCCTGATCCACCTTCTGTGCGACGGCACCCATCGGATCGCGACTCTCCCGTTCTCACCGAGCGGCGTTAAGCCATGATGTCAGCGCGAGCGGCCGCCGCAAATGGGACTTTAGTCTCATAACAGAGCGTGCACGTCCTAATCTAAGTGGCCAGCTTGCCTCGGGCCCCTGGCGAGATCGGTCCGGTCTGGCCTCACCCCGAGGCGCTCGGCCATCAGGACCAGCAGCTTCGCGCTCAGCATTTGTTGAAAGCCGAGCCCATCCAGCCCAGGGCATCCGCAAGTCCGACACCACGCACGAGACGATTTCGCGCTCAGCGCTGTCCAGAAATTCCTGCGCCGACGGGAACGCCAAGGCGTGGAGGCCCTTTGCCTCAAGCATTCGCACCAGCGATCGCCGAACCGATTCCTCGTCGTCGATAATGGCTACTACCGTTGTTTGGCGCATGGCTCGCCCATAGTCGCTCCGGATTCGTCCTGGAGCGGATGCTTCAGGACGAACATGGGAGCGTTATCCCGAATGTCGTACCGTGGTCGGGGTGCGACGAAACGCCAAGCCGTCCGCCGTGTGCTTCGACGATCAATCGCGTAATGGCCAGACCCATTCCCATGCCGCCTGGCTCGGTGGTGTCTCATCGGGCGAAGAGCGAGAGGATAGCGTGGATTCCCGAGCGCGGGCCGGCTCGCTTGGAAGGCGTGGTTCGCGACACAACTCGCAGACTTTAGCCCTAATCGCTCCACCTTTCCACCGTGGCGCCGCCCGCGGCCAGAGCGGAGATGTTAAGCGCCTTTACCGGCCGCAAGAGCCTTGGAAATCGCCTCCAGCAGCGAGTCGCGGGTAAACGGCTTGTACAGAACGGCAGCGGGGTTGGCGCGCTGCCCCGCCTCGCGCGTGGCCTGCTCGACCGGTGATCATTATTACCGGCAATTGGCATCCAGTGGTGGCCAGGGCCGCGCAGAGTTGCGCCCCGTTCATCTCGGGAGAATGCATGTCGACCACCAGGCAGGCGTTGGTCTGCGGAAGTACGCTGTCGAGCGCCGCACTCGGCCCATCGAAGGCCATGACGCGAAACCCCGCGGAGAGTGTCAATCTGCGCAGCGCGCGAAGAACCGACAAATAGTCTTCCACCAGAATCAGGACGCGTTTTGTTCCGGTTGTCAAAAAAGCCAATCGTCTCCGGGCGAACGGCCGACACGGTCGTCCCGGCACCAGACCCAACATGACCGGATCGCGCGGTCTGTGAAATGAGACTTTGGTCGTATGCGGTTCGGCGTCGCGATCCGGTACGATGGCTCGGGCGGCATCGGACCAGGGTCTCATCGATCCGGTTTCAGCGGGCCGTGGCAGCTTCCGTCACGCTCCGGGCCCGGAGGAAGCTTGTGCCTGGAGCGGCCCTGCTGGAGAATGCGGCAAGCGGGCGACCGCGATAGTTTGAAAAATGGAGATTCGAATAGTGAGTATGAGTCAATTCCGTCGAATGTTGTATGTATTGTGCGCGCTTGTACTTGCCGGATGCGCGAGCGCGGCGGTGACGCAGCAGGCCCAGCGGCAGCCTGCCGACTTCGATAAACCAACCCAGATAGTCGTTTACCCCTTTGCAGCCAATGCCAATGACGTCACGCTCAACCAGAGCATCGTTCAGAGAGCCTATCGAAGCGCGACCGGCGACAACGAGAATGCGGCTCAGCTCCAGATCGCGCATGAAACCGCGCAGGCGGTTTGTGACCAAGTCGTCTCGGATCTGACGGAGAATGGCTACAACGCCGTGTGCGTCAAACGTGGAACCAACGTGGCCGGCGGGAATATCCTTATCGTCGACGGCGCGCTGACCAATATCAGCGAAGGTAACCGGCTGCGCCGGTTGGTAGTCGGGTTCGGTGCGGGATCCTCGACCCTGAATAGTAACGTGTCGATGTACCAGCGCGTCGGCGGCAAATTGAACCAATTGCTCGCGTTCAGCACGCACGCCGACAGCGGCAAGATGCCTGGAGCGGCGGTGATGGCCCCGGTCGGCGTGGCCGCGGGTGGGGGTGCGGCGGCAATTGTGGGTGTAAACGCGGCCGTCGGCGGGGCCAAGACTTACAGCTCCTCGACCAGCAGTCTGGCCAAGAAGACCTCGGAGCAGATCGTCAAGACGGTGACCGACTATACCGGGCGTGCCGGATGGCGCATGCAATAGGCGCGGCAGAGCCGAAGTAATGGTACGGTCGCCGCAGCCGCCGTGTTCGGGCGCGGTGCGCGATCGATTCCGGCTTCACTGATCGCTTTGGCCAAGAAGCGAAAACGCGCAAGGACGGAACTCGAACCTCCGGAGGCGGTCGGCGATGCACAGCGCGCTTCGCGGGCACCGCCGCTGAAGGCTCCGGCACGCGGCCTAAGGACGCGGACATGGTTCCTGCCGATCGCTGCGATAATAATCGTGGCGTTCGCGCTCGCGGCCCGTATGGTGGTGGCCCTTGCGGCATCGTTGATCGTCTCGATGATGGTCATGCTTGGCCTGAGCCATCGGCCGCTCCGATATAGCGCAAATTCCCGCATCGCGCCGCCGCCGCCCGCGCCTGCCTTCGTCGGCGCGGCAGCCTGTGGCGGATGCCACGAGCGCGAGTTGAAGCTGTGGCGAGGCTCGCATCACGAGCGCGCGATGCAGCCGGCAAACGAATCGACGGTGCTTGGTGACTTCAACGATGCGAGCGTGGCCGATGGCGCGGTGACGTCGCGTTTTTTCCGGCGCGGCGGCAAGTTCATGGTGCGGACCGACGGACCCGACGGCGCGCTGCACGATTACGCAATCGAATTCACCTTCGGGGTCTCGCCGCTGCAGCAATATCTAATCGGGATGCCGGGGGGCCGGCTTCAGGCGCTTGGGATCGCGTGGGACAGCCGCGCGCGCAAGAGCGGCGGCCAACGCTGGTTCAAGCTGCATCCCGGTCTGAAGCTAAGCGCCGGTCAGCCGCTGCACTGGACCGGAATCGACCAGAACTGGAACTTCATGTGCGCCGATTGCCATTCGACCAACGTGCGTAAGAACTACGATCCCGTCACTCGCACATTTGCCACCTCGTATGCCGAGATCGATGTCGCCTGCGAGGCGTGTCATGGCCCGGGCTCCAATCATGTGGCCTGGGCGGCGAAGAGTGGCGACTGGCGCCGCTTCGAGGCCAATCATGGCCTGTTGATCGCGCTCGACGAGCGCCGCGGAGCGAGCTGGAAGATCGATTCCGCCAGTGGCGACGTGGTCCGCAGTCCGCCGCGCCGATCGGAACGCGAAATCCAGATGTGTGCGCGATGTCATTCGCGGCGAAGCCAGATTCATGAAGACTACGTGCACGGCCAGCCGGTGGGCGACGACTATCGGGTCTCGCTGCTCGACAACCTCTATTACGCGGACGGACAGATTAAGGATGAAGTTTACGAGTACGGCTCGTTCATCCAGAGCAGGATGTTCCATGCCGGAGTGACCTGCAGCGACTGTCACGAGCCCCATAGTTTGAAGCTTCGCGCGCAAGGCAACGGCGTTTGCCTCCAGTGCCATGTGGCGCGGAGGTACGATTCGCCGCGGCATCATTTCCATCAGGCCGGGTCCCTGGGCTCGCGATGCGTCGAATGTCATATGCCGTCGCGAATCTACATGGTCGTGGATGCGCGGCGCGACCACAGCATCCGCATCCCGCGTCCGGATCTTTCGGTGAAGCTGGGCGTGCCCAACGCCTGCAACGGGTGTCATCGGGACAAGTCCGCCGACTGGGCCGCCGCTGAGGTGGCGAAGTGGTACGGGCGCGAACCCGTGGGATTTCAACGCTTCGCCGAGGCGCTGCATGCGGGATCGATTGGCGCCCCAGGGGCCGCGAGATTGCTCGCGCGACTGGTTGCCGACCGCGAGCAGCCGGCGATAGCGCGCGCGAGTGCGCTTGCGCTGATGGCTTCCGATTCGGGGCCGGTCGGCGCGGCATCGGTGCGCGAGGGCGCGCGCGACGGCTCGCCGCTGGTCAGGCGCGCCGCCGCCCGCGACTTGCCCGACACCGATCTCCATGCGATCCCCGAAGTCCCGGCGCTGCTTCTCAATGACCGCGTGCGCGCGGTGCGCATCGAGGCGGCCGAGGCGCTGGCGGGTGCGCCCGCGGACGCCTTGCCGGGAGACACGGCCGCGGCGCTCGAAAAAGCCCTCGCCGAATACGTCGCCGCGCAAGAGTTGAATGCGGATCGTCCGGAGGCCCACGGCAATCTCGCTTTGCTATACGCCAGGGAGAAACGGTTTGCCGAGGCCAGGCGCGAACTCGCGACGGCGCTCTCGCTCGATCCCTCCTTTACGCCGGCGGTGGTAAATCTCGCCGATCTCGATCGCGAACTGGGGCGCGAGGCGCAAGGCGAACGCGTCCTGCGCGAAGCCATCGCCCGTTCGCCGGACGATGCGACGCTGCAACATGCGCTAGGGCTGTCGCTGGTGCGCCAGGGACACGGGCAGGAGGCGCTCGACCATCTGGCGGCGGCGGCGCGGCTGGATCCCGCCAGCGCGCGCTTCGCGTACGTCTATGCAGTGGCGCTCGACGACGCCGGGCGGCATGGCAAGGCGATCGCGGTGCTCGAGGACGACGTCGCAAGGCATCCGTACGATCGCGACGGGCTTGCGGCGCTGGTGAACTTTTATCGCGGCGCGGGAAATCCGGGCAAGGCCGCCGACTATGCGAAGCGCCTGGCGGAACTCGAGTCGAACGACGCTCAGGTGCGGCCACCACCCATGCCATCGAACGGCGCGGCGCGGCCATGAGGCGCGACGTATGCCGGTCCCCTCAGGGGTCGGCCACGGAGGACGACCATGCGGCGAAAAGGCTGTAACCGACCGCAAGCAGCGCCGGGCCCAGGAAGAGCCCAATCAGTCCGAACGCCATCGCACCGCCCAACACACCGAGCATCACGACCACCACCGGAGTCGTACCGCCGCCGCGGCTAATCAGCAGAGGTTTCACGACATTGTCCATACCGCTCACCAGCAGCCCCCAAATCAGTATGAAGACGGCCCATCTGGCCGCCTCCTGCCGATAGAGCCAGAACGCGGCCGGCGCGGCGACCAACAGGGGGCCGGCGGGAATCGCCGATACGAGGAAAGTGACGAATCCAAGGAACGGGGCGCCCGGAACTCCGGCGACCGCGAACCCCACAGCGGCGATCACGCCCTGCAACAGCGCGGTCCCGAGAACGCCGTAGAGGACCGATCTCACGGTCGCACCGGCCACCTCCAGGAGATGGCCTCCGTTTGCTCCCGCGATCCGGTCGAAAGTGGCGCGCAGCCGGTCGGCGGCGGTCTCTCCGTCGCGGTAGAGAAAAAACGCGATGAGCAGGCTGAGGATGATTTGAAATATTCCTTTACCCACCGCACGTCCACCGCCCAGCACGATCTCCTTGACCGTGGGTAGCCACTTCACCATCGCCGCGATACGCGCGGAACTGCTCTCGCTCAGTTCGTTCCAACGATTGGCGAACTGATGACCGACGAGCGGAATATTGGCCACCCATCCGGGCGATTTTGGCGGGCCCTGATGGGCCAGCCGCTGTGCGGCGCCGGTCAGTGCCGAGATGTTGCTGGCCAGCGTCTCTCCCAGGATCACAACCGGCGTGGCGATGATCGCCGCGAGCGCCAGGGTCGCGATGAACGCGCCGAGCGAGCGTCTTCCACCCAGCGCGGCGTCCAGGCGCAGAAACATCGGCCACGTGGTGAAGCACAGGATCGCCGCCCACAGCGCCGCCGATATGAACGGGCGCAGGATCAGCAGGCAGCCGGCCGCGAGCAATACCAGGGCCGTCACACCCAGCCACAGCTCGATGCTTCGCTCGGATGCGGTGCCGCTGCTCATTGCGGGCTACTCCATTTCATTTCCGGCTCATGCGTCCGCGGATCCTCGATCGGGCTCAATAGCGGAACACCGGGGGCTGACGCGTTCGACGATCCGGTTGATGATGCCGCCTTTGCCGGCCGCGTCGCGCCCCTCGAAGATGATCGCCACCTTGAGGCCCTTATGTTTTACCCAGAGCTTAAGTTTCACCAGTTCGACGTGCAGCTTCGCGAGCGCGCTTTCGAATTTTTTGCGTTCGAGCCTTGGAAGCTGTTTGTCCGGGCGCTTTGCGTGGCCGCCTGACGAGGGGTTTGCGGTTTTTCTCATGAGCTATCGGCGTACGCGCGTGTAAGCGCTACGGCAAGCTTTGCGGTCTAAACGGTTTCGGGTCTCAACCTACTGTCATCCATGGTGAAAAAACACCGCGTATCGCGGTTCTTCCGGAGTCCGGTGTTATTGTCGGAGAATCATCGCCAGGGGCGCTCCAATCCCGAGCGGCGAGATAGGGCGCATTGGCCGGCAACGGACTCAGTCCGCCAGCAGCTCGCGGAGGACGCTGTCTATCGCCGGGATGTCACGCGAGTTCATCGGCGCCATGTGTCCCCAGACCGACGAAATGACGCGGCACTTGGCGCCCGGAATGTGTTGCGCTTCGTACTCGCTGTCCGCCGGCGGAAAATAGCGGTCGTTGTCCACCGGCACGACGATGGTGCGGGCCTTGATCGCGCCGAGAGCGGCCTCGAAGTTGCCGTCATAGAGCGGATTGTCGCTGATGTCGCAGTGCAGCCAGGTCCATAACTGAGAGAGCAGGTTGTTCGCATCGCAGCGCACGAAGAACGGTTCCCAGAAGTAAGCGACGTGCTCCTGATAGTCGCGCGCGCCGAAGGCCCGGTAGACCTCCGTACGGTAGAAGGGTTCCGACGTTCCCCAGCCCGCATAGATCGCGGCGAAGGCTTTCAACCCGTTGATTGGCGGGCGATCGTAAAAGCCGTCGGCGAAGACCGGGTCCAGTTCCAGCGCGCGCCGCAACGACAGCAGGAAGACCTTGTTGAACGAAGCCGTCCGGGCCGAGCCCGCAATCGGGCACGCGGCGCGCACCATGTCCGGAAACTGCGCCGCCCACTGGAAGGCCTGGCAGGCGCCCATCGACCACCCGGTTACAAGACGGATACGCGCAAGGCCGAGCCTCTGAGTAAGCAGAAGCTGCTGCAGGCGGACGTTGTCGTGGGTCGTGACTTTGGGAAAGCGGCCGCGTTCGTTGGGCGGCGGAGAGTTGCTGGGCGACGAGGACAGCCCATTGCCCAGCAGGTTCGTCATCACGATGAAATACTTGCGCGGGTCAAGCGCGCGGCCTTCTCCGACCATGAAAGTCTCGATGTCGTAATGTGTTCCGGTATACCACGTCGGCACCAGCACGGCATTGTCGCGGGCCGGGCTCAGCGTCCCGACGGTCTTGTAGGCCAGCCGGGCCAGCGGAAGCATTCCTCCCTTTTGCAGGAGCACATTAGGCAATTCCAGGACTTCGTAATCGCTCATTGCTTTGCCCCACGTTTTCGTGCGGCGTCGATGCCTTGCCGGCCAGCCATTACGGCGTGACGCGCATCGCACAAACGTGATTACATGAACCGCTCGTCGACGTCGACCTGGTAGCCGTTGGCCAGGCGATTGGTCTCGTTCGCCATCCCTACCACGGCCATGAGTTCCCCGAGCATCGTATCGGTCATGCCGGCCTTGCGCGCGCCCGCGGTATGAGAGCGGGTGCAGTATTCGCAGCCATTGGTCGCGCTGACCGCGAGATAAATCATCTCCTTGACCAGCGGATCGAGGGCGCCCGGCGCCATCACTTGCTTGATACTCTCCCAGGTTCGCCTGAGGGTCGGCGGATGATGCGCGAGAGCCTTCCAGAAATTATTGACCCAATCGGTCTTGCGGGTGGCCATGATGTCGTCATAGACGGCCCGGACCTCCGGGCTGGCGTCGTCATACTCGATGAGCCTTACGGTTGCCATGTTACCTCCGCGTCTGCCGCGCCAATCAAGAGCGGTTCACCCATCTTCGGAAAGCGCGCGAAACCGCCGCTCGTAGTCTTCGCACGTCAACCTTACCGCGGATAAATCGTGGCGCAGGAACGCGTCTCCGACGGCTTGCTCGAATTCGTCCAGGAGCGCTTCCGCGCGCGCGGGCGAGAGTTTTTCTCCTAGCGCGTCGACTCCGGCGAGGGCGGCGCGCAACAGCCGGCCGGCCTCTTCTTGGTCCCATCGATCATTCAATTAAAAAACCTCGACGATCGGCATTCGCCACGCATTATACAGGAAACCCTTACGAATGACCGCGCCGGTGTCGCGCTTCACACCTTCAGCCTCCGTTTTGATAGTTGGGCCGGCCCACAGTGTCAAATGATATCGCCGCGGCTCGCGCCGATGCGATCAATTGCGTAATCGTGTATCCGATCTATTATGTCTGTGTCGGCGTGGCGTCCGCGAATGACCTGGAGATTCCGCATGACGAAGGCGTTATTCCGAAGAATCCTGTGCCCGATCGATTTCGATCGAATCTCAATTCCGGCGCTGGAATTGGCCGTGAGCATGGCCAAACAGAACAAGGGGCGCATCTATCTCCTCTATATCATTCCCAAGGTGGGGGCGGCGCGCCTGAGCGCCGACCTCGAGCAGATCGCGACCGACAATTTACGCGGAGTTGCGCGCAAGTGGCTGCACGGCAAGGTTCCCTACCAGATCATCGTACGCACGGGCGCGCCGCTCTCGGCACTGCTGAAGGCTGAAGAAGAACTCGCCATCAACCTGGTCGTGATGGCGACGCACGGGCGGACCGGAAAGAAGCAGGTGTTGCTTGGCAGCGTTACCGAGCGGGTCGTGCGCCAATCAACCTGCCCGGTGCTGACGATCAGGCCGAAGTAGTCGCGAGAATGCCGGGGTTGCCGCGGTTCGTCGCATCCTGCGGCGCCACCGCCCGCAACCGCACCGGGTCGAAACTTTCAAACTCTACAACTTGCGCGCGATCGTCAGTCCGTCCGACACGGGCAGCATCACCAGTTCAACCCGCTTATCGGTCGCCGCGAAATCATTGAAGGCGCGGATCGCCCTGGTATCGTCGGTCTGATCGTCTTCGTCGAGCACCGCCCCGGACCAGATCACGTTGTCGACCAGGATCAAACCGCCCGCGCGCGTGCGGCGCAGCACTTCCTCGTAGTAGTGACGATAGTTGGTTTTGTCGGCGTCGATAAAGGCGAAATCGAAAACCTCGCCGGCCGGCAACGTGCGCAGCGTTTCGAGCGCCGGCGCAAGCCGGAGCGTTATCGTGCCCGCGACGCCCGCCTTCTCCCAGTAGCGCCGCGCGATCGCGGTCCACTCCTCGCTCACGTCGCAGCAGAGCAGGCTGCCGCCCGCGGCGAGGCCGCGCGCGATGCAAATCGCACTGTAGCCGGTAAACGTGCCGACCTCGATCGCGCGCCGCGCGCCGGCGGCGCGCGCAAGCAGCGTCATGAACGTCCCCTGCTCGGGCGCGATCTGCATTCCGGCGCGCGGCCCCAGCTTTTCCTGAGTTTCCCGCACCAGTTCGCGCAGCAGCGGATCGCTATTGTGTCCGTGAGCGAGCAGGTAATCGTAAAGCTTGTCATCGAGGGTGAGAAATTTTCCGCCTGGCGTCATGGGGCGATACTAGCATCGGCGGTTTGCGATCGCATCGTGCGCCGCATCGCGAAGAAGTGCGCCGCCGCCAGCCGCGCGGCGCCTCAGGCTACAAGCCCATCGCGTCGAGTTCGCGCCGGATGCGCTCGGGATGGGTTGCGCCCCAATAGATCCGGCCGCATCGCGGGCAGCGCACGAAGCGCTGCTGGCTCGCATAGACGAAGGGCGGCACGCGACGCACGACCGTGTCGCGGCCGGCCTCGGCCAGCGGTTCGTTGCAGTGCGAGCATCGGGTGAACGCTCCGCGGCGCGGATCGAACGGAAAGCGCGCGAGCACTGCGCGCAGCTGATCGCGAAACCGGTTGTCTTCGAGGTAGAGCGCGTCGGCCGCGGTGCGCAGACGCTTGTCGCGCGTCAAGGTGACGCGGCCCTCCAAGCGCGCCCGTCCGAGCAGCTCGCCGCCGCCGAGCGACGGATCGAAGAGCACGTCGGCGCCGAGCAGCCGGAGCCATCGCGCGAGCCGCGCCAGCATCCGATCGGCGGCGAATCTGGGCGCCGATGTGGGATCGGATTTCGACAATTCGTCCATTGCGCGCCGATGTAGTATAGCAGGGCGTCGAGAACTGGGGTCGCCGCGGTGATGGACCGGGCATCCGGCGGCAATTCAAGTAACACTTGAAGTCGAAGAAACGCGGCGGGTTCGAAACCGGATGGCCGGAGAAGAGTAACCGATGAAGGAAGAACGGATCACATTCAAATCCGGTTCCGGTGAACTCACACTCGAAGGGATGATCGCTCTTCCCGACGGTGCCGGGTCCCATCGCGCGGCCGTCGTATGTCATCCGCATCCGCTCTACGGCGGCTCGATGCACAACAACGTGGTCGACGCCGTGTTGGAGGCCCTCCATGCGAGCGGCTTTGCGACCTTGCGCTTCAACTTTCGCGGCGTCGGCCAGAGCGAGGGTGAGTTCGACAACGGCATGGGCGAGGCTGCCGACGCCGTCGCGGCGGTCCGCTTTCTTACCACGCACAAGGGCGTGGGGGACGCTGGCGCGGTGCTTGCCGGATATTCGTTCGGGGCGGCGACGGCCGTGCGGGCCGCAGGGGGCGTGGAGGAGGTCGCGGCGATCGTGACGGTGGCGCTGCCGCTCGGAATGATCGATCCGACGGCGCTCGGCGCGATTGCCAAACCGATCGTGCTTCTCGCCGGCGATCGGGATTCCTACTGCCCGGCGAACGATCTGGCGGCGCTGGCGGGGCGGCTGGGGCCTTTGGCGCGGCTCAAGCTTATCCCCGGCGCCGATCACTTCTTCGGCGGCCGCGAGCCCGAGATCGTCGCCGCGCTTGGCGAGGCGCTCGCGACGCTTCAATAACGGCCGCGGCGCTTTCGATCGGCTGGCGGGAGGAATGGCCTACGGTCCGGTGTTCGTGGGCGTCGATTGCGGCTCGTCGGCCTGCGCGGCGGCGCGAAGTGGACCGGCGCGGGCCGCCCGCTCGATCGGATCGAAGGGCTTGCCGCGGTCCGACTCGGCCAGCGCGATTATGGCCTTGATCGTGTCGTGCAGGTTGCCGCGGTAAATATGGTCGAGTTTGGCGAAACTGTCGAAGTCGTGAAAATAGATCAGGTAGTTGATCAGGATCGCGTTATTCAGCGGCTGCTTGTCCAGATCGAAGCGTTCCAGTCCGGAGAGGTGCGGCTTGAGCTGTGCGTAGTCGGCGTTGATGCTGGCGAAGATCGGCGCGCGGCGCTTCAGGATTTCCTCGCGCGGGAGCCCGCTCTGGTAAAGCTTGAGCAGGCGCGCCGTCTCTTGCTTCAGAAAACCTGCAAACTTCATATCCGCGTCGAGCACGCCGCGCGCGGCCGCGGCGTCGGCCGAGCCGGGCCCTTCGGTCGCCTCGAAGAACTTGATCGCGCCGGCGCTGCCGACGTACGTCGCCGCCGATTCGTCGAACATCACGTCGCTCGCCAGGAAGTAGGTGCGATGGAATAGCTCGTGGATGATTACGCCGGCTAATTCGACACGGCTCAGCCGCAGCAGATTGGAGAGCAGTGGATCGTTGAAAAATCCGAGGCTCGAGAACGCCACGGCCGGCCGCACCATCGTGTCGTACCCGCGCCGCTCCATCCCGGCGGCTTCGGCCTCGGCGCGATCCTTGTTGAAGTAGCCCCTGTAAGGGACTTTGCCGACGATCGGGAACCACCAGGTGTAGGGCTCGAGCGAGTCGCGCGGCGCAGCCATCACGACCCATACGATCGCTCCCTTGTCGACCTCGGAGATGCTGCTGTAGGCCTGCCCGACGTTGAGCCCCAAATGGTCGCGGGCGAACTCGCGCACCTTGAGCACGGTTTCCAGGCGCGCGCGGATCTTGGGTGGCAGGTCGCCGCGCGCGAGCATCGTGTCGATCGGCTTTCGCCGCCACAACAGACGGCCCTCCTCGTAGGCCGCGCGCGCGATATACCCGACTTCGCATCCGGCCAGCGCCACGGCGCTTGTGGCCACGATGATTGCGAGGATCAGGATGCGCATTGCGATGCGCGGTGCGGCGGACGGCGCCAAGGTATCAGTCCGCGGCCTGGCCCGCAGGCTCGGCCGCGGTCGCGTATTGCAGCTCGAACAGCCGATGATACAGGCCGCGGCGGGCGAGCAACTCCGCGTGCGTGCCGCTCTCGCGCAGCGCTCCCTGGCTCAGGACCAGGATCCGGTCGGCGCGCTCGATGGTGGACAAGCGATGCGCAATCACCAGCGCGGTGCGGTCCTTGAGCAGCTCGTCGAGCGCGCGCTGGACCAGCGACTCGGTTTCGCTGTCGACGCTGGAAGTCGCCTCGTCCATCACCAGCACGCGCGGATCGTAGGCGAGCGCGCGGGCGAAGGAGAGCAGTTGGCGCTGGCCGGAGGAGAGATTGGCGCCGCGCTCGCGGATTTCCTCGTGCAGGCCGGCGGGGAGACGTTCGACGAAGTCCAGCGCCTGCGCGCGCCGCAGCGCCTGGCGCACCTCGGCCTCGCCCAGGTCGGTGCGGGCGAGGCGAACGTTGTCGAAGACGTCGCCGGCGAAGAGGAAAACGTCCTGCTGCACCAGGCCGATCGCACGGCGGAGCGCCGCGAGGTCCCACTCGCGCACGTCCACGCCGTCGACCAGGATGCGCCCGGCGCCGACGTCGTAAAAGCGCGTGAGCAGCTTGATGATGGTGGATTTGCCGGAGCCGGTCGCGCCGACGATCGCAATCTTGCGCCCCGGCTCGACGGTGAAGCTCAAATCGCGCAGCACCGGCTCCTCCGCGCGGTAGGCGAAGCCGACGTGGTCGAAGACGATCTCGCCGCGCACGGGGTCCGGACGGCGCGGCGCGGGCGGGCTCGCAATCGAGGCCGGCGTCTCCATCAGCGCCTCGATGCGCTCCATCGCCGCGAGCGCCGATTGCAGGGTGGTGTACTTGCTCGAGATGTCGCGCAGCGGCAGGAAGAACTTTTGCGCGTAATCGATGAAGGCGACCAGGGTGCCGAGCGTGATCACCCGCCGGATCACCTCGCCGCCGCCGGCCCACAGGATGATCCCGATGGTCGCCGAGCTGAGGGACTCGACTGCCGAGAAGACGCCGGCCTCGTAGATGTTGGCGGTCATCTGGGCGTTGCGGCTCTTGAGGTTGAGCGCGTCGAACTCCTGACGGCTTCGCCGCTCGCGCGTGAAAAGCTGAACCACCGCCATCCCGGCCAGCGCCTCGGCCAGGTAGGCGTTGAGCGCGGCCAGCCGTTCGCGGATCTCGCGGTAGACCACGCGGGCGCGGCTGCCGAAGAAGTTCAGGATCAGCAGCAGCGGTGGCACCGCGCACATCGCCCACAGCGCCAGGCGCGCATTGAAGGCGAACATGATCGCGACGATGCCCAGCATGGTGAGCACGTCGATGAACATCGTGAGCGAGCCCGCGCTGAACATTTCGTTGATCGCGTCGATATCGGTGGTCATCCGGCTGACCAGCCGGCCGGTCGGCGTGCGATCGAAAAATGCCATCGGCAGGCGCTCGACGTGTTTGAACAGCGCCATCCGCAAATCCGACAGGCTGTACTGCGCGACCATCATGGTCAGGTAGAACTGTCCGTAAAAGGTCGAGAACTCGCCCGCCACCAGCAGCAGGTACACGAAGCCCATCGCGAGTAGTCCGTGCGAGCCGAAAGCCGCAAGCACCGGCCTCAGCCATCCGGGTGCCACGGTTCGATGGTGGGTGAGGAACAGATCGATCGTGAGTTTCCAGATGTAGGGCTGGGCGATCGCGAACAGCGAATTCAGCGGCATCAGCACCACCGACAGGAAGAACAGGCGCCGGTACGGGTGGACGTAGCTCCACACCCACTTGAGCAGCCGCAGGTCGTAGACGCGGCCCAGTTTTTCCTCCCCTGCGATCTCCATCGTCCACCACTGGCGCGGCTCAGTAGCGCGCGAGTTCCTCCTCCACCAACTGGCGATGGAACAGCTCGGCGTAAATCCCGCGCCGCGCCATCAACTCTTCGTGGGTGCCGCGCTCGGCGATCCCGCCGTCCTCCAGTACGATTATGTGGTCGGCGTCGCGCACGGTGGACGCGCGATGGCTCACCACGACCGTGGTGCGGCCGCGCACGCTTTCGGCCAGGCTGTCGAGCACGGCGCGTTCGGTCTCGGTATCGACGCTGGAGAGCGCGTCGTCGAGCACCACCACCGCCGGATCGTAAACCAGCACCCGCGCGATGGTGACGCGTTGCTTTTGTCCGCCCGAGAGCGACATCCCGCGCTCGCCGACGATGGTCGCAAGACCGTTGGGCAGCACCGAGATATCGGACTCGAGACCGGCGACGCGCGCGGCGCGGGCGATTTCGTCGAGCGCGGTGTCGGCGCGGCCGAACGCGATATTGCGAGCCATCGTGTCGGAGAACAGCGTGGGCTCCTGCGGCACCATCCCGACCGTCTTGCGCAGCGCGCCCAGCGGCAGATCGCGGAGATCGCGCCCGTCCAGCGTAACGCGGCCCGCGGTCGGTTCGACCAGCCGGGTCAGCAGCTTGACCATCGTGGATTTGCCCGCGCCGGTGCGACCGACGATCGCGAGCTTCTCGCCGGCGGCGATTTTGACCGAGACGTCGCGCAATGCGTAATGCCCGTCGCGGCCGTTTTCGCCCGGCCCGTTCCCCTCGCGCGGGAAGTAGCTGAACCAGACGTGCTCCCATTCGATTGCGCCGGCCACTTCCAGCCGCGTCTCGCCGCCGCCGATCGAGGGCGTGACCGGGGCGAGAAAGATGTCGTCGAGCCGTTTCATCGAGGCGCGTCCGCGCTGAAAAATCGAAATCACCCAGCCCAGCGCCGTGGTCGGCCACATCAACTGCGCCAGGTAACCCATGAAAGCGACCAGCCCGCCGATCGACATCCCGCGCTGCGTGACCAGGTAGCTGCCGTACACCAGCACCATCATCATCGACGTCGCATAGGTGCCGCGGATGAGCGGCATCAGCGCGCCGCGCAGCCGCGCCAGCGCCAGGCCCTCGTCGTTGTAGCTGTCGTTGCGGCGGCGGAACTCTTCGGCCTCGCGCTGGTGCAGCGTGTAGGCCTTGACGACGTGGATGCCCGAGAGGCTCTCCTGCACCTTGGCCCCGATTGCGCCCAGCTCCTCCTGCACGCGCAGGCTGCGCTCCATCAGCGAGTGCGTCAGCCGGCGGATGGCGAAGAACAGGATCACAAAGGGCACCAGCGATACGAACGTGAGGCGCCACTGCTTGGTGAACATGAAGGTCAGCGCGTAGATGTACACCAGCGGCGTGTTGGCGAAGGTCAACGCGCCCATCCCGACCATCATCCGCACCGCGCTCAGATCGTTGATCATGCGCGACATCAGATCGCCGGTTTTCAGCCGTTCGTAGAAGGAGCGGTCGAGCAGCGTGAGATGGGCGAAGAGGTCGTTGCGCAGGCAGTATTCGATGTCGCGCCCGCAGTTGAAGAACATGAAGCGCGAGAACCATCGCACCACGCCCATCGCCAGCGCCGCCGCGAAAATTTCGCCGGCGAGCAGAGTGAGACGATGCGGATCGTGGGCCTGGATGGAGTCGATCGCCTTGCCGGTCAGATACGGCAGCATCATCCCGAGCGTCACCGTGGCGAGCGTGCAAAGCGTGGCGAGCGCGTAGCGATGCCAGTATGGACGAACGTAGCCGAGCAGGCGTTTCATGTGAGCCTGCCTAACCTATCAAGCTCCCGCGCGGGGGCCAAAGCGGCCTTGGTTCGCGGCGGCGGCCGCCGAAGCGCCGTCCGTCGGAGTTTCTCGCCCGAGCGCCTTTTGCGCGCGCACGATCAGGTTGTCTTCCGTCAGCACGCGCCGGTCGAGCATCCAGCGCGCAAGCTCCCGGTTGAGCGCGCGCGTGGGCGGCTTGCGCTCGCGCCACACCAGTCGCAGCCGCGTATCGAGCGCGACCATCGGGTAAAGCAGCGCGTACAGCACGTAGCTGAACGGTTTGACCTTGCCATGGCCCAGCCGCTCCAGGCGCAGACCGTTGATGTGCAGCAGGTAGTAGAGCAGCACGAACGGGATCGGATAGTTGTGGAAGCGATGCGCCTGATCGAGCGGCGTGTCGAGCGGAATCTGGCGCCGCTTGGCCTTGTGCATCCCGGACAGCATGAAGCCCAGACGCGAATCCAGGCGCATGATGTTGGGCGTGGTCAGAATCAGATGGCCGCCCGGCCGCAGCACGCGGGCCACCTCGCCAAGGGCCGCGCGATGGTTCTCCAGGTGCTCGATCACCTCGGTGAGCACGACCAGGTCGAAGCTTTGGTCGGGATAGGGCAGGCCGCGCGTGAGGTCGACGCCCTCGTCGATCGGCATCCCTTCGATCGGCGGCAGGCCGCGTTCGAAGCGGGTGCCGCGCACCTCGAAACCGCGCGCGGCGAGCGCCGTCAGCACTTCGCCGTTGCGGCAGCTCACGTCGAGCGCGCGGGTGCCGCGAGCGTCGAGGCCGGCGGTCAGTTCGAGGACGCCGTCGATTATTTCGCGTGCGGGCATGATCGGGTTACGTTATCAGTTACGCCGCGCGGAAAAACAGGCTACGGCGCGGCGCTCCCCGGCTTCACAATCGGCGCTGCGTTCGCAGCCGGCGCTCGTAGCGCTTGGCGTACTTGAGAAAGACGTAAAAAGCCGCGCTCATCGCCGCGTACAGCCCGCGTCCCCCTTCGCGAAAGCCGCCGCGCAGAAAATAGAAGTTAAAGAAACGCCAGGCCGGATTGGCGATCATCTTGACCACGGTGAGCGCGCCCGGCTCGCCCTCGGCCGCCGCCTGCGAGCTGAGCCGGTTGATCGTGGCGACGTGGTCGGCGACGTCGCGGTAGCTGAAATGGAGAATTGGCGCGGTGAGTTTGGCGATGGCGCCCGCTTCGTCTCCAGGATTCTGTGCGTCGATCTGCACGCTGGCGTGTGGTTCATGGCCGCCGAAGCGCGCGCGCTCGCGCCGAAACAGCCGCAAGTGCCAGTCCGGGTAGAGTCCGCGCGTGTAGTAGTGGCCAAGATGGTAGAGCACGCGGCGGACACGGTAGCCGGCGGCCGGATGCGGACCCGCGAGCGTCGCGCGAATTTCGCTGCCCAGCTCCCAGGTCGCCTGCTCGTCGGCGTCGAGCGAGAAGACCCATTGGCCGCCGGCCTGTTCCAGCGCGAACTGCTTTTGCGCGATATATCCGTCGAAGTGGCGCTGGAAAACCCGCGCCCCGAGCCCTCGCGCGATTTCGACCGTGCGGTCGGTCGAGAACGAATCGACCACGATCGATTCGTCGCAGAACGCGGCTGCGCTCCTGAGGCACTGGCCGATCAAATCCTCCTCGTTGCGGGTGATGACGATGAGGGAGATCTTCGGCGCGGCGTGCGGCCCCTCGGCCATCACGTTTGCCCTGACGGCGGCTCGCCAAGCCGCGGCGGCGCGCCGATGTCGTCGAGGAAATGGGCGGAGGCCTCGCGCGCGAGACGGTAGGCGGCGTCGTCGATCCGCCCGCGCATCAGCTCGACGCGCAGAAACAGGAAGTAGGTTTGCACCACGTCGTTGCGGCAGTAACGATGGATCTCTTCCAGCCGGCCCTGCTCGTACAATTCCTGGACCTGCGAGCCGTCGACTTCCATCTTGCCCGGCAGCCCGATCATCTTGAGCAGCAGGTCCATCCCGCCGCGCAGCCCGCCGCTCGCGCCGAAATTGGTCAGGTAGTCGAAGAGATCGAGATGGCGCGCGGTCGTATAGCGCGCGCGCGCCGATCCCGCGCCCTCCGCGAAGTGCGCGGGCGCGGCGATTCCGTAGCGCAGGGCGGCGAGCTCGAGCACTGGAAAATCGAAGCGCCGGCCGTTGAACGTGACCAGGCATCCCGCGAAACGCTCGGCGCGCGCCCAGAACTCGCGGGCCAGCGCCTCCTCGGAGTAGCCCTCGAGCGCGAGGCTTTCGACCGCGCGCAGGACGTGGTCGTCGCCGACCGAGCCGATCGCGATCGAAATCGGGAGGTGCAGGGTCAGCGGGAAAAAATCACTGCCGCGCCGGGCGCGCAACTGTTCGCGGAAGCGCTGGAAGGCGTCCTCGTCGCTCAAGCCCTCGCCGGCGCACAACGCCTGGTTGAGCAGGCGCTTGTCGACGCGGGTTTCGATGTCGAATATGGCGAACACGCCAGTGTGGTTGCCGCAGTACCTTTATACAGGCCAAGCAGTCATTCTGAGCGCTCGCCGAGCGCTCGCGAAGAGTCTGGCGGGCGCCGTGATGGGCTTCCCAAAAAAAAGACAAATCACGCGGCAAAAAGGAAGCCGCGCGAGATCCTTCGACTCCGACAGCCTTCGCTCAGGATGACTCAAGAGGATGACCCAAGGTTCAGGCCTCCGTGCGTTCGAGCCCCTCGATGACCCGATCCGCGATCGAACCGAACGCCACGGCGACCGGATGGTCCGGGCGTACCGCGACCAGCGGACGCGCGTAGTCGCCGCCCTCGCGCAATTCGCGGACCAGCGGAAGCTCACCCAAAAACGGCACGCCCAGGCTGTGCGCCAGCCGCTCGCCCCCTCCGTGCGCGAAAATCTCGTGCCGCGCGCCGCACTTGCGGCAGATGTGATAGCTCATGTTCTCGATCACGCCCAGCACCGGCACCTCGACCTCCTGGAACATCGTGACGCCGCGCCGCACGTCCATCAGCGCGACCTCTTGCGGCGTGGTGACGACGATCCCGCCGGCCAGCGCGACGCGCTGGGTGATAGTGAGCTGGGCGTCGCCGGTGCCCGGCGGTAGGTCGAGCACCAGGCAGTCGAGTTCGCCCCACTCGACGTTGAACAGGAACTCGGTCTCGAGCTTGGTCACCATCGGGCCGCGCCAGATGACCGCGGTCTCGTCGTTCACGAACAGCGCCATCGAGATGTAGCGGATGCCGAAGCTTTCCAGTGGGATGATGCGCCGCTCGGGCGTGAGCTCGACGTGCTGGTCCGACCCCACCATCATCGCGACGCTCGGCCCATAAACGTCGGCGTCCATCAGGCCGATGCGCCATCCCGCCCGCCGCATCGCGAGCGCGAGATTCACCGCGACCGTGGATTTGCCCACGCCGCCTTTGCCGCTGGCCACCGCGAGGATGTGGCGCACGCCCGGCACGAGCCGGCGATGCGATCCGGGGGCCATTTTCGGGGTGCTCGCGGCTTGCTCCATGTGCACGTCGACGGCAGGTACTCCCGGCATCGCGCCCACGATGAGGCGGACGTCCTCGACGATCCGCGCCACGGCCTCGGCATTGGCGCTCGGTGCGGTAAGCGTCACGGTAACGCCCCTGTATGCGATCTCGATATCCTTGACCATGCCGAAGGAGACGATGTCGCGGGTGAAGCCGGGATATTTGACTTTCTTGAGTTCGACCAGGATTTCGTTGGGAGTAGGCATTTGTAAGGTGCGGTGCGACGGCGCTCTCGGCGCCTCCTTTACGACCGCGACCCGATGTTATCATTCCCGGAGTATGGGAAAAATGCGCCGCAGCGGGTTAGGAGAAATATCCGATGTCGCGTGCGGCTAAGGCTCGTGGCGGCGTGCGAGTCGGTCACGCGCCGGAGGCCGGCGAGCTCGTGCGCTTTGCGGCGCACGAGCTGGCGGCCGGCCTGGGTGCGATGCTGGGTGAGACTGCGCGGGTCGACGCCGTGGACGGCCTCGACCCGCGCAGTCTCGCGGTGGCGGCGGAGGTTGCGGCGCGAAGCGCCGCGACCGGCGCGCGTCCCGCGGCTGCGCCGTCGGGGGG
>DATKSL010000020.1:0-8742 GCA_035531675.1 Binataceae bacterium (SeqCode) | reverse complement strand
TGTCGAGCGGGTTCGCCCGCCCGCGCGAGCGCGCCGAATTCGACCGCGCCATGAAGGAGCTGCAGGAAAAGTTCCTGGCCCTCAAGGTCGAGGAGCGCTACGACCCTTTCACCTACGTGTGGGATACGCTGGCGCATCGCTGGGCCGAGACGCTGCGCGCCGCGCGCAGTCTCGCGCCGGGCGAGGCCGGCTACCGAATCGTGCGGCGTTACTTCGAGATTGCCGGCTTTGGAAGCGAACGTGCGGTGGCGCGATTGCTGGCGATCGATGCCGCGCTGGTGGCGCGGGCGGCGCGACGGCTGGAGCGCGAGCGAATTATCGCTCGCGGCCGACGCATCGAGGGGCTCGCCGGCGCCCACAGCGTGCTGATCGCGCTGCTGCGGTGAGCGGCGCGCGGGACCGGCGGCCTCACCACTGCTCGTATTTGACCGAGCGTCGCTCGTAACCCGAGCCGCGCAGCAGATCGCGAATCCGCAGCACGCCCGGACCGACTCCGCAGATATAGAAGTGGCGTGCGCGGACCGCGTCGGCCGTGACCCAGCACCGCTCGACGATCGCGTACAGCCGCTCGTAAACTTCGTCGGGGCCCGACGGCGCGGCGGAAGTTATCAGCTCGAGATGAAAATCGGGATGCTCGCGCGCCGATCGCTCGAGCTCGTCGCGATAGAGCAGATGCGCCTGGTCGACGGCGCCGTAGTGCAGATGAAACGGGCGCTGGAAGCCGCCTGACAACAGCCGGCGGATCATCGGGCGGATGGGCGCGATGCCGGTGCCGACGGCGACGAAGATCAGCTCCGCGTCGGGCGGCTGGTCGATGGAGAAGAGGCCGAACGGACCGTTGAAGGCGAGCTCGTCGCCGGGGCGGCGCTCGAACAGGTAATCGACGCCGCGGCCGCCGGGCACGCGATTGAAACAGATTTCGAGCGGCTCACCGTCCTCCGGACTCGAAGCGATCGAGTAGGGACGGGTGCGGGTCTCGTCGGCGAGCGGAATCGAGATCGAGATGAACTGGCCGGCCACAAAGCTTACCGGCCGGCCGTCGACCAGGCGCAGGAACAGCGAACGCGTGTCCGCGTTGTGATCGAAAATCCGCTCGACTTGCGCGGACCGTGCGGGACGTTTCGCGCCTTCCGGCGCGGGCGTCGATTCCGCCACCTCAGTGACTCTCGCTCAATTGATTGATGGTATAGCGCGGCACGATCACGACGATCTCCGCGTCGGGATCTTCGATCACCGCCTGGCATCCCAGCCGCGAGGTCGGCGTCAGCCCCGGCGCCTTGTCGAGCATGTCCTCCTCCTGCTCGCTGGCTTCCGAGAGCCGGTTGATGCCCTGCTTCACGACCACGTGGCAGGTGGTGCAGGCGCAGTTGCCGCCGCAGGCGTGTTCCAGGTGGATGTGATGGCCGAGCAGGATATCGAGGATCGAGCCGGGCTGGCCGTCGTGATGGAACGGCGCGTCGGCGGGATCGAACTCGATCACCTGCTCGGGATCGCCGTTTTCGTAGATGACGCGCAGCCTGGCCATCAAACCTTCGCAGCCGACACTATGATTGACCTCGATTTCAAGGATATGCCGCGCGCCGCGCGATCGAAACAGCGCCCCGCGCGGACGCCGGGGTCATTCGAGCGCGTTCATATCCCGCTGATCGACGGTGGGATGCGCGATGGTAGCGGCAACCGCGGGGCCGAAGCGGCGCGCGAACTCCTCGGGCGTAAGCCGGGTCTGGGCGGCGAGCTGGACGAGCATCGGACCCTCGAGGTCGGGCGGCTGCAGGCGAATCATGTAGGAGCGCGCGACCTTGTACGATTCGCTCTTCACGTCCACGGTGCGGATGCGAATGCGGCCGGTGGCCGGATCGATCAGATCCTCGAGACTGACCGGGGTGACCCGTCCGCCGGTGATCGCGATCAACGCGCCCGAGCCGCCGCCGAGCAGATAGCGCACCGCGCCGTAGCCGAGCGTGCGGGTATATTCGATATCGAACGGCAGCGGCCGCGCGCAGCGCAGCTCGTAGCCGATATCCTTGGCGATCACGGTGCCGACGATGCCCAGCTCCTTGAGCGTGGCGCGAATCCGATCGCGCAGGAAGCTGGCCAGCGGAATGTCGGCGATATGCACGTGCCCGTAGGCGTCGCGCTGCAGACTGTCGACCGGCAGGGTGTCGAGATCGAGCCGCTCGGCGATACCCTCGGCGACGATCGCGACGCCGTAGTCGTGGCTGGCGACCAGCCGCTTGACGATCGCGCCGACGATGATATCGACCGCCACGCGCAGGTCGATCTTGCCGGGGCCGAATTCCTCGGGGATGACGGTCAGGGTGGCGCCCGCCGACTTGCCGATGCCCAGCGCCAGCGAGCCAGCCTTGCGGCCCATCGTGACCACCACGTACCAGCGGTCGGTGCTGCGCGAATCCTCGATCAGGGACTCGATGATCGTGGTGCCGAAAGCGCGCGCGGTCTCGAAGCCGAAGGTCGGCGCGTTCTCGGGTAGCGGCAGGTCGTTGTCGATGGTCTTGGGCACCGTCGCCACGCCGATCCGGCCGCGGGCGTACTCGGCGATGCGCGCGGCGCCGTAAGTGGTGTCGTCACCGCCGATACAAATCAGGTAACGCACGCCCAGCCGATCGAGCGCCTCGACGGTGCGCCGCAGACTCTCCTCGTCGTGGGCCGGGTTGGTGCGCGAAGTGCGCAGGATCGATCCGCCGGTGAAATGGAGCCGGCTGACGTCGGAAATGTGCAGCTCGACGGCATGCGAGATGTCGCCCTTGACCAGCCATCGGTAGCCCTCGCGCAGCCCGATCACGCGCAGGCCCGAGTTGATCGCCTCGATAGTGGCGGAGGCGATTACGCCGTTGATTCCCGGCGCGGGCCCGCCGCCCACCAAGATCGCCAAGGTCGGCCGATGCTGGTCATTATTGGAAGACATATTCTCGTTCTTATGGCCTGGGCATGAACGGCTGACCGGTCGGCCTGGCAGCCGAATCGCCTTTATTTTACAGGAATTTCGCGGCTCGCAAATACGGCCGTGCCGACGGCTTGCGTTTTCGCCTGATGTTCGCCATGATGCCGGCCAGTCCCTGCGGAGGATGAGGCACGCTGATGGCCGAGATAAAGACGCTGACCAAGCGGCAGAAACAACTGGTCGATTTCCTCGAGAAGTATATCGACGAGCATGAGTACGCGCCGACCCTGGCCGAGATCGGCGAGTATTTCGGCTTGTCGTCGCTGGCCACCGTGCACAAGCATCTGCACAACCTCGAGCAGCGCGGCTTCATCCGCCGCAGCCATAATCACAGCCGGGCGCTGGAGGTGACCACCGCCACGCGCACGCGGATGCGCGGGATACCGCTGCTCGGGCAGGTCGCGGCAGGCGCGCCAATCGAGGCCATCGAGGGGCAGGATACGATCAGCGTGCCCGACGATTTCGTGCGGCGCGGCAATACCTTCTGCCTGCGGGTGCGCGGCGAATCGATGATCGACGAGGGGATTCGCGATGGCGACTATATCATCGTCGAGGAGCGCGACGGCGCCGACAACGGCGAGACCGTGGTCGCGCTGATTGGCAACGAGGCCACGGTCAAGAAGTACTTTCGCGAGAGCGGCGGGCGCATCCGGCTGCAGCCCGCCAACGTCACGATGGAACCGATCTTTGCGCGTGAGCAGGACCTCAAGATTCGCGGGGTGGTGGTGGGCCTGATGCGGCGCTATCGCTAACGCCGCAGCCGGCGGCAGACCGAGGGAGAGTTAACGGCCCGCCACCGGCATTGGCGCGCGGCGCGATAAACCCCCCGGCGTCGCGCCTGCGATCGGAAAAGTAGCGAGCGCCTGACGGTCCTCCGTTCGCCGCCGCGAGTCCGGATGTCGACTTCCGGTCGCGTGAACCACTGGCGAGCGGGCCCCTCTAATGACCATCAGGCGCCCTGGAATATTCCCTCTCAACTCAGCTCCCCTTAACTGATCTGGGATGTGACCCCATGAGCAGGCACCGGGAAGCGCACCACGAAACGCGAGCCCTGGCCGGGCACCGAATGCGCCTCGAGATTGCCGTCGAGCGACGCCACGCAGCGTTTGACCACGCTCAGATCCAGACCGAGGCTGCGTAGACCGGGGTGTTGGCTGGAGGCCAGTTGGGCGAACGGCGCGAACAACCCGTCGCGAAGCTCCGCCCCGAAGCCGCGCCCGGTATCGGCAACCTCAAACGCAACCTCGGGACGGTCCAGCTTGCCCGCCTGCCGGATCGCAATCTTCACGCTGCCGCGGTCGGTGAAGCGGACCGCGTTGACGCCCAGGTTCGCCAGGATCAGCCGCAGCGGGCGATAGGGGGCGTGAACCACCGGCGGCGCCTCGTCGAGGTCCACCTGCAAAGCGAGCTGCTTGTCATGGTTGACCGCCTCGATCAGCGGCATCACGTCGTCGATCAGCTCGCGGGTCGGAACCTTGGCCCGGACTTCCTTGGAGGGGTCGTCCAGGACGAAGACCATGATGTTTTCGACGATGCGGGTGAACTCGCAGACGTCGACGTTCATCCGTTCGAGCATCTGGTGCCACCGGGCCGGCAAATTGTCCGGCGCTTCGTGCTTCAACCGATCCAGATTGCCGTGCAGCACTTGCAGCGGCGTTCGGAGTTCATGGGTCAGGCTGGCCAGCGCCGCCAGGCGCAGGTGTTCGGTCCATGCCTCGCCATCCGCCCGCCGGTTGTAGAGCAAGGACGACGGTTTGGCGCTCGGCACTGCTCGTGGCGACCGCTTGCCTGAACGGCCGCGAGAATTGTTGCGCATGGTCTCTCCCTCCCTCTCGCCGATGCGCCGGGCGTCGCAGCGCGACGTTTCGTTTACGCATCGGACACCACGCACGGTAGTGGTTAGGAGCGGCTTATAGAATCGAGAATCGACCTAGAACGAAGCGGAAAACTACCTAGTCGAGACAGGAAGAATACCTAGTCGGATGAGATGCTCGAGATGACGCTCCGGGAGGGGAATTTACTTTGCGCGTACGGTGGATAGAGGCGTGAAAACGGAATTCCGGATGATGCGTCTTCCACTCCCAGCAACGCGCAAAACAGGCTAGAGCTTTATATGTTTGCTGTGGCTCGCACAGCGGAGGGAGGGACAGCAATGAAGCGCAGACTTTTCGTTGTTCCGTTCGTCGCGGCAAGCCTGTTGGCGGTCCTGCCGGTGAGCAGCACTTCGGCACAGCAAGGCGACACGGGCTCTCTCACTGAGCCATCTCCGCCAGTGCCGGATCAGCAGCCCGACGCTAATCCGTGTGCTCCGCCGATAAAGTCAATTCCTGAATGCAAGCCGGGACAAACCGCCAAGGACGGCTGCGTCCCGGAATGCAAGCCGGGACAAACCACCGTCAACGACGACTGTGTTGCAGGTCCGTTTCCGCTTAACATGAAGGACTTCGCCAAGAAGTATAAGCCTGATTATACGAAACCCCTCGGAAGGCCGTTCCATCAGTACTTCGGCCATTCGGCTCTGGATGAGTACTACATGGAGCATCCCGGCTGCCTCCACCCGAACGGGCCTAACGCCAGCAGCGAGACCCTTCCCGTCCGCCCCCCGCCGGCAGCCGCGCCGCCGCAGCCGGATTCGTCTCCCAGCAGCCTTAACGATCCGGCGACGGTCCGGGAACTAGCGGTCGTGGATCAGCAGCATCGATTCGGACCGCGATAGCGACGCGCGAGTCCGGCCGCGACCTTGCGGGCCTGCTCGCGCCGGCTCACCGGCGCGCCATCTTCGATCGCGAAACGGTTGAGCCGCGCCAGGTCGTCCGCCAGCGCACGCATCAGCGCCCGAAATCCTCTGCCGAGGCGGGCCGCGCTCAACGTCAGCCGTCTCATGCGGCGGCCTCGGTTTCGTCCGCCACCATCCGCATCCGCTGCTTGAGCAGCAGGACGGCCCAGACGCGGATCGAGTCGAGCAGGATGATCGTCACCACCGCGATCAGCAGCACGGTCATCAGCGCGTCGACGCGGTCGTTCCACATCAAGCGTGAGATTTCGGCGGCGCGGGCGACGCTCAGACCCGGCGCCGCGAGTTCGGCCTCGAGCACGGCGGCGTGGGCCAGGAATCCGACGTTGGGCGCCGCGCTGAAGAGCTTCTCGATTCCGGCCGTCATCGTGACCGCCACCAGCCAGGCGAGCGGCCCCAGGGTGACGAAAGCGAAGCGCGCCTTGCCGGCGCGGATCATGGCGCTGGTGGCGACGCACAGCGCGATCGTCGCCAGCATCTGGTTGGCGATCCCGAACAGCGGCCACAGCGAATTGATGCCGCCCAGCGGATCGACGGTGCCGAAGTACAGAAAATAGCCCCAGGCGGCGACCACGATGGCCGAGGTGATGACGATGTTGGGATACGAGCCGGAATCGGCGAGCGGCGTGTAGAGCTGACCGATCAGATCCTGGAACATGAAGCGGGCGACGCGGGTGCCGGCATCGAGCGTGCTCAGGATGAACAGCGCCTCGAACATGATCGCGAAGTGATACCACAGCGCCATCACGGTCGGGCCGCCGAGCGTATGGGCGAAGATGTGCGCCATCCCGACCGCCAGCGAGGGGGCGCCGCCGGTGCGCGCGTAAAGCGTCACCTCGCCGACCGAATGGGCTAGCGCGGTCATCTGGGCGCTGCTGACCGGGAAGCCCCAGGCGCTGATTTTGGCGCAGGCCGCGGCGCCGATGCCGACTACGCCGGTCGGGCTGTTGATCGCGAAGTAGACGCCGGGCTGCAGCATCACCGCCGCGATCAGCGCCATCACCGCCACGAACGACTCCATCAACATGCAGCCGTAGCCGACCAACCGCGCATCGCGCTCGTGCTCGAGCATCTTGGGCGTGGTGCCCGAGGCGATCAGCGAATGGAAGCCCGAGATTGCGCCGCAAGCCACCGTGATGAAGGCGAACGGGAAGACCTTGCCGCCGAAGATCGGGCCGCTGCCGTCGGTGAAGCGGGTCAGCGCCGGCATCAGGGTCGGCGGATGCATCGCCACGATGCCGACTGCGAGCGCGGCGATGGTGCCGATCTTGATGAAGGCCGACAGGTAGTCGCGCGGCGCCAGCAGCAGCCAGATCGGCAGCACCGAGGCGACGAAGCCGTAGCCGATAATCCACACCGCCAGCGCCGGCGCGTCCATCGCGAAGTAATGGCCGAAGCTGAGCGCGCCGACGTAGCGCCCGCCCATCACCGCCGCCAGCATCAGCGCGACGCCGATCGCCGAGGCCTCGACGATGCGCCCCGGCCGCAGATGCGTCATCCAGATCCCGACCAGCATCGCGACCGGCACCGTCATCGCAACCGTCGAGGTCGCCCAACTGCTCTGCTTCATGGCGTTGACCACCACCAGCCCCAGCACCGCGATCAGGATCACCATGATCAGCATCACGCCGAGCAGCGCCACCAGCCCGCCGACCGGCCCGATCTCGTCGCGCGCCATCTTGCCGAGCGAGCGGCCGTCGCGCTTGAGCGAGTAGCCGAGGATGATGAAATCCTGCACGCATCCGCCGAGCACCGCGCCGATCACGATCCAGAGCGTCGAAGGCAGGTAGCCGAATTGCGCGGCCAGCACCGGCCCGACCAGCGGACCCGGCCCGGCGATGGCGGCGAAGTGATGGCCGAAGGTCACCCAGCGGGTGGTCGGCACGTAGTCGCGCCCATTGGCGAGCCGGATGGCGGGGGTCGGATGGGAATCGTCGAGCTCGAGCACCCGGTCGGCGATGAAGCGGGAGTAGAAGCGATAGCCGATGGCGTAGATCGAGACTGCGGCGACGATGAACCACAGCGCGTTGGGATGATTTTCGCCGCGCGCCGTCGCGACGATCGCGAGGCCGCCCGCGCCGAGCATCCCGACGGCGACCCATCCGGCGACGCGCCACAATCTACCCATAGAGCGCCTTGTAGTTGGCCGCGCCGGCTCTCGCAAGTCCCGCCGGGCCGCGGGATTCCGCACAACCCCGCTTTCTTGTCACCCGCGACTCTGGTTGAATCTGGATACTCCGGCGCCCGCGGCCGGGATAGGCTTAAGCGATGCTGCGTTTTCTGACTGCCGGCGAATCCCACGGACCCGAACTGGTCACGATTATCGAGGGCGTTCCGGCCGGCTTCGACATCGACCTGGCGCGAATCAACCACGACCTCGCCCGCCGCCAGAAGGGCTATGGACGGGGCGGCAGGATGCTGATCGAGCGCGACGAGGTGCGGCCGGTCTCCGGTATTCGCTTCGGGCGCACGATGGGCAGCCCGATCACGTTCATCATCCAGAATCGCGACTTCGCCAACTGGGAGAAGCGGATGTCGGCCGACCCCGCGGATCGCGCCGAGGCCAGGCAGGTCTCGCGTCCGCGCCCGGGGCATGCCGATCTTGCCGGCGTGCTGAAGTACAACCTGGAGGATATCCGCGACATCCTGGAGCGCGCCTCGGCGCGCGAGACTACCGCGCGGGTCGCGGTCGGCGCGCTGGCCAGGCAATTACTGGCGCCGTTCGGAATTGAGGCGCTGGGCTATGTGATCCAGATTGGCGCGACGCGGGCCGCGACGCGCCAGGGCATCGCGCTCGCCGAATTGTCGGAGCTGACCGAAGCCTCGCAGGTGCGGGTCGCCGATGCGGAGGCCGAACGGGCGATTATCGCCGAGATCGACGAGTGCAAGAAGAGCGGCGACACGCTGGGCGGCATCGTCGAGGTCACGGTCGCCGGCCTGCCGGTCGGCCTGGGCAGCCATGTGCAATGGGATCGCAAGCTCGACG
>DATKSL010000019.1:0-7601 GCA_035531675.1 Binataceae bacterium (SeqCode) | reverse complement strand
ACCCACGCGGCGTCGCTGCGTCAGAGTTTCCTCCATTGCGCAATATTCCTGACTGCTGCATCCCGTAGGACTCTGGGCCGTGTCTCAGTCCCAGTGTGGCTGACCATCCTCTCAGACCAGCTACCCGTCTTAGCCTTGGTGAGCCGTCACCTCACCAACTAGCTGATAGGACGCGAACCCCTCTTGAAGTGATAGCTTGCAGGAGCAGAGGCCACCTTTTACCTCAGACAGCGAACTGTCCGTGGTCTTATCCGGTATTAGTCCGTCTTTCGACGGGTTATCCCGGTCTCCAAGGCAGGTTGCCCACGTGTTACTCACCCGTGCGCCGGTTTACTAGCCGGATTGCTCCGACTTTCTCCCACGACTTGCATGTCTCAGGCACGCCGCCAGCGTTCGTTCTGAGCCAGGATCAAACTCTCCATTTAAGCTCATTATCTCAATCCGATTCGCGGGCCGTTAAGCCCGCAAGCCGGTTGGACTGACCGCTAATTAACTCACATTCGGACACGATTCGGCTCCGCCTTCGGAGTCCTTCGCCGCCCGAATTAGGCATGCACTACTATTCAGTTTTCAAAGAGCCGCGCCCTTGAGGCGAAAGGTCAGATTATCGCCACGGTGGCGATATGTCAACTCTGCAAATCTTTCGGATGAAAGAACGAGTCTTTTCTTAAATGACCTGCGCCGGGCTCACCCGCCGCTCCGTCCGCCATACTGGCCGGCACTTCCGGAGCAGCGAGAACGAAGAAACTAGCATCGGCACGCAGCAGTGTAAAGCCGGTTGCTGATTTTTCCGCGCACGATTCGCGATCATTGCTCTCGCACTAGGCGATTTTCCACGCTAGGCGATTCGGCGATGCAGCACGCGCTCCACCACGCCGATATAGAGCCCCGCCCCAAGCGCGCACAGCCCCGCAATTACGAACATCGGGCCGTAACCCGCGCGGCTCGCGATCAACCCCAGCAGGTACGGCGCGCTCATCGCCGCGACGTCGAACAGCGAGGTGTAGATGGTCGAGGTCCGGCCCATCGCCGCCGCCGGCGTGCGGCGCAGTACCAGCAGGCTCAGCGCCGGGTAACTCAAGCCGTGGCCGAGTCCGCCGACGACGCCCGCCAGGTCGAGCATCCCGGGCCGTCCGGTCGCGCAAATCAGTCCGATGCCGACGCCCAGCGTGACCAGCGACAAGGCCAGAATCCGCTCTGCACCGACCCTTTCGATCACGCGTCCGCAGGTCAGGCGCACCACGATCGCGGCGGCCGAGTAGATCACGAAATAGACGCCGACGTAGAGCACCCCCTGCTGGATCGCGAACGGCGCCACGAAATTAAGCCGCGAAACGATGGCGGCGGAAAACAGCAGGGTCGCGATCCAGACCGGCAGCAGCGCCCGATCAAGCAGCAACCGGCGGTAGCTCACGCCGCCGTCAGACGCCTCGCTGGTCGGGGCGCGAAAGCCGAGCTCGTCCGAGACCGTCACGGTCGCGATCGCGCCGCATCCGCACAGCGCGGCCGCGGTGATAAAGAACGCGGTGAAGCCCAGGCGCCGCACGATAACATCGCCGATCATCGGCGCGAACGCCGCCGGCATCATGCCGTTGAGGCTGAAGATCGTCATCGCTTCGGCGTGGCGGCTGGCGGGCAGGATATCGAACAACATCGCGAACAACGCCACGCGCGCGGTGCCCTCGCATACCCCGTGCAGCGCGCGCACCGCGAACATCGGCAGGCCCAGCGCCTGCAGCGGAATATAGAGCGTCAGCGCGAGGCCCTCGATCGCCAGCGCCCAGAAGACCGTCGAGCGGCGTCCCATCCGCCCGATCGCCAGCGGCACCGCCGGCCGCGCCAACAGCGCCATCGCCGAGCCGAAGGCCGCGATCGCGCCGATCATCGCCGCGCCGCCGCCCAGCCGGACCACGAACAGGGGAAAAATCACCAGCATGTTGCTGGCGCCGTTGAGTGCGAAGTTGGCGGCGAACACCGCCCAGAAATCGCGGCCGTAGCCGCCAGTCGCGCCCGGCTGAGCCGCGGGTTGCGGATTAGAGCGCGCGACCTCGCTCATCCGCCCGCCGCCTGCGCCGGCGCCACGCTCAATCCCGGGACGGCGCGCCCGGCGCGGGATCGTTGAGATGCGGCGAGCTGGCCGGCGCCGGCCGTCGCCGGTGCGTCGCGGTCATACGGCGTATGAACGGCGAGTAGAGATGGCCGTGGCGATCGACGCCGACCAGCTGGCCGCCCTCCTGCAGCACCAGCGCCACCGCGATCATCAGCGCCAGGATCATGCCCATGACGGCAAGTGGCAACCGCGACCGCAGCGGGCGCGATCCGGCCCGTGAAGCCTTCCGACGATCCTCTCGATCGATAGAATCCCGCGCCATATGCCGAGACAGATTACGGCGCGTCACAGGCCCCGGCAAGCATCCCGCCTCGGCCGAACGGAGCCGCTGCGCCGACCTCGCCGGACGGGCACTTAAGCGGCGGCGCGGTTTGAGCTAAAGATAATGGTTCGCCGATGCCACGTATCCAGGACATCAACGTTGCCGCCACCGAGCCGCTGATCGCGCCGCACGCGCTCAAGGACGAGCTGCCGCTCGACGACGCGCTGGAGCGCTTCATCTACGACTCGCGCGAGACCGTGCGCCGCGTGCTCAAGGGCGAGGACCGGCGCCTGCTGTTCATCGTCGGGCCATGCTCGATCCACGATCCCGAGGCCGCGCTCGAATATGCCCGGCGGCTGGCCGCAATCGCGCCGCGGGTCGCCGATCGGATGTTCGTGCTGATGCGGGTTTACTTCGACAAGCCGCGCACCACGGTCGGATGGAAGGGGCTCATCAACGACCCGTTGATGGACGAGAGCTGCGACATGCGCGCGGGACTGCGCATCGCGCGCCGCCTGTTGATCGAGATCGCACGCATCGGCCTGCCGGCGGCGACCGAGATGCTCGATCCGATCACGCCGCAATATATCGCCGACCTCATCACCTGGGCCGCCATCGGCGCGCGCACCACCGAATCGCAGACCCATCGCGAGATGGCGAGCGGGCTGTCGATGCCGGTCGGCTTCAAGAACACCACCGACGGCAACCTGCAGGCCGCCATCAATGCCATCCAGTCGGCGCGCCTGCCCCATTCTTTCATCGGCATCACGCAGGAAGGGGTCACCGCGGTGGTGCGGACCACCGGCAATCCGGATACCCACGTGGTGTTGCGCGGCGGACGGACGCCGAATTACGACCGCGCCAGTATCGAGGAGTGCACGCGGCTGATCGCCAAGGCCGGGCTCGAGCCGCGCCTGCTGGTCGATTGCTCGCACGCCCAGACCAACAAGGATTTCAGCCGCCAGCCGGCGGTGCTGGCGCAGGTGGTCGAGCAGGTTCGCGCCGGCAACCGCGCGATCGTCGGCGCGATGGTCGAGAGCAACCTCGAGGCCGGCAATCAGCCGGTGCGGGCGCGCGGCGCGGGCCTCAAGTACGGAGTCTCGGTGACCGACCCGTGTATCGATTGGCCGACCACCGAACGCTGTATCGTCGAATCCTACGAGAGCCTGCGCAGCGCCACGATCCCCTCGCAACCCGCGGCGCGCTGAGTTTTCCTGCTCTGCCGATTCCGCCTGTCTCGCCGCCGGCGCACGACCCGCATTTGGCGGTGAGTCGCTAATTCGTAGCGGCGAGATCGCGATAGGAAAACTCGGTCTTCACCTGGTGACGCGGAACCGCCGCGCCATCGACCTCGGCATACGGGTAGATCAGATAATTGAGCGGGGCTCCGTGCTGGGGCGGTTTCAGCTCAAGATCGCGCCCCGCAGTGAAGGCGATGCGGTCGGCGTCGAGGTGGCCGAAGTAGTAGTCGTGCAGCTTCGGATGCTGCCAGGCCTCGGAGGCGTCGATCGGCACCCATACGCCCCCGGCATAAAACTCGGCCCAACAATGGTAGCCCGCAATCGGACCCGAGCCGGGAGCGCCAAGCGGAAATCCGATCGTAAAGCGAGCAGGAATTCCGCGCGCACGCGCGAGCGCAATGAACAGTGAGTGGAAGTCCGTGCAGTTGCCGTGCCGGACGTTGCAGGCGTAGATCGCGTCGCCCCGCCCCCATCCGGTACCACGCTTGTCGTACTTCATGGTCGCGGTGACGTAATCGTAAAGTGCGCGCGCCTGCTTTAGCGCCGGTGCGCCGGTGGCGCCGATGGAAGTGCTCACTTCTGCTATCTGGCCGTCGATCGGAACCAGACGATCCGGCTTCAGGAACGGCGCGAAGGCGCCATCCGACGGCTCCGGAAGCGATCGCGCGGCGAGCGCGAGCGCGGCGGCTTCCTCGCGGCGCGCGGCATCGAAGGTCAACCTGATGGTGGTCGAGGCCGGCAGCGGCGAAGCGGCGTGCAAGTACAAGACCGTATTGCCATCGTCCTGCGCGACGATCTCGTGCGCCAGCGTCGACTCGACCGAGACCTGACTGATCTTCTGCCAGGCATCATCATGTGGAACCGGGATCCACACCTCGAGCGTCTTGCCAGCCGGGTCGGTCAACGCGATGGTCGTGGTATAAGTGAACCTCACGTCGCGGCTCACGCTCGGGGCGCGCGCGGTGCTCTGACCGGCAAACGCCTCGGCTGCCAGGCGCGATCCGGTCGATGCGCTGAGGATGAGTGCCGCGGCCATCAGCGATATCCGCAAGCGCAAAGAGTTTTTCACCGGCATTTCGATTTTTCCCAAACCCCACCCTTTAGTTCCGCAACGACCCCGGGGTCAACGCGGCGTTCACCTAAGGGCCTCGGCCGGCACTGGCGGCGGCGAGGCTTCGAGCCTCGCCGCCGCCGGGCGCGCTTGATGCCGAGGGGGGGCGGCGTTTAGCGCAACAGAATCGGCGTCAGCATGCCGAAGTCCTGCGGCGTCTGGCCGGTCAAATCCGCACTCGGAAGGGTGCCTTCGTAGACCGCGTTGATGGTGGCGTTGTTGCCGCTTACTGATTCGACGAACATCAGGGCGAAGTTCTGGATCGGTACCATGCTCGACTTGCCCTTGGCGCCGGTGAAGTCGACCTCCGGGACGACCACCAGGCGCGGATCGTATTGCGAGGGATTGGCGGGATTCGCGCCCGGATAGAGTGTGTTCCCGAGGTTGATACGGTCGGTAAAACCTTGCGAGGTCGGCCCGACGATGTTGCCGGTTTCCACCGAGATCGATTGCCCGACACTCAGCTTGCCGACGTAGCCGTTCACGATATTGCCCCGATACACATTCGCGCCGTTGGTGCCCAAGGCCAGCGCTCCCCAGTTACCCGGTCCGAGCTGTCCCCAGTTGCCGTTGGTCGGTCCATTCTTGAGCGTGTAGCTCTGTCCGACGGTGTAACTGCAGCTGCCCGACGAGCACGGCAATCCCACCGGCATCACGCCCCGCGCCCAATCCGGATTCGATTGGATTCCGGCGGTGGCGGCGGTACGGACCACGTTGCTGGTGATTCCCAGCACCCTGGCGAAGTCGGCCATCACGGTGCGTTGCAGGGTGACCGTAATCGACAGATCGTCGGGCGCCACCGTGGTCGAGACGATCTCGCTGCTGGCGATACCGTTGGTGCTCGCGTTGCTACTGGCGACGGTCTGGGCCTCGGCCGGGTCGCCGGGCAGGTAATTGGCCCCGGCCAGCGCCGCCGTATCGGCCGCCTTCTGCAGTTGCACCCAGTTGAAGTAGAGCACCGCCACGTCCGCTCCCAGCGCGATCGCGGCGATCAAAACCGGTAGGGCGAGGCTGAAAATGATGAGAATTTGACCCCGTTGGAAACCTTTCAAGTTCTTCATCGAGCATTTTCCCCTTTTGCACGGCGTCCGGCCAAAATTGATAAGCCGACGACGTTAAAGCTAAATTAAAAATGCTCAAAGTGAGCGTACGAGTCAAGATATCAATAAAACAAATAATTACCCAGATTTGAATTGGTAAACAGAGATGGAGAGAGCTACGCCCCCGGATGCACGTTATCTGTGGAAAAAGACCCCGCACGCCTCCGGGGAAAAAGCCCCCAAAGACTGAATTTATTGGCGCTTTTTGCCCGATAGCCGAGCTAATTCGACGGATGGGAGCCCGTCTGCGGACTCAATGGCAGGAAGATTTGGTGGCCGGCCGAGGCATCGAGGCCGTCGGCCTCGAACATCCAGGACAGCAAGCGGCCGCCGAGTCTTACGCGGCGTTCGTGGTTGATCCCGACGCTACCGGCTCGGGGCCACTGCGGCCGCCCGAAGTAAGAAGCGCGGCGACCTGGCGATAAGCTCCGGACGCGCTAGCGCATCACCTGCGACAGGCCACCCGGCGTGCTGAAGCGCTCGACGTCGTCGTAGTTGACGCCATCGACATTGCGGCACGCTTCATTGCTGAGCGCGGATTTTCCTTGCGGCGTGGCGGTGACGAAGGCGGTGAGGTGATGCTTGTTGAGGTCCCACATGACTTCCATGGCGTTACCGTTGTTGTATTGGAAACCCTCTTTCGGCACCGGTCGGGCAAGCCGTTCGGTCATCTCGACTTTGTAGAGCTTGAGATCCGTATCGTAGGCGTCTTTCCACCAGGCGACGTATGCCTGTTTGTCGACATACAGGACCTGCTTGCCGTAGCAGTAGCCGGAGCGCTCCGAGGGTATCCGGCGGACGTCGATCACATCGGTATCGCGCACTTCCCATTTACCGATGACGGGCTTCGGGAAAAACACCGGAAAGTAGTAGTTCGACGGTTTCCCATAGAGGCTCGGCTCGCTCGTGCCGAGGGCGAGGATGCGCTGATCGCGGATAAAATGAGACTGAAAGCGGGCGATGCCGCCGCTGAAAGCGCTGAAATCATCCGGCGCAAAATCGGTCCCGCTCACCGGCGCGCAGCGACTGCTCGAGGAGCCGCGCAGCACCCGGCGCAGTTTCGGCACAAAGATGAATTCGCCTTCGGGCTTGGTCGGATCGGCGTAATACACTATCAGCACCGAGGTGTAGCGCTCCTGCTCGGGCTCAAGCGTCATCAGGAAGTGCGTGTGGTCGATGCCGTGCAAGCGCGGGTCGTTGATCGGTTGACCGACGTCGCTGATATGACTCAGGCGCCGGTAGACATCCACGTATCTGATCGTCGAGACCTCGCTCGCGCTGTTGACCAGGTACTCATGGTCAGCTCTGCTGCAATACAGATAGGGAATGTAGCGATACCAGAAATTGACCAGGATCTTGTAGCCCTTCAGCGGCTCGGCCGGGTTGGGAAACGGCGTCCCGGCGACGTAGCCTTCGACCGTATGCCCGCCGTTCGGCAGCTCCTTGATCGTCACCAGGTGGCTATATTTTTCCGTGTTCTGGAGGTAGGTCTGCGGCAATGTATAGTGGCTGGTGGGCCCCACCTCCATCCTGAAATCGGCCGGCATCTTCCAGAAGGCGGCTCCGGAAAACAGCACCTGCATCCCGTCCGGCATGAACTGCTTGTAATGCTGCCAGTTCTGCATCGTGATAGTGGTGCCGGGCGGGATGGAATCTTCCGCGGCTCCGCACGGCGCCGCCAGGCACAGCCAACAGGACACGGTGACGAGCCAGATTATTAGGGACCAACGCCGCATTTGCCTGACCATTCAGATGCCTCCGAGCGCTTCGAACAGTT
>DATKSL010000018.1:0-36945 GCA_035531675.1 Binataceae bacterium (SeqCode) | reverse complement strand
CGCGCCCAGATATTGCCCTCTTCGAGCTTGGGCAGAAACTCGCCGCCGAGGCGCGGAAACTGCGACAGCACCGCCACGATCAGGATCGCGATCACGGCCAACGTCAGGCGCGGCCAGCGCAGCACGGTGACGAACACGCGGTGATAAAAGCCGCTGATGAGGCGCCAGAAAAGACTCACGTGCTCCGCCAGTCCGCGGGCAAAGCCGAAAGTGCTCAGCACCGGCGTGAGCGTGACCGCCATCAGAATCGCGGTGCCGAGCGCGTAGGCGTAGGTATGGGACATGGGCGAGAAGATCGCGCCCTCGACCCCGCGCATCGTGAACAGCGGCAGAAACGCGATCACGAAGATCAGGGTCGAGAAGAAGATCGGGCCGCCGACCTCGGAAGCGGCGCGCAGGATGCGGGCCCGCACCGCCTCCTGCGGCACCTCGGCCATCGTCAGATGGCGATGGATGTTCTCCATCACGATGACCGTGGAATCGATGATGATGCCGAAGTCGATCGCGCCGAGCGAAATCAGGTTGGCCGGAGTGTTGGTAAAGTGCATCAGCGTGAACGCGCCGCACAGCGCCAGCGGGATGTTGACCGCCGCGATCAGCGCGCTGCGCAAATCGCCCAGGAACACGATCAGCACCAGGAACACCAGCGCCATCCCCATCCCGAGGTTCTCGAGCACCGTGCGCAGTGTGATTTTGACCAGCCCCGTACGATCGTAATACGGCACAATGCGATAGCCCTTGGGCATGATGCCTGAATGATTGAGCGAGTCGACCTTCTGCTCGACGCCCTTGAGCGTCTTGAGCGTATCTTCGTACTTGCGCATCAGCACGATGCCGGTGACGACCTCGGCGCGGTGGTTCATGCCGACCACGCCGAGCCGCGGCGCATAGCCGATGTCGACGTTGGCGACGTTGCCGACCGTGATCGGGGTGGACTTGCTGGCGGAGAGCACGATGTCGCGGATGTCGTCGAGCGACTTGATGAAGCCGATGCCGCGCACGTCGTAGGCCTGCTCGCCGACCGTCAAGTAATTGCCGCCGGCGTTGGTGTTGGCGTTCTGGATCGACTGAATCAACGTCGAGAGCGGGATTTGATAGTAGGTAAGGCGCTGCGGATCGACGTCGACGTGATACTCCTTGGTCAGTCCGCCGAAGGTGCTGACGCCATCGATGCCGGGCACCGTGGTCAACTGCAACGCGACGATCCAGTCGTTGATCTCCTTCTCCTTCATCAGGTTGTGATCGGGGCTCTCGATCAGATAGCGATAAATTTCGCCGATCGGATTCTCGGGCGAGATGCCGGCCGTGACGCCCTGCGGAAGGGTGACGAACGGAAGCTGATTGATGGTCTCGACGCGGTCCCAGTAGTAATTGCTGGACCAATCGAAGTAGAGCCGGATGTCAGAGAGACCGAACAGCGAAATCGAGTCCATGCGCGCGAGGTTGCGGGTCGACGCAAGCTGGTACTCGAGCGGCACCGTGACCAGTTTTTCGACTTCCTCGGCACTCAGCCCATTGGGCAGCGTCAGCACCTCGACCAGCGGCTGGACCGGGTCGGGATAGGCTTCGATATCAAGGTTGCGGAACGAATAAAGGCCCGAGAGCGCCAGGGCGATCGCGATTCCGATCACGACCACGCGCTCTCTGATCGCCAGCTCCATCAGCGTGCGAATCATCGCGGTTTCCTACGAGGTTCCGCTCGCCTGATGCCAAAGCTCATCGAACTGGAGCGATTCGCCCGCCACCACCTTCTCCCCCGGCCTGAGCCCGGCAGTGACGCGCGTGAAGCCGCTTTCGCGCCACGAGGCGATCTCGACGCGACGCCGCTCGAACAGTCCGCCGCCGTGATCGACGAACACGTAATAGGCGTCGCTTTCGAACACCAGCGCCTCCTGCGGAACCACCAGCGCGAGGCCCGGCCGGGTGACGATCTTGATCCGCGCCAGCATCTCGGGCTTCAGCCGGCCATCGGGATTGCGCACCTCGCAGCGGATTTTCGCGGTATGGGTCGCCGGGTCGATAGCGGGGCTGATGCGCGCGATGGTGCCGTGGAAAACCTCGCCGGGCCAGGCGGTGGTAACCGCTTCGAGCTCCTGCCCGAGCCGGATGCGCGGCAGTTCGTCTTCGTAGATATCGGCAGTGATCCAGACCACGTTGGTGGTGCCGACCGTGTAGAGTACGTCGCCCGGGCTGACTGCGCCGCCGATACTGGCGCTGTTGTTGACCACGGTGCCGCTGATCGGTGCCCGCATCCAGACCGTCGGGCTGGGCGCGCTGAGCGCCGCAATGTCCGCCTTCGACATCCCGAGCAGTTCGAGCTTGCGGCGCGCCGCCGAAACCATCGCCCCCGCGATCGCGCTCTGCCCGGCGGGGCTCACGTCCTGCGTCTTGATGCCCTCGAGGTATTCGGCCTCGGCGGTCATGAAGTCGGGGCTGTAGAGGCGCACGATCGGCTGGCCGACGCGCACGTAGTCCCACAGCACGGCCCGGGTCGCCTCGATCCGTCCGGCGACGCGCGACACGATCTGCGCGAGGTTGCGCTGGTCGTAAGCGATCTGGCCGTTGGCCTCGATCACGCCCGGCAACTCGACCTGCCGCACGGCGACCACCGTCATGCCCGGGATGCCGCTGCCGCCGAGGCGCAGCAGGTCGCGGCCCGTCGCCTGATGGACCAGCGTCGGACTGTAGGTCGGAGTCTCGATCGCGGCGCCGTTGGACGGCGTGTGGTCGCAGCCGGCGAGCGCGAGCAACGCGCCCAGCACGAGGCTGCAGAGCGCGCCGCGGCGGTGGCGGCGCGCCCGCGGCGCTTTGCGATCGCGAATCATCTGCTCAACGGCCCCCCGATTTCCTGCTCGAGCGCGACCCGGCCGGCCAGGTACTGGTTGGCCGCGGTCAGATAACTTATTCGGGCGTCGTAGAAACTGCGCAAGGCCGTCGACAGTGTCACGAAATCGATTTTGCCGGAGGTATAGGCGATTAGCGCCACCTCGAAGTTCTGCCTGGCCAGCGGAATCAGCGTCGCGTGGTAGATGGCGGCGGTCTGGTAGGCATACTGCGCCGAACGGTAAAGCGCCGTGATCGAGGCCGCGGTCTGGCTGCGGATCGAGGCCAGGTCGTCGCGCGCCGCGTCGAGATCGAAGCCGGCCCGCGTCACGTCCTCGCGCTGCTTTATCCAGAAGAAGATCGGCAGGTTGAAGCCGATATTCCAGCCGTGGTCCTGCAGCGAGTTGACGGTCGGGGCGAAGCTCGGAATCAAATAATTATCGAACGTGTAACCGACCGAGTAATCGGGCAGATATTCCATCTTCGCCAGCTCGAGCGCGGTCGCCGAATTACGCTGGGCGAGCGCCGTTTGCAGCAGCTCCTGGCGCATTTGGAAGGCGCGCTCGATGAGCGCGTCGGGGCGCACGTCGAGCGGGGCCAGCTTGAGGGTCTGGTCGATCGCGAGCGGCGCGTCGGGCGAGCGATTCAGGAGCTGGTTCAGGGTGGTGACGTCGTTGGCCATCGCCACCCTGAGCCGCTGCTGCTCGAGTTGCTCGGCCGAAAGAGCCAGCTCGGCGCTGATGAAATCGGTCTGCGTGACCTGGTTGGCGGAGTACGCGACCTGGGTGACCTGGAGCATCCGTTTCAGGTTGACCAGCGTCTTCGCCGCCACCGTGGCAAGCGCGGTATCGAGCTGGTCTTGATAGAAGCCGCTCTCGACCTGGGCCCGGACGTCGCGCAGGGTCGCCTCGTAGGTCAGCCGCGCGACTTCGGCATTGCGCCGGGCGTTGTCGGCCTGCAGGATCGCCTTGCCCGGGAACTGGAACGATTCAGCAACGTTGATGGTATGGGTCGCCGCGTGGTCGAAGCCGTTGGTCGGGCTGTCAGTGTTGAAATAATTGAAGACCGGATCGCTGGGCGCGTAATTCTGCTTGATCGAATGGACCGCCGACGACCAGCGCGCGCGCGTGGCGCGGACCTGCGGATTCGCCTCGAGCGCCGCGTCGACCAGTTGCGCGAGGGTCAGAGCGCTATCGGCGCGGCCGCTGGCGGGTATCGCGATCACCGCCAGCGCCAGGATTCCGATCACCATCGGCTTGATCAGCTGCATAGCTTCCTCGTGGCCCGGAACGGGATGGTCGCTCCTTCCCGTAAACGTCACATGCTTTTATGACGGACCATTACGGACGGTCGCCGGGATGCAGACAGAAATGTCCGCTTCCTCTCGACCGAGGGCAAGACGGGTGCCGACATCGACCAGGATCCTGAAGCGCAGCAACTCATTCGTCAGGATCCTGGCAGTCAGTTCACAGGAAAAATCCGCTGGTCTGAGGCCGACCACCGTCGACGGCTCCAGGAGGGGCCGGCGGGGACAGTGCCAGTTAGCGCGAGGAAACTTTGTTCTTGGCGGCTTCGGCGGCCTTCGTCTGCAGCGATCGCACGTACAGGATCACATCCCAGCGCTCATTCGACGACATCGCGTCGTCGTACGAGGGCATCCATATGCCGCCGTTGCGGATATAGCCGTAGATATAGCCGTCGGGGAGATTCTTGCTGACACCGGTCACCAGGTTGCTGGGCTTGTGCTGCAGTAGATGGGCGACGGGGCCGTTGCCCTCGGCATTCTCGCCATGGCACGGATAGCAGGTGTTCATGAACAGCACTTTGCCATGGGCCAGATTGGCGGGCGTCGGCTTGAGCGGGTTCTTCATCCCAATCGTCATCTGCTCAAGGTCCATCTTCGGGATGCCGTTGATCGGCAGCGTGCCGGACGGCATCACCCGCGGCGCCATCGCCAGCGGCTGCACGGCGGCGCCTGCGAACATGTCGGTGCTCCACGGGAAAGCCTGGACGGCGCGCGCGCCGCACAGGACGAAGCAGGCGACGCCTAGCGCTCCGAGTATCAACAACCTCGCCGCGGCGGCGGCGCGTTCAGGTCGCGAGGCAAACCCTCGGGCCCGGCTCAGATGATCGTTCGATCGCGCAAGCGGTCTCATTTCCCTATGCATTCGCAGCTCCCGCAGATTTCCGGACACACTCTTACCGTCGCAAGGCCGCCCGTGCAACACCATCGGCCATCTGCCTGGCAGGCCGAATCCACAGCCGGCACGATCTGAGCCGGCTCGCTATTTCTTCACCGTCACGAAACCGACCATCCCGTCCTTCTCGTGCGGGATACAGAAATATTTGTATTGGCCCGGCGCCTTGAAGGTGTAGCTGAAGTCCTTACCCGGCATCAGGAAGCCCGAGTCAAAAGGCGCAACCCCCTTGGGCAGCACGACGTCCGACTTATCGACGGCCTTGGCCGGATCGAAGGTGACGGTGTGCAGGGTCTGCGCGTTGTTCGTCCACTTGACGGTGTCGCCGACCTTGATCGTGACCTTCTTGGGGATATAGACCGGCGGCGTGTCCGTCATCTTCACTTCGACGGTCGCAGCCAGCGCGCTCCCGGCGACCGTAAATCCGGCCGCCAGAGCCACCATCAGAGCGATTCCAAGCACCCGAAGAGCCCGCCCGGTCGAGCGAGCAGCATAAGTCCGGTTAAAGCAAGTTGATGACCTCATGGCAATTTCTTATATCCGCTCGGCCCTGCACGTCAAGGTTCGGCCACTTTGGGCTGGATCCTGCGAGCTTATCCCGATTGCACCAGCGCGCCCGGTGCGGGGCAGTATTCGAGGCAATCGCCGCATCCGGTACAGCGATCCGGGTCGACTTCGTACAGATGGCGGATTTCCAGGTACTTGGGATGGATCGCAAACTCGGGGCAGACTTCGCGACATAGCCCGCAGGCGTTGCATAGCGCCTGGTTGATCGCGACCTTCATACCCGGCCCTGGAAAAACCGCAGCACCCACTCCAGCGTCTCTTCGACCGCGTTCTGGGTCTCGGGCGTCGTGCAGTAGGTATCGATCTGGTACTTGCCCTCCATGAAATGCATCAGCTCCTCGGCTTTCTGGCTGAGATGCTGATGGCGCACCAGTAGATCCTCGACCATCTGGTCGTAGATGCAGATGGTGAGGTAGGCCCCCGCCTCGATGAAATAATGCTGGGCGTTGCGGGCCAGCGGATGGATATGCGTGAACATCATGCTCTGCCCGAAGTAGGCCGACAGCGGCTGGAAATTCGCATCGACGTCGCCCATCAGCTCGCGTTCGCCTTTAATCCAACCGTGGCCGCTCAACGAATCGACGTGCAGCTTGCTGTGCTTGCATTCGTCCCAGACCTGGCGTGCGCGCATCCGCTGGATGTCGATCCAGCGCGCCTGGTCGTTGAGGTTTATCGACATCAGTTGCGCCGACATCTGCTTGATCGAGAACTGCACACCCTCGGCGGCGTAGCCTTCCAGCGCCAGGCGCCGCTTCCAGTCCTCGCCGGCACCCTGCCCCGTTTCGAGCTCCCGTACCGTGCTTTGCACCAATCCTTCCCATCCCGGGATGCACTTTTCTTCGGTGATACGACGGCGGAATTTCGCGCCGCCGGCGCCGGGCGCGGTCGGCCATACCCATAGTTCAAGGAACTCTTCAAGAATCGGATGCATGCCGTCGCCTCCTAGCGCATCCGCCCTTTGAGCGACCAGCGATGGACGTCCGGGGGCGGCGGCACCATCGAGCGCCCGCTCTCCGCCTCGACCATCGAGCCGGGCGCCGGGCAATACGGCAGGCACGCGGTGCAGCCGGGAAAAAGGCAGCGCGCGGGATCGATCTCCAACCGATGGAGCGGCTCTGACGCGACGTAAACCGCGTTGAGGTTGAGCTCGCGGCAGGCGACGTAGCACATCCGGCATTCGGTGCAGAGTTCGTGATCGATTTTCAGCGTCGGCATCGCGCTATCTCACTCAATCACGCGCTGGAACAGTCCGCGCACCTGGCCGGTGTCCGCCCCGGTCTCGCGTTGCAACACCAGGTTCGCCAGCTCGGTGAGAAATTTCGCGTAGTCCTTGCGCGCCGCAGCGCATACCCGGCGACATAGCTCGGTATCGAACGGCGTGCTGACCTGCTCCTCGACGATGCGCCGGCCCATGTTGATATGGCTGCGGTTCTCGACGAACTGACTCGTGAACACGCCCTTGAGCGCCGCATCGTCGAGGGCGTCGGCCAGTTGCTCCATCCACGCCAGCTCGACGATCTTGGGACCGAGATTGAGCGCCGCGATACGGACGCTGTGCGGATAGGAAGCGAAGTAACGCAGCGAGTAAGCATACGACGAAAGCGAGCAGTTGATCGCGAAGCGGCCACAGGGATGGTCGAAAGCGTCGCGCTGCTTGTCGAGCCAGCCCTTGCCGAGCATCGTATCCATGTACAGCATCTCGTGCGTCGACTCGTCCATGATCTGACGCGCGAACAGGTACTTGACGCTGGGCGGATAGTCGTTGAGTTCGAGCCCCTGCCCCCAGCCGCCGTAGATGTAATAGAACAGCCGCTCCATCGCCCACAGCCGGCAAATCAGCCGGAACGCGGCGCCGTCGTCGAGCCGTCTTTCGCGCGCCGCCTCGATAATCGGATCGATCGGCGTATGGCGCGCGGCCTCGCGGCTCTGTTCGATAAGTTCGCGGGCGAGAGCTTTTCCCGGCAGTTCGGTCGTCATCTCAGGCAATCCGCAGCTACAGGTAATCTGTGAGTTTCACCTTACCCCAGTTGACCGGCCAGCCGCGATCGAAATCTCCGCGATTGGTGCGATACGGCACCGGCTTGGTCGCATCGATACCCATCTTGCCGACCACCGCCGGGAAACGATGGTTAAGCGCCGAGTCGCCCGCCTCCGCCACCGGCGTGCTCGACGGATCCATCGGATTGCCGCGGGTGTTGGGCACGATGATCACGTGACGCGCGGGATCGACCCGGGTCGCGAGCGCGAAGTAGACCTCGGCCGGATCGTAAATGTTGATATCCGGATCGACCGCCACCACCAGCTTGGTGTTGAGCCACGGCGCGCCCATCACCGCCAGCAGCGCGTCGTTGACCTGGCCGTCGGCGCTGGGAGCGATCTGGATGACGCAGGAGATCGCGCCGCCCCACGGCGGAAACATCACCTCGCGCACGTCGAGTCCCTGCGCGCGCAGCATCCGATAGAGCTGAGCCTCGTGAAACAGCCGCGGCAGCGGCTGATGGTCGGTCCACGGGACACACATATGATTGCGATAGATCGGCTCGCGCCGCATCGTGATCGCCGTGACCTCGAACTCGGGCGCCGGCGCCCGTAGCGGCAGGTAGTATGTTGCCGGTCCGGGGTTGGGACCATCGACGCCGACCCGCTCCGGATTGACGTAACCCTCGATCACCACCTGGGCCTCGGCCGGCACCAGCAGATCGATCGTCTCGCATCGCACCAGGTCGAGCGTCTGGCCCATGATCGTCCCGGCGTACTCGAGGTCCCAGAAATCGTCGTGCAGGCCACTGTAAGCTGCGGCCAGCTCGAAGGCCGGATGGGCGCCGATACAAATCGCCTGCGGCATCTTCTGTTTCGCGGCTTTGTACTTGCCAAAGATGCTCTGCACGTGGCGCGTGACGAATGAGGCCAGCGTGCGGTTGGGACCCAGCACCAGCGCGCGCGGATTATTCGAATTGCACACCCCGCTCTCGGGATCACGGACCACATTGAACGAGGTGATATACGGCCCCGGATCGCGATCGGTATGGCGCACCACCGGCATCCTGGTCAGATCGATGTCGGCGCCGCTAAGCTTGACCTCCTTGACCGGCCCGTCCTCGACCACGCGGAACTTGCGCGGGCCGCGCTCGACCACCGCCGCCAGGGTCTGAACCACCTGGTGCGGTTCGCATCCCAGCACCCGCGCTTGCGCCTCGCGATTATGGAACAGCAAATCGACCAGTCGCCATCCGGGATAGCCCTTGAGGTTCTCGAACACGATGGTTTTGGAACTCTGACCGGTCAGCGCGCCGACGTCGTCGAGATCGACCGGTTTGCGAATCCGGTTGATCGCGTCGCGATGCTGCTCCAGAAAACCGCCGAGATCGGTTGCCATGGCAACTCCCTTGTCCCGCCTTGCGCCTACAACGGCGCGGCGGGCGCCGGACCGATGATTCCTTCCACCGCAGCGGCGGCGGCGAGCAACCGAGCATCACCGCCCGCCGGACCCATCAACTGCGCACCAACCGGCAATCCGCGTCCGGGAATCGGCAGGCTGATGGCGGGAATTCCGAGCAGCGGCGCGAGACGCGTATTGCGGATCATGCGCCCGCCGGTCTTGGCGTCGACCGACTCGATCGGCACGGCGACGGTGGAGTTGGTGGGGCAGATGAGACAGTCGAGGGTCTCGAACAACGCGCCGATCTCGTCGGCGATCGCGCGGCGCAGTTGCAGCGCGCGCAGATAGGTCGTGGCCGGGATCAGCGCTCCCTGCAACAGCCGCATCCGAATCGGCGCGCCGTAGTCCTCGCGCCGGGTTGCGAGCCATTGGCGATGGACCGCGGCGGCCTCCGCGAACATGATCGCAGTCGAAGCGGCGATCACCAGCTTGAGCTTTTTCGGCGTCACCGCGGTCACGCGGACCCCGGCGGCCGTGATGGCGCGGATGAACTCATCCCAGCGCGCGCCGACTTCGCCGTCGACCTCGCCGCAATATTCTTCCATCACGCCGCAGCGGAGCTCGCGCGCCGCCGGCGCGCGCAGTTCGCCGAGCCGATGCTCGCCGCTCGCGGCGCAATCGTACATCGCGCCGATGTCGGTGACCGATCGGCCGAACACCCCTGGATGGTCCAGCGACCAGGACAGCGGGAACGCGCCGCGGCGCGAAAGCCGATCGTAGCTCGGTTTGAAGCCGACCACGCCACACAGCGCCGCCGGTAATCGCACCGAGCCGCCGGTATCGCTGCCGAGCGCGCCCGCGCCGACGCCGGCGGCCAGCGCGGCGGCCGCGCCGGAACTCGATCCGCCGGTAACCCGGTTCGTATCCCAAGGGTTGCGCACCGGTCCGTAATGCGCGTTGAGGCCGGTGGGGCTGAAAGCAAACTCGTCCATCGAGGTCTTGCCCAGGATGACTGCGCCGGCGGTGCGCAGATTCGCGACCACCTCGGCATCGTCATCGGTAATTCGATCGCGCAGGATCAGCGAACCGGCGGTGGTACGCTGTCCGCGAGTCGCAAACAGATCCTTAACCGTGATTGGGATCCCGTGGAGCGCGGAGCGCATCTTGCCGGCCGCGAGCTCCGAATCGAGCGCCGCCGCAGCCGCGCGCGCTCCTTCGGCGTCGGACAGCCGAAAGGCGTTGATCTTCGGATTGACCTCGCCCAGACGCTCAAGGTGCGAGTCGACCAGCTCGCGGATCGAGAATTGGCGGGCGCGAAGCGCTGCGCCCAGCTCGCCGATCGAGGCGCGCAGCGGATCCGTCACGGCCATCGTGTCGCACCCGGACGCGCCAGCGGTTCCGGTGCGTCGGCGCCGAATCCGGCGCAAGCCTCGTCGATAATATCGATCAGGCCGCACAACGCGTCGGCGAGCGCAGCCCGCTCGGCGTCGTCAAGCGTCAGGCCGACAGCGCCGGCCAGCATTCGCGTCCGTTCCCGATGGTCGCCGATCGTCATCGTTCGCATCCGGCTCCAATCAAAGCGCCCCCAGCTTCAAGGCGCAAGCACGACTTTGCCGCGATTGCGCCGCTCGGCCAGGTGCTCGACGGCGGCGCGCGTCTCGCTGAGTGGAAACACGCGATCGACCGCCGGTTTGAGGCGGCCCGCAGCGACGAACTCCATCAGCGTGCGCAGCTCGGAGATCGAGCCGAGGTTGGTGCCGAGGATGCGCAGGTTCTTCGAGTAGACGTGGCGCAAGTCCATCCGGCCCCAGTGGCTGCCATGGGAGCCAATCGAAACCAGCGTGCCGAGCCGGGTCAGGCAATAGATGCTGCGCTCGAAGGTCTCGGCGCCGATATGCTCGACCACCACGTCGACGCCGCGCCGATTAGTCCATTTGCGCACTTCGTCGACGAAATCCTGGCTGTGATAATTGATCACCGCCTCCGCGCCGATGCTGCGGGCGAATTCGATCTTGTCGTCGGAACCGACGGTGGTAATCACGCGGGCACCGACGATCCGCGCAATCTGGATCGCCGCCGAACCGACGCCGCTTCCGGCCGCCTGCACCAGCACGGTCTGCCCGGGCTTGAGGTTGGCCTGCGCGATCAGCGCGTGCCACGAGGTCAGCATCGCCAGCGGCACGGCGGCGCCGGCCTCGAAGCTCACCTGGTCCGGGAGCGGCAGCAGATTTTCGGCGGGAGCCTTGACCAGCTCGGCGTAACCGCCGTCGCGATGCGCGCCGAGATAGCCGTAGCTCAGGCAGACGGTGCGTTCGCCGCGCAGGCAATATTCGCAGCGTCCGCACGAAAAGCCCGGGAATACGATCACGCGCTGGCCCGGCTTCAAGTTGCTGACGCCCGCGCCGAGCGCTTCGACGGTGCCGGTCACCTCGCATCCGTTGACGTGCGGCAATCCCTGCGGCGGCGGAAAGCGTCCGTCGAGCAGCAGCAGGTCGACGTGATTGAGCGCGCAGGCCTTGACCCGCACCAGCGCCTCGCCGGCTCCAGGAGCGGGATCCGGGTAGTCGCCGAAGGTTATCTTGTCCGGACCCCCATGTTCTGCAAAATAGGCTGCCTTCACGATCTCTCCCGTTGCGGCTCAGGTCAGTTTTAGAATCCGGGCCGCGTTGCCGCCGAGAATCTTGGCCTTGGCCTCCGCGGAGATCGGCAGGCTTCCGATCGCGGCGACGTTTTCCTTGAGGGTCGGCACGCTCGGCCAGTCGGAACCGAAGATCACCTTGTCGGCCACGCGTTCGAGCTCCGGAAAGTAGCGCATCACGCGCGACGGCGGCAGTCCCGCGATCTCCATATAGATGTGCGGGCGAAAACGCGCCAGCGCGAACGCCCGGTCGTACCAGAACGGGCGGCCGCTATGAGCCAGCACGATATCGAGGTCGGGAAAGTCGACCGCGACGTCGTCGAGAAACAGCGGATCGCCGTACTTGATACGCGAGGCCGGGAACACCGAGGAGCCGGTATGCAGCAGCACCGGCACGCCCAGTTCCTGGGCCTTGGCGTAGAGCGGATAGAGGCGGGCGTCGTTGGGGTAGAAATATTGATAGGTCGGATAAAGCTTGAGGCCGCGGAAATTCTCTTCGCGGACCAGCCGCTCGAGTTCGCGATCGAGATGGTCGGTCTCGAACGGGTTGATGCTGGCGAACTGAATCAGGCGCTTGGTCCCCTGGCACAGGCGGCGCACGCCCGCGTTGGTCGCGATCGCCGAGGTTACCGGCGCCAGCTCAGCCAGGATTACCGCGTAATCGATACCGGCGTCATCGAGCGCCTTCAAATAATTCTCGGTGGTGCAGCGGGTGCGCACGAACTCGTCGAACGAACCTCCCAGTTCGCGGTTCATGAATTCGATGAACGACGCCGGACCCCGCACCGGATAATCGTAGGTGTGAATATGGAAGTCGATTACCGGCATCGGCGCTACGCTCCCTTGCTTTTGGCGGCCGGCCATACCTTGCGCACTGTGGGCCGGATCTTGAGCTCGACCAGGATGTTCTCGCCGCTGCCCTTGGGCGGGATTGCGCGATGAGCGACGCCGCGTGGAATCAGCAGCATGTCGCCCGCCTTGATCTCCATCGTGCCCAGCTCGGTTTCCCAGATCATGCCGCCCTGATGGCAGAAGATGAGCTCGTCGTAGTCGGCATTGCGATGCCAGTAGTTCATCTCGACCGTGCTGCGCTTGGAAACATCGACGCCGACGCCGTCGGCCTGAAAGACGCGCAGCGGCGTGCCCTCCGGGAGATCCTGATTGGTGGGCCGGACGGCGGGGTCGGTGATATTGAGATGTTCCAGCGCGACCTCACCGCCATCCGCACGTATCACCTCGGTCGGCTTGACCGTGCGTTTGAGCGAAAGCGCGCGCCCCTCCCAGGTAATCTTTTCGATATATTCCATCGTCGTGTCTCCTCCATCCGCTATGTTGCGCGCCGGACGCCGCTAGCTAACCGGCCATCGCGGCGCGACCAGATTACCGAGCCGCGTCTTCTCGAGAATCGACGGCGCGCGGCGCACCGCGGCCTCGATAATCGCCGCTTCGTCGAGCGTCAGCACGCGCCCGCCGCGCATCAGAATCTGCCCGTCGACGATCACCGTATCGACGCTCTTGCCGGTCGCACTGTAGACTAGGTTCGCTACCGGATTGTAGAGCGGCTGCCATTCGGGCCGGCGGGTATCGAAGATCGTGAGGTCGGCACACTTGCCGGCCTCGAGCGAGCCGGTCTCGTGATCGCGCAGCATACAGCGCGCGCCGTTGATCGTCGCCATCTCGACCACCCGCTCGGGCGGCATCACTTCCGGATTCTCGCGCATCTCCTTGTAGCCGCACGCGACCAGGAACATCTCCTGCGGCAGATCGACGATTCCCGAGCAGGCGTGATCCGATCCCAGGCCGACCGCGCCGCCCTGTTCGATCACTTCCGGCAGATGGCCCATGCGGATGTTGCCGTAGGCGTTGTGCAGGCTCGAGCTGGGCGCGGCCACCAGCTTGACGTCGTGCGCGCGGACCAGTTCGAGCTCATGCGCGGTGGCCCAGCCGGCGTGAATCAACAGCAGATTAGGGCCGAGCACGCCCAGCTTCGCCATCCGCTCGATCTCGGTGATGCCGTGCTGCGCCTGCGAAGACTCCATCGTCGAGCGCGCGAAGCAGGCGTGGGTCTGCACGCCGACGCCGTGAAGATCGGCCAGCCGCTTCAACTCGACGATCAGGCGATCGGTCGAGTTGTTGAGTCCGCGAAACTGGAACCACGCCTGCACGCGCCCGTGATGGGCGCCGTGGAGCGCGCGCACCACCGCCTCGGCCCGCTCCAGCGACTGGTCGGTGGTTTCGATAAAGACCGCCGGCAGCGCGCCCATCGCGGATTTCGCGACATCGAAGCTCGAGCGCGCGACCACGCATCGCATCCCGGCGCGTCCCACCACCTCGGCGGTGATCTGCGGCTGATAGTTGCCGGCATCGATAAAGCTGGTGACGCCGCTGCGCAGCAGTTCGAGCACGCACAGTTCGATACTGACGCGGGCATCGTCCTCGTCCAGCGAGCCTTCGTACGGATACATGCGCTCGAACAGGAATTTGCGGCTGCCGACCTCATCGGCCAGCCCGCGACTCATCTGGAAGGTAGTGTGGATATGGCTGTCGATCAGTCCCGGCGTGACCACCATCCCGCGCGCCGCGATAGTTTCCCGGGCCGGTCCGCGCGCACGAATCTCGGCGGTCTTGCCGACCGCGGCGATGCGGCCGCCGGCGATATCGATCGCGCCGTCCCGGATGATCCGGCGCTCCTTATCGACGGTCAGTATCCAGTCGGCCTGTTCGATGCGTAGATCTGTCATGAGTCGATTACCTGCTGGCGCCCTGCCATCGCCCGGAACAGCCAGTCGGGCGTGATCGGGATTTCGTTTGGCACGATCGCGAGCGGCGCGAGCGCGTCGGCGATCGCGTTGGCGACCGCGGCGGGGGCACCGATGGTGCCGGATTCACCGACGCCACGGAAACCGCCGAGCGCGGTCGGCGATGGACTTTCGAGATGCTCGGCGATGATCGTCGGCATGTCAGCCGCCGACGGCACGAGGTAATCCATCAGGCTGCCGGTGACGAGCTGGCCCTGGTCGTCGTAAACCACCTGCTCGAGCAGGGCGGCGCCAAGTCCCTGCACCACACCGCCGAAGACCTGGCCGTCGACCACCAGCGGATTGATGATCCGCCCGCAGTCCTCGGCCGCGACGTAGCGCAAAATCCTGATGGCGCAGGTCTCGGGATCGATCTCGAGCGCCAGCGCATGGACCGCTGCGGTCGCGGTGCCATAGTAAGGATCGTAAAAGCGCGTCACCTCGAGCCCGGGCTCCATCCCTTTGGGCAATCGCTTGCGGCCCGCGTAGGCGGCCTGTGCAATCTCACGCCAGCTTATCCCGCGGATGCTGCGCGGCTGACCGTCGCTGACTTTGCCCGCCCGCGGATCGGTCTCCAGCAGATGGGCCGCGATCAGGTCGGCCTTCTCGCGCACTGCGCGCGCCGCCAGGATTGCGGCGCCGCCGCCCATCACCGCTCCCCGGCTGGCGTAACTGCCGGTTCCGTAGGGAGCGAACGAGGTATCGCCGTAGGCAACCTTGACCGCGGCGAGCGGAACTTCAAGCTCGTCGGCGACCACCTGCGCGAGCGTGGTTTCGAGTCCCTGGCCGTGCGAGGCAACGCCGAACATCGCGGTCACCGTGCCGGACGGATCGACCCGCACCGTCGCCGCCTCGGTACCGGCCGGTATCGGCATCCCGGGCGCGGCCGGAGTCGCCGAGCCGATACCGGTCAGCTCGCAATACGAGGCGACGCCAATTCCGAGGTAGCGTCCGGCCGCGCGGGCGCGCTGCTGCTCGGCGCGCAACTGGTCGTAGCCAAGCCGGGCGCGCGCCGCGATCATAAGCTCTTCGAACGGCGCCTGGTCCCACACGATGCCGGTCGCGGTCTTGTAGGGAAATTGATCGGGCCGCACATAATTGCGCATCCGCAGTTCGATCGGATCGATCCCGAGCCGGCGCGCCGCGCGATCGATCAGCCCTTCCATCACGAACGTCGAAACCGGCCGGCCAACGCCGCGATACGGCCCGGTCGGCGCCTTGCAGGTCGCGACTCCCCGCGCGCGCGCCCAGTAATTCGATACCCGGTACGGGCCCGGCATGAAGCTCACGGTCTGGACCGGCTCGATCACCAGCGTCCACGGGTAGACCGAATAGGCGCCGATATCGGCCGTGACCTCGGCCTTGAGCTCGACAATCGTGCCGTCGGCGGCAAGCGACAGCTCGGCCTCGATCACTTCGTCCCAGCCCTGCGAGGTGGTGAGCAGATCCTCGCGCCGATCGCTGGTCCACTTGACCGGCCGCTCGAGCATCCGCGCCAGCGCCGCGACCGCGACCTCCTCGGGATAGACCGACGACTTGGCGCCGAAGCCCCCGCCGACGTCGATGGCGATGACGCGCACCAGATGCTCGGGGATATCGAGCGTCTCAGCGAGCGCCGTGCGCACTACGCCCGGACACTGGGTGGCCGAATGGAGCAGCAGCTCGCCGCTGCCGGAATTGTACTCGGCGACGTAGCTGCGGGGCTCGATGCAAATCGCGGCGTGGCGCTGAAATCGAAAGCGTTCGCGAATCGTGACTGCGGCGCCGGCCGGCGCCGCGCGGTTGAGACCCGCATCAATCTCGCCGCGGGCGAACTCGCGCGCGACCAGCACGTTGCTGCCGGCCTCGTCATGGAGCAGCGGCGCCGCGGGATCCGCCGCCGCCTCGACGTCGCACAACGGCGCGAGCGGTTCGATCTCGAGCGCGATCTTCTCGAGCGCATCTTCGGCAAGGTAACGGCTGGCGGCGACCACCACCGCTATCGCCTCGCCGACGTGGCGGACCTTGTCGATCGCCAGCGCCGGCAGACTCGTCAGCCGATAATCCGGCATCGTCGAGCGCGCACGCATCGGCTTCGCCATCCGCGCCATCTCCGCCCCGGTCACCACCGCCGCCACTCCCGGCATCGCACGCGCCGCCGCGACATCGATATTCACGATTCGAGCGTGCGCGTCCTGCGATCTGAGGAACGCCGCATAGAGCAGGTGTGCGGGCCGATAGTCATCGGTATAGGAACCGCGGCCGGTCAGCAGCCGTCGATCCTCGACGCGCTTGACCCGCGCGCCGACCAGCTTTCCGTCGCGCGGCGCGGCGCGATCGTTATCAGCCGCGGGCACGAAGTTCACGCCTCAGAATCTTGCCGTTGAGAGTCTTGGGCAGCTCGGCGACGAACTCGATTTCCTGCGGCACCTTGTAGGGCGCAATCAGCCGGCGCGCATGCGCGCGCAGCTCCTCGCTCAATTCCGCCGAACGCTCGACGCCGGGCCGCAGCGTCAGGTAAGCCTTGACCTTGTGACCCATCACCGGGTCGGGCACGCCGACGATACCGGCTTCGAGCACCGCCGGATGGTCGAGCAGGGCGGACTCGACCTCCTTGGGCGAAATCAGGTAGGCGCGACTCTTGATCAGATCGTCGGAGCGCGAGACGTACCAGTAGTAACCGTCGTCGTCGACGTAGGCGATGTCCTTGGTGTAGTACCAGCCGTCGCGATTCACCGCCGCCCAGCGCTCGGCGTCGCGATGGTAGCCGAGGGTGAGGCCGGGATGGTCGTTGCGGAACACCAGATGGCCGGGCTCGCCGCGCGGCTGCGGACGCCCGTCGTCATCGAGCACCGCGACCTGATAGCTGGGCAGCGGCTTGCCCATCGAGCCGGGCCGAATCTCGCTCCCGAGTTGATTGGCGACGAAGATATGGCACTCGCTCTGGCCGATACCGTCGAGGATCGTCAGCCCCAGTCGTTCTTTCCATTCGCGATAGGTCGGCGCCGGCAGCGGCTCGCCGGCGCTCAGCCCAAGCCGCAACGAATCGAGCCGGAAGCGCGATTCCGCATCCGGCACCGCGAGCATCATGCGGTAGATGGTCGGCACCGCGGCGAACACCGTCACGTGATGGCGCTCGATAGTCGCGAACGCCGCCTCGGCGTTGAAGCGGCCCTCGGGAATAACGATCGGCGCGCCGACGTGAAACGGATAGAGAAAGCCGCATCCGAGCGGGTAGTTGAACGACCAATCCTGCGGCTGATAGCAGATATCGTCGGCGCTCAGCCGGGCCATCGCCTGGGTAATCGGATCTCCGGTGCCGATCACCCATCGATGGCCGTACTCGACGCCCTTGGGCTCGCCGGTGGTGCCCGAGGTGTAGATGATCACCGCCAGCTCATCGCGACCGGTGGATGCGACGATCAGTTCGGCCGAAGCGCGCTCCATCAGCCGCTCGCCCGCTTCCTCGCCCACGGCGCCGAACAGGATGACGTGCTTGAGCGACGGGCAGCGCGCTCGCACCGCCTCGACCGGCCCGATCAACTCGGGTGTCGAGATCACGGCCACCGCCTCGCTGTTGATGAGAATCTTTTCGATTTCGTATTCCCGGAACAGCCGATTGGTCGGCAGCGCGACCGCACCGATCTTCAGCACTCCAAGGAAGGCGACCATGGTGTCGGCGTTGGCGCCGAGCCGCAGCATCACACAATCGCCGCGCCGCACGCCGCGATCGAGCAACACGTTACCGAAGCGATTCGAGAGCTGACGGATTTCGTCGAAGGTATAAGAACGGTCGCTGGCCCAGGCGGCAATTTTGCCGCCGCGGCCTTCCGCGACGTGGCGATCGACCGCCCAGGCGGCCATATTGAAGCGTTCGGGGATTTCCAGGAACGAACGGGACGATCGGACTTGCGAGACCATTCGATGATCCCTTCGATTGTCGCTCGTCACCGGCGCACGGCGCCCGATCGCGCCGGGCTAGCTCGACGAGCGCATCCGCTCGGCCGCCGCCTTGACCGCTTCGACGATTCCCTGGTAGCCGGTGCATCGGCACAACACCGCGGACAGCCCGGTACGGATCTCCTCTTCGCTGGGCGTCGGATTGACCTGCAACAGATCGTACGCCGCCATCAGCATCCCGGGCGTGCAGAATCCGCACTGCAGCGCGTGATGTTCCCAGAAGGCCTCCTGGAGCGGATGGAGCTTGCCGTCGGCGGCCGCCAGTCCCTCGACCGTGGTCAGTTCGGCGCCGTCGGCCTGCACTGCCAGCATCAGGCACGAACGGGCCGCTTCGCCATTGAACAGGATCGTGCAGGCGCCGCAGATGCCATGCTCGCATCCGATATGGGTGCCGGTGAAGCCGAGATCGTCGCGGATGAAATCGACCAGCAGCTTGCGCGGTTCGGTGAACCCCTCGCGCATCGTGCCGTTGAGTTTGAAACGGACTTTTCTTGGCTCGGCCATCTAATTGTTCCCCTTGGCTTGCAGAGCCGCCCGGGTTAGAGCGCGACGGGTCAGAACGCGGGTCAAATGGCGGCGATAGTCAGCCGAGGCGTGCAGATCGGAAGTCGGATCGACCAGCTCGGCCGCTCGCGCCGCCGCCGCCGCGATAGCTTTTTCGGCGAGCCCCTGCTGCTCCAGTATCTCCTCGACCGGACGCAGCCGCAGCGGCGTGCCGCCGACTCCCGAGGCCGCCACCCGCGCCATCGTGCAGCGGCCGCTGGCGTCGGTAGCGAGCAGCGCCGCGATCTCGACGATCGCGAAATCGCCGTGGCGCCGGCTGAACTCCTCGAAGGCCCATCCGCTATGCGCCGGCGTCACCGGCATCCGCACCTCGACCAGCATCTCGCCCGGCGCGATCGCGGTGGTCAGGAAGCCCTGGAAGAAGTCCGCCGGTTTGACCACCCGGCTGCCCGACGGGCCGCGCAGCACCAGCTCGCCGTCAAGCGCGGTCACCAGCGCCGGATATTCGGCCGATGGATCGGCGTGCGCGATACTGCCGCCGACGGTGCCGCGAGTGCGGGTCGGCAGATGGCCGACCATCTGCGTCGCTTCGATCATCAATGGCAACTTGCTCGCGACCAGCGGCGAAAATTCGACCTGGCGCTGGCGCGTCATCGCGCCGAAGCGAAGCTGGCCGCCTTCCTCCTTGATGTAGGAGAGCTCGGCGATGCGGTTCAAGTCGATCAGCGCGGCCGGCGCGCTCAGGCGGAAATTGAGCAGCGGCACCAGGCTCTGGCCGCCGGCCAGCAGCCGCGCTTCGCCACCGTAACGGCCGAGCAGGGCGAGCGCCTCGTCGACGGTTTTGGGATCGTGATATTCGAACGGAGGTGGTTTCATCGCTTGCTCCGCGCCGCTTCCATCAGATGCCACAGGCGGCTGGGCGTGATCGGCAGCTCACGGATGTGCACGCCGAGCGGTTTGAGCGCGTCGGTCACCGCGTTGGCGATCACCGCCGGCACCGTCATCGAACTCGACTCGCCGAGTCCCTTGGCGCCGAGCGTGGTGAACGGCGAGGGGCTGACGACGTGCGCGATATCGATCTTGACCGCTTCGTGAGCCGTCGGCACCAGGTAGTCCATGAAGGTCCCGGTCAGCGCCTGGCCCTGATCGTCGTAGGCCAGCTCCTCGTACAGCGCGCCGCCCAGGCCGTGCAACGCGCCGCCGTAAATCTGTCCCTCGACGATCGCCGGATTGATAATCTCACCGGCGTCGTGGACCGTCACGTACTTGAGGATCTTGATCGCGGCCGTGTCCGGGTCGACCTCAACCGCCATCACCTCGGCGATAAAGCCGTAGGTGTTCGATGAATTGACGCGATCCTGCAGGTCGGGCGCCTTGGCCTCCGGGAACGAGAAGACCGCGGTCGCCTCCAGCCCGGCTTCCATGCCGGGCGGCATCGATTCGACATTCCAGTGGGCGCGGCCGGCGAGGTCCTTGAGACTGAGCGTCCGGCCGTTGTCAGCATGGCGCGCGCCGCCGTCGGCCCACACCAGGCTCTCGGGCGGCACCTCCATCAGGTAGGAGGCGAACTGGATCAGCTTGTCACGCAGCTTGCGCGCGGCCAGCGCCGCGGCGCTGGTGCCGACCGATCCGAACCGGCTCGAGTAGGTTCCCGAAGAGATTCCCCAGGCCCGGGTAAAGGTATCCATCTCGTCGACAATCGTGATCTCGTCGGGTGTGATGCCGAGTTCGTCGGCGATAATCTGCGCGACGATGGTGCGATGGCCCTGCCCTTGCGGCGTCGAGCCGAGCACGCCGATAACCTTGCCCAGCGGATCGACCTTTACCGTCGCCGCCTCCAGCGCTCCCGACTTCGGCAGGTAGCCCGGACGTCCGCGAATTTCCGGGTCGAGCGCGATCGTCACGTAGCCCATGTTCGAGACCGACGGATCGACCGCCACCGCGAGGCCGATGCCGAACAATCTGCCCGCGGCGCGCGCCTGCTCCTGCTCGCGCCGCAGCTCGGCGTATTTCGCAACCTCGAGCGCTTTCTCGAAGGCGGCCGGATAGTCGCCCGAGTCGTAGAGCCCGCCGCTCGGCGTGCGATACGGAAACTCGCCGGGCTGGATAAAGTTGCGCCGGCGCACCTCGGCCGGGTCCATGTCGATTTTTTCCGCCAGCAAATCGACCATCCGCTCGATCTCGAAATACAGATGGCCGCAGGCGTAGCCGCGATTCGGGCCGGTCAGGCTCTTGTTGGTCATCACCACGTTGGCGTCGGCGTCGAGATGCTGAAAATTATAGGCGCCGAACCAGTTGCCGATCGGACGGAACGAGCAGCCCGGCTCGGGGCTGCGGATGTAGCCGCCGACGTTGTCGTACCAGCGCGTGCGCATCGCGAGGATCGTGCCGTCGCGGCGCGCCGCCAGCTCGCGATAGGCGACCCGGTCGGTGCCGCTCGAAGATGCCAGCAGATGTTCGCGGCGATCCTCGATCCACTTGACCGCCACGCCGGTCTTGATCGCGGCCAGACCCATCAGGCCGAGATAGGGGAAGATGCTGCTCTTGATGCCGAAGCTGCCGCCGATATCGGGCGGCACGATGAAGCGCAGCTTGTTCTCCGGCAGATTGAGGGCCCGCGCCGTAATCGGATGGAGGATGAAGGGGCCCATGAAATTCGAGTGGATCGTCAGCACCTGGCTCTGACGATCGAACATCGCCACGATGCCGTAGGTTTCGATCGGCGTCGAGCCGTACTTCGGAAAGACGAAGCGCTCGCGGATTACCACCTCGGCCGCGGCGAAGGCGCCGTCGGGATCGCCGTAGACGATATGGCGATGGCAGGCGAGGTTGGAGCCGACTTCCTCGTGCAGGATCGGCGCGTCGTCGTCGAGCGCGCGCTCCACGTCGACCACCGCCGGCAGCGGCTCGTAGTCGACCTGGATCAGATCGAGCGCATCCTCGGCCAGGTAGCGATCGGTCGCGACCACCACCGCCACCGGCTCGCCGACGAAACGCGCCTTGTCGGTCGCCATGCAATAGTACTTGACCGGCGCGCGCACCCCGACCGCGAACGGCCGCGTCATCGCCAGCGCGTCCTGTCCGGTCACCACGCCGACCACGCCGGGGGCTCGCAGCGCCGCACTCGCGTCGATCGAGTGGATGCGCGCGTGGGCGTGGGGACTGCGCAGCACGGCCGCATGATGCAAATTGGGAAACAGCTGATCGGCGATAAAGGTGCCCTGCCCGGCCAGCAGGCGCGGGTCCTCGGCGCGTTTGAGCGGCTGCCCCACCCACTTGTGAGCTGCTGTCATTCGAAAATCAGGCCTCTCTGCTTTCAGGCGACGTGGCCCTCGACCGACGCGTCATCGGGCACTTCGAGGTTGAGCTGCGGGGAAACTTCGATCGGCAGATCCTCGCGGCGCGGAAACTTGAGTCCGCATTCTCTCATCACCGGTCGAATTGAATCGAGATAGGCGGCCGCGATCTCGCCGCTATCGCGTTGCTTGAGTCCGACCTCGACACAATAGCGATTACCGGGCGTGCCGGGCCGGCCGAAAATCCGCATCGAGCCGATGAACCATTTATGGAAACGGCGCTGGACCTCGGCCCTCATCGTGGCATCGCGGCACATCTGCTTCAGGCAGAACTCGCCAAAGTCCTTGTGACGTTCCTCGTCGCGCAAAATCGAAAGGTTGGCCTTGGCCAGCGGCGCATAGCTGCCGCGCGTGTACTCGGTGAGCTGATAGGTCGCGGCGCGATCGATCATGAAGTTGAACAGCGTCGCGTCGAGCCAGTCGCTCACGCGCACGTCTTCCTCGTTGCCGGTGAACCGCGCGCCGGCCCGCTTGCGATCGGCGACGTAGCGATCCATGTCGACGCCCAGCTCGGCCATCAGCTTCGCCACCAGCTTGAAGTGCTTGAGCTCCTCGTTCTGGTAGCGCGTGATCCGCACCTTGTCATCGAGCGTGGGGGCGAAGATCACGCACTGGCCGAAGACCTCGGCGGTCGCGATCTCGCGGCCGGCCTGCCGGTCCATCAGCGTCAACACCATCTTGCGGTACTGCTCGTCGGGGATTTCTTCCTTGCTGTTCACCGCCAGCTTGCTCATCATGCGTCCCTCTTTTAATTGTCCTTTGATTATCCGACGCGCGCCGATCGCCATGGCCAACCGGCCAGCCGACCTTATCCCGGCGCTCCAATTTCCGTCAAGAAAGCCGCTTCGCGCGGAAATCATTGACGATCTACAGGTTCGGCGCGAGACTGTCTGAAAGCCTGCGCCACCGGCCACCAATGGAACACCGCACGATGAAATCCTACCGCGACTACGATCCCGCCACGCTGGCCCGGCTCTATAACCCGGAACTCGGCGTCACCGATGCCGCCGAGTGCCGCGATCGCTACCGGGCCGAGAGCGATCTCGTCCGTTCCCGCCTGAAGACCCGGCTCGACGTCGCCTACGGTGCCGGCGCCGATCAGCGACTCGACGTCTATCTGACCGAGCGGCCGCGCGCTCCGATACTGGTCTTCATCCACGGTGGCGGCTGGCGCGGTTCGAACAAGAACGAGCGGGCCTTCCCGGCGTTGTCGATGACGCGCGCGGGGGCGATTTTCATCTCGGTCGAGTATCCGCTGGCGCCGGGCGTCACGCTCGACGAGATGGTGCGGCAGGTGCGCGAATCGATGGTCTGGATCTATCGCAACGCCGAACAGCTCGGCGGAGATCCGAATCGAATCCATCTGGCCGGCAATTCGGCCGGCGGCCATCTCGGCGCGCTCCTGCTGGCCACTCGATGGCAGGATTATGGCCTGCCCGAACACATCATTGCGGGCGCCTGCCTGGTGAGCGGCGTGTTCGATATGCGGCCGATACAGTTCAGCTCCTACAACGAGGCGTTGCGGCTCGACGAACAGAGCGCCGCGCGCCTGAGCCCGCTGCTCCATCTGCCCGGGCGCGGATGTCCGCTGATCGTGGCGGTCGGCCGCGACGAGACCGCCGAGTTCGTTCGCCAGTCGGTCGAATTTTTCGAGGCCTGGGTCGAGGCGGGCTTCCACGGCGAATTGATGGTGATGCCGAAGTTGCATCACTTCTCGATCATCGGCGAGCTCGGCAATCCGGCGAGCCCGCTGTTCCACGCCATCCTCAACCAGATGGGATTGGGGCCACGGCCGCACTGAGCGGCGCGTGTCAGCGGTCCGCGCGATCGATGACGCGCACCCGGCGCGTCGGCGGCGGCGTGTTGCGGCTGCGAGCGAAACGCAGCACGCCCTGCGTGATGGCGACCGCCACCGCCGGCACGTCGCCATTTTCGAGCGCGCTCATCGCGTCCCCGGCCGACGAGCCGTGCGGCGCGTCGATCACCAGCAGGTCGGCCGGCCGCCCGACCTCGATATGGCCCGCCTCGAGCCCATAGATCGCCGCGACCGACCCGGTCGCCGCCGCGATCGCCTGGCGTCCCGAGAGCGGTCCGATCGAGGCCAGCTCGGCCATCAGGCTCAGGATGCCGAGCGACAACAGGCCGCTGCCGCTCGGTGAGTCGCTGGCGATCAGCAGCCGTTCCAGGCAGTTGCCGTCGAGCGCGCGGCGCGTGATGTCCAGCGCCGAGCGGAAATTGCCGGCTCGCACCACCTGCAACGCGATATCGCCGCCCTCGCTCACGATGCGTGCGTTCTCCTCCGCGCCGAGCGCGGTCGGACCGCCGTTGACGTGGCCGGCGACGTGCGGATGCATGGCGAGGATTTCATCGGCGCCGATTTTGGCCTTGGTGTCGGGCAGCGAGCTGCCGCCGGTATGGCACATCACCACCAGTCCTGCGGCCCGCGCCGCCTTCACCAGCGGCACATAATCCATCGGCGTCGCGACTGCGCCGAAGCCGGCCTTGGCCAGCCATACGCCGGCCTGCCGGAGCTCGGCGAAGTCGGCCGCCGTCAGGCCGGGCTCCAGGATGACCGAGCCGGCGTGCAGCGTGACGCCGCCGGGCCGATAGTCGCGAAAGCATCGCTCGCCGGTTATCGCCAGCGCCTTGACGCCCAGCAGGTCGCGGGGCCGACCCGGAACGTGGATCTCGCTGGCCGAGATCGCGCGCGTCATGCCGCCATGCAGGTAGCTTTCGAAATAACCGACCGCGCTCTGGCGCGGGGTGTAGTCGCCGAAAGAATTGTGGAAGTGCGAATCGATCAGGCCCGGCGCCAGCATCGCCCCGGCCGCGTCGATCACCGTCTCATGCTCGCCCGCGCGGACCTCGCTCGAATTGCCGATCCACGAGATCCGCCCGTCGGCGCAGACCACGGCGTCGCCCGCGATCCGCGAACCCTTGAGATCGCCGTCATGCGAGTCGCCGAGATTGATTATCGCGAGGCTCATCTGATTTCGCCGCCTGTATCGGATTCAGGAAACATTCGACGGCGCGGAACCGGTCATCCCGCGCCGCCCATATCGCAAACTCACGCCCGCTCAGGGAGCCGGTTCGGCGTCGATCAGCACCGCCACCAGCAGCGCCGGCACCTTGCCCGGATTGGCCCAGGCGTGATTGGTCCCGCGCTGGATGACGACGTCGAACGGCTTCATCAGGGTCTCGCCCTCGTCGACGATCAGCTTCACTTCGCCGGACAGCAGGATGATGTAGTCGACGGTCTTGGTGCGATGCATCCCGGGATGGCGCGAGGTGTCGACCTGGCAATGAGTCGCGCCGATCGAGGCGAACAGCGCCTTGGCATGCTTCTCGGCCTCGCCCGGCTTGAAGACCGAGTCGGGCGGCAGCGCGAAGAAGCGCATGATCGAGCCGTTGGGCGGCGGCTCGAGCTTGCGCGGCAGCTCGGCGGGGTCGCCCTTGGGGGTCTTGTTATCGACCGGACTGTCGGCGGTGACCCAGAATTCCGCGGTGCCGCCGCCGGTGGCGTCGAAGCCTCCGGGCGCGGGACCGTCGCTCGTGATGATCGATTTTCCCTGTGCGTTATGCCCCGTGACGATACGGCGGTACTGCTGTGCCATCGCTGCTGCACCTTCCTTCCGATTGATTTTGAGACTGGATGCGGGAATACCGCCCAAGTCTCTCGCCCTTATTGCAGAACCGGCGCGCAAAGCCAACCTGGCGCCCGCAAGCGGCGGCCATCGAGGGATTTGCAGGGTTCGGCCACGATGATAGCGTCGAACTGACGGTTCCTATCGATCCGCACGCTGACCAATCCAGGCCCCATGGCTGACGAGAAGCGCATACTGGTTGTCGAGGATGACCCCGCCACGCGGCGCGCGTGGTCGGAACTGATCGTCTCGTGGGGGTACCGGGTCGAAGCCGCCGCCGATGGCGAGCAGGCGCTCGCTCTGATCGAGAGCTACGCGCCGCATATCCTGCTGCTCGATCTGCGGCTACCGCGCAAGGACGGCTTCGCGGTGCTCGAAGCGATCCGCGAGCAGGGCCTCGACCTGCCCTCGCGCACCATCGTGATCTCGGGCCACGGCGACATCCCGGACGCGGTCCGCGCGATGAAGCTCGGGGTTTACGATTACATGCGCAAGCCCGTCGACCCGTCGCATCTGCGGATCGTGATTGCCAATCTCGCCCAGCACGTCAACGTGAGCCAGGAAAATCTGCTCCTGCGCCATCAGCTGCGCAAGGCCGGGGAGTTCGGCAAGCTGATCGGGCGGTCGAGCGCGATGCAGCGGGTGATGGCGTCGGTCGAGCAGCTCGCGCCGAGCAGCGCCTCGGCGATCCTGCGCGGCGAGAGCGGCACCGGCAAGGAGCTGGTGGCGCGCACCATCCACGATCTTTCGCCGCGCCGCAACGGACCCTACATCGCGATCAACTGCGCCGCGCTGCCGGAAACCCTGATGGAGAGCGAGCTGTTCGGCCATGAACGCGGCGCCTTCACCGGCGCCGACCGGCGGCGCGAGGGATGCTTCGAGCTGGCCAACGGCGGCACCCTGCTGCTCGACGAGATTACCGAGATGAAGGCCGACCTGCAGGCCAAGCTGCTGCGGGTGATCGAGGAGCAGAAGCTGCGCCGGCTCGGCGGCACCAGCGAGGTCGCGCTCGACGTGCGGGTGCTGGCGGCCTCTAATCGCAATATAGAGGAAGCGCTGCGCGACGCGGCGCTGCGCGAAGATCTTTATTACCGCCTCAACGTCTTCACCATCGAACTGCCGCCGCTGCGCGACCGCCCCGAGGACATCGCGGACCTGGCCGAACATTTCATTCACGAATTTTCCGAGGCCGAAGAGAAGCCCGTCAAGGGCGTGGACCACGAGGCGTTCGAGGTGCTGCGCAACTATCGCTGGCCCGGCAATGTCAGGCAGTTGCGCAATGTGATCCAGCGGGCGCTGATCGTCAGCCACGGTCCGCTGTTGATGGTCGATGATCTGCCGCCCGAAATCCGCCGGTCCAGCGGCAACGCCGCCGCCGGCTTCGAGCTCGCGCTGGGCTCGTCGCTGGACGACCTGGAGCGCGAGTTTATCCGCCGCACACTGGAATTCACCAGCGGCAACAAGGCGCGTGCCGCCGAGCTGCTGGGTATCAGCCTCAAAACTCTCTACAATCGCCTGGAGCGCTACCAGGCCAAGGACTGGTAAGCGCGACCCGGGCAAAGCCCGCAACAGGAGCTGGGGCCAGGATGGGCCTGCGCGTAAAATTCGCCATCATCTTCCTGGTGCTCCTGATCGTTCCGGTTAGCGTGGTCAGCGCTATCGAGATCGACCGCCGGATGGCCGTGATGGTCGACGACCTGGCGGATTCCGGCTCGCTGATCATCAACCAGGCCTTCGAACAAATCCGCTCGCTGCTGGCCTCTGCCCCGGACGATCCGGCCGCGGCGCTGGCCCATAGCGCGGCGCTGCGCGGTTTCCTGTTCTCCTCGCAGGCCTTCGGTAAGGGCGTGGTCTACGTCCGCATCGACACTCCGGCGGGCGCCGCCATCGTGGGCGGCACCGGCACGGCTACGCCCGCAGTGGAGGGGTCGGCGCCGCCGGTCGAGCCGTTCAGCGTGCTGGAAGATCGGGTTTCGACCTGGTGGCCGTTCTCGCGGCTGGCAGCGATGCTGGAGCAGCAGACCTATCAGATGAGCCGCGACGTGCAGCTCAACAATCAGCCCTTTGCGGTTATCAAGGTCGGGCTCTCAACCGCGCTGTTGGCCAACGAGGTGCGGCGCTCGGTCAATAACATCATCGCGGTCTCGCTGGTCGTGTTCCTGCTGTCGCTGATCGGCGCACTGCTGTTCGGCGGGCGGATGCTGCGGCCGCTCAGCGAGATCACGCGCGGCGTCGAACGGCTGACCACCGGCCCCGGCGAGGAGGTCGAGGTCGAGGTGGCGGGCCGTGACGAACTGGGCTCGCTGGCCGAGAAATTCAATGTCCTGTCACAGCGCATCAGGAAAAATCGCAACCAGTGGGAAAACGAGCGCGGCAAGTTCTTCAATATCTTCCGCTCGATTACCGACGCCGTGGTGCTGCTCGATGCCGGCGGCCTGATCCTGTTCTGCAATGGCGAGGCGCAGGCGCGCCTGGGGCTGCCGGCCGGCGGACTGGCCGACGGCAAGCAGATTCGCGCCCTGCTCGGCCGCAACCATCCGCTGATTCGGATGTTCGACAGTGCCTATTCGACCGGCACCGAGGTGCACGATATCGCCGTCGCGCTGACCGACGGCCCGTCGCCGGCGCGGTTGCTGGTCTCGATCTTCTCGCTCGGCCAGGGCCCCGAGCCGCCGGGGGTCTTGATGATCGCGCGCGACCTGGGGCCGGTGCAGGAACTCGAGCATGTGTTCGACTATTCGGGCCGCCTGGCCCGGCTGGGCGGATTGATCTCAGGGGTGGCGCATCAGATCCGTAATCCGCTGAATGCGATGAGCCTGGAGCTTGAGTTGCTGAACCTCGACGCGCAGCATGGGAAGCCGGTCGAGGAGCGCATTCGGTCGGTGCGCGATGAGATCATGCGGCTCGATCAGGTGGTTGATGCTTTGATGAGGTTTATGCGGCCCGAACAGCTTCAACTGGCCAACGTCAACATCAATGAGCTGCTGGAGGAGACCGTCGCCCAGGTCACTACCCCGCCGGGCGTGCACGTCCAGTATCGATTGGAGCGCGATCTAATGCCGGTCAAGGTGGACCGGGCGCTGCTCAGTGAGGCGTTGCGCAATATAATCAGCAATGCGGTCGAGGCGATGCCTGAGGGTGGCACGATGACTATCGCGACCGGGCCGGTGGGCGAAGCGATGCTGGAAATCACGGTGCGCGACGAAGGGGTCGGCATCCCGGCAGAGCATCTCGAACGAATTTTCCAGCTCTATTTCACCACCAAGGAAAGCGGTACCGGATTGGGCCTTTCGCTCGCCATGCGGGCCGTTGATCTGCATGGCGGAACGATCAACGTACAGAGTCAGGTCGGACTGGGCACCACGGTGCGTGTCCGCCTGCCGGTTGAGCGCGCAAACAGCATCGGGCTGGTACCCGAGAGGACGTTGGATTGACGTGATGCGGAGGGGGGCCGAATTGATGGTGGCTGCTGGTATGGCCGCCGGGTTGATGCTCACGCTTTGGGGCTGTGAGGCGGTCTCCAATTATTTCGAGCCGCAGCCGCAGCTGACGCCGCCAGCCAGCCAAAGCTCGCCGGTGTTGATTCCTTCGCCGACCCCGACCCCGGAGGCCACCGCCTCGCCCGCCGCGGAATCCCCGCGGCGAAGATCTCGCGGCCATTCGTCTCATCCAACGACCGGTGAACTGCCGGGGTCGCTCCCAACCCCGAACAGCGCGGCGCCGACCATTACCCTCGACAACGATCAGGCCGCCCGGCAGCGAGCCCAGGGCTTGCTCGATTCCGCGAACTCCAAGCTCGGCAAGATCGACCGCTCGAAACTAAGTCGCGACGACGCCGCCACCTATCAGCAGGCAGCCGGCTTCGCCGACGCCGCTCAGCAGGCGATCGGCGAGCATGACTACGTCGGCGCCACCGGCCTGGCCGAGAAGGCCTCGCTGCTCGCCGACAAGGTCGCGGCCACCGCCACAGCCACCCCGGCGCAAACCGGCTTCTAGGATTTTCGTCGAAGACGCCCGACTCGATCGAGCGGGCAAAAAAGGAGTTCGCCGGCGAACCTATCAATTCAGCCACGAGGGAGGGGGACGCCCGTGGTCTGGATTGGATTAGTGTTCGCCGGCGAACCGATAACCTAAATTCGTGTAGCCCCTACTAAGTTTCGCTACGCGCTAGATAACCTCAGCAATGCATGTGCCATCGGGACAATCGAAAAATCTCCTTGATTTCCCTAGCCGATAGATTCGGCCGGGTCGGGAAGTGTGTAACTTGCGCCCCAATGCGGGATGTAATTTTTACAAGTTGCAAAGGCGTCGGGGCTCAACATCGCGCGCCGATCGCAGTCCGAACCGTCAGCGTTCTTTTGGCTTGTAATTTGTAGATTTTACCAGCTCCTCCCAATGGTCAGATTCAGCGGTTTCCTGCGGTTTTTCGATGGCACGGCGGCTGCTCTAGCCGGGCGGACTCACAAGTCCGCGCGGGAGGGAGCGCTATGAAGCTACTCAGGACCATTCTGTTTATCGCCATCGCGGCTACGCTGTTGAGCGCCTGTGCCGGGCAGCCGCTTTCGACCCGTGAAAAGGGCACCCTCGCCGGCGGCGTCCTGGGCGCCGGCACCGGCGCGATAATCGGCGCGGCAGTCGGTTCTCCGGGTGCGGGTGCCGCGATCGGCGGCGGACTCGGGGCGGTAACCGGGGCGATAGTCGGCAACGAATTCCAGAATCAGGAGGTCGCTCAGGGGCAAACCCGATCAGAGATCGCTTCGCAACAGCGCCAGATCGACCGGCAGCGCTCGCAGATCGAACAACTCCAGCAGCAGTCCGAGACCGAATAGGCGCGGCGCGCCGTCATCGCCTCGATCCGGACCCTGCGTCCATCGTCCGCGGCCATCGCCACTGGCCGGTCTCAGTCCGGCGGTTCCGATGGCCGCGCGAAATGAGGGGTCGCGTGATTCCCCGATTATGCGTAATTCCGCTCCGATGCGGACGCGTCTCGCGGCTGGGGTGCTAGCGCCACACTCTGATTCCGAACACGAAGCGCAGGTCGCGCACGATTTCGCCTTCCTGTCGCGCGAAATCTGCCGTCTGCCCGAATTTCTGGTTGTAGGCGACTCCCACGTAGGGCGCGAACTTGCGGCTCAGCTCGTAGCGGATTCGAAGTCCCGTGTCGATCTCCGAAAGTCCGCTGCCGATCGCGCGCGCGGGATCCTTCTTGCTGTAGAAATTGAGCTCGCACTCCGGCTGGGCGACCAGCAACTGCGTCAGGCGCCAATCGTATGAGCCCATCACCCGCGCCGCAAAATGACCCGCGTCGCGCGCGTAGGCGGTGGCCTGAAAATTGAAAAATTCCGGCGCCAGCCCCTCGATTCCAAACGCGCCCCAGAAGCGCTGCGGCCCCGAATCGAGATCGTAGCGCAGCCCGCCCTGCGCGTCGAAGTAGGTCGTGATCGGTCGGTCGTAGAGCAGCTCGTGATCGCCGTCTTCAACCTTGTTGCGATCGGTGTAGAAGCCCTCTGATTTTATCCACAGCCGATTGAAATCCGTGCCGAGCCAGCCTTCACCGTCCCAGCGCAGCTCGGTGTCGGGACCGTTGGTGCGCCCCTCGAGCTGATCGAACAGCAGATGGGCATAGATTTGGTTGTCCATCACCGGCATCACCAGGTCCGGAGTACCGGCGACGGCCGCGGCGGATGACTGCGCGCGGGCGACGCCCGCCGGCGCCGCTAGCGCGATCAACACCAGCGCCATCAGCATCCTCGGCGAGCTCGTCCGCCGCCGCGCCGGCCTCATTCCACGATCACCGTCCGAAACATCCCCATCTCCATGTGGTAGAGCAGATGGCAGTGATAGGCCCAATGGCCGGGCGTATCGGCACTGACCAGGTAGCTCAAACGCTCGCCGGGTTTGACGTTGATGGTGTGCTTGTAGGGGCGAAACTCGCCGTCGCCGTTCTCCAGTTCGCTCCACAAGCCGTGCAGATGGATCGGATGCTCCATCATGGTGTCGTTGATCAGCACTATCCGCACGCGTTCGCCGAGCCGCATCCGGATCGGCTCCGCCTCCGAAAATTTCTTGCCGTTGAAGCCCCAGATGAAGCGCTGCATGTTGCCGGTCAGGTGCAGCTCGATTTCGCGGCTCGGCGGGCGCGGATCGGTACCGCGCACCCGCGCGCGCAGGTCGGCATAGGTCAGCACGCGGCGACCGTTGCCGTCGAGCCCGTCGCCGGCCTCGTTCAGCCGGCTGACCGGATGGGCCGCGATGCTCGCGACCTCGGGGCCCAGATGCAGCCGCACCGGGTTGGATGGCGTGAGCGCCGGCTGCTCGGCCGGCTGGCCGGACATCCCGGACATCCCGGACATCCCCGCATGATCTTCCATTTTCATTGGCGCGGAAGGCGCAGAACCGTCGCCCATCTTCATGCCCGGCATGCTGCTGCCCGACATGTTGGCCATCCCCATGTCGGCCATCGTGCGCCGCGGCCGCGGATCCATCGGCGGCACCGCGGCCGTCATCCCGGCCCGCGGCGCCAGGGTCGCGCGGGCGTAGCCACTGCGATCCTCGGCCTGCGCGAAAATCGTATAGGCGGAAAAATTTCGCGGTTGAACGATGACATCGTAAGTCTCGGCCACCGCGATGCGGAATTCGTCGACCGTCACCGGCTCGACGTCGTTGCCATCGCTCTGCACCACCGTCATCGGCAGATTCGGAATCCGCACATCGAAATACGTCATCGACGAACCGTTGATGAAGCGCAGGCGGACGCGCTCGCCCGGCGCAAACAGTGCGGTCCAATTGAGCGCCGGCGGCTGCCCGTTGACGAGATAGGTGTAGGTCGCGCCGGAGACGTCCGAGATATCAGTGGGGCTCATGTTCATCCAGCCCCAGCGCAGCCGGTTCGCGACCGCGGCGCCGAGGCCGTGCGCGCGGGCCTCGTCGACCAGGCCGCCGAGCGTCTGCTGATGGTAGTTGTAGTAGTCGCTCTGCTGCTTGAGATTGCTGGCGATCGTATCGGGGTCCTGGTCGGGCCAGTCGGACAAAAAGATTACGTAGTCGCGATCGCATTCGATCGGATCCCTGCCGCGCGGCTCGACGATCAGCGGGCCGTGAAGGCCGATCTGTTCCTGGAAATGCGAATGGCTGTGATACCAGTAGGTGCCGCTCTGCCGGACCGGAAATCGATAGGTAAAGGTCGTACCCGGCGCGATACCGGCGAAGCTGAGTCCCGGCACGCCGTCCATGTCGGACGGCAATCGAATCCCGTGCCAGTGGATCGAAGTGGTCTCGCGCAGATGGTTGGTGACCGCGATCGTGACCGTGTCGCCTTCGCGCCACTTGAGCAGCGGCCCCGGAATCGATCCGTTCACCGCCACCCCGGTTGACGTTTTGCCGCCGATATCGGCGGCCAGCGGCCCCACCTCGAGCTCGAAATGGTTGCCGCTCAGGATGGCGGGTTCGACCGGCCCGGCGCTCCATGCGATCGCGGGCCATCGCCACAGCTCCAAGCCGGCGCAGGCGCCGGCCGCAGCGAGGCCTTTGATAAGCTTGCGACGAGTGATTGGACCTGCGGGCCGATTCATCGTGAGCGCGGCTGCCGCCCGGAATCAGCCCGGGCCGTCAGGTATGCGATCAGCGCCGCTCGCCGCTTCCGGGCGCAGGCGGAAAAACCAGCAGCGGCTTGTCGGGCTCATGACTGTGATGCTGCGGGGCGGGCGGATTGGCCCGCAACTCGGCCAGTTCGCGATCGATCTCCTCGGCGATCAGCGTGCCCTTGTCGTCGAGCAGGCCTTCGAGCGCGCGCAGCCAGTTCTGATAGTAATCCTCGTTCGCGTCGGGACGCGCGATCTCGGCGATCAGCCGCTGGCGGAAATCCTCCCAGCTGAAGAGGCCGCGGCGGCTGAGCTGCACCGCGATCGAAAAGACCCGCGCCTCCCACGGCGTGCGGAAGACCGGCTCGTCCTCTTCCGGGCGAATCGGAATCTTGCGATCTGAATCGTCGGCGCTCATCGGCAACGCTTTCCCGGCGCGACGTTCAGGCGCGATGCTCGGCGCGGCCGTTGCCCGCGCGACGGCGGCGTGCCGCCCGCTTGGGCGGATTCACCGTGGCGACGCCGATCATCGAATCGCGCGTGACGATTTCGGCCAGCTCCTCCTCGCTCATCCCCGCGGTGCCGGCCGGCCGCTCGGGCAGCACCAGGTAACGCACCTCGGCGCTGCTGTCCCAGACCCTGATTTCGACGTCGTCGGCGAGCTCGGCGCCGAACTCGCGCATCACGCCGCGCGGATCGCTGACCGCACGCGACCGGTACGCAGTGCTCTTGTACCAGACCGGCGGCAGGCCGAGCGTCGACCACGGGTAACACGAGCACAGCGTGCAGACCACCATGTTGTGCACCTTGGGCGTGTTCTCCAGCACGATCAGGTTGATACCCTCGGGTCCCGGCGGGAAGCCCAGCTCGTTGACGGCCGCGGTGGCGTCTTCGAGCAGGCGCTTTTTGAAGCCGGGATCGGTCCAGGCGCGCGCCACCACCTTGGCGCCGTTGCGCGGTCCGACCCGCTTCTCGTAGGTGTCGACCAGCATGTCGAGCGCCTGCGCGTCGAGCAGCCCCTTCGAGGTGAGCAGCGACTCCAGCGCTTTGACCCGCAGCGCGACGTCGGATTCGGGCTCGTCGTGCCGATGATGCTCGTGGTCGTGATGACTGGTTGCCATGACTTATCTCCTGCCGCGCCCGATGCGCCCGCGTCCGTTGGCGCGACTGCCGTTGGGCGGTTCCAGATAGGCTTCCCATAGATCGATCGAGACCGACTCGCGTGCCGCGGCCTTTTCGCCCCACAGCTCGCGCGCCGTGAAGCGCACCGCATAGACATGCTGCGGCGTGATTTCGCCGCCATGCGCATTGAGGTCGGGCAGCGGAAAAACGCCCTCGTCGAACAGGATCGTGCCGCGCTTGCCGCGCGCATAACGCGGCAGCCGGGTATGGCCGTGCGGATTGGTGTTGCGCGCGATGACCTTGTCACCGGGCTTGAAACGCGCCTTAACCGCGCCCGATGATCGGTGGGAGATCGCGCCGCGCGCGCGCTTGCTCGCCAGCGAGTAGGTCGGGTTGAGCTTGATCGGTTTGAAACCCTTGAGCTCGGCGGGCTTGAGGATACCCTTTTCGAGCAGCAGCCCGGTCGCGCCGATCGCCCACTTCTCGTAGTATTTCGCGCCCAGGTAAATTGGCGGCGGAATCCGCTCGATCGCGTGGCGATATTCGTCGAGGTTGAAGAGCCGCGCGTTCATCAGCATCCGCGCCATCCCGTACATCCGGCGTTCCCAGTCGGCGTGGAAGACCGGCTCGTTCTCCTCGCGCGGGATCGGCCCGAAGCCATCCATACCGCCTAAATCGTGCACACCGTTCACGGTTTCACTCCGTCGCCTCGATATCGATCGATTATAGCGAGCCTAGCCGCCCTCCTGATGGGCGTCAAATGTCTCACCCCACTGCTCTAAGATGCGGCAGCACCTGGCTAGCGAACAGTTCCTCCGAGCGCCGCACCATCCCGGCTTCGAGGCCGCCGAAGTTCATCCAGGCCAGCAGATGGCCGGCGCCGGTCGCGCTGAGCTGCGCCGTCAGCATCCGTGTCACGGTCGCCGGACTGCCGACGACGAACAGCCCCGCTTCGATCAGATCGCCGAAACTCAGGTTCCGTCCGACGAAGCCGCGATAGAACTCCGAGTAATATTTCTGATCGGCGGCGAGCTTCGAGGGCTCGCGCTTTTCGCCGGGCGGGATGAAGAAGCGGAACAGATCGTTGAAGGGCTGTTCGCTGATAGCGCGGGCCTCGCCGTCGGACTCGGCGACGAAGACCTGGCGCGTGATCAGGGTTTGCGCCGGCGTCACTTTGATTCCCGCTTCGGCCGCGGTCTTTCGATAGAGCTCGAGGCGGCTGCGCATCCCGGCCACCGGCAGCAGCGTGCAGCCGATCGAAAGGCCGCGCCGCGCCGCCCACATGACGGTATCGTCGCTGAACGCCGCGCACCAGATCGGAGGATGGGGCCGTTGCAGCGGCCGCGGCCACATCGTTGCCGGCCCGACGCTGCGAAATTTACCGTGGAACTCGAACTGCTCCTGCGTCCAGCATCGGATCACCAGCTCCATCGCCTCTTCCATCCGCGGCCGCGCCTCTTCATATGGCATCCGCTGCCGCACGAATTCTCCCTGCACCACGCCGCGGCCGACGCCGAAGTCGAGGCGGCCGCCGCTCAGCAAATCGAGCATCGCCGCTTCTTCCGCGATCCGCACCGGATCGTGGAACGGCATCACGTTGACCATCACGCCGATGCGCATCCGGGTGGTGCGCTGCGAGAGCGCCGCGACCAGGATATTGGGCGACGGCGTCAGGCAGCCGGAGCCGAAGTGATGCTCGGCGAGGTAGACGCCGTCGAAGCCGAGTTGCTCGGCGCGCTGCCATTCGTCGAGCCGCGCGGCGTAGAGGTCGCGCGCCTGTGCGGCGTCGTAATCAGCCGGATCGGCGCCGCCGCTCCAATTGACGAGATCGAACAGCGACACTCTCATGGATGGGTCCCCCGGCCCCAATCCTAGCCCAGTTCGGGCGATCCGCGTGAGGGTAATCGGCAGGGATATTGAGCGGCCGGTATCGATGGTGGCGGCGGTAGGACTTGAACCTACAACCCCGCGGATATGAGCCGCGTGCTCTAACCAATTGAGCTACGCCGCCACGCTGAACGAGCTAGATTACCCTGCGCGCGCCGCCTTCGGAAGAGTCCGATGACGCACTGAAGTTCTTCATTCCCTCCCCTAATCCCGGGGGAGGGAGTCAAAGCGGCCCACCAAAATTAAAGCTGCGCTCCGAACTTCCTAGCCCCCTCCCCCGAAACAAAGGGGGAGGGAGTCACGGCAGCCAATCAAAACTGGAGGCGGAAGCTCCTGACCCCTTCCCCAATACTGGGGGAGGGAGTCCGATCAGCTCACTACCTTGATCGCTTTGGACTTCGCCTGGCTGCTGCCGCGCGCGACCTGGTAGAGCACCCCCTCGGTGAACTCGATACAGGTGAGCTTGCCGCCATAAACCAGGCCGGTGTCGATACCGAGCTTGTAGGGCAG
>DATKSL010000017.1:0-17575 GCA_035531675.1 Binataceae bacterium (SeqCode) | reverse complement strand
AGGACCGCATCGTAACTGGTCTGCGACGGTCCGAAGCGATCTGCGATTTCGCGCTGCGTCAGGAAATGATGGAAGTTCTTCGAGTGCGGATCGTAAACCTGGTGCAGGTAGCGATCGAAGCCGGCCTGATCATGGCGATTGAGCGTCAGCGTCAGCGTGATCGGCGAATCGCCGGCGTTGGGCGCCGATTTGATACGCGTCGCTCTCGCCAGCGCGCCGAGCACATGTCCGGGAATGCGGACCATCGGCGCACCGCGTGGCGATGACGGTCGATCAGCGGAAGCGGAATCGAGTCCGGTTGCGAACACGCTCACCGCGATCAGCATCGCGACGCTGACCGCGATCGCCACAATCCGTGCCGGCTTCATCAACATGGTCCCCTCCCTGGCCCATGCCATCGTCGGTTCGTCATCGACGCCGGCAAGTACCACAGGAGGCGCGCGTCGATTAGACAGCGAACCTGACGCCTAAATCGGTCAATATGCGAAGCTGTGGCCCTCAGGCCATCTCAAATCACAGCCTCAGCATCGATCGGATGCGTTAGCACAACGCAGCATAACATCAACAGAAATTAGGGTGAAAAATGAGTAGTGTCAGGTAGAAACTAGTCAAAAAGACATCAGGCGCGAAAGGGCGGCAGGAAGGCGCGGGCCGGATCGGGCAACAGGTTGATAAACTTTACCTCGGCGAAGCTGTCCGCCAGCTCCAGCGCCGAAAGGGTCGCGTTATCGACTCTGATCCGGCGAAAGTGCGCCAGCTCCAGCCGCATGAAATGGCAGATGACGGTGCGGATGATGTCGCCGTGCGAGACGAACAGCACCCGCCGCCCGTGATTCGCCCCCATCGCATCGTGCACCGCCGCCACGCCGCGGCTTTGCGCCTGCGTCAGGGTCTCGCCACCCGGCGTCGCCATCGTCACCGGCTCATCCTTGTAGCGCAGGTAGTGATCATCCTGGAGCAGGCTCTTGAAGCTCATCCCTTCCCAGCGGCCGTATTCGACCTCGGTCAGGCGCCCGTCCTCGATTAGCTCGACGCCGCCCAGCCGCTCGGCGACGATCGCGGCCGACTGGCGGGCGCGCACCAGCGGGCTGGTCACGATCAAATCCGGCTTCAGGCCGCGTACGAATTCGGCTGCCGCCACGACCTGCTCGCGCCCCTCGGCGCTGAGCTCGACCGGATTGCGGCCCATCACGCGCCCCTCGCGATTCCACGCGGTTTCGCCGTGGCGCATCAGCAGCACGCTGCCATGCGCGGCGGCGCTGCGGATTTTCTGTTCGACGTAGAACGGACCCAGCGCCATCGTCTTCCATCCCCCCGATCCCCAAAAAGCGACGGGCGCCGCGTGGGCGCCCGTCATCGATCGTTTTCGCTATATCGCGACCCTCAACGACCCGCGGCGGCGTGGGCGGCGCCGTTAGTGGCCGGTGCGGCCGCGCCGAGACCGCAGAAGGCCTCGTAATCGATCAGCCCCTTCTGGGTCGCATGCTCGCTGCATACCGGGCACTCCGGATCGCGCGGCACCTTGAGCACCCGCACGAAGTCCTTGGAGAGCGTGTCGAAGTAGACCATCCGCCCGATCAGCGACTCGCCCGCGCCCAGGATCAGCTTGATCGCCTCGAGCGCTTCGATCGATCCGATCAGCCCCGGCAGCGCGCCCAGCACGCCCGCCTCGGCGCACGACGGCGCCATATCCGGCGGCGCCGGCTCGGGATAGAGGCATCGGTAGCACGGTCCGCCCTTGTCCGGAGAGAAGACCGTGGCGTTGCCCTCGAAGCGGAAGATCGCGCCGTCGACCAGCGGCTTCCTGGCGAACACGCAGGCGTCGTTGACCAGGTAGCGGGTCGGGAAATTGTCGCCGCAGTTCACCACCACGTCATACGCGCCGATGATCTCCATCGCGTTGTCCGAGGTCAGCCGCACTTCGTGACGATTGACCTTGACGCCCGGGTTGAGCGCGTGGATCGCTTCCTCGGCCGACTGGGTCTTCAGGATCCCGACCCGGTCGACGGTATGGATTATCTGGCGCTGCAGGTTGGAGAGGTCGACCACGTCGAAATCGACGATCCCGATAGTGCCGACGCCGGCCGCCGCCAGGTAGAGCGCGGTCGGCGAGCCCAGCGCACCCATCCCGATCAGCAGGACTTTGGCGTCGAGCAGCTTGGCCTGGCCCTTCTCGCCGACCTCGGGGATCACGAAATGGCGCGAGTAGCGGGTAATCTCGTCGGGCGTGAACTGGCGGTCCGCCACCCACGGCAGCCCCTTGTCCTTCCAGCCGTTGAAGCCGCCGCTCAGATTATAAAGATTCTCGTAGCCCATCTCGCTGAGCGTGCGGGCGGCGAGCAGCGAGCGCGTGCCGGAGGCGCATTGCACGATCACCGGCTGTTTGTGGTCGGGGATCTTCTCCTCGACCCGCAGTTCCAGGAAGCCGCGCGGGATGAAGGTCGCCTGCGGGATATGACCCTGGCGCCATTCGTCGCTCTCGCGCACGTCGATAATGGTCGCGCCCTGCTCCAGCAGCTTGCGCGCCTGCTCGGCGTCGATCTGGCGAATCGAGCCGCGCGCCTCGTCGAGGATATTTTTCGAGCTTTTAGCCATATGGTAACCGTCGCTTTGGAATCGTTACTAATCGGTCTCAGAATATAACCATCGTCAAGTCGTCCGGCGCGCTAGCCGCCGATCATCATCTGCGATTGGCGCAGGCTGCGCACGAAGTTCAGCACCTGCAAAGCATGGCCGCGCGGACTCACCTCGCGAAACGTGCGGCGGATTCGCCCGGCCGGACCGATCACGAAGGTCGTCCGCTCCGCCCGCCCGTCGCGCAGCACGCCGAAGGCGGCGGCCAGTTGCCCCTCGGTATCGGCCAGCAACTGGAACCGGAAGGCGTGCTTCTCGGCGAAGGCGCGATGCGACGCGACCGGATCGACGCTCACTCCGACGATCGCGCAATCGAGCGCCGCGAACTCATCGTACAGGTCGCGGAACTCCTTGCCTTCGATGGTGCAGCCGGGAGTGTCGTCCTTCGGATAGAAGAACAACGCCACCGCCCGGCCGGCGAAGTCGGCCAGCTTGACCGGCTCGCCGAGCTGATCGAGCAGCTCCAGCTCGGCCGGCGCCTGATCGAGCAGCCGGCGCTCGTCAGTTGACACCGGCATGGGCCGGGGCCTCGCCGAGTGCGCGGCGCTTGCTGAACTTGAGCGCGGCGTTGTCGATATTGATCGAACACAGCGAGCCGCACATGCTGCAGACGTTGGAGCCCGCCGCTTCGCTCTCTTCCTTGTAACGGCGCGCCTTGTCCGGGTCCATCGCCATCGCGTACATCCCGTCCCAGTCCAGCGCCTTGCGATAGCGCGACATCTGGTCGTTCCAGAGCTTGGCCGCGCGCACGCCCTTGACGAGATCGCCCGAGTGAGCCGCGATCCGGGTCGCGATCACGCCCTCGCGGACGTCGTCGTTATCGGGCAGCCGCAGATGCTCGGCCGGGGTCACGTAGCACAGGAAATCGGTGCCGGCGGCCGACGCGATCGCGCCGCCGATAGCGCCGGTGATGTGATCGTAGCCGGGCGCGACGTCGCAGGTCAGCGGACCCAGCACATAGAAGGGCGCGCCGCCGCAGATTCGCTTTTCGAGCTGCACATTGGCCGTGATCTGATCGAGCGGCACATGGCCCGGTCCCTCGATCATCACCTGCACGCCCAGCGCCCGCGCCCGCTCGGTCAGTTCGCCCAGCACCAGCAGCTCGGCGATCTGCCCGCGGTCGGTCGCATCGCCGGTCGCGCCGGGACGCAGCCCGTCACCGAGCGAGATGGTCACGTCGTGCGCACGCAGGATCGCGCAGACTTCGTCGAAATGTTCGTAGAGCGGATTCTCGTTGCCGGTCCGCTCGATCCAGGCCGCCAGCAACGCGCCGCCGCGCGAGACGATACCCTCGATACGGCCATGGCCGCGCAGGCGGCGAACGGTTTCCTTGGTCACTCCGCAATGCAGCGTCATGTAGTCGACGCCCTGGCGCGCCTGGCGCTCGATGACGTCGAGGAAGTACTCGGTCTCCAAATCCATGATCGAGTGTTCGGAGGCGACCTGGTAGATCGGCACGGTGCCCAGCATCACCGGGCATCGCGACAGCAGCTCGGCGCGGATCTTGTCGAGGTCGGTGCCGGTCGAAAGATCCATCACCGAGTCGGCGCCGTAGCGCACCGCGGTGTAGAGCTTCTCGATCTCTTCATCGAGCAATTGATGGAAATTCGACGCGCCGAGGTTGGCGTTGACCTTGGTGCGCATCCGCTTGCCGATGCCGATGGCGCGAAATTCGTGATGGGCGTTGCGCGGGATGACCGCCTCGCCGCTGGCGACCAGCGCGCGTACATCCTCGGGCGCGAGTCCCTCGTCCTGCGCGACCTCGGCCATCTGCGGGGTAATTTCCCCTTTGCGTGCAAATTCCAGCTGCGTCATATCGTCACCTCTGATGGCCTCTGCGGCCCGCCCTCAAACGCTGCGCCGCGCGCCGAAGATAGATGGTCCCGGCCCGGCCGGCGCGCCACGTAACGAACATTATAGCGCGCCGCGCCGCCATCTCCATCGCCGCCGGGCGGCCCGGCGGGCGCCTACAGCCATTAACTAAGTCGTGGGTTTTCCAGCGCTTCCGCCTATGGTTCGAAAATAGCCGACTTAGAAGTCCAACTATAAGAACAGCCCCGAATTACAGTCAAGCAAGGGGGGACTCGATCGCCCCGGCGCGCCGGCCCCCGCCGGTCCCCGCTCCGACAGGTTCGATCGGGTAAGTTGCGCGCCGCCGCGGCGACGCCTAAATAGTTCACAACGCCGCGCGGTCTCCGCCAGCGGTGTCGACTGGGGGATGACACCGAAGATGGCTGTGAGCGAGGGAGGGCAGGCCGCCGCGAGCGCCGAGCAATTGTTCGCGATTCCGCGCCGTGACGCGATCCACGCCCTGACCGCGAGTTTCCTCGGCTGGACGCTGGACGCCTTCGATTTCTTTATCCTGGTGTTCGTGGTGCCGGCGGTCGGCCGCGAATTCCATCGCTCGCTCGCCGACATCGCCTTCACGATCACCGCCACGCTCGCGATGCGCCCGATCGGCGCCCTGATCTTCGGCTGGATCGCGGATCGTTACGGACGCCGGCTGCCGCTGATGCTCGACATCATCTTCTATTCGGTGGTCGAGTTCGCCAGTGGCCTGGCCCCCAACTTCACCAGCTTCCTGATCCTGCGCGCGCTCTATGGGATTGGGATGGGCGGCGAGTGGGGAGTCGGCACGGCGCTGGCGATGGAGGTGGTGCCGGTCTCGCGCCGCGGTATCGTCTCCGGCTTCCTGCAGGAGGGCTACGCCTTCGGCTATATCTTCGCGGCGGCGGCCTACTACTTTATCTTCCCGCATCTGGGCTGGCGTCCGATGTTCTTTCTGGGCGGCGTGCCGGCGCTGCTGGTGCTGTATATCCGCACCAAGGTGCCCGAGTCCCGCATCTGGCAGCACAATCAGCCGGCCCCGGGCGCGATCATCCGCGCCATCCGCAACAATTTCCGCCGCTTCCTCTACCTGGTCGTGCTGCTGACCGTGATGGGCCTCATCTCGCACGGCACCCAGGATCTCTATCCGACCTTCCTCGAGCACGAGCGCGGCCTCAGCCCCGGGATGGTGGCCGGGATCGCGATCATCTATAACCTCGGCGCGATTCTGGGCGGGCTGGTGTTCGGCCTGTGGTCCGACTTCCTGGGCCGGCGGCGCGCGGTGGTGATCGCCACCGTGCTCGGCCTGATGGTGGTGCCGCTATGGCTCTACCCGCGCTCGCTGGTGCTGCTGGCGACGGGCGCCTTCATCATGCAGTTCATGGTGCAGGGGGCGTGGGGCGTGATGCCGGCCCATCTGGCGGAACTGTCGCCGCCCGAGGTGCGCGGGCTGTTCGCCGGCCTGACCTATCATCTAGGAGTGCTGTTCGCCGCTAACGCCGCGTTCGGCGAAGCGCTGCTCGGCGCGCGGATCGGCTACGCCAACGCGCTGGCGATCGTGGCCGGCAGCTCGCTGCTGATGGCCGCGATCGTGATCATGCTCGGCAGCGAGCGCAAGGGCGCGAGCCTGCACGGCGGCGGCTAGCCGGCTTTCCCCCTCTCCTTGTCCAAGGAGAGGGTTGGGGAGAGGTTTGTCTGATGGCAGCTAGCCGGACCTCACCCTCACCCTCTCCTTGGACAAGGAGAGGGGACCAGCAAATCACGCCCCTTGCGAATCGAGATCGTAGGGGAACTGCGACGCGCCGCGCGATTGCGTCACCTTGCCCGAGACCAGGTGGAACATGTTCTGCGGAAAGTCGCCGGTCTTCTCGCTGCGCACGATCATCGAGATGGTGCGACGCGGGCCGGCCAGCTCCTCGTGAATCACGTAGGGCGGTACCAGGTCGACGTGGCCGGGCCGCACTTCGTGATCGGCGAGCTTCTCGAGCCGGGCGAAATCGGCGCGGCTGCGGTCGTCGGTGCGGCGAAAGAGCGTCACGTGCTCCTCGCCCTCCATCAGCGCCGAAACCGTCCAGGTATGCGCATGGTCATGGACCGGGGTGCCCTCGTTCGGCTTCTTGATGAGCCCGTTGACGACGAAGCGATAGTCCGGGTCCTCATAGAACAGCAGATTGCGCGGCAACTCGCCCTCGGGGTGCTCGGGCCATGAGCGGGCGCTGGCGCGCAGCTCGGGCGACTCGATCAGCGCGGGCATCAGCGCCGCAATCCGGCGCCAGCGCTCTTCCTCGCTGATCGATTCCTTGAACAGCGCGCGCAGTTGTTCGACGAAGCCGGTCAGCAGATGCGGTACTTTTGTCTCCATCGTGGGCCTATTATCATCGATTGTTATCGCGGTTCAATAAGTTTCCAACAGCGCACCACATCTGTCCAGCAAGGAATAACAGATCGAATCCGTCTTTGGGATCATGAATCCGGTCGGGCGCTCGGGCGCCGGCCGGCAAAGGAAGGCAGCAATGAGGTCGATGGGGCGGATGGTGACGGGACTGGCGAGCGTGCTGCTGGTGTCTCTTGCGGGCGCCGCTCCGGGCTGGGCTCAGCCGCGGCCGTTGATGCGGGCGGTCGCGATGTCGGGGCTGATCCCCTCGCTGGTCCAGCAATTGGCGCCGATCGAAGTCGAACTGCCGGCCGGGCCTACCGATATCAGCGCGTCGAAAATCAAAATCGTCGGACTGACCTGGTGCGGTGGTGACGCGGCAGGCGGCGCGCGGGCGCTGGGCGTGGTCTATCCCGAGGAAGCCGCGGCGCCGGCGGTCAATGCGCTCGCGGCCGCCGACTGCGATCGCGCGCTGACCGCGATCGCCGCCCGGCTGCCGATCTCGTCGGCGCATGCGCCCTGGGCCGTGGTGGTCAAAATCCGCGCGACCTGGAAGCCGTGGCAGCTCACGCTGGCGATGGTCGACGCGGCCGGGGTGCCGAGCGGCGCCAATCCGGCCGCCGCGCTCAAGGGACTGGGCGAATTCAAATCGATCGCGACCGCCGGCCTGCAGCTGCTGCCGCCGCCCGCGGATCGCTACCGGTTCGATATCGCCATCCGCTTCCTGCCGACGACTATCCTGGCCGTGCTGTTCCCCAGCGGCACGGTCGCCAATCCCGCCGCCTCGCTCGCGGCCGACCCGCTGCTGCGCGCCGAGATGGGGTCGGTACCGGCGGGCGCCAACCTGCTGGCCGACGCGCAATACGGCTTCATCAACCAGCTGCTCCGCATCTACGCGCCGGTCTATGAGGTCCCGTTGCAGATCCAGGGAATGAACCAGCCGATAACCGTGCGCAAGGTGGTCGCGGCGGGCGGCGACAATACGATGACGCTGCGCGGCGAGATCGGTTATGCGGGGATGTCCGACAACGCCACGATGACCGCGCAGGGCGAGGACCTGAGAATCGCCACGGTCACGCTGGACCCGGTGAATGCGCCCGATTGCAACTCGTCGGATATGATGGCGCGGCTGCAATGCGAGGGGCAGCAGTTAGCGGCCACCGGCTCGGCCGGCGCGATCGCCGCCGGGCTGACGAATTATTACCAGGGGCAGCCGTTCCACTACTCGACCGGCAATCGGCCGCTGCGCTTCGTGCTTGGGGATACCGAGTTCGCCGCCGACCTCGAGGCGCTCAAGTCGGCCTCCCACGGCGCAACTTTCAGCGAGGCCGGGCGCGCGACGATCCGCCGTTTGGGTCCGAGCGCAACGCGCTGAGCGGCGGTAATCCGGCTCCCCCGCCTGGATAGGCCGCCGGCAGCGGAATTCCGGCTCGTCCTGGAGGAAGTTCAGCCGTTGTCGCCGACTGGAACTGGAGCTGGACGATTGCTCGCGATAATCGCCGACCCGACTACCGACGCCGCCATGACCACGCCCATCGCAGCGCGCGGCCTGATCGACCACAGTATTCCGACCGTCGCGCTGGATAGAAAGTCGCCGATTCCGTTGACCGTCGCCAGCACGCCAAATCCGGTTCCGCGCAGTTCGGCGGGCAGCGTCTCGGCGGCCGTCGCGCTCTCCAGGGTCTCCCAGGCGCCCATGTAAACGCCGGACATCGCGAACACCACCGCGAATTTCAGCAGCGACGCGCCCGGCATCATGAGGGCGAAGGCGGGAACTACGGCCATGCTATAGCCGATCGCCAGTACGTAGCGCTTCGGGAAGCGATCGGCCAGCGCGCCACTGACGTAGCATGACACGGCGTAAACCGCGTTGTAGCCGACGTAAAAGAGCATCGCGAGCTGAGCACCGCGCGCCATCCCGTAAATCGGCGTCCACGCCTGCGTCGCCCATAGGATAAGGAGGGTGTTCGAAAAATCGCCGAGACCCGCGATTCCTACCCCGATCAGATACTTGCGAAAGCCGCGCGGCAAGGCTGCGATACCGGAGAACAGTTGCGCTTGCGGCCGCGCCTGATGCTGCCGTTCGTCGACCAGCGCCCAAATCGCAATCGCTGCGGCGAGTCCGGGAATCAGCGTCAATGCAAAAATTGCGCGCATCCCGATCGCGCGCAACAGCACGATTGAAAGAATCGGACCGACGAACGCGCCGACACTGTCCATCGCGCGCTCCAGGCCAAAGGCGCGCCCGTAAGACTCGGGGGTCGTAGCCTCGACCATCAGGGCGTTGCGGACCGGAGTACGTGCGCCACGACCCATCCACCCCGTGACGCGCCCGAGCAGCACCTCCCACCAACTGGTCGCAAGTGCGAAGCTGGCCATCCCCAGCGCGGTGACTATGTAGCCGACGACGGCGAGAGGCTTTCTGCGTTCCAGTTTGTCGCTGTAAAGGCCCGAGAGCAGCTTGGCAAAGCTCGACAGTCCGTCGGCGAGTCCCTCGATGATTCCGAGCAGGGCGGCATCGGCGCCAATCGAGGCCAGGAACACTGGCATCGTCGTGGTCGCCATTTCGTGGCTGACGTCGGAGCACAGACTGGCGATGCCGATTCCCAGGATGGTGCGATTGAGCCACCCCGGAACGCCGGTCGTCGCCGTGGAGGGCTGGGGCTGTTCAGTTGATGACATCCAACAGGGGCCCGGCCGCGTTGCCAGGGTCTCAGTGCGCAGCTTTGACCATCGCCCGCAGCGTGACCATGCCGGTGGTCGTCACGCCCAGGTTGATATATCAGGTTTCACGTTCGGGAGTGGTGCGCGCCGGCAGGTAGTGGACTTCCGACCGACCGGAATCGATATGTGTGGCTCCCCGGGCCGGATTCGAACCAGCGACATGACGGTTAACAGCCGTCCGCTCTACCGACTGAGCTACCGGGGAGCAATCTCGCGAGGACTCAAGCCCCTCTTTGGTAACCGCCCGCGAGAGCGAAATCAAGCTACATCATAAGGTTGCCGCGACAAGCGCTCAATCGACGGGCTTAAATCCGCGCCCGCGAGCGCCTGCGGTCCTCAGAGACTGGCCGTCCTATGCTCAGCGACGCACTGGCAGGCCATCGTTACCTAATCTGATTATTTATCATTCCTGATTGGCATCGAAATTGTATATTTACCAGCTCATGAATCAGAATCCGGATCGAGCCGCTAGCGTACAACGTAATGAGTGCGAAGCCAAACGGGGTGCGCCACTGTCATCACAGATGAAGGTCGCAGCGCACAAGAAGAGCTTGGCATATATCTGGCTACGAAATAATCGACCTCCGCTTAAATCGCTGATAAGCGACATAACGCCTGCCAAAACTGACGCCTGGCAGGCCGATTAGGAAACGATTGGGTTGTGTTGCAGCGCTCGGAATCCGCACGTTTCACATTTGCACGCCCGTGAAAACGGCGGTTCCGGGTTGGCTCAGGACCGTTGCCAATGGCACCTAACCAAGGTCAACCAGGCTCGCTAAAGTCTATTGACAGGGCGAGCTGGTGAGGCAAATATGCTACGCGAGGGCGTGCAACTGTGCCACTTGAAATGAACTATAATCCACCCGCAGGTGCTCAAGCCGCTCTTGCTCCCGGCAAGGCGCGGCTGTTGATCGCCGACGAAGATCGCGAGCTGGTGCAGAGCGCCGAACGGCTCTTCATCCAATCGGGTTACGAGTGCGAAGTTTGCGACAGCGGCGATGCTGTGCTGAGTGCACTCAAGCAACGGGGCGCAGACGTCATGGTTATCGGTCTGCAGATCCCCGGCATGGGCGGCCTCGAGCTGCTGCAACAGGTGCGCATGCGGCGCCCCGACGTGCCGCTGATTCTGCTCGGAGTCGATCCCAATCCCGGCACCGCGATGGCGGCGATGCGGCACGGCGCCTTCGACTATATCGCCAAGCCCTTCACCGACGACGAGCTCAGCGCGGCCGTCAAGCGCGCGCTCGATATGAGTCTGTTGCAGCGCGAGAACCGCCAGCTCCGCCAGCAGCTCGACCTGGCCAGCGTCGCGGCGGGGTTCGTGGCCGAAAGCCAGGCCAGCAAGAACATCCTCTCGGTGGTGCGGCGCGTGGCGCCCTCGCGCTCGACGGTACTGATCGAAGGCGAGAGCGGCACCGGCAAGGAGCTGGTGGCGCGCCTGGTTCATTACTGGGGTCAGCGGGCCGACGGTCCGTTCGTGGCCGTGAACTGCAAGGCGTTTGCCGACGGCGTGGTCGAAAGCGAATTGTTCGGCCACGAGAAGGGCTCGTTTACCGGCGCCATCGCGGCGCGGGCCGGCTGCTTCGAGCGCGCTTCGGGCGGCACCCTGTTCCTGGACGAGATCGCCGAGACCGGGGCCGACTTCCAGGCCAAGCTGCTGCGGGTGCTCGAGGACGGCGAGGTCCTGCGCGTCGGTGCAAGCAAGCCACGCAAGGTCGATGTCCGGATCGTGGCCGCCACCAACCGCGTGTTGCGCAAGGAAGTGGCTAACAACCGTTTCCGCGGCGACCTCTACTTTCGCCTCAATGTGATCCCGATTCATATCCCGCCGTTGCGGGAGCGCCCGGAGGATATTCTGCCGCTGGTCCGCCATTTCCTGGATTTCTATTCGACCGAAGCGGGCCGCCCGATATCCCTGACCGCGGAATCCGAGCGCGTGCTGTGCAGCTACCCGTGGCCGGGCAACGTCCGCGAGCTCGAGAACGTAATCGAGCGCGCGGTCGTGATGAGCGGTGCAGAACAGCTCACGCCCGAGGCCTTTGCGCTCGAGCGCAACGTCGAGGAACCGATCGAGCTCGACGCCATGAGCAGCAACGGCAATGGCTCCGGTCACACCGTCGGCGGCACGTTGCAGGATTGCCTCGACCGCGCGGCGGCGCTTCGAATCAAGACTGCGCTGGAAGGGGCGAAAGGCAACCGGGCGCTGGCGGCGCATGAGCTGGGGGTCGATCGCACCACGCTTTACCGCTTGATGAAGCGCCTTGGCCTCGGCCAGTAGCCCAGTCGCCACAGCCGTGACGTTGCGCCCGCACCGACGCTTCTAAATCCCGATCCATAGAGCCGTACCACGCCCCCGGGGTTCAGCCCGCGCCGGGGGCGTTACCCCGCATCAGCGACCCGGCTGGCCGCCCGACCCTGGCGAGTCCGTTTCAGGGCAGCGGCCGGGGCTGCGATTGTCCCGGGAATCCCTCCAGCCGCGCCCGCCCGCGGCTTTTCGGTTCCCCGTCCCTTAGGCAGGGAAATGTTGGACGGCGCTGGGCAATTTTGCGCATCGTCGCGGCGTCCCCGGCCAAATCGCATCACCGCTGCGCATCAACCGGCGACGGTGTGCAATCCTGCAGTGCGGTTGCGCGGCAGGGCCGGGCCTCGTCGAGCTTGGCAACCGTCGCGTGGCCGGGCTGCATCGCGAGGCTCAGCGAGGTTGCCGAAGGTAGCGACGGCAGCGGCAAATCGTTGCGCGATGATCGCAGCGGGCGGGCAGGGATTCGCCGCGGCTGGCGGCGCCGATGCTACCGGAAGAGGAAATCTGCGGGCGGCCAGCCACAGGACGTGGCGGCTGCCCGCAGAAGAAGGGCGGACTTAATGGCTCAGGGTGCCGAGGATCTGAATGATCGCCGGGCCGACGATGATCATGATCATGGCCGGCAGCACGAACAACACCAGCGGGAAGAGGATCTTGACGGTGGTCTTTTGCGCCGCTTCCTCGGCCCGCAGCCGGCGTCGGGTGCGCAAGGCGTCGGAACTGGCGCGCAGGGCAGGGGCCATCTGGGCGCCCAACTGTTCGCTCTGAATCAGGGTCGCTGCCAGGGGCTTGATATCCTCGACCGCGGTGCGGTCGGCAAGCCCGCGCAGCGCCTGGCCGAGCGAGGCCCCGGCGGCGATTTCGCCCGACACCATCGACAGCTCGCGTCCGATCGCCTGGCGTTGCCGCTCGGTTTCCGCGCCCACGATACGGATCGCCTCGAACATGCCAAGGCCGGCTTCCACGCAGACCACCAACAGGTCGAGCACATCGGAAAGCTGCTTGGCGATTTCGTTCTGCCGCGTGCGTCCCTTACGCGCCAGGTAATAGCTGGGCCCGACGTAGCCCACGACCGCGCCGGCGCCGATAAAAATCAAGATCGGATGATGGGTGAACCAGGCCGCCGCCAGACCCAGGGTGGTGCCGATCGCGATGCTGCAGACGCGTGCCACCTGGAAGACCTGATTGTCGACGCTGCGGACAAAGCCGGCTTGCACCAGCAGGCGCGACAGCTTCTCGCCCGCCGCAGTGTCGGATTTGGGGGCCGGGAACTTGCGCGACGCCCACTGAAATAGCATCCGCCCCAGCGTGTCGATGTCGTTGTCGATCGCCTCAAGGTCGGTGCCCTGGACGGTGCGGATCTTGATCGCCAGGTCGTTGAGCCGCTCCTCGAGCAGCCGGTTACCGTAAAGCGCCACGTAGACCGCCATCGCCGCGACGCCCAACAGAGAAAAGACCACTATGCTGATTAGAAATGAGCCTGCCATGTTAGTAGTCCACCCGCAGCATGCGTTTGATGATCAGCAAGGCCGAGATATCCATGACGGCCGCGGCCTTGAGGATCTTGAGTCCGGTCGGATTGTGGAACAGCACATCAGTGTAGCCCGGCTGGATGAGGGAGAAGGCGCCGAGCACGATCAGCGGCAGCAGGCCGACGATCATGCCGCCCATGCGCGACTGTGCGGTGAGCGCCTTGATCTGGAGGCGCAGCCGTTGCCGGGTGCGGACGATTTCCGACAGCCGCCCGATGATTGCGGCCAGCGAGCTGCCGACCTCGCTCTGTACCCTGACGGCCACCACCAGCAGCCGCAGATCCTCCTCGGGCATGCGCTTGAGCAATTCGCCGAGCGCCCGCGTTAGCGGCAGTCCGATGCGGGTCTGCTCGAGCACGGTCCGGAACTCGCTGCCCAGCGGCTCGCCGAATTCCTGCACCACCACCTGCATCCCGCGCAGCAGCGAATGGCCGGCCTCGAGCGATGAGCGCAGCAGGTCGAGCGCATGCGGCAGTTGCGCGCCGAAGGCCTTGAGGCGGCGCCGGCGCCGGAAGCGGAGATAGAAGATCGGCAGGCTGGCGCTGAGCGCCCCGCCGCCCAGCGCGAACAGCGCATCGCCGAAGATGATCCTGGTGACGGTTCCGCCGGCCAGGAACATCAGCACCATGATCAGCATCATCTCGGAGGTGCGCATGAACAGCCCGGCCTGCCAGATGCTTTGCTCCAGCGACCGCAGCAGGGTGGTGCGGTACAGGAAAGTCAGCAGTCCCTGCTCGGGCTTGCGCACCTGGCGCGTGATGTCGACGTCTTCGGGGCTGTCCTCGGGCAGCGGCGCCATCCGACGCGCCACCTTGTCGGCGCTGGCGTCGCCCTCGCGCGAGGTGAAAACGATAATCGCAATCGCGAACACCACCAGGAAAATCGCACTTGATACGAGCAGATCCATTACATCGCCTCCCGCTTTAGAGCTGGCAGCTTGTAACCCGTAATCTCGATGCGGTCGGTATAGTGCGAGCGGATGCCGGTGTGCCGGAAGTGCCCCAGCACCTTGCCGCCCTGGCCGATACCGGTGCGATGGAACTCGAACAGGTCCTGCATCATCATGGTCTCGCCTTCCATGCCGGCGAGCTCGGAGATCTTCATCAACTTGCGGGTCCCGTCGGACATGCGCGAGACGTGGACCACCATATTGATGGCCGAGGAGATCTGCTGGCGCATCGCCTTCTGCGGAATCTGCGCCCCCGCCAGCATCATCATCATCTCCAGGCGCATCACCGACTCGCGCGGATTGTTGGCGTGGATGGTCGCGATCGAGCCGTCGTGGCCGGTCGACATGGCCTGCAACATGTCGAACACCTCGGCGCCGCGCACCTCGCCGACGATGATCCGGTCGGGACGCATACGCAGGGTGTTCTTGACCAGGTCGCGCTGGCTGACCTCACCCTTGCCCTCAACGTTCGAGGGCCGGGTTTCCAGCCGCACCACGTGCGGCTGCTGCAGCACCAACTCGGCCGAGTCCTCGATGGTCACGATCCGCTCGTCGACCGGCACGAACGCCGACAGGCAGTTGAGCATCGTGGTCTTACCGGAGCCGGTACCGCCGGCGACCAGGATGTTGAGGCGCGCGCGCACGATGGCGTGCAGGAACTCGACCATCTCGGGCGTCAGCGAATTCTTGGCCACCAGGTCGGTGATGTCGTAGCGCTTCCTGCCGAAACGCCGGATCGAGAGCGACGGGCCGTCGAGCGCCAGCGGCGGAATGATGGCATTGATACGCGAGCCGTCGGGCAGGCGCGCATCGACCATCGGCGAGGCTTCGTCCACGCGCCGGCCGACCTGGGACACGATGCGGTCGATGATCAGCATCAGGTGCGATGCGTCCTGGAAGCTGACGTCGGTCAGGAACAGCTTGCCGAAGCGCTCGACGTACACCTGGTTCGGACCGTTCACCATGATGTCGGTGATGTCGTCGTCCCACAGCAGCGGTTCGAGCGGGCCGAGCCCCAGCAGCTCGTTCTTGATTTCGTCGACCAGCTTGGCGCGATCGGTCTCGGTGATCAGCCGCCCCTCCTCGTTGAGGATGTCGGTGATCGCCTGGGTCACCTTGCTCGACGCCATATGCTGATCGAGGCTTTCGAGTTTCGACACATCGAGCGACTCGAACAGGCGGTTATGCACCGCCAGCTTGAGCTGCTGAAAGCTGTTGCTGACGTTGTCCTTGGGCTTGCGCGCGGCCGGGCCGGCGCCGCCGAAGGCGCGCTGCTGCATCGCCGGCTGGGCGGCAGCCTCCTTGGAGCCGGTTTGCGAAATTCGTTCAACCAGTTTCATCGGTTATCCCCTCTCATGCACGGGCCGCGATGGCCGAGAAGAGCCGCGACAGCAGCCCCGCACCGGCCTCGGGCGCTTCGACAAAATCAACCGCCGCCAGCCGCCGAGCGAGTTCCTCGACGCTGCGCGTAAAACTTGAATTAGGCGCGATCTTCCATAGATCCTGGGCTCGCAACTGCACCCGCTCGAGGGTCTTTTCGTCGCGCGGAATCTTGGCGTACACCGGCCGCGCCAGCGTATGGGTGAGCTGCTCCTCGGTGATCGGATGAGCCAGCGAGTGGCGGCTCAGCACCACGCTCGGCTCGAGGTCCTTCAGACCCAGCCGCGAGAACAATTCGATGAAGCGCCAGGCGCAGCGCGCCGAAGTGATCGACTGATCCAGCAGATACAGCAGACGGTCGGAATGCTCCCAGGAGGTCACCACCACTTCGTTGATGTACGAGCCGCAGTCGATCAGCACGAAGTCGAACAGCTGGCGCATCAGGTCGAGCACCGAAGCGATGAGGGTGTCGGGAATCAGCTCGCAATCCTCCATCCGCTTGGGCGCCGCCAGCAGGTAGATGCCCGATTCGTGCTTGGTGAGCGCCGACTCGAGCTGGATCGAATCCAGCTTCTTGTCCGGCTCGGTCAGCAGCATGATGGTGCGCTCGGGTTCGATGTTGAGGCACACCGAGAGCCCGCCCGATTGCAAGTCGAGGTCGATTACCGCCACCCGCTTGCGAAGAATGTAGCGCAGCGCCAGCGCCAGGTTGGCTGTCAGGCTGGTCACGCCCATGCCGCCGAGCGTGCTCGTCACTGAAACCACCACCCCGCCTTGGCGTTGATGGTCGCTGCGCCGGTAGGATTCGATTTTCACCAGGGCGCGGGTCATGTCGCCCAGTTCGACCGGGAAGAAGATCAGTTCGTCGGCGCCGGCCTTGAGCGCGCGCCGCATCAGCTCGGGCGATCCCTTGGGCAGCAACGCAACGATCACCGGGCAGGGCGGGTTATCGTGCAGTGCCTGGATGTAACGCAGCGAGGCTTCCTCCTGGCCGTGGAAGGCGACGATTACGCAATCGATCGGCCCCGCCAGGCCGTTGCCATTGCCATTGCCATTGCCGTTGCCATGGCCATTGCCGTTGGCTTCGCCGGGAGCCGGGAGCGACAGGCCGCTCTCGATGATCTCGACCGGCGGATCGCCCATCTTGAGCAGGATCGCGCGAGCCTCGTTGCGCCGCTCTTCGTTCTCCGCGACCAGCCGCACCCTCAGAACTGGCGAATGCTGCTGATCGGTTCTCTTTCCAAGTACCGCCACGACAGGTCCTTTTACCCTTGAGCGCCCGCTTGCGTCCTTCAGTTAGAACCGCGGCCGGCTGGCGTCGGTCGGATAGACGCGTTGAGTGCGGATTTCCGATGCTGTGAGCGGACCGTGGCTGGTCGGCAGCGAAACCTCGCCGTTGATCGGCAGGGGCGCTACGATCTGCGGCGTCACGCTCATCACCAGGTCGGTTTTCTGATCGTTATACGTAGTGTTACGGAACAGGCCGCCGGCGTACGGGATGTCGCCCAGGTACGGGACCTTGTCCACCGTCGCGGTTTTGTTATCCAGCAGCAGGCCGGCGATGATCAGGGTCTGCATGTTATGCAGCCGCACGAAGGTCTCGGCGCGGCGCGTCACGAAGGCCGGCACCGTGAAGCCGAACAGCTGTACGCCGTGCGCATAGTCGGGTTCCGAAACCTCCGGCTTGACGGCCAGCTCGATATCGTCGGTGCCGACCACGGTCGGCACGAATATCACTGAGGTGCCGAACTGCTTGAAGACGATCGAAGTGTTGAGCGCCTGGGCAACAACGATCGGAATCTCGCCGCCCGACAGGAACTGGGCCTTCTCACCCGAGTTCGCCAGCAGATGGG
>DATKSL010000016.1:0-108320 GCA_035531675.1 Binataceae bacterium (SeqCode) | reverse complement strand
GCTCGCAAGCTCGCGCAACGCCTCAGCTGAAAGAGACGAAAAGGGCTTCAACTGATTTAACAAATCGAGATCGGTAGGAGTCGCGTTTTTCTGTCTGTCCACGATCTTTGACCCTTTCTATTGGGGCTGACCAATATCACTGGGTAGGTGACGCAAAGACCGTGCCATCGGCTGCGGCTGCGAAATGCTTTCTACGCGAAGTGTGAACCTCCGAATTCCGGCTGATATTGGGTAAGCGCCTCGTGGCGTCTCATAAAATGTCTCCGATGGGACCTTTTTTTTGGTTCTTTTGGAGACACCTATCTGGAGCCGAAACGATAGCCCGTACTTCCGCGTGACCTTGCGGAAGGCCTCCCCGCGTCGTTTTGCGCACACTGGCACATACCATGCTTACCCTTTTTCTCGTCGCTCCAGACGATTAAAGGCACTCCATTGGGGCGATCAACGGAGCAGACCATGGGCACGACGGCAGACCTAAGCAAGCTTTCGGGCAGACGCTTCCCCTATTCCTGGGCGATCAGCGGCCGATATGGCCGGGGCTCCCCGAGTCCATTCCGTGGGAAGTAATTGCGCCGCATGAGCGGCAGGCGAACTTAAACCACGGTCGGCCGCTAGAAACGCTGGCTGTAATGAGCGGGCTGTCTCCCTATGAACTGCTCGCCGTCTTGTTGGATCAGCCGTTCTGGCGCTGCATGCTCCCGGAGCCGGCAACCGTGATCGCGAAGGTCCAAGAGAAACTCAACGGAGTCGAGGCGAAACGTGCGGCTGCGGGAATATGATGACTGCGGCATCCGCTGGAAGAGTGCCGCCAAGCGGATTCTGAGCGGACGCAACCAGCGCAAACAGACACCGGCGCCTTCGCCTGGCCAACCCGTTGCTTCGTTGCTGTCTAACGGCTCAGGACATCGCCCAGCCCGCACGAGCTTTCAAACATCGCTTGGCGCCGCAGCCGCTGTGATCCTCAATCGGTCGCGGGGGATTTCCTTCTCAAGCACGAAGCCCTTGTAGCCCGCGCCGGCGACCTCGGAGAGGCGCTGGAAGTAGAGAGGACCGCCCAGGTGAACGCAGAACTGGCGGGGCTTGCCGGGGATGTTGGCGCCCGTGTACCAGGAATCGGTGAGGGGGAAAAGCGTCTTATTCGCGATCTCGGCGACCTCTCGGTCCCAGCTCTTCTCGGCCTCGGGGGTCGGCTCGATGGCGCCCAGACCGTGTTCGCGTAAGTAGCGGACGCAGTCGCCGATCCATGCCGACTCGAGCTCGGAGCCGAGCGGCATGTTGAAGAGCACCGACGGAGATCCGGGACCGTGGATCATAAAGAAGTTCGGAAAGCCGGCGATCGTCACGCCCAGGCAGGTATCGAAGCGCGTGCTCCATTTCTCCTTGAGGCTGACGCCGCCGCGCCCCTTCGGGTTGAGACGCAGCAGCGCGCCGCTGATGGCGTCGAAACCCGTCGCCAGTACGAGCATGTCGAGGGGGTGTTCGCCCTTTGCGGTCCGCACGCCCTGCGGCGTTATCCTTACAATCGGGTCTTCGCGCAAATCGACCAGGGTGACGTTGTCACGGTTGAAGGTTTCGAAGTAGCCATTGTCGAGCAGCGGGCGCTTGGTGCCCACGTAGTAATCGGGCATCAGCTTCCTTGCGGTTTCGGGATCGCGCACGATCTCGCGGATCTTGCCGCGCAGGAAGTCCGCCACCGTACGGTTGGCCTCCTTATCGGTCACGAGGTCGCCATAGCTGCTGAAGAGGATATGCAGGCCGCCCTTCTGCCAGAGTTTTTCATAGACTGCCTGGCGCTGTTCCGCGGAGTCATCGAGGGCTGATCGATTGGACATCTCGAAAAGCGCGCCCGAGGGGGAGACTTTCATTGCCGCCCGAATTGCCGCCCAGTTCTCGCGGGCCTCCCGTATCACCTTCGGGTCGATGGGGTGGTTGCGCGCCGGAATACTGTATTGCGGCGTGCGCTGGAAGACGGTCAGGTGCGCCGCATCCTTGGCGATTTCGGGAATTGCCTGCACCCCGGAAGATCCGGTCCCGATAACGCCGACGCGCTTGCCCGCAAACGAGACCGGCTGATGCGGCCAGCGGCCGGAGTGGTAGCACTCGCCGGCGAAGTCGTCGATCCCGGGAATGTCGGGCTTGTACGCCGCAAAGAGGCTGCCGACCGCGCAGATCAGAAACTGGGCGGAGACCTGGTCGCCCGCGCTGGTCTCGACCGTCCAGCACTGCTCGTCTTCATGGTAGCGGGCGTCGTGCACCCAGGTCTCGAGCTGGATGTCGCGGCGCAGGTCGAACCGGTCGGCGACGTAATCTAGATACGCCAGCACCGCGGGCTGGTCGGGCTGGGTTTCCGCCCAGTTCCACTCCCGCACCAGCTCTTCTGAGAAGGTGTAGCAGTAGAAGGGGCCGCCCGGGAAATCAACGCGTGCACCGGGATAGCGGTTCCACCACCAGGTGCCGCCGACGCCGGCGGCACCGTCGTAAACGCGTACCGAGAGGCCCATCTCGCGCAGGTGGTGGAGGGCGTACAGGCCGCCAAAACCGGCCCCGATGACCACGATGTCGTAGTGCTCAACCGCTCCGTTTCCGGTTGGTTTTTGTGGAGCTCGATCCATGATAGCCATGGTGGCACCTCTTCTACTTTCCCACTTAGGCTTTTCAGGTCACTTGCGCAAGTCCAACTAATCGCGATCGTCCTGACGGACTCGCTCCTGCTTATTAGTACCGTATTCATTCTTAAGTCGGTCGCCAGTGCTCACGCTCATCCTCCTCGTAGTCCTGTTGGTAGGAGTCCCGACCTTCACCAGCGCCCAAAGCCGAATGGCCGCCGATAGTCGAGCGGATGCGCGAGCAGTCGGTCGCTTCCGGAGTGAACCTCGATTACCGGACGGTGGCGAAGATTGACACCTTCCTGAGAGCGGAGGGCCGGAAGTAAAATAGCATCGCGTTCCGCGCCGAACGGCCAATCTGATGGCTAATTCTCGGACTATTGCCCTGCAGAACCTTCCACGTTCAGGGCAGCCCGTGCGACCGCGGCCTGATCTCGCGAGGCTTTTGAAGTCGCACCGGTAGGTAGGTAAATGACCTCTCCGACATTCAACTGATTTATATTAGTCAGCTGCGGGTTCGCTCCGACGAGTTCATTCATTCGCGAGGTCGATCCGAGATATTGAGTGGCAAGTTTCTCTAACGTATCACCGCGCCTGATAGTAATTTCAGTTCGCCGGCTCGTTGCCGAGACTCCTCCGGCTTGTTGCTTAACCACGGCGCTTGGTTCAGTCGCGGCAGTGGTGACCGGAATTGCATGCTTTTCCGATGCCGGCGCCGGCTCCGCGAGAGGGCCTTTTGCTGATGCGACTACTACGGCCGGAACGGTTGAGGCCGCCGCTTTAGCCACCGGCTGAGGCACAAGAGAAGTGGCGGCGGCGGGCTTTACGTCGGCGACCGGATGTCCCTCGACGCCCGGTTGCTCGAGCGGCCTCACTAGCTGAACTGCCTTAACTGGTTGAACCGTCTGTGCGAGCGGCTGACCGGATTGGACGACACGGTTAAATGTCCAGTCCGACCGGGCATCCGGGCGGACCAGACCTAACAGCAACAGCGAGGCGAACGTGGTGCCAACTATAAACGCGGGCATTACGAACCGCCGGGTGCTGGAACCCTCGTTCTTAATGCCAACGGACTCCTGGTACTCGGCGGCGACTTTCTTCGCGGTTCTGACACTGACCTTTCGCTCCATTGCGTCGAACGCAGCGAGCATCGCGCCATAGCAAAGCATATTGATTTTTCGGGGTAATCCATCGCTGCGCCGGAGCAGATGGCGCAAAGCGCCGGGCTCGAAGATCCCCGAGCATTTGCCACCTGCGACGCTCAGCCTGCACTCGACATACATGTGGGCCTGCTCGAGGGTCAATGGATTAAGTACCCCGCGCGAGGAAATTCGCTGATTCAGTTGACGTAATTCAGTCTTCTTTAACCGCTCAGCGAGTTCGGGCTGGCCCACTAGAATGAGCTGCAGGTGCCCGCGATTCGACAAAAGACGCAGATCCTCCAATACGTCAGTACTCATGAGCTGAGCTTCATCGACGACCACTGCAATTCGTTCTTCCTTGCCGTGGAGCTCCAGTAAGTGGTCGAGCGTATTGAGATAATCCAGTTTTGTTGACCCGGCACAGTAAAGCTTCAGCTGTGCCACCACTGCTTGCATTATTTCCAGGAACGAGAGCTTGGGGTCGTCTACGTGGGCAATCCGGACCCGCTTGTAATCGCGCTGCAACAGGGAATAGATGAGAGTGGTTTTCCCGGTCCCGGCTTCGCCAGTCAACAGAGTCAAGCCCGTTAGATCTCCCGCCAGTCCCGATTCAAGCGTCGCGAGACCTTGCAGATGCGTCGGGCTGAAATACACTGCGCCGTCGGGCGATGCGGGTTTGAAAGGCGGACCTTCAAGGCGAAAGTACTGGTAGTACTCCATAATGATCTAAGCTTATGGCGAATCGCCCAAGTTGAAGCAACCAGCCTTTGCGGGTCTGCGCCTCGTTGCTAAAATGAGCAAACATAACTAACTGCTGGCTCAGTTTTGACCGGGAAGCGTTCAAGCGAAATCACTTCGGCTAGCGCAGCGCGTCGGTTCCATCGCTACGCTAACGGCCTTGGGCGGCCCGTATCATCAGTATGTCCGGGTTTGAGTTTTCGGCAGGCATCGCCGTCAGCGTGATCGCATCAATGCAGCCCGCGCCATGGAGACCCCGTCTCCACGATCGGCGGCCTCATGCTACGGGACCGGACGACTGGCGATGACCTGCGCGATGTCGCGACTTACCCGCTCGTTACGTCCTTCTGCGGCGCCAGCAAGGTGCCGCCACCGAGCAGCAGCGCCAGCGCTGCCAGTCCAATATTTCGAGCGGTCGTCCTGTTCATCACTTGGTTGAGGAATCAGCTTTTCCGGCGCACCAGCGCGGCGAGGTTGCGCTGCAGATAGTCGGCCAGCGAGGTCATCGCACGCAATGCATCGTCGACGCCCTTGAGAGTTTCGATCAGATGGCAGGCGACCGGGGAGTCGGGATCGAACACCCCGTGCAACCAGGCGCGCCAGCCCCGAGGGAAGTCCCGCGCGATCCTCGGTCAGTCCGCGACTGCGCAGCGCCTCGGAGGCCTGTACTAGAAACGAGACCACCGAGCTATCCCAGTCGTCGAGTCCCGAGGCGTCGAAGGCGACGCCGCGCAGATCGCGCTCGGCCGCCAGCCTGAGCGCGAGAGAGTCAAAGGTGGGTGCGGTGCCATCCAGACGCCAAGCGCCCCTGAGCTCCACGACGAGCGTCGAGTCTGGTCCCCTGCGGGCGGACAGCCGAGGTTCTTACCGGGCGGTGCGAGCGGATGCCATCAATTATAGATTCCGCCGCTGTCGCTAAGGTCGGAACGCAATACGGCGCCGGTCGCTGGCGGGAGTAGTCGCCGTGCCGATTGCGATTCTCGGCAACTTTGCTCTACGTATGGTTCTTCGCAGAGCGCGTTGTCACGTTCACGGCCTCGGTCATTTACGGGGCGAGAGCGCGTCCAGGCCTTCGGCACTGCGGATATGCAGGTCGCGCTGCGGGAACGGGATTTCGATTCCCGCCGCTTTGAACGCTTCGAAGATTGCAAAGTACAAATCGCTTGCAACCTTGCTGTGTGAATACATTCGAATATTCATCCAGACCAGCAACTCGAAATTAAGACTGCTGTCGCCGAAGCCAACGAACCATACCTCCGGCGGGGGAGCCTGTTCGACCGTTGAGGTACGCGATGCGACCTGCTCGAGAATCTGCCTGACGCGCACTGGATCGGCACCGTAGGAGACACCTAGCGGTACGTGCAGGCGCGCATGCGGATTGGAACGGGTCCAGTTGATAATCTTACCGGTGATAAACTCGGCGTTCGGAATCAGGTATTCCACGTCATCGCGCGTTCTCATCCGTGTCGCGCGGATACCGACCTCCTGCACCACGCCGATGGTGTCGCCCACCGTAACGATATCGCCGCGTCGTAACGCCCGGCTGAAGATAATTGTCATTCCGCTGGCAAGATTGTTCGCCAGCGACTGCAGACCGAAACCCAGCCCGATGCCGAACGCCCCGGCGAACAGCGTAATGGTGCCGAAGCCGAGGCCTACAGCCTCCAACGCCGCGAGGCCGCCGACGGCCGCGAGTGCGTAGACCAGGAAGGTGTCGATCGCGTGCGCCACACCGGGGTCGACATTCAACGTCGGGTAAACATGGTAGCCCAGGTAATCGCGCAGCAACTGGGCTACCATGACGAACCCGGCAACGATCGCCGTCGCTTCGATCAGAACCAGCGGTGTCAGCGGCTCGCGGCCGAGCGTCGCAATTCGGATGCTGAGGGCGCTGACGATCGGCGCCCGCAAGCCGGTAAGATCCAGCGCCAGGATGAAGACGATTATCGAGCCTGCATAGTCGAGCAGGCGGCGGACGGAGGCGTAAAAGGTCCGTGCTTCATGCGAGCCGACTTCGTCACCCAAAATCGCGCGGTGAAGCGTCGCGCTCAGCGCCTGATGACAAATTACCGCGACCACAAATAAACCGGCCACTGCCCAAGTGCGTATCCAGACAAAGTCCGCGAGCCTGCGGTACCCAGCCCACTGCAGCAGGGCCGTGCTCAGCGTCAGCGCATAGACCAGTGGATAGCCGCGGTCGAGGCCGCGCACGAAGCCGCGATACATGCGGTTGGGCAGATCCGGGAACAGCGTCATCACCGCGCGACGACGCAACAGCGCGACCGCCAACAAGACGATCAGCGAAAATTCGAAAATCCATCGGCACAGCGCAACCGTATCCGGCAGTGCACTCAACATCACGGCCGAATTGAGAATCACGTTAATGAAGATGCCGTAAAATGCGAGTATCCACGCGATGCGAAACAGGTAGCGGCGATGCTGGGGTGGAATGTCAACCAGCGGGCGCAGAAACAGTTCGTGTGCGACCGCGGTTACCGCCGCGTACTCGGTCCACGCGATCAGCAGCATGCCGGACACCACGAACGCCGGATTGTTGAAGTTGGTGAGCGCGGCAACGAAAAGATAGAGCGCCCACAGCACGAGCGGTACGGCGATCGCCGCGACGACCTGAGCGGCGCTCGAAACCAGTAGCGCACCTCTGCCTGGAAACCCCGTCGCCAGCGGAGTGAGGCGCGCATCGAGCCAGGGGAAAATTCGGCGCCGGGCCAGCAGACCCAGGATGATCGCCACGCCCAGCAGCAGACGCAGCGCCGCATCTCGGAGCCCGAGCACACGAGCCTGCCGGCCTATCTGTTGCGGGATTTCAGAGATGAATTCGGGAGCATGCACGATCTGATTCCGAACATGCTCCAGGGTTTTCCATGAAAAACCCAAGGGCGAACGCTCGAACAGCGCGTGGTCGACTGTCGCATGACGGCCGCGCGCTGCATGAGTCGTTGCCGGTGCTGCAACGATCGCAAAAAGCACAAGCGCCGCGGCGGCGATCGGGACAACCCTGACCCTCAGACGCCACCGATCATCGCGGCTATTCGGCGCATTCATCATCGGAGCACGAAAGTAAAGTTTGGGAGCGAGTAGTGCTCGATGTAGCCGGCGGCCCAGATTTCGCGATCCAGCCAGAGCGGCGATATCTGCGCGACCGCGACCTCGATCACATCATGGCCGCCCAGTACCGCCTTGCGAGGTCTGTTCATCCCGGTTCCCCTCCCGTTGCTCCGCGGGTGTCGTGGTTGCGATCGAGGTTGTCGACGATCCGGGTCAGCGTGCGCCGAAAGTGCGCCAGCTCGGCCGGGCCTATGCCACGGATGGAGCGCGCGTTATCTTCCATCACCAGCGGCAGAACCCGGCCAAAGATTTCCTCGCCTCTGGCCGTCAGCATCAGCCGCACGCTGCGACGGTCGTGCTGATCGGCGCGGCGCTCGACCAGCCTGGCTTGCACCATCCAGTCCAGAGTGCGCGTGAGCGTGGTGCGATCGATGGTGGTGAGGTGGGAGAGCTGATTCATGGTCGTCGCCGGCCGTGCATGGAGCGCCGCGAGCACGCGCCATTTCGGCACCGTGACGCCAAAGGGCTTGAGCTTCTCTGTTATATGACGATTGCGTCGGCCGACGATCTGCGTGAAGAGATAGTAGATGTGGTCCTCGAGCACGAAGACCGGTCGCGAGCTTGATGCCGCAACGCGGTTTCGAGCCCGACCGCGCATAGTCAGTTGTCGCCCGGCGAGATGCTTGACGCGCGCCACGCGTAAAGCCTAGCATTCCGTCAGGAATGTGCAAATGCACATACTTAAGCTGCGCGCCGAGCGGGCCATGCCGGCGCGCAGGGGAGACCAAACATGACGCGGGAAGGTTTCGGCGATCTCGCCCGGCTGGTCGAGTTCGATCGCGTGCATCGCAGCGTTTACGTCGACCCCGCCATTTTCGAGCGGGAGATGGAGACGATTTTCGATCACGCCTGGATCTACGTCGGACACGAAAGCCAGGTGAAGCGGCCCGGCGATTACTGCACGGTCCTGGTCGCCCGCCAGCCCATGATCATGGTGCGGCATTCCGACGGCCGGGTCCACGTGCTCTACAATCGCTGCGCTCACCGCGGCGCGATGCTGTGCGGCAACCTGCGCGGCAACACCGGCGAGGCCTTCAGCTGCTCTTACCATTCATGGCGCTACCACACCGATGGCAGCCTGGAGAGCATCCCACTACCCAAAGGCTACGAGGGTACGCGGCTCTCGCCCAAAAGTCCGGAACGTAATCTGAAACGCGCCGCGCGCGTCGGCTCGTACCGCGGCTTCGTGTTCGCGAGTCTGGCGGCGGACGGCCCCTCGTTGCCGGAGTTCCTGGGTGAGGCCAGGATCGCGTTCGACGATATGTGCGACCGCGCGCCCGAGGGTGAGGTGGAAGTGGTGCCGACCTGTTTCCGCTTCGTCCAGCATTCCAATTGGAAGATCTTCATGGAGAACCAGCTGGACGCGCTGCATCCCGCGGTAACCCACGAATCCAGCGGCCGCGCGGCGGCCGACGTCGAGCACGACATCGCCCGGCGCGGCGGCACGGCGCCGCTCGATTATCACTATCTTTCCGCCTTCACCACACCGTTGCCCAAATGGGACCAGGTGCAGACCGTCAATTATCCGAACGGGCACAGCGTCCTGCAGGGCTACATGGGGCTCCGGCCTCGGGATCCCGATACGCTCGCCTACGAAGCGGTGCTGCGCAAGCATTATGGCGCCAAGCGCACGGAAGAGATCCTCGGCGTCAACATTCACCACGTGCTGCTCTATCCCGGACTGTCCGTGCAACCGGCGCTCCAGCAACTGCGGGCCGTGCGCCCACTCGCCGTCGATCGCACGCTGACCGAGATCTGGCATTTCCGCCTGAAGGGCGCCCCGGAGGCGATCTACCGCCGTGCGCTCGGCTACTACAATCTCATCAACTCGCCCTCGACGATCGTCAATGCTGACGATCTCGAAAACTTCTGGCGCTGTCATCAGGGCCTTGCCTCTGACGGTGGAGCCTGGGTGAGCTTTCACCGGCGTGCCGGTCAGGACGACGAGCAGGATGGCGTGGTCGGGTCGCGCTGGGGCACGAGCGAGGCGCCAATGCGCAACCAGTTCCGGGCCTGGACGCAATATATGAGCGGAGAGTGATGAGCATGGCGAAAACCGCGAAAAAGAAAGCGGCCCAGCCACAGCGTGCTGCTGGCCGGAAAGCGTCGACGCCGGCGCGTGCCGTGGTGGCGAACGGGACCTACGATGCACAGCGGGAGGTGGAGCAGTTCCTCTATCGTCAGGCCGAACTGTTGGACGACAAACGCTGGGGTGATTTCATCGACCTTTTCGCCGCCGATGGTTGTTACTGGATGCCGGCCTCGCCGGACCAGACCACGGCTGACGGCACACCCGCGATCTTTTACGAGGATCGCAATCTCATGAACGTGCGGATGAAGCGCATCATGCATCCGCATGCCTGGTCGCAGTCGCCGATGTGGGGCACCAGCCATCTGGTGTCGAATGTGACGATCGAAGCGGTGGATCCGCGTACCGGCGGTCTCGCCGTGCGATCACGCTTTCACATGATGGAGTTCCGCCGTGACGTCGTGCGTCACTTCGCCGGCGTCTATCGTCATCAACTAGACAAGACCAGTGACGGCTTCCGGATCAAACTGCAGCGCGTCGACGTGGTTAACGGCGAGGGTCCCTATGACTACGTGCTGCTGGCGTGGGTCTAAGACGCGGAGCACGCAGCGTGTCTTAGCGTAGGCCGATATACCCGCTTGAGACGTTCAAACTCCGCTCAGTCTTGAGCGATCCAGCCGCGGTCCTGGAATCTGATCTTGAGTTGCGCCGCAATCTCATCGGCGGTTGATTTCGCGCGACCCTCCAGCCCCGCTCGGCCGCTCGCTGCACCATAGAGCTTCGCGCCGCCAACCACGATCAGGCCCACCGGATTCGCGGCAGCTATAGCCACTGCAGCGGGTAGTAGCAGGCCGGGTGTTTTGTTTCCCGACGAGGTAAGGGTCCCCGAACCAAGCCTTCGCAGACCTTGCGGAGTCACCATAAACCCCTCCACTACCGTATCCATCTCGGCTGTGCCGGAGCCAAATCCGATGACCATACGCTTGGCCATGCTTCGCGTACCGCCGCCCTCGGTTGAAACGATGTATCCACGGATTACACCGTCACCGACCTGCGGCGCGGAGCCCGGCCCGGCTTCAATCGCGGGCATGCCCATGGCCTGTATATCCTTGACCAACTCCTGCGCGATCATTGCGCCGTATTTGCGGCCAGTTTCAATCTCCTCAGGCGTGAGCGGCGTACTTGGCGCACCGACCTGTCCAGCCAGCGACGAACCGGCCGGCATATCGGACGGCGCGGCTACGAAGTCATACACCCAGATTTGATTTGGACGCGCCAGCCCCGGTGCGGTCATCGGTGTTTGCTGGGTGACCGTGGTTGAAGCGCAGCCGGCCAGCATCGCCACCCCGAAAAGGAGCCCTATCGCGTTAGCGTAAGATTTCATGGTCGCTATCGTAACCCGCATCAACTGGTCTATCAATGATAGGACCCTACCCTTCTTGAGTTCTGTGTCGAAGTTGATTTTCGCCGCTGTCGGCGAACCTGCTAGCGGTGTAGTCGCTCCCGGCGATCTGCGCGCACGAAGCACCGGGGTCGGGCGCTTGCCCGGCCTTGTTGGAGCCGGAAATCGGCTACCCTTTCAGGACCGGCGCGAGCACAATGATAGCCCATGCCCGCTCCCGCATCTTCGATTCACCCTGAATCCTTGACGCGTGATGTCGTTATCATCGGCGGCGGGCACAACGGCCTGGTCTGCGCCGCCTATCTGGCCGGCGCCGGATTGTCGGTGACGGTTCTCGAACGCCGCCATATCGTCGGCGGCGCCGCGGTTACCGAGGAGTTTTATCCTGGCTTCCGCAATTCGATTCTCTCCTACACCGTCTCGCTGCTGAACCCCAAGGTGATCCGCGACCTCGACCTGTCTCGTCACGGGCTGCGCATCGTCGAGCGCAAGCTGCTGAACTTTCTTCCGCTCGAAGACGGGCGTTATCTGAAAGCGGGCGCAGGCCGAACCAAAGCCGAAATCGCGAAATTCTCCGCTCGCGACGCCGCCCGCCTCGACGACTACCGGGGGCGGCTCGACGCCATCGCCGACGTCTTGCGCGAGCTGGTTCTGTTAACGCCGCCCAATGTCGTTGCCGGCAGTTGGCGCAGCGCGCTCCCCCAACTCGTCCGCGGCGCCCGCCTCGGCAACCGGCTGCGCCATCTGAACATGGAGATGCGGCGCGACCTGCTGGACCTGTTCGCCAAGTCGGCGGGAGATTTTCTCGACCAATGGTTCGAGAGCGCGCCGATCAAGGCGTTGTTCGGTTTCGATTCTATCGTGGGCAATTTCGCCAGCCCCTATACGCCGGGGTCGGCCTATGTGCTGCTGCATCACGCCTTTGGCGAGATCAACGGAAAAAGGGGCGAGTGGGGACACGTCATCGGCGGGATGGGCGCGCTCACTCAGGCGATGGCGAAAGCGGCCAGCGCCCGAGGCGTCGAGATCAGGCTCTCGAGTCCGGTGCGGGAAGTTCTGATCGAGCGCGGCCGGGCGGTCGGGGTCGTGACGGAAGCGGGCGAGATGGTCCGCGCCAGAGCCGTGGTCTCCAATCTCAATCCCAAGCTGCTCTATCAGCGGCTGATCGATCCGGCGGCGCTGCCGGAGGATTTTCGCCGGCGTATCGCGGGCTGGCGATGCGGTTCCGGCACGTTCCGCATCAATCTGGCGCTTTCGGAACTGCCCGAGTTCTCCTGTCTGCCTGGCAAAACCCCGGCCGAACACCATTCTGCCGGCATCATCATCGGGCCGAGCCTTGAGTACATGGATCGGGCCTATCTCGATGCGCGCATCGAGAACTGGTCGAAAAAGCCGATCATTGAAATGCTGATCCCATCGACGCTCGATGACAGCCTGGCGCCGCCGGGACGGCACGTGGCGAGCCTGTTCTGCCAGCATGTCGCACCCGAACTCCCGCAGGGGGCGTCATGGGACGACCATCGCGAGACCTTTGCCGACCTCGTCATCGAGACGGTCGATGCTTATGCGCCGAATTTCAAGGCCTCCATCCTGGGACGCCAGGCGCTGTCTCCGCTCGATCTCGAACGCACCTTCGGACTGACCGGCGGCGACATTTTTCACGGCGCGCTCAGTCTCGACCAGATTTTCTCGGCCCGTCCGATGCTGGGCTATGCTGATTATCGCGGTCCGATTCCCGGCCTCTACATGTGCGGCAGCGGCACCCATCCCGGCGGCGGCGTGACCGGCGCCCCCGGCCATAACGCCGCGCGCGAAATCGCTGCCGACTTCAAGCGCCGCAAACCGCCTGCTGCAGTGTAGCTGGCAGCCTTCATCTGCGCCGCCCGCTCGGTCGCCAGCGATCGGCAGGCCAGTTCAACTTGTCATCGTTGAGACAGCTCTCATCAGACGCCTACGTGGACAAAGAGAATGAGGGCAGCCACAGCTCCCTTTCCCGCTCACCCGCCTGTGGTCAGATCTGGAAACGAGACCGTACGGGATCCGTGATGTCGCGCGGGTGGTCTAGCGCTGCCTTGATCGCGGCACGCACCCCTGCCAGGGAGGTCTCGAGGGCCATACTTGGGTTGACTAGGTTGTGCAGCAGTGCCGCGACCTCGGGCAGGTGGGGCAGGTGGATCCAACCGATCGAGATGTCGAGGCGCTTCTCGGCGACGTGGTGGAGAACTCCGTACATCAGGTGGTTACACATCAAAGTCGCCGCCGTGTCGGAGATGTCTGCCGGAATGCCTGCTTCGCGCATCGCTTTCACCATCGCTCGGAGGGGTGCAGTCGCGTAATAGGCGACTGCACCGCCCGGAACCGTCGCTTCGTCCTGCGGGGCGGTGCCGGCATTGTCGGCGAGGCCGTAGCGGGTGGCGTCGTTGAAGTTGGTAGCCACGCGCTCGACGGTGATCATGCTGCGGCCACCGTACTCCCCGAGAAGGATTACCAGGCGTGGCCCAACTTCCTCGATCGCTGCCTTCACCGTCTCGATACACTTCCAGTAGAGGCTGGGCACGACGCAGCCGACGATCCGAGTATCGCCGATGGCTTCCCCGTGCAGGGCTCGCGCGACCTGCTCAGCGGGATTAACGGGCGTTGTGCCGTAGCGCTCGAATCCGGTCACCAGCACAGTTGACATGGCATGCACCTCTCTCAATTGAGCCGAGTTCCCGACTGCATTGACGCTCCAAAAGAGCCGCTATCGAGCTACCCCTCCAACGCTCGATGAGGGCCGCCGCTCCCCCATTTCACCGGTGCCCCCGGCCATAACGCCGCGCGCGAAATCGCTGCCGACTTCAAGCGCCGCAACCCGCCGGCGGCGTCGTAGCTTGCGGTCTTCGGGCCGCGCCTGCTACGCCCACTCCCGGGGAATCGCCTGCGCCCGCTGATGGGTGAGCAGCTTGGCGCGCCGCGCCTGCTCCTCGGGTGCGATGGTCGCCGGGTCTTCGCGATATTCGGGACCCGCTGCCATGGCTTTTTTTATCGCCGGCCGCTCGCCGAGCTCGTCGAGCCATCGCTTGACGTTGGGAAATTCGGCGAGGTCGATATTGCGCAGCTCCCAGAAGGTCGCCCACGGATAGCAAATCATGTCGGCTATCGTGTACTGGCCCGCGGCCAGGTAGCGTTTCTTATGCAGGCCCAGATTCATTACTCCGAAGATCCGATGGACTTCGTTATCGAAGCGCAGCTGCGCATAAGCCTGATCGCCGTTTTTCGGATCCTGCGAGGCGCGTCGAAAGTGCCCCTGTTCGCCCATCTTGGGTCCCTGGTTGCCCATCTGCCAGAAGACCCATTGCGAGACGTCGTATTTCTGACGCGTCTCCTGGGGCCAGAACTTTCCGCTCTTCTCGGCCAGGTACATCATGATGGCGCCCGACTCGAAGATGGCGATCGGCGCGCCGCCGCCCTTCGGCTCGTCATCGACGATCGCAGGCATCCGGCCGTTGGGCGCGATCCTGAGGAAGTCAGGAGTCAGCTGGTCGCCGCGTCCGATATTGATCACTTTGATGTTATACGGGAGGCCCAGTTCCTCGAGCAGGATCGTGATCTTTTTGCCGTTTGGAGTTGGCCAGAAATAGAGATCGATCATCTTGTTCCTCCGTTTTCTCGGTTACGCTATGCACGATATCCCACCGGGCTTGGAAGCGTCGACCATCGAGAACGCAAGTCGCGTGAAGAGGGAATCACCAGTGCCGGGTCGTTGTCAGCCGCACGCTGCGGGCGATAGAAAGGACCATGACCCGATACGCAAGCGCAGATTCTGCCGGCGCCGCATTCCTTTTCTTTCCTAACCCGTAGAGGCAACCATGGCAATTCACGAAGAGATCTGCCGCTCGATCGACGGCTTCAGGGACCGGGCGACGGACCTCGGCCATCAGATCCATGCTCATCCCGAATTGAAATTCGAAGAGCGCTTTGCCGCGGAGTTAATCAGCAATCGGCTGGTCGAGCTGGGCGCGAAGGTCGAACGATCCATCGGCGGCCTGGAAACCGCCTTTCGCAGCTCGATCGGCAAGCCGGGCCCGACCGTAGCGATCCTCGCGGAGTACGACGCGCTACCTAACGGTCATTCCTGCGGACACAACCTGATTTGCAGCGCCGCGCTGGCGTCCTTCGCCGGATTGGCGGCGATACGTGAGCGGTTGCCTGGGCAGGTGGTGATTCTCGGTACGCCGGCCGAGGAAGGTGGCGGCGGCAAGATCGCTCTGCTGGAAAGCGGCGCGTTCAAGGATGTCGATGTCGCGATGATGGCGCATCCGATGGATGGCGAGTTCGCTACGATCAACGCGCTTGCCACGCAGCATCTGCGGATCACCTTCCATGGACATGCTGCCCACGCGGCGCTGGCGCCGTGGGCGGGGGCAAGCGCACTCGCCGCGGTGATTCAGACCTTCCAGAGCGTCGACGCCGCGCGGCTCCATTTCCACGACGGCTCGCGTCTTCACGGGATCATCACCAACGGCGGGCAGGCGGTGAATATCGTGCCGGAGAAGACTGTATGCGAGTTCCTGGCGCGCGCGCCCAGCAGCGAGTACGCCCGGGAGATCGCCGCCCGGGTCGTGCGCTGCGCCGATGCGGCGGCGCTGGCGACGGCGACCACGGCCACACACGAGGTCATCGGCGGCTACAAAAATATGATCAACAGCCTGGCAGTAGCGCACCGCTATGCTGAACATTCCGGCGCCCTCGGCGTAAAAGTGACTGAAGCGCCGTCTGCCCAGCCGATCGGCTCGACCGATATGGGCGACGTCAGCCACGCGCTACCGGCAATTCACCCGGTGTTCCGGATCGCAGACCCGGGCGCGGGTAACTGCCACGAAGACACGTTTGAGAAACTCACCGATTCGCCGCGCGCCTACGAGGCGATGATCCGGGTAGCGAAGGCGATGGCGCTTACCGCCTACGATTTGCTGGCCGACTCGTCGCTGCTCGAGAAAGCAAAGACCGAGTTCGCCGCCCGCAAGTAAGAATGACGGCCTGGTGGGCCGGTCCCGCCATCCAGGAATCGCCGGGCTCAGCGGCAGGAGGCAGCTTTTTCTTCGCGCTTCAGTCCTGCTATGGATGCGCCGTGATGAATTCGACGACCAGCGGATTAAAGAGCTCCGGATGCTCGATGAAGAACAGGTGACCGCCGGGCAACTCCTTGAGCTCGGCGTTTGGAATCCGTTCCGCGATCAGCCGCGCATTGCCGGGCGCCACCAGATGATCGTCACGTCCCGTCATCACCAGGGTGGGAGTCTCGATCGACCCGAGCCGCTCCGCTGTGTCGTGGCCCGCAATCGCCCGCATCCTGCGCGCTAACGCCGACGGCGGCATCGGATGCGTCATACGAATCTGCCCGGTCTTATCGATCACCTCAGGGCGCCGCTCGATGGTCTCGTCGGAGAACATCGCCTTGAGCTGGAGTCGGCGCTGTTCGGGCGTGGGCGACGCTCCCGCGGCTATCGCGGCCTGAATCTCGGGCGACGGCTGGATTGCGCCTTGGCCGCCGAGATGGGTGCAGGCGAGGATCAGGCACGACAGCCGCTCCGGGTAGTTGAGCGCGAACTCCTGCGCGATCATTCCGCCCATCGAAACTCCCAGTATCGCGGCGCGCTCGATCCGGAGCACGTTCATCAGCGCGGCGGTATCAGCCGCCCACTGGCGCATCGTGTAAGGCTCCTCGGGCTTGTCGGTGCGCCCGGCGCCGCGATTATCAAACACGATGGTGCGGAAATGGCGCGCGAACTCGGGCGTCTGCTCGCGAAACACCCCTGAGTGCAGAGTGAGGCCGTGAATCATCACGAGCGCCTGCGGGCCGTCGCCGTACACTTCGTAGTAGACGTCGATATCGCCGATACGCTGGGTTGGCATGAGCGCAATCTAGCGCTCGACGCGCGCCGCCGGCAAACTTCGCGCCGAGTTGTAGCAGGCACAACCGGGCGCCCGAATCAAAAAAAGGCCGGCGGACTCGCTGCGTCCGCCGGCCAGGGTCAGAGAACTATCGGAGCCCGCTTTAGAACGGGACCACGATGTTCTGGTTGAAGCTGCAAGTGCCGAGCGTGAAGCTGACGGTCTTGCTCTTGGTGCTGTTGTTGAGCGTCACGGTGACCTGGTAATCACCCGCCGTCAGCTGGATCGGGTTCGAGACACCGCCCCACTCACGCTGGAACTGGAACGAACCGCAGGCGGGGCCGGCAGCAGGTACAGTTTGCAGCGTGACGTTGAGGACGTTGTCTACCGAGATCGACTTGCGATTCCCGGTGAGACGGGTGAGCTGGATCTTCTTAACCACCGCAGCCGGCACCCCGTTCTTGGTCACCAGGACGCGGGCTCCACGCGACGTCCCTTCTCCGCACAGCGGTTGCTCTACCGTGGTGGTGGTCTTCAGGATCGGGTCGTTCTCGTAGGTCACGCTCACCGTGCCCTGATCCCCACGGGTGATCGCGGTCGGTTTGAAGACCGTGTTGAGGTTGCCGTCCCCGAGGATATGGCCCGGCTGTAGCGGAGTAGTCAGCGACGGTAGCCCGACGGTCGAAAAATCGGGTCCAGTCGTAGCTACCCCGGTGACATTTACCGGGCAGAGACCGTTGTTCGAGACCGGAAAGGCGTTCTTCGAACTGCAGGCCCCCACGCTCTGAATCACGGTGGCCGGGAAGTTGTATCCCGAACCGTTATCCGGCGGCACATCCATACTCACCGGCGGCGTGGTTGCCGTCAGCGCCACATAGTCCACCGGGGTGCTCGGATCGTCGCTCGTGATCACCAGCCGGCAGCTCCTGTCCCCAACCTTAGTCGGCGTGAAGGTCACCGTCACCGGCAGACTCGAATCATGACTCAGGATTGCCGGGAATGGATTGTTAGTGATCTTGAAGTCGTCGCAAGCCATGCCGTCGCTGCCGTTGTCCAGCGTGACGCTCACTACGCTCAGGTTGCATGGCCCGGTGTTGCCGATCGTGAAGGTCTGCTGGCCGTTGGCGCCGCCTGCACAGACATTGCCGAAGCCGCCATTACCGCTCACCGCGATCTTTCCCGGCGGCGCGTTGCCCGTCACGTTGACGCTCATATTGCCGCCCGGATTGTTACTTTGGACCGTGATGACCCCGTTCTTCGTGCCGAAACTGAGCGGCTCGAAGCGGACGGACGGTGAAATAGAGGTCCCGGCCTGCACTGACAGCGGGTAGCTGAGAATGCTCGGCGGCAGAAAGTCGGCATCGTTCGAACCAATGCCGCTGACCAGCAGGTTACAGCTCCCCTTGTTGTTGACGGTGAGCGCCAGATCGGCGAACGAACCTACGCAGACGTTGCCGAAATCCCCGCCATTCGCGATTGACGTGCTGCCGTTGGGCGCACCGATGGTCGCGACGTAAGTAACCTGTTGAGCCGGGTTGAAACTGTCGTTGCTGTCGATTTCGAAAACCGCAGTTTCAGGGTTCGCGCTCGAGGCGGTCGTGGTCAGCTGAACCGTCCAGTCGATCTCCTCGCCGGGCTTGATGGTCTGGGGAAACGTTGGGCCGCTGACGACGAAATCGCCGCTGCCGGACACCCGCTTGATGTTGGTGATCGTCAGATCGGTCGCTCCCACGTTGAACAGCTGGAGCAGCGTGGTTGGCGACTGGCCGGAACAGAGGATGCCAAAATTCAGCGTGGTGTTGATGGAGAGCAAGGGACCGGTCGCTGCCCCGAGCTCGAAACTGCTGCGACCGTACGTGCCGATCCGCAGCAACGAGGGGCTGGTGCTGGAGTCGAGCGCGACGGTCGTGACGCCCACCGTCGGCAGCCCTAATCCCAGCACCTGCCAGTTCGCACCGTCATCGGTGGTTTGAAAGACACCGCCATCTCCGCCGACGATGACGGTTCGCGGGCTGGAGGCGGTACTCGGATCGACCGCGACCGAATGCAGCGGCAGATCGGGCAGACCGTTGGCTCCGGTGCCGCTGATGTCGCTCCAGTGCGCGCCACGATCGCTGGTCATGAAGACGTGCTTGCTGGGAGACGCACCGGCGATCCCGGGGTAGACCACAAACACGATATCGGTGTTGAGCGGATCGATCGCCACTCCCAGCACCGCCTGACCCGGCGCGCCCGGAATCGTAACCGGGGTCCAGGTCGAGGTGGCGCCCAAAAGCGCGTTGGTTGAGTATGCTAGCTGGCCATTGTTCAGCCCCACCCATACCACGTTGGGATCGATTTTCGCGGTAGCGATCGCACGCACGCTAGTCGTGAAAGGATTGATTCGCGTGTAAGTGCCGCCGTTGTCGGTACTTTGATAGAGCCCAAAGGTAGTTGGGTCGACGCCGTTTGGATCGGAGATAGTGAAGCCGCCGTATACTGTGTTGTCGCAAGTCTGATCGAAGCCGAAAGAATCGCCAGTGGGCGTATGCGCTGGCGCGGGCGAGAGCGTCACGCCGCCGCCCCAGCCTCCGCCGCCGTTGGTGGTCTGCGAGTAACCGCCGTCATCGGTAGTGATGGCGTGCTGATTATTGCAGGGATCGACCGTCATCGGCCCGCCGTCGCCATCCTGGCCGAGCTGCCAGGTGTTGCCGACGTAGCCGGAGCCGGCGTCGCCGAGCTGCGCGTTACCGGTATCCTGGAAGCCACCGTAGGTCCACTTTCGATTGGCGTCGCTGTTGCGGCCGATATCGATCTGGCGCAGCAGATTGCTGGCGATGGCGCCGTTGGCAAAAGACGTCGAGCCGTTGATATTGGTGAAGTTGTTGCCACCGTCGCTGCTGGTCGCGACGCCGCCGTCCTCACCTACGTAAAAAGTCTGTCCGCTCGTGTCATGCGGGCTGAAGGTGAACGCGTGATGATCCCAATGGATCTTGTTTGCCGAGATGTTACCGAAACCGCCGCCCCCATTGGTCGATTTCCAAAGTTGCTGGAAGCCGATGTAGACGGTTTGGTCGTTGCTCGGGTCAACGCCGATGGTCTGGTCGTATCCGCATTGGCAGCCACCACCATTGTTACCATCCGCGTCGCCCGCAGAATCCGCGCCGGGGAGGTTCGCCCAGGTTGAGCTGGCGCCCATGTCGGCGTCGGTGGTAACCCACATCCCTTCGAACCGGCTGTTGCCCGATCCCGGGTTACTATTTCCGACGGTGGTATAGATCGTTTTCCCGGTGTTGGTGACGGATTGCCGAAAGGCAATGAAGCCGATACCGCCAGGCCGATGCAGGGTCTGGATCGGAGATCCATTGCTGTTGGTCCACATGTTCGTGAAAGTCGGGGTGGCGGCGGTGATGTTAGCTGAAACGAAAATGCCGAGTCCCTGGACCGCGACCCGCACGGTTGTATCGGGATGTTGGGTATCGAGCTGAATGTCGTTGGCATCGCCAGCGGGTAAGACGCTGCCCGAGAGCTTTGTGAAAGTACCGCCGGCATCAGTCGAGCGCCACAGCCCGTTGGTCGCCGCCACCAGCAGCGTTCCCGGCACGGGGAAAACTATGCGCCTGATTGACGTGTTCTTGGGGCTGTTCGCCAGCAGCGTCCAGGTATTGCCGCCGTCGATCGATTTGTAGATACCGACCGCATTGAAAGTGCAGCCCGGGCAGTCGCCGCCAAAAGCGGGGTTGTTGGTGCCGACATAAACGATTGACGGATTCCCCGGATCGAGCGCCACCGCGCCGGTCGAGAGCGTCAGCAACTTGTCGGTCTTCGGCGCCCAGGTGGTGCCGCTGTCGTCTGACTTCCAGACGCCGCCGCTGCCGGTGGCGATATAGATTGTCTTGTCGCTGGTGCGCGGATCGACGGCGATATCGACCACCTGGCCCGAGTCAGGACCTGCGCCCTGATAGTTCTGTTCAGCATTGATCTGCAAGGGTGCAGGTCCAACCTGGGTCCATTGCACGCCGCTTAACCCGGTGGCGCCGGCTTTGATCATATGAAGGCCGGCGGTGATCAGGATCGCGATCACCAACACTGCCGCGAAAAGGCGGTACGAACGTTTCATTTTGGTTCCCCCGCGGCCGTTACCAAGGCCGCCTGCGAGCCGAGATAGATGAGTCGGAAAGCATCGCCCCCCGGTCAGTTACTCTTGTTAAGGTTTCTTGCCTTTCGGTACGGGCGAGGCTTCGCCGAGAGGTCGCGCACCGATATAGGGCGCCACCTTCATCTGGCGGGTATGTTCGATCCCCTTGACGTAGGCGTCCGGACGAACCTTCCCCGATGGGTCCGAATGCTCGCGGGTATATTCCTGCTGACGCTGTTTGCGGAGCTGCTGCTCGTTTCTCAGACCCTCCGGCTGCCTCGTCGCGGCGGAATCGGCTAATGCGACAGAACCAAGCAGCGCCGAAACTGCGAGCGCGAGCAAGGCTGCGCGGGCGCGCCTCCTTTTACCGTTCTTGCCAAAGACAACCGTCTTCATCTCGAAGCCTCCTCGGAAATGTCGAGCTCCACTGATCTTCGCCAGGCAACCTAGGGTCATTCAGGTAGAAAGTCAAACCTAGTTAATTACTGTCATCGTAAATACTTTTTAGTTTGAATAAGTTAAAGACAATAAAATCAATTTAGCGTCATATATGAGCTGTAGAACAAGGCGCATTGAGCGACGCTTCAGCTTGCTCGGGCGGACTGCCCTCTGCCGGCTGGGAGCCGATGGACTCAGACTGTTAGGTGGCCGGATCGATCGCTACGCCGTAGCGCGCATCCGATCATCACGATCGCGCCGGCCGCGGCTGCGGCAGGCGTGGGCGTAACCAGCGCGGCGCGCGATTTCTGCGCCGCGGCGAACATCAGGCGGCGCTATCGGCGAACGAAACTGAGGGGCGAGCCGACCAGGTTAACCGGGCACGACCCGTTTCGGATCGACGCCACCGGAAACCTGGGGACTGTTGTAGAACGTAACCGCGGGAGCGACCTCTGCGAGCGACAGCAGCATGTTCAGCAGTTCGCGATCGGCCGGGTCGAGATTCTCGAAGCCTTTACGATCAAGGTACGCTATCGCTGCCTCGGCGCGAGCAACCATCGCGTCGTGAAAGCGCTGGATATCGATCATTTCCGTGGCGTAACGTTTCGCGTTGCGCTCGCGCTCGGACTCGAGCGCCCAGCCGATAAAGGGCTCAAGATCCGCAAATTCGGCGGGCAGCGGATTCATCATGGCGTGCGAGCCCCGAGCTTCAGGCCGCACCGTTGACGTAGTCATCGACCAGCTTCATCGTATGGCGGCAGCAGGTTTCCTCATCATGGAAAGTAAAATGAGAGATCGCTCCGGCACGAAGGCTCGACTGGATTGCTTCATGGAGAGGAATATCTTCGGACACGATATCTCTGGCCGCAGAGCGTCCGTACTCGAGCGCGAACCGTTCGCCGATAGTTTTGGGTTCGGGATAGAACGCACGGATCTCCCATAAAGTTTCATTCACCGTCAGGGGCCAGAAGTTGTAGGCGAGGTAATTTCCCTGCAGTGCCAGCAGATGAAAATTAGGAAAGAAGCTGTAGTACCCGGGTATGGAGCGCTGGCTTTCGGTTTTCGCCGCGGCGCCATTCTCCGCAAAGGCGTCAACAAAACCCGCCGTATGCATGCCGGCGATCTTTTCGACCGCGCTCGGCTGAAAATCCAGGTTCGGAGAGGTCAGGATCCGGTGATGGCGTCCGAATAGCTGGATATCGATCGAACGGTAGTTGCCGCGCTTATCGGAATAGATTGCGCGTCCGTGCGATTGATGGTGGATGTACGGGACGTGATAGCCTTCCTCTTGTGAGGTAGCGGCGATCTTCCAGTTCGCCCGCTCGCGAACCGAGTAAGCAAAGCAGGTCGTGAGCTGCTCGAAGGGATAGTCGTCGAGCAGCTCGGCGAGCTCGCCGAGATATTCGCGCAGCGGTTCAGCCGGGGTGGGCTCCAGATTGATAAAGATGAAGCCCTTCCAGGTATCGACCGCAATCGGTGCGAGGTGATGGGCTGCGGGCTGCAGGTTCCAGAAATTCTCGGCGTCGGTGGCCAGGGCGAGGGCGCCCGTGGTGTCGTAGCTCCAGCCGTGGTAACGACAGCTGACATGACTTCCGCAGTTGCCGTGCTGTTCCCAGACGAGCCGGTTCCCGCGATGCTGGCAAACATTGTGGAAGGCTCTGAGCTGCCCGTCGCGGCCCCGCAAGACCAGGACGTTCGCGTCGCAAACCTCGAGCTCTTTGGTGAAGAAGTCTCCCGGCTTCGGAAGCTGCTCAACACGGCCGATGTTCAGCCAGCAATGCCTGAAAATCGTGGCGCGTTCGCGAGCGAAGTAGTCCGGCGATATGAACGGCTCGATCGGCACCGGGCCGGTGCCCAGCAGCTCCCGGTAACGGCTCAGGAAGCGGTTAGGGGAATAGGTCGCGGCCGACTCCGTCGTGTCTTTTGCAATCGCCATCTTGCTGTCCCGGCATCAAACCAGGCGCCGTCGATAAGCATCAGGCAAGCGTCCTGAAAAGGCAAGGGAACTCCGGTATGAGAAGCCTTTCCTGTTAGAGTGTTTGGACGCAGTAACGCTAAAGGCAGGCGACGGACAAACCCATGGCAGCGGACACTCGCACATCGACGATTGGCAGGCCCGGATTCATCGGGTCTCACGGCCTCTGGACCGACGATCAGAAGGAAGCGGCCGCACGCGTGATCAGCCAGCTCGACTCGGGCGCGATCGAAACCGTGCGCGTCTCGATCGCCGACCAGCACGGGGTACTGCGCGCCAAGCTGCTTACGGCGCGGGCATTCAGCGGCGCGATGGAAAACGGCCTGGCGTTCACCAACGCCCTGTTTATTTTCGATACCGGCAACGCCTTCGTCTTTAATCCGTTTGAAAAAGGCGGCGGCTTCGGCCGCGCCGAGATGGAGGGCTGCTCGGACATTATTGTCGTCCCCGACCCGACCACTTTCCGGCTCCTGCCGTGGTCGCCCGGCACCGGCTGGGTGACGGGGGACGTCTATTTTCCGAACGGCGAGCCGTTCCCGTATGCGCCGCGCTACCAGATGCGCCGCGCGCTCGACGAGCTGCACCGGCATGGCTTCGAGTACCTGGCCGGCCTGGAAGTCGAATGGTATCTGACCCGGCTCGACGATCCGATGCTCGAAATCGAGCACGTCGGTGCGGTGGGCGTGCCGCCGCCGCCCGCACGGGTGCGCCCGGTAACCCGCGGCTTTCAGCTTGCGAACGAAGCTCAGATCGACGAGGTCGACCAGATCCTTCAGGTGCTGCGCAAGAACCTGGAGGGCGCCGGCCTGCCGCTGCGCACCCTCGAGGCCGAGTTCGGCCCCGGGCAGCAGGAATTCACCTTCGATCCGCTGGCGGGGCTCGCGGCGGCGGATGCGATGGTGTTTTTCCGCAGCGCCGCCCGGCAAATCTGCCGGCGAAATGGCTATCACGCGTCGTTCATGTGCAAGCCCGCGCTGGGCGAGTTCTTCACCAGCGGCTGGCATCTTCATCAGTCGCTCCTGCATCGCGATTCCGGCACCAACGCGTTCATGGCGTCGACGCCGGATGAGCCGCTGTCAGAAATCGGTCTGAGGTTTATGGGCGGTATCCTCAAGCATGCCGCCGCGGCCAGCGTGTTCAGCACCCCGACTATCAACGGCTACCGGCGGTTCAAGCCAAATTCGTTAGCTCCCGACCGCGTCACCTGGGCGATCGACAACAAGGCCGCGATGCTCCGGGTGCAGGGCGCCGGCGATCAGCCGAGCGTGCATATCGAAAACCGCGCCGGTGAGCCGGCCGCGAATCCTTATCTGTACATGGCTTCGCAGATCGTGTCGGGGCTCGACGGGATCATCAACCGCATCGACCCCGGGCCGCCCGACGAGCTGCCCTACGCGGCAGCCGGCAAAGCGACTCTGCCGGTGTCTTTGCCGGAAGCGCTGGCGGCGCTGAAGCAGGACCGGCTGTTCGAGACGCAGTTCGGCGCGGAAGTTATCGACTACATCGCGAAGCTCAAGGCATCGGAGCTGGGACGGTTCATGCAATATCTTGACTCGGCCGGCCTCACCCTCGAGGACTGCCGCGATCGGGTCACCGAATGGGAGCAGCGCGAGTATTTCGAACTTTTCTAGAATCCTGCGGCGCTAGAGAAAGAACGAATTGTTCTCCTGCCCCTGGTCGGCATCGATCAGGTTGATCTGCTTGAGCTGGATCTTCCAGTCGCCGTCTTCGCGAATCAGAACGTAACCGCACCATCCGGCCAGCGTGCGATGCACTTCCATGCGATAGGTGTGGATCGCGAAACTCGCTCGCGCGCGGAGTTCGGCCGGACCGATCGCCGCCACTTCCAGGTTGGCGAGCAGATGGCTGGTCCGCGTGGGCGGGACCTGCGAGTAGGCGTGCCCGGTACGGATGCGCGCGACGCGATCCTCCAGCCGGCGCCGATCGTTGAATTCCTGCGACACCTCGCGGCGCGGATCGCCCGGCGGATAACTGGCGGGAATCCAGTAAGCGCATTCGCGGCTGAACAGGCCGAGCCATGGCTCGAACTCGCCGTCGTCGAGCAGCCGCGCCTCGCGAAACAACAGCCCCTCGCAGGTTTGACGCAGATCGGCGCCCGCCGCTTCACCGGCGGTCGACCACTCGCGAGCGATCCGGCACAGCCGCTCATAAAAACGGTCGTTGAGATAGAACGAGGAAGCGGGAGTCGGCTTGGATTTCACCTGGGCCATGGTTAGCGCTCGACGGTCAATTTGAGATCGGCGCTCATCAGGCGCTTCCATTCCTTGTAGTACTCGCGGAGATGCAGGTCATCGGTCACCGGACCGGTGACGATGCCGTGGCTATCGACCTGCTCGCGTTTGGTTCGCAGATGACGGCTGACGTCGAGCCACTCGAGCTCGGGGATCGCGAGCCCGGCCTGGCAAGCCTCGAAGTTCGCATTGTCATCGACGTCGCCCAGCGCCGGGAAATCTTCCTGCGTGCGCATCCGCAAAACGTTGATCTCGTCGGGCACTCCGCTCAGCGTGGTCCCGTACCAGTTGACCTGCGAGCGATCGACCGCGAGCGGTTCCAGCACCTGGAGCTGATTCCCGACGATCAGCAGGTTGGGAAAGATGTTGAGGTTCATGCCGGAGCCGACCGCGACCTCGAGCAGGCCGCGCGCCTCCTCTTCGCCGACGCGCTCTTTCAGCGCCGTCTCGTAGGCTTCGCGGCCCGGTTGCGGGCGCTGACGCTGCCAGGCCGACTCGGCGTGCATCTCCGGCCGCTGATCGAGAAACGTATGGCCGTTGCCGAGCGACTGGACGTAGAGCGGCGAGTCGTCGGGATCGCTCGATTTGCCGAAATACTGCATATCGTAGTCGGGGCCGTAGCGCTCGGCCGCGATCTGCAGCAGCGAGCGATGAGAGTACGACGGATGGTAGCCGTCGCCGGCGTTGTCGTAGATCATCTTCCAGTTCGCCCGTATCACCATCCGCTGCGCCGAGCTGCGCACGACGATTTCGGTTCCCGGGTAGCGATCGAGCCATTGATCGAGCAGCGGCCGCGCACCCGCCAGGCACTCGACCAGCGGGCCGGCCTCAGGATTGAGCGTGCCGAAGATGAAGCCGCGATAGCTGTCGACGCGCGGCAGATGGGCCAGGTTGTAGTCCGCGCGCCGGTATTCCGGACCGTACGCGCCTTCGCCCGGCACCGACACCAGCTCGCCCTGATTCGTATACGCCCAGCCGTGGTAAGGACAGGTGAAGAATTTGGCGGAGCCGCTCGGCAGACGGCAGACTGTGGCCGCCCGATGAGAGCATCGATTCAGCAGCGCATGGACTTTGCCGGCGCGATCGCGCGTGATGATCAACGGACGCAGGCCGAGACGGCGCGTGATGAAGTCGTTGGGCTCGGCGATCTCGCTTTCATGGCCGAGGAAGGTCCAGGTGCCGCCGAAAACCTTGACCATCTCGAGCTCGAAGATCGCGGGGTCCGTGTAGAGCGAGCGATGCACCTGACCGTCGTGCATCAGGGCATTCCAATCGTAACGCGAATCGTTGGTCTGAGTGTGGATTCGGTTCATCGGTCTTACCACCGGCGATTTAGTGCCTGCCTTAACATCGAGCGCCACTATAAGGCGGCACGCATCCCGACCGCTACAGGTTCGGGCGTCGCGATGCCCACGGCCGCGCCGACTCGAACGCGGCGGAGGCGCGCAGCAAGGCCGCGTCCTGATGCCGCCGGGCGATGATCTGCAGTCCGACCGGCAGTCCGCTGCGCGTGAAACCGCAGGGAATCGAGCAGGCCGGATGGCCGGTCATGTTGAACGGATAGGTAAGCAACCAACCGACAATGGGATGACACGGCTTACCGTTTATCTCCGTCGGACCTTCAATCCCGATCTCGAACGGCTCGCAGGCGAGCACAGGGCTCAGGATAAATTCGTATTTCTCAAAGACCAGGCGCAATTTATCGTAAAATGCACTGGCTGAGGTGAGCGCTCCCAGATACTGGCGGGCGCTCAGCCGTCCTCCGTCGCGAATGATCTGAACCAGGTTAGGAGTCATCTGCGGCGCCCATCGTTCGAGATCGACCAAGTCGGCGATCGTCGAGTACAAGGACTGCCACATCACCCACATCGCGGGTTCCGGATTCCCACAATCGAGCTGAACTTCCTCTACCTGGGCGCCGGCTTCGGAAAAGGCTTGCGCAGCGTTCCTCGTGATCTCGGCGATTTCAGGGGCCACCACTGCAAACCCCAGGTCGACGCTGAAGGCGATGCGCGCGCCCTTCACGCCGCCATTCAAACCCGCGCGATAGCTCTTTTCGCCCGCCGGAAGCGATAGCGGATCCCGCTCGTCCGGACCGGCGACCACATCCAACATCAGGGCAGCATCCGCCACCGTCCGCGTGATCGGACCGGTATGCGCCGCGAGCAGAAACCGGTTGGGCAGGAGCGTATGCGGTACGCGGCCCACCGAGGGCTTCAGGCCATACACGCCGCAGCAACTCGCCGGTATTCGAATCGATCCGCCACCGTCGGTCCCTTCCGCCAGCGGACCCATGCCGGCGGCGACCGCGGCCGCGGCCCCGCCGCTCGAGCCTCCGGCGATGCGCGTCGTATTCCACGGGTTGCGCGTCGGACCGAACAGCAGGTTGTCGGTGGTGCCCTTGTAAGCGAACTCAGGAAGGTTGGTCTTGCCGACGAAAATCGCGCCGGCGCGCTTGAGCCGCTCGACGATCGGCGCATCTTCGGCGGCGATAGCGTCGACCATCGCCTTGGAACCGAAGGTCGTGGGCATCCCGGCCACCGCCGTCATGTCCTTGATCGAGAAGGGCACGCCGTGAAGCGGCATCAAAGTGCCCTGCGCCAGCTCCCGCTCCCTGATTTTTGCTTCGGCGCGCGCTTCGTCGAGGCGCAACTGACAGTAGGCGTTGAGAGTTGGGTTCAGCGCCTCGATTCTCCCTGCCAGCGCCTCGATGACCTCCACCGGCGAGAGCGTCTTTTTCCGGTAAGCGTCCAGCAGTTGCGTGGCGGATAGAAAGCAAGTCTCAGCCTCGGTCATGGCCGTTCCTCCGAAGAGCAGTCGGTCGCTCGCGCCCGGGTTTTAAATGAGTTGGATTCATGTCGCCCTGCCCTCAAAATATACGACAGGCGTACAGCTAAACTGAACGCCCCGCGCATCTGCTGCCTTACACGATTCCTACTTCGCGGGGAACCGCCGATATCGATTTCGTCGCCGCGGGCGAGCCTCAGCTCTCGCGGAAATTCAATCCCGGGTGTAGATTCGGCGGAGAACCGACAAGCGCCATTCTCGCGGATGCGCGCAAACCGAACTGTGAGGACTTCGTGAAAGCGATCGTATTCGAAAAGACTGGCGACGCCAGCGTCATGCATCCGGCGGATGCCCCTACCCCTGAACTTCGCCCGGGCCTGGTGCTGATACGCGTGCATGCGGCGGGCATCAACTTCGCCGATACTTTCTTTATCCGCGGCGAGTACATGATAAAGCCCAGCCTGCCCGATATCCCCGGCCTCGAAGCCGCCGGAGTTATCGAGCAGGTCGCGCCCGACGTCAAAAATCTCAGACCCGGGATGCGGGTGGCGGCATTCGCCCGCAAGAGCTACGCCGAGTACTGCCTGGCGCCGGCCACGGGAGTAATTCCGCTGCCCGATTTCGTGAGCTTCGAGGACGGCGCCGCGTTTCCGATCCAGGTCCTCACCGCCTGGCATCTGCTGCACACGGCGTACAAAACTGAACCGGGTAACGTAGTAGTAATCCATTCGGCCGCGGGCGGCGTCGGGGTGGCGGCGATCCAGATCGCGAAGGCGGCCGGTGCGCGGGTTATCGGCACCGTCTCCAGTGATGCGAAGGCCGCAATCGCCCGGCAATATGGCGCCGACGAGGTGATCAACTATGCGAGCCAGGACTTCGCCGCCGAAACGATGAGGCTGACGGATGGACGCGGCGCCAACCTGATCCTCGACGCGGTCGGCAAGCCGACCTTCGAGAAGGGACTCGGATGCCTGGCGACGTTCGGTCAGATCGTTCTCTACGGCCGTGCCGGCGGTCCGCCGGATTCGGTAAATCCGCTGGTGCTGTTTGGAAAGTCCTTGAGGATGGCCGCTTTCGGGCTGCCCACGGTGTTTCAGTTCGCGGATTTGATGCGGGCGGGAATCGAAGGATCGTTCGCGCTGATGCGCGAGGGCAAACTCAAGATCCTGATCGGCAAGAGCTTTCCGCTCGCACAGGCGATCGAGGCTCATCGATTTCTCGAGTCACGAAACTCAGCCGGAAAACTACTGCTGATACCCTAGCGAAGCTGATCGCGTAGCAGGCCGCCGCCGGCGGGCTGCAGGTCTCGCGCAACAAGGAGCTGAATAATGAGCGTGCTAACCGGCGAACGTGAGGAGTGGCGCAGGATTCTGCATGAGGGTCAGCCGAAATGGGTGCGTCCCGCCGACGGCAAGCTGATGCTGGGCGACGGCCGCCAGGTCGCGGAGGCCGACGCGGTATACCTGCCCCCCTGCGAGCCGACCAAAATCATCTGCGTGCATCTCAACTACGAATCGCGGCGCGTGGAGTTCGGGGCGCCCGAGCAGATCACACCGACCTATTTTCAGAAACCGACGACGGCGCTGAACTCGCATCGCGGTGTGCTGAACCGTCCGGCGGATTGCCAGTACCTGAATTACGAAGGGGAGATCGGCGTGGTGGTGGGTAAACCGATGCGCAATCTTGAGCCGCAGGAAACCTGGAACTATCTCGCCGGTTTCGTGCCTGCCAACGACGTCGGTTGCCATGATTTCCGTGACACCGATATGAATTCGATGCTGCGGGTCAAGGGCATGGATAGTTTTTCTCCGATCGGCCCTGGAATCGTTCGCGGCGTCGATATCCGAAAGGCCACGCTGCACACCTACATTAACGGCAAGCAGGTGCAACACGGCAACGTCGGCGAAGAGATGCTGTTCAGCATCGACTACCTGCTCGCCGACTTGTGCCGGCATATCACGCTGCTGCCAGGGGATCTGATCCTCACCGGAACGCCCGCCAACTCGCGGCCGATGAAGATTGGCGATGTGGTTGAGGTCGAGGTCAGCGGCGTCGGACGCTTGAGCAACACCGTGGCCGAGATTCCGGCCCCCGCCAACCGCGTCGGCCATCAGCCGACAGACTCGGAAGCGCTTCGCCGCGTGGCGCTGGGAGGCGACTTCAAACGGTCAAAGTAGCGGGCGGTTCAGCGGAGCGAACCCGAACATTCAAGTAAGCCTGTGCCGCGAAGTCTGGCGGAAAGAGCCTCGCTAAGCTCGTGACCCAGAGATCGCGTTTTCAGGGACCGCGCCGCTGCGTTTCGCCTCGCGGTCCAGGCGCTCACCTCTTCTCCAGATACCGCGGATCGAGAGCGTGTCGGCAATGTTCGAGGTCGGATCGCCCTCGACGAGCAGCAGATCGGCCTGTAGACCCGGGGCTAGTCGTCCTCTATCGGTGAGCTTGAAGTGCGACGCCGGCATCGACGTGGCGGATCGGAGTGCTTCAAGTGGCGTGAGTCCGGCTTGAACCAGAAGTCTTAGTTCACCGTGCAAGCTGATTCCATGCGCGGTCCCGACCACGCCGATCGCTGCCGCGTCGGTCCCGGCCAGGATCGGAACGCGCGCCCGGTGCAGCGCAAGCGTCGCGTCGAGCCCATGCTTCAGCTTGCCAGGGGAATTGAGCTGCCAGCATCGGCACAGGTTCCGATGCCAATCCGCGGGCACCAGTCCTTGTGCACGGCCGTCATGGGCGAGATCCTCACCCGAGAGTTCGCCGGTCAGCGAGCCCATCGTGCTGAGCGTCGGGACCACGAACACGCCCGCGTCCCGGACGGCGCCGATGATCTCGTCGGTCGGCGGCCGGTCCACGAACACGTGTACGATCCCATCGACGCCGGCGGCGATAGCTTGTCGAAAGCCCGCGACGCTGGTGGCGTGCGCGACCGCCATCTTGCCGTGGGCGTGTGCGGCAGATACCAGCGCGGCTGCCATCTCGAGGTCGAGGGTTGGCGACGGATGACCCAGGGCGGCGCCGTCTTCGATGATCAGCTTGATGTAATCGGCGCCCTCCGCCACCCGTGTCGCGACGAAAGCGGGCGCATCTTTTGCCGACGCCAGGGTCGGGAACTGCCCGGCGAAAACGATGCCGATCATCATCGAAGGATGGCCGCCCAAAACCGTGGCGCCGACCGAGGCGGAACGGACGTCGGCGAGGTCGTTCCGAGTCGCGGCTTGCCGGCGCTGGTCGTCCATCCACTCCGGGCAAGAGAACATGTCCAGTTCGGTGGTGACGCCGAAAAGGATGGCGTGCTCGAGCGATGGCGGCATCGCGTGGGTGTGTGCATCGATCAGCCCGGGCATCAGCGTCATGCCCTGTGCGTCGATAATCTCGGTCCCCGAGGGCGATTCAAGTCGCTCGCCGACTGCAACGATCTTCCCGCCTTCGACCAACACTGAGCCGACCTCGACGACCGCGTCGCCGTCGAACAGGCGGGCTCCCCGAATTAAGAACTTTGTGTGCGGCATGGTGATGCTGTGCAGCCGGGATGCCGGCTCAGCCGAGCGGTCCCTGGAAAGTCTGATCGGCGTAAGTATCCGACAGCGGCTCCAGCGCCTCGGGCCACTGCGCGCCCACCTTGCGCCGTAGTTCTTTGGGCCGCGGCTTCCCGTCCCATCCGATCTGCTCCATATAGTAATAGAGCTGGATACAATGGCCTTCGGGATCGAGCGCGTGCGCGGCGTAGTCGATTCCAGGATAGAGGTCGGGCGGGATCTTCTCCGTAAAGCGCACGCCCTGCTCTTTCAGGAAGCGCACACCCTCGACCAGCTGCTGATAACTGCCGACCTCGACACCGAAGGTCATCACCGAGCTATGCGCGTCGAGCCCGAGGTCGCCGCGCAACTGCTTGGGGAACAGCGCGAGGCTGTGATGCTCGGTGCCGTTGCGCAGATAGATCGCGCGATGGCCTTGATGCATCAGCTCTTCGGTCTTGATAAAGCCCAGCGTCTCGGTAAAGAAGGCCTCCGAACGTGACAGGTCGTTGACGAACAACCCCACCGGTCCGATTCTGGTTATCTTGAAGGGCCGGCCGAGCATCACGCCGCCGACGTTGTATTTGGGCGGCATCGAATCCTGGACGTGGTGGCCGGAAGTGATGTCGATTCCCTTTTGCGCCGCTTCCCGGAGCTCGTCCTCCTCGTTCATCTGCGGCACCGGCGGCTGCTCATGGAAACCGCGATAGTACATCGACTGCGGCTTGGCGACGCGGGTCCATCCGATCTGCTCGATGCCGTAATAGAGCTCGATCGTGTGACCGTCGGGATCCTGAAAATACACATGCCAGTTGCTGCCCGGCATGTCCCTGCCGACGCGTTCGATCGTGACCTTCCGACCGCGCAGAAAATCGGCGGCCGTTACCACTTCTTCCAGGGTGCCGAGCTGCCAGGTGATCTGATTGATGGTGATATCGTCCGCCGGCGCACCGCCGAACGCCGCGCCCAGCGAGCGATGCGCAAGCACCATCGCATGATGATCGCCGCCGTAGTTGGTAAAGATAATCCGCGGGTCCGGGGAGTGTTTCATCTTCTCGCCCAGCCCGGGAATCTTGCTCAGGTCGATCTCGTCAACCATCCGAAAGCCCAGCATCCTGGTATAGAAGTCGACGCCGGCTTTGAGATTGTCGAAATTAAAGCCGAAGTGCCCCAGGCGTCGAATCTTGAATGGCACCGGCAGCATCACGCCGCCGACGTTAAACTTCCCGCCGCTGTTCGCCATCGTCGTCGCCTCGCTTGCGGATCTGACGCGGAGTAAAGCACTGTTCCGGGAATCTGGCAAATAAGCGGATACCGCAATGCCCCGCGCGGGCAGGTATCGCGATTTGCCTTTGCGCCTAGCCGTTGCGCTCCGACGCGCGCGTCGAATCGCGCAGCGTGTCGATGAACCGCTGGACCATCGCACCATGCGCCACCGGTCACAATCATCTCGAAGGGCACGCCCCTTGCTCTAAGCAGCGTATCGCGCGCTCAGCGGCACGAAATACACCGGCTCTCTAACGAGGTAGACGCGATGGATGCACAGCGGGCAGGCATAGCGCTGCCTGATTGGCGGGCACAAGCAGCCGAGCTCCAGCCGATCAACGAAATGTTTGACGCGCAAGGGCGCGCACGGCCCGAGTGCGCCCGGGTGATCGCCTACCTGCTCGCGATGGAGCCCACGCGGCTGGCTGAACTCGGGGAGCGCGCGCAACGGATGTTTCAGACGATGGGGGTGACCTTCAACGTCTATGGCGACCATGACGGAGAGGAGCGGATATTCCCGTTTGACCCGATTCCCCGAATCATCCCGGCCGAGGTCTGGGCCGGTCTCGAAAGCGGGCTGATCCAACGCGCTCGAGCGCTCAACGCGTTTGTCGCCGACGTTTACCGCGAAGGCCAGATCATCAAGGACGGCGTGATCCCGCGCGACCTGGTGATCGGTTCGCAACAGTTCAGGCCTCCCGCGGCCGGTATCCGGTCGCCTGGCGGCGTTTATATCACCGTGGCCGGAATCGACCTGGTGCGCGGCGGCGACGGGCGCTTTCACGTGCTGGAGGATAATGTCCGCACGCCCTCGGGCGTATCCTATGTGATCGAAAACCGCCGCATCATGACCCGCCTGCTGCCCGAGTTGATTCGCGCCCTGCGGGTACGCAGCGTCGAAAGCTACCCCGCTTACCTGCTGGCCTGCCTGCGCGAGCTGGCGCCCGGCGGCATCTCAAATCCCACGGTCGCGCTGCTGACGCCCGGCCTGTTCAATTCGGCGTTCTTCGAGCACGTGTTTCTCTCGCAGCAGATGGGGGTTGAGCTGGTCGAGGGACGCGACCTGGTATGCGTGGACCACAAGCTATTCATGAAGACGGTTCACGGCCTGCAGCGAATCGACGTTTTGTACCGTCGGATTGACGACGATTTCCTGGACCCGGTTGTGTTCCGTTCAGATTCGCTGCTCGGCGTGGCAGGCCTGACCGCGGTGCTGCGCGCCGGCAACGCGACGCTGGCCAACGCGATCGGGACCGGGATCGCCGACGACAAGGGCGTCTTCGCCTACACGCCGGCGATGATCCGCTACTACCTTGGCGAAGAGCCGTTGATCCCGATTGTCGACACCTACCTGCTGCGCGATCCCGAGGTCAGAGCGTCGGTGCTGCGCGACCTCGATCGTTACGTGGTCAAACCGACCGGAGCCTCGGGCGGTTATGGAGTCGTGATCGGCCCCAGCGCGAGCGACGAGGAACTTGCCCAGGCGCGCCAGCACATCGAGGCCGCCCCGGCCGAATTCATCGCGCAGCCGGTCTTCCCGCTGTCGGTCCATCCAACGCTGGCCGGTCGAGTGGCCGACGGACAGGCCGCCCTGGTCGCACGACACGTCGATCTGCGGCCCTTCGTACTGCTTGGAGGGCGGCCGCGGGTACTGGCCGGAGGGTTGACTCGAGTCGCGCTGCGCGAGGGCTCGCTGATCGTGAACTCCTCGCAGGGCGGCGGCAGCAAGGATACCTGGGTCCTGGAAGAATAGTGCTACGGCGAATTGCGGGTTCATTGTTTTGGGCGGCGCGCTACCTGGAACGCGCCCAATGGCGCGGGCGGCTGGTAGACGTCAACTATCGGCTGCTGCTCGAGGTACCGCCGCGCGAGGCCGAGCCGTGGGAGCCGCTGGTGCGGATCACCGCCGAGCAGGAACTCTACGCGACGCTGCATAGTCAGGTCAGCGAGGCGTCAGTAATCGATTTCTTTGTGTTCGAAAAGGAGAACCGTTCCTCGATTAAAAACTGCATCGAGGCGCTGCGCACCAACTTGAGCCCGCTGCGTCACTTGATCTCCTCGGAGCTGTGGCTGGCGGTGAATCGACTCTACCTGGAAAGCTCGCGATGGTCCGCGCAGACACTCGCCGCGAACGGCGTGTCGGCGTTCTTCGCCGATCTTCAGCGCCATTTCTACACCATCGAAGGAATCATCGTGAATACGATGCCGCGAGACCTGGCCTACGATCTGATCGAGCTGGGCACGATGCTCGAACGGCCGGATAACGTCGCACGGCTGCTCGACGTCAAGTATCACTACCTGCTGCCGCGGCTCGAGGACATCGGCGGGCCGGCGGACCTGCGGCAATGGGCCGCGGTGCTGAGAAGCGCCTCGGCGTTCGAGGCCTTTCGCAAGCTCTATGGCCACGCGATCACGGTGAACCGGGTGGTCGAGATCCTGGTCTTCGACCCGACCTTTCCGCGCTCGATGCGGTTCTGTATCGAGCGGCTCGCGCAGGTGCTGGCGAGCATCGCGGCGCGAGAAGAGGAGCCCGCCGCTGAAACCCTGCCATACGCGGACTTGCTTGGCGTGCTGCGTGCCGGCTCCGCGGAACAGACCATCGCCGGCGGCCTGCATGAATTTCTGATCGGCATCGAGGCGATGTATGCGCGCCTGGCCGAGCAGGTGTTCGACCACTACATGGCGCTCGAGTAGGCTGCGACCAATGTTGTTGCGGATAAGGCACACGACGCGCTTCGTGTACGATCAGCCGGCCCGTGATTCGCACAACGAACTGCGCCTCAGACCGCTCGAGGACGACTGGCAGCGATGCCTCGCGTTCGAACTCAGCGTTGACCGGCCCGCCGCCGTGCTCTGGTATCGCGATTTTTTCGGCAATCACGCCCATTCGGTGTCGGTCAGCGCTCCGCATCGAGAGCTGACGATTGTCGCCCAATCCCTGGTCGAGCGCGCCGCGCCGGCCGCGAAGCCAGGTCCGCAAGTCAGCTTTCGCAGCTTCCTCGCCGAAGACCCCGCGCATATACAAAATTACTGCGAATTTCTGAATCCAAGCCACTATGTCCCGTTCAGCGAACGGTTGCACAAGCTGTTCTGGATGGCGCGCCCGGCCGACACCGAAGACGTCACCGGCTACGTGGCGCGAGTCGTCGCGTGGGTGCGTGACCAGTTCGATTACCAGAAGTCGAGGACCCATGTTCATTCGAGCCTCGACGATATTCTCAAGTCCGGCGGCGGCGTGTGCCAGGACTTCGCACATCTGACTATCGGGTTGTTGCGGCTGGCCGGCATACCCGCCCGCTACGTCTCGGGCTATCTTGCACCCGCCGTTTCGCACGACGGCAAGGTCCCGCTCGGCGAGCAGGCCAGCCACGCCTGGCTCGAAGCCTGGTTGCCGTACACCGGATGGACCGGCTTCGACCCGACGCATCGATATCGCACCGACGAACGCCATATCAGGATCGCGGTCGGGCGCGACTATGCCGACGTGCCGCCGCTGAAAGGCCTGTATCGAAGCAATGCGAGCAGGCAGGTGATGACGGTCGATCTCAATGTCGAGCATGCCAGCTCGACAGAATTGACCAACGGTCCTTGCAGTCCGCCCGGCTCCCAGACGCAGCAGTAAAACGCGCGTCGCGACCGGGAATCCATAAAACCGCCGGGCGATGCCGACTGCTGCGGCGCAAGAAGTTTTGCTAGTCTGTCGGCCAACGGCCGAACTTATCATTCACGAAGCGAGCGTGCTGACGGCGCCTGGAACCAACGGGAGGTAACGCGGCGATGATGTGCGATCTGGTGCTCAAGGATGGCAAGGTCGTGACGCCCACGGGCGTGGTCAACGGCGGTGTAGCGATCGCGGATGGAACAATTGTCGCTATTGGTCCCGATGCGGGTCTTCCCACCGGCCGCCGCGAGCTCAAGCTCGGAGGCAAAATCCTTTTCCCGGGCCTGTTCGATCCGCACGTCCATTTCGGCGTCGGCGGCAAGACCTTCGGCGACGACACGATGCTGGCTGACTTCGAGCAAAACACCAGGGAGTGCCTGGTCGGCGGCGTCACCACCATCTCGACCACGACGCTTATCGGCAACGACCCTTTGACCGATCTGTTCGGCCGCGCTCTGCGATGCGGCACGGGGCATTCGTGGTGTGATTTCAAGCTCACTTCCTGTGTGAACAATTTCGACCAGGCGGCCGCTATTCCGAGCGTCGTTAAGAGCGGTGGCGTTTCCTTCAAGTTTTTTACGGGATTCATTGGCGCCCAGGCCGAGGCGTTTGGCATCAACAAGGAAGGCATCAACCCCGACTTGTTCTACGCCTCCTGCAAGGCCCTGGCGGCGAGCGGCCCCAATGCCTTCCCGATGATTCACGCCGAAGAACCATACCTGCGCGGCTTCCTGGTCGATGAAATGAGGCGGCAAGGCAGAAAGGACTACCTGACGGCCTGGGCCGAGACGACGCCCGAGTGGGCTGAGAGCGTCCAGGTTTTTACATACGGACACATCGCGAATCAGTTTCGGCTGCCGCTGTATCCAGTGCACATCAGCTCGGCGCACACCGTAAAGACCATTCGTTATCTGCGCCAGCAAGGCATCCCGATAGTTGCGGAAACTCTTGCGCTGTTCCTGTGTACTACCGCCTTGGAGGCTGACGCGAAAAACCTGGGCACCAAGGCGAAGATCCAGCCGCCAATCCGCTTCGAGGCTGACCGCGAAAGTCTGTGGTCGGCGATTCGGGACGGGACCATCATGGTCGTCGGCACCGACAGTCTGACCTATTCCGCGAGTTTCAAGGAGGAGGTCGAGTTTTGGGATTGTCGGGTCGGCTTGAACCTGCAAGTGGCCGATACCTTGCCGCTGTTGTTCGACGAAGGGATCAACCGGGGACGGGTCGATCTGGTCACGCTGGCTCGCGTGCTATCCGAAAACGTCGCCCGACTCTACGGCATCTATCCACAAAAAGGTGCAATCATGCGCGGCGCTGACGCGGATTTGGTGGTCATCGATCCGGACCGGGAAGCAACCCTCGGTCGGCATCGTTACCGGGGTCAAACGGATTACTCCATCTGGGAGGGAAGAAGAGTCAAGGGAGTTCCCGTGATGACCCTGCTGCGCGGCAACCTGGTGATGCAGGACGGCGAAATCGTCGGTGACACGATGCTGGGAAAACACGTCGCGGCGGCGTGAGCGCTCGTTTAGTGTCGCGCCTTAGCTTCGGCTAAGCTTTTTTCCAGTCGCCGGCGGTCTCGAATGCGCGGGCCGCGCGCAGCACCGTTGCTTCGTCCCACATCCGTCCGACCAACATCATTCCGATCGGCAGCCCGTCTGCTACGGCGCACGGAACGTTCATCGCCGGATGGCCGGTAAGGCTGGTTGCGCAGGTGTTGCCGAGCATCTGCCAGCCCTCGAAAAAGTACTGCTCGAGCGTCTGATTTCGGGGTGGTATCGGCTGGGACCGCATCGGCGTGGTCGGAAGCAACAGCAGGTCGCAGCCTTCCAAGGCGTTGTCATATGCCCCGCGCAGCAGGCGCCGCAGGTTCTGGGCTTTCGCGTAATAGTGTCCGTGGTACTGGCGCTGCATATGCTCGCCCATGAAAATCGCCAGCTTGACCGCATCGGGAAAGCCATCGGGATTCGCCCGCCAGCTCGCCGCATAGCGATCGACCAGCGTGGTGTTGTAGTACCCCTGCCAGTTGGAGTTCACGGTATTGCCGCGCAACAACGAGTGCGTCGAGCCCTCGATACCAACGCCCAGCCAGAAGCTGAGCGCGTCACGATGCATCGGCATTGAGATCTCGCGGACTTCAGCGCCCAGCTTGCTGAACACGGTCGCCGCTGCCGTGACCTTCTGATCGACCACCGGCTCGCTGGCTCCAAGCTGGCCGCGTTGGTGACCAAAGCCCTCTTTAAGCAGCCCGATCTTCATGCCGCGAACGCCCCGCTCCAGCGAGGTCAGGTAATCGTCCACACGGCAGTTGATCTGGCGCGGATCGTAACCGTCGGCGCCGGCGATGACACCGAGCAAAACCGCAACATCCTCCACCGAGTTGGCCATTGGACCGACCGTGTCCAGCGTCATGTCATTGCCAATGATGCCGGTGTACGGGACCAGTCCGTGGGTCGGCTTCAGACCGTATACGCCGCACCATGAAGCAGGTATGCGAATCGAGCCCGCCTGATCGCCACCAAGCGACATGTCCACCTGGTTGCTCGCGACCAGCGCAGCGCTGCCGCAGGACGATCCCCCCGCGCCGTGCGTCGGTTTCCATGGATTTCTGCCGCCGCGAGGTGCGTCCTGGCCGTTGCCCTCGTAACAGAAATCAACGCAGGCGGCCTTGCCAAGGATGGTGCCGCCGGCATCGAGAATGCGGGTCGCAACCGTCGCGTCGATATCCGGCACGAAGCCTTCAAGCAATCGCGATCCGAACATCATCGGCACGCCAGCCAGACAGGTGTTGTCCTTCAGTGCGAATGTGCGGCCGGCGAGCGGTCCTTTGTCTGCCCCTTTGACGGTGCTTTTCCAGTACCAGGCATTAAGCGGATCCTCGTCGGTGGTGGGCTGATAACCGAGCATTCGCGGGTATTTGACGGGCAGCTTCGGTTCAACGTAATCGTCCAGTCGGTCGTATGAGAGCGCCAGGTCTTTCAGCACCTGCTGAAAGGCCCCCGCATCGTCGCGCGTCAGGTGCATCCCGAGATCACCGGCAATCGCCAGAACCTGATCGGTGGTCGGTGGTTTTACAGGCATACCGTCTTCTCACTGGGCGGCGGAGTCTATGCAACTCGCGCGCTATCTTAATGGCTACGAAGAAGCGGGCTTTCGTCGGCAGTAACCGAGGCGCTGGACCGTCGCCGGCGTGCCCAGCGCCTCGTTTCCTCGGCCGCGATCTATTTCATGATCATGTTCAAACCTGCCGTGCTGCTGTACATCTTGATGTCGTTGAAATTCTCGCCGCCGTAGTTGTCGCACTCTTCGTTGTATCCGAAGGGGCGGCTGTTCTCGCGAGTGCCAAAGCTCAGATGCTCAGCCTGAAGATCGTAGGCGGCGCTCATCCATTCATTGGTTGCGCCGATGACGCCCATTTGGGGAATCTTTTGCGCGAAGGTAAAGGCGTACAGGATTTTCCATAGCCGCATGGGTTCGTCGTAAGCCTCGGTCCAGATGCCGTTAAACAGCTGCTTGTCGACGTACATGATCTTCTTGCCATAGCAGTAGCCGACCCTTTGGGACGGTATGCGCCGTATGTCGATCACATACATGTCGCGCACCTCAAAGTTGCCGACGCTTGGCATCGGGAAAAATACCGGACGATAGATATCGGACAAATTGCCGGTTTTCGTCAGGTCTGCATTCACGAGGCTCACAAACTTACCGTCACGCAGCCACTTGGACTGGAAGCGCGTGATTCCGCCGTTGTAATTGCTGTTTCTGGCGTCGTCCTGGGTGAAATCGGTCCCCACGGTTGGCGAACAGCGGGCGGCGGACGAAAGGCGCAGGGAACGGCGCAGCGCCGGCACAAACAGAAAGAGATCCTCTGACTTGGTCGGGTCGCTGTAGTAAATCGAAAGCTGCGCGACGTACTTCGACTGCTCCGGGGCGAGCACCGAGAGATATTCGGTGAATTCAACACCCGGGGCTCGCGGGTCGTCGATCGGCTGGCCGGGATCGCTGATATGGCCGGTGCGCCGATAGACCTGCAGCACCGTCTCCGCATGCACGCTGAGAAAGCGGTCTTCCAATACAAAGTTGTCGTAGCCGCACTGCAGATGTGGTATGTAATCCCACCAGACATCGGCCAGAATCTTGTACCCTTTCATGGGCTGCTCAGGGTTGGGAAACGGTATGCCCGCCACGTAGCCCGTTACGCTGTGCCCGCCATCCGGCAGGTCGACGATCTTGACCTGCTTGCTATATTTCTCGGTGTTCTTCAGGTATTCGGCCGGCAACGGGTAGCTGTGAGTCGGACCGATCACCATTTTGAAATCGGGGGGGAATTTCCAGAAGTACTTGCCCGAAAACAGGACCTGCACGCCGACGGGCATGAAGTCCTTGTATTTCTGCCAGTTCTGCAAAGTGATGACGGTTCCGGGAGGAATCGTCGTTTCTTGCGCGTAGCACCTGGCTCCACCCGTCACGAGCAAAGCTAACAACAGCACCGGGATGGCCATCCACGCTCTGACTCGACCCATGATTCGTCTCCTTGTCGCCTAGAAGCTTTGGGACTCACGGGCAAAGGGTAGACTCCCCCGGTTTGCTTCTAACGAATCGTGCAAGCTAGATCGAATGACGCCACTCTGCAACCTGAACTTACTGATTTTACTTGGAGGGCAACCCTGTCGGCCGGCGTTCACAACAACCTACGCGCGGACCAGCGGCTTTCATGGCGATACGTTCCCCCAAAACGTCCCAGGCAAGCTGTATACGAACGGCGTCCGATGAAGCAGAAGTCGAGCCAACGCTCGACGCCGTGAAACTGAGCCACGGACGCTTTCGAAAGCTAACAACGATCGCCCGTTTTTGTGGAAAACGCGGGCGCGAGCAGACTTCGGCAGGCTCACAGTAGCGCGCTGCCCAGTTGGGTGGCATCAATCGCAAACAAATCGGGCAGCACTGGTGCCGCCCATGTCAACTGCGATCACGTTCTTGTACCCTGAGAGTTCACCGATCTGAATCGCTGCGACCACTCCGCCCGAGGGGCCGGACTGAATCAACTCCACTCCCCGCTCGCTGCAAAAGTCGACGCCCATCATGCCGCCGTTGGACAGCATTATGAACAGTCGGCCGCGAAGCCCGCCGTCGCGCAGTCGCTGCTCAAGCGTGCGCAGATAGCCGCGCACCTTTGGACTCACGTACGCATTGATCATGGTGGTGCTGAGGCGCTCCAGCTCGCGCACCTGTTCAGGGTTCAGCATGCGGCTAAAGCCCGCAACGCATAATTGAGTAGGGGTGCGCGATCAATCAGCAACTGGCTGGCGTCGCTGAACCCCGTCCTATGCCGCTCCAAAGGCTATTACACTGACTATTCGAGCATAGCTCTCGACGGCCCGTTCAGTCTGCCCGTCATTATACGTGCGGAGTCGCTCCGCTTACACTTTCCCGATCAGCTGGTGCTCGGCCGTCGACACAACCTTGAGTACACCTTCGATATCACGCGCGCGCGGTGCGATGATCAGGCGGCCCACGCCGAGGTCGGCGAAGCGTCGCGCCAGGTCGCGGTCGAGCCTGGGCTCCGCCTTGGGAGTGATACTGACCTCGATTTCGTCGAGGCGGCGATTATGTCGCAGACCCGCCTTACGCAGGCCTTCGATCATCTGCGCGGTCTCCTCAAGGCTCAGGTCATAGCCATACCATCCGCTGCCGAGCCGCACCGCGCGGCTGAACGCGTAGGGCGTGCGCCCGCCCCATACAATTTCCGGATGCGGCTTCTGCAGCGGCCGCGGTTCTGCCCGGATCCCGCTGAACGAGAAGACCTGCCCGCGGTACTGCGGCTTCTCCATCGTCCATACCGCCTTCATCGCCGCCAGCGCCTCTTCCGCGCGCGGTCCCCGTCGCTCATATGGAATGCCGAGCGCCTGGAACTCCTGCTCGATACTGCCGATGCCAAGGCCGAGAATCAGACGACCGCCGCTCAGGACGTCGACCGAGGCGAGCTCTTTGGCCAACACCAGCGGATTTCGCTGCGGCAGCAAAATTATACCGGTGCCAAAACGAAGCTTCCGTGTATGCGCTGCGGCAAACGAAATGGTGGCTATGAGGTCGAGGAACACGCGGTCGGGGGGAAACCGCACGGCCGGGTCGGGTAGTATCAGATGCTCGCCGCCCCAAAGGCTCTCGAAGCCAGCCTGCTCGGCGGCGCGCGCAACCGTCGCGATCGCTTCGGGCGTAACGCACGGATGAGTGTTCATCTCGAAAAGCGCGATTTTCATCTCTCTTATCTCCTGATACTTCGACAGTCGACAAGCGCCGGCTAATACGCTCGCTCGGTCCCGAGGCGTCCTGTTAGCGGCCGATATGACTTAGCGCGGCCGAGTTGAGCTGGTGGCCCCTTTGACCGTGGTTCTCACTGGGTATTGCGAATAGTTTACCTTCAACTCGATGTTATATCCGTCCGGGTCGAGTACATAGACGGAGGTTCCGTAACCGGTCGCTCCGTATACTTCCATCGGCCCCATCGTTATCGGCACGTTATTGACCTTCAAGTATTCGATAATAAGGTCCATATCTCCCCGGATGTTGAGACAGAAGTGGTCCAGCCCCCTGGCGTCTTCCGCTGCAAGGCGCCTACCCTCAGGAAGAACCATTAGATCAATGATGTTCGTGCCGCAGCGTACCTGAAACAAGCCCAGATCCTCGATGACCCGCTCAACGTGTAGTCCTAGAATTTCGGTGTAAAAGTGCAGCGTGCGGTCGCGGTCTGTAACGCGGAGCACGACATGGTCAATGCCGTCGAACTGCAGCGGACAATTCGCTTTCATTTCCTGCTCCTGTCCTAAAAAGTCCACCCGATAATCGACTTGACAAATACTCCGTTACTCGCACGCGTTAATCCGATTCCGACGCCGAGATTGAGCTCGAGCTGTGGAATGAAAGAGAAATTGAGGGCGGGCACGACGAAATGTTGCTGTTCCTGGAGCTTTGCCAGCGGCTGCATGGGTCCCATGTCGCCGTAGTACTCGAGCGCCGGCGAAACCCAGCGATTGAGTTGGTAGGTTAATTCGCCCGACGGGTCAAACTGAAATCCGTGATGGGTTTGAGGGCCGCTGAACGGCTTTATGAAGGCGAAGTTTCCCACCAGGCGAAATCCCCGGTAGCTCGCGCCGACGATCGGCCGCAACTCGAGCGTCAGCGGATTTTCCTCGGCTGCGCGCCGCATATAATCGAGCTCGATATTGCCGCCGAACTGCACCGGCCACTCGAAGGTCTGCGGAATACCAAAATGGACCTTCGTGCGTGAGCCCGAGTATTCATAATCACCCTTCGACAGCTTAGCCGTCGCCAAATACTGTCCGACCTCCAACCAACGCAGCACTCCGTACGTAGCCTCGAGCGTTTCGTGTACCTGGTATACGTCCATTTGGCTTTTAGCCAACTCCCCGGTCGCTGTCGAGGTCGTATTTGAATGTAATTCCAGCGTCATGTGACCGACCGGCGCGGTGTCTGTGTCGTAGATCTGAATTTCATAGAAGTCGATCGCCCGGGATGAACGGGCATCGGTCAATATTGCGACAATACAGACGATGAGTGCGAAGAGCGCCGTCCCGGATGAATTTGATGAAGCGGTCGAAGCCTCGGCAGCCGTCGCGGCACGACCTGCGCCGGCGGCGGCGGAATCAAGCGTGGCGGTTTCGCGCAGCAGGAATGCCGCAGCAGCGCGCGTGTATGTGACGGGGAGCATCAGGCCAACCGCAACGACCTCCGCGATCATGAAAATAAAACCGCGCAGCCCCGTCATCTGCTTAACTTCACCAGCTAAATCGGACATTTGTATCCCGTTTCAGCACGAACCAACAGGGCCGTTCTTCATGCCCTTTCGATTTATTTGAAAATTTTCCCCGAAACGAAGGCCTCTGACAACCTGCGCTCCGGTGCGAGACGAGCGATCGAGATGATATTGGAAAATGGATATTAATCCTTGACTATGATGGCGCAGCTGGGACGCTCGGCTGATACGACGACCTGCCGACTGCGCGCCTGGCCCGATCGATCAGCTTGTTGAGCCCCGTTTTTTGCTGCTAGAAGGCCTTGAAGAGCAGGTGTGAATGCTTACTGTTTCGATGCTTCGATGGAGGAAGAGACTCAGGGATGCCTCGCTTAAGCACAATTCTTTGTCCCGTCGATTTCGATCCAAACTCGTTTCAGGCGCTTCGTTTGGCCAGTGAAGTCTGTCAGGAACAAAATGCGACTCTCTATGTGCTTCACGTGGTTGACGTCGCGATCCCCGCCAAAGTTCAGGTGACAGCACCGTTCGACAAAATGGAGGCCGCGGTCACCAAGAAGCTTGCGCGACTGGCTCGCGAAAAGATCGACGCAAGGGTTCGTTATCAGCTTCAGGTCGAAACGGGCGATCCGGGCTTTCAGATCCTCGACGCGGCGAAGCGCGTGGGTGCAGATCTGATTGTGCTGGCAACACACGGCCGCAAAGGACTTCGCCGCCTCATTCTCGGCAGTGTGGCGGAGCGTATCGTTCGCGAGGCGTCGTGCCCGGTACTTACCCTAAGGCCGACAGCCAGACGGGTTCAGGCGCAAAGGCCGCGAGCACGACCCAAGCGTTGAAAGAGCGGGGGCGTTACCACACCGTGGGCAGACGAGGAAACTTGGCCCTCGGTATGCACCAACATATCGCTCGCGGTACCGAGAGCGGGTAAGCCGTTCAATCTGGCGTTGAGGCATGCTATACAGGGGGCCCTCGGAGAGCGCCCGCACAAGGGCAGCACTGTCTTTTGATGAGGAGACTATCATATGGCCGCAGTCAATCGCGTCTCGAACACCAGCCTGTCCGACCGAATACCGAGGCTGACCGAAGAGCCGGAGATAGTTAAATTCGTTCGCATCGACGCGGCCCAGTGGGAGTGGGATTGGGCGCCCGAAGCATACGATCCTCTCAAAGCGAAAGCTCTATTCGACAGCCACCTCGAGGAGGCCCTGGAAGCGGAGGCGCTGGGCTTCGACGGACTTTTTCTCACCGAACATCACTTCGACGGCTGGACGGTACTGCCCTCGCCCAACATCTTCCTGACCGCCCTGGCGATGAAGACGACACGCCTGCGTCTTGGTGCTGGCGTTCACGTGTTGAGTATTCACAGCCCCATTCGCCTGGCGGAAGAGGCCGGAATGATCGACCTGCTGAGCAATGGTCGAGTTGAAGTTGGGCTGGGAAAAGGCAATTTCCAATTCGAATGGGATCGCTACACCCCGCCCCGCAGTGAAGCGGATGCCCGATTCGACGAGAATTTCGAGCTGTTTCGCAAGGCTCTGACCGAAAGCAGCTTTACATTTGAAGGCAAATGGAATCGCATTGCCAAGCCCTCGACGATATATCCAAAGCCGTTGCAGAACCCCTTGCCGGTCTGGATCGCCGGCTCAAGTCCTGACTCCGTCGTCAAGGTCGGCAAGCTCGGTCAGAATCTCGCCAGCGCAGGGACGCCCGACGGCGGCGAGCGCTTCGAGCGTTATCTCGAGGCCGCCCGCAAGGCAGGACACGAGTTCAGCGGCGCCAATTACATGATCGTCACGTCGACAATCATTGCGCCAACTGATCAGGAGGCTCGCCGAATCGCCGAGCGAAATCGCGAGATTATGATCAATACGTTTGAACGGCGCGGATATACAATGGACTCACCTGATCTGGTCAACACGCTGCCGTTTTTCTCAGGAGCATTAGTCGGTTCGCCCAGCACAGTTCGAGATCAGCTTATCTACTTACTAAATGATACTCGCGCGAGACGATTGATCGTAAATTTACGTTTTCGGGGCATTACCTCAGAAGCATCGCGACAGAGTCAGCGTCTTTTCGCGACCGAAGTAATACCGCACCTGCGGCATCATCCGATCCGCTGAAGCCAGCGTGAATTGTTCCCACTCTCCGCAGAGGTTATAGTCCCGGCCCTGAACACCATTACCCCTGCCGATCTCAGGTCGCGGCGGCGCCCTTGCTCGCGCTTGGCGTCGTGCCGTGGGCGAACATTCCCTGCTTCGCAAGACTGAGGAAGCGCTGATGCCGCCGGCTGCTCAGATCGAGGTGGCGATAAACCAGGAGTTTCGCGATATCCTCGATGAATATCCACGCGATACAGTAAGCCCATACGTAGCCGATCCAGAGCCACGGGATTGGGGCGACGAACAGGCCCAGGCCGACGATCACTGCAGCGGTAATCTGCGTGGTCAGAATCGCACACAACAGAATCAGGGAGGGAAAGGGCCGGGTGAAGAACGGGCGACGCGTGCGGGCAACGAACAGGGTCAGATGTCCCGCCACCACGAGCTTGATAAAGATCAGCGACTGGAGCTGCGCCAGTCCCACGCCGAAGTAGGATTTGGCAATTACCAGTAACAGAAAGGTCTCCGCCACGCCGACCGCGCCCAGCACCGTGGCGACGCGCAGGACGCGATACATTCGCCAGCGCACCGGCTGCGGATCGAGCCAGGTGTTGTCGTAGGCGATGGTCATGATCGGCAGGTCGTTCAGCAGCGCGAGCAGGATGATCATGATCGTGGTAATCGGGTAAAAGCGATACACCAGGATCGCGAGCACGATGAAGATCATGATGCGAATGGTTTCGGTGATGCGGTAAATCGCGTAGGAATTCATCCGCTCGAAGATCCGGCGCGCCTCCTCGACCGCCCGCACGATCACCGACAGCCCCGGCTCGGTAAGCACCAGGTCCGCGGCGGCGCGCGCCGCATCGGTCGCACCCGATACCGCGATGCCGACGTCCGCCTGCTTGAGCGCCGGCGCGTCGTTGACTCCGTCGCCGGTCATCCCGACTAGATGCCCCTTGAGCTGCAGGGCCTTGACGATCTGGTACTTATGCTCGGGGAAGACCTGGGCAAATCCGTCGGCCTTTTCTATCTGCGTGGCCACTTCGGAGAGGTCCGGTTTCCCCCCGTCGATGCCGAGAAGCTTGTCGGCGAGGGCGATGTTAGTGCCGAGCTTCAACTGACTGGATATTTCGCGGGCGATGGCGAGGTTGTCGCCCGTAACCATCTTGACCTCGATACCGTGCTCTCCGGCGTCGGCAATGGTTTGGGCGGCGTCTTCACGCGGCGGGTCGGATAGCGGCAGCAGCCCGAGAAAAGTCCAGCTGGTGCCGTCGTCACTGCGGGCAACGCCCAGGGTGCGATCGCCCCGCACTGCAAACTCATTGACCTTTTGATCCACTTGCGACGCCAGCGCCGGGTCATGCCGGCTCATCTCGAGAATCACCTGCGGCGCCCCCTTGCTGACATGGAAGACGCCGCCGGACGAATTTTCGACGGTTGCCTCGGTGCGCTTGCGCACCGGATCGAAGGGCACAAAACTCTTCTGCCGAAACCCCGCCAGCGCATCTCGACTCTTAAGCCCTTTCGCGATGGCCAGGTCGATCGCGTCGCGATTCTCTTCCTTGGAAGCCAGCACCGCGTTGAGAATCAGGCTTTGGATGTCGCCCTCGCCGAAGACGATTGGATCGCCCAGCGTGAGGCGGTTCTCGGTCAGCGTGCCGGTCTTGTCCGAGCACAAGATGTCCATTCCGGCCATCTCTTCGATCGATTCCAGTCGCGCGACGATCGCTTTCATCTTCGACAGCGCCATCGCGCCAATCGCCATCGTGACCGACAGCACCGCCGGCATCGCCACCGGAATCGAGGCGACCGTCAGGATCAGTGCAAATTGCACGACCGTGAGCCAGGGCTCTCCGCGATCGAGTTCGACCACGATCAGCACCGCCACCAGCGCCAGCGAAAGGTAGATGAGATAGTCGCCGATGGTGAGCACTGCGCGCTGGAAGTGCGAGACGTTATGCGCTGTGCTCACGAGCCGCGCCGTCCGCCCGAAAAACGTATCCATGCCGGTGACGGTGACGACCCCCGCCATCTCGCCCTGCTTCGCGATCGATCCCGAGTAGGCGACGTCGCCCGGCTTTTTGTCCACCGGCAGGGATTCCCCGGTCAGCGCCGACTGGTCGACGCTCAGGTATTCGCCGTCGAACAGCCTGACGTCGGCCGGCACCACGTCGCCCAGTCGCAGGCGGACAACGTCGCCCGGCACCAGGCGCGGTGCTTCGATCTCGCGCCATTTTCCGTCGCGCAGCACGCGCGCGGTGAGCGCGAGATTCTTTCTGAGCTGATCGATCGCGTTGCCGGCCTGATATTCCTCCCAGAAGCCGATCGCGCCGTTGAAGATCAGTAGAACCATGATGATCGTCAGGTCTGCCCAGTGATGCACGATCGCCGACAGCACCGCGGCAACTTCGATCATCCAGGCGATCGGCCCCCAAAAGTAGCCGAAAAACTTGAGCAGCGGATTAGCGCGCTTCTCCGCGATCGCATTGTAGCCATAGTGGGCCAGGCGCTTTTCGGCCTCGGCCTCGCTTAAGCCTCGGGGGCTGCTATCGAGCCGGGTGAAAAGCGCGTCCAGGCTTTCGTCTTTGGCGGCATCGTCGGCGACGCTCGATGATGGTGCTGCGCTTTCAGCCATGTCCCGCGCCCCTCCCTTTATTTACGTCTTTCGGTCGCGCGGCCACGAGCCCTTAGAAAGGCCACTTCCAGTCCGGGATGTCTGGTCGATCGATACCGAATTCGTAGGCATGGTTCTTACATTCGATCTGCTCATTGAGCAGCGCCTCCCGAAAGCCGGACGCCACGTCCAGTAAACGAGGAATCCGATCGATGGCGTCGATGGCGAGGCTGAAACGGTCGGTCTGGTTGCGGATCGCCAGCTCCAGCGGGGTATTGATGTTCCCCTTTTCCTTGTAGCCGCGCACATGAATGTGATGCTGGCCGGGCCGGCGGTAGGTGAGCCGATGGATCAGCCATGGGTACGAATGGAAATTGAAAACCACCGGCTGGGTGGCAGTAAACAGCGCCTCGAACTCACGGTCGGTCATACCGTGGGGATGTTCGGTATGCGGAAGCAGCTTGAACAGATCCACGACATTTACGAACCGGACCTTTACATCCGGCAGATGTTGGCGCAGCAGGGCCGTGGCCGCCAGCGACTCCATGGTCGGCACGTCGCCGCAACTCGCCATCACCACGTCGGGCTCGGCTCCCTGATCATTGCCGGCCCAGTCCCAGATACCCGCGCCCTTGGTGCAATGCTCGATGGCTTCGTCCATCTGCAGATACTGCAGGTGGGTCTGCTTGTCTGCCACCGTGACGTTGACGTAGTTGACGCTTCGCAGGCAGTGATCGGCCACCGACAACAGGCAGTTGGCGTCAGGCGGCAGGTAGATGCGCACGACGCCGGGACTCTTGTTCGCGACCACGTCGAGAAACCCGGGATCCTGATGCGTGAAGCCGTTGTGGTCCTGGCGCCAGACCAGCGCAGTGATCAACAGGTTGAGCGATGCCACGTCGGCCCGCCACGCCAGTCCCCTGCACTTCTCCAGCCACTTCGCATGCTGGTTGAACATCGAATCGATTATGTGGATGAACGGCTCATAGCTGTTGATGAATCCGTGCCGGCCGCTCAGCAGATAACCTTCCAGCCATCCTTCCACCGTATGTTCACTGAGCATCTCCATGACCCGGCCCTTGAGCGCCAGTTCGCCGCCGTCGGCGTCTTCCGGGAAATACTCCGCCAACCAGACTTTCTTGGCGACTTCGTAGATCGCCTCGAGCTTGTTGGATTGGGTCTCATCCGGCCCGAAGACGCGGAAGTTCTGCTGGTTGAGCCGCATCACCTCGCGAAGAAAAACCCCCAGCGTGGGAACGTTCCCTGCCACCGTCGTTCCGGGCTTCCTGACCTCGACCGCGAACTTGCGGAAGTCGGGCATGTCCAGAGGACGGCGCAGCAGTCCGCCGTTGGCGACGGGATTGGCGCTCATGCGCCGAGTCCCCTTGGGCGCCAGCGCCTTCAGTTCGGGAATCAGCCGTCCTTGCTGATCGAAACGCTCCTCCGGCTGGTAACCGCGCATCCACGATTCCAGCAGTTTCAGATGGCCCGGGTTGGTCGCGACGTCGGTGATGGGAATCTGATGCGCGCGCCAGAAGCCCTCGAGGTAGTGGTCGTCCACTTTCCTGGGTGCCGTCCAGCCCTTGGGACTGCGCAGGATGATCATCGGCCAGCGCGGCCGGAACGCCTGCCCGGTGCGGCGCGCCTCTTCCTGGACCTTGCGGATCTCCAGCACGCAATGTTCCAGGGTGGCGGCCATCGCCTGATGCATGCTCGCCGGTTCGCTGCCCTCAACGAAATAAGGGGTGTAACCGTAGCCGACGAACAACGACTCCAACTCCTCGTGGCTGATGCGGGCGAGGAGGGTCGGATTGTTGATCTTGTAGCCGTTCAGATGCAGCACCGGCAGCACCGCGCCGTCGGTGATCGGATTGAGGAACTTGTTGCTGTGCCAACTGGTAGCCATCGGACCGGTCTCGGCCTCTCCGTCGCCCACCATCACCAATGTGATCAGATCCGGATGATCGAAGACCGTGCCGAAGGCGTGCGAGACGCTGTAACCCAGCTCACCGCCCTCGTGGATACTGCCGGGCGTTTCAGGAGTGGCGTGGCTGCCGATGCCCCCGGGAAAAGAGAACTGCTTGAAGAAGCGCTGCAACCCCGGCACGTCTTCGCTCTTCTCCGGATAAACTTCGGAGTAGGTACCTTCGAGATAAGCTTGCGACAGAACCGCCGGCGCGCCGTGACCCGGTCCCGAAATATAGATCGCATTGAGATCATACTTGTTGATTAGCCGGTTGAAGTGGATGTACGTGAAGCACTGACCGGCGTCCGATCCCCAGTGACCAAGCAGTCGCGGCTTGATGTGCTCCAGCTTGAGCGGCTCGCGGAGCAACGGATTATCCCTGAGGTACAGCATCCCCATGCACAGGTAGAGGCTGGCCTGCCAGTACGCATCGATCTTGCGCAGTTCGTCGCTGCTCAACGGCGTATCTTTGATCGTTGAGCGTGCCGCGCCATAAGCGCTGATGGCCGGGTCTTCGTGGACTGTTTCCGATTGACCGGTGGGGGTCGTCATAGCCGTCTCCTGCTTCTGGATATTGCGTCTCAGTTGCGAGGAATGCGTATTTCTAACCAGGCCGCGTTGCTGCGCGGCGAACTGCCAGGGCGGACGTAACCGCAGCGAAGATCTGTTCGCTGCTTATTATGCAGAGCGGGCCGCATCCGCAGGCGGCCGCACCGTCAGCACCGGCGCCCGCGACTCGCGCAAAACCCGCTCGGCAACGCTTCCCAGCACCAGGCGCGCGATCCCGCGTCGGCCGTGCGTCGCCATCACCACCAGGTCGGCGCCGATCTTGTCCTCGATCGCGAGGATCAGCATCGCCGGCTCTCCCACCTCGACCACGATCTGATGATCGATCCCGTCAAGTTTTTCCCTGGCCAGCGCGGCCAGTTTCTCGCGGGCCGACTGGATTTCTGACTCGTAGAGCTGTCCCACCAGCAGACCTTCCCGACCCATGGGGTTGACGCGGACGACGTGCATCAGACAGAGACTGGCGCGGGCGAGTTTCGCCACCCCAGCCGCTTCCTCCAGCGCGCGAGCGGAATTTTCGTCGAAGTCGATCGGACAAAGGATGCGTCGGTATGACACGGCTCAAGTCGCTCCTTCCATCAATGTTCGATTACGCCATCCGGCGCGTGCATCTATCGCAGCAACTTGCCCTATCCTACTCGATCCGGGCCCGCGGCTCGAACCGTGAATGAAAAATATCGAAACGCGATGCGCTATCACGGTACGCTCTTCAAAAACCCGATCAGCGCTTCGTTGACCGGCGTCGGCGCCTCCGCCTGCACCCAGTGTCCCGCGCCTTCGACAATCAGCTTGCCGCGCAGCTGCGTCAGCCGTTGATCCATGTGCGCCAGCCATCCGCCGCCAGCGAAGGAGAGCACCGGATCTTTGCTGCCGGCGATGAAGAACGCGGGCTGTTCAATCTTCGCGGTTTCGAGCTGCGGGGTAATCTCGACGTTGCGATCGATGTTGCGGTACCAGTTGAGCGGTCCGCGAAAGCCGCTGCGTTGATATTGTGCGACGTAGTAGTCGAGATCTTCCTCGCTCAGCCACGCTGGCATCGACGCTGGATCGATCAGTCCCTCGAGGAACCCGGCGCTGGCCGGCTTCCGCACCGACCACAATCCTTTCGGCGCTTCGCCGCAGATCGAGTAGTAGATCATCCGCAAGGATTTTCGGATATCGGCTTCGAGTTCGGCTTCCGCCACGCCCGGCTTCTGAAAGTAGGCGATGTACCAGAAATGGTCGCCGAAATTTTCCTGCCGCGTGAGCCTTCCGGCCTGCCAACGGCTGTACGGCACACTCATCCCGACCACCGCGCGCACTCGCCCGGGATGCAGCAGGGCGGTATGCCATGCGACCGGCGCGCCCCAGTCGTGACCGACGACGATAAAACGTTCATGCCCGAGCGCGCTGGCCAGACCGGCCACGTCGTTGCTGAGTTCAACGATATCGTAGGCTTCGATCGGCTCGGGCCGCTCGCTGCCGCCATAGCCGCGCTGGTCGGGCGCCGCGACCTGGAATCCCGCCGCGACCAGCGGATCGATCTGATGGCGCCACAGGTACCAGCATTGCGGAAAGCCATGCAGCAGAACGACCAGCGGTCCGCGACCCTCGACCACGGTGCGCAGCACGACACCGTTGGTTTTGATCATCTGGAAATTGCGCTGCTTCATTTCGTCCTTCCCGTGCATTCAATGGACTCGGCGCGGCAAACGGCTAGTCCGGCGGGCCGCGGCGAATGGCGTTCGCGCGCGTTGCCTGAATGCTTCATTCGGTCGGATAGAGATCGCTTCTGATCAATCCCCGATTAGTCATCGCGGCGTTGATCTGCGCCTTCGAGACGGCCACCGCAAAGCGGCTGCGCTGCGCCATCCGGGCCGCCATTTCGTCGATCGCGCCGCGCAACTCATGTTCCGCAACGACCCGGTTCAGCAACCCGATCGCAACCAGCTCCGCGGCCCGATAACGCCGGCAGGTGATGATTATCTCGCGGGCCCGCGCGGCGCCGACGCAGGCGGTGATGAGCGCGGTGGTGCCGGCGCCAAGCGGCAATCCGAGGTCGACTTCCGGGAACCAGAACTCGGCCTGCGGCACCGCGATCCGATAGTCGCAGGCCAGCGCCAGCGACCATCCGCCGCCCACCGCGAAGCCGTTGACGCCGGCGATGGTGAACAGTTCAAGGTTCATGATCAGCTCGTTGACCCGTCCGATCAGGCGGCTGGTGCGCGACGCGGCGCTCACGAACGCGCGCTCACGCTCCCGGACGTCCGCGATCATCCGGGTGGACGAGAGATCGGCGCCGGCCGAAAAGGTGTTGCCGGTCGACGTCAGCACCATCACGCGCAACTCCGCATCGTCACGTACCGCGATCACGCGACGCTCCAGCTCGAGCATCACTTCCTCATTGAGCGGATGGCGTTTCTCCGGGCGATTGAACGTGATCGTGACGATCGGACCGCGCCGCTCGACAACAAAGTAGTCGGTCATCTTTTTTCTCCGCCTCCAGATCGATTCACGCTAGAGCGTGATGCTCTGCGCCTCGCACAGGGCGCGCAGCCGGCCGTCGTGGCGGGCGCTGAGCGATTCCAGGCTGCCGGATTCGACCACCCGCCCGTTTTCGATCACATGGATCAGGTCCGCCCAGCGGATGGTCGAGAGCCGATGGGCGATCAGCAGGATCGTCAGCTCGCCGCGCAACCGATCGATCGCGCGCAGCACCCGGGCCTCGCTCTCGGAGTCGAGCGCGTTGGTCGCCTCGTCGAGTATCAGCAACGACGGCTTGCGCAACAGCGCGCGCGCCAGCGCGATTCGTTGCCGCTCGCCCTGCGAGAGCATCGCGCCGCGATCGCCGATCACCGTGTCCAGGCCCGCCGCCAGCGTAACGACGAACTCGGCGGCCGCCAGCCGCAGCGCCGCCATCAGATCCTCCTCGCTGGCGCCGGGCCGCGCCCACAACAGGTTGTTGCGCACGGTTTCATGGAACAGGAAGCTGTCCGAGCCGACGTAGCCGATTTGATCGCGCCAGCCACGCGCCCGCTCCGGGCTCAGCACCAGGTCATCGATCGCGATCGATCCCGTATCCGGCACCATCAGCCCCATTACCAGGTCCGCGATCGTCGACTTGCCCGCCCCGGACGGGCCGACCAGCGCCGTTACGCCGCCGGCCGGGATGCGCAGATCGACGCCGGCCACCGCCGCCGCCGCGCCGGCACGGTAACTGAAGGAGACGCCGCGCAGCTCGATCGCGCCGCGCAGTTGCAGCCGCGTGGTCGACGCCGAGGGCGGCTCGCCGGCCGCCGCGCAGCGCGCCTCCATCGCGATGACGTTACTGAAGGCCGGCAGCGAGCCGATGAACTGCCGCAGTTCGCTATAGATCGACATGAACCGCGGCATCACCCTGACGAACAGCAACAGCAGGATCAGAAGTTCGGCGGGCGGCACCGCGATTACACGAATCGAAACATAGACCACCGCGCCGATCGCGAGCGTGGAGCCGAGCTCGAACCAGGCGCCCGCCAGGCTCTGCTGGCGGACGGCGTCGATCCCGGCCGCCGCGGCGCCCTGGCTGAGCATCGCGAAGCGCTCGACGCTGCGCGCCTGCGCGCCGTAGGTTTTGACGGTCTTCAGATTCTGCACGTGCTCGATAGTCGCGGAGAACAGATCCTGCACGCGGCGCGAAACCTCGGCGCCGCTCTCATGCAGGGCGTGGGTGCGACCGCGCATCAGCAGCGCGAGCACTGCGCCGCTGACCAGCACCACCGCGGTCATCGGCGCCGACAACAGGAACGCGATCAGCAGGTAGACCAGGCTCAGGATCACGTCGGCGCTCAGAAACACCAGGTTGAAGGTCATCAGACCGACACGCTCAATTTCCGCGGTCAGCGCGTGGGTGAAGTCCGAGGAACGGCTGCGACAGACAAACAGCCAGTTGGCATTTACGATCACCCCGTACAGACGCCGGCGCAGCCGATCTTCGAGCTGCTGTTCGACAGTGGTGGCGGCCAATATCTGAAGCTGGGAAAGGAACGCGCGCCCCGCCACCAACACTACGAAGATTCCGAGCAGCATCAACAGCGTCGGATGGAGTCCGATCGATTCAAACCCGCGCCGTATCGCTACGGTGTAGCGGCCGGCCGCGCCCTGGTTGGTCAGATTCAAGCCGGCGATCTGCAGCGTGGGCAGCAACAGCATCACGCCCACCCCTTCGGTCATCGAGGCCAGCACGATCATCGCGATAGCAAAGGCGATCCACGCCCGCGAGCCCGCCAGCAGCGTGCGCAGGAAGGCGCCGGTCGCCCGCATCATGGGCGGGCCTCGTGACCGAAACTGCGACCCAGTGCGGATGTCAGGCGCGGCGTCTGTTGAATCAGCAGACGCAGCGGGCGAACCAGATAGTAGAGCGGGAACAGCGGCCGCGGCAGCGGTGCGAACCGCCAATCATCGAAAGTCGGCGTGAACGTGCGATCCAGAATGTAGATGGCCTGCGCGCGGCGCCGCCCGATAGCGCGCAGCGGCACTTCCCAATCGTAAAAGAGCGAGACCCCTGCCCCGACGCGGTAGGAGAACAGCGCCTCGAGGATGCGCGGCGCCAGCGCGGCGACGATCGGATCGCGCTGCGCCATCTCCAGCGCCGTCTGCGGAATCGGCGCCGCCAGGGCTTGATGCGCGAGCGTCATGCCGAGCAACAGCATCGGCAGGCTGCCGAGCGCCGCGGCCTCGTCATACAGGGCCGGCCAATCGTAGCCGTTCTCGATCCGCAGCAGCGCCGCCACGTCGGCGATCGTCTCCAGGTACGGCCAGCCGTGCCGGGTGCCGTGCACGCACGCGATCAACATCTGATCGTGCAGCGCGGGCGCCGCGAACTCGCCCTCGGCATGGCGCAAGCGCACCGCGCGCCGGCGGACGTGCTCCGGGTCGGGCGCGAACGGGAAGTAACGCGGCATCAGCTCCCAGTGCAGGTCGATGACGTGCTTCGAGCCGAGCTTCACGAACTCGTCCTTGGAAGCCTGAAAGAAATCGTCGGTCACGATTTCGGAGTTGGACGATTCCGGTTGGTAGCCGTCCGCGCCCAGCAGCCTGACCACACTCGCCATCTCGGCGCGCGGCACCAGCAGGTCGAGATCCGAAAACTGACGCATCGCCACGTCACCGTACGCCGTCAGGGCGAGGATCGGACCCTTGTAGGCGATCGGCGACAGCCCGTTAGTTTCGAGGATAGCGGTAAGCCGGGCGAGCTCGCGCGTCAGCAGCCGATTGCGCAGCGCGAAATCCTCAAAGTGGAACCGCAACTCGCGCATCGCAGTTTCCGGCACGCGGCCGCTCGGGTTGTTGGCCAGGCATCGATGGACCGACGGGAGCACCCCCTCGACGTGCGCCAGGTCGATGACGCGGCGCCAGTCGAGATCCGAAGCGGGCCCCAAATCCGCGTCCCCCGGCTCGGCTCTGAGCGCGCCGGCGCAGCAGGCGAGTATCAAGCGCGCTTCCGCCGAAAACGCTTTCATGGTACGGCATTCTATTAGCCTGCCGGGCGGCTAAGAAGCCTCCATTGCGCTATAATTGTTGTGGCGCGGGGCCGACGGGAGGTAGCGCCGGGTGGCAGATTCACCCGCGCTCGGTCGTCACAGCAAGTTCGCCTACGCTTGCAATCGGTGCATGTCGTGCTGTTATGGCGCGCACATCGCACCGGATCCATACGAAATCGCGCGTCTCGCCCGCAATCTGCATCTGAGCACGACCGCCTTCATCTCGCGTTATCTGACCGAGGGTGGACTCGTGCTGCGCCATCGCGCGGACACCGCCTGCATCATGCTCGGCGCGGAGGGTTGTACGGTCTATGCCGATCGGCCGCGAGCTGGCCGAGATGGCGTCGTTTGCCGGCGCGCTGGGAGCGGGGACCGAGGTCAACGTGCTGCTGGCATTCATCGCCGGTGTGTTCGGCAAGCCGGAAACAAAAACCACGCGAACCTGACGAGACGCAGACACGACCGGTCCTCGCGCTCACCGTTCGAGCTGGCCGGAACCGAACACGACGCGATGCCAAATCTCGGCCGCGATCGCCATCCAGACCGGGAACCCGTACGCACCCTCGCCGTCCCGATACGACCCCATCAGGCTCTCGAAGCCGGCTTTCAGTTGCGCCGCATCGACCCATCCGCGTTGTGCGATCTCCATCCGCTCAAACGAGATCAGCGCGGCGTTATGCCTGACCGATTCCAGCACCGGCTGATTGAAGGTGGCCTTGGTGATACGGGTGCGGACCGCTTCCGGCAAAATTCCGTGCATCGCGTGGCGCACGATGTAGCGCTCGAAGCCGCCGCGCCGCAGTTGATCGTTGGGCAGCGCGAAGGCGAACTCGATCAAGCGCCGATCGTAAAATGGCCGCCGGGTCTCGAGTCCCAGCCGGCCGAGCCCCTGCTCGACCATCGCGCCGGTCACCGGAATCTCGCCTTCATGAAAGGTTTCGTAGATCAGCCGGCGCGCCACTCCGCGCAGGTGGGAAAATCGCGGTTCGGCGGTGAGCCGCCCGAAGAGATCGGTGCGGCGCGCATAATCGGCATTGATCCAGGTCGGGTACGGGACATTGCCGCGCGCGCGCCAGTGCACGAATTCGCGCATCGCCGGCGGCATCAGCGGTATCACCGCGGTCTTGATCAGCATCTTCAGGAAACCGAACTGATGCATCAGCCGGGTTTCCGACTGGCCGGCATCGATCCGAATTTGCCGAATCAGGGCGCCAATCTGTAGCTTGCGCAGCCGGTCGGCGTTATCGTCGATCGAACCGCTGAACCATTCGTCGCCGCCTTCGCCGGTCACTGACACGCGCGCGCCCTTGCGCCGTTCGAGCCGCCGCATGCCGAGCCCGGCGGTAAGATTCGGATAATTCGGAAAGTCCCTGAACTGCCGGACCTGCGCGGCCAGGTCGACCTCCGTCGGCGGCGTCGGCAGCTCGAGATTCAGCGCCACGCCGCATTTCGCCGCCACCGCCTTGATATAATCGCTCTCGTCGCAGGACAGTCCGGGAAACACTTCGGAGAAAGATTCGATCGCATCGCATCCCGCTTCGCCCCGCTCCTGGAGCATCCGCGCGACCGAGACGATCGACGACGAATCGATCCCGCCGCTCAGGTCGGGCGCCACCATCCCCACCGCGCGCAGCCGGCATCGCACCGCTTCCTTGAAGATCGCAAAAAAGTGCTGGGCGTATTCGTCGTCGTTGCGATGGTGGATCTCGCCGCGGAATTCGAGGTCGTAATAGCGCCGGGTGAGCAGCCGGTCGCGGCGGACGATCAGCAGATGCGCCGGCAGCAGCTGATGGATGGAACGATAGAGCGTCGCCTCGGCGCTGCAGGTCCGGCAGGCGAGATACTCGCCGATCACCTCTTCATCCGGTTGGCACGGAACCTCGCAGTGGAAGAGTTGATGCAACTCCGAGCCGCAGACGAATTTTTTGCCGTCCGCATAGTAGTAGAACGGCTTCATGCCGCTCGGGTCCCGCGCGCCCAGGAGCGTCTCGGTCTGCGCGTCCCAGATTACGATCGCGAAGTCGCCGATCAGCTTGACCGCAAATTCCTCGCCCCAGCACTGGTAGCTGCGCAGCACCAGTTCCGCATCGCTCGGGTTGCGCGGTTCCAGTCCGGCGGCGATGAGCTGCGGGCGCAGCTCGGGGCCATTGTCGATGCGGCCGTCGAAGACCAGCCGGTAGCGCCCCGCCTCGTCCGACCACGGCTGCTGCTCGGCGATCGCCTCGGGCGTCGCGTGCAACATCCGCTGACCGAGCGCGACCGCTCCCACGGCCCACATCCCGGCGCCGTCGGGTCCGCGATGCGCGACCGCGTCGAGCATCGCCGTGATGGTGCGGTCTTCGACCGGCCGGCCATCGCGGTTGAAGATGGCGGCGATGCCGCTCATTGCGGAGCCCTCGAAATCGGGTCGGGAAAGGACCGCTCAGTCGGCAGACGAAACCCTCACCATCCCCTTGGCGGCGAGCTCGTTGACGAGCTTTTCGAAATCGGCCTTGAGGTTTGCCGGGTCGACGTCATACCTGGTGAGCAACTGCTCGATGACCTTGTCGGAGGAGCCGTGCTCGGCGATCAGCTGCCACATATCGTTGCCGGCGCCGGTCAGGCCGAAGTAATGCTGGCTGGCGAGGTCAAGGATCACCACCTCGCCCTCAAATTCGCGCCACACCACCTCGTCGGAAATCTCGATCTTCATGCCTGCCACCTTTTGCCGTAAGACTGATCGGCCGCCGCTCAATCCGACGTGCCGTAGGGAACTATCACCTCGTGAACGAAAGCCGAGGCCTCGCCCGGCGAGGCGAACAGGCTGCGATGGAGCTCATACACCTCGCGCTCGATTTGCGCGACGCTGCGCTTGCCGTCGCACAGGTTCACCACCAGGCGCCGCGCCTCGCCCCATATGGTCAGCTTCGGCACGTAGTCGGGCCGCGACTTGGCGAGATCCTCGGGATTCAACAGCATCCCGCTGAAGGTCGAATGCGAGAACTTCTTGCGCGTCGCGCCCGCGCCGTCGGTCAGCTCGACGCGCCAGTTGACCAGCGTATCGGCCGGCGAGATCCGCATCGTGACGCGCGCCGAGTCGTTGGCCGCCACCGCGGTCGGCGGGTCAACCGGGAAGAACACCGCGCGGCGATTGATCACGTCCTCGCGCAACGGCGAGTTCGACATCGTAACCGAGGGCGACAATTGCGCCTCGAACCAGCCCGCGACGCCATGCATCGTGCCGGCGCGATGGACCGCGCTCACCGCCGTCCCGGACAGGATCGGATCGCCGTCGCGGGTCACGTCGATAGTGGCGAGCAGGGCCGGTTTGCCAAGCATCTGCTCGGGCCGATACTTGACCGGATGGCCGGTGTTGACCGCGATTTTATAGGCGCGATCGAAGTTGAATCCGGCCGGCGACTCGCGCCAGAACTCGACTTCCGCCCAGGTCTGCGGCGCCTCGACCGGCGCGACATAGAGATCGACCCGGGACGGAACGGTACGGACTCCGGGCCGCGCCATGCGCCGCCGCGCGTCGGTATAAAACTCGACCAGGCCGCCGTCGATCCCGAAGCGTCCGATCAGGTCGCCGACGATCACGTCGACCTTTTCCGGCAGCTCGACGCGGGTCGAAAGCCCCTTGATGCAGACCGCGCGATCGGCGAAGCCGTTGGCGGCAAAGATTTCGCGCTCGAGCTGGGTCAGTCCGATGCCGTCGACCGCGTAGACCCGCGCGGCGCCGGCTTTCAGCGCAAACAGCCCCAGGATGCCGGTCCCCGCGCCCAGGTCGAGGACCACGTCGCCGGGCTTGACCACTTCCGAAATCGCCCGCTCGAAGGCCGAAACCCGCGGACGATCGATCAGGTATTCGCGATGTTCGTCAAGGATAAGCGACAAGATTTTTACCTTCGCGCCAAGCTCACAGGCGGCTGCCAGACGCCGCCGGGCTCGCGATGCGCAGCCTATCCGCAATAGTCTAAATGCGTAACGCGCTCCATACAACGGGGCCTCCCAAGGGCGCCCGGCCATTCTCGGCGGCCGCGACCCAGGTTGCCAGCCACGCCCCGCTGCGTCTAAGCTCGATAGCAGGGATTATGAGCGCGCGGGTGCGCAAATTTATGGGACTGCCGGCGGCCGATCGCCGGTTGTTCGTCTCGGCCGCGATCGCGCTGGTCAAAGCGCGGCTGATGGTGACGCTCGTTCCGGTCCGCAAAATTCTGCGGCCGGTGACGCCGCGCACCGCGGCGATCTCCGCGGACCTCGACGCCGCGCGGATCGGCTGGGCGGTCGAAACCGCCGCCCACTTCGTACCGAGCGCCAAGAATTGCCTGGTCAGAGCGATCGCCGGGCGCGAGCTGCTCGCCCGTCACGGCCTCGCCAGCGAAATCCGGCTGGGCATCGGCAAAACTTCAGCGGACCGGCTGAGCGGCCATGCCTGGCTCGAATGCGGCCAACGGATCATCACCGGCGAGGGCGAGCATCTAGACTTCGCCGCGATGCCGGTCGGCGATGCCGGCCGTAAGCGGCTGGCGAGCTGACGGAATTGCGCCTGAGCTGCCTCAGCGCTTGAAAGATTCCTGCGGAGCGCACGGGACCAGTCGTCGATGACGCTCAAGGTTCAATCGCCGGCGCGAAACAAAGCCCGGCAACTGCTGGCCGGCTTGTCGCTCTCCGGCGACGAGCTTCGCCGCCGCCTCGAGCAGGCCGCCGACCCTGCCTACTGGCAGGCGCTATATCCGCCCTTTTCGGTCTGCGCCCCTGCTCCGCCGATGCCCGATCTTCCGCCGCTCGATGCGGCCGTGCTGGATCGCTACACGCGCGGCCTCGATCAGTACGGCTATTTCTGTTCGCAAGCGCCGCTTGTCGAGCGCCTCACCGCGCCGCTCCTGGAATGTATCGACACGCTTCGCAAGGCCGGATGGCCGCCGGCCTTCGCCTACGTCTATGACCAGCTGTGGACGCTGTGGCAGATCGCGCCGATCGCGCAGATTCTGGGTGCGACTCTGGGCCCGGGCTACCAATGGATTCCGCACGGCTGGTGCCATTACGTGCAGCCGGTGCGAGGGGCCAGCGGATGGCCGCCGCACGTTGACGGCGATCTGCCGAACCGGATGTCAATCTGGATTCCGCTGACCGACGCGACGATCGACAACGGCTGCATCTATCTGGTGCCGAAGGATATGAATCCGTCAGCGATCGGATCGCGGCGCGAACTGCGCGCGGCCAGCAATCTGCAGATGCGCGAGCTGTTGCAGCGCGGCCGGGCGCTGCCGGCACCGGCCGGATCGCTGCTCGGCTGGCATTTCCGGATCCTGCATTGGGGTTCGACCGCGCACAGCCCGGGGAATCCGCGCGTCAGCCTAGTCCTCGAGTTTATCGCCGCCAACGAACCGCCGATCAGCAACGAAATGCCGCTCTACGACCCGGCGGCCCCGCTGCCGGACCTGACGCTCAGGCTGCATTCGATCGGGCGCGCGATTCGCCAGTACATGCGCTACGAGCTGAAGATGCGGCGCTACGCCGAGCTGGCCGCGGCGCTGATGAATCTCGGATCCGCAAGCGCCTGAGCGGCGCGTCACTCAGTTCAGCGCCAGGTCGGCGGCGATCGCCTCGTGGGCCAGCCGCAGCTTGGCCAGATCGTCCGGCAATGAGAGCAGCGCGGCCGGCACCGACGCCACGATTCGGCGGGTGAACTGAAACTCGCGCTCGAGCATCGCGCGATCCCCCGTATCCAGCCGGATGCTGTGCTTGACGAGCTTGACGAATGCGTCGCGCGGCGAGAGCCGCTGAATCAGCGGATGGCTGGTGGCGGCCGCTTCATCGTCGCCGCGGGTCAGAAAATAGAGCCGCACCACGGGCTGCGGTTCAAGCCCGGCCGCGGCGCCGAAACTCGAGGCCCGGATGCGCCGCTTGCTGGTGTAGTCGGCGACCGGCTCGCCCGCGCATCCCGAGTTCAGGAACTGCAGCGCGTCGTCGCGCAGCTTGAGGCTCGGATGCGAGGCGCGCGCCACCACGGTGCCGCCCTGCTCGTCGATCACCAGGCAGTCATCGGTAAGAAAGTCGCCGCCTACCACCGCCAGTTGCGCGGCGATGGTCGATTTGCCCGCCCCGGAGTCGCCGGCAAAGACACAGACTCCGGCCTCCGTCCGAACCGCGGCGGCATGCAGCACGTAGCTGCCGCGCAAGGCGATTACCGGCGGTAGCACATGATCGAGCAGGATCGCGCGCAGGGTGAGGTCGGACGTCTCGGGGTCGCGCATGACACACCTGACGTGGCGACCGTCGCGGTCGACGACGAAATCCGCGAGTTCGTGAAAGCGGAGCAGGTAGCCGTCTTCGGTTCTGGCCCGCGCCGACCATGGCTGGCCATTGGGCAGGTTCTGACACATGAACCAGCCCGCGGGCTGCGGCGATTCAGAACTCTGCTCGCCGAGCTGAACGGTTATCAGACGGTCAGTATCCGGCGCGACCTCGCCAACCGGGTCGAGCTCCGGTAGAGGCCGGTCGCTCAACAGGACGAAGCCACAAAGCCGATAGTGGTGTCTCATCCTGCTGAAGCGACCGCGCGAGCAGCCGAGCGATTAACTCGCTGCTCCATTGAAATTTTCGAGTCCCGTGGCAGGGTTCCCGATATACGGGACTCCCGGCTTTTGCCAAACCGGAACGCCAGCGCAATTTCTAGAGGCAAGACCCCTTCTTCAACTGACCCGGATTGTCTGGGCCGCTAACCGCCTTCGGCTTGGAGGTTATCTTGGTAACGTTGCCGTAGTCCACCAACGCGGGTGAGACATACTTTGCCAGCTTCTCTTTATTCTTAGTATCGGCGGTGCTCTTCTTTTCCATTTAGACGACTCCTTCTATCGATCCGATTGTATTCCTATATCTGCTATCGCAGTCAATGAAAAGGGGCGGCTAAGCCTAAAATTGTTTCCCTAGGGATGGCTTCGGCCTCTTCGCCGACGAGCCGGGCGCCGTACGGGTCGCCGATTGACCCGCCAGCTTTGCGACCCGCTGCTCACGATCCGGAGACATACCGCCCCCTCGGACCGGCCGCGGGGTATTATTCCGTATACTCCCGGAGGGTGTCGGCGACAAATCTCCGCACTGCCAGCGGGGAGGGAAAAATCTCCGGATATTTCTGCGCCACGGCGCGCTCGATCTGCTCCACGGTCGCGACCCCGTCGCACAGGCTGAGCACCAGGCGGTGGGCTTCGGCGTGCCGGCCGAGCCGCGGCGCGTATCCCGGTGCGAGCCGCGCGCGCTCCTCGCGCGAGACCATTTCGCCACGCACGCTGCTCTGATCGAAGGCCTCGCGCAGCTTGCCATTCGCTCCGATCACCCGCACCTGCCAGTCGACGGTCTCCGCCTCTGGCGCCAGACGCATCGCCACTGCGACCCGATCGCCGACCGCTACCGGGACCGGCCGCTCGAGCGGGAAGAAGGCGGTGGCCCGATCCAGGCATTGCTGCGCGAGCGGCGAGTTGGTCAGCGTCGCAGTGGCCGAGAGCTCGGCCGCGAACCATCCGCCGAGCCCGTGCAGGATGCCGGCGCGGGTGATTTGCAGCTCGGTATTGAGCGGGATGCTTTCGGGACAGACCTGGTCGAGATTGAATTCGACGGCCCGGCTGGCGGCGCCGAGTAGGTGCTTCGCCTCGTACTCGCCGAACTCTTCATCATTGGCGGCAAACGGCCGCGCGGCGCTGAAATCGAACCCGGCGCGCGGCTGTTCCCAGAACTCGACCAGCTCGTATGCCTCGGGATGCTCGACCGGCGCGAGGAAGCTCTCGATGCGGCGCGGAATCGTGATCGCGCCGGGCTTCAGCAGCCGGCGCCGCGCGTCGTTGAAGAACTCCACCACCCCGGCCTCGTAGCCGAATCCGCCCATCTGCTCGGTGATCGCGACGTCGCATTTCTCCGGCAGCTCGATACGGGTCGAATGGCCGCACAGGAACGTGATGCGATCGGCCAGCCCGCTGGCCGCGGCCGCGGCGCGCCCGATTTCTATTATCCCGCCGTCGTCGACCGCGTAGACCCGCGAGGCGCCCGCACGGCACGCGAGCATCGCGAAGATCGCGGTGCCGGCGCCGAGGTCGAGCACCACCTCGCCAGGCTTCACCACCTCGGCGATCGCACGACCGTAGGCTTCCAGCCGCACCGGGTCGGAAAGGTAGTCCTTATGCTCGTCGAGGGTCTGACAGGTTTCCAGAAAGCCCATAGAATCTGATTCCCCACCGACAGCGGTCAGCTGCGCGAGCGGCAGACTATAAGAGGCCTCGGCAGGGACGCAAGCGCCGAGGGTCCAGCGGCGGCGCGATCGCTGCCGCGCGCGCCCGGCGACTGGTCCCGACGCCGCTCAGTAATTGCGCTTGACCTCGAAGCGTCCCTGTTCCGCCAGCCCGCCGCCCTGGTAGCAGCTGTAGTTGCCGCGGATCTGGTTGGCGGCGGTCCGGGCGCCATTGAAGAGGCAACTCGATCCGTCGGGCATCCCGACTCGCAGCACCAGCCGCCCGTTCTTCATCGAACCGCTGGCGATCGTGCCGCTGTCGTTCTGGTTGCGGCAGTCCGTGTTGCCGACCGAACACTTGTAGAAGCCGGTGATTTTCTTGTCGCCTTGCACCATCGTCAGCGCGATCCGGTTGATCGCGTTGCAGCGCGTGTTGAACGACAGCGGATTGAACGCCGCGCAGTTGGCCCTCGACTGTCCTTCCCAAACCCCGCTGACATCGAATATCGGCTGCGCCGCCTGCGGCTGATTCTGCGCCGCGCTCGCGCTGGATGGCTCGGTGGCAGTCGACGACGCGCAGCCCGCTGCCGCTATCGTCAGCAGGATCGCCGCCAACGCCGCGCGCGGTACGGATGAAGCCGCATCAATCGAGATGAGTCTGCTCTTCAACGTGATCGAGCCTGTCTTACGAACGGATGAGCGCCGAACCGCGCCCCCTGCCAGCCCCCGCGGCCAAGAATTGCACGACCGGTTTCGCAGGTCTACCGCGCTACGGTCAGAGCACCTTGCCCATCCAGACCACTCGTCCGACGATCTTGATCGCGGCCGGTGAAATGGCGATCGGCGGGTAGGCGGGGTTGTCGCTGTGGATAGTCAGCGCGGCGCCCAACTTGCGCCGCTGCAGCCGCTTCACCACCAGGTCCTGCCCTTCGCGCAGCACATAGACGCCGTCGACTCGAGCACCGGTTTCGCGCAGGTCGACCAGCACCAGGTCGCCCTCGCGAAGCGTCGGCGCCATCGAATCGCCATTGACCTCGAGCAGCATCAGGCGCCCGGCATCGACCGCCAGCCGATGCTCGAGCCAGCCGACCCCGAGGGCCAGCACGTCGACGATCAGCGGGCTGCGAACCCAGGCGGCCCGCGCGCCGCCGCGGATTTCGCCGCGCGGCATGAATGCGTAGTCGCCGGCAGCCGCGGGGGCAACCGCAGCCCGCGCGGACGGCTCGTGGCCGGTGGCGAGCCATTCGACCGAGACGCCGGCCGCCTGCGCGATCGCGACCACGCTCGCCAGGCTTGGCTGTCCGCGCCCGGCGAGCCACTTGTAAATCGCGTTGTCGGACACGCCGATGGCGCGGGCCAGCACGGCGACCGAGCCGAATTGGCGCATGATCAGCTCCAGGCGCCCGGTGAAATCTTCTACAGTAGTTGACAAATTGTGTCTTTTTGTATTAACTGCGACGCTATGCTGGGGCCTACAAGCCCGCTCGCCGAAGCGCTTGCTCCCATACTCCGGGCTCGTCCGCCAACTGCCCGGGATTGCCTCGCCATCGTGCTGTGCCATTCGCGTAAACCCCGCCCCGGGCAGGGATCAGCAAACGATGTGCCGAAACCCATTGCCGCGCGAGCGGAATATAAAAGCCGGGAGACCGCCAATTCCTTGCCGCCCGCCGACGCTATTGCGCGCTTCCGCTGCGCCCACCAACGTTGGAGAATTGCACACCACTGTAGAGAAACTGCAGCACGCGGAGGACGCGTGCGAAAGGAGGCCTTTCACGATGTAACTCACTAGCTCGCCCGTCGTATCTCTCCGAAGTCCTACGGCTACTTAAAGGGAGAATAGGTATCCGAGGGGGTTTTCATGGATTTCAGGAGTGAGTTGTCCCGCTCTACCGGGGCTCCGCTACTTAATCTCATACCCCGATCGATCACCGCCTCCTTGCGAATCCGCTTTTTGCAACGTGTGGAAGGGCGCGCCTGCTCTTCCCCGCTTATCTCGTCGGCGCCGGCTGCGGGCACGCCCCCAGGCGCCGCGAGCGACGGTTAGAGGGCCATGTCTATTCTTATGGAGATCGCACAAACAATCGGTACCGATGCCGCGGGAAAACTGGTCTCCGATTTCGGCGGTACCCGCTTGTATGTTCCTCACGTTCCGGAAGCCGAGGATCCGATCGCGCGATCGATCGGAATTGCGGCTGCGCAAAAACTGGCGCGAATTTATGGCGGCGATCGGATGGATGTTCCCAACCCGGTCTCCAAACGCGAGCAAATCCTCGCCATGCGCGCCGCCGGCCGCACCATCGAGGCCATCGCCCGTGCGCTGCATTGCACTTCGCGCCGGGTCTACCAGGTGCTCGCCGAAAGTCGCCGCACGGTGGCCCCAACCGGCTGAACGGATTTTCAGTTGGCCGGCGATCTCGAGGCCGCTGCGGGCGGAATGGACTATTTTAATCACCCTTCCTGTTATCGTATAAGATGCATCCTCACGCTTACAATTAACCTAATCAGTTTTCAAAGAGTTTGACCAATTTCGACATAATCGGCCTACTTTCGGCACATTTTGTGCCGTCGATCGGAGTTAAAAACGCCGACAGCCGACGCTTCAAGCCCCGCCATCACCGATCTTGTCGATTAGTTAACCAGTGCCGGCGCAGTGAGTACTGCGCAGTGTTGTCAAATTGACAATTGTTGCTGACTACATGACTACACACAAAACTCCCTGAAATATTTCAGCCTGACTTCGCGCGTCGCACAGCTTTACTCTGCGCGTATGCTTTCGCTTGCCGAATTTCGCCGCCGCGCAGGTTGTGATGACTGACGCTCAGCCCACGGCGCCTGCGGATTTGTATCCGCGCGCGTTCGTCGCCGCGCTCGAGCGAGTACTAACCGACGAGAGTGGCTATACGGCAGGGATCGGCGATCCGGGCGGTCCGACCAAGTTCGGAATTTCCCAGCGCCAGTATCCCGAGCTCGACATCGCGAATCTCACGCGCGCGCAGGCCGCCGCAATTTACTATCGCGACTGGTGGCTGCGTTTCGACTTCGGCGCGTTGCCGCAGCCGATCGGCGCGAAGCTGTTCGATCTGTCCGTCAACATCGGCCCGCATGCGGCGACACTGTGCCTGCAGCGCGCGCTGCGCGCCTGCGGTGTCGCGGTCGGCGAGGATGGCGTGCTCGGTACGCTGACGCGCAGCGCCGCGAGCCGCGCTGAGTGCGACGCGCTGCTCGCGGCGCTGCGCTCCGAAGCCGCCGGCTATTACCGGCTGCTGGCGGCGACCCGCAGCGGCGGCAGCCGGCTAGGCGAGCGTTTTCTGCGCGGTTGGCTGAAGCGCGCTTACGAGTAACCAGGGGGTTTGAAGTGTCATCGATTAGTCAGAGATCCCAACAATCTGCGGCTGCAGCTCGGCCTGATACGCGCCGATGCTGCGTCTTCGCCTCGACGATGTTCGCAACGACCTTGTTCGCCGCCGGGTGCTCGATGATTCCCTTCACCAGCCAGCATCCGGCGCTGGCGATGAACTCGGGCACCTGCGCCGCGCTCGGCCCCGCCATCGCGGCGCTCCTAACCGTCTCGCCGATGGGTATCTCGTCAGCGGCAATGATGGGTAAGGCGTTGTGCGACGCCGAGACCAGTGCCGTCGCCGGACAACCCGCGCAAGTCACCGAGACCACCACCACGCTGCAGGGCGTGACCAAGGTGACGCCGTGAAAACGCGGCGCGCCAGGTTTCGATACGACCAAGACCAGGAAAGCTGACAGGACGAAGAAGGTAAAAAGATGAAACTCGGAAAACTGCCGCCGAAATTCGATCCGCGCTCGCTCAAGCTGGCGAACTATCTCGACCCGGCGGCGCTGCCGCCGCTGCTGCCGCTGGTCAACTGGAGCGACGGGGTCGCGGGCGACTGGGGCACGATGGGCAACGATCGGATCGGCGACTGCACCTGCGCCGGCCTCGGCCATATCGTGATGACCATCACCTCGAACGCCGACGGGCTGGTGATTCCGAGCGACGCCGAAATTTTGCAGATGTACGAAGCCATCGGCCACTACGTGCCGGGCGATCCGAACAGCGATCAGGGCGCCACCGAGCTCGATGCGCTGAGTTTCATGCGCCAGACCGGGCTGGCCGGCGTCAAGCTCGACGCTTTCGCCGAGGTCGATCAGAGCAAGCTCGACGAGGTGAAGATGACGGTGCAGCTGTTCGGCGCGGCCTATATCGGCGTCAGCATCATGCAGGCCGACATCGACAACTTCCAGGGCGGCAAGCCGTGGACGGTCGGCGCCAACGACGGCGCGATGCTCGGCGGCCACGCGATCCCGATCGTCGACTTCGACGAAGGCGGCGGCAACTGCGTCACCTGGGGCAGCCTGCAATCGTTCACGTGGGATTGGTTCGCGGCGCGATGCGACGAAGTTCATGCGCCGCTGTTCTTCAAATGGATCTCCGACCTCGGCCTGTCGCCCTCGGGCTTCGATCTCGCTCGGCTCGAAAGCGATGTGCAGTCGGTATCTGACTAGTGGGACGTCGATCGCGAAAAACTGAGGGGACGTAAACGGTGAGAATATGATGATGGAGGTCAATGGCGCGCGGGCGCTCGAATTCGCAGTCGGCGTGCTGTTCCAATTCGACGGCGATCCGCCGACCACCAACAAGGTCCGCATCATGACCGGCGGCTACGAAGACTACCCAACTCATCTGCTGGTGCGGATCGACGAGCGACTCGACGACGCGGCCGCACAGGCGCTGATCGCCCGCGGTATCAACCTGGGCCTCGATGTGACCGAGACCGCGGATCGACAGACTCAACCGACGGCGCGCCGATGAGGTTCGTCAGCGACATCCTGACCGGCAAGGACAATCTGACGTTCGACGCCGCACGGGTGATGGGCGTGGCGGGCACCGGCGCCTACATCATCTTCTGGTCGGCGGCGGTGTTTCATTTCGGCAGCTTCACGGCCACCGACGCGGCCGCCTACGGCTCCGGGCTGGGGCTGGTGATGGTCGCGATGGCGGGGGCGGTGAAGCTCAAGCGCGAGACCGAACCGGAGCCCAAATGATCACCGCGACCTCGGCGCGCCGGCGGCTTTCGAGCGCGGCCCCGCGCTGCCGGTGGAGGGCAGTGCGATGAGCGCCGAAGCGATGGGGATCGTGCTGATTTTTCTGGTCGCCCTGGGCGCCCTCAATCTTGCCGCGATTCGGATGCTGTTCAAGCAGCACGAGATCGGCGACCGCGAGCGTTTCGACGCGCTGCGCCGGGAGGGAAGCGATTACTCGCACGATCTCGAGCACGAGCTGTCCGGCGTGAAAGCGGGCCTGCCGATCGATTACGTGCGGCGCGACGATTGGATCAGATTCGGCGCCGTGATCGACGCCAAGCTGGATACCGTACACCGCGACCTGGAAGCGGTAAGACAAAGGCTTTATGGACAATCTCAATCTTGAACAGAAGCAGCGCGAAGAAGCGCGCTGGAGAATCATGCGGGTGCTGGATGCGGGCCGCCCGATGCCGGTTTCGGAGGCGATCATCTGGCGCGTGGTCAGCGAGACCCATCTGCGGCTGTCGCCCAACAGCGTGCGCCGCGAACTCACCTATCTGCGCGACCTGAGACTGGTCGAACTGGAGGGCGAGGATTCGGAAAGCTGGTTCGCGAAACTCACCGCCAAAGGCGTCGACGTGGTCGAATACACGGCGCTCGCACCGGCCGGAATCGCACGGCCGAAGAAGACCTGGTAGCCCGCCATGGCGCCTCGAGCAAAAGCGCTGATGCGGCCGGCGGAGCTCCATAAGGAACTCGATCGGCGGCTGGTCGACGGTAGCTTTGCCGATCACGCACAACTGGCGAAGTGGCTCGGCGAGCACGGCTACGCGATCTCGTCCCGGCGGCTGTCAACCGTCGGCCAGCGCTTCGAGCAGCGCCTCGAGCAGGTCAGGCTCGCGACCGATCAGGCGCGCACCGTAGTCGAGACCGCGCCCGACGACGGCAATCAGATCAACGAGGCGCTGCAGCGTCTGATCCAGCAGCGGCTGTTCGAAATCCTGGTCGCGGTCGAGCCCAAGGACGTCAAGCATCTCAACCTGAGCGCGCTGGCGCGCACCGTCGCCGAGCTCGGACGCGCCTGGGTAACGCAAAAGAAATGGCTCGAGGAGACCCGCGCCCGGCTGGCCCAGAAGGTGACCGCCGCCGGCGCCAAGGTCAGCGAGGTCGCGCGCAACGCCGGGCTCACGCCCGAGACCGAGGATCGGATCCGCCGCGCGCTGCTCGAGATCCAGGTCTAAGCAGAGGGGGAACGACGATGGCCGAGAAGCTTTCCGTGCTGCTGCCCTATCAACGCCGCTGGATCGCCGACACCGCCCAGGTCAAGGTCTGCGAGAAATCGCGCCGGGTCGGACTGACCTGGACCGAGGCCGCCGATGCGGCGCTGGCGGCTGCCGCCCAGCGCGGCCTCGACACCTGGTACATCGGCTACAACAAGGATATGGCGCTGGAGTTCGTGTGGACCGCCGCCGAATGGGCGCGACGGTTCAACCGCGCCGCGCGCGAAGTCGAGGAGATCGCGGTCAACGACGAAAATCGCGACATCCTGGCCTATCGCGTGCGCTTCGCTTCGGGCCACAAGATCGTCGCGCTGTCGTCGCGTCCCTCCAACCTGCGCGGCAAGGACGGCCGCGCGGTGATCGACGAGGCCGCCTTCCACGACGATCTCGGCGGCCTGCTGAAGGCGGCGCTGGCCTTCACGATGTGGGGCGGGATGGTGCGCGTCATCTCCACCCACAATGGCGCGACCAATCAGTTCAACGAGCTGGTGACCGATATCCGCGCCGGGCGGCTCAACTACTCGCTCCATCGCATCACCCTCGACGAGGCGGTGAGCGACGGGCTGTTCCACAAGATCTGCGAGCGCCGCAAGCTCGCCTGGAGCGCCGAGGGTGAGCGCGCGTGGCGCCAGGAGATCGTCGACTTTTACGGCGACAACGCCGACGAGGAGCTGTTCTGTATCCCGCGCGCCAGCGCCGGCGCGTTCCTGTCGACCCCGCTCATCGAAAGCCGGATGCGCACCGCGGGCCAGGTGGTGCGCTGGGAGATGCCGGCGAGTTTCGCCTCCGCGCCCGAGGAGGTGCGGCAGAAGACCGCGCTGGATTTCTGCCACGAGCGGCTCGACCCGGTGATGGCGCTGGTCGACCCGGAGCTGATGAGCTGCTTCGGCGAGGACTTCGGCCGCAGCGGCGATCTGACGGTAATCTGGCCGCTGCAGATCGAAGCGCGGCTCACGCGCCGCACGCCGTTCGTGGTCGAGCTGCGCAACATCCCGTTCCGCCAGCAGGAGCAGATCCTGTTCTATATCGTCGACCGGCTGCCGCACTTTTTCGCCGGCGCGATGGACGCGCGCGGCAACGGCCAGTACCTGGCCGAGACCGCGATGCAGCGCTACGGCCAGCGCATCCGGCAGGTGATGCTGTCGCCGGACTGGTATCGCGACAACATGCCGCGCTACAAGGCCGCCTTCGAAGACGGCACCATCGAGATTCCCAAGGACGCCGCGATTCTCTCGGACCATCGCGCGCTGGTGATGGATAAGGGCATCGTCAAGGTGCCCGACCGTCGCGAGCGCGACGCGGCGGGCCGCGAGCGCCATGGCGACTCGGCGATCGCCGGGGCGCTGGCCAGCTTCGCCAGCCATCAGGACGCGATCGAATACGACTATCTCTCGGTACCGCGGGTGACCGATTTGGCGGCCGCCGCAAGCGCGCGGCGCGGCGCCGATCTGATCGCGGCCGAGGACGCGCCGGCGCCTCACTCGCGGCGCTTCGGCATCGGCAGTTGGTGAGCCGGGCGCGAAACCGGGCAGGTGAAAGATGAAACTTTACGACGCATACGGGCGCGAGGTCGAGCCGGCGCGGCTGCGCGAGGAGCAGGCGGCGCCGACCTTCGCTGGAATCCGCAACATCTACTCGGTGATGCATCCGTCGGTCGGGCTCACGCCCGAGCGGCTGGCGGCGATTCTGCACGAGGCCGAGGCCGGCGACCCCTACCTCTATCTCGAGCTGGCCGAAGAGATGGAAGAGAAGGACCTGCATTATCTGGCGGTGCTGTCGACGCGCAAACAATCGGTCGCGCAGCTCGACATGATCATCCGCCCGGCCTCGAGCTCGTCGGAGGACTTGAGCATCGCGGCGCTGGTGCGTGAGGTGCTGCTCGACGGCGCGCTGGCGATGGAGAGCGTGCTGTTCGATATCCTCGACGCGATCGGCAAGGGCTTCTCGGCAACCGAGATCATCTGGAACACGGCCGGGCGCACCTGGTTTCCGGAGCGGCTGACGTGGCGCGATCCGCGCTGGTTCCTGTTCGACTGGGTCGACGGCGAGACCCTGCTGCTGCGCAGCCTCGACGGCGAGCGCGCGCCGGAGTCGCCGGCGGACGGCGGCGGCGCCGCCCATTTTCGCGGCGACGGATGGCTGGCGCGGGCGCCGGCGCAACCGTTCACCGCGCCGCTGTGCCCATACAAGTTCATCGTGCACGTGGCGCGGGCCAAGGCCGGCTTGCCGGTGCGCGGCGGACTGGCGCGGGCGGCGGGCTGGGCCTACCTGTTCAAGAATTACGTGCTGAAGGATTGGGTGACGTTCACTGAAGTTTTCGGCCAGCCGCTGCGGGTCGGCAAGTACGGGCCCGGCGCGACCGAGAACGACAAGCGCGTGCTGCTCAACGCCGTGACCAATATCGGCACCGATGCCGGCGCGGTGATTCCGGATTCGATGCTGATCGAGTTCACCGAGGCGCGGCAGAGCGGCAGCGCCGATCTCTATGAGCGCTTCTGCGACTACCTCGATCGACAGGTCAGCAAGGCGGTGCTCGGGCAGACCCTGACCACCGAGACCCCGCACGGGGGCGGCGGCTCGCGCGCCGCCGCGCAAGTGCATCAGACGGTGCGCCGCGACATCATGAATGCCGACGCGCGCCGGCTGGCCGCGACTATCACGCACGACCTGGTGAAGCCGATCGTCGATCTGAACTTCGGGCCGCGCCGCCGCTATCCGCAATTCACGCTCGGCCTGCCCGACGATTCGGACGTCAAGGTGTTTGCCGATACCATTTCAGAGCTCGCCGACCGTGGGCTGCGCATCAGCCAGAAGACGGTGCTCGACAAGCTCGGCTTGCCCGAGCCTCAAGAGGGAGAGCCGGTACTGGTGCCGGCGCGCCGCACCTCCGCAACCGGGACGATCGCTCACGCCGACAGGGAATGAGCGAGGTCCCGGTGTCATTCTTCCGCGCCTGCCGCCCCATCCCGCCCAGAACGGACGCGGCTCGCCCCGCTAGCAGGACGAGCCGCGTCTCACGCCTTTGTTGTCGTCTACTTACCCGCCTGACGACCACGGCGCCGAGCTTTCGGCTTGCGCGTCCGCGCTAAGGCAGCGGGACGTAGACCGTGGGCGGGTTCCAGAAGGTCATACTGTCGGCGCCGCCGGTCGGGCTCGCACCGAAGACCGGATTGGAGACATCGACTCGAATCAGGTAGGTGGCCTGATTGCCCAGCGCGTAAAAGTAATTGTGCGCCGGGTCGATGGTCGCCGAGTTCGGATCGCCGTCCATCCCGATGAGAGTGTCGCCGTCCAGCGGCAACGCCGCGGTAGCGATAGTGTAGACCGAGGCCGCGTCCGCGACAGTCATCGAGCCCGGCTGGCCGTTGTTGTTGAGCGCACCGGGCACTCCGTTGGTGGGCAGATGAATCGCCTTGATATTGATGCCGACGTCGCCGAAGTAGCCTTCATCGGCGACGATCCCGATGTGCGTATTGCAGTTGATAACCGCCATTCCGCCCGGCCCCTCTCCTACCGGCGGGATTTCGCTCGGGATGCCCGGGACCGTCACGTTATCCGCGGTGGCCGGACTCATGCTGGTGTCAAGCGTGGCGAAATTGAAGGCGTGAATCTGATCGGCGCCAACCTCCTGGCTGAGAATCATGATGTTGGTAGTAACGTCGAACGCCACGCCGTCGGTAATCCCGAAGCTGCTATCGAAGTCCTGTGGCGTCCCCAGGGACGCGCCGCTGGCATCGACGATCTCGTTCTCGCCGTCGGCAGTGATGAAAATCAAGTGGGTCTTGATGTTCAAGGCGAGCGAGTCCGGGCTGACGATGTCGATCACCGAGGCCGCATTCCAGGTCGGCGGGCTGGTCGAGGTATCGAGAATCCCGAGCTGCGAAGATCCGGCTACGTAGGCCCGGTTCTTCTTGCTATCAATAAGGATACCGCCGCGAGTTACGTCCGCGCCCAGACCCGTAGCCGCGACCGCTGCGCCGCCGACGACGGTGTTGGTGCTGGTATTGATCTCGTAAACTCCGACGCCGCCGGCGCCGAGTAAAGCTTCGACCAGCACGCTATGGTTGTTCGGGTTATAGGCCGAGGCAAGCGTGTTGGTCGCGCCGGGAAGCGAAACCGTGAGGATGGTCGGCGTCATGTTGGTTACGGTCGCAAGATCGATCACCGCGATCTGCGCATTGTCCGACATATCGAGGCTATGCAGCGGGGCATACGCCATGTTGCTGACCGGATCGATTGCGATCAGCCCCTGGCCGGAGCAGGCCGCCGGTGGCGGCGGCGGCGGCGGCGCATGATGATGATACGGATGATAAGTCCCGTTGCCGCCGTCACATCCGGCGATGATCAGCAGGATGGCGGTCCCGATCGATGCGACGAGCCCGGTCACAAGGCCCCAACTTGGATTACGATTCATGATTCCTCCCCGCTGCTTTGGCGTGTTAACGCAGCTTAAAACAAGATCTTCTCTGTCATAAAAAGAAACTCAAAGTCCAGAAGCGATATGGCGCATCATCAACAATTCTCCGTTTAACGAGCCGCACTCTGTCATGCCTTGAAAGCTATTTCAAGTCATCGCAAAGCTAATACGGTTAGTTAATCGTTTAGCCGGATCGAACCAGCTTACGGAGGTATCACGGCAGGGGCAGCGTTAGTCTGGCGGCCATCGAGGTCGGCGCGAAAAAAAGCGCGGCCCGCCCCATCCGGGCGAGCCGCGCTTGACCAGCGAGTTCAGAATCCAGCGCTACGACGGCAGCGGGAAGAACGTCACACCGTTGCCGTTGTTGCACATAAAGGTGGTCGAGACTCCGGCGCAAGTGCCGTCCGGGAGCGCGGTGTTGATGGCCCCCGGGTTCGACTGCATCGCTGTCAGATCCACTTCGACCAGGAAGGAGAAGCTGTCGTCGACCGCAAAGCCACGGTTGGGCAGCTTCGCGCAGGATGAAACCGCAACCGCGTACGGATCGCCCGCGGTCGCCCAGGAATTGTCGTTTGGATCGGTGGGTAGCGTGGCGATGATCGGCGTCGCTACGTCGCCGGACGTAATCTGCGTGAGCGGCGTAGAGGGCAGCCCCAGCAACGTGACACCGTCGCTGCCGTCTTCGATCAGAAACGCCTGATGCGTAATGGCATTGACCGCCGAGCCCGCCGTGCCGCCCGGCAGACCCGAGACCAACACCGAGTTCGGCGGCGTGCCGCCCTCGTTCAACGCGCACGGCGGCGAGTTCTCGCCGCTGAAGTTCGACCCGTGCAGGTTGACGACCGTGGCGGTACCGTCCTCGTTGCTGACCACCAGGATGTTGGTGGTGCTGTCGATCGCGGAGCCGTCGTTGTCGCCGCCGATGTTGGAGTCGGCAAGCGTGCAGGCGATCTTATGCGGCACGTCAACCGCGCCGATTTCGCCGCCATTATCGTCGTCGCTCGCATCGATGATCATGTTGAGCGACGAGTCGAAGGCGAAGGTCTCCGGGTAATTGGCGGAGATAATCCGACTGAAGGAATGAGTTACGGGATTGACGAGCGAAAAGCCGGTGCAGGTCCCCGGATTCGGGCAGCCGGCGATCTCCTCGGTAGCGACGATGCCCCTGCTGCGGACCGGATCGAACAGCACCTGGCCGAAGTTGCCGGACTGACTGCCGGTCGGGAAGTTGAAGGGCGAGTTCGGAACCAGGGTGTTGGTGGTCTCGTTGATGATGTCGAGGAATCCGCCCGCACCGCTTTGACCGCTCACCGCCAGCACCAGCGAGTGCTTGTTGTCGAGCGCCGTGCCGGTGGGGATGTCGGGATGGTTAAGCACGATGACGGCCTTGATCGGATTCGTCACGTCGGGATCGACGCTCAGATCGACCACTGCGATACGGCCGTTGCCGGTCATGCTGTCCAGCGTGCCAAGCGGAACGTAAGCGAGCTCTTTGTCGCAATCCACCACGAACAGGCCCGAGCCGGGCGAGGTGCCGGACGGCGGGGGCGGCGTCGCCGTTGGACCGTTAACCGGGTGATAGGTGCCGTCGCCACCGGTACATCCGGCGATGATCAGCAGGATGACCATCCCGATCGATGCGAGCAGTCCGGTGATGCTCCCCCAACTTGAAATGCGCTTCATACTTCCCTCCACTAGATGAAACATGCAGTCCTAACAATAATCTTCGTGAATCTTCGTGGATCTTTATGTCATAACAAATTAACGAAAATCTAGTGATGGGGACGGGAAAATTTTCAAGTCCGGCAACGGAATCTTCTGCATGCCCCCCGGCTATCGCCAGCTATGGGCGAGACTCAGGAGTGGGAACGGACGGTGACGGTACTGAGCGAATCGAGGATGCTTACGGAAGAATCACGGCGCTATGGCCATAGCGGCTGATGGCCATCGTGCTGGCGGTCGGCGTAAACATGCTGAGGCTGGGATCGTAGAGTTCGGCGGTGTTGACCGTGCTGGCGACGGTGGTGCTGTCCTGGCCGCCGGTGACCAGCACCAGCCCAATCTGCGGCCCGCTCGGGAAGAAGGTCGCGGTGTGGAAGCGCCGTGAATCCGTCATGTTGCCGGTCGGACTGAAGACCCCGCCCGGCGTATAGATTTCCGCGGTCGGCGTGACGACGCCGGCGTTGGTCAGTCCGCCACAGAGCAGGATCTGGCCGTTCTGGATGATCGCCGAGGCGAACTGCATCCGGGTGATCGTCATGAGGCCGGCGGTGGTGAAATTGTTCGAGGTCGGATTGTAGAGCTCGGCGGTGGCCGTCACCACCGAGTTGTCATGGCCGCCCGCCAGCAACACGTCGCCGCCGAGCGTCCCGCCGCTGAAGAGCTGCGCCTGATCGAAGAAGCGGCCGGCCAGCATCAGGTTGGTGATGGTGGTGAAGGTCTGACTGGTCGGATCGTAGAGCTCCGCGGTGTTCTGCACCGTCGTCCGGCTCGCGTTCGAGAAGCCGCCCGCGATCAGGACCTGGCCGTTGCTGAGCAGGGTCGCGGTATGCGCGGCGCGCTTGAAGTTCATGGGGGAGCTGATCGCGGTGAACTTGCCGGTTGAGGGATTGTAGAGCTCGGCGCTGGTGAGCGGGATGCCGCTGCTGCCGACGCCGCCGGCGATCAGCACCTGGCCGCTATTCAACAGCGTTGCGGTCTGCAGCGTGCGCGCCGCCACCATCTTGCCGACCGCATGAAACAGCTGGTTCGATTGGTTGTAGATTTCAGCCGATTGCAGCGGCGTGCCGGCCGCATTCTGACCGCCGGTCAGCAGTATCGTGCCATTGTTCAGCACGGTTGCGGTATGGAAGGCGCGCGCGGTGTTCATCGAACCGGAATTGGAGAAAGTTCCGCTCGACGGATCGTAAACCTCAGCCATCGCGACCGCATTATTGGTCGAATCGATCCCGCCCGCGATCAGGACGTCGCCCGAGAGCGCGCCCGGCGTCGGCGTGCCGGTGGGACTGCCCGAAGGCGTGGCGGTGGCGGTAACTCTGACCGCACCCAGTCCCGGCCCGCATCCGGCGCCGATTATGGCCAGCCACGAGAACATCGCCGCGGCGATCGCGGCACTGATCAATGCCGGCAGCGTCGGACTCGGTTTGTGGTTCGGGATTTTCGGAGCGTCCGGCACCAGGAGATCCTTTCGGATGCTCTCCGGCTATAACACAGTGTCCGTAGCGGCGAAACATGGCCCGCCATCGTTCGTCCGCGGCTGACCGCGATCGCTCACCCGGCGCACCGTGGCAAACGCTCTGAAGCTGCGGTAATTTGGATGGCAGCAGCGGCCAGCGAGGGTCGATTATCGAGGATTATGACAGCGGCTGAGACAAACTCCCCGACCCGCACAACGGTCGTCGATGCGTTGCGCCTGGCGCGCCGGGTCGCGCGCGCGATCGTGAGTCCGGCGATCGTGGTGTTGCTCGCCGCCGCCTTGCAGCTCAGCGGCTGCATGGATCCATCCGCGTTGGGCCTGGGTGGGATGGGCAGCAGCATGGGCGGGATGGGGATGGGCGGCGGTCAGAGCGCCTTCGGCGCCTCCGCCCGGACGCCGCAGGAGCGCGCGATGGCGGTCGAGCCGATGCTGCAGGCGGCCGGTTTCCAGAGCTTGTCGCCGCAACAGCCCGCCCATCAACAACAGCTCGCCGGCCTGCCGGCGTTGAAGCTCAATACCTACACCACCCCGGAAGGTCAGCAGCGCTTCTGGTACGCCGATCCCGACTACTGTCATTGCCTCTACGTCGGCGACGCCGGCGCCTACCAGCGCTACCAGAGTCTGCGCCTGCAGAACCAGCAGCTCGAGGGCGAGCAGCAGATGCAGGTCCAGCAGCAGATGCAACAGCAGCAGTACCAGATGCAGCAATACCAGATGCAACAGCAACAGCAGATGGGACCCTTCGGACCGATGGGGCCGATGGGCCCGCCGATGGGCATGAGTCCGTTCGGCTTCGGCATGGGCGGTCCCGGCCTCGGCGTGATCTTTTAGCCGAGCGCACAGAGAGCACCACTGCTTCGATGGATTTCGCCGCCTTCCTGGCCGACTGCCGCGCGCAATGGCCCGAGTTCGACGATCCGCGCAGCCTCGCCCGCTCGACCCGGCCCGCCAATCGGCGGCTGGCCGACTATCCCAAACAAATCCGCGGCATGGCGACCGAGAACAAGCTGATGCTGCTGAACCTGGCGGTCGCCCATCTGGCGCCCAACGAGGTTTACGTCGAGGTCGGTTGTTACCGGGGGCTGAGCCTGGTGTGCGCGGCGGCCGGCAATCCGCACGCGCCGATCTACGCCTGCGACAACTTCTCGCAGTTCAAAGCGAGCGCCGATCTTTTGCGCCGCACGCTCGCCGAGTATACGCCGCCCGGCCAGGTGCAGTTCTTCGATCTGGACTTCCGCGACTTCCTGTTGAATGCGCCCTGGCAGCCGGCGCGAATCGGCGTCTACTTTTACGACGGCGGCCATTCCTTCGCCGATCAGTACGAGGGACTCAAGTACGTCCTGCCCAGTCTGGCCGACGACGCACTGGTGATCATCGATGACACCAACAAGCGCAACGTGCGCTCGGCCAACCGCCTGTTCGCGGCCGGCGTCGCCGGTTTCGAGCAGGTGCTCGACCTGCGCACCCCGCGCAATCATTCCCCGACCTGGTGGAACGGCATCCAGCTCTACCGCGTGCGGCGTCCCGGCGCAGCGGCGACGCTCGACGGCGATCCGCTCGGCTACCGGGTGCGCCGTTTCCTGTGGGACGATATTTTCCTGCGCGCGCGTCATGCCTGGCGTGCGCGGCGTCATCAACTGAAATCGCGCCTGGGTCGAAAGCCGACCTAGCGCTCCCGTTCCCGACCGCGACATTTACCCACCAGCTCCGGCCGCGGGCGTCCCGCCACGCCGCGGCGATCGTTCCCGCGCATCGCTCGATCGGCGGCTCGAGTCCGATCCTCGCGCCGGTGAAATATTTCACCCTTTCTCGATCTCAAGACGGAGCGCACAATGCCCCCATCTTGAAGCACCCCGCAACCCAACACGGTATCAACTTGCTAGTCAATTCACTTTGCGATCGAATACTCACTTCAATGACTTCACCTGGCCGTGCATTCGGCCATCCATATCGGACCAATGGCTAATCGAAACGCGCCATTACAAACGTCAGGCTCGGCAACTCCCCACCCCGAGGCCTGGCGCACGCGGGCCCGTGGCCGTCTATCGGTCGCCTCCTCCGCGACCGACACCTGGTCTCTCGCTGCTTCCGACGCTCCGCCGCAATGGGTTGAGCTTCTGCCGCTCGGAAAGTTCGAGGGACGCGACGGCCGCGGGCCTTTCCGCGTGAGCGATCCTGAGGCGGTAATCGCCGCCACTCAGGCGCTCAGGATGGAGGCCGGCATCCCGATTGATTACGACCACGCGATCGATTTCGGCGCGCCCGCCGGCGCGCCCGCTCCGGCGGCCGGATGGATCCGCGAGCTGGCCGTGCGCGGCGGCTCGATCTGGGGACGCGTCGAATGGACCGAGCACGGCGCACAAGCGATCCGCATGCGTGAATATCGCTATCTGTCGCCGGTCTTCCAGTTCATCTCAAACGGTGAGGTCGTGCGAATTTTGCGCGCCGGCCTCACCAACAACCCGAATCTCTATCTGACCGCAATCTCCGCGGTCGAACATGAGGACGTCGATATGAATGAGCTACTGGCCCAGTTGCGCGAATTCCTAGGCATGGAAGACGAGGCTGATTCGGATCAGATCCTCGAACGCGTCCGCCAGCTCGCTGGCGTCGGCGCGATGCCGGGCGCCGGCGAATCACCGTCCGGCACTGGCGACCAGATTGATCCCGATCCGGCGCGGTTCGTCGCGATGGCGCAGTTTCAGCGCGCCCTGACCGAACTCAACCTGCTGCGCGCCGAACACGGCCGCGAACGGGCGGGACGCGCGGTCGACGAGGCGCTGCGCGTCGGCAAGCTCATCCCGGCTCAGCGCGAATGGGCAATCTCTTACTGCCAGGCGGATTTCAAAGGCTTCAATGATTTCATCGCGCGGCAGCCGCCGATGCTACAGGCGGGCGACAGTCTCGGCGCTGAAGCAAGCGTACGCCGCGCCAAGGTGGAACCTCTCAGCGCCAGCGAAATCGCGATCTGCACGCAGCTCGGCGTCGCCCCCAACGCCTTCCTCAAACGCAAAACCACCCGGCACGATTTTCTCGGACTCAACAAGATCTCCCAGTAGGAGGAGCACACTGATGGCGGCTCTGACCAGCGCTCGCAACACTCCCGAAATGGCCGACTTCGGCCGGATTCAGGTCTATCCAGTCGAAGCCAACACGGTCATCTACCTGGGCGCGATAATGGCGCTCAACGCCGCCGGCAATGCAGTCCCGGCGAGCTCCACCACCGGCCTGCGAATCGTCGGACGGGCCGAACGCGTCTATAACGGCATCCCCGGTCAGAATGCGAATAACACCGGCGGCGCCGCCGGCGCGATCTCGGTGGTCGGCCGGCGCGGGGTCTTCATGTATGCCGACCATGACAACTCTATCGCCCAGGCGCAGGTCGGCGCGCTCGCCTTCGCGGTCGACGACAATTCGGTCTCGGCCAGCGACGGCGGCGGCGCCACCGTGGTCGCGCCAACCGTCTTCACCTTTCCCGCCTCCGGCACGCCCCAACTGGTGGTCCTCGGCCATGAACACGTCTCCAGCCTGGTCGTAACCAGTTCACCCGCAGGCACTACCTACGTGGAAGGCACCGACTATGTAGTCAATTACGAGTCGGGGCTGGTCGTCAGCATCCCCGGTGGCGCGATCGCCGCCGCCGCCTCGGTGCTGATCTCCTATAACTGGGGCGCGGCGACCCGCAGTATTGCCGGGCGAATAGTCAATCTCGACCAGAGCGGCGAAGTGTGGGTTGACTTCTGGCATCAGTCGGCGGCCGCGGTCTGACATCTTTCATTCGTACCAGAGGCGAAACAATGGAAATCACTCAGGCGAATTTAATCTCACTGTTCACCGGCTTTGACGTAGTATTTCAGCGCGGCTTCGACAAGCCACCTAGCTACTATGAGCAAATTGCAAGCATCGTGCGCTCGACCAGCCGCCAGACCACCTATCCCTGGCTCGGACGCACGACCACCTTTCGCGAATGGCTGGGCGATCGCGTTGTGCAGGCGCTCGAGGCGCACGTCTACACAATAGTCAATCGTAATTTCGAGGACACCGTCGGCATCGATCGCAACGATATCGAAGACGATAATTACGGCGTCTACGAACCGATCATCGAGCAGCTTGGCTGGGACACCAAGGTCCATCCCGACATGCTGCTGTTCCAGATGATCAAGCAGGCGGTGACGAGCCCGAGCGGGGTGGTTGGTTACGACGGCCAGCCGTTCTTTTCCGCGAGCCATCCGGTCGGACCGATGGGCGATCCGGCGCGCCAGACCGCGGTCGCGAACATCAACTCCAGCGGCAGCGGGCCGTATTGGTTTCTAATCGACGCGTCGCGCGCAATCCGGCCCTTCATCTTCCAGCTGCGCCGCGAATACGCGGTTACAAAAATGAACACTCTGGCAGACGAGGGAGTTTTCAACCGCCGCGAGTTTCGCTACGGGGTTGACGGACGGGCCAACACCGGCGTCGGCCTGTGGCAGCTCGCCTACGCCAGCAACCAGGACCTCGGCACGCCCGCCAACTACGGCGCCGCACGCGCCGCGATGCGTTCGATCAAGACCGATGGCGGCCAGCCGTTCGGCGCGCTGTCCAGCCGCAACGGCGTCTACCTGGTCGTGCCACCGGCTCTGGAAGAGGTCGCGCGTCAGCTGTTGAACTCAGAGTTCATGGCCGGCGCGGGCGGCAGCGCGGGAGTTCCGACCACCAACATCTGGCGCAACAGTGCCGACCTGATCGTCAGTGAGTACCTTTCCTAGCGGCCGCGCTGCACGGAGTCAGACAGCCATGAGCTACGCGACCGCCAACGATATGATTGCGCGCTATCCGAATCGCGACCTGGTGCAACTCACCAACGAGGACCCGACCGCGACCATCGTAAACGGCGGCGTCCTCGAGCAGGCGCTCAACGACGCCTCGGCGGAAATCGACGGTTACCTGGAAGGTCGCTTCGCCCTGCCGCTGTCGGAGCCGCCGGCGGTGCTCAGCCGGCTCACCTGCGACATCGCGATGTATCGCCTGCAATCCCTGCGTCCGCTGCACGACCTGGCGGACGCGCGCAAGCGCTATGAAGACGCAATCGGCTTCCTGCTCGAGGCGGCCAAGGGGACCGTCACACTCGGCTTGTCATCGAGCAACGAGGAGCCCGCAACTGCGTCCGGCGCCACCACCGTCGAGGGTCCTGAACGCGTTTTCGATCGGAATAAGTTAAAGGGTTTCTGACCCGCCGACTGGTGTGTACTCAGTTAGCTAAGCGAGTGACTATTTGATGGCAGCCATCCTCGATACACCCTGGAGCGGTCAACCTTTCACTCCGCCTACGCCGCTGGATATCGCTACGATTGAGAGCGCGATCGTCGCGCAACTGGTTTCGCGCATCAGCCTGATCGAGGTCGTGCACTTTCCCGACCGGCCCGAGGCCTACCGCATGACTCATCCGGTAGGCGCGGCGCTGGTCTCGTACCGCGGCGCCAGCTACGGCGATCTGATCGATACGGCCGCGGTCGTGCAGTTGCGCAAGCTCGAATTCGAAGTGCGCCTGATGGCGCGCGACCTCGGATGGAGTTACGGGGCGCTCGCCAGTGGCGTGAGCCCGGGCGCCTATTCGCTGCTCGAAGCGGTGCGCGTGGCACTGACCGGCTTCCAGATTCCGGGCTGCCGAAAGACCTACCCGCTCAAGGAGCGGTTTGTTGAGCGTGACGCGCAGGGCGGGGTGTGGATTTACGCGATCAGTTTCGCGGTTGAAACGGTGGCCCTCGAAGCTTCGCCAGGCGATCAATTCCCGTTGTTCATCCAGGGCGTGGCGCAGGACACCAGCGGCGATCGATTCGCGACTATCGGTTTGTTCCAGCAGAGCTTCGATGCGAACGGATTGCTGCAATTGCCATACGGCAACGTCTCGAATGTAACGGTCAGTGATCTTAGTGGTCGCCAATATGTGGCCGGACCTGACTATTCGGTCGATGCCGCCAGCGGGTTGATAAGCCTGATTGCCGGCGGGTCGCTTGCTCCAGGAGCCACCGTCAGCGTCGCGTGTGGCTACGACCCGGCGATCGTTATTGGCTAAAGACGCTGTCAGTTGAAGGCGAAGCGAGACCATTAAATTCCGCGGCTAACACCCCGCGACAGGAGTCAGATAATGCCAGCGAGCTTTCTCCATGGAGTCGAGGTAGCGGAAGTAACCAGCGGACCGCTGCCGGTAACGGTGGTTAAATCCGCGGTCACTGGGCTGGTCGGCACCGCGCCGATCTGGAACGTCAGCAATCCGCCCGCGGTGCAGACTCCGAAACTGGTGAGCTCCGCGGTCGACGCCGCGCAGTTCGGACCGCTTATCAAGGGCTACACGATTCCCTACGCGCTGGCGGCGATCCAGGCGCAGGGCGCCGGGCAGGCGATCGTCATCAACGTGTTCGACCCGGCGGTGCACACCAGCGCCGTGGCGGCGACGCCCTACACCCTCAGCACCGCGACGGGGAGCGCGGGCACCATCAACCTTGGCCACATGGGAGTGTCGCAGGTGGTGGTGACCAGCGATCCCGCGGGAACTACCTACGCCGCCGGCACTGACTATACGCTCGACGCGATCAAGGGCGTGGTCACGCTAATCGCCGGCGGCGGAATCAATGCGGGTGCGACGGTGCTGGTGTCGTTCAACTACGCCGATCCCAGCAAGGTTCTCGACAGCGACGTGATCGGAACCTACGCGAGCGGCGCGTACAGCGGCCTGCAAGCGCTCAAGATTACCTACGGCACGATGGGCTTCTTCGCCAAGATTTTGATCGCTCCCGGCTACTCGCAGAATCCGGATGTCGCCAGCGCGCTTACCACCATGGCGGAAACGCTGCGGGCGATGGCATTGGTCGACTCGGCGCCCGGCACGGCGTTCGCCACCGCGATCGCGAATCGCGGGACGGTTGGCGCCGGCTTCGACACCAGTTCGAACCGCGCGATCCTCTGTTACCCGCAGCAGGTATTCGTCGATCGCGGTCTCGACCCGACCACCGGCGCAGCTGTCAACGCCAACTCGGTGGCGCCGTTTTCGCAGTACGTCGCGGGCGCGATGGCGGCCAAGGACCTGACCAATGGCTATTGGTGGTCGCCCTCGAATACTCAGTTCGAGGGTTCGCTCGGACCCGACGTGCCACTCTATGCCTCGATTATCGATCCGGACTCCGACGTCAACAACCTCAACGCCGAGGGTATCGTCACCGTGTTCAACAGCTTCGGCACGGGGCTCCGCGTATGGGGCAATCGCTCGGCGGCCTATCCGACCAGCACGGCGCCCGACAACTTCATCTGCGTGCGGCGCACGATGGACGTGATCGAGGAGTCGGTCGAGCAGGCGATGCTGCAGTTCATCGATCAGCCGATCTCGAACGCATTGATCACGGCAATCCTGGCCAGCGTCAATAGCTTCATCCGCACGCTGATCCAGCGCGGCGCCCTGGTCGGCGGCAGCGCCACCTACGATCCGGCGGAAAATCCGCCCAGCCAGCTGGCCGCCGGCCAACTGGTGTTCGATATCGACGTGATGCCGCCGCCGCCCGCCGAGCGCATCAGCTTCAACGTCACCATCGATACCAATCTGCTGCAACAACTCGGCCAGACCAATCCCCTCGGCTCCGCCCTGATTGGCGCGTCTGGAACCGCGAATTCCTAACCCGAAGGAGACCGCGCGATGGACCTCTCTGTAAACCGGATCACCAACGCGAACATTTACGTCGACGGCATCGGACTGCTGGGCCGCGCGGAAGAGATCGAAGTCGCGCAGCCGCGTCACCTGATGGTCGACCACAAGGGCCTCGGGATGGCCGGGGTCGCCGAGTTCTGGGCCGGCGTCGACAAACTCGAATCCCGCATCAAGTGGACCTCGATCTATCCCGAGGTCCAATTGCTCGCGACCAGCCCCTTCACGAGTCACTCGTTCCAGGTGATGGGCAGCATCGAGCAGTACACCAGCCAGGGCCGCTCGGGCGAATTGCCGCTGGTCTACCTGATGACCGGCGTGTTCAAGGATGCCGGCGCTTTCACCTTCAAGCCGCACGAGAACGTCGACGCGCAGTCAGTGGTGTCGGTCTACCACACCGAACTCTACGTGGCCGGCGTGCAGATCTTTCTGTACGACGTGATGGCGAATCTGTACGTGGTCGGCGGCGTCGATCAGCTCGCGCAGTTCCGCAACAACCTCGGCGAATAGCTCAACGGACGGTTCAGCGATGGCACAGGAATCTCTCACGGTCAACGGCGTTCCGATCGCTGCGAACGGCTCCCAGAGCGACCGCATTGTCGCGCTGCCGTCGGGGCGCGGCGCCTCAATCCGGCGCGGGGTGGGACGCGATTTGATGCGGGCGCAGCGCGCGGCGCAGAGCAGCGAGCCGGCGGCGATCGTTTTCGCGCTGATCGCCGAGCTGGTCCGGATCGACGGCCAGCCGATGGTTTACGAGGACGTGCTGGCCATGGACCTGGCCGACGTGCTGGTGCTGCAGGAGGAAGTGGTCGGCGGAAATTTTCAGCAGGCGGCGTGCCCTCCGCCGCCACTATCGCCGGCCTCATCCAGTTCGGCTTCGGCTTTACGGAGTTAGTCGCGATGGAACTACCGGAGCTCGCGTTCTGGGCCGTCACCGTCGCCACCCACCTGCGCGGCGGCGAGCCGACGCCCGGCCGCGGAGGGCAGCAATGAGTATCGGCGCCAGATTGGAAATGAGCACACGACTTTACATCGGGAACCTGAATTTCGCGATGACCGATGCGGCCCTGCACGAGATCATCGGCCGGCTCACCAGCGTAGTCCCCGAGCATATCGAGCATGCCGAGATCATTCGCGATCCCGAGACCGGCCGCTCGCGCGGCTTCGGCTTCGTCGATCTAGCCAGCCCGGAAGACGCCCAGCGCGCCATCAATGAACTCGACGGCACTGAGGTGATGGGCCGCACGCTGCGGGTGCAACTGGCGAAACCGCGGACGCGCTCGCGCCGCATGTTTTAAGTCGATGGAACGAATCGGGAAATTGACAGGCGCGGTCGCGACGTTTCGCCGGCTCGGTCACTGGGCCGCCGGAACCCGCGCGGTCGGAGCCCATCTGGCCGGCGCCGCCCGGCTGCGGGTCGTCGCGCCGCGCGCACACGCTGGCGACGAGCCGGCCGAGACCGTGCGTGCGGCAACTTCGTCGGCGAAGTCAGCGCACGACCGAGCATCGATCGACCGGCTTGCCGCCGGTATCTTCAGCGCGATCATCGCGCGCCTGGCGGGCTCGGTCCGTAGCGATCGATCCGCTTTATCGTCATTCATCGGCCACCGTTCCGGCCCCGCGGCGAACGATCGCGAAGCGCGCGCCGCCAAGCGTTCGAATCCGCAACCGGCGAGCGAACCGTCGATTCGCGATCGCGTGCGCGCGCGACTTCCACAAATGTTGGGAACGCTGACGACGCATCGCGTCGGAATCGCAGCCATCGCCGGGCTGCCACGCGGCGCCGAAACTGTGGCAAGTCCAACACTTGGGAAAGTGACGGCGTCCGCTTTCGCAAGCCGCGCCCCAGCGCGTGTCGATCGCAAGCCCGTCCGCGATGCGCTCGCGCGCTTCGCCGCTCCGCTTAAGCATGGCAGTTTGGAACGCGCCGGCACGCGGCTCAAGACGATTGAGGTCGCCAATCAACTATTCGGCACCGCTGGCGGCTCAGCCGCTTCACCCGGAAGGGTCACCAAGACGCAGGCCAATCGCGAGCATCGCGCACGGTCGTCGAACCAGCGCGACTATCGATCGCGATCGATCGCCGGAAGTGCGCGCCTGGCGACTCCATTCGCGGGCGGTTCGCGGAGCATCGGGACGCGGCCGTGGTTCAACTTTCCGGCTGCCATCGCATCACTGGATGGAATCGAGGCGCGACTTGCGGGGCCGGATCGGATCGCGCCCGCGCCGAGTTTCGGATTGCCCACCGCCCTCGACCGCGGCGGCGCGCCGACCCCGGCCGGCTCAGTCGGCGGGGCTGCGCGAGATGGTGTCGTAATCAATTCTTCGCCGACGATCGTGATCCACGAAGCGCACGGTGCTGATTTCGAGGGGCGCGTACTGGCGGCGCTGCGTCAGCATGGCGGAGAACTCTACAATCAGTGGCGACGCGAAGTCGGGCGCCGGCAGCGAACCGAGTTTTAGCGAGCGGAACGGAGCCATCATGTTCGCGATCTTCGGGAATATCCCTTTCGAGGTGCTGGGCTCGCCGGAGCGGATGGAATCGAAACTCGGCTACGACTATGCGGCGCACGCGGTGGTCGAGGACAAGCCGCTGCTGCAATGGGTCGGCGATGCGCTCCAGACTATCGCGCTCGAGCTGATGTTCCATGCTTCGTTCACCAACCCGGCGGCGCAACTGGCGGCGCTCGAGGCCGCCGCCGCCGACCATCAGGCGCGGGCGCTGGTGTTCGGCAGCGGCGAGTATCGCGGTTACTTCGTGGTGACCTCGCTCGGCGTCACCTCGCGACAACTCGGTCCGAGCGGCATCGCGATCGCGATTCAGGCGCGCCTCGTGCTCACCGAGTGGGCGATCGGAAATCAGCTCGATGCGAACGCGCCGCCGATCCCGGCCTTCACGCCGATCGCGCTGGTGGCGGCGCTCACGCCGGCGCCCGGCAGCGCCGCTGCGGTCCTCGCCGGAGTCTCAGCGCTGCTCAACAATCCAACTTCAACCGGACCTGGCGGCGCGCAACTGACGCCCGCTGACGTGCCGCCGTCGCAAATCGTGAGAAGCTCCGGCGTCTGAGACCGAAGCGAGCCGCTTCAGCAAAGAGAGCGATACCATGGCACAGGCGGAATTCATCGAACATACAACTCTGGCGGGCGAGCGATGGGACCTGGTCGCCTGGACCTACTACGGCGATGCCACGCTCTACCGCGGGATCGTGATGGCGAATCCCGCGGTGGCCATCGAGCCGGTGTTCGAGGCCGGCATCGTGCTCAAGGTACCGCTGCTGCAACAAAGCGCCGTGATGACCACCAACCTGCCGCCCTGGAAGCGCCAGTCCTGATGCGCTCCAGCATCGCGATCAGCAAGCGGGCCTCGACTTTCGCGCGCGGTGTGAAGCCATGAGCGCCGCCGCCGGCTACCCGGTCCGCTCGCCGCGCTGGATCCTGAACTACGCCGGGCGCGACATCACGGCCGACATCTCGCGGATGGTGATCTCGATTGCCTACCACGATTATCTCGCCAGCCGCGCCGGCGAGATCGAGGTCGAGCTGGAGGATCGCGATCGGCTCTGGCAGGGGCCGTGGTATCCGGCGCTCGGCGACAAGCTCAACCTGCTGATCGGCTACGGCGGCGAGCCACTGCTGCCGTGCGGCGACTTCGAGATCGATCAGCTCGAGCTCGAAGGGCCGCCCGACGTTTTCCGGCTGCGCTGCCTGGCGGCCTACATCACGCCCGCGATGCGCACGCCGAACAGCGCAGCCTACGAAAATCAGAGCCTGTTGCAGATCGTCTCGACAGTGGCGGGCAAGTATCGACTGAGCGTGGTCGGAGTCACCGATCCGCTCAATCCAATCTTCGCCCGCGTGACCCAGAAACAGGAAAGCGATCTGGCCTTCCTCACGCGGCTGGCGACCTCGAACGGCTACGACTTCACCGTGCGCGGCGCCGAGCTGGTCTTCTATTCGCGCAGCGCGCTGGAAGCGCAGCCGCCGATCGCAACCGTGACGCGCGGCACCGTCGAGCGCTTCGCTTTCGAGAACCGCACGCGCCGGATTTACAAGGCCGCGCAGGTCGCCTACCAGGATCCCGCCACCCGCAGCCTCATCGCGGCCAGCGTCGCGGCGACCGGCATCCCCACCGGCGATACCTGCAAGCTGACCGCGCGCTGCGAGAATGGCCAGCAGGCGACGCTCAAGGCGCAAGCCGCCCTGCACAACGGCAACGCCTGGTTCACCAACGCGCGCCTGGCGCTGCCCGGCACCACCGCGCTCTCGGCCGGCAACACCGTCGCGCTGTCGGGGTGGGGTTCGTTCAACGACGTCTACCTGATCGAGACCGCGCGGCATTCGCTGAGCCGCCGCACCGGCTACTCGACTGAGGTTGAAATACGCCGGGTCGGTTGATGCGCTTATCATTCACCCCGGTAACTGAATAGCTATTTGACGACTACCTATTAGCGACGATGTATCGAATTGGAATAGTCACCGATCAGGATCTTGAACTGGGCCGTGTGCGGGTGCGATTTCCGGATCGCGATCAGATGCGCTCGTACTGGCTGCAGGTGGTAACCCCCAAGACGCTGGCGGACAAGGCCTTCTGGATGCCCGACGCGGGCGAGCAGGTGGTCTGCCTGATGGACGAGTACGACGAGGCGGGCGCGGTGCTGGGCGCGGTCTATTCGACCGTCGATACGCCGCCGGTGCAGAGTCCCGACAAGTTCCATCTGAGCTTTCGCGACGGGACGGTTATCGAGTACGACCGCGCGGCCCATGCACTGACCGTAGTGCTGTGCGCGGGCGCGTCGGCGACGGTCAACGCCCCGGGTGAAGTCCTGCTCGAGTCGGGCGGCTCGCAGGTCAGCGTCACGCCGAGCGCGATCGTGCTCGAGTCGGGCAGCTCGCAGGTCAGCATCACACCGAATGCGATCGTGCTCGAGTCGGGCGGCTCGCAGGTCAGCATCACATCGGCCGGAGTAGCGATCTCGCCGCCCCTGCCGATCACTTCGACGGTCGCTCAAACCTGAGCCGCACAGGGAGGTAATCGTGGCCGTTACGCTGGATGAAATCACCTCGGTCGACTGGTCGCTCAAACTGAGCGCGATCGGCAAGGTGGTCGAGGGTCCCGACGACGTCGATCAATGCCTGCAGATAATCCTGACCACGCCGAAGGGCGCCGACCCGTTGCGCCCGACCTTCGGCGCCGACCTGTGGCAATACATCGACTATCCGATCGATGCCGCCATTCCGTCGCTGGTCCGCGAAGTCACCGAAGCGATCACGCTGTGGGAGCCGCGCGTCAAGCTGGTGTCGGTTTCCGCCGCGCCAAACCCGCTCGCGATCGGCGACCTGCTGGTCAATATCGTATGGCGCCTGCAGCTTGGTTCGATGCCGACGGCGGCCCGGACCACCAGCGTCACGCTGCCGGCGAGCGGGCCGCAGTGAGCGCCGCGTTGCAAGCCGCCGACGCGAGCGCGAATCGAATCGCAGCCGGCCTGAGGTAGAACAAATGGGCGCTGGTATCCCGGGTCTTCCGCCTCCGCAGTTCGTCAACGACGCCGACGGGCTCGACCCCAACCTGATCCTGGCCGACATGATAGCGGCTTTCGAAGCCGCCGCCGGCCGTACGCTGCAACCGGCGCAGGTCGAGCGGCTGCTGATAAATCTGTACGCCTACCGTGAATCGCTGGTGCGCGACGCGATCCAGTATGCGGCGCAACAGAACCTGCTCGCGTTCGCGAGCTTTCCGATGATCGATTACCTGGGCGGGCTGCTCGGCGTCACCCGGCTCGGCATGGTCGGCGCCTCGACCATGCTGCAGTTCACGCTGGTCAACCCGCTCAACGTGCAATATACGATCGCGGCCGCAACCGCGGTCGGCACCAGCGACGGCCTGTGGTCGTTCGCGACCGACAGCGATCTGATAATCACCCCCGGCCTCACCCAGGCGACGGTCAGCGCGACCGCCACCGTCGGCGGGCCGGGCAGCAACGGCTACCTGCCCGGGCAGATCAACGTGCAGCTCAACCCGAGCGCCCAGATCCAGAGCGTCGCGAACACGACGGTCAGCGCCGGCGGCTCGGCCCCCGAGACCGACGACCATTACCGCATCCGCATCCAGGCCGCGCCCAACGAGTTCTCGGTCGCCGGGCCGGCGGCGGCCTATCGTTTCTTCGCGCTCAGCGCCGATCCGACGATCACCGACGTGCAGATCGTCAGTCCGGTTCCGGGCACCGTCGATGTGTATGTACTGACCGGCCCGATAACGCTCCAGCCGGCCGCCGCGCCGAACCCGGCGGGAGTCGCCGGCGCAGCGTTGTTGCAGAAGGTGCAAGCGATCCTGAGCGCCGACGAGGTGCGGCCGCTGACCGATACGGTCAATGTCTATCCGGCGATCGAAGTCGATTATCAGATCGCCGCGACCGTCACGATCTACTCCGACGTCGACCCGACCGCGACCATGGCCGCGGCGAACGCCGCCGCGGTGCAGTTCGCGGTGAACCAGGCCGACCGTATCGGACGCGACATCGTCGTCAGCCAGATCGTCAGCGCGCTGTCGGTGCCGGGCGTCTACGAAGTAACCGTCACTGCGCCGGCCGCCGGCCAGGGCGTGCTCTCGATCTCGTCGGGGCCGGGCCAATGGGCGAACTGCACGGCGATCTCGCTCAGCCAGGCGATCGCCACGGAGCATAGCTGACGGCGATGGCGCAGCTCGAGATTCAACCGTCGATCAACGACGCTCGCAGCCAGGCGCTGCTGGTGTTGATCGAGCGACTCGACGCGCTCGATCTGACGCCGCTGCTGATCTACCGGATCGCCTCGGTGCCCGACTCGGCGTTGCCGTTCCTGGCCTGGCAGTTCGATATCCTGGCGCCGTTCTGGCAGCTGCTGGGACCGCCCGCATCGCTGTTCGACAGTATCGACGCGATCACGGATATCGACACCCTCACCTCGATCGACTTTCTGACCGGCCCCGGCGACGGCGGTCCGATCACGCCGGCTGCGCTGCAGCGCGGCTTGCTCGAGAACGCCATCGCTCTCCATCGGGTGCGCGGCACGCCGGCGGCCATCAAGCGCGCGCTTGCGCAGCTCGGCTGGAACAGCGCGAGCCTGCTCGAAGGCCAGCAGAGCTGGGGCGGCAGCGCGTACCCGGCGAGCCAGGGATGGGCGGTGTTTCGCGTCATGATCAATCTTGCTCCTGATGAAGCAGTCAACGCGCAGGACGCCGCGCTGATCGCGGCGGCGGTCGACTTTTTCAAGCCGGCGCGCGCGTGGCTCGATTCGATATGGTTCGTCTTACCGCCGCTCGCCGACGATGCGCCGGTGCCCAGCGCGGAGCTCAACGCCGGCGGAATCGCACAAGTCGAAATTGATAGCGCGCCCTCCGCCATCGATACGCTCAGGCTGCATCTGACCCCGGTCCCGCTGGCCGATCAGTATGGACCCGCGAGCCCGCTCTACAACCATCACTACCGGCACAGCGGGATCACGTACGGTGCGAACGAGCCGACCGTGGCGGATGCGGCGCTGGTGATCGATGGCGGCGCGATACTGCAAGGAGGATGAAATGAAACCAGTCCCGACCAGCCTCTCCCTCGCGACCGGGGCCGCGCCGCGTCCCGTGGGAATCGTCAGCCTGCGCGTGCATCGCGACGGCCGGCTGATCGCGGCCTACGAGGCGCGCAATCTGTTCGTCAACGCCGGACTGCCGGCGCTGGCCGCGCTGATCGCCGGCGACACCACCGGTCAGTTCGCGTCGGCGGTCGGTTTCGGTTCCGGGTCGGCAGCTCCCACGGTCGGCGATGTCGCGCTCAGCACGCCGGCCTATTACAAATTGCTCGACAGCCATGTCGAGAACGGCTCGAGCCCGGGTCCGGGCAGCGCGCAGTTCAACTGGAGCCTGACCGCGGCCGACAGCGGCGCGCTGGGAATCACCATCCAGGAACTCGGGCTGTTCGCCAATCCGAGCGGCGTCGCGCTCCCCGGCATCAACGCCCCGACGCTGCTGATGGCGCGCAAGACCATCGCGCCGCTCACCTTCAGCACCGGGATGAGCCTGACCGGAACCTGGACCTTGACCTTCTGATGCGAGGCGCCGCGGTGCTTCGGATTCAACGATCTGCCGGGCGCCGGAGGCGGCGCCGCTCAGGGTGAACCCATGGCAAGCTTGACCGATCAACCGGCCTTCACAGCCGACGAGGTCTATGAGATCGCAGCGACCGACATGGTCGAGGGGGCGGCCACCGGCGCCAGCTTCAGCGGTCTCGGCATCTCAAACCAGCCGCATCAGCAGCTCGCCAATCGGAGCGCGTTTCTGAAGCAGCGCCAGGACACCAACATCACCAATATCGGCGCGCTGCAGGCGTTCGTCGCCAAGTTCACTGGATCGCTGCAGACCGATGGCTATCTGAAAATTCCGATCGCGGATGTCGGGCGCGGCGCGGTGGTCGCGATTATTCAGTGGGGATGGTATCCGCTCTCGGGACAGGTCATCAACGGCGATAGCCAGTTCACGGTGAGCTGGCCGATCACGTTCCCCAACGCCATCCTGCTGCCGCCGCTGGCGACCAACTTCTACAAGCGCACGGGAGGCGGCAACCTGGTCGCCTCGGTGGTCTCGTACAGCAACTCGGGCGGTGTATTCGTGCTCGATGTGGCCGGCACGCTGATCACTTCGGGCCAGTTGCAGCCCGAGATCAGCAACGGCTTCTCATGGCTCGCGATCGGATTTTGAGGGGATCGCGCGCATCGGCGCGGCTAGCCCATCGCGGTGCCGCCGTTGATGCTCACGATCTGGCCGGTGATGAAGCCGGCTTCGCTGGAGGCCAGAAACGCGACCGCCGCCGCGACGTCGTCGATCTGCGCCATCCGCCCCATCGGGATCATCTTCATCATCGACGTGATCAGCGGATGATTCGCGGCGACCGCCTTCTTGACCTCCTCGGTCTCGACTCCGCACGGCGCCACCGCGTTGACCGTGATGCCGTCGGTGGCGACCTCGCGCGCGAAGCCGACCGTCGCGCCGTGCACGCCTCCCTTGGCGCCGTTGTAGATCGCGTGCAGGTCGAGTCCGGTATAGACCGAGTCGGCGCCGAGGTTGACGATGCGCCCGTAGCGGCGCTGCTTCATCCGCGGCATCACCGCCAGCGAGCAGCGCAGCATCGTCCACAGGTTGCGATTGATGGTCGCCTGCAAAGTCTCCTCGGTATGCTCCGATGAATGGCGCAGGATGCCGCCGCCGGCGTTGTTGACCAGGATGTCGATGCGGCCGAAGGCCTTGTCGGTTTCGGCCACCATCTTTTCGGCCACGCCCGGCTGGCTCAGATCGCCGACCGCGGAGAGCGTCCGCACCTTGAAGCTTTTGCCAAGCTCGGTAGCCGCCCCGCGTGCATTGTCGGATATGTCGCCGATCATGATGGCGGCACCTTCGGAAGCCAGCCGCCTCGCGATGCCCAACCCGATACCGCCGGCCGCGCCGGTAACGATCGCCACCTGATCGCTGAATCTTGCCATGGTCGTGCTCCTCGCGCCGCGGCGTCCGCGGTTGACTACAGGATGATGCTGACCTTGCCGGCCGGGCGCAGCGCCTCGAAATCGAGGATCGCCTTGCGCAGGCTAATCTTCAGCTCGCCGCCGCTGCGGCGCAGGGTATGCTCGTAATGGCCGACGTAATGATCCGAAATCTCGCCGCGGAAACGATAGACCACGAAGTTCGACCACAGCAGGATTTCGGCGCCGTCGTCCTTGAGCACGCGGACGTTGCCGATCATGCGGCGGGTGCGCGAGCGCGGCACTTCGGCGTGCGCGTGCGGGCTTTCCAGCCGCGCGATCCGGGCGCGCAAGCGGATGATGTCGTCGGCGATCAGGAACAGCGTGGTGTCGGGCGTGCCATCGGGCCGGTCGGTCGACGGCACCCAGTACTGGCCGTCGTCGGTGAACAGCTCCAGCCATTCGCGCAGCCGCCATTCGTCGAGGATCGCCGCTTCCTGGTAGAGGAAATCTTCCGCTTCGGCCCGTGTCAGCATAGCCGCTCTCCCGTCAGCGCAATTGCGTGAGACGATTCAAGCTCGTGGTTATCGTCAAGCGCGGTGAACTCTGCCCGACCAACGCGAATCGCGATCGCGGCCGCTACTACGCCGGTCCGATCATCAACCTGCGCGTCGTCAACCTGCGCGTCGCCAACCTAGGCAACGGCGCGACGGCGGGCCGCCGAGCCGCCTTCGATCTGCTCCGACCAGCGCCGCCAGAACGAGCGCATCTGCTCCTCGTCGGTGACGTCCGCCTCGCGCTTCATGCCGCGCGAGATATCCGACCACTGCGTCTCCTTGAAGCCGCGAAAGCCGCGCTGGCACGAATCGAGCGCCGCCACGTCGTCGGGCGTCGCAAAGCCGCCGGGCCCCAGGAAGGTCAGGAAGTTGTCGAGCCGGCGCGCCTGCCATCGCGGCCCCTCGCCGCGCGGCATCATCGCCCACGCCGAGACCTCCAGGTAATCGGGCGCGACCGGATAGAAGGTGCGCACCGTGAGCGACATGATGTCGTTGACCACCAGGTTGGGATAGATCAACAGGTTGCGGTTCCATTCCGCGATCCGCTCGGCGCGCTGCTCGCCGAAACGCTCGACCAGCCGGCGGCGGAGACCGGCGATCTCCTGCCTGACCTCTTCGCCCCAGCGCGGCTCCCACAGCGCGCACGGCCGGCCCATCGGCCCGGAATGCTCGATCACGCCGTGGCCGTTGCCGAGCGCTCGCGCATAACCGCGAAACGGACGGTCGAAGTTGGCGCCGACGCTGCGCAGGTATTCGAGATAGGTATGATGGGTCGAGCGCAGATGGTAGCCGTCGATACTGTTCTCGACCAGCAGCTTCCAGTTGGCGCGAAACGAATAGCTCTGCGTGCCAGGCGCGATCTGCATCCCGTCCTCGGCCTGATCGAGAATCGTGTCGAGCACTTCTTTGGCGTCGGCGAGATAGTCGATGAGATCCTCGATCGCCGGGTCGAACGACGCGAACACCATCCCGCGGTAGTTGGTGACGCGGGCGGGCGATTTCAGGCCGAGCGCTTCCTTGCGAAACGACCCGCCGTAGCCGCCGGCGTCGGGCACGCCGACCAGCTCGCCGTGATTGTTGAAGGTCCAGGCGTGGTAGAAGCACTGAAAGGTGCGGGCGTTGCCGGCCGGCTCGCGGCATATTTGGGCGCCGCGATGGGTGCACGAGTTGATCAGCACGCGGATCGCGCCGTCGCTGCCGTGGCACAGGATCAGCGGCCGGCCGCCGACCTCGCGCGCGATGAAATCCCCCGGGTTGCCGACCTCGGACTCGTGGCCGACGTAGAGCCACGAGCGATCGAACACGTTGCGGCGTTCGAGTTCGAGAATTTCCGGCGACACGAAGACCGAGCGATTAACCCGGAACAGGCCGTGTCGCGGATCATCGACGACCAGCTTCATCCTGCCGTTTCCATGCATCGTGATGTCCTCAAAACGCCCGGGCGCGGGCTAACCCGCCGGCGCTTCGCCGTCCCTGTCAGCTATCTATCACCAGCGCTCATTCTCTATCAAACTGTATCAAATCGCGCTTCGGCGTGAACTTGCTTGATCCGGCTCGAAAGCACGGAGTATTTTTCGGAGCGCGATTATCATGCAGCATCAGTCGTCATGACTTCAGCCAGACCCAGCGATTTCGTCAACCTGCCGTTCCAGGAGAAACTCGAATTTCTCTACGGCCTGCCCGCGCGCCAGAAGCGCGACCTGATACTGGCCTCGCCCGAGGCCGAGCGGCTGGTGCAATCGTTCGCCCCCGATACGCTTTTCTACACGCTCAAGGAGATTGGCGTCGCCGATGCCAGCGACCTGCTGTGCATGGCGATGCCGGAGCAGGTGCGCTGGCTGTTCGATCTCGATTGCTGGGACAAGGACCGGCCCAACTTCAAGCGGATGGGCGAGTGGATCGAGGCGCTCTCGGAATCCGGGCGCAAGCGGATGGCCGAGGGGCTGATGGAGCTCGACCTCGAGCTGGTGTCGCTCTTGCTGCGCCGCTACCTGCGCGTCTATCGGCTCGAGGATCCGCAGACCCTGCCCGACACGCCCTCCGATCGCTTCGTCCAGTTCGACGAGCATTATCTGATCGAGTTCACCCGCTACGACAACCTGGGCTCGCATATCCAGGAGTTTCTCGAAGAGGCTTTCGAGCGCGATTACAATTATTTCGCGAGCCTGATGGAGGAGCTGTACTGGGGCGTCGAGGCTGAGCTCGAAGAGCAGGCCTACCAGTTTCGCGCCGCGCGGCTGGCCGACCGCGGCTTTCCCGATTATTTCGAGGCGCAGGACGTCTTCGCCTATCTCAATCCGCAGCGCTTTCTCGAAATTCGCGCCAGCTATCCGGCGCCGAGCCGCGCCGACCTGCCCGACGATGTCGACCTGGTGCCGCCGCACATGGCGCCGGTGACCGGCGACACCGACCATTCGCTGTTCAACACCGCGCTTACCGCCGGCTTCGCCGCGCAGGGCAAGCGGCAGCTGCGCAGCGAGATGGCGATGGTCACCAACCAGGTGCTGGTCGCGCGATCGGTCGACTTCGGCGACCTCGACGCCATCCGGGTCGCGGTCGAGATGACCCACGATTACCTGAACCTGGCGCTCGAGCATCTGGCCGGCGGCGAGCTCAAGGCCGCCATCGAGCATCTGCGCGATACCCATCTGAAGCTGCTGTTCCGGCTCGGCGTGAGCCTGACGATCGATCTGCGCAAACGCGCCGAGGCGGTGGTGGCCGCGCTCGGGCTTGCGGCCGGCGCTCAGCGCGATATCGGCTATCTCGATTCGCCCTATCGCGAGGCGCTGGCCGGCTTCCTGGAGCGCCAGCCGCGCTTTTACGGGGCGCTCGATCGCGGCGGAGCGGTGGCGATGCGTGATTTCAGCGCCATCCGCGATCTGCATCTGTCGTATGGCTTGCTGGAGCAGGTCAGCACGATGCCCGAGCTGTTCCGCGCCCTGCTCGCGCTGGATATCGCCGCGCCCGGATTTCGCTCCGCCATCGCCGGCCACGAGATCCGTTTGAGCCAGATCCTGCTGACCGCCTTCGCGCGCTGGGCGATGGAGCGGCGGCTGGCGATCGATCCGATCGAGCCCGCCCGCCTGACCGAGATGCGCGATGCGATCATGACCCGCCTCGAACGGCCTTACGAGCTACGCCCCGAGTTCCAGCATCAGGTGGACGAGCTGCTCGCGCGGCTCGACGAGCCGTTGCAGCGCCGCGCGGCCAGCTTCGTCAACTCATGCCTCAACGTGTTGCGGGAGGAGCTGGCCGAGCTCGATCCGGCTGCGCCGATCGACCCGCGTTTCATCCGGGCCGTGATGATTCGGCGCGCCTAGGCGCCGGGCGCGGATGACATCCGGAAGCTAAGCGTGCGTTCGGCGCCCGCGTGCCGCACGACCATCTTGACCGGCGCGCCCTTTGCGAGCTTGGCGGCCGCCGCGGCAAATTCGTCGAGCGTGGTGACGGGCTGGTCGTCGACCCGCAGCAGGATGTCGCCGCGCGACACGCCGGCCGCAGCCGCCGCACCGGAGGCGTCGATCACGAGCAGGCCGCTTGCGGGTGCGGCATCGAAGTAGCCGGCGAGGTCGGGGGTCAGCGGCTGGACCGTGAGCCCGAGCCGGCTGGCGGTCAGCGGGACTTTGCCGACGGACGGCGGCGCGGCGGAGGCCTTCTGCAGCAGCCGCTCGCTCACGTAGATCGGCGCGTCGGTATCCATCGCCAGCGCGATCGCGTCGCTCGGCCGGCAATCAATCCGATAGCGCCCGTCGTCCAGCTCCAGGTAGGCATAGTAGGTCTGGCCGCGAAGCTCGCTTACCACCACGCGATCCACATGATTGCCGGTCGTGCTGATAACGGTGCCAAGCAACTGGGCGGTGAGCGGGCGCTCCGTCCTGATGCCGTGCATCGAGAGCAGGATGGCGCGCGCTTCTTCGTCGCCGACCACGATCGGCAGCGAGCGTCCATCGCGATCGCGCAGCATCACGAAATGCGAACCGCTCTGGCGATCGACGCCGATCTCGCCAACGTCGACCTTTACCTGCGGCGGCGAACTACGTGGGGCCTGCCGCCCGCGGCATCCCGAAATTCCCGCCGCGAGGCAGATTGCTCCGAGCAGCGCGAGGCTCGAACCGAGGGCGGGTCTCATGGCCGCTGCGCCGCGTCGTCGGGCGGCTGGTTGTCGGTTTGATGCGGGGGCCCGTGAAAATCGCGCGCCACCACGTAGAGCTCGGCCGACCCGGGCCGCGTCGCCCGGGTGCGCGCGATCTCGACGCGGCCGAAATGGCCCTTGAGGCGCGCCATCAAATCTTCGAGCCCCGGCCCCATGAAGACCTTGGCGACCATCGCGCCGCGCGGCTTAAGCATCGCCCGCGCAAAGCTCAGCGCGGTCTCCAGCAACTCATCCATCTGCGCCCGATCGCGATCGACAATCCCGCTGAGCTTCGGCGCCAGGTCGCTGGTCACCAGGTCGGCGTGACCGCCGAGCAAATCCGCCACCTGTTCGCGCACCGCGGGATCGCGGATATCGCCGGTAACGATTCGCACCGCGCCCGAGGTCGCGCGGCAGGGGACCAGGTCGACGCCGATTACATAGCCGCCCGGGATCACGGCGCGGCCCAGGATTGCGAGCCATCCGCCGGGCGCGCAGCCGAGGTCGACGACCCGCGCGCCGGCGCGCGCCAGTCGATAACGCTCGAGCAGTTCCTCGAGTTTGAACGCCGCCCGCGAGGGCAGCCCTTTTTCGCGCGCTTTCTGAAAGTAACGATCGCGCGGCCGGTACGTCGCCATCACCTGTCAAGCATAGCGCATTCGGCGCTCATCTTTGCGCGGGCGTCGCGAGCCGGTATCTTGTTCCTTTGACCAAACCCCTGAGATGCTTCCGAATTAGCGCGGTGTGATGTCCTCATTTGATCTCGACAAACTGAATCCCGAGCAACGCGACGCCGTCACGGCGCCCGACGGCCCGATCCTGATTCTGGCCGGCGCCGGTTCGGGCAAGACCCGCGTCCTGACCCATCGCATCGCCTACCTGCTGGCCGAGCGCCAGGCCGCGCCCGAAGAAATTATGGCCGTGACCTTCACCAACAAGGCGGCGCGCGAGATGCGCGAGCGGGTCGGCGCGCTGATCGGCGGCGAGGCGAGCCGGCTCTGGATCAGCACCTTCCATTCCACCTGCGCGCGAATTCTGCGCCGGGAAGCGGGCGGGATGGGGTTCAGCCCCGATTTCACGATCTTCGACGAGGGCGATTCGCTGTCGCTGCTGCGCCGGATAATCGAGGAGGCGGCGCTCTCGGACTCGCCGACTCCCGAGCTGGCGCGGGCGCGGATCGATCAGGCCAAGAACGAGGCGGTCACGCCCGAGCGCTTCGCCGCCGAAGCCAGCGGCCCGCGCGACCAGGCGGTGGCAAAAATCTACCAGCTTTACCAGGCGCGGATGCGGGCGATGAACGCGCTCGACTTCGACGACCTGCAGTTCCTGACCCGCGAGCTGTTCGAGCGCGATCCGACGGCGCTGGCGCACTGGCAGGCGCGTGCGGCCCATCTGCTGGTCGACGAATACCAGGACACCAATCACGTGCAGTATCTGCTGGTGCGGGCGCTGTCGGCACGGACCGAGAATCTGTGCGTAGTCGGCGACGAGGACCAGTCGATCTACCGATGGCGCGGCGCCGATATCCGCAACATCCTGGATTTCGAGCGCGACTTTCCCGCCGCCCGTATCTTCAAGCTCGAACAGAACTACCGCTCGACCAAGACCATCCTGACGGCGGCCGGCGACGTGATCCGCAACAACAGCGAGCGCAAGGTCAAGAACCTCTGGACCGAGAACCACGACGGCGAACAAATCGTCTACTACACCGGCATCACCGAGCGTGACGAGGCCGACTTCATCGCGCGCGAGATTGCGCGGCTGACCGCCGAAGGCGGCTTGCGGCCGGCCGATATCGTGGTCTTCTACCGCGTCAACGCGCAATCCCGGGTGATCGAGGAAGCGCTGGTGCGGCGGCGGATTCCTTACTACGTGGTCGGCGGGGTGCGCTTTTACGAACACCGCGAAATCCGCGACCTGCTCGCCTACCTGCGGCTGGTCATCAATCCGGCCGACGCGCTCAGCCTGGAGCGGGCGGTCGGCGTGCCGCCGCGCGGCATCGGCGCACGCTCGGTCGCGGTGATTCGCGAGGTCGCGGCCGAGCTTGAGATCACGCAGTTCGAGGCGCTCGGCCGGCTGGAGGCAAACTCGCGCGTCGCGTTCCGAATCGGCAAGCAGGCGAGCGTCCTTTACGACTGGCTGCGCGAGCTGATGAGCCGCGCGGCCACGATGAGCGTGCGGGCGATCCTCGATGAGGTGGTGGCGCGGACCGACTTCGCCGGCTACCTGGAGGGACTCGCCGACGGCGTTGCCCGGCGACAGAATCTGGCCGAGATGCTGGCGGCGGCCAGCGCTTTCGACGCCGAGCGCGGCGCCGGCGGGCTGGCCGATTTCCTGGAGCGGGTGGCGCTGGTAAGCGACGCCGACCAGGTGAGCGCCGCCGGCGGCCGGGCCGCCCTGATGACGCTGCATACCTCGAAGGGGCTCGAGTATCGCGCCGTGTTCATCGCCGGGATGGAGGAGGGATTGTTCCCGCACAGCCGCTCGCTGGAGAGCGGCGCCGAGCTCCAGGAGGCCGAGGAAGAGCGGCGGCTGTGCTACGTCGGGATGACGCGGGCACGCGAACTGCTCTACCTGACCAACACACTCTCGCGCGAGCTGTACGGGAAGCGCTCGGAATCGCGTCCGTCGCGCTTTCTAAACGAAGTATCGCCCACTCTGCTGCGGCGTATCGCGCCCGAGCGCGAGCGCGGCGCAGAGCTGCTGCGTTCGCCGTCGCCGTCGCGGCAACCGTACGTCGATTACAGCGACAGTCAGCTCCCGGAGGCCGACGCGGGCGGCGACTTTTCCGTCGGCACCGCGGTGATCCATCCGACCTTCGGGCGCGGCGTGGTGCGCCGGCGCGAGGGACGCGGCGAAGCGGCCAAGGCCTGGGTGAATTTCGAGCGCGGAGGCGTCAAGCTGCTGGTGCTGAAGTTCGCTAATCTGCGGCCGATTGCCGACTAGCCGGGCTTCCCGTATCATTTTGAAGGATGTCGGGAGGCCGGTTCTTGGCAATTCATTCCAAGCCACGCGGTTCGTTATCGACGGGTTCTCGCGCGCCGATGGTACGGCGGCTGCTCGCAATCGCGATCGCACTGGGGTTCGTGATCGCGGCGGGCGCGGCGGGCGCGTGGAACGAGGCGATGTTTGAGAAGCGCCCGCTCTACGCCTACCCGGTGCCCTCGGGGCAGGACACGGTGGTCGGCGAGCTGATGAGCTACAAAATCCGCAAGGGCGACACGCTGCTGGACGTGGGCCGCTGGTACGGGCTGACGGCCAAGGAAATCGCGGACGCCAACAATCACATGGACTGGTGGGGACCGCCGGTCGGCGCCGAGATCGTCCTGCCTACCGAGCACGTGCTGCCCGACGCACCGCACGTCGGGATCGTGATGAACATCCCCGAGATGCGCATCTACTATTATCCGCCACCGTCAAGGCCACACCGCGGCCGGCATGGCCTGACGCCGGCCTCGTACAGCGGCGCTCGCGTGGTCTATACCTTCCCGGTCGGACTCGGGCGTTTCGATTGGAAGACTCCGGTGGCGACTTTCAAGGTCCGCGCCAAAACCCATAATCCGACCTGGGTGGTGCCCGAAGATATTTACCAGGAACATCTGGAGCGCGACGGCGAAGCCGTTCACGTGGTTCCGGGCGGCGAGCCCGACAATCCGCTGGGCCTTTATCGTCTGGCGCTGACGCTGCCGCTCTACGCGATTCACGGCACCGACAATCCCTGGGGCGTCGGGATGACCGTCAGTCACGGCTGCATCCGGCTCTACCCCGAGGACATCGATCATCTGTACCATATGGTGAAAGTTGGCACGCCCGGACGCTTCGTCTACCAGCCGATAAAGTTCGGCTGGCGCGATAATCAACTCTACGTCGAAGTGCATGACGACTTGTACGGCAGGTATCCGGGACTGTGGAACCTGGCGCTGCACGAAGTTCAACGCCGCGGGCTCGCCGATGACGTCGACATGCACAAGCTGGAAAAGGCGGTCGAGGAAAAGACCGGGGTCCCGACCTACGTGATGCCGGGCGACGCGTCAGGCGCGGCCGCCGTTCCCAACACCACTTCCAGCGCCGTCAGCGGCTCGCCGGCGAGCTGACCAGCGGGCGGTGCGAGCACTTGCATCGAAGATTGAATCGCTGATGCGGCAGGTTCCGTTTCATCGTCCGTCGATCGGTCCCGCCGAGGAAGCCGAAGTAATCGACACGCTGCGCTCGGGATGGATCACGACCGGGCCCAAGGCCAAGCGTTTTGAAAGCGAGTTCGCCGCCTACGTCGGCGCGCGGCGGGCGCTGGCGGTGGCGCACTGCACCGGCGCACTCCATCTGGCGCTGTTCGCGCTCGGGATCGGACCCGGCGACGAGGTCATCACCACGCCGTTCACCTTCACGGCGACCGCCGAAGTGATGGGCTATCAGGGGGCGCGGCCGGTGTTCGTCGATATCGACCGGGTGACGCTCAATATCGATCCCGACCGGATCGAAGAGGCGCTCGCCAGCTCCCGCCATCAACGGGTCAAGGCCCTGATGCCGGTGCATTTCGCGGGTCAGGCCTGCGACATGGATCGGCTGCGCGCGATTGCGCGGCGCTATCGCCTCAAGATCATCGAGGACGCTGCTCACGCGGTCGGATCGGCGCGGGTCGTCGACGGGCGCGGGATGGTCAAGATCGGCACGCTCGGCGATCTCACCTGTTTCAGCTTTTACGCCACCAAGAACATCACCAGCGCCGAAGGCGGGATGATCACGACCGAGGACGACGAGCTGGCCGAGCGTATCGCGATCGCGAGCCTGCACGGGATGGACCGCGACGCGTGGAAGCGTTACGACGCGAGCGGCTCGTGGTATTACGAGATTCACGACACCGGCTTCAAGTACAACCTTTCCGACGTGCACGCGGCGATCGGGCTGGCGCAGTTGAAACGCGCCGATGAATTCATGCGCCGGCGCGCGGCGATCGCCAGTTCATACAACCAGGCCTTCGCGGCGGAGCCGGCGCTGGAAACGCCGATGACCGAGCCCGGCGTCGACCACGCCTGGCATCTGTACGTTTTGCGGCTGCGGCCCGAGCAGTTGCGGATCGATCGCAACCGCTTCGTCGAGCTGCTGCGCAGCCGCGGGGTCGGGACCTCGGTGCATTGCATCCCGCTGCATACGATGCACGTCTACCAGGAGCGTTACGGCTATCGGACCGGCGACTTTCCGGTCGCCGAAGAGGTTTTCAGCCGCTGCCTGTCGTTGCCGATCTACCCGGCAATGAGCGCGGAGGATATCAGCTACGTCGCGGAAACGGTGCTCGCGCTAGCCCGCGAACATCGGCGTTAATCTCGACCATTCGCAAGGAGACCAAGGTGCGAACATTGGTTACCGGCGGCGCGGGTTTCCTGGGTTCTCATCTGTGCGAGCGGCTGCTCGCGGACGGCCACGAAGTCATCTGCCTCGACAACTTTTACAGCGGCAAGCGCGCGAATATCGCGCATCTGCGCAGCCATCCGAACTTCGAAGTAATCCGCCACGACATCGTCAATCCGATCCTGCTCGAGGTCGATCGCATCTACTCGCTGGCCTGCCCGGCCTCGCCGGTGCATTACCAGTACAATCCCGTCAAAACCATCAAGACCAGCGTGATGGGCACCGTCAACATGCTGGGGCTCGCCAAGCGCGTCAAAGCGCGCATCCTGCTGTCCTCGACCAGCGAAGTCTACGGCGACCCGCAGGAGCATCCGCAGCGCGAAAGCTACTGGGGCCACGTCAATCCGATCGGCGTGCGTTCCTGCTACGACGAGGGCAAACGCGTCGCCGAATGCCTGATGATGGACTATCACCGGCAGAACCAGGTCGACATCCGGATCGTGCGGATCTTCAACACCTACGGGCCGCGGATGCGCCCGCACGACGGGCGCGCGATTCCCACGTTTGTGCGCCAGGCGCTCGCGAACGAGCCGCTGACCGTGTTTGGCGATGGCTCGCAGACGAGAAGCTTCTGTTACGTGGACGACTTGATCCTTGGCCTGATTGCGCTTGCGAAAAGTGGGGAGCATCTACCTGTGAACATTGGCAACCCCGCCGAATACACGCTGCTCGAGCTTGCGCAAAGGGTTGTAGACGCGACGGGCGCAACGAGCGAGATCGTGTTCGAGGCGCTTCCGGTCGACGATCCGAAAGTTCGTCAGCCCGACATCACGCGTGCCCGGCAGCTGCTGGGCTGGGAGCCGCAGGTCAGCCTCGAGGACGGGCTGCGGCGAATCTTGCAAGCAAACTCACGGGAGTCACTGAGTGTCTAAGCGCATTGCCCTCTTTGCGGTTGCCGTCACGGTCGTCGCAGGCCTCGCCGTGTCTGCGGCCACAGCCTCACCGAAGCAGCACGCAACGAAGAAATCGAGCCACCTGCTCGTCGGCATCAACGACGAGGCATTCACCCTCTACGGAGACCCGACCACAGCGTTCACGACGCTGAAGACGCTGAACGCCCAGGTCATCCGCGTCAATCTCTACTGGGGCGGGACGAAGTGGGCGGTCGCGAAGTCGCGTCCGACCGATCCGACGGACCCGGGCGACGCCGCGTACGACTGGACGATCTACGACCGTCTCGTCCGCTACGCGACGCAATACAACATCAAGGTGCTGTTCTCGATCGTCTACACGCCTGGCTGGGCGAACGGCGGTAAGGCGCGCACCGTCGCACCGACAAACTACAACGACCTCGTCAACTTCTCCTACGCCGCCGCCGAGCGCTACAGTGGCCTCTGGACGCCACCCGCCTGGCAGCAGGACCCGTCGAACCCGACGACAAAACTGCCGCTGCCGAAGGTGAACATGTGGACGGCGTGGAACGAGCCCAACAACCCCGTTTTCCTGACGCCGCAGTACAAGCGTGTCGGCAAGACGTGGCGCGTCGAGAGTGCCTTCAAC
>DATKSL010000015.1:0-35925 GCA_035531675.1 Binataceae bacterium (SeqCode) | reverse complement strand
CGTCGCCGGCGGCCGTTCCTTCGCGCGACAGCACCTCGACCATGCTCGCGACCGTGTCATCGCGCAGCGCGCCGGGGAAGCGGAGCGCGATCGACAGTTCGAGCTGTACCGCTTCGATAACGCCGCGCGCCCCCAAGGCGGCGATTCGTCTCAGCGCGGCAACCTCGCTGCGCAGATGGCGTCCGGTGCACGCCTGCACCAGGTTTTGCGCGCCGCCCGCCGGATAACGCATCCCGAAGGTCGAGACGATTCCGGCGCGCCCCAGGCGATCGATCAGCGTGCGCAGCGTACCGCTCAAAAATCGATCGCTAACCGAGACATGCGCGTCGCGCGGCGGCGCCAGCGCGCCGCCACGCTCGGTGAGTCCCACCCCGATATCGACCCGCGGCTCAACCAGGTTCCAGCCGTGAATCGCCAGCACCAGCGCCCGCCCCTGCTCGGCCACCATCCGTTCGAGCCGCTCCGCGATCATCGCCAGGAGCCACGGCGCGCGCGCGGCGACCTGTCCGAGGCGATTACAGTCGACCAGGTTTCGATCCATCCCGGCGTTGATCAGCGCCACCGCATCGAGCCGCCCGGCCAGTTCGCGAGTCAGTTCGGCGGTATGCAGATCGTTAACGCGCGGGGCCAACAGCCCGTGCGAGTCAGGTGCGGCGCGCCCGCCATGGGGCGCGATCAGCAGGATCGGCGCGCCGCCGTCCATCACTTCGAGCCAGTCGGGAATCATGCGCTCGTCGCCGCAGCGGGGCGCGTAAGCAGATGAAGGGCTATCGAGGTCACCAGGTAATAACCGATGAAGCTGAGCGAAGGGTACAACAGCAGCGGATTACACGCGGGCAGGCCGGGCAGCATGGCGAAGGTTACGATCCCCCACAGCGTGCCAAGTATCAGGGTCAGGGTCCGCAACGGCGCGGTGCGATTGGGATAGATGAACCTGATCGGCACCAGCACCAGCAGCGCCAGCAGACCGACGATAATCATGTTAACGCGCACCGGCAGGCGCAGGCAAAACAGGTAGAACGCGACCAGGTTCCAGTACGACGGGAAGCCGCGGAAATACTCGCCCTTGGCGTCGGTATGGCAAAAGCCGTACGCGCTCGCCATCATCACCGCACCGGCCATCACCAGTCCCGGCCGATTGGCGGTCAGCAGATGAGCCCGGATCATCACGAACACCGGAGCGACCACGTAGGTCAGGTAGTCGACGACATTGTCCAGCAGCGCGCCGTCGAAGTCCGGAACGCGCTCCTTGACCCGCAGCGCACGCGCCAACGGACCATCGCTCGAATCGATCACGGTCGCGAATGCCAGCGCGAGAAAGGCGGCGCGGAAATCGTCGCGCCCCGCATAGTAGAGCGAGAACAGACCCAGCACCGCGCCGAACGCGGTATAGAGATGAACGCCCCAGGCGCCCGCGACCATCAGCGATTCGCGCCGCCCGGCCGGTTGCGGCACGGCGGCGCCGCGGTCGTCAGCTCTGCGGCTTGAAATCACGCGGACCGAAATAATCCTCCAGGATGGTCATATACGGACCGCAGAAATGACGTTGCTTGACGTGCGCGAGCGCCTCTGCGAGCGACATCCCGCCCGCCGCGCGCATCAACGCGATCGCCAGCGTCGGCGCCCGATTCATGCCGGCGTTGCAGTGCAGGAACACTCGTTCGCGGGCCTCGGTCAGGCCCCGCAAGGCCTCGAGCGCGGCCTTCAGATGGAGCGCCATCGCATCCGCGCCGGCGTCGGGAATCGGCGTGCGAACGAAGCTCAGATGGCTCTGCCGATAGGCTTCCTCGAGCACCGCGAGGCTGAGCCCGTGGAGCTTCAGATCATCATTATCCTGCAGGCTGTGGACGGCGGTGACCCGGTGATGGCTTTTCAGCCAGGCGATATCTTCGCGCCGGGGATATTCACCGATCAGCAGTAACTCGCTGAGCTCGGTGACGCGCGGGCGTCCGGCGCGCGCCGGCCGCGCCTCATCCGGGTTCCTCGGGGTGAACCAGTCCATCTACCTGAAGTTATGCCGATGCGGCGGGGTTAGCCAAGCCCCCATCGAGCCGCGCTGCTCAATCGTGCGCACAAGTCGACGGATGACCGGCGCGCTGCCACTCGAACTGCCAAATCGAGGCGAGCACCGAGGCCGCCGCAGCGGCCTGCTTGACGATCCAGCCGCGCTCGTTCTGCATCAGTATCCGTTCGAATTGGCGGCGCGACCCGGCCGCGGAGCGCGCTTGACGATCCGCCGCAATTACCCGCGGCACCAGCGCGTGAGATTCGCGCAGTTCGGCGATCACGGGCGGCCATACTGCGGTGATCTCCGCGACCCGCACTTGCGGCGCAGCTTCACGCTCGATCTCCGCAACATAGCTGTCGGCCGTCCGCTCCAGCCGCATATGCATCCCGCGGTCCTGCCGATAGCCATCGAAGTGGACGGTGGTATGCAACGGCTGGCTGGCATCGGCCACGTAGTGACTGAGAAAGCCCGCGTGTTCGATGACGCTGCGACAATCGCCGGCGCGCCAGGCGTCGGCCAGCGCCTCTGACTGACGCTCGATCGTCCATGGCAGCGTACCCGACTTCGTCAGCGTGTGCGCGCCGAATCGCGCGACCATCGCGGACTCGTCGGGAACCAGCGCCGCGAACGGATCGGACCCGTATAATTCGAGATCGATGTAATGGCGGCGGCCTTCGGCCTTGTCGCCCGCCGCGCGCACCAGGTCGGGCTTCACGGACTGGTACTGCAGATTCGAAAGGTTCGCCGAGAAAGCCGTCTTGAGCGGACCGGGCGCCAGCGCATCGACCGCCAGCCGGGTGATCATGCGATGGACCCCGGCGTCCCAGGCCTGCGCCGGCGCGCCCGCCAGCACGAACGCAAGCAACGCGATAAGCGCAACCAGCCGCCTTCGGGCCACTCTCATCGCGGCCCGGACTCAGGCCTTCGCGCGTCCGCGTCCCGCGCGATTACGCACGCCGTGCGAGGCCGCAGGCGGCTCGCGATCGTCGGCGGCTTTTGCCGGCACGCGGCCGCGCTTGGTTACCGCCGCCGGGCGCTCGCCCAGCGCCGCCACCGTCTGGCGCATGTAGTCGGCGAGTTTGCGATAGGCGCCAGCGCCGCTGCCGTCCTCGGCAATCTGCCGCAACTCGTCGTTGGCGATCACGCGGCCAATCCTGACTTCAACCGGGTAGTGGCGCGGGATGAGCTTGCCCTTGCCGAGCACCTGGTAGGTGCCGGTGATTCGAATCGGCAACACGTCGCAGCGGCTGCGCATCGCGAGATAGCCGGCGCCGCTCTTGAACTCGTGAATGTCGCCGTCGGGTGAACGGGTGCCCTCGGGAAACATCAGCACGCTGCGGCCGGCGGCCAGTTCCTCGAGCGCCTCATCGAGCGACTCGAGCTGCGCGCGTTCGCGATCGAATGGAATCAGGCGCGTGAAATTGTTCGCGACCAGCCGGCGCAAGCCGGTGTTGAAGAAATAATCCTTGGCTGCCAGCACCACCAGCTCGCGCCCGATTTCGCCGAGCGCATAGGCCAGCAGGCCGAAATCCAGATGACTCGAATGATTCGCCACCACCAGCAGATTGCGGTTGTGCGCGATATTGCCGCGGCCCAGCACCCGGGGCTTGAGCCAGCGCTCGAAGGCGGTCCGCGCCGCGCCGCTGAGCGCCATCGTGCCGAGCGCCCGCAGGGGAGCCGGCAGCCGCGGCGTGTAGGGCTGGGCGAAGCGCGCGTAGGACGGCAGCCGCGGCCGGCTCTGTCCCTGGCTGGCCAGCTTTTGCAGGTCTTCGACGGTCCTCAGATCGGCCAGCTCTTCGGGACTGACGTCGCGCGCGGCCCATCCGGAAAGCTGTTCGCCGAGCTCCGCCAGTGCCAGCGAGTCGAGGCCCAAATCCTCGATCAGCCGGGTGCTCGGCGTAATGTTGAGCTGGCCGCTGGAGACCTGGAGCAGCGCCTCCACCAGCCACGGTTCGATCTCGCCGGCGACCGCGACCTTGCGCTCGCCGTCGGTTTCGACCATCTCGCGGATCAGCTCGGCCACATCCTGGCGCTTGATCTTGCGGGTGCCGGTGCGCGGCAACGCATGATCGGTGAAGCGCAGGATCCGAATGCGTTTGTGCGGACTCAACTCCGCGCCGACTTTTTCGAAATGCGTTCGCAGCCGCTCTTCGACGGCGCGCCGGCTTTCGCCCCGCGCATAGGCCGGCACCGCCAGCGCCGCGACCTGCTCGCCCTCGCCGATCTTGAGGCCCACCACCGCCAGCTCCTTGAGAAACGGCGAATGGCCGTAGGCCTCTTCGAGCTCATCGATGTAGACGTTGTTGCCGCCGGAATCGACGATCACGTCCTTGGCGCGCCCGACGATATAGAGCCGGCCCTGGTCGTCGAAGCGGCCGAGGTCGCCGGTGCGGAGCCAGCCGTCCTCGAGCACCTCGGCGGTCGCCGTCGGGTTGCGGAAGTAACCGCTCATCAGGTTGGCGCCGCGCACCACGATCTCGCCGATCTCCGGACCCTCGCCCCGGTCCAGCCGCACCTCGATTCCGCTCAGCGGCTTGCCGACCGAGCCGGGCGTCAGAGTTTCGTCGGGCCGCGCGGTGCTGATCACCGGCGCGGCCTCGGTCATCCCGTAGCCTTCGAGCAGGCGGATGCCGATATCGTTGAAGAACTCGGCCACCCGCTGCGGCAACGCGGCGCCGCCGCTGACCGTGAGCTTGAGACGGCCGCCGAGCGCGGCATGCGCCTGGCGAAAGAACACCGAACCGAGGTTGACCTGAAATTCCTTTTCGAAGCGGCGATTGAAGGCTCGCAGCTGATCGAAGGCGGCATGGAAGAACGGGCCGCGCGCCTCGACGTCGTCGACGATGCGCCGATGCACCGCCTCCCACACCGCGGGCACGCCAATCAGGGCGGTCGGCCGCAGATCGGCCAGCGTGCGGGCCAGATTGGCGGCGTCGACGCCCAGCGGATAGGCGACGGTCGATCCGCTGGCCAGCGGCAGCAGCATCCCGCAAGTGAACTCGAAGGTGTGATGCAGCGGCAGCAGCGACAGCACCAGGTCTTCGCTGTCGAGCGCAAACACCCGCGCCAGCATCGAGACCTCGGCGGTGAAGTTGGCATGCGTGAGCATCACGCCCTTGGGTGCGCCGGTGGTGCCGGAGGTGAAAACGATCGACGCCACCGTGGTGCGGTCGGGACGGAAATCCTCGATGCTTTTGCGGCGCAGGATGAACGGCCGCTGCAAGTCGTCCATCTGCAGCTCGATGATCGCGCCGGCCGCCTGCTTGAGTCCGCTGCCGAGCCGGCTAGTCACCGCCGAGGAGCAGAGCGCGGCGCGCGGCTGCGCGATCGCACAGATCGCGGCCAGCTCTTCGCTCGAAATATTATGATCGAGCGGCACCGCGATCGCGCCGGCCTTGACGATGGCGAAAAACGCGATCACCCAGGCCGGCGAGTTTTCGCCGATCAGCAGCACTCGATCGCCGGTCTCGACGCCGCGGTCGCGCAGCATCAGGGCAGCCCGCGCCGCGCTGTCGCGCAGCTCGCGGTAGCTCAGCGTGCTGCGATCGCCCGACGGCTTGCGCGCCAGCAGCGCCGGATGTCCGCCGAAATTCTCGGCCGCATAGTCGAGCAGATCGACCAGCGTGCGATGGCGCGAACGCAGGCGCGGACGGCCGCGGGTATGCAGTTCGAGCTGGCCGAAGATGTGCCGGCGCAGCCCCGGCAGATGCACGTTGACCCAGTAATCGGCCCAATCGATGCGCTCGGGCTGATAGGGATGGCAGGCGGCGTCGGCGGGCCGCAGCCGGGCGTAAAGCGCGCGCGCGTTTTTCGAATGGAAGGTGTAGCTCAGCTCGCTGATGTAAGGGCGATAAACCTCGACCATCTCGCGCGCCAGCTCGGTGTTCTCACACAGGCGGTCGATACTGTGCTCGATCGCGCGGGCACGGGTCGAGCCGGCGCCAAACACCGTGCGCGCGAATCCGCTCAGATGCTTCAGCAGTTGCGGCGCCGCGCCGCTCACCAGATCGTAAGTGGTGCGCGATACCACCACGGCCTCGAAATGGGGCGCCAGCTTCGCCATCGCACCGCCGGCGCGCTGCTGCTCGCGTCGATTACCAAGCGCGGTCAGCTCGACGAGCTGGCGCATCGTCAGCGGATTCCGATCCGAGGTGCACAGTTGATAGACCGGCTCATGCCGTTTCAGCAGCAGCGCGGCAAGAATCGGGATCATCGCGTGGGCGGCGAGGTCGACCGGCAGCACGTCGAGCACCAGCTCGCCCTTGGCCGGGTAAAAGCGGTAGCCGCGGCCGGAGAGATAGGTCAACGGCGCGCTGGTGTTGACGCCCTGGTTCCAGCCCGGAAATGGATCGCTGAGTGCGCTCTCGATAACCGAGGGCCGCACCACCACCGCCGTGATCGATCCGCGCGCGGCCAGCACCAGCTGCTCGCCGAGGCTCTTGGTGTAGCTGTAGGTGTTCGGCCAGCCCCAGCTTTGCGCGCGATCGCGTCCGACCTGCTTGAAGCGCTCCTCGACCCAGCGCTTGCGCCGGGTCTCGGTCTGGACCTGGCGGCCCGAGTCGTCCGGCTCGTCGTCGCCTGCCTGGAACTCCGCGTTATGCGCTTGGTCGCGAGATTCCGCTTCGATTCTGGCGACCGCCGCCAAGGCGTCGCGGATCTCGCGCTGCAGGTTGAATCCGTGCCGCCCGTTCGGACACCAATCCGACGGCAGGTCGTCTTCGTAGCGATGGCCGTCGGCGCGGCCCGCCACGTAGCAGGTCGAGACGTGGAGCAGCGCGGCCTCGTGATGGCGGCAGAATTCGATGACGTTGGCGACGCCCTGGGTGTTGACCGACAGCGCCCGTTCCAGCGAGGCGTCGAAGTTGACCAGGCCCGCGCAGTGCACCACGGCATCGATTCCGCGGCGCGGCAGATCTGTCGCATCGGTGACCAGCCCCGGGTCGGTGATATCGCCGGGCACCACCGCCAGCTTGGCCGCGACATAGCGCTCGAAGCGCTCGCCCAGATGCTCGCGCAGCGGACCCATCACCGGCGAATCGAGCACCTCGCGCCGGAAGCGGCTCAGCGCCGCACGGCGATCGCCGCGTATCAGCAGGTAGACGCGCTCGATTTCCGGATGATGCCGCAGCAGCAGCATCAGGAAGACCTTGCCCAGGAAGCCGGTCGAGCCGGTCAGCAACAGCCGGCGCTTGCGCAGCACCTGCTCGAGCACGATTTGCTCGCTGCCGCGGACGCGGCTCTGGCTGCCGTTACTCGACATCCGCAATCACCAGCGGCGGCAGATGCAGATAGGTGATAGTCGCGCTGCGCCCCTGCTCGGCGGTCGCCATCGCGATCGCCTCATCGAGCGTGTCGGCCGGCTCCCATCCCATCCGCCTCGCCACCTCCGGCTCTTCGCATCCCGCCGCGATCACACGTCCGACGTGCTGGCGGCCCGGCTCGCCCCAATACCACATGTAGAACGGATGGGCGCCGTGATAGGCGTGGCCGTAGCGATACATGTGGATGTAGGTCGGGTTGCGCGCGAACTCGGCCTCGTACTGGCGCTGCAGCACCTCCGCGTCGGTGGTCTCGGCGAGGCATCGATGGAAGAACTCGATGTAGCTCGGGTGATGCTCGGGATGGAATTCATCCCGCAGCGGATGACAGATGATCACCGTGCCGCCCGGCTTCACCAGCGGCTTGCCGCGATACATGTTGAACAGGTAACCGAGCCCGGTGCACTGCACCAGGATCGGATTCATGATCGAGTTGACGTTGTAGGGACAGATGTAGGGCACGCCGACGATCAGGATGTCGGACTGGCCCTTGACCGGCACCGCGTACTGCTGAAAAACGCGCGCTAGCGCCTTCTTGTGCACCGCCTCGGTCTCGCCCGCCCACACTCCGGTCATGCCGTAGGGCGCGGAGTAGCCGTGCAGGATCTTGCGACGCAGATCGTCCGACAGATTGCGCATCGACCACTTGAAACCCTTGACGCGCGTGCGATCCCAGTCGGTGAAGCGATCCTCGTTCTTGTGCAGGAAATCCAGCATCCCGCCGTACATCCGGTTGTTGACCGCGGTCTCGATCGTGAAGACGTTGAGCTCGCGGTTGACCAGCTGGCCCATCCGGTTGGCCGAGCGATGCAGTCCCGAGCGAGTCGGATCCATGTAGGAATGCGAATCGCGCAGCGTGGCGGCGTTATGGTGATGGCGCAGGCTTTGATACGGCGCCAAGCCGACCGCCACCGACTTGTGCCCGCCATCCATCGGCACCAGGTTGATATTCAGATAGATGACCAGGTCGGATTCGGCGGCGCGCCGCGACAGCCATACCTCTTCGTCATGGTCGGTCTTGCCGAGCATCGACAACTCGGCGCGATTCTCGGCGTCGAAGTTGTAGAGCCGCTCGGGCCAGTACTGCTTGAAGGCGCGCTCGCCGACCATCCGCCGCACTTCGGCGGCGGTCATGCGCCGATGGAGCGAATTCGCGATGATCAGATGGACGTCGTCGACCCCGTAGTCGGCCAGCGTCTGCAGCACGGCATTGAGCAGCCGCTCGCGGATATCGGGCCGGCGCATCGGCGGCAGCGGCAGGCTGATATCGTCGATCGCGATCGTCACGCGCATGTTGGGATTGAGCTGCGCGAACAGCGGGTCGGCGTTCTCGGGACGCAGCAGCGCATAGCGAATCGCGGTGTCGGGATCGGGCAGCGCATCGAGCGACGGCGGCGGATAGATCACCCGTGTCCCGATTGGCAGCTTCTCGAACAGGAAGTCCTCGCCATACGGGATCAGGCGCCGCTCCGAGCGCCGGTTAATGGTGACCACCAGGTCGCGGCGCGCGCCGGGCTCATGCTTGAGCTCGGCGCTCTTGAGCTCCTTGAGCTTACCCTCGGGACGCGCCATCAGCCGTACCCCAGAACCAGTTTCCGATTCTCATCAGGTTGTCGTAGGAAATAAGCCGCTCCTTTTCGCGCGTGAAATGCACGATCGGCCAGTACCGGTTAAGCGCCGTCGCCGCCAGCCGCTCGTCCGGATTGACCGCCACCGGATGGCCGAGCGGAGCGAGAAACGGCAGGTCGTAGTAGGAATCCGCGTAGCCCCAGCAGTCGGCAAGCGCGACCGCGCGCGCCTCGGCGTAGCTCGCGCACCAGGTCGCCTTCTCGGTACTGGCCATGATCGGCGCCATCAGCCGGCCGGTCACGATGCCGCGGCTGGCGACCATCCGGTTGGCCGCGAAATCGGCCACCCCCAGCTTGCGCGCCAGCGGCCCGACGATGAAATCCGGCGAGCCGGTGACCAGCACCGGTTCCAGCCCGGCGGCGCGGTTGCCCTCGAGCAGCTCGCGCGCCTGGGTGTAGATGCGATCGAACAGCACCCGCTCGCAGTACTCCTCGCCGAGCACCCGCAGGCGGTCGCACGAGACGCCGCGCAGCCCCGAGAACATCACCACGTTGAGCAGGCGGCGATCGAACTTTTCGGCGCGGTAAAGCTGGGGCGCACGCGCCAGCAAACTCGCGAGATAGGCGGCGCGGCCGGTCCATTCGCCGAGATTGGTGACAATGAAAATCGCGGCATGCACCAGGTTGAAGTCGACCAGCGTGCCGTCGAGATCGTAAAAGGCGAGGCCCCGCGGCGCGGCACGGAGCGGGCGATGTTTCGCTCGATGAACTGACATGTCAGTCTAGTTTACCGCGTTCCAATGCCGCTCGCCGTCCGCCGCCGCCCTGAGGGCGTCCGCCCCCGCGGCCAGCAGCTCCGGCCGCGCCACCCCGCGCAGCCCGAAGTTCAGAATCTCCTCCACCATCACATCCGTGTCCTGCCGCCGGCGGCGCGAAAGCTGCCCGACCACGTCCTTGACGGCGCCCAGGATGCAGCAGGCCGCGGTCTGCGTATCGCACGGGCGCACCAGCCCCATCTGCACGCCCAGGTCGAGCGAGCGCTGAATCTTGTGTGCGATCTGATCGTAAAACTCGAGAATTCTGGCGTCGAGTTCGCGATCGAAGCCGACCGCGTGATTCAGCACGATATCGGTCAGCTCGCGCTCCATCAGTACAAATTCCAGCACCCGGCCGAGGTTGGCGCGCAACTGGTCGAGCGGGCTGGGCTCCTCGGCGGCCATCCGGATGCGCTGGATGCGCTCGGAAAGGTCGCGCAGCGCCTGATCCAGCAAGACCTCGAAAATCTCCCGTTTGTTGCGGAAATAGAGATAGAAGGTGCCGCGTGCGATGCGGGCCCGCGCAATGATATCCGCCACGTTGGTACGATGGTAACCCTTGCGGGCGAATATGCGTTTGGCGTGCCGCAGGACCTGCGCCCGCCGTTCTTCCCGGTCCAAACTGTCCGCTCCGTCCGTTGCAGTGAAGCTAGTTGCCCCGGCCCGTGGAGTCAATCCAAACGCAAACAGGTATCCACCGGAACAGACAGCCGCCGACGAGCGAGGCTCGGCCCAGGCTCTCCCACCGTCGTTTAGGGGGGCGAAGACGGCGACATCCCGACGCCCTTCAGGGTCACCAGTTGCGGGCTTTGGGCGGCGTCGTCGACGATGCCGAGCTGGGCGGCGATCGTTCCGGGCGCGCCGGGCCTGAAGCTCACCGTGAAGGTGCAGGCCGCGTGCGGCGGGAGGCTGCCGACGCAGGTCGGCGCCGCCTCGAAAGCCTGGTCGCTGGAAGTCAGCGCCGCGACGTTGATCGCCACCGGGCTGCGGTTGGTGAGCTTGATGCTCCGGACCACCGACGCATCACCGACATGCGCGCGCCCGAAGCGCACGATCCTTGGCCATCGTGACAGCACCGGCATCTTCCCTCTGCCCACCATCCTGACGACCCGCGGGCTGTGCGCGGCGTTGCCGTCGATCTGCAGGGTGGTGAGTTTGCGGCCGGCGCTCAAGGGCGCGAAATGAACCATCACGGCACAGCTTGCTCCGGCCGGGAGCACCCCTACGCATCCCGAGCCGATCTGATAATCGGAAAGACCGGAGCTGATCGCGGTAATTTGCAGCGGCGCGCGATTGGGATTGCGCAGCGTCAGCGCGATGTCCTTTTCCAGCCCCATCACGACTTTTCCGAAAAAGAGCGCGCTCGGTTTGAGACCGAGGTGTCCAGCAATACCCGTCCCGCTCAGCGCTACCACCTGCGGAGCGTTGCTCGCATCATCGCTGATCGTGAGGCCTCCGCTGCGCAGGCCGAGCGCAGTCGGCGTAAAGGTCAGCGCGATCACGCACGACGAATTCGCGGCCAGCGTCGAGCCGCTGGTACAGGTGCTGCCGGTGCTATCGACCGCGAAATCGCCGGCGGCGGCGATGGTCCCGAGCAGCACCGCCGGAAGATGTCGATTAGCCCGCGGGTTAGTCACCGTCACCCGTCGCCTCGGACTGGTCGTACCGCTCGTTCCAAACACTTGCTGCGGGAAACTGATTCTTTTGCGGCTGAGGGAAAGCGCGGTTGCTACCGGAGTCACGGTCGCAGTCGGCGTGGCGGTGGTCGTCGGTGTGGCGGTGATGGTCGCGGTCGGCGTTGCGGTCTTGGTGGCAGTGGCCGTGGGTGTCGCAGTTTTCGTGGCAGTGACCGTCGGCGTCGGCGTAATGGTTGCGGTCGAGGTGGCAGTTGCGGTGGCAGTGGCCGTGGGTGTCGCGGTCTTCGTGGCAGTAGCCGTCGGCGTCGGCGTAATGGTTGCGGTCGGCGTGGCGGTCTTGGTGGCGGTGACCGTGGGTGTCGCAGTTTTCGTGGCAGTGACCGTCGGCGTCGGCGTAATGGTTGCGGTCGAGGTGGCAGTCGCGGTCGGGGTGGCGGTTGGCGATGGGATCGGGGTCGGAGAGTCGGTCGGAATCGGCGTCGGCCCGCTCAGAAGATAAGCGCCGCGGCCGTGGGTGGCGGCGAAAATCGTGCCCGTCAGCCCCTGCTCGATATCGAACACCGGCACCGCGGGGATGGCGCCCAGGTTGAATGGTGCCCAATTCGCACCGTCATCGGTGCTGCGAAAAATCCCGATATCGGTGGCGGCCAGCAAGGTATTGCCGGTCCGATCGTCGCGGTCGACCAGGATTCGCAAGGTCGGCACGTCGGGCAGCGGCGCCGCGCCGCCCGCGCCGTCATCCTCGCTCCAGCTCTGCCCGAAGTCAGCGGTGCGGTAGATATGGCCGAGATGGGTTACGGCGGTAAACCCGGACAGGCTCAGGTAGGCGATCGACGGATTGCGCGGATCGGGCGTGATTCCGGTCGCCTGGCTCTGCGCGGTGGTAAACCCGGGCGGAAACAGTTTCACCAGGTTGGCGGTCACTTCGTTCCACAGCGCGGGATTCCCCGGATTCGGGCAGCCGGGCCGATCCGGGCAGTTGGCCTGCACGGTGTTAAAAATCTGAAAGCCGATCCCGATACTCGACAACGACAGGGCCCACGCCCGGGTGTCGTCGGAGGGCGCAAACTCGAGGTCCTGCAACGGCTCAGTCGCATTGACCGTGCCCTGCAACTGCCAGCTGAACATGCCGTCGGTCGAGACGTAAATCGACAACGCGCCGCCGAACAGCACTCGATGCGGCACGGCGGGATCGACCGCCAGCGGCGGGTAGAAGTTGACGAAATCAAATCCCAGGATAGCGGTGAGCGCATTGGTCGGGCCGAGCCACTGCCAGCTCGCGCCGCCGTCGGTCGAGGCCGCGATCGCCGGCAAGGCGTTGGGACTGGCGTAGGTATGGTAGGCGTAAGTTGGATCACTGGGATCGAACAGCGTGAAGCCGCCGTCAGTACCGTCCACGACCTGCCATCCGGGCGTACCGGTGAAGAGCTGCGTGCCGTTGTCCTGGAAGCCGCCAAGCGCCGTCGACGGTAACGTCGGATGGGGTCCGATGGCCTGCAACTGGCCGAGGCTGAGGGTGGCGTTGAGGCCGGTGAAGCTGTTCGCCACGCTGTCGTAGCGATAGACGCCGCCGTCGTTGCCGAGCAGAAATCCGCTCATCGCACCGCCCTGTACCAGCGGCACGATGGCATGTTGATCGGCGTGAGTGGTGCCACCCGTCGCCAGGAACGACCAAGTCTGTCCGGAGTTGAAACTCTGGTAGATACCGATACCGCCGAACAGCACATGACTGCCGCTGGAGTCGGTCGGATCGACCGCCAGCGCCTGATCGTAGTACGACTGCGAGGTGTTGGCGGCGGCCGATCCGTCAAGCGTGACACCGTTGATGGTGACGCTCGGCACCACCCCGTTGCTCCATGAAGCGCCGTTGTTGGTGGATTTGACGAAGCCCGCGTATGCGGCCCCGTCCACATTCCCAACCATCACGTAAACCGTGCCGGGGTCGGCGGCGGCGAGCGCGATACTGTCGCGGCCGATCTGCCCGTAGCCGGCCGGCACGCTGCACGGGCTGTCGTTGGTGAAGCAGGCCCGGGTCCAGGTGAGGCCGCCGTCGAGGGAGTGATAGACATCGTCCCACTCGATCGCCGCCCACACGCTGTTGGGATTGTTGGGATCGACCACCACGTCATTGGCCGGACAGTTGGAGCAGAAGAACGCGCCCACGTGCGACCAGCTGGCGCCGCCGTCGGGCGAGTACCAGAGTCCCTGCCGGCCGGGGTTGCCTTCGAGCATTTGAGGATCGGCGCGGCCGGCGCTGAGGCTGTCAGTCAGGGCGATGAACAGATGCGGCGGCGAATGCGACGGGTCGATCGCCAGCGCCGCGATTCCCATCCCATTGAACGTCGTGCCGCCGAGTTGCGTCCAGCTCGCGCCGAGGTCGCTCGACTTGAAAACTCCCAGGCCGTAGTAAGAGTCGATTGCCTCGTTGCCCTCGCCGCTGCCGACATAGATGGTGCTGTTCGGCGTAGTGGTCGAATCGATCGCGATCGCGCCGATTATCTGGGTCGGCTGCGAATCGAAGACCGGCACGAAGCTCACGCCGCCATCGCTGCTGCGCCATACCCCGCCGCCCGCGCCGCCGACGAAAATATCCGCGGTGCGCGGATCGACGGCGATCGCGGTGACACGTCCGGTCGCGTTGTCGAGCGGCGTCGTGCCGCCGAACTGATTCTCGATTTCACCCACCATCGGCTGCGGTCCGATCGGAGTCCACAGCAATGACACCGCGTTGTTGGACGCCGCTGCCATCGTCACGGCCGCGAGCTGCGCGCCGGCGCGCAGTCTTCGCGTCGCGCGCACTGCGTTCAAATAGCCCGATCGCGGCAGTCCCAGATAAAGGCCGTGCCTGATGAATTCGTAATCTGCCTGCTCCAGATGCAAGGCGGGATCGGAAGGCGGACGTACGGGGGAAGATAACGCGCGGCTGGCCGAGCTGTGCGTGGTGCCAGCCCCAACCAGTGAGACCAAACATCCAACGGCCAGCGCAATCGCAAGCGCCGTCGCGATCTGACGGACCTTCCCCGACATGCATCGCCGGGGAAGCCGCGCCGGGTCGCACAGTCAGCGCATTCAGGCCGCTCGCCTGATAACGCCATACCCTGCCGACCCTCAATTACGGCAACCCACCGGCACTTACGATTGTAAGGGGAGGTGCGTCGCTATAATAGTCTATTGCTTTTTAATTATCTTTTTTAACTCTTTATTATATTAAATATAGATTATAAAAACTTTACAATTCCATCTCAAATCAATTATTAGCTATAATCTCCTTAAGACTCCAGCAGGTACCATCGCTAGAGAGGACATACAGCGTGTCTGCTGATGAAAACGTCATCGACCTGACGTGACCAAAATTTCCCGCGACCCATAGTAGCTGGCCGGCCGGCCCAATCGCCGCCAGATGACCGCCCTGCGCGGCGACAAATGCCGTCCCGCTCGATGAGACCGCCGGCGCGACCGACTCCGGCGTGAACCCGCTCGACGACCAGTCGCGCGCCCCGGCGACGTCGAAGGCCGCCAGCGCCGCATCGCCGCCGACGTAAAGCTTGCCGGTTCCGTCCACCGTGACACCGGTTTTGCCGCCACCGGCTGCCGCGCGATGCCACAGCTCGTTGCCCGCGGCAAGATCGAGTGCGTACAGGCTGTTGTCCGGCGATGCGACGTAAAGAGCACTCCCCTCGATGGCAACAGCGCCAGCGATGCCCGCGGGCGGCGCGAAAGTCCACTGGATAACGCCGTCGCTGGACAACGTGGTGAGTCCACCATCGGTCACCGCGATCAGCATGCCGTCGGGTGAGAGCGCCACCTGACGCACCCCCGGCATCGAGATTTGCCACTTCGTCGCGCCGTTCGCAGCGACCGCCACCAGCTCGGAATCGGTGGCATCGTAGACCGTGTTATCCGGTCCCACCGCCAGCGGACCGGCACCGCCGCCAAGCTCGGCGAACCAGCGAAGTTTCCCGCCCGCATCGAGCGCCATCAGGCCGCCCCGCGCACCTTCGGCATAGATTGTTCCATCCGCGCCAACCGCCGGCGAGGTGCCGGCCGCCGAGCGGACGAAAATCTCACGGCCCGCCGAGTTGATCGCGTGCAGCCGCCGGTCGGCGGTTATGAAATAGACCGCGCCACCGGAGGAGGCGGCGACGATCTGACCCTGGACCGCGGCGTGAGCATCGAAGCGCCACATCACCTTGCCGGTTCTGGCCGGCGAGCCCGGCGAGCTATCCAAGGCTGCTGCGGGCGTGGCCGCCGGGGTCGCGGCGGCCGGGCATGGCGAGCATATCGGCAGTGAGCCGCCATTGGGCGCGATCGCAACTCCCATCGGATTGCTCACTTTCCCGCCCGAGCTCGCATAGACACAGGTGCAGCCGCTGTTCGAGGTCGTGAACTGTCCGTTCTGGGTATAGGAGAGGTTGTTGTTATCGGCGAACCATACGGCGCCGCTGGTGATGTCGCGGTAAAAGGTCTGCGTACCGTTCTTGAACAATCCCGTAGCGTTCAAGTCCACCGGATTCGGGATCATCGCGGTGGTGGCCGCCGGCGTCGGGCACGGCGTATGAGTCGGCGTCGGGCTGGGGTTGGCGCCGGTCGGCGTCGCGCTGGGTTTGACGGTCGGCGAGGCCGGCGCCCCGGCGCATACCTCGATCGATTTCAGATGCGGTCCCAGCGGCGGCGCGTAGATCGAGCATGGCACTGGTTCGTAAACCCCGGCGACGTATTTGGCGCAATTATCGGTGGTGCCGCCGTTGCCGCAACTCAACACGAGGCCAGACATCGTAGCGCCCAGAATCAGTACGAGAACTGGCGGAAAATGGTGCCGATACATGGACTGTCGTGCTATGTCGTACGGGCAGCGGTGTCAAGCCGAACGGCTCGATCATGATCGGCGAGGCGCAAAAAAAAAGGCGGGCAGTTGGAGAGGGGGGAGGCTCCCCAACGCCCGCCTTCGACCGTCGCTCATCCTAACTACAATGGCAACGGCCTACAGGGAGGAGGAGGTACGTTACCGCACTCTGTTTGGCGGTCTAATACGTAGACGACGGCCGTTCGGAGAATATTCAGGTCGCTCAGGTGGCCTTGTTCATAGGGCCTTACTGACGACGTTTTACCCGCTTTCCAGGCGGCAATTTCTTTGGCCGACGCACTTTGCGGGGCAGTTCACGCGCCATGATCTGGCGGGCCAGCATCCTGAAACCATGCTGGCGGTAAAATGCCTCAGCCTCACGATTACCGTGGATCACTTGCAGCTCCATGCTGCGAATCCCCGCCGCGCGGCAATAATCGTCGACCGTTGCCAACAGGCGGCCGCCGAGTCCCCGGCGACGATAGCCACGATGCAGGAACAGATCGGTGATTACCCCTTCGGGTCCGCCGAATTCGACGTCGTAATGGAAACTGAAGGCGACGTACCCGATCGCCCGCGCCCCGTCCCACACGACCCAAATCCGTCCCACCCCGGGAGCACGCAACATCCGCCTGAGCCCGGCCGTCACGAGCCCGGCTCGAAAGCGGATCCCGTCGTATCGGTAGTACGCCCGGATAAGCCGCAGCAGTTCCGGGAAATCGGCAGGGCGAGCGGCCCGAATCTGTGGCGAGTCCGATCCGACGCCTAGCGCCATGTTACGCATCTTTTCACCGTAATTTCGCCCGGGTTTTACCGCGCAGGCAACGCCGGAGGGCAACCGGAGCCGATGGCCCGCTTGGTGTGCGCGACGTATACTCGTCGAGGTTTATCACTCTATGCGGGGAGGCTGATCGTTCCAACGCGCACCGACGATATGACGTCCGCTCCCCGCAGTCACTGCGCTCGCTTGCTGCGCGTCCTCGCGGTCGCCCTGGTTTGCCTGTTCTTCGCCGGCGGTATCACCCACGCCTACGACGAATGGGAGCAGGTCCCCAACGACAGCAGCCAGGGCGATGCCGGCGTCCCGACCCGGCACGCCTCGCTCCCCTCCGGCTCAACTTTCTTCGCCTGTGGCGAGCGGGCGCAACGGTCCGATCAGCAGATGAAATTCTTCGTCAGTAACATCGACCAACTGTGGGGCACCCGGATCCGTGTCTACCAGTCGCTGGCCTTCCGTTCACCTCACGCCCGGCCCGGTGGATGCGTCTTCTACAATCCGGCCTTCATGCGCGCGCTGTTCCGGGGTTTGATGATTCCGAGCGGCAACACCCGGCTGACCGACTCGATCCTGGAGGCCATCATGGCGCATGAGATCGGCCACGAGGTGCATGACGACTTCGGGCCCGGCCGCGCCGGCGTGGCGGGCGAGACCAAGGAGTTGGAAGCCGATCGCTTCGCCGGCTACACGCTCGAGCGGCTTGATATTCCGCTCGATTCGATTACCCCCTACTACGGTCTGGCCGGTGACGAATTCACCGGCAGCGAGTCGAGCCCGCAGGCGCGTCACGGCGACAGCGGCCAGCGCATCGCAGCCCTCAAGCATGGCTGGGACCTGGCGCGCTGGCGGCTGCCCGAGGATTACGTCGCGCCCACCGAGGGCGACCAGCTCTCCAACTCCGGCGCGCAGTAACCATCCGCATCGTCGCTGCGGTTTTGCCAGCCCTCGGGCCGTGCCGGCTCGGCTGGCCGGATTCGCGCTTCGCACGATAAGCGCAACGTTTTCCTTGAAAGCGCGAGCGTTCCTCTATATGTCGAGTTAGGGATTTGTCCGGAACCCTCGCGAGGCACAACCTTGGAGCTGCTCTCGATACCAAAAATTGAGCCGACCAGCACCGCGAGCCGCGCTCGCAAGCTCGGCGATCTGCTGCTGCGCTATCGAAAGCCGATCGGCCTGGCGCTCATCGCGATCACGCTGTTCATGGCCTACTGGGCGGCCCGGGTCCGCTTCGCGACCAGTTACGACGATCTGCTGCCGGCCCGGAATCCGAACGTGATGCTCTATCGCAAGTTCGAGAACAGCTATGGCCGGGCCCAGACCCTGGTCCTGATGCTGCGCGTCAAACGGGGCGACCTTTTCAATCCGACCACGCTGCAGAAGATCCAGAACCTCACCTTCGCTATCAACCGCCTGCCCGGCGTTAACCACAACGAAGTTTTTTCGCTGGCGTCTTATCGCGTGGTTTACGCGCGCGCGGTTCCCGGCGCGCTGGTGTTGCGGACCTTCATGTATCCGGCCGTGCCGAAAAGCCAGCGGGGAGCCGACGAGCTGCGGCGGACGGTGATGGCGCATCGCGCGCAACTGGCCGGCCTTATCACCCCTGACAACAAAGGCGCGCTGGTGGTCGCCAGCTTCAACGACTACGGCATCGACTACCGCAAGGTCTTCGACAGCCTCCGGCAGATGCGCGCGCAGACCGAGGACCCCAACACCCGGCTGTATGCCAGCGGCGACGTGATGGCGCTGAGCTGGGGCTATCACTACCTGCCGCGCATCCAGTGGATCTTCGCGCTTTCGATCGCGCTCGCCCTGGTCATCATCTACCTCTGCCTCGGCGCCCGCACCGGCTGGTGGGTGCCGATCGTGACCGGCGCCTGCTCGGCGATCTGGGGCCTGGGCTTCATGGGGCTGGCCGGCTTCAACCTCGACCCGGTGATGCTGGTGATCCCGTTCATCCTGACCGCGCGCGATCTGAGCCACGGGATTCAATGGCAGGGACGCTACTACGACGAACTCGATCGCACCCCCGAGACCAGGGCCGCGCTGGCGCAAACCGCCGGCGCGATGCTGCCGGCCGGACTGCTGGCGGTGCTGGCCAATATCGCCGGCATCATCTTCGTCACGCTGGGCGATATTCCTGCGCTGCGGCACGTCGGTCTCGGCGGCGCAGTCTGGCTCGGTTCGAGCCTGGCCCTGGTCTTCATCTTCCAGCCCATCGTGATGAGCTGGCTGCCGCGTCCCCAATTGCGTCCGGAACGCCGCCTGCTGAGGCGCGTCGGGGCCGGTCGGCGCCTGGCGCTGGACTCGCTGACCGGCCGGCTGATTCGAATTCCGGTCGTTCCCGGAGCTACGCGCGGCGCGCTGCTGGCGGCCGGGGCGATCGTGTTAGTGGTGGGAATTGTCAGCGCCCGCGGTATCCGCATCGGCTACCAGCGCAACAGCATCCCGATCTTCCGTCCCGACTCCACCCTCAATCGCGATTATGGCACCATCAGCCGCTTCGTCCCGACCCATACCGGCTGGATCGTGTTGGCCACGCCCAATTTTCCCAGCCGCCAATCCAGCATCGGCCCCGACGTTCTCAGGATGGAGCGCGACCTCGGCGACTACCTGATGGTGCGCGGCGACATCGCGGCGACCACCGGCTTTGATTCCATGGCCGCGCGACCGATGAACTCGCTGCTGCATTACGGTTCGCCGAAATTCCTTGGCACGCCCAACGACCCGGTCCTCACCGGCACCATCTGGATGATGTTCTTCAGCAGCGCCACCTCCGACGATATCAGCGGCTTCTTCGCCTATTCGCCGGCCATGACCAGTTCGTGCATCCGCGTGCTGCTGCCCGATCAGACCTACGCTCGCCTCAGGCGGCTGCGCGCCGACATCGACGGCTTTATGCGCGCCCGCGTCGCCACCGATCCCGGGCTCAGCCGGGTCAAGATACTCTATCTCGGCGGCGACGCCGGGGTGACCCTGGCGACTGACGACGTGCTGGCGCATCTCAACTCGGTGAACCTCGCTCTCACGCTGGCCGTGATCCTGCTCTGCTGTGCCCTGATGTTCCGTTCGCTGGTGGCAGGTATTTTGTTCGTGCTGACCTGTGCGATCGCGAATGTGGTTGCATTTATCTATATGCACTACCACGGCATCGGTCTCTCGATAGATATCGTGCCTATACTCTCATTAGGTATCGGTCTGGGTATCAATTACGGGATCTACACGGTCTATAGAATTCGCGACGAAGTGCGCAACGGCACGGCGCTCGACGAAGCGATCGTGCTGGGCGTCGGCACCACCGGCATCTGGGTATTCGCCACCTACCTGGTAATGGTGGGCGGTATGCTGCCGTGGGCTTTCTCACCGCTGCTGTTCCATAACCAGATGAGTATTCTGTTGATCCTGCTGATGAGCGCGAATCTGGTCGCTGGCGTGTTGCTGCTGCCGGCGCTGATCTCCTGGCTAAGGCCGCGCTTCCTGGTCCGCCACGAGCAGCTACACGCCGGGCGCGAAGCGCCGGCGGTCCGCGCGGTCTCGTAGCGCCGCAGTAAGATAATGCTCGCCTGCGCCGCCGGCGAAAAAAATGATTTTACCACGGAATCTAATTGTGACAGGATTGATTTGGATTTCCGTTCTCGTGATGCCCTTGCTTCTCTTCGCGCAGGAGCCGAAACCGGCCTATCCTCAAGAGAGCCCCTTTCCGCAGAAGCGGCCTTGTCTTAAGTGCTTCGTGCAGAGCGCGCAACCCGATCTTGAGCGGAACGCGCCGTGGCTACTAAAAGAATGGGAGCAAAAAGGCCTGAATAATCCCAAAGGCTTCAGCGAAGTGTGGGTTGACGGTAAGCGAGTCAGCGTCCATGTGCCGCCGGGTTACCACCCCGGTCCCAACGAAGAGAAGGCGCAGCCGACTAACGGGGACGAAGGGTCGCCAGTAATGAAAGCGGAACGGCTCCGCATGCAGAACGGCGAACCCTGATTTCGGCCAGTTGATGACGGTGTGCTCCCGCAATATTTTTCGGAAAGCGGCCAAAGACCACGTATTGTGAAGGCTTTTGCGTGAGGTGAGGTCGGGGCCAGGACAGCGGGCAATCGTGCCGTGGCTGTTCTACTCCTCCAGTCGTCGGTGTGAAGTCGCTTCATCGTCAACCCAGTCCTCCTGCGTGTAGGTCATTCCGCGGCGGCTGGGAACCGTGGTAAAGCAGGATTAGATGGAATTCAAAGGACAAGTAGCATTGGTTACTGGTGGTGGCCGTGGTATCGGCAAAGCGATCGCGCTCGCCTTTGCCCGTGGCGGCGCCGACGTAGCGATCTTCGATCTAGATAGCGCCTCGGCGGCATCGACGGCGCGGGAGATTGAAAGCTGCACCGTCCGCGCGTTCACGACCGTCGTCGATGTGACTGACTATCAGCAGGTTCAGGCGGCGACGGCCGCGGCGGTGCAGGCGCTGGGCAAAATCGACATCCTGGTCAACAACGCCGGAATAGCCAATAGCGGACGTTTCCTCGAAATCGAGAAGGAAAACTGGGACCGGGTGCTGGCTGTTCACCTGTCCGGCAGCTTCCACTGCGCGCAGGCCGCCGCCCGCGAGATGGCCAAGCGCGGCTACGGGCGCATCGTTTCGATCGCTTCGATCGCCGGCCTGATGGCGCCGCCCGATGCGGCCCATTACGCCGCCGCCAAGGCCGGCATCATTGGGCTCACGCGCGCGATGGCTTTCGATCTCGCCGACTTCGGCATCACCGCCAACGCGATTGCGCCGGGTCCGGTCGACACCGAGCTTCTGCGCAACGTCTGGACCCAGGGCGGCTTCGAGGAGCGCGCCGACCACGTACCGGTCCGGCGGCTCGGCAGCGTCGACGAAATCGCGCGCGCCGTGCTGTTCCTCGCCGCGCCCGCGTCCTCGTACATCTCCGGGGTAGTGCTGCCGGTCGACGGTGGCGCGGTCGCCGCCGGCAGCTACATGGTGGAAAAATATCGGCGGCGGCGCCTGGCGCGGAAGAGCTGACCGCGACGATTTCGGCTCACAGCGCCGACAAGGCGTCGACGCGCGCGACCCGCTGCCATGCGCCGCCCGACGAAAGCCGCTGCCCCCCGGGCTTCCGATCGAAGGGGCTCACCAGGCCGAGCTCGCTGCCGATCTCTCTAAGCGCCGGCAGTAGTCGCTGTCCGATTAGTCTAATCAGCCTCATGCGGGTTTGATGATCCAGCGGCCCGTCGCTGTGACGGATAATAAAAGATCCCGGACGCAAGACCTCGAGGATCTTCCTGATTTTCGGCACCACGCTCTCCGGAGTACCAACAATCAGACGATAGCTATCTTCCAAAATCTTGAGTTGAGCGGGACTATTGATAGTCTTTTTCGCCTCGCCGACATCAAAGTCACCGCGCGGGACGAATAGCTCATCGCCGCCCTTTGGATTCCTGAACTGACGCGCCATTCGTCCGGCCGCCTTTTTCGAATTGTAGCCGGGCGGAAACATGAACTCGGGCCTGATCGCCGCGAAGGCAGCGGCGCGTCCACCCTGCAGCTCCAGCATCGCGAGCTCGCGCGCCTCGCTCTCGGTTTCCGCGACTACGACCTTCTGCAGATAACCGAAGTTTTCCGGTCCGGCCTGGTAGCCCTTGCGCGCCGCGGTTTCGCAATAGAGATCCCACAGATCGATCGTGGGTTCCAGATAAGTCGACAGCGCCACATACGGATAGTTTCGTTCGGCGCACCAGGTCACAGTTTCGGGACTTACGAGTCCCGGCACCCAGATCGGCGGATGTGGCTTCTGGAGCGGCAGCGCCCACGGATTCACGAACCGGTAATGGAAGTGCCGGCCCTCGTACCGAAACGGCCCGGGCATAGTCCACGCCTTGATAATGAAATCGTGCGCCTCCTCGAAGCATTCGCGGTTGAACGCCGGGTTAGAATTGTTCGCGAGTTGCTCGGTGCCCCCGCCTCGAACCATCCCGCTCACCAGCCGGCCGCCCGAGATCAGATCGATCTCCGCCAGCTCTTCGGCCAGGCGCAGGGGATTACCGACGATGGTCGGCAGGTTGCCGAGCATGATGATCCGACAACGTTTCGTGATACGCGCCAGGATTGCCGCCTCGACGTTCGCAACCGCCCCCATGCAGGTGACGAGGCCGTGATGTTCGTTAAGTACGATGCCGTCGTAGCCCGACTCCTCGGCCAACACCGCCTGGTCGAGGTACTCATTGTATAATCGCGCGCCGACCGCCGGATCGAAATACCGATTAGGTATCCCCCAGATGCCCTGGGCAATAGTCAGTTCTTCATCCAGCGGATGATAAGGACGTTCAGAGAAATAGGCGATATGCATTGTGTGACCCGGGTATTGACTATGAGCCGATGAACTGGCGAATGATATTCACGAACTCCTGGGTTCTTTCGATTTCGGGGCGATGCCCGCATTCCCGAAGAAGCGCAATTTGCGCGTCGGGGATTGATTCCTGGTAGCGGCGCGCCGTGGCCGCCGGTACGACCGCGTCCCGTTCGCCCCAAACCAGCAGCGTCGGCATCGAGCGAACCCCCCTCAGCAGCGACGGCAGGCTGGGGTTGTGCATGTATGGAGACCAGGCAAGACGGGCGACCTGCGCACGGGCCTCCTCCCACTGCTCGAGCTGAGGCTGAGTCGGCTGCCTGCCGTATAGTTTCAGATACTCGGCGCAGCTCGCAGGCTGGCAGATGCCGGCGCGCAGATACTCCGGCGCCGATCGCATAAACAAATCGAGGATCTCGCCCTCCGATGGTTTGATTCCCATCGGCGCAACCAGCATCATGCGCGCGAACTGGCCGGGCCAATTGACCGCCATCTCGGCGGCCAGCCAGCCGCCGAGCGAGAAGCCCAGGACATCCACCCGATCGAAGCCGTTGTCGCGCAGGAAGCGGCCGTAGAGACAAGCCAGGTCGCGCAGTGAGGAAAGCCAGTCCAACCCCGGCGATCGGCCGAAGCCCGGCGCCATCGGAATGATTAGTCGGCGATGCTCGGCCAGGCTTGCGTTCCAGGCGAGCCAGCCGGGGTAACCGAGTTCATCGTGCAGCACCAGGAGCGGCGCGCCGCGCCCGCCTTCAACGAGCATCAGCGGAATCTCGTCAATGAGCACCTGGCGTTCGCAGGGCTGTATGCTATCGGTACTCATGGTTCTGTCGAATCATTTTTGATCGGCTCTTCTGTTTCGTTTCCTGATCCTGCAACCTTCCACTCTTCGTGCATTCATAATCGGTGCGCTTCCGAACCACAAGCAAGGATTTTTGATACGGTTGAACAACGAATGCCGTAGCGTGTAGATTTCAGATGGTTTTGAGGATTCAAATCTCCCTGCTCTGGAAGCCGCCGCTAGCAAGTTGTCAGACCGACGAAATTGTTCTCCGCTGCCGGCCGTCGCGCCGAGCGGTTTGGCATAATGAAATCAACGACGAGATCCGCCTCGGCTCCGATGCTGCGGTTTCTCGGCGCGGCCGGCACCGTCACCGGCAGCAAGTTTCTCCTCACTGCCGGCGACTCATGCGTGCTCATCGACTGCGGGCTTTTTCAGGGGATTAAGGAGCAGCGGCTGCGCAATTGGGATCGCCTTCCGGTCGATGCCGAGCTCATCAAGTCAGTGATGCTCTCACACGCCCATCTCGATCACAGCGGCTACCTGCCCGTGCTGTGCCGCAGCGGGTTCAAGGGCCGCGTCTTCTCCACACCGGGAACCTATGCCTTGTGCCGGATTTTGCTTCCGGACAGCGGTCACCTGCAGGAAGAGGAAGCGGCATACGCAAACCGCCGGGGCTATTCCAAGCATACGCCGGCCCTTCCTTTGTACACCGAAGAGGACGCGTGGAAATCGCTGAATCATTTCTCGGCGACTTCGCTCGGCTCGCCATTTGAGACCGATCGTTGCCGGGTAACTTTTCGCCATGCCGGCCATATCCTCGGCGCGTCGTCGCTATTGGTGGAGACCGGTGAGGCTTTCAATCGGCGCGTGCTGTTCAGCGGCGACCTCGGCCGCCCGAGCCATCCGCTGCTGCGAGCGCCCGACCCGCCTCCTCGTGCCGACGTGATCGTGGTCGAGTCGACCTATGGCGATCGGCTGCATGACGACCAGGGCGCGCTCGATACGTTCGCCCAGGCGATCGCCCGCACCGCCGACCGCGCAGGGGTAATGGTAATTCCGTCGTTCGCGGTTGATCGCACCGAGATCGTTCTGTTCTATCTGCGACGCTTGCAACAGGAAGGCCGGATTCCCGCGCTGCCGGTCTATGTGGACAGTCCGATGGCGCTGGCGGCGCTGAAGCTTTATCAGGACGCGATGTCGTCGGGCGATCCCACCATGAGGCCTGAGGTCGCGGGCAAGCCGGAGGTTCTCGAACCGGACAGCCTCACCGAGGTCAAGACGGTCGAGGAATCGATCGCGCTCAACAGCCGACGTGGGCCGATGATCATCATCTCGGCATCCGGCATGGCAACCGGCGGGCGCGTGCTGCATCACCTGGCCCACCGGCTTCCCGACGAGCGCAACACCGTGATGCTGGTCGGCTATCAGGCCGAGGGCACGCGGGGACGCCTGCTGCTGGAAGGCGCATCGGCAGTGAAGATGCTGGGACGCCATATCCCGGTGCGCGCCGAAATTGTGAACATTCCCGCGTTCTCGGTCCATGCCGACCGATCCGAGATCATCAGCTGGCTCAAGAGCGCGGCGGCGGTGCCCGAAGTAGTCTACGTCGTGCACGGCGATCCGGCGGCCGCCGAGGCCTTGCGTGCCACGATCGTCCGTGAGCTGCGATGGAACGCGGTAGTGCCGCGGTATCTCGAACGCGTGCGGCTCGATTGAAGAGCAGTTGCCCGATTGCTGCGACGACTCGCTACGGTTTTCTTTTGCGACGCTTCGAGACCACCTTGCGCGCATCGGTGGGACGGCGGCCGTGGCCGGATTTAGCGCCCCGGGCTTTGCCGCTCTTCGAACCGCCGAGACGATTGACTGCGCGGGCGGTGGCTTGTTCGAGCTGCTCGGCCGTCAGTTCCAAATCCTGTACGACCGCCCCAACGATGCCGGACGCGTTCGCCGGGTTCTCGACCGGTTTTGCTTTCCTGGTTGAGCGCTTGCGCATGCGGTCAGTCTGCCACGCACCGCGCATCGGTGGATAGTCACGGCAGCCGTCGCATTCTATTCAGCGTGTCACACGCTGAAGATATCGAGCAGGGTTGGAATCACGTCGTTGACGACGATTATTTTCTTGGCGCAGATGCGCCAGCGCTCGTCGACGCGCCGTAAACGATGGTCGTAAAAGCCGTAGAAGACCTTGGTCTCGCCGCCATGGAAGGAATGCGCGGTCCACGCGGAGGCAACCTCCAGCAGGTCGCCATCGCGCTTGGCGATCCGGATGTTCGTCACCTGATGGCAGGTGCGAGGCATCGTGACGGAAGCCGCGGAAAACCCCGAACGAATGCGCGCCACCCGATCTTCAAGACCTTGGCGGTTGTCATAGTAAACCAGCGACACCTCGCTCTGCGGATCGCTGGTCGGCCGGCCGTCGTCGTCCCAGCACGGAATCCAGTACTGCACGTCGTCGGTGAACAGGTCCAGCCATTCGGACCATTGCCGTTGATCGATGAAAGCCGCCTCGCGATAGAGCAGATCGCTGACCGCCTCGAACAGTTCACTCACGATGCGGCCCCGCTGCGTCGTCTTCCGCCATCAGTTTGAGCCATTGCCGATACGGGCCGTGGTACAGAATTTCGTCGGCATTGTTGATGCCGCAGGCGACCGGGTCGAGCGCGATTTTTTGGGCCTCTTCGTCGGCTCCCTCGATCATCGAGCCGATGCCGCGATCGTAGGGTTGCAGATAACGGCCGAACGCGCCCTGGTATCCGATCTGGCAGGCCTCGAACACCGCCAGGTCATCGGGTGTGCCGAGGCCGCTGGCGTTGAAGAAGTCTTCATACTGCCGGAGCCGCAAGGCGCGGCTCTCGCGCGATTCCCCGACCGGTGCGATACAGTAGATCTTGATCTCGGTTTTATTGGGCGCGATCGGGCGGAAGATGCGGATCTGCGTGGACGCCTGATCCATGATTTGCACGTTGGGAAAAACCATCAGGTTGCGCATCCGCTCCATCATCCAGTGAAACCGCTCGTCGCCGTAGCGTCCGATCAACTCCTCGCGCTGATTATAATGCGGCCGCCAGTCAGGATTCGGCAGGTCGCCCCAGATCATCGCGTGGCCGGCGCCGAGATCGTAACAACCGGTCTGCATCTTCTGAAGAGTGCGGACATCCATCATTCCCTTCTTGCCCGATTCGACGCGGCGCCGCGCCAGCATCACGTAGGCGGCGTGCACGACCGGGAAGTGGTAACCGTCGATCCCGTTTTCCATCTGCAGCTTCCAGTTGCCCTGGAAGGTGTAGGTTGACGAGCCGCGCAGCACCTCGAGCCCCTGCGGCGACTGGTCGACGAGCAGATCGATAATCGGCCTGGCCTGGCCGAGGTAGGCGGGCAGATCTTCGGCCGCTTGATTGAGGCTGCCCCAGATGAAGCCGCGATAACTTGCGACCTTCGCAACCGGGACCAGATCGTGATTTTCCGTGTCGAACGCGGGCGGGTAGTTGCCGCCTTCGCGGTCGGGGACTTTTATGTTTTTGCCGTCGAGGTCGTAACACCATCCATGATAGGGGCAGGCGAAGGCCGCGCTGTTACCTTTGGCGGCGCGGGTAACCATGGCGCCGCGATGGGCGCAGGAGTTGACCAGCGCGCCGATCTCGCCGGAGGGCTTGCGATTGACGACCACCGGCACTTTTCCGATCCAGGTGGTTATAAAGTCGCCGGGGTTTTTCACCTGGCTCTCGTGGCCGAGGAAGACCCACACCCGCTTGAAAATCCGCTCCATCTCGAGGTCGAAGATTTCCGGATCGGAAAAAATCCGGCGATCGACGAAGAACCGCCCTTCCCGGATTTCGTCGACCACCGCCGACTCGGGCTTCGCCTTACCGATGATCTCGCCTTTGTTCATGGCAACCTCTGTGCGCTAACCGTATCGAGCTTTACCGTTCCGGCCGCTACCCTTCCGGTTGAATCAGCACCTTCACTGCTTCGCCCCGCTCGATAAGATCGAAGGCGCGCAGGCCGTCGCGCAACGGCAGCACGTGGCTCACCAATGGCCGCAGATCCACCTTGCCGCTATATACCAGTCGGCTCGCATGCGACCAACTGTGAAAGATCTTACGGCCATGGATGCCCTGCACGTTGATACCCTTAAGTATTATACGATTTAAATCCAGGCTGACGGGATTGTCGGGGGCGCCGATCAGACGCAGGTCGCCGCCCCGAGTCAGCGCTTCGAGGGCCTGGGAAAGCGCCTGCTCCTGGCCCGAGTACTCCATCGCAACGTCCGCGCCCTTGCGCCCCGTCAGGTCCATCACCGCTGCAACCGGGTCCTCTTCGCCCACGTTGATTACCCGGTCGGCGCCCATCTCGGCGGCCGCCCGCAGGCGCGGCGCGGCGCGGTCAGTGGCGATCACCCGCGCTGCGCCGAGCGCACGGGCAACCGCAACCGCCATCAGGCCGATCGGCCCGCAGCCGGTGATCAGCACGTCCTGTCCCGACACTCCGCAGCCTTCCAGGCAGGCCTGCACGGCGATCCCGAATGGCTCGAACATCGCCGCCACCTGCATCGAGACCGGAACGTGATGAACCCATGCGATTCGCGCCGGCACGCAGACGTATTCGGCCAGACCGCCCGGCCGGTCGATGCCGGGGTAGTGCAACTGCGCGCAAAGATGCGCTTTGCCGGTAAGGCATTGATGGCAACCGCCGCAAAATATATGACTTTCGAGACTGACCAGATCGCCCCGCTTGATACCCGTGACTCCCTCGCCAAGCGCCTCGACACGACCGCTGATCTCATGACCCAGAATCTGCGGAACCTTAATCTGGCGCGCCGCCCACGGCACCCAGTGATAGATGTGCAGGTCGGTGCCGCAGATTCCGGTCGCGCCAACCTTGAGCTTGATTTCGCCGGGCCCCGGTTCCGCCACCTCCAACTCGCACAACTCCAGGCCGCCCTTTTCAGCTTTGGTTTTGCATATTCCAAGCACGTTCGGCACCTCGTTATCGGCCTGAACTACTTCCGATCGTTACAACCCCGGCGAGTCCACCATGCCCGCCCTGCCCGCGCACTGTTCGGAAGTTCGCATCGGCGGCGCCCGGTGGTCAAGCGAAGTTTCATGGTCGTAACACGGCTACACTAAAGGGCCACGGTCGATTAGGAAGGCAGGGATGACGAGCGAGCAATCCGTAAAGACTCCACCGACAGGCACGCCACGGTTTGGGATGCTGGCAGCGCTGCTGGTCGCGACCGGCCTGGGCGTTGGCGCCATTGAGATCACCCGCTTCCCGATCCCGCTGGCAGGCTACTTCGTGTTCGCGGCCTTATGGGCCGGGAGCGCCGTGATCCTGCTGCGGCGGCCGTCGCTCAGGGATTACGCCCTGACGCTGGCGACGATTTTCCTTTGCCTGGCGGGAGCTGAAGTGCTCTTTTTCGTGATCGGCCGGCCGCATCTCCACCGTGTTATGCAGCCGAAACTGATCAGAATGGACCATCAGCTCGGATACGCCCCGGTAGCGGGCGTGCGCGTGAAGGTAACGGAACATCACGACGACCAGCTGATCTACGACGTGGTCTACACCATCGCGGCCGACGATCTGCGAGAGCTTCCCGGCACCAACCAGGCGGCTACCTGCAAGGTGGCGTTTTTCGGCGGCTCCTTCGCCTTCGGCGAGGGACTGAACGACGATCAGACCATGCCGTACTATTTCGTGCGGGCGAGCGATGGCCGGTATCAAGGATTCAACTTCGCCTTTGGCGGCTACGGGCCGCATCAGATGCTGCGGGCGATCGAAACGGGCCGGGTGGAAAGGATCGCCAAACGGCTGAATCTGGTGATCTACGAAGCGATTCCGGATCACGTGCGTCGCGCGGCCGGCTATGACCAATGGGATCGTTACGGGCCGCGTTACGTTCTCGAGCCCGACGGTGCGGTGCGCTACACCGGCCCCTTTCATCGTCATGCCGATAAGTGGGCTCACCTGATGCGCCGATGCTGGACCTGTCGCTACATCAGGGCTCACCTCAGATGGCGGCGCTCACCCGCCGATGTGGCGCTGTTCGCCGCCGTGGTCGGGCGGGCGCGCGACCTGATCAAGCAGCGTTATGGTGCGCGATTTGTCGTGGTCTTTTGGGACAACAGCGCGGGTTCTCGCCAAATGGTTCGGGCGCTGACGCAAAAGCACATCACCGTCTATCGGGTCAGCGACATCATTCCCGACCTGAACACCAAGCGCCTGAAGTACGTCATCTCGCCCTTCGACCAGCATCCAAACGCGACCGCAGATCGGCTGATCGGCGGTTTTCTGGCGCGCACGGTCGGCGGATGCAAGTGAGCTGGTGCCTGTGGCGCGTCCGGCGACCTGTTTCTAACTCGGGCCGACCTTCGGTATAAGGAAGAGAGCACTGCGCGGCCGGTCCATCCTAATGGCCTAATGGCAGGCAGCGCTCCGGGAGGTCGAGAGCAATGGCAATCTGTCTGTCGCACTCAGGAGAAGCGATTTATTCCTCCAGCGCGCCGTCCAACGAACTATTCGTGGGGACCACGGATGGGGTCTTCCTGCTGGCCCGGGACAGCGGCGGAGCGTGGAAAAACGTCCGCCACTCGCTCAACGGCTACCACGTCTGCTCGCTGCTGATCGAGCCGTCAAGCGGCGCGATGTTCGCTGCCACGCATAACGGAGGAATCGCGGTCAGCCGCGACTCCGGCCGCAACTGGAGCTTCTGCAACCAGGGGCTTACCTCGCTCAACGCCTACTCGGTCGCTTGTTCAAAGGCCGGCGGGTGCGTGCGCATTTACGCCGGCACCGAGCCCGCTCATCTTTTCGTCAGCGAAGATCTGGGCGCGAGCTGGCGGGAGTTGTCCTCGATGAGGTCAGTCCCGAACGTGAAAGAATGGAGCTTCCCGGCCCCGCCGCATGTCGCGCACGTCAAGGTGATCGCGATCGATCCCCACAATCCCGACTGCATCTACTCCTGCGTGGAACAGGGCGAACTGCTCCGCAGCACGGACGGCGGCGCGACCTGGCACGACCTGCTCGGCCCGGGCGGCGTTCTGAAGGAGTCCGAGGGCGACGCCCATCGGCTTATCATCCGGCCCTCGCATCCGCAGGAGATGTTCATGCCGACCGGCTTCGGCCTGTTTCACAGCCTCGACGGCGGGAGGACGTGGCAGAACGACAAGGATCGCGTTGCTAGGATCGGCTATCCCGACCCGCTGGTTTTTCATCCCCAGCGCGAGGATCTGATGTTCGTCGCCGGGGCGCGGCAAAACCCCGGCTTTTGGCTGCAAAGCAAAAACGCCGAATCCGCGGTTGCGCGCAGCCGCGACGGGGGAAAAACCTGGGAGTTGGCGATGCGCGGACTGCCGGAGCCGATGAAGGCGAATTACGAGGCCATGACGCTGGAGGCCTGGAACGGTTCCTGCGCCCTGTTCCTCGGCAATACCGACGGGGACGTTTTCTATAGCGACGATGAGGGCGAAAACTGGCGCAAGATCGCGGAGCGGCTTCCCGCGATCTCAAAGGGCGGCCACTACATGATCCTCAAGGAGGGTTTCGGGGCCGCCGCCTGAGCTATTTCGTCGCAGCCTTTGTGAGCGGCGGGAGGCAGCGCGATCACTGCCCCGCCAATCCTGCCTCATGCTTCGTCACCAGCGGGCTGTTGCCGTAGGGACGCTGGTAGACGACGAAATATCGATCGTCGTAGATGCCGAAATGCTGCACCGGGTAGAACCCGATCGCGGCCATCCACGAGTCCACGTCCGACTGCTTGAGCCACATCCAGTTGTCCGGTGAATCTTCGGGATTCTTGTCGATCACCACGACCCGCCCGTCGGGCTTCAGGTACTTCGCAACCGCGTCCAGGTAGGCCTCGCGATGCTCGATCATGTGCAGCACGCGATGGAAAAAAGCCACGTCGACGTTCTTCACCGGCAGCTTGGGATCGTCGTAGCCGCCCAGCACCGTGTGCAGGTTGGTTACGCCCGCCTCCTTGGCCCGCTTGGCGACGTAATCGAGCATCTTCTGGTCGATATCGACCGCATACAAGGTGCCATTCGGAGCGATCGCCTTGGCCATCGGAATTGAAAAGGCGCCGCTGCCGGAGCCGATATCCGCCACCACGTCGCCCGGCTTGAGTTTCAGTTTCGCGATAACTTCGTGAACCTTCAGGTCGCGGCCGGGCTTGTTCATCCGGGCGATGTACTTGTCGGCCGGCAGTTGCTGAAGCTGTGCAACAGCATTCGTCGATCCGATTCCGAACAACAACGCGACAGCGAGAACCGCGATTCCCGCCTTACAGTGTCTTGCCATGCCAGCCCTCCGCATCTGCCGTGCCATCGAGCACGATTCACCATGATTCAGAATTAGCTTGCGATCTGCGATGAAGCTTCCACGCCGCCTGTTAACTACCCGGTTTCGTCCGGCGCTTTCAACCCATCCTCTTTGCCGGTTTCATCAACGTTGAGAAAATCGCAGTCAATGAATATAAGTTAGTTATCGCGCGGGGGCTCCATGCAAGAGAGAGCAAACGGAGTCGCTCCACGCAAACAGGTGTTGCGGGATCCGGGATCCGAGTTGCGGCCAGCCTGATTGGCGTTTCGTGGCGCTGATGGAATTCGCGCCAAGGAGGAGACGGTAATGGCCAGGATTTTCGCAGCCGTAGTTCTCGCCGCCGTGGTGATTGCGATTGCCGCGGACCACGCAGCGATCGCGACCATGCCGGCGCCCAAACCCGGCGCGCTGGCGGAGCCCAAGAGCACCCATCAGACGGGCTTCCCCGATCAGCTCTACAAATTCTCGCTGCCGCCGGACAATCCTCAGACCCCAGCCAAGATCGCACTGGGCAAGGCGCTGTTCTTCGATCCGCGACTGTCGGTCGACGATACTGTCGCCTGCGCCAACTGCCACGACCCGGACAAGGGCTTCACCGATCAGTTGCCGACCTCGATGGGAGTGCACGCCAAGTTCGGTCAGCGCAACGCCCCGACGATTCTCGACTCGACCTTCAACATCGAGCAGTTCTGGGACGGCCGCCGACCGACGCTGGAGGATCAGGCCCGCGATCCGATTCTGAACCCGGTCGAAATGGGGATGCCGGACCAGGCGACGGTGGTCAAGAAGATCAATTCGATTCCCGAGTATCAGCAAGGCTTCATGGCGGTCTTTCATCGTGCGCCCGACTACGACGACCTGGTGCGAGCCATCGCCGCGTACGAGCGCACGCTAATCGCGTTTGACTCGCCCTTCGACCGCTTCATGGCCGGCGACGCGAGCGCGCTGACCGCGCAGCAACAGCGCGGCTGGGCGATCTTCAACGGCCAGGGCCGCTGCATGTCGTGCCACGGCTGGAACCCGACCCGTCCGACCTTCAGCGACGATCGCTACCATAATATCGGCGTCTCGGCGCACAGCGCGAAATTCGTTCCGCACGCACGCCAGGCGCTGGCCCTGCTGACGAAAGGTGGCGGCGGCGTACAACAACTCGATCGACTCGCCATCTCCACCAACTTGAGCGAGCTCGGCCGTTTTCTGGTGACCAAGCAGCCGCATGACATCGGCGCCTTCCGGACCATGGATCTGCGCAACCTGTACCTCACCGAACCTTATTTTCACGACGGTTCGCAGGCCACGATTTGGGATACGCTCGACCATTACAACAAGGGCGGGGTACAGAATCCGTTTCTCGACGGCGGCATCGTTCCGCTTGGCCTTAGCGAACAGCAGGAGGACGACCTGGCGGTGTTTTTGCTCTCGCTCACCAGCGAGCCTTACATGGCGCAGGCGAAGCAGGAGTATGAACGCCAGTTCAAGAACTCGCGCACGACCCGGCCGCAACGCGATACCGCCGCCGCCATGGGGCACATCGGTCGCAACGGCCCCGGTTTTGCCGGACCGTTCGGCGACATCGGACCCGGCCAGAACGAGATGAGCCTGAATCCTGCGCTGCTGGGCGGAGACTAACCTCGGCGATTCCATCAGGGGAGGAGCAATCATGGCGGCCCGTCATAAGAGCGTCGAAACGAAATATTACGAAGATCGCGATCGCCTGCTGAAGGCGCTGCGTAACTGCGACCGGCGCACCTTTCTGAAGATCAGCGCCGCTACGATGGGCGCGATAATGGCTCGGGGACTTATCCCGCCGCACACCTTCCAGTTGGTCGAGGTTGCCAACGCCGCGGTCCAGAAAGGCTGGGACAGCACCGGCGCCTCGGGCAGCGCACCGTTCCGCTTTGCCTACATCTCGGATTCTCATCTCTACGAGCGCACGCTCAACCAGCGTTTCGTGCGCTCTATCGTCAAAGCGGTCGATGACGTCAACGCGCTCGATCCGCAACCCGACTTCGTGCTGTACGGCGGCGACCTGGCCCAGCTCGGCGAGCCCTCGCAACTGGAGATGGGCCGGCAAATCCTCAGTGCCCTCAAGGCGCCGGTCAAGATGATGGTCGGCGAGCACGACTGGTTTCTCGATCTCGGCGAGAAGTGGCAGGAGATGTTCGGCCCACCCACCTACTCGTTCGACTGGAAGGGCGTCCATGTGGTGGTGCTGCAGAGCGTCTATGAGAAAGATTTCTGGACGGCCCGCAAGATGACGCCGATGGAACGCATGCAGACGGTGGCGGGATTGGATAACGGCATTCAGTCGCGCTTCGAGGTCGGCGAGCAGCAGCGCGAATGGCTCAAGCACGATCTGGCGAAGTATCCGGCAACGACTCCGATCCTGGTCTTCTCGCATTCACCGCTCTACAAGTACTACCGCAACTGGAACTTCTGGACCGAGGACGCCGAGCAGGTCCAGGCCATCCTGCGCCCGTACCACAAGGTGACCGTCATCCACGGGCACACCCATCAAATGCTGCTCAACCAGATCGGGAACATCAGTTTTTACGGGTTACTCTCCACTGCCTGGCCGTGGCCGTACGCGCCGGAGGGGCTGCCGAAGCTCACCGTCCAGATGAATCGGGCCGACCCGTTCGATCAGCTCGACGGCTGCGGCGACGGCCAGTTCACGGCGCGGACCGACGGCCTGGTCGATACCGTCTACAATCTCTGGGATCGCAATCCGGTCACGGTCAAAGCGAATTACCTGGTATCGCGCGGCAAGGTCGATCGGCCGCCGGCTCCGCAATTCGCGAGCTACTAGGGCGACGCGGAGGCGCTGCGGCTCTTGCGCATCAGGGGAGGAAACATGGGACCTCGAATGAAATTGGTGGCCGCGGGGTTGTTCGGCGCGACGATCGGAGCGGCTGCGGTTTATCTAAACGCCAGCAATCGTGGCTCCCAGGCTTACGCACAAGCAGCGCCGGCTCATCATCTGCCGCCGGCCAGGGACGGTGGCGTGGTCGTGCAGCTTTGCGACGGCGTAACCTCGACCGAGGTCAAGGGGCTGAAGCCCGGCGAGCAGATGAGTCATGCGCAGGCGCTGGCGGTCACCGGCAAGCTGATGGACGAATGGCAGCGCAAGCATCCGGGTAAGCACTGGGTGATGGCTCAGGCGGAAACCGGCGCCGCGCCTCACGCCAGCGCCTCGCCCGCGGCCAACCCTGCCGGCTCATCGAGTATCGCAGGACCGGGCGCGGCCGCGGCGGCGCCGCTCAAGAGTCAGCAGGGTGACACCTACGCGAGCTTCCACGATCGCGACTATATGATCTGGCAAGCGCAGACCGACGCCTTCGTCGCTTATGGCGACAAGGTGTTTCACAGCACCAAGCTGCTCGGCAGCACTATCGGCGTGAGCTGCGACATGTGCCATCCCAACGCCGCCAACACCCATCCCGAGACCTACCCGAAGTACCAGGTCCAGTTGCAGCGGGTCGCATTGCTACGCGATATGATCGATTGGTGTATCGAGAATCCCGTCAAGGGCAA
>DATKSL010000014.1:0-128057 GCA_035531675.1 Binataceae bacterium (SeqCode) | reverse complement strand
ATGTCGGCTCGTCACATCCTGGGGGTGGAGTAGCTCCCAAGGGTTCGGCTGTTCGCCGATTAAAGTGGCACGCGAGCTGGGTTCAGAACGTCGTGAGACAGTTCGGTCCCTATCCGCCGTGGGCGCAGGATACTTGAGGGGTGCTGTCCTTAGTACGAGAGGACCGGGACGGACGCACCGCTGGTGTACCGGTTGTGGCGCCAGCCGCATCGCCGGGTAGCCATGTGCGGACGGGATAACCGCTGAAAGCATATAAGCGGGAAGCCCACCCCAAGATTAGGTATCCCGATCGTAAGATCCTAAAGGCCCCTTCTAGACAAGGAGGTTGATAGGCCGGAGGTGGAAGCGCCGTAAGGTGTGGAGCTTACCGGTACTAATCGGCCGTGAGGCTTGACCACTATATGCTTCAATCGCCAAGCAAAGATTGAAGCGGTCCCGCCAACCAATCGATATCGATTCACTTGAAAATCCCTACGTTCAGTTGTCGAACATTTTAGTCGCGCTCTCGAGCGCGCAAAGTTTCCGGTCGCAATGGCGGAGGGGCAACACCCGTTCCCATCCCGAACACGGCAGTTAAGCCCTCCAGCGCCGATGGTACTGTGGACGAAGGCTTCATGGGAGAGTAGGACGCGGCCGGGAAATTAGCCCAACGGGCGGAGCATATGCTCCGCCCGTTTTCGTTTGCGCGATAGTCGCCGATCTTGCCGGATAGAACAGATCCGGGATTCTTCGCGGCGCTCAGAATGACAAAACAGGCAGGTTGGCGGCGAGGCTCGATGGTGGCTGGGGGCGATCTCTTTTGTCTGTCATTCTGAGCGCAGGCTGCCCCTTCAGCTGGCTCAGGGCAGGCTCCGCGAAGAATCCGGTCTTTTGCGACTCTTGCGGCGAGCGATCAAGGATCATCCGCCTGCCCCAAAAAAAGAGGCGGTCCCGGTTACGGGCCGCCTCGTCTAACAGTGGCTTTGCGATCCCCCTCAGTGCTTGGTCTCGATCCGCCGTCCGTACGAGACTTCGCCCTTATCGACGCGCAGACTGAAACCGCAATCCGGATTGGTACAGACCCAGGCCTTGAATATCACCGAAGAGCCTTCCTGTCCGTAGTCTGACAGGGGAATCAGTGTGCCATTGTTGCACTTCTGGCACTTCGGCAGCTCCATCTCCCGCTCCTCCTTACCCGCCGACCATGCGCCGGCCCTTCCCCGAAAGTATCCGACCGTCCTCGGCAAATCAACGTGCCTTGACTAATTGAGGCGTTCGGCGACGCTGTCGGATCGGGCGGAAAATTCCCCCTCCGGCCGCTCGATGCTAAGTTGGCCGGGCGATGACTCAAGGTCGACCAGCCTTTCTCCTGCGGCAGGCTCATCCCCGCGACCATCGGCGCCTGCTGCATCTAGCCCGCGAACTCGATTCGATCAACCTGCCGACCGACGCCGACGAGCTGCGCACACTGCTGGAGCGCTCGGAGCGCTCATTTCACCGCAAAATCCGCGATCGCTCCGCGGCGCTGTACGTCTTCTGTGCCGAGGAAATCGCCACCCGCCGAGTGGTCGCCGCCTCGATGATTATCGCCAAGCACGGCACCCCCGGCTCGGCCCACTACTATCTCGAAATCGACAGCGACGAGCGCTATTCGCGGACGCTCAAAAAGATGTTCCGGCACGAGTACCTGCGCCTGCGCCATTCGATGGACGGGCCGACCGAGCTTGGCGGCCTGATCGTGACGCGCGCGATGCGCGGCCGCCCTGAGCATCTCGGCAAGCAGATCTCATGGCTGCGCTTCCTCTATATCGCCCGCCATTTGCACCGCTTCCAGCGCCGGGTGATCGCCGAAATCCTGCCGCCGCTCAACCCCGACCACGGCAATCCGTTCTGGGATCACTATGGACGCCCGGTCACCGGGCTCTCGTTCTGCGAGGCCGACCGGCTTTCCGCCCACGACAAGGAATTCATCCAGGCGCTGTTCCCCGACGCCCCGCTCTATACCTTCCTGCTGCCCGAAGAGGTGCGCGCGTCGCTCGGCGCCATCGGCGAGGCCAGCCGGGGCGCGGTCCGTCTGCTGCAGCAGGCCGGGATGAAGTTTCTCAACCAGCTCGACCCGTTTGACGGCGGACCCTATTACGGCGCGGAGACCGGCGAGCTGAAACCGGTTCGCGAGTATCGGCGCCGGCACGTTACGGCCGGCGAGCCGGGCGACGGGGCGAGGCGCTATCTGATCGGATGCGAGGATGGGCGCGGGCTTCGCGCCGTCGCGACGCTCGCACGGAACGACGGCAAGGCGCTGATCGTCGCACCGGGCGCGATCGAGGCGCTGGGCGTCGACCCGCACGCGCTGGTCGATACGGTAGCGATCCCGTGAGCGGCTAGCTGCGTAGAATCGCGCGGTAGAAGCGGGTCGCGCCTTCGACCTGGGAGATCAGGTTGTATTCGTTGGGCGCGTGAATCACACCGGCCGACATTCCCGGGCCAAACACCACCGGTTCGAGCCCCGCGGCGGCATAGATACCCGCCTCGGTGCAGCCGGTCTTGACGGCAGTTTTGATCGGCAGCGCGGCGGCGGCCAGCGCCGCGGTTGCCAGCGCCACCGTCGCGCTGCTTTCCGGGCTGCGAAAGCCGGGATTGGCCCGCCGCTCGACCAGATCGACCGTGACCCCGTCGCCGAGCCTCGCGATCGCGCCGGCGGCCTGGTTAACTCCGGCGCGGACCGTATCGATCGACATCGAGGGCGGCGGCCGCAGCTCGAATTCGAGCACTATCGAATTATCCGTCGAGCGAATCACGCCCGGATTCCAGGTCAGGGTAGGGGAGGCGTAGCCCGGTTCGGGCGGCCCGTTGCGGTTGGCGAATTCCGACAGATGGCTGATAAACGCCGTCAGCGCGGCGATTGCGGCGCGCGGAATCACCTGCTGCACGGGATGAACGGCGGGTTCGATTTGCGCTGCGATGGCGGCTAGCTGCGGGGCGTCGCCGGTCACGGTCAGCTCGCATCGCGCCGCCACCTTGTTGACGGCGTCGCCGCCGCTAATCGAGGCGACGAGCGGACGCGGATAGTCCGCGATCGCGCCGAGCGCCGCCAGGATCGCGTTGCTGCCCAGCGCCGGGGTGCTGGAATGGGCCGAGCGGCCGAGGAAGATCGCGCGCCGGGCTGCGACCGGCTGCGGGAGCGCCGCCGGCTCGAAGCGCAGTTCGAGATGGAAGAAGACGATGCCCTTGTGCGCCGTAACCACCTCGGCCATCGACGGCTCGCCGACGAACGCCAGCGCGCCACGCGGCACGATCCCGGCGGCAACGATCTCCTTGGCGCCGATCAGCCCGTGCTCTTCGCCGAAGGTCGCCACCAGCCAGACGTCGCGGCGCGGCCGTCCGACCTCCGCCAGCGCCGCCGCCTTGGCGACGAAATCGAGCTTGGTGTCGGAGGTGCCGAGTCCGTAGATGCGATCGCCGTCGATAGTCGCGTTGAACGGATCGCCGCCGCATGCGGTCCACAATGCGCTATCGCCCGGCGGCACCGTATCAAGATGGGTGTTCAGCAGAATCGGCGCGAGCGCGGAATCCTCGCCCTTCACGGCTGCGACCAGGTTGACCTGGCTGTCGCCTTCAGCTGGCGACGGGATGAGGCGCGCCTTGATTCCGGCCGGCGCCAGCAGCTCGCCGGCGCAAAGCGCGGCAATCTCGCGCGTGCCCTCGCGGGTCAGACTGCGGCAGGCGATCAGCCGCCGACACCATTCGACAAGTTCACCGCGGTTCACAGCGCCTCACAGACATCGATCGAGAATTGCGAAGGCCTCGTCCAGTTCGGCCTCGGTCAGGTCGCCGGCTGGAAGAAAAAGCCGAATACAAGCCGGGTCGTGGCCGCCATAGTACAGCACCAGTCCGGCGCGAAAGCATTTGGTGATGAAAGCGCGCGTGGCCTTGAGCGATCCGTCGCCGATTCGAAACGCGAGCATCGCGCCGACACCGTCGACCTCCGAGATCACGCCCGGATGTTTGCTCGCGAGCGCCTCCAGATGAGCCCGCGTCAGGCGCTCGAGTTTCCGGATGCGACCGGTGGGGCCGAGATAGCCCTCGCCGGTGAGTTTCTCGATAATCCGCCGGCCGACCGCCATCGCGACGGTGGCGCCGGAGAAGGTGCCCGAGATCAGGCCCGGGTCGGGCGCGAAGCTCTTGCGGAACATCACGGCGCTGCCCTGAAAGCACTTGCCGATGGTAATTACGTCGACATAGTCGGCCAGCTCGAGCAGGTCGGTGGCGAACAGCTCGCCGGTGCGCGCGAAGGTCTGCACCTCGTCGGCCCAGATGGGAATCCCGGCGCGGCGGCATTCCTCGAAAATCGGCACGAAGAACTCGCGCGGCGCGGTGACGAAGCCGGCCTCGCCCTGCACCAGCTCGACGATCAGGGCGGCGATCGAGTCGCCGTCGCGCCGAATCACCTCGCGCATCGCGGCCAGCGTGACCTCGATGGAGTCGGGCCGGTGACGATCGAAGAACGGCAGCAGATGAACCGGGAAGGTCGCCGGCTGACCGAGACGATAATCGGGCCGGTCGGTAATCTCGGCCATCGCGCTGGTGCGCCCGTGGAAGCCGCCCCGAAACGCGATGATGCCGGCGCGTCCGCCGCGCTTCTGCCGCACGATCTTGAGCGCGTTCTCGTTGGCGTCGGCGCCCGACAGCGCCAGCCAGCACTGCTCCATCCCGTGCGGCGCGTGCTTCATCAGGGTTTCCATCAACAGGAAATACTCGCGATTGAAGACCAGGTTGCCCTGCATCACCAGGTCGGAGGCTGCGGCCCGGAGCGCCGTTTCGATCAGATCGAGATTGCCGTGGCCGAAAAAATGGACGCCGATGCCGAGTGCGAAGTCGAGCACCCAGCGGCCGTCGGCCTGCATCGCGCGCGCGCCGCGGCCGACGCCGGAGCCGAGGTAGGGATAGAACAGCGGCCGGCCGCGCAGCGTGCCGAGGTCGCGGGTCTCGAGCGCCATCTGCTGCAGGCTGAGCGGCGCCGCCGCGCTGTCCTGCGCCTCGCCGATCGCGTCAAGCATCAGACGCAATCCCTGTTCGAATTTGATGCCGAAATCCAACTGCTGGACGAGATCCTTTGCTGCGCTCAGGACGACAGGCAGGAGCCGGTCACTTGAGCGCGCGGATCGAAAAGCCGCGCTCATTGTAACAGAGTTGCGAGCGCTTGCCCTGCAGCGTGGTTTCGAGCACGCACTCGCGGCCCCATAGCCGCTGCAGGTAGGCGAGGGTCTTCTCGGCGTACTCGAGCTGAAGGTCGCGGCCGTCGTGAGAATGCCTGAGGTAAAGGGTGTGGTTGTGGCCGAAGTCGGCGTCCTCGACCTTGATGACCGGGATGCTGCTGGTGCCGACACTGCGAATCAGGGTTTCCTTGACCTCGCGCCAGCCCTCGGTGTCGGAGACCTTGTCGACCACCAGGTCGCTGCCGCGCGCCTGATACTCGAACAGGTCCATATCGCGCATCAGATCCTCGGTCAGGTAACGGCGGATGAACGAGCTGTCGCGTTCGACTTCGCGCGCCTCGAACAGCTTCTCGATACCGCTCTTGGCCGGTGCGCCGTCGCGCTTGATTTCCTCGGGCGTCGGATCGCTATAACGGCGATAAAGGTCCTCCCAGATGCGGAAGCCGAGGTGGTAGGGATTGAGTTGTCCGGGGATCGGACGAATCACCTGGTTGTGACGCACGATGAATTCGAGATGGAGCCCCTGCTCGAGCGCCAGCGATTCGACGATCTTCTTGTGCCAGTAGCTGGCCCAGCCCTCGTTCATGATCTTGGTTTCCATCATCGGGATGAAGTACTTGGCTTCCTCATCGACGATGGTGAGCAGGTCCTTCTCCCAGTCGGCCAGAAACGGATTGTGATCGCGGATGAACAGCAGCAGGTCTTCGTCGGGCTCCAGCGGCACGCGGTGAACCTCGGGTTCCTGGAATTCCTGCGGGCGATGGATTTTCTTGAAGGGATCGTGCTTGGGCTGCGCGGCTTCGATCGCGCGGCGCACCTGCTCCTCGCGCGGGAGCTTGCGGATCGCCAGGTTGCGCCGGCATTGCCAGGAGAGCGCGTGGGCGGCGTCGAGGATGCGCTCGACCGAGTCGACGCCGATCGACGGGTCCTCGGTGTAGCGGCGCACGCGAATCGCGTGGGCCTTGAAGGTTTCGATAGTGAGCTCGGCGCGGGTCGTGCGATAGGTAAAGTTATTCTTGAAGAAATCGTTGTGGCCGTAAACATGCGCCATGGTCAGGATTTGCAACAGCAGCGTGTTGTCGCGCATCAGGTAGGCGAGCGCCGGATTGGAGTTGATCACCATCTCGTACGGCAAGCCGCTCACGCCATGGTCGTAAAGGGTCTTGAGCTTCTCGTAGCTCTTGCCGTACGACCAGTGCGGGTAATGCGAGGGCATTCCGGAGTAGGCCATGTAGCCGAGCATCCCGGTATGGTCGCAGATCTCGAATTCCTGCGGGAAACAATCGAGACCGAACTCGGCGACCTTGTCGCGAATCTTCGCGTCCCATTCGACCAGGTCCTGCAGCTCGTAGTTCGCCATCGGAGTCGCGATATCGGCGCTCAGGCCGATTCCTTGATGCGGTCCTTGGCCAGGAAGGCCTTGAAGGACGGCCAGATGTCTTCCTTGCGCTCGATCAGCACGGTGTGGAAGTTGGGCGCTTCGAGGCGCCGGAAGATGTTGAGCATCGAGGATTCATAGTAGCGCGAACCGAGCGGCTTGATCTCGCCGTAGCCGAACAGGTTGCAGAGTTCGGCCAGATCCTCCGCCGCCCGCAGCGCGGCCGGATTGTCGGAGTCGAAGTTGTCGCCGTCGGAGCAGTGAAACGCATAGACGTTCCACAGCGACGGATGGTAGCGCTCGGCGATAATCTCGAGCGCCTTCTGATAGCCCGACGAGATGAAGGTGCCGCCCGATTCGCCCTTGTGGAAAAACTCCTCCTCGCTGACCTCGTGAGCCTCGGTGTGATGGGCGATGAAGACGATTTCGACGTTGCGATAGCGGGTCGAGATGAACTGGTAGAGCAGGAAGAAGAAGCTGCGCGCCAGGTACTTCTTCATGGTGTCCATCGAGCCCGAGGTGTCCATGATGCAGATCACGACGGCGTTGGACTCCTCGCGCACGTCGACTTCGATATGCTTGTAGCGCAGGTCGTCCTGATGGAACGGGAAGCGGCGCTTGGCGTCGAGCTCGACGCCGGCCGCCTTGGCATCGGCACGGTTCGAGGCGCTGTGGATACTGGCCAGCTTGCGCATCACGCGCTGGCGGGCGGTGCGGCGCTTGTCGAGGCGGACGCGGATGCCGACGTGGCGATAGCCCTTGCGCTTGGAAGCGTGGTTGGTCTCGATTTCGCGCAGCGCGCGGCGTTCGAGATTGGGCAGTTCGAGATCCTCGAACATGATCTCGACCAGCTCCTCGAGCGTCACGTCGGTCTCGTAGTAATCGACCCCGGGACGGTCGCCGGCCATGTCGTCGCCCTGGCCCTTGCCCTCGCGGCCGGTCTTGCCGACCACCTGGCCCGGCTTGGTGTCGCCGTCGCCCTGGCTGGCGCCGCCGGCGTTGTCGCCGTAAACGAAGCGGTACTCCTTGACGCCGCGCAGCGGGACCTTGATGACGCGGTCGCGGTCTTTGCCGATGATCGATTCCTCGGCGATGATGTCGGCGATATTTTCGCGGATCGACTCGCGGACCTTCTGGCGATGGCGCAGGCGATCGCCGGCCGATCGGTCGGAACGCTCCGCGTCAGAGGGGCGATATTCGCGGAAAATACTGTCGACCATGTCGCTTCCCCCAATCAGGATTCGCTACGTAGAATTATACCCTCAGTCCGCTCGGTGCGCAGCGCCTGGTCCCTCCGAGGAATCGGCCAAGCCGCCATTCCGATCGGTAAAACGCGTGGATGCGCGCTCCCAGCACTGCGACCGGGATTCTTCGCTCCGGTAGCCTGCGCTCAGAATGACAAGCCAAGTCCTCATTTTGTCATTCTGAGCGCAGCGAAGAATCCCGCTCCTTCGCCCAATCCTCGCCCAGGTCGCGCCACGCTGGATTCGAGCTTTCGATAACCGCGATTTTTTTCGAGCGCGTCCAGCCCTTGAGCTGTTTCTCGCGTGCGATCGCTTCCCGAACGCCGGCGGTCTCTTCAAGATAAACCAGATGGCGTATCCGATATCGTCCAGTGAAACTGCCCGAGGCACCGCCCTGGTGTTCATGGACGCGCCTGACGATGTCTTTGGTCACGCCGGTGTACAGTGTTCGAGACGGGCTGCTCATGATGTACACGTAATAGGCCATCCGATTAGCAATGAGTCGCGCCTGGCATAAAAGACCGGGATTCTTCGCTCCGGCGGACCTTCGCTCAGAATGACAAACCAAGCCCTGATTTTGTCATTCTGAGCGCAGCGAAGAATCCCGAATGTCTGGTGCGAGTTTCATACCTCGAGTCGCCTTGGCGCGTGCTCCAAACCGAAGGCCGTCCGAATCGAGTTACCGCATGTATTGCAGGGGGCGCACGTCACCAAGGTAAACGGGACGCCATCACTGCGAACGCCGACAATCCTGGCCACTTCCATTCTCGAACCATCAAGGTCGTGTTCTTGTCGACCAGAACAAGCAATCCCGAAGTTCTGGATGCGATAGGCCCACCAAGAATCGTTCGGATCTTGACGAAAGACATAACCGCCCAAAGGGGTATTGGTGCCGAGGACCTGTACGCGCAACTGGTCAGCGGTAGACGTAGCACGCAAGATCCGACAGTCTTCGCTTCGTGTCATATCGTTTCGCTCAATCCTTCCATAGATTGTTGGCGGCGTACTTGAGCACCACGTCGACGCACGATTCGCAGTAGCCGTTGTCGAGCAGGTTCTTCACCATCGCATGATACTTGTCGGCCTGCTCCTCATCGCGGGTGCGGGCCTTGGTGACGATCCGCGACATGTCGCGCACCGAGCTCATCAGCTTCTTCTCGATCGCTTCCTTGAGCGGCTCGTAGCTGCGATAGCTGACCTTCTCGCCGCGGCGCGATGACGCCCACAGGTAGGCGATCACCTCCTGGCGGAAGCCGTCGGCGGCCGAGCCGATAATCGCAATCTGCTCCTCGATCGACTTGAGGAAGCCCTCATCCGGCGCCAGCTCTTCCTTGGTATTGCGGTCGCGCACCCGGGTCTTGTTGACGTAGGCCTCGGCGTGGTCGAGATAATTCTGGAACAGCGCCTCGGCCTGCTCCTGGTAGGAGTAGACGAAAGCGCGCGTGATCTCCTTCTCGAGCAGGTCCAGGTACTCCTTGTGCAGGGTGTCCTGCAGGAATTCGAGGTACTGCTTGCGCATGTCGTCGGGCAGGTCGGCTTCCTTGGTCATCGAGATCAGCGCCTCGCGGACGTTGATCGGATTGATGCAGTTGCCCGAAACGTTGTCGGACAGCGCGTTGTCGAGCGCCTTCATGATGAAGCGCGTCGAGATGCCGTTCATGCCTTCGCGCTTGGTGTCTTCCTTCAACTCCTGGACGTCGACCTTCTTGGTGCGCCCCTTTTCGACCACTTCCTCGCCGTTGTACAGGCGCAGCTTGGTCATCAGATCGCACTTCGAGGTCGGCTCCAGGCGCGACAGAATCGCGAACATCGAGGCCAGTTCTAGCGTGTGCGGCGCGACGTGGGCGCGGAAATCCGAGTTGCGGATGATCTTCTGGTAAATCTTGACCTCTTCGGAGAGCCGCAGGTTATACGGCACCTTCACCACCACGATCCGATCGAGGATCGCTTCGTTGGTGTGGTCGGCCTTGAATTTCTGCCACTCGGCTTCGTTTGAGTGCGCCACGATAGTGGTGTCGACGTAGACCATGCCGTGGCGTCCGGGCGCCGGGATGACTTTCTCCTGGGTGGCGGTGATCATCGCGTGCAGGTACTCGGTCTCGTTCTTGAAGACCTCGATGAACTCGACCATCCCGCGATTGCCGACGTTGAGCGCGCCGTTGAGTTCCAGCACCCGCGGGTCGCCCTCCGAATACTGATCGAGTTTCGAAATATCCTCCGATCCGATCAGCACCGAGGTGTCCTGGTTGTTGGGGTCAACCGGCGGCACCACGCCGATCCCGATCCGGTTGCGCTTGGAGAAGCTGCGGGTCTCGACCGGGAACTCCTCGTAGCGCTGATTGAACTCGACCTTGAGCCGATAGCGGCACACCGGGCACAGGTCGCCCTCGACATGTACGCCCAGCATCTTCTCGAACTCGCGGCGCAGATGGCGCGGGATCAGATGCAGCGGCTCCTCGTGCATCGGGCAGCCCTGGATGGCGTAGACGTTGCCGGCCTGCTCGAGGCCGCGCTGAATCCGCTCGACCAGCGAGCTTTTACCCGATCCGACCGGGCCCATCAGGTACAGCACCTGGCGGCTCTCTTCGCCCTTGAGCGAGGCGGAATGGAAGTAGCGCACGATCTGGGCGATGGTGCGCTCGATACCGAAGAACTCGTCGGAGAAGAAGGTGTAAACCTTGACCGGCTCGTCCTTGTACAGCCGTTTGGTGCGCGCATCATCGGTGTTCTGAATATCACCGGTGCCGGCCACGATTATGAGATCGTAGATGCGGGCGTGGGAGAGCTTGGAAACGATCGGGTCGGCCTTGACCAGTTCCAGGTACTCGAGCAGCGTGCCCTGCCACTGCTTCGATTGACGAGCCGCCCGGTCTTCCTGAATCACTCGCGCGAAATCGTTCCCTTCCATCAGCCTGACTCCTTGGTCGGGTCGGAATTTTTTGTTGTGTGCTTTAGGTTTCGTGGCAGGCAGGCTGGTGCTCTTTTCGAGCAACATGCCTATGCTTATTATAACGGAAACTATTACGATCAATCAATGCAACTTCTCCTGAAAGTAGTTGCTCAGGCGGTATACATCAGTACGGTTTATGCACAGGCATCGCGATGCTTCCGCATTTCGATGCGTGCCGATCGGTCCTGAGCAAATTCTCCTTCAATCTTTCTCCCGCGCCGCGATCGTATCGCCGATTCGCAGTCTCCCACCTTCAAGCACGATCCGGGCCGCATAGACCCGGTCGTCATGCGCAAACGATACCCACCATCGCTCGCGCACTGCGTCAGCCAGATACTCCGCCTTGCGCTCCATGGTCGTGAGCGCATCGAGATCGTAAGCCTGGTTCCACGGACCGCCAAGATGCGACCGGGTCGGCACAATATCCGCCAGATGAGCGAAACATTCGGCGCCCTCGCGAACCACGACCACCTGGTGATCCCTGGTGTGGCCGCCGGTGACTCGGGCCGTGACCTGTGGACAGACGGCCAAGTCGCCGTCGATCGCCTCAATAGATTTGACGTTGGGCGCGAGACATTCTTCGATGTGACGATAAGCAGCACGCAAGCGCTCATTTTTTGTGCTTTGCGCGACCGCGAGTTCGCCCTTCTGAATGAAGAGCCGGGCGCGCGGGAAGGCCGCTTCGAGCGTACCCGACTCCCGCCGCTGCACGATTCCGCCGCAGTGGTCGAAATGGAGATGCGACAGCACCACCGCCGTGATGTCCCCGGGCTCCATCCCGAGCGCGCCGAGCCCCTCGAGCATCCAGCCCTCGCCGTGGTCGAAAATCTTGCGCTCGATCGCGCTCAGCCGGTTGCCGATGCCGGTGTCGACCAGGATCGCGTCGCTGCCGCGGATGATCAGCGGACAGGTCAGGTTCAGGCGGATGCGATTGAGGTCGTCAGGCGGATGATTCTTCTTCCACAGCTCACGCGGCACCACGCCGAACATGCATCCGCCGTCGTTGCGCCAGAAGCCGTCGGTCAGGAAGACGATGCGATGCTGGCCGATGCTGATTTCCGGTGGACGCTCCATCGAAGATACCCTTCCGTGCGCTGTCAGGTGCCCGCCAGCCACAAGCCGAGTGCCAGCGCCACGATCCCGCACAGCGCGATCGCCAGGTGAAAGCGCGTGAGCCGGCCGGTCTCTGCGTTGACCCCGGGCGTCAGGCCTTCGCGATTCGCGCTGCGCATATTCGATTCAGCCCGAAACGAGGCCCACAGCGCCACTACCATGGTGGCATAGAGCAGCACCTTGCCTTCGAGCAGGCGGATGAACTCGGGCCGGAAATGGAAGTTGGTGAGTCGCCCGACCATCCAGATATTGCCGAGCCCGGTCAGGACCACGATTATCGCCGCGGTCAGGCCAATCCGGTTGATCGCCGGCGCCGCCCGCAACGCGAACTCGTGCCGCTCGCCGCCCTCCGCATCGAGCACCGCGGCCGCCAGCACGAAGCACAAGGCTGCGCCAATCCAGAGCGCGCCGAAAGCCACATGAATCCAGAGAAAAACGCCACGCATTGTCATCCGGGGACGACCGTAACGATGGTACCCCGTCCGCGACTCGATTTCATCCGGTTGGGATGCTTAATCGAAGTGCGCTAATAACTCCCCAGCCTCTGCGCGAGCTTTGATCGAAGCTGCGCGGATCGAAGCTGCGCGCCGCCGAAAGGGAGATGATCACGATGCTCGACCCGTATATCGAGGGATGGAAGCTGCGCGAAATGGCCTGCCAGGGCGAGCTGCGCCCGCGCGAGATTGCCGAGTTCTTCCTGCAGCGCGTGGCCGACCTCAACTCCCGGCTCGGGGCCTTCTGGCTGGTCACCGCCGATCGCGCGATGGCTGACGCCGAGCGCCTCGAGAAGCTCACGTCCGCCGAGCGCGCCGCGCTGCCCCTCTATGGCGTGCCGTATTCGCTCAAGGACATGACCTGGACGAAAGATTTCCCGACCACTTTCGGCTCGAAGAATTTCGAAAATTTCATGGCGCCCGCCGACGCCGAGATCGCGCTCCGGCTGCGCGAGGCCGGCGGTATCCTGCTCGGCAAGACCACGATGCCCGAGTTCGGCGGCCGTCCGACCACCGAGGGCGGACTCCATCCGCCGGCGCGCAATCCGTGGAATCCCGACTATACCGGCGGCGGTTCCAGCGGCGGCGCGGCGGTGAGCGTCGCCGCCGGGATGGCGCCCATCGCAGCCGGCACCGACGGTGGCGGATCGATCCGGATGCCGGCGTCGTGCTGCGGGCTGGTCGGCCTCAAGCCGGCGCGCGGCCGGATAACGCAGGCGCCGATGCAGGGCGAGGCCTGGCACGGGCTCTCCAGCAACTGTCCGATCGCGCGCACCGTGCGCGACGTCGCCCTGATGCTCGACGTGATGGCGGGGCCGGTGGTCGGCGATCCCTACTGGGCGCCGCCGCCCGCGCATCCCTTTATCCGCGCGATCGATCGACGCCCGACCCAGCTCAAGCTGGCAGCGATCGCCGCGAGTGCGCTGGCCCCGGTCGATCCCGAAGTGGGCGGCGCCTTCGATTCCGCCTGCGAGGCGTTCCGCGCCATGGGCCATTCGGTCGAGCCGCTGGCGATGGACCCGATCGTGATGCTGGGCGAGTCGGTCTCAACCGTGATCTGCGCGGGAGTTTCGAGTTATGGGGCCGCAGACCCGGAAAAAATCGATCCGATAGTGCGCAAGCTGTACGAGCGCGGCCTCAAGGTCAGCGCGGCGGATTACGTCCGCGCGGTGCGCACCCTGCATAATGTCTCGCGCGAGATCGTCCAGCGGCTGGCGCCCTACGACGCGCTGCTGACCCCGACGCTCGCCTGCACGCCCACCGAACTCGGCAAGATGCCGTCGGCGCCGGAGCGCTACACCGAGGAGCTGATGGGCTGGCTGATCTTCACCTCACCGTTCAATTCGACCGGCCAGCCGGCGATCTCGCTGCCCAACGGATTTACCAGCAAGGGGCTGCCGATCGGACTTCAGATCGTAGCCGGGCAGAATGACGAGATCGGCCTGCTGTCGATCGCCGCGGCGTTCGAAGAGGCGCGCCCGTGGCAGGATAAGCGCCCACCGCTCGGATGACGCGCCAGCGCGGCTGACGCTTAGCGGTGCTCTTCCGGGGGCGAGTCGGCGGGGCGGGCTTCCGTGAGATCCGTATGGGCCACATACACGGTGCGGGTTGGAAAGGCGAACTCGATGCTGGCCTGCTCCATGCGCCGGTAGATTTCCAGATTAATCGCCTGCTGAATGTCCATATAGATGTTGTAGTCGGGGTCCAGCACGAAGTAGACGACTTCGAAATTCAGCGACGAGTCGCCGTAAGCCTTGAAGTGCGCCCGGTCAAAGCGGGTCTTCGGTACGCCCTGGATGATTTCGCGCACGGTGGCCGGAATCGCGGCGAGTTTGTCGTAACCAGTGTCGTAGGTGACGCCGAAACTGAACAGGATTCGGCGCTCGAACAGCCGTTTGTAGTTGTGGATGCGGCTCTTGAGCAGGTCCGCATTCGATACCACGATCTCCTCGCCCGAGAGGCTGCGCACGCGCGTCGACTTCAAACCCACGTGATCGATGGTGCCGGCGATGTCGTCGACCACGATAAAGTGGCCGACGGCGAACGGCTGGTCGAGAAGAATCGACAGCGAGGCGAACAGATCGCCGAGGACATTCTGCAGCGCGAGGGCGACCGCGATGCCGCCGACGCCCAGCCCGGCGATCAGGGTGGTGATGTTGACGTGCAGATTGCTCAACGCCAACAGCACCAACAGCGACCATACCGCCACCCGCGAGATGAAAGTCAGGGCCCCGGCGGCGGTCCGCAAGCCCGCGTCCTCTCCGGCCCGGCGGCGCATCACCTGCTGGATCGCGTAGTCGATCACCTCATGCGCCCACAGCCCGACCTGCCAGAGCATCACAAACAGCAGCGCCAGCCGCAGGTTGGTTATCGTGTGAGGTCGCAGCGGTAAGGCGAGCGAGCCGGCGTACAGGGACACGGCTAGCAGGAAGATCAGGTTGGTGCGGCGGACCAGCGCCAGCGTCAAATCGTCAAGCGTGGTCGTGGTGCGTGCCGCGAATCCATCGAGCCGCGTCGCGATCGCGCCGCGCAGCCAGCGCAGGCCGAGTAATACGGCTAAGGCGATGGCGACGGCGAGGCACATCGAGCCGATCGTGACGCCGTGATATTTCAAATGCAGAAACGAAAGCTCGCGCAGAATGTGTTGATAGTTCATTTCTGATCCTGTCCGCAGCGTCGACTGTCCCAACGCTTTCCCGCGCACCATGGAAAAACGTTATGGAGCTATGGAGCAATCTCGACGATGCTCGTTCGGCCGCAGGCGTTCGCAGCGAACCGGATATTCAGCAGTACGCGAATCGCAGCATTAACCGAAGCGAAGAAACGGCCCGCGCGATTATGATCGCCCGCTGACGAGCTGCGATACCGATGCCTGAGGCTGTGCTCTCGCCCCCGCCATCCGGCCGCGCCCGCCGACCGCAGCGCAGTCGGGTGGGGGACGGCTGATAGCGCCCCATCTACTGAGAGTCCAACGCTGATCATGATAGCTGCGCGCATCGTGTTAAGGGAACCGTGTATAGCTTCAGCCTCGCAGCCCGCGCCATCGCGAGTATCCACGATCGGCGGTCGAAATAGTTGCGCCCCCCGGGGTTGCGGCCGCAGTCGATGTGTTTAACTATTGAACTTCACGGCAAGCGTCTTTTGGACATTGGAATGAGGAGTGGTGGAGGGGAGAGATGTTGCCGCACCATGCCAACCTGTCAGTTTCGCGCGTCTGCCTAATCTCGACCGTCGTGTTGATCGTGTCGGGCAGCCTGCCGCACGGCGCGATCGCGGCCGCGCATGCGCCGTTCCCGTGTCCCGGCTATCTCGAGCCGCGGGTGGAATTCTGGGTCGGCGTGTTCAGCCGCTACTCGTCGCGCGATTTCATCGTTCACGATCGCGACCAGGTATGGAAAACCTACGAGGTTATGCATCTGCCGGGCACCGGCTATCCGAGCGCCGGGGAAATCGCTCGCGTCGATAACTATCTAAAGGATAAGTATCAGCGGATTCTGCTGTGGCTGGCCGCCGGCAAAGAGCCCGCGGGCGCGACCGCGCGCAAGGTGGCGGCGTTGTTCCAGGACGCCACCAGCGCGGAGTTGCGCGCGGCGGCGGCCAACCTGCGCATCCAACAGGGATTGAGTGACCAGTTCGCGCGAGGCCTGGTGCGTAGCAGCCATTATCGGCGGATGATGCGGCGAATCTTCAGCGCGCACGGATTACCCGACGGGCTCATCTATCTGGCGGCGGTCGAATCCGAATTCAACCCGCGGGCGCGCTCACAGGCCAGCGCCGTCGGGATCTGGCAATTCATTGCGCCGACCGGCCGTCAATATCTCCACATCAGCCGGCATCGCGACGAACGGCTCGATCCGATGCGCGCCACGGTCGCCGCGGCCAAGCTGCTGCGCTCCAACTACGAGACGCTGGGAAGCTGGCCGCTGGCGATTACCGCCTACAACTACGGCGCGCACGGGATGGCGCGTGCGGCGCGCGAATACGACGGCGACTACCGGCAGATTCTCGAGCATTGGAACGCGCCGGCGTTCGGTTTCGCGGTCAAAAACTATTACTCGGAATTTCTGGCCGCGTCCCGCATCTATGAAAACCAGGAGCGCTACTTTCCCGAACTGCCAGCGCCTCGCGAGGCGCCGCTGATGACCGCGGAGCGGGCCGACACGCACGCGCACGCAGCCGGCCATCGCGCGACGGCCGAACGGCATCGCGTGCGCCACGGCGAAACGCTATACGCCATCGCGCGGCATCACGGCGTGAGCCTCGCCTCCTTGATGCGGGTCAACCGGATCGGTAACGCGCGGCGGCTCAAAGCCGGACAACTGCTCTTGATTCCATCGACCGGCGCGTCCGTCAGCTACGCGCGTGCGCGCAGGAAGCGTTACCGCGTGCGCCGCGGTGACACGCTCTACGCGATCGCGCAGCGCGCCGGGGTCGACGCGAGCAGGCTCCGGGAGGTCAACCAGATCGATGACCCGCACTCACTGGACGTCGGCACGGTGCTGCTGATCCCGACCACCTGAGCCGCCGGTGTTCAAGGCTGGCGCCGCTGAATGATAAAGACCGTCATGTCCCAGGCGTTGCGGATGCCCGCGAGCAGCAACAGGATTACCCCCAGCGCCAGGACCTCAGCGGCGCGATCCTGGCGCGCCAGCATCCCGATGCCGGCGATGGCGACCAGCAGATAGCCGGCGGTCGGCAGCAGCGCATACCAGAGCCGGTCGACGGTATCGATCATGGCGAACAGGCCATGCCTGATCATCCGGCGCCATATCCAGCCGCAGTAGCCGAGTCCGGCCAGACCGTCGCCGGCCAGCAGCAATCCGGTCCAGCTGCCGCTTACGCTCGGCGCGAGCACGATCAGGCTGGTGATCAGGATGGCCGTGAAGTGCACCACGGTCGGTGACAGGAACGATTGCATGCCGACCCGCCGATCGGGGCTGAAATAGCCGCCGCCGATCGAAGCGGCGACGAACGTCAGTCCGACCAGCGTCGCCGCGGCGGTGCCGACCAGAACATAAAAGTCGTGCCACTGCCCGAGACTCTCCGCCAGCGCTGTCATGATGGATTACAGGGTGTCGCCGATCACCTCCGCTCGAAGATCTCCAGCGCCTGCTGATGATCTTTCATTACCTGCTGTGCCTGGGCGGGCGTGACCCGGCCGAAGCCGCACGGCGCCGCGATCTTGAAGTTCTTGAGATACTTGCGCGCCACGCCGAGCCGCTCCCCGAAGCTCTCCATATTATGGATGAGGCCCAGGTAGACTTCCGCTTCGCCGACTTGCAGATCCTTGAGCGTCGCCGAATATTCGTCATCGGTGCGAGTCATCATCGGCAGATGGACGAAATCGACCCGCCGCTTGGATCGCGCGACCGCCTGGTTTAGGAACCTGACCTCGTTGGCGAGCGTGGTGGCCTGCACCGTCGGCCATCCACCGAGCGTGCCGTAGCAGGCGTGATAGCCGAGCTGCACCTCTTTCGGGATCGGCGCGCTCAGCCGCGCGAACTGATCGACGTAGCGGACGAAGCGATCCTCGGTGATCGGACCAAGCCACGGCAAGCCGAACTCGATGTCGACCGATTCGCAGGCCGCGTCCCACTGGATCGTGAGGTCGCCGGGCGGAATATGCTCGACCATCGTGGCAACCTCGGCGAGCATCGCGTCCTCGTAAGCGGGCTTGATCGCGTCCCATTGGGCCGGCTCGCGAAAGTAGAGCGCCGTTGCGCTCTCCGGCGTCGGCAGCGCAACCATGAAACGCAGATCGGACGGCAGCACTCCTTCCTTCTTCAGGGTCTTGAAGACGAAGTAGGAATTGATCGCGTCGCGCGCGTAGCCCAGACGCCAGCCGCGATCGGCGAAGCCGACCCGTTTCACCCCCGGCTTGACCCGGAACTGCCACTGGTCCTCGAGATCGCGCGGCTTCCAGCGCTCGACGCCATTATCGGGCGCCGGCCGCTTGACGGTTTCGATCTGCGGATGGCCGTTGAAGGTGCGATAGGCCTGGCCGTCGATCCAATGCAGACGGTCGCCGACCTCGCCGTCGGGCATGTACTTGAGATGGGGAGCGAAGGTCTTGCCCCAGGTTCTTAAGACTTCCTCGACCGTGTTGCAGGGGATACTTCCCACCAACAGGAGATCCTTGGCCATCGTTCGTTTGCTCCTCGAGCTTGGGTTTGAAATTCATTCCGTGAGCTCTGGGCCCGGAATGCGCGGCTAATATTAGCGCGCTCAAGCATCGATAGGTAATGAGATGCCTCGCCCAGTCCGCCCAACGACCGACGCTATGGTCTACGCCGGGCCGCAAATCGCGCCATTGCCCGACGCCGAAGCTCTCCGGTCGGACTGAGGTTCATCCACCAATCGTTGAAAAGGAGCCCTGTACCGCCAGCAATTTGCACCCGGCCCGATCCGCGGCGGGAACGCTGGCCGACGACGACGATTAGGCATAAAATATGCTCGGATTGTGGATCAGTATCATGTTCCAAGTCCGCACATTGTTCAGTTTCCTGCTGGCGCTGATGCTCGCTATCGTGACGGTTCCGCTGACGACGCTGGCGGCGCCGGATGCGGACAGCGCGGCGCTCACCGAATACCTGCACAACCATCGATTACCTGCGGTCGGGGCCCAGATAACCGTCGGTGAGGACGGCGCCCGGAGCGTGATGCTCTACGGGTTCGTCGCGACCCAGTTGGGCTTCAAGCACGCCGAGGAACGGACGCGCAACTTCCTGCACGATCCCGATGTCCGCGTCACCAACCGTATCAAGATCGAGCCCGAGCTGCTGGCGCGCTATCGCAGTAGCTCATCATCGAAGTCGAGCGGCGTTAACCCGCAAGAAGCGGCGAACGTACCACCGCCGGTCGCCGCGAACACGACTGCGCCGGGCAATGTCGGCGACATTCAGCAGTACCAGGCGCAAAATCAGTACAACGATCCCTACGCGACGCAGGGTCAAAGCAGCCTCGCGACCGGTTCCTCCCTGCTGATTCCGCTGATCGGGGGACTGATCGTCTATGGCGCACTGGGCGGCTTCGGCTCATCGTCTTATTCGGCGCCGCCGAGGTATTACTATGCTCGGCCGCCGCCACCCAGGTATTACAATTACAATCGCAGGCCACGCGCGGTGAGGCCGCGCCGCCGCCGATAACGCCGCTCACCCTCGGTGCCGCCGGCGTGATTCTCATCGCCGCCCATATCGCTGATCTGCGTCGCCTCCAATCAACCCGTTTTGAAGGCGCGCCTGACCCGCCGCGCGCCGAGCAGATCCTTCGCGACCAGCAGGCCCGACGCGCCGTGCAGTCCTGGTCCCGGATGGGTTGATGCGCCGATATGATAGAGACCGGAAATCGGCGTGCGATGGCGCGGCAGACCCGGGATCGGGCGAAAGATGAAGAACTGATCCGGCGTGCACGCGCCGGCGTAGGGATCGCCGCCGACCAGATTCGGGTTCGCGGCTTCCAGGTCGGCGGGCGAGAACACCACGCGCTTTCGAATCGCGCCGGGCAGATTCGGGATTTGGCGAGCCAGCTTCGCGATCACTCGATCGGCGTAGCGTTCGCGCAGCTCCGGGGTCCAGGTCCCATTGGTGGACTGAATCTCGCCGGCCGCATCGCCGATCGGATGGTTCGGCATTTCCTGCATCTGTATCCAGATAATCCAGCTGCCGTCGGGCGCGCGCGATTTATCGATCGCGGTCGGCTGGCCGACCACCACCGTCGGATCGGCCGGCAGCAGTCCGCGCTCGGCCTCGTTGACCGCGCGCGAGACCCCGTTGATACCGGCCGCAACGTGGACCATCGCAGTGCGCAAAAAACGCGGATCGCCGCCGGGCCATTGCGGCGGCTCGGAGAGCGCCAGGTGGATCTGCATATCGCCGCGTCCATAACGGAAACGGCTGGCGCTCGCCACCACCCAGTCGGGAACCACGGCGCGATCGAGCAGCTTCAGGTACAACTGATGAGGCGTGACGCAGCAGATCACGGCGCGTCGCGCCTGGAACTCGCCCGCCGCGGTGCGCACGCCGGCGACTTTGCCGCCGCGTACGATCACCTGCTCGACCGGCGCATCGGTATGCAGCTCCGCGCCCAGATCGCGCAGCAGTTTCGAGAAGCCCTCGACCAGCCGGGCCGCCCCGCCGCGCGGTATCGGCATTCCGATCAGCTCGAGCGTCACCGCGATCAGCGCCGTCATGAAGCCTGAGGTGGCGTTATCGGGACCGAGCCCGGTATGCAGCACCCACGGCGCCAGCAAGCCGTGAATCGCGCGCGATTGGAAGTTGGACTCCAGCCACTCGCGGCTGGTGCTGAACAGCTCGCTCGAAAACTCGAGTGCTCCGCGCACGCCCATCTTCCGCACCGCCTTCGCCGCCAACCCCAGCCCCGCCATCGACCACAGCTCCGACGACATCAGGCCGAAGGCAATCTCCGACTTGGCCATCAGGGCTGCGACCGCGCGGTCCCAGGCGGCGCCGTCACCGGCCGCGAGCTGCTCGAAATGATCGCGATTCTTCTGATGGTCGCCCGAGATGAAGGCGGTGGTGCCGTCGGGCAGCAGGCCGGCCGCGGGGTACTCGGCGTTGAGGTACTCGACGCCGCGCGCGGTCAGATCGTTCTTCAGCAGGCCGTAGCCTTCGCCGGCGACGAACAGCGGATGCCACGCCGAGTAGAGATCGTGGGTAAATCCGGGCTCGGTTATCTCGCCGCTGCGGATGTTGCCGCCCAACCAGGAGTTGCGCTCGAAAACCCCGATGCTCCATCCGGCCTTGGCCAGGATCGAGGCGCCGACCAGGCTGGAGATGCCGCTGCCGACGAATATCGCGTCATAACTGGTGGCCATCAGGCTCCCTTTCGTAGTGGCCGCCTCCGAACGAGCGAACGGCGCGCCGAGCGTGGGTCAACGTCGATTATATAGTTCCAGCCCGGTTAAATGCTCTTTCATCAGCGCTGGAACGATCTTCGCGTCGAGGCGGCCATAGCCACATGGCCCGGCAATTCCGAAGGCCGGAGTATATTTCTGCGCCTCTGCGATCCGGTGACGATAGTCATTGAGGTCATCCATATGGTGGATAACGCCCAGGTAAAGCTTGCTATCGCGCAATTTCAGATTAGCCAGCGGTGCGAAGTACGAAGCGTCGACGTGGTCCAGAATCGGTATATGCACAAAATCGACGCGCCGGCCCGATCGCTCCAAAAGCGCATTGGTATAATCGACGCAGACGCTCAGGTCCTTCGGTCGCATCATCGGCCAGTCAGTGAGATTTCCGTAACATAGGTGATACCCGAGTATCACTTCTTCCGGGATTTGCGGCGACAGGCGCGCTGCCGGTGCGGCGTTCATCTCGAACGCGCCGTCCTTGGGCGCCCACGGCATCATGCCTTCCAGGATGGCGATCTCAACCGCGCAGTCCCACTGGATTGCGAGCTCGGCAGCGGGAATAGTCTCGAGCATTTTGGCGATTTCCGCGCTCAGCGCCTCTTCGATGCCCGGCGCCATCCGCGCGAAGTCATCCGGATTCCGAAACATCGAACCAAACGCGCTGTAGGTCAACGGCAGACAGACCTGGAAGCGGACACCCGCCGGTATCACGCCCTTTTCCCGCAGCGTGCGAAACACGAAGTAGGAGTTGACCGCGTCGCGGGCGTAGCCGAGTCGCCAGCCGAGGTCGCCGAACCGCACGCTCTGCACTCCCGGCCGCACCTGGAACTGCCAGATGTCGACCAGGTCCTTGGGCTTCCAGTTCTCGCGGCCTCCGATCGGCGCCGGCCGGTTGACCGTTTCGATCTCGGGATGGCCGTTATAAACGCGATAGCCGAGCCCGATTATCCAGTACGAGCGATCGCCAACCTCGCCGTCGGGGATGCAGGGCAGCCACTGGCCGAGATTCGTGGCGCATGCTCGCATCACCTCGTCGGCCGTCTCCAGTGGCAGGCTGCCAACCATCAACAGATCCTTGGATGCCACTTTGCTGGTCATAAGTCGAATCTCCGCTGCGATCGCGTCGAACAGAAAATTATCGAAACGCGGGCATGATGAGTTCGGCGAAATCGCGAAACACCTTGCGTTGATAGTCGGCCGGCGGCAGCATGTTGAGCTCCTGAAATCCGACCCGCTCCATCGCGCGGATACGCTCGATGATCTCGTCGGGTTCGCCGACCAGGCAGATTGCTTGAATAGCCTTGGGCGTCACGAAGCGGCGCTCGTCAGGCTGCACAAATGTGCAATGGCCGTCGTGGATCTGGCGGAAGCGCGCCTCCGGAGGGAGACTGTAGTTCGCGACCCGCTTGAGGTAATCGTCCCACACGTCGGCGAAGAACGGCGGAATTACTTCGTCCTTCTTGCCGAGGTAATTCCAGATCTCATAGGCCAGATGCAGGACGCAGGTCACTTGCGATCCGGTTTCATTGATGATGCGCTCGTCGGTGAGCCGTTCGCCCGGTCTTAGTATGCACGGGCTGCTCTGGAACGTCGCATAAAAGTCGGCCGGCAGGGTGCGGCCGGCCTTGCGCGCGCCGGCGCGGACCATATCAAAGTATACTGTGGCCTGCTCCGGGTTGGCATTGTGGACTATCCATCCGTCGGCGCATTCACCGACCATGTGGATAGCCTTGGGACCATTGGCGGCCATGTAAATAGGAATCCGATTATCCAGATTGATATAGTAGCGGTCGCGGTGAATGAACTTTATCGGATGGGTCTTGCCGTTAAGTGTATATTCAACTTCATCGCCGTCGAGTAATCGGCGCAGCACGCGAATGTATTCGCGCAGCTCGGCCAACGGCGTCGGATTCTGCCCCAGCATCCGCATCGAGGTGTGTCCGGTGCCGATACCAAGGAACACCCGGCCGGGCGCAAGCTGGTTGATAGTAGCGATGGAATGGGCGGTGACCGGGGCGAGGCGGACGCCGGGGGCCGCGATGCCGGTCCCGATCCTGATGCGCTTGGTGTTGAACGCCGCCAGCGCCAGGGTCGCGTAGCAGTCGGACCACATCATTTCGGAATCCGGCAAGTAGGCCGTGTCGTAGCCGAGCTCTTCGGCGTATCGCACCAGCTCCCACTTGTCGATGTGGGTGTCGAACATTATGCCAAATTTCATTCGCGCTGTTCCTTCTGGTCGCAGGCGTATCGCGAAAATGACTGCATCGCCGGCGACTGCTTGTCTCTATTACTCGACCACGCCGGAGCCGACAAGCAGATGGCCGCGATTTCCGCGGCCGCTTGCAAAACGGGTCGCAAAAGCTGATAGCAATTATTATGGACGTCGGCTGATGGCCACGCGTCGCAAGCTTCGAAAAACCAGGGTGAGCAATGAGCACGCAAAGCGCGCGAGATTCATCGATAGCGAAGAACGGCAGCGAGCCGAAATACAGCCGGCGCGAGATGGTCGAGCGGGCGGCGGCGATGGTGCCGATGCTGCGCGAGCGCGCGGCCGAATGCGAGAAGCTGCGCCAGGTGCCGAAACAGACCGTGGCGGACTTCATGGCCGCGGAGTTTCATCGCATCTCGCAGCCGGTTCCGTACGGCGGCATCGGACTCGACATGGATAGCGTTTACGAGTGCGCCGCCCAACTTGGGCGCGGATGCGGGTCGAGCGGCTGGATGGGATCGTTCTGGCCGCTGCACAACTGGATGATGGGGCTGTGGCCCAAGCAGGCGCAGGACGAGTACTGGGCCGACTCGTTGGACGTGCTCTCCTCAACCGCCTCGGCCACCGTCAATTGCCGCATCGAGCCGGCCAAAGGCGGCGTGCGTCTGACCGGGAAATGGAACTTCGCCAGCGGCATCGATCACGCCGCCTGGGTGCAGTTGATTATCACCGGTCCCGACAAGGCGGACATGATCCTGGTGCCGAAGAAGGATTTCCGCATCGATGACAACTGGCATGTGCTGGGGCTGTGCGGCAGCGGCAGCAAAGGGCTCAGCGTCGACGACGTCTTCATCCCGGAGCATCGGATTTGCCACGGCGCGCAGTTCATGACCGGCACGACCGCCGGGAGCGAACTGTACGGCAGCGCTTTTTACAAGCTGCCGATTTTCAGCTTTATCGGCTACTCGCTGGCCGCACCGATAATCGGCATGGCTCAGGGCGTGGTCGATCTGTTCGAGCAGCAGATGCAGGGGCGCCGGGACGGCCAGACCGGCGTGCCGGTGATCGAACAGCCCATGATGCAGGTTCGGCTCGCCGAGTCCTCCGCCGAGGTCGACGCGGTGCGCCTGCTGATGCTGCGCGATCTGCGCCATCTACGCGAGTACGGCGAGGCGGGCGGACAAATCCCGATCGCTGAACGGGCGCGGATGCGGCGCGATATCTCGTTTGCGGTCAGGACCAGCGTGCGGGCCGCGAACCGATTGTTCGAGGGCGCCGGCGCTCACGCGATTTACCAGGGCAGCCCGATTCAGCGCCTGGTGCGCGATATCAATGCCGCCTCGCATTCGTTGGCGATCACCTGGGACGTGCCGGCCGAGAATTACGGGCGCGTTCGATGGGGGCTGCCGCCGAACACCTGGCAGCTTTGATTCCCGGGCCGGCGCTTCGTCAGCGCGCGAGGACTTTGCCGGCGGACTTTGCCGCGTAAGCCTCGCCGACGGCCTTGTAATCGCGCCCCTTGCGCCCGGCCGCTTGCGCGGCGCCCTCCGCTGCTTCCGCCAGCGAGCCCAGACCGGCGGTCGCAGCCGCCAGCCGCTGGTACGGTTCGATATCGAAGCTCGCCATCAACTGCGCGCGCTGCGCCGTCCAGGGCAACGCATTGAACAGCTCGAACATCGTCTGCCGGCCGCCGTATGAGTCGCACACCATGTCCCATGCGAGGCGCACCACCCGGGCGCGCTCGCGCGCCGACGCCGACGGACTCTCGAACATTTTTTCGAGCGCCGGCCCGACCTCGGGACTGTCGAACGCGGCCTCGCTGGGAATGATGATCAGCGCCTGGCTCGCGATGTCGTGCAGGTAGCCGGTAATCCGTCGATAGTGCTCGACCGAGTAGGCGCGCCCGGCAGTGACGTACAGCGGATTCGGCATGAAGTGGCCTTCCGGCGTCACCTGGCCCTGATCTTCGGCCGCATGGATGAAGGCGCGGATGCTCGTCAGGTAGCGAATGATCTCGCCCAGCGCCTCCTGCGCTTGCGGCTGCTGGCCACGGCCCAGCATCTCGGGGATCAACGAGTAGAGCCCGGTCAGCACCTCGGCCTTGACCGCGAGCCGCGCCAGGATGCTCCAGTGCGCCCACTCGCTGATACGCGGGAAGACGGTCGCGCAGAAACTCGGCTCGCCGAGGCTGAAGACCCGTTCCCACGGCACCAGCACGTCGTCGAAGATCACGATGCAATCGTTTTCGTCGCCGAACTGGCCGGCCGGATGATCGAACGCGCTGCCTTGTCCGTAGACCGTGCGCGCAATCACTCGCACGCCCGGCGTCGCGATCGGAATCGAGAAGTACATCACGTAATCCTCGGTCATCGCAGGACGCGGAAAGGCGCCGACCAGGATTTCGTCGGCATGACAGGTGAAGGTGGCGACGGTTTTCGCGCCGCGCACGACGATCCCCTCGGGCTTGCGCGCGACTATCCGGGGCACCACGGTTTTTTCCAGCGGCACGGACGGATGCGCCTGCGCGTCGATGAACGAGTGCGCCAGCATCAGATCGTGCTCGCGCGCGCGCCGCCAATAATTCTCGATATTGCGTTCGAAGCGCGCGTCGCCGCGGCTGAACTCGCGCTTGATGTCGATCATCCCGAGATGGAACAGCGGCACGTAGTCCTGCTGGCGGCCGAACAGGCCGCCGGTGCGCCGCGCGATCATCTCGGTGAAGTTGCGCCGGCGCGTCAGCTCATCGCGCGTGCGCGGCTCGAGCCAGTTGAGGCTGGTCGGCTGCCCCTGCTCGTCGCGGAAGGTCCACTGATCCTGGTTTTCGATCACCAGGTCATACATCCGCGCGAAGGTATGCGCGACCCGCGCGAGGCCCGGCTCGCTGGTAACGTCCGCCACCCGCCGGCCGTCGAGGTAGACCTCGCGGCCGTCGCGCAGCGCCTGCAAATATTCCGCGCCGGTGCGCAGCGCCATATGATTAATTCCCCTGAGTCATCGCGATCGCACGCGCCGAGCGACGGCGCGCCGCGGTCAGTCGATTTGTGCGAGGCGCCATCGTCACGATGCGCCCGGTTGTGAGATCGCCGCGCGCGCCTGCGCGACTGCCGCCGCGATGGCCGGCCCGTCGAGCGTCTCCGCCATCAGGCCGACCTGCTGGTCGTAGATCGCCGGATCGAGCGCCGCACGCACCTGGTCCTCCAGAATATGGTAGACGAGGAGACCCAACTGGGTCTCGGCCAATGGTCCCGCGTAGGTGGGATCGCCGCTGGTCACGGTCTCCGCCGCAATCGCGGCGGCTTCCGGGCTGGGCGTCCCCAGAATCACCAGCAGGTTCTCACGGCCGTGTTTGCCGACCGTATCGAGAATCGTCTGCTGGGTATGCGGATCCATTGCCCCTGCGGCGGTTCAGACGAAGCACTCGGTCGCCGTCATGACGACCTCGCCGCCCGCCGCCTCGACGCAGGTCGCGATAGCAGGACTTGCCACCCCGTCGCGCTCGCCGACTACGATCACTTTTTTGCCCGCGAACATCGATTATCCTTCCTTCTTGCGCGGCTCGTTCAGCCGCCGTTGCGCTCCAGTATAAACGACATCCCGTCCGATTGTCCCGTCATCATACCGAGGAACAGTGAGCCCTTTGCCATCATCATGATACGCTGCGCGCGGCCGCCGTCGGTCAGTGCCCGCCGGGCATGAGCTAGGTAGCAGAAGGCGGAAGCGACGTGACCCTGGGTGGGAGCGAAGCCCGGCATGCCATGGCGGGCGACGAAGCCAGCCATCGCCTCGCGTCCGAACAGGCCGCGCCGCACCGCCATCGCAGCCAGCATCCGGTAGTTGCGCTCGGGCACGTTGCCGCTGCCTTGCGGTTCGGTGAGTTCGGGATTGTGCAACTCGGTCGCGTACTCGTCGACGTCGGTGATCTTGAGACCCATGCGATCGAGCGGCGCGGTCACCAGCGCATCCATGATCGCCTCGGCCGATGAGCCGGAGCTGACCTTGTGACGGCCGACCGGATCGAGCCGGATGACTGGCGAGCGGCCGTCGTCCGCGCCGATTACCGCGGCCACCGCGCCGAGCGTATCTTCGAGCACCGGCATCGAATGCTTCAGATGGCCTTCGAACTTCATGCCGAGCTTGGGCAGCGAGCCCCCGCCGACCACCGCCACCCGGCCGAAGACGCCGGCCGCCACCAGGCTGGCCGCCACGACCATCGCGGGCACCGGCGCCGCGCAGAAATTCTTCACGTCCGCGCCCGAGGCCTCGACGCATCCCGCCATCTCGGCGATCGCCTTGCCCATGTTGCCGCCGCCGCGCTGATAGCGATCGCCGACCGCCTCTTCGGAACAGCCGATGACGTATTCGATAGTGGCCGGATCGAGTTGATTGAGTCGCAGCAGATGGGCCAGCGCCAGCGCGCCGCTCGCCTTGCAGGCGAGGTTCTCCGCGATCACCGGGGCGGCGAGATTCGCGTCCTCGTGATGACCGGTAGCGAGCGCGCCCGCGCATTCACCGTTGCCGAGATAAAGCCCGAGCGCGCCGCGCGCGAGCGCCGCCGCCGGGTCGCCGCTCGCGGCTTGCAGTCCGTCCGGCTTGAACGATTCACGCAGCGGATGGCGCGCCAGGTCAGCAGCGGCGCTTTGCGCGAGTTCGGGCGCGAGCTGTATCAACTTGAACTGATCGGCCAGCGCCATCAGGCCGAGAAACTCGCGCTCGGGCATGATCTCGCCATCCGGCCCGAACCTTCGTCCGCCCTCGACGATGCGATTGAAATGGGGACGCGGGCCCATCGCGCGCGGATGAAGCGCGCCGACAAAGGCCTGGTTGGGCGCGTAGCCGACCGCGTCATCGAAACCGCGTGAGTTCGCGATCAACTTTTCGATCAGCCCGGCGTCGCGCGCGATCTCACGCGCGGGCTTGGAGCCAATCCGCACCAGGCCGGGCACGTGAGCCATCGCGGTCGCAGCGGCGAGCAGTACTGGCCGAGTCATCGATTTACTGTAGCAGCGCCGTGGTTCGCTGTCCGGCGACGGTCCCGCGAGAAGACCGGTTCAGTATTCCTCGATCGAGCGGCGGCCGCCGCCCAACTGGTCCGACGCGCCGGCGAGAAACAGGAAGCGCAGGTGGATGGGTCCATTCGACGGACGGGTCTCGCCCTCGGCCTCCATGATCAACGGGCCGATGGTAGAGCTGCCGATCACGCGCGCGACCGGCGGCAGGTCGATAGCCTGTTCGTTGATTCCGCAACTTACCACCGCGTCGGCGCGCGGCGACATGAAGGTCAGCGCCCCCTCGATACGGCCGTCGCCGCCGTGCGTCCAGATCACGATCGTGCCCTTGATGCCGAGCGCCTCGCAGGCGTCGTAGGTCTCCATCGTGGCCGACTCCGGAATTCCGCCGCCGTACTTGGTCAGCACCACGGCGTCGGCGCCCAGCGTGTCGCGCGCCAGATTGGCGGCCATCACGGCGCTGCGCGTGCGTCCGGCTTCGGTTTCCGCGGCGATGGTGCCGATCACGCCGGCAAACGTCAGGTCGCGGCCATGGCGCCGGTAGAGCTCGCGGATCATCGGATGATTCTGAATCGTGAAGGTGTCGCCGCCGAAGTTCCAATAGGGCGCGATCACCGCGCCGTCGAGCACTTCGTTGGGATGCAACACGGTGGGAAGCAGGGTGCGGACGTTGTCGCCGTAGAGAATCGGCTCGATGGCCTCGGTCGGCATCTGTTGCGAAGCGAGCATGTAGATATAAGCGACGCGCGGCAGCGCCTGTTCGCGCCCCGCGCTTTGCGTACCGGGCAAATCGAGGCCGATAATTTCGGCGGTATCGGGCGTCGTGCGCGAAGCTGCTGCGCCGAGATAGGTTGCGGCGCGGACACCGGCCTCCTTGAGCGCGCGATAGTAGTCGGGCCGCTCGACGCCCGCTGCCGGCTGCGAGCGGATGCAGAGGTTGGCGGTATGGGAGTAGGGCGAGAAGTCGGCGCTCGGGCCGCACATATCGACCGTCAACTTGTAACGGTCCGCCATCGAATTCAGCACCATCACCGCCGCGCCGCGTGCCGCCGTGGTCAGGCCGTCGCCGACCCGTCCGATCGGCTCAATCACACCCGGAAAATTCCGGCCGGCGCTCCTGAAGCGCGGCTCGAAGACATCGAAGATGTCGGTGATACGGCAATCCTCGCCCGGATTGGCGAGCTCGATTTCGAGTTCGGCGAGACGGCTATCGACGCCGAGTATCGCCCGCAACTCTTCGCGTGCGACGGTGAGCGTCGCGTCTTGCAAGCCGGTGGCGGCGCCGAAGACCGCGCGCTTAACTGCCGCGGCCCGCAGCTCAAGCCGCATTCTGGGTGCCGTCGGATGCGAGCGCCGTGAGCGCGTCGCGCAGGATTTTGCGCCGCAGGTCGCGCTCGCCCGCGAGGTCGAGCGCTGGATCGCCGGTGGGATGGAGCACGCTTTTGCCGGTCACGATGCGCGGCGAGCCGACCATCGTCGCCACCTGCCGCATCGAGCAGATCTGCGCCGTCGCGATTCCCATCCGTTCGATCTCTTTGGCGAGCGCTGCACCGCAGCGCGTGCTAGTCCCTCAGGTGGAAGTCAGGATGACCGCCTGCACCCCGTCCTGTCGCAAACGCCGCCCGATCTCCTGGCCGAGCTTGCGGGCGTTGGTGAGCGACATGCCGAGGCCGGCGGTGGCGTAGACGGTCTCGTAGAGCCGGCCGATCGCACCTTCCTTTTCGAGCTGGCGCATCGCGTCGAGCGGCACCAGCCGGTTCAGATCCTGGTTGACGAATTGCGTGTCGTAGCCGCCGTGATGAGCCTCGACCAGGTCGGTCGTGAAGCGCTCCAGCCCGCCAATCGGGATGGCGGTGATACGATCGCAATAGCCGTTGGGCATCCGATCGGGATTACCCTTGACCACCAGGCCGCCGTCGGTGACCAGCGCGACGGTGATACTTGCCAGCGGCGCGTCGAGCTTTACCGGCGCGACGCGATCGAAGGCCGGGCGGCTGACCTCGGTCGCCCAGGGCTCGCCGGCGACCTTGCGCAGCAGCATATCGATCGCGCGCGTGGCCGCGATCTCCTCGCGTATCATCGGGCGCTTCATCCCGCGCGGGAAGCATCCCGCTTCCGCCGGCCGATCGATAGCGTCGCCCGCGGCGATGCGCCGGGCGAGCGTCGCCATCTGCCGCAGCGCCTCACCCATCGAGCGGGCGCTGGGACCGGTGCGAACGATCAGGACCCGGCTGCGAAACTGCTCGACGCCGGGATTCTCGTCGTACATTCCGGTGAGCGCCGGAACCCCGAGCCGCTCCTGCACCGCAGCGCAAAGCTCGCCGCATGACTGGCCGTAGCGCCCCGAGTTGAAGGCCGGCCCGGCGATCAGGATGGCGGGGCGAAATTCGGCGATCAGGCCGGCCAGCTCTTCGGCGGTCTTCGCGGGAGCGTCGGCGAAGGTGTTGTCGCCGCAAATCGCGGTCGCCACGATCTCGAAACCGTCGCCAAGCTGGCTTTGCAACACACGGCCGGGTCCGATTGGGCCGGGTTTGATCTGCGGCCCGGCGCCGGCGGCTTCCTCGCCGCCAAGCTGGCCGAAGAACTGATTGAGATAGTGAACGATTCTGACGGGTTCCATCTCGGGCCCGTTCGAGTAACGCGGTCCGGACCGACCAATCGACGATCGGCCGATCCGGACCGGTGAAATTACGGATTCGCTGCGACGCCCTCGGCCGATGACGATGAGCCCCGGTCCTGAAACTCGGGCATCACCTTGGTCGCGAACAATTCGAGCTCGCGCTTCATCTCATCCGCGGTGACGTAGCCCTGGTCGCCGAGCCACAGCATATACTTGGGGTTCAGCGTCTCCTGGATCTCGGCCACCCGCCGGCGCACGTCGTCGACGGTCCCGGCCACCGCCATCTTGAGGTCGATCAACGCGTCGACCTTGGGCGGGATGTTCTTGTCGACCTTGGAATGGAAGTTCTCGAAGACGAAGTACGAGCCGGTATTCATCAGGCGGCGCGCTTCGCTGCGGTCCTTGTCGATATAGATGAACTGGCAGGTGCCCATGTTCTCGCCCAGCTTCAGCGCGCGGCCGGACTTGGCCGCCTCTTCCTGGTAGGCCTGAAACGCCTTCAGGGAGACATCCGGAAACGGCGCGAAAACCATCGGGCAGACGCCCTGGCGTGCGTCCCATCGAATGGTCCGCTCGCTGATGGTGAAGGCCTGCCATATTTCCGGATGCGGCTTCTGATAAGGCTTTGGTACGGCCGAGATCTTGCGCAGCATTTGACCTTCCAACTCGCCCGGCGCGCCGTAACGCGCGGTCGCCTCGTGCGGGGCCCAGAAATGACCCTCGGCGGGGAAGGGTACCTGGTAATACTTGCCCTTGAACGAGAACGGCTCGTCTTTCCAGGCCAGCTTGATGATCTGGAACAGCTCTTCGAAAACCTCGCGATTATGCTCGTCGGCGGTGCTGCCCACGCCCCCCGGCTCGACGCCGTATTGCTGTCCGAGCACGTTCACCCAGCGCGGAAAGACGCCGCGCGCCAGGCCGCAAATCGCGCGTCCCTTGCTCATCTGGTCCGCCCACGCCACGTCGAGCGCGAGCCGGATCGGATCCCAGGTCGGCAGCACGAAACCGAGCGGTCCGATCTTGATGCGCTTGGTGTTGAGCAGCAGCCGAATCAGATGGGGGGTCGGCGTCGCCCCCGCCTCGCATCCTTCGGTGTAGAAATGATGCTCGGAGAAGGTCACGGCGTCGAAGCCGATATCCTCGCAATGCTGCGTGATATCGAGCATCTCTTCCAGCATCTGCTGGGTCTTGTCGGTCCGATGGGCAATCGGCGCCAGACGCTGGCGCTCTTCCGGGGTGGCTGGGTAGGCAGGAAGGATGTGGAAGACGAACTTCATTCGACTTACCTCGCAACGGGATTACTAAACGATTTCTAATAGTAATCGCGATATTAAACAAGTCTGATTTAAGGGCAACTGCAAGATTTCCAAGCAATATTCGATGCCTGCTTCCGGGCGCAGGTGCTTGACCAACCGGCGCTGCCGACAGGATAATCCGATGCCCGCTGATTCGGATCGCCAAGGTGCCAGATGAGCTCGCCCGCCAATTCCCCAGCCGCCGCCAAACGGCGCATCAAGATGCTGCTGCCGGTGCCGATGCCGCCGGAGGCGCTGCCGCGCTTTGCCGCGCAGATTCCCGGTCATCTGATGCGTCCGGGGCTCGAGGTCGAATTCTTCGGCACCAAAAGCGGCGCCTACATCCTCGACTCGCTGTATGAATCCGCGCTCGCCGACGCCTTCGTGGTCGAAGCCGGGATGCGCGCCGAGCAGGAGGGTTACGACGCCATCTGCGTCAACAGCATGAGCGACTCGGGCGTCGCCCCGCTGCGCTCGCTGCTCAAGATTCCGGTGCTCGGCAGTGCCCACAGCTCGTTCCTCGCCGCCTGCATGCTGGCCAAGAAGTTTTCGGTCATCACGATGTGGGAGCCGTGGAAGCTGCTCTACGACAAGGTCATCACCGCCGAAGGGCTCCATCATCGGGTGGCCTCGATCCGCTCGATCGACGTGCGACCCGACACCGCCGCGCTGCTCGAGGGCAAGGAGCAGGTGGTGTTCGATAAGCTCGAGGCCGCGGGCCGCGCCGCGATCGAAGAGGACGGCGCCGAGGTGCTGATCCTGGGTTCCACCACCATGCATCAGTCGCACGCCCATCTGGTCGAGCGCATGCCGGTCCCGGTCATCAATCCCGGGCTGGTCGCTTTCGAGCTGTGCCTGATGTTTTTGGATTTGGGGCTGACGCACAGCAAGAAGGCCTTTCCGCCGCCCGAGCGCGTCGACGAGCGGATTTTCGAGAAAGTTCCCAAGCGGTTTTAAGGTTGAACATGATTTTCGCAGGCATGCGGTAGAGAGAGATGGCAAAACTGGTTGTGATAGTGGGCGCCGTTACCAAGCCGGGGCGGCTCAACAAGGCGATGACCCGGATGTGCGAGCTGGCCCGCGAGCTCGAGCCCGGACTGGAAACCGATCTGATCAATCTCGCCGACTGCAAGATTGCTTTCGCCGACGGGCGCGCGCCCGAAGAGTATGGCGACGACACCGCCGCCGTCGTCGCCCGGGTGCGCGCCGCCGAGGCGGTGATAATCGCGACCCCGGTCTATCGCGCCACCTTTACCGGCGCGCTCAAAAATCTGCTCGATCAACTGCCGATCGAGAGCCTGATGGGCAAGCCGTGCGGGATCGTCGCGATGGGCGCCACGGCGCATCATTATCTCGGCGCCGATTGGCATCTGCGCGACGTGCTGACCTGGTTCGGCGCGCTGACCGCACCCTCCAGCATCTACCTGGCATCGGCGGATTTCGCCGAGGGCGAGCCGACCGAAAATGCGCGGCGCGACCTGCGCGCGCTGGCCGCCGCGGTGCTCAAGCTGCGCGCGCTGGCCTCCGATGCGAAGGATTACCTCGGTCCGATGCCGCTGGCCGCGCGCAAGAACTGACGCCCCGCGCGATCGCTGTACAACCGGCGGCCGTCAGGCGGTAAACTATCCTGCAAAGGAGACCCCGGTGGATATCAGCATCGACATCGTTTCCGACGTTGTCTGCCCGTGGTGCTTCATCGGCAAGCGGCGGCTCGAAAAAGCGCTCGCGCAGCTTGAGGGTCAGCAGGTGCGCATCACCTGGCGGCCGTTCGAGCTGAATCCCGATATGCCGCGCGGCGGGATGGACCGCGATCGCTACGTGGCGGCGAAGTTCGGCGGCCCGGAGCGCGCCAAAGAGATTTATCAGCGCATCACCGAGGCCGGTGCCAGCGAGGGACTCGGCTTCCGCTACGACCTGATCGCCAAGACTCCGAACACCTTCGACGCCCATCGGCTGCTGTGGATGGCCGAGTGGGAGGGCGATCAGAATGCGCTCTCCGAGGCGCTGTTTCGCGCCTACTTTGTCGAGGGCAAGGACGTCGGCGATCGCGCCACGCTGGCCGCGCTCGCCGCGAGCGCCGGGATCGACGCGGTTGCGGCCGAGCTGTTCCTCGAAAGCGAGCAGGCGGTCGACCAGGTTCGCGCCGAGGAGCTGTTGGCGCAGAAGCTGGGCGTCAGCGGCGTGCCGTTTTTCATCCTCAACGGCCGCTACGCCCTGTCCGGCGCGCAGGATTCTCAACTGATGCTGTCGGCGCTCAAGCGGGTGGTCGACGAGCAAGCCGAGCCGGCCCGTATCTTCCAGGACATCCTAGAGCCGTAAACCGGTTGGCTGCCCCCTCGCCATCGATCATGACCCGGACGCCGTGGGAGGCGTTCGAGCGTCAGGCGCTCGACTGGTTTCGCGATCTGATCCGGCTCGACACCAGCAATCCGCCCGGCAACGAGCGGCTCGCCGCCGACTACCTGGCCGCGCAGCTCGAAGCCAACGGTATCGAGACGGTTCGCCTCGAAGCCGCGCCGCGACGCACCAACCTGATCGCGCGGCTGCCCGGGACCGACCCGGCCAACGCGCCGCTGATGCTCGCCTCGCATACCGACGTGGTGCCGGCTGAGCCGCAACGATGGACCCGCGGGCCATTCAGCGCGGCGCTCGCCGAGGGCTGCGTCTGGGGCCGCGGCGCGGTCGACATGAAGTCGAAATGTGCGATGGACCTGGGTCTCGCGGTGGCGCTGCGGCGCGCCGGCATCGCGGGCGATCGCGACGTAATCGTCGTCGCCACCGCCGACGAGGAGTCGGGCTCGCAGTTCGGCGCACAGTTCCTGGTCGAGCAGCATCCCGAGTTGGTGCGGGCCGGGTTCGTGCTCAATGAAGTCGGCGGCTTCACGATGTATCTCGGCGGACGGCGCTTCTATCCGATCCAGGTCGCCGAGAAAGGTTTCGTCACGGTCAGGATGACGGTCACTGCCGCCCCCGGCCATGGCTCGATTCCGCGCCCGGTCACCGCCATCACCCGGATGGCCGAGCTGATCACGCGCATCGCCAACGCCCAGATGCGGGTGCGGATGACGCCGCCGTTGCGCCGCGTGCTGGCCGCGGTCGGGCTCACGCGCGAGACGGTGACGCCGTTGTTCCGCCCGATGCTTTCCAACACCGTCACCCCGACCATCGTCAACGCCGGCTACAAGGACAACGTGATACCGGGCGAAGCCTCGGCGATCCTCGACGGCCGCACCCTGCCGGGCGAGGACGTTACGAGCTTCATCGCAGAGTTGCGCGCGATCGTCGGTCCCGAGCCGGCGCTCGAAGTGTTGAAGAGCGCGCCGCCCGCCGAATCGAGCATCGACACCCCGCTTTACCGTCTGATCGCCGAACGCGTCGAGGCCGCCGACCCCGGCGCCACCGTGATACCCTGGATGCTGCCCGGCGCGACCGACAGCAAGTTCTACACGCGCCTGGGCGCGGTCTGTTACGGCTTCTCGCCGGTGAAGCTCGCGCCGATGACTCCGTTCGGCTCGCTCTACCATGGCAACGACGAACGGCTGCCGATCGACGGTTTCTATTGGGGACTGCGGCTCTATACCGAAGTCGTCCTGAGCTTCCTCGGCATCAAGTTCGATTCAGTATTCGCATAGGCGAGCGGGTACACAGCCCGCAGTTCGCGGCTACACAACAGTTCGATCGATGCGAGCCCATGGCCGGTCGCTCGGCCGGCGGCTAATAAGAACCGGGCTGGCCCGGTGGCGGGGGAACCTCGGGTGGCGACCCCGATGGCACCATCTCTCCGGCGGCCGCCTCGCCGGTACCGTTCTCGGGCGGCGCGAACGTCACCAGCAGTCGCGCCGGCTCTTCCAGCGGCACGATCGCGAAACGCGAGACCCCGGAGGTGTTGACCGTGACCGTGGTGTCGTTGCCCGCGGTGGTCACCAGCACGTCGCGGAAGATCGATTTGTCGAATATCTGGTGTTGGCTGAGATGCGTGCCCGGCGCGGTGTTCTTCAAATGCAGGGTAAGCATGGCGGATTCCGGACCGCTTTCGAATTCCTTGTCGTATTTGACCGGCCCGCTCAGATCCAGAATCACCGACAGTGGCGGGTCGGACGATGACAGCCGAACTCTGCGCAGCGTGACCGGACCGCTCTGCGTGGCATCGACCGAGGCGGTCTGCGCGCGACCCGTCCCGCGGGTCAGCACCGGCAACCCGTCGGGGCCGTATGCCCCCTCGGCCATCGAGGCCGCCGAAGCGAGTCGGGTGCGAACCACCTGGCGATCGAAAGCGGAGCTCTGGTCAGGGTTGAACCCGCTCTCCGCCAGCACCATCCGTAACGGATCTTCCTCGGTGTCGACCGGCTGCTTGAGCTTGGCTAGCTCGATCTTGGCGGGCTGGGCGTAGCTGCTCTTCGGATAATGCATGGTGAGGGCGGTGAAGGCCTGCGCCGCCGAATATTTCTTGCCTTCCTTCTCGAGCGACACGCCCAGCTTGTAGAGCCCCTGGGCTGCGACCGGAGTATCGGGATACTTTTCCATCAGCTCCGCCATCCGCGATTCGCTGGCGGGGAAATTCGCCCTCGAGGCGTAGAAATTGCCGATGTAGAGTTCGTTGCGCGCCAGCAGGTCGCGGCAGATGACGATCCTCTGATGCGCCAGCGCGCCGAATTCGCTCTCGGGAAAGCGCTGCTCGATAGTCTCGAACTGTCGCAAGGCGTTGGCCGTGTTGCTCTGGTCGCGATCGGGCTGGCCGACCTGGTCGAAGTAGGTCATGCCGAGGTAGTAGGTCGCCAGCGCCAGGTTCTTGCTGGTCGGATGCATGCGCTGAAAATCGCTCAGCGCGGCCACCGCCTGCGCATGGTTGCCCATCTTGTAGTAGGACAGGCCAATTCGCAGCTCAGCCTCTTCGGCGTACGGGCTGAACGGGTACTGATCGATCAGATGCTGATAGTTGTCGATCGCGCCGCGGTATTCACCCTGGGAGTAATAGGCCTGCCCCTGGGTATAAAAATCCTCGCCGGAAGGCACCTTGCGCTGGCTGCATCCCGCACTGGCCAACACGGCAGCCAGCGCCATTACTATCCACAGCTTGCGCCTCATCATTAATCGCAATCAGGGTAAACATCCCATTCTGGCAACGCAAGCTGCCGTCCCGGCGCGGCGAATCGACCGTTCAGCGGCTTAGCAATTTTGAAAGGTCGCAGCAAAAACCGGCTTGCCCGCGGCCAGATATTTGCGCCCGAAGGCCGAACCACGCGCGCCCGCAACCTCGCCGCCGGCGAGTTCGGTGAAGCGGCCTGCGCGCAGCATCGCGAACATTGCCGCCGCCCACTCCTCGACGTCACTGGCGACGTGAATCAGCCCGCCCGCCACCAGCGTTCGCGCCAGGCTCGCGACCATCGGCGCATTGAGCATCCGATGCTTGCCGTGACGCGCCTTGGGCCAGGGATCGGGAAAGTAAAGGTGATAGATGGCGACGCTCGCGTCGGGCAGCAGCAGATTCACGACGGTGCGGGCGTCGGCCCGGATTACACGCAGATTGGCGAGCGCCCGGCGGCCGGCGCGCGCCGCCATCAGGCGCGCGACCGAGGCCGCCAGCTCGACCGCCAGGAAGTCGTGCTCGGGGCAGGCGGCGGCCCGCTCGATGATGAAGTCGCCGCGCCCGGCGCCGAGCTCGACCTCGAGCGGCGCGCCGCGCGTGAACAGCGCCGCCAGATCGAGCGACAGCGCGGCGGCGTCCCCCGCGACCATCACCTGTTCGGCGGCGGCGCGTGCAGTGGCGCTGCGCCACACGCGCGCGGCCTTGCGCAATCGAGCCATCGGTGTTGGATTCCTCTTCCGGCCGCCCGCCTGTCGGGCGGCTCGCGTTTCAGTCGGCGCGCTTCAGGAACGCGTTGACCCGCTCCACCAGCGGTTTCAGATCGGTGTTGTCGACCAGCGCGCTCGCCATCTTGACCGGATCGCCGAAGAAAAATCGCTCGTACAGCAACTGGCGGCCGGCGAACGCGCTGCAGGCGGCGTCCCACGCCAGCCGGTAGAGCGCGACGCGATCATGCGCTTCGACCTCGGCGCCCGGCAGGTAGCGATCGATTTCGGCCCGTATCGGGCTGTCGAAGTCGGCCTCCGACGGCAGCGCCATCATGCTCGATGAACTGTTGAGCTGGATTATTTCGACCAGCCGCGGATAAAGCTTCGGGAACAGGTTGCGCGCCACGTCGAGCGGCGGCCGCGAGGGCGTGACCACGCCCCATTGATCGGGCGCCGCGTCAGCTTCGCCGGCGCGCAGAAAAGCGCGCATCATCGCGGTCACCTCGATCATCTCCGCCAGCCGCTCGCGCACATGCTGCAGGCTGAGCGCGTCGGCGACCTCGGCGATCCGCGCCGCCAGTCCCAGCATGAACTCGCTCTTGGCGACGTTCTTGACCGCCACCTGATGCATCATGTGGACGACGGCGTTGGTGGTGCCGTAAAGCGCGTTGCAACGCGCCGGATCGCCGCACAGGAACACCCGCTCCCACGGCACCAGCACCTGATCGAAAATCGCCAGCGCGTCCATCTCCTCGAAGCGCGAGGCCAGCGGATGGTCGAAATGCGATCGATTCAGGTCGAAGCTCTCGCGGCACAGAAAGCGCAGCCCCCTGGCGTTGCAATTGATCGCAAAGGCCAGCGCGAACGGCTCGGCCGCCGGCTCAACGCGCAGCACGGTCGACGGAAAGACCAGCATCTCCTCGGCCATCGGCGCCAGCGTCGCCAGCAGCCGGCAGCCATTGACGATGATTCCCTCGCGCGTCTCGTCGACCACCTGCAGCGCCACGTTGGCGTCAGTATGGCCCGCCCAGGTCTTGCTGCGGCTGACGCGCGGATTGACCAGCGTATGGGTGGCGCACCAGTCGTGGCGGCGCGACTCGCGATAGTAATTTTCGATATTGTCGCCGAAGCGAGGATCCGAGTCGGCAAAGAACTGATGTGCCGCGGCCATCGCCGCGATGCTGCAGTTGAGGTAATCCGGCGCGCGCCCCAGCATCCCGCCCGAGTAGTCGGCCCAGCGCTTCATCATCCGCCCGCGCCGCGCCACGTCCTCGACGCTTTTGGGCTGGATGAACGAAAGCCCGGCGCGGTCGCCGTCCTCGGTGCGATAGGTCATCGCTTCCGGGCTTTCCATCTGCAGGTCGTAGAGTGAAGCGATCGAGCGCGCGCAGTGCTCGAAGGCCGGATGGGTGGTGACGTCGCCGACTTGCGCGCCGCCGAGCCAGATATCGGCCTTGAGCTTGCGCAGCGCGCTCAGGTAGTTATTGCCCGATCGTGCGCCCATGAGTCTCTCCGCGGATCATCTTGCGAGTTGCTGTCATGGCGTGAAGTAGACGATCGCCTGGCCGGTGCCGAGCGCCGCCTCGTAGGCGCCGAATTGATGGCCGCGCCAGTTCCAGCGCGCGCCGCCCATCGCCCCCGCCATCATCAGGTAATGCGAGAAGCGTCCCTCGGGGGAGCATCGGCGGCGAAAATCATTGGCGTTGGCCAGCACCTGATCGTGACGGCCGGCCTTGAGCCATTCGATGATGCGGCCGTCGTAGGCGCGATTCTCATCTGAATAGATATCGTCGGGCGCGGCGGAGGCGCGTTCCAAAATCCGATCGTACTCCCAGAAGTGATGCGACAGGCCGCCCGAGGCGATCAGCACCACCCGCCGATCGCTTTGTTTGACGGCCTCGCCCAGCGCGGCGCCGAAGGCCAGGTCGTTTTCCACCGACGCGGTCTGGCACACGCCGATCGACAGCACGCGGCGGTTGGCGCCCGGATTGAAGTAGTACATCACGTTGAGCGTCGGATAATGGAGCGGCAGATTGCGATGGCGCGAGGCGACGGCGCGTACGTCATGCGCTCGCGCGGCCGTCTCGACCGCCGCGGCCAGCTCCGGATCGCCCGGGTAATCGAACGGATGGTCGTGGAGCATCTGCGGCAACTCTTCGGAGGTATAGACGCCGGAGAGCCGTTCGTGACCGTTGGCCACGTACTCGACGGTGGTGAACCAGTGCGTGTCGAACAGCACGAACGTATCGAAGCGCAGTGTTTGCAGCCGCTCGCGCTCGACCTGCTCCATCGCCTCGTAAAAGGTCGAGACGTTGCGGCCCATGTAGGCGCGGCGCGCCTCGGGATCGTGGATCATCAGGCGCGGCACGTGCGTGGTAAGAATCGCGGCGACTACTTCACCCATGGCGTTCCTCCCCGTAGGTCAGACAGACCATCCGCGGCTCGGTCCAGAACTCGAGGCTGTAGCGCCCGCCCTGGCGGCCGAGCCCGCTCTGACGCGCGCCGCCGAACGGTGTGCGCAGATCGCGCAGAAAGAAGCTGTTGACCCACACCATCCCGGTCTTGAGCTGGTTGGCGACCCGGAGCGCGCGCTCCATCCGCGTCGTCCAGACGTAGCCCGAAAGTCCGAAGCGGGTGGCGTTGGCCTTGGCGATCGCCTCGGCCTCATCCTCGAAGCGCTCGACCGTCAGCACCGGGCCGAAAATCTCCTCGCTGACGACCCGCGCGCTTTCGTCCACCGCGTCGAGCACGGTCGGCAGATAATAGTAGCCGCGCGCGGGTTTCGCGGGCGCGGTGCCGCCGCACAACAGTTTTGCGCCGCCGGCCACCGCCTCGGTGACGAAGCCGTGGACGCGCTCGCGATGGCTGGCCGAGATCAGCGGCCCGTAATCGGTCGCCTTATCGAGCGGGTCGCCGATCGTAAGCTTTTCGATCTCGCCGAGCAGCAGGCCGAGGAACTCCTGCGCGATGCGCCGGTCGACCAGCAGGCGCGAGCCGGCCACGCACGACTGGCCCTGGCTGCGGAAGATCGAGCGCGCCACGCCGGCCGCCGAGCGTTTGAGGTCGGCATCGGTAAACACCAGGTTCGGTGATTTGCCGCCGAGTTCGAGCGTCACGCGCTTGAGCGAGGCCGCCGCGGCCGCCATCACCTTGCGTCCCGTGCCGACCCCGCCGGTGAAGGCGATCGCGTCGACTCCGGGATGAGCAACCAGCGCGGCGCCGGTCGGACCGAGCCCGCTGACGACGTTGAGCACGCCGGGCGGCAGCCCCGCTTCGGCGGCGATCTCGCCCAACGCCAGCGAAGTCAGCGGCGCCAGTTCCGAGGGCTTCAGCACGCAGGCGTTGCCGGTGGCGAGGCAGGGGCCAAGATTCCACGTCGCCAGCATCAGCGGCGAGTTCCACGGGATGATAATCGCGCCGACGCCGAGCGGGCTGCGCGCCGTGACGCTCATCAGCTTGAGATCGTCGCCAAGAAACTTGGCGTCGCCGAACGAGGCCTCCTGCGTCCAGGTCTCGGCCGCGGCGGCGAAGAAGCGCAGGTTCCGCGCCGCGCGCGCGATATCGTGATTCACGCACTCGGCGATCGGCTTGCCGACGTCGCGCGCTTCCAGCCCGCCAAGCTCCTGCGCCCGCCGTTCGATCCCGTCCGCCATCCGGCTGAGAATCCGGCCGCGGGCCTCGGCGCTCAGCTTCGGCCACGGTCCATCGTCGATTGCCTGGCGCGCCGCAGCGACCGCCCGCGCGACGTCATCTTCGCCGGCCATCGCGACCGAGGCCAGCTCGCGTTCGGTGGCGGGCTCGATCACCGGAAAGCGCGCGGCTTTGGCAGGAGCTGTATAAGCACCGTTTATGAACAGATCGGTCTGCATTTTTCGTCGTCTACGTCCTGCGAGTTTTTACCGCCGCGTTCCGGGATCGCGCGTTACTTGCGCGTAACCGAGTATAGTCGGTCGACGTATTAGCGGACACAGTAGCGGATACGAAAACCATGGCGAAAACTGCCTGCTTGACGCCTGTGCTTGCCGCTCCTAACCTCAGGACCGGATCGAACCGGACCTTTGGAGCTTTCGACGCCGTGGCTGAACTGCCCAGGATAATTCCGCTCTTCCCATTGCCGAACCTGGTGATGTTTCCGGGCCTGCGAGTCCCGCTGCATATTTTCGAGCCGCGCTACCGCCAGATGATCGCCGATATCAAGGATAGCGACGGGATTATCGGGATGGTGCTGCTCAAGGGCGATTGGGAGGAGGACTACTACGCGCGTCCCGATATTTTCGCGATTGGATGCGCCGGCCGGGTCGACGAACTCGAAGAGCTGCCCGACGGCCGCTACAACCTGATTCTCGAGGGGCTCGGCGAGTTCCGGCTCGAGCGCGAGCTGCGCGATCGAATTTACCGGCGCGGCGAAATCGAATGGTGCCCGGTGGCGAACGCGGCGCTGGCGACCGATCCCGAGACCATGGAGACCCTGCGCGAGCTGCTGTTCAGTTACCTGGGCAGCGAGTCGGCCGAGCAGGCCTGGAATACGCTGGTCGAGGAGCGCGGCCTCAGCGGCGCGGCGCTGGTGAATTTCCTCTGCTTCCATCTGGATATCGCACCGATCGAAAAGCAGACCCTGCTCGAGGCCAGCATCGAGCGTATCACCTGCTTTCTGGATATCCTCACCTTCAAGATCGAGGAGCGGAAACTGGGGCCGCATGGTCCGGGCGGCGGCCGTACGATGCAATAGCACGATGCAATAGATCGTTCGGCGATAAAGCGACACGCGTCGCCACCGGATGACGCCCCGTTTCCCGCCGGCAGCATCCCGGAACCGTCGCTCCAGGTGGGACTCCTCGATGGGGTGGGTGGTGCAGATCTGCAACTACCCTGTAACTTTTACACCATAGTCGTCCCCTATTTTTCGGCTTAGCGGAGCTTTACCCAGCAGATTTCCCACCCCCTTGCGGCCCCTTTCGACCGCGATCGCATAGCTATGACCGGCTGTCAAAAACGCGCAGTTGGGGAGGGTTGAGAGAAGAAATGAACGCTAACTAAGCAAAGGCGCGACTGCCAGATAATAGACGGCATGAGTCGCCGCGTTTCCGGCTTAATCGTCGCAAAAGCGTCCAAAAAATCCCGCTTTCTCGCAGTTTACGCGCCGCTACAAACCGGCAACAGCTCTGCTGCGATGTCAATTTGTCACGCGGCGAATCGTTCTGCGCGCCACGAAGATAGGCAGGCGTCAAAAAAGCCCGCCCGCGTCCTGCACAATCCTGCGCTGCGTCAAAAAGCTGAGCTTGGGTGGGCCCCGATCGAAGTCGAGGTCGCCCAAGACCGACGTGCGGCATGAGCATTGCTTCAATCTGGCCCAAGGTTTGTATCCGTTTGACGAGGGGAGGACGGGCTTATCATGGATTGGGAAAGCGGAGTATTGGGATCGCTGTTTACGCCCGAAGTCATGACGCCGGAGCAGTACTACGACGAGCGTCGTGACGACAGTGCGATGCGGCCGGTCAAGCGCCTGATGATGGCGGTGCTCGAAGACGCGTTGCGATGCTTTCAGAACAATGCCGCGAGCCGCGGCGGGCCGCGCAAACGGCTCTACGCCGAGGCCGAGGAATGGTTGTGCGGGGACAACAGCGACGGACCCTTTTCGTTCAATACCGTCTGCGAGACCCTGGGGATCGAGCCGCGCTATCTACGTTCCGGCTTGCTGCAATGGCGTGAGGAGCAGCTGCGGGGAGTTGCGAACCGGCGCCTGGCGCGGCGCTCACCCGTCGTGCGCAACGGCAAGATCAGCATCCGTACGCGCCGCAACGGCAAGCACGCCCAACAGGCATAGAGTCACCCGCGGGACCGCTTCGAATCGAGGCCCCGCCCGGTCTTTGGGTCGCGGGAGGCGCGCCGTATCAGAGGAGGCGCGCCCCAGCCTGGTGCGCGGAAGATTCGGCGCGCGCCAATTTTCAGGCGCCTAGCCGAATCCGGTCGTGTACGTCTGTTCCGCTAGCCCTTGAGCCAGGCCGAGATCCGCTGATGTATCCCGACCGGATCGGCAGCCCAATAGCCGTGCCCCGCATCGGGTATCATCAATAGCTCCGCATTCTCCAGCCGCGCCTTCATAATCTGCGCGTTTTCCGCCGGTATCAGCAGGTCTTTCTCGCCGTGTACGATCAGTGTCGGGCATTTGATCTGCGGCAGCCGCTCGTAAGTATTGAACTGGATTAGCCCCGCTACCGTGCGATCCGCGGTCTCCGGCGGCGTCCCCGGCGCCATCTGCAGCCCCGCCAGCATCAGCGGCTTCAATTCGGGATGCTTCGCGATGAATTCGGGCGGATAGAGCAGCGGGATCAGCACGTCGAGCGCCTCTTCCGGCTTGCTCGCCATCAATCGGACGCTCGCGATCAACTTCTCCAGCACCTCGAACGGCGCCATCTTCGCCGTCGATCCTCCTGCCGCCGTGCATCCCAGCACCAGTTTCTCGACCCGATCGGGATGGCGCAGGGCGAGTTCCTGCGCGATCATCCCGCCCATCGAAATCCCGTAAACTTTCGCTTTCCCGATACCCAGCGCGTCGAGCAACCCCGCCGCATCCTCTGCCATGGTGTCTATCGAGTAGGCGCCCGCTGGACGATCCGAGTTGCCGGTGCCGCGGTTATCGTAATAGATGCACTTGAAGGTGCTCAGGAACGGCAGCATCGGCGTCCACGCGATCCCCGGCATCCCGAAGCCCATTATCAGCAGCAGCGGATCGCCGCTGCCGAAGGTCTCGTAGCTCAGGTTGATCGTTCCGGCTTTGACTTTAGGCATCGGCACTCCTTGCGGGTTGAAACGGGAAGCGCGGCTCTCGGGTTGCGCTCGATCTCATACGATCAAGATCGCGGCAAACCGGCAGCGTGAAAATCTATCGAGAAAAACGGGCCAGGGAAAACGTCCGCCGACGTCTCAGTGCATCGCCGGCTGAGACGAGGACGACGGCGGAGCCGGCGCCGGACGGATCTGCGGACTCGTCGGCGGTAGCCCGGTAGTCGCGGAGCGCGCCTCAGACGGGTCAGCCTCGTAGGGCTCGGGAGGGAACTTGTCGGGCGGCGGCAACTGGGCCATCTTCGGCGGCCCGTAGAACTGATCTTTGTCGGGATTCATGGCCGGCGCGAGTGGCGTCTCGTTGGCCAGGTAATTCAGCGGCCGCGCCACCGTCCACTCCAGCGCGAAGCCGATCGGCGCGACGAAATAGCTCACGATCTTGAGTGGCTGTGAGGCGTCCTCGTTGTATTCGCCCGGGTTCTGCTGATCCTCGTACTGCGCATGCACAGCCGGTGCGAGGCCCAGAACCAAGGCCAAACCGATGCCGATTGCCCATCGCCGCATAGGGCTATTCTTGGTGCGATGGCGTCGCGATGTCAATGGCGCGCGGCCTCGGCCGGTGGGAAAATAATACGGCGTTGACGGAGCTTGCTGTGAACCATGAATCGCTGCCGGCGGAGGAGGGTCAATCGTCGCGCCGGCCTCCGCGCCGCTATTTGATGCGGGACGCGAGCCGGGCGCTGACTCCCACCGGCGGCTTCCTGAAAGGCTTTGGCTTTTCGCTTAATCCTTACCTCGGATGCGCGTTCGGCGACCACGGCGGATGCCCGTTCTGCTACGTGCGGGCGCTGCCGGTGGCGCGCGCCGAGAGCGGTCCGTGGGGCGCGTGGGTGGTCGCCAAGCAGAATCTCGCCACGCTGCTGGGGCGCGAACTCACCGCGCTCGACCGCGCCGGGCGACTCGCCGCCGCGACCATCTTCATGTCGAGCGCAACCGACCCGTACCAGGGACTCGAGCGCCGGTTGAAGCTTACCCGCGCCGCCCTCGAAGCCTTCGTCAACCATCCGCCGCGGCGATTGCTGGTGCAGACTCGCAGCCCGATGGTCGAGCGCGACCTCGACCTGCTGCGCGCGCTCGGCGAGCGAGTCATCGTCTCGCTCACCATCGAGACCGACGACGATGCGGTCCGCCGTGCGCTGACGCCGACTTCGCCCTCGGTGGCGCGGCGCATTCAATGCGCGCAGCGGATCGGCGCGGCGGGGGTGTTCGTCCAGGTCACGGTTGCGCCGATGATGCCGAACCATCCGGCGCGGTTTGCCGCGATGCTCGACGAGGTCGCCCGGCGGGTGATCGTCGATACCTACTTCGACGGCGACGGCGCCCACGGCCGCCGCTCGCGCGCGCTCAATATCGGCGCGCTCTACCAGCGCCTGGGATACGAAGGATGGTTTCGGCCGGGCGCGGAGGCGGAGCTGATGGCGGCGTTGCGCGCGCGGCTCGGCGCCGATCGCGTGCTGTTCAGCGGCGCGGGCTTCAACGCCGTATGACTTGCCGATTCGGGGCAGCTTCAGCCGACGACACTGATGACGCTAGGAATGCATCACTGACTGCCGGGGGCCGTCGATGTGCCACAGCCGCCGCAGGATCGCGCAGGCCCGGCGCGCCTCCAATCCGAACGGGACGGTGATCATCAGGTAGCCGGCGACGATCATCGCGGCTACCACCCCAAGGCCCGCCGAACGGCTCTGCAAGCCATGGAACGCCGTCTGAGTCAGAATGAAGGTGGTGACGATCATCCCGATCGCCGCCACCACTCCAAACGCCGCCGACCATTGCAGGCGCATCCCGATCGCGATCCGCGTGCCGGTCCCGCCCGGCGCGACCCGGCCGATTATCAGCGGGCGCAGCGAGTTGCGATAGCCGATGATGCGGCTCACCGCGAAGCTGTCGTCCTCGACGGTACCCTCGAGGTCGCGCGCGTCCGATGACGGCAGCCGAAAGTAGCGGCGTTCTTCAGTGGCGTCCCGGACGGCGGCGATTACTTCGCCCGGCGAGCTGCGGGTGACGATCTCATAGCGCCGCCATGGCGGGGCTATGAGATCGAGCAACAGGGGATTGGGCGCATCGAAGCTCATGGCCTTCGGTCGGGACCGCTGGGGGCAGGGCTCAGGCCTGCAAATCGCTCCGCGTTGATCTCTCCGCTTCGCCGCGCTCCCGACGGTCGCGCGGCTTCGGTCGAGATGACAAACAGCACAGGCCTCCCTGGCAGAGTCGATAACCGTTGACGTCGAGCACGATCCCCCTGCGCGTCTTTAGCAGGCCTGCGGGCGCAGCCCTGCTGCTCCGGGTTGTTCGCTTCGCTGCGCCGTGCTCGCCGCTCGCGCTCGGTTCCGGTCGAGGTGACGGAAGAAACCACGCAAACAAAGCTGGCGCTTCGCAGAGTAGATAACGGTGAAGTCCACGAACAACCTCAGCGCGCCTTAGTGGGTGCAGGGCTCAGCCCTGCTACTTCTGCTGCATCGGAGCGCCGCAGCACTTGAGCGTGCCGCCGCCGGCCTTGGTCACGATCACCCGCGAGCCGCATTTCGCGCACTCGTACATCTTGCCGATCTGGTTCGCCATCTTTTTGTCGTCTACATCCTGGTTTTTTGTAGGTCCCGAAAGTGCCTTATCAGTCGTATACGTGGCCGACAGACTTTTTGTCGCCCACTCCCGAAAATTCCTGCTCTCCGTTCATCCGCCCTTGAACAGTGGCCGGCGCTTTTCCAGGAACGCCCGCACGCCCTCGCTTCGATCCGCAGTGGTCTGCAGCAGCGCGTAAAGATCCTCCTCCAGCCTTATACCTTGCGCGAGCGTCATATCGTAGCCCTTGAGCACCGCCTCCTTCGCCATCCGCATGGCGAGCGGCCCGCGGCTCAGCATCGATTCGACGCGCGCCGCGGCGATGCGCCGGAGGCTCGCGGGCGAGGCGGCAAGCTCGGTGATGAGGCCGGCGGCGAGCGCTGCGCGGCCGTCGATCGGCGCGCCGGTCAGAATCATCCGCAGCGCGCGCGGTGCGCCGACGATTCGCGGCAGGCGCTGAGTGGCGCCGAAATGGGGCAGGACGCCGCGTTGCGGCTGCGTAATCGCAAAGCGCGCGCGGGCCGTGGCGATTCTCAGGTCGAGTGCGAGGGCCAGCTCGAGGCCTTCGTCAAAGGCGTCGCCGTTGATAATCGCGAGCGTCGGCTTGGCGAGCGCGGCGAGCGTTTCGACCAGCCGCGGGTCGACCCCGGCGTCGAAGCCGGTGCAAAAGACCGTCCCCGCACCGCTCATCGTGAGCATCAGCAGGCGGTCGTCGTCCTCGACCCGCTCGGCGAGCGCCATCAGCTCGCGCGCCATCGCTGGGTTGATACGGTTTCCGCTACGCGGGCGATTGAGCGTGACGCTTAAGCATCGGTCGCGCGTTGCGACGATCAGCTCCGGGCCGCGCGGGCGCGGTTTGCGCCGGGCGGCCAAGCTTAAGGCGCCTGCTCGCGCAGGCGTTGGCGGAGGATTTTGCCGAGCGGATTTTTCGGCAGCTCGGGGACGAACTCGACGCGCTCGGGACGTTTGAAGCTCGCCAGGCGCTGGCGGCAAAAGTCGATCAGCTCCTCGGCGGCGATGCCGACTTCGGGCCTGATCACGACGAACGCCTTCACGGTCTGGCCCCATTCCAGCGACGGCACGCCGACCACCGCCGCCTCGTCGACCGCGGGATGGCTCATCAGCACCGCCTCGACCTCGGCGGGTGCGATATTCTCGCCGCCGCGGATAATCAGGTCGTCCTTGCGGCCGGCGAAAAAGATGTAACCGTCGTCGTCGATCCAGCCGAGGTCGCCGGTCGCGCGCCAGCCTTCGCCCAGCGCCGCATCGTCGGCGCGCCCGGCATAGCCCTTCATGATGCGCGCGGTGCGAATCACGATTTCGCCGACCGCGCCGCGCTCGAGCCAGTGGCCGGCGTCGTCGCGCACGCGCACCTCGACGTCGGGCAGCGGGCGGCCGATCGAGTTGAGCCGCTTGAGCTTGAGCTCGCGCTCGGCGGGGCTGCCGTCGAGGCGATGGTCGTCGGGGCCGAGCATCGTCAGCGAGGAGGTGGTCTCGGTCTGGCCGTAGGCGTTGACGAAGCCGACTTCGCGCGGGAAGGCGTCGATGGCGCGGCGAATCACCGTCGGCGGCATCGGCGCGCCACCATAAGCAAGGTTGCGCAGGCTCGAAAGATCGGTGCGCGGAAAATCCGGATGGTCGAGCAACTGCTTCATCATGGTCGGGACCACGAAGGCGTGCGTGACACGCTCGCGCGCGACCAGGCCCAGCCACTGGCCGGCCTCGAACTGCGGCATCACCACCATCCGGCGCCCGGTCCACGGATTGGTCATCAACGCGGTCATCCCGGCGATGTGGTAGAACGGCACGCACACCAGCGCGACGCCGCGATCGCTGACGCCGTCGGCCAGCTCGACGTTGGCGGTCACGTAGGCGGTGAAGTCGCGATAACTGAGCATCACGCCCTTGGGATTCGAGGTGGTGCCGCTGGTGTACATCAGCACCGAAGTCTCCTCGTCGTCGACCTCAGCCTCGGTCGCATCGGGCGCCGCCGCGGCGATCAGCGCGGCCAGGCTCGGCGCCTCACTGCTGCCGCGTCCGAAGGCCAGCAACGAATCGAGATGAAGCCGCGGGCGCAGCCGCGCGACCAGTTCGAGGTAGCGATCGCCGGCCATCAGCACGCGGGTCCCGGCGGTGTTGAGCATGTATTCGAGCTCGGGTTCGCGGGCCCGATAGTTGAGCGGCAGAAAGGTCAGCCCGGCGCGCGCGGCGGCATAGTAGCTCGCGACATAGAGATCGGAATTGGTGTCGAGGGCGGCGATCACCTCGCCCCGCTTGAGGCCGAGCCCGCGCAGGACCGTCGCCAGCCGTGCGATCAGATCGTCGAGGGCGGCGTAGGTGAGTCGCTGCTCGCCATACACCAGGATCTGATGGTCGGGGGCGATGGCGGCGGGAATCGTGATGAAGTTGACGGTGTTCAAGTGCGGCTAAGCTCTTTAGTTCGCGGTCCGTGCGGCGCGCCTGGCGAGGCGGCGCTCGAGCGCCAGACCATCAGTTAGACTGAGGTCGAGCCCCTCGTGGACGGCGCTCTTGACCAGTGCAATCATCGCCCGCGGCAGCGCTGCAAGGCTACGCGCCAGACGCGCCGCGGCGCGCTCCAACCCGGCCGCCGGCACCACCTCGTCGACCAGTCCTACAAGCATCGCCTCGCGGGCGTCAATCCAGCGTCCACTCAAGCACAGCTCGAGTCCGCGGCCCAGGCCGGCGCGGCGGGCCAGCGTCTGAGTGCCGGCGACGCCGGGAATCATGCCGAGCCCGGTTTCGGGCAGGCACAGGCGCGTGTCGTCAGCGGCGATCGCGATATCGCACAGCAGCGCCATCTCGAGTCCGCCGCCGACCGTGAAGCCGTGGACCGCCGCCACGGTCGGGATCTGCAGCGCGGCGAGCTTGCCCCATACGTCGCGCCGGAAGCGCACCCAGCGCGCCACGATCGGCGAAGGGGCGGAGCCGAATTCGCTCACGTCGCCACCGGTCGAGAAAGCCCGGCCGGCGCCGGCCAGCACCATCGCCCGCACTTCGGGATCGTCGTGCAGCGCGTCGAAGATTTGATCGAGATCGTCGCGCATCGCGAGGTTGTAGGCGTTGAGCTGGGCGGGCCGGTTGAGGGTCACCCACGCGATCGTGCCGCGCCGCTCGAAGCGGACGGTGGAAAATGATGATGACGCCACGTCAGACCGAATGAAGCTCGGCGCTGGCGCTGTTGGCAAACGCCGGGCGGCCGCGCTCATAAACCACGCGCCCGCCGATGACCGTGATATCGACCGGCAGGTTCAGGATTTCCGCCGGTGCAAGATCGAGCGGCGACTTCGGCAGCACGATCAAGTCGGCGAGCTGGCCGACCGCAATCGCGCCGGCCGCAAGGCGACCCAGGCGCGCACCGGCAGCGGTGAAAAGCGCCAGCGCGTCGGGCGCGGTCAACGCTTCATCGGCGCAAAGCTCGTAGCCTTCGAGCGAGGTGCGCGTGATCGCCGCGGCGACGGCGGCCAGCGGCCGCGCCGGCGTGACGGGCGCATCGGTCGCACCGGCCAGATTGATTCCCGCCGCCGCCAGGCTGCGCGCCCGGTAGAGCGAGGCCGCCAAGCCGGGCTCAGCGGCGTATTTTGCGCCGCGGTAGTAGACGAAGCCGGGATTGGTCACGACCCAGGCCCCGGCGGCCGCGAGGCGCTCGAGATAATCGGGCGGTATCAGGCCGCCGTGCTCGATGCGGCAGACCGCCGCGCCCGCGTCGCCGAAGTTCTTGCGCGCATCCTCGATCGCCGACAGCGCGCACTCCAGCTCCTCGACCTCGGTGACATGGAACGCGCAATCGAAACCGCGGGCGAGCGCAGTGGCGACGCGCCGCGCGATCGTGCCCGTGCCATGCGATCCGCCGGGCATGAACTTGATTCCCGCCAGGCGCATCCTGGCCTGAGCGGCCAGCGCCGCCAGCTGTTCGGCAGTCTCGAGATGACGCGCCCCGACCATCACACCGATGCGCTGGGCGATGGCCCCGCTTTCAGCGAAGCGGGCAAACAACCTGACCTCGTCGGGACCGTTCTTGACCGTCGCGTCGGTGAAGGCCGTGACTCCCGCCGCGGCCAGCTCGCGGCTGAAGATGCGGGCGCGCGACTCGAGCTCGGCAGCGGTCACCAGCGGCAGGCCCGCGCCGATCGCTTCTTCCATCCCGACCACCAGCCCGGTCAGCCGCCCCTCGGCATCGCGTTCGATTAACGCGCCGGGCGGGGCCTTGAAATCCGGACGATCGAGCCCGGCCTGTTTGAGAGCGCGCGAGTTGAGCCACGAGGCGTGGAGGGTCTGATGACGCAGGCGCAGCGGATTGCGCGGCACGGCCTGGTCGAGCTCCCGGAGCGTGGGGCCGCGCCGGTCGCGAAGCAGCGCCTCGTCGCAGCCGAAAGCGCGCAGCCAGTTGCCGGGCGGGGTCTTGCTGGCCGCCACCCGCAGGTCGGCGAGCAGGTCCGCAATCGTGCGGCAGCGCCACACCGAGGCCCCGGTCGTAGCCGCGGCCGCTTCTAGAAAATGCAGATGTGAATCGATCAGGCCCGGCGCGACGGTGCGTCCGGCGAGGCGAATCAGATGGGTCCGCGGTCCGACCGCAGCCTTCAAATCGTTGAACCGGCCGCAAGCCATGATCACCCCCCCGGCGACCGCGATCGAGTCGCTTTCGGGGCAGCCAAGAAGCGGTCCCTCATGCAGGACCAGGTCAGCCTTTTCCATCGTGCTGCGGTTGCTCAAGCTCGCCAAGCGGAACAGAACTTAAAGTGGAAGATGAAAATTAAAGATCAGTCGGACGAGGGCAGCGGCTTGACTTCCTTGAGCTTCATCGGTCCCTCGCAGCATTCGACGGCGCCGTCGCCGGCCTTGTTGCACAGCACCTCGGTGCCGCATTTTTCGCACACATAACGCTTGCCCAGCGCGTTCGACATTAACCTTCCTCCCCGGCAGCCGCCATCTGCAATTAAAGTTCTACTTGAAGGGTAGATCGCTGACCGTGGCCGGCCGTTCGCCTGCCGAATCCTTTATCACGACCGCGGTGCCCGGTGTCCAGGCGCTGTGATGGATTATCCCCAGGCCGAGCGCGCCCATGGCCGGCGAGTCGGCGGCGCTGGTGATAGTGCCGAGCTCGTGCCCGGCCAGCATCACGGCGGCGCCGATCGACGGCGGCGGCCCGGCGTCCATCCGCAGCCCGTAGAGTTTCTTCTTGAGCGAGCCATGGGCGGTGGCGCGTTCCAGCGTCTCCTGCCCGAGGTAGCAGCCCTTGCTGAGCGAAATCGCGCGTTCGAGGCGGGCTTCGAGCGCCAGCGTCTTGTCGCCGGTATCGACTCCGACCCGCGCGATCCCGCGCTCGATGCGCAGCGTCTCGCATGAGGCCGCGTCGGCTTGCGGAGCCTCCGGCGCCCGATCGCGCAGCGCATCGGCCAGGTTCGCCAGCTGGTCGCGCGCGCCGAGCACGGTGATGGCCGGCCAGTCATAGCGGGGCAGGGCGGCGATTGTGAGCGCCCCGGCGGCGACCCAGCGCCAGGCCTGAAGTCCGGCCGCCTCGGGAGCGACCCGCGCGATTACTTCGCCGGCGCGCGGACCCTCGATATCGAGTAGCGCCCAGTCCGCGAGCTCTTCGAACTCGACGTCATCGGCGACCAGGAAGCGCTCGAGATGCGCGTGTGCGCGCGGCCACAGCTCGCGCCCGATCTCGAACAGAAAAGCGTCGGGCTCGGCGTAGATGAAGAGCTCGGCGACGACGTGGGCGCGTTCGGTCAGCAGCAACGCCGGCGCGAGTTCGCCGGCGCGCATCCCGCGCACATCGTTGCTGCACATCCCGTGCAGGAACGAAATCCGATCGTCGCCGCTTACACGGATTACGATTCGATCTTCGAGCGCACGCCAGGCGGCGCCGCCGCACAGTGCGCGGTAGATCGCGCTATCGACGGTCGCGCGCTCGCTGGCGATAGTTGCGGAGGTCGATTCCATGGTCACTACGGAGGAACGGCAGCCCGCTTCAAAGCTAACAAACTTGACCGGCGACTCCAATCCGCCGTCGATCTCGCGCGCGCGGTGAGCGGAGTTGCCGAGCGGGCGGGATCGCGCTTGTTCTATCGCGCCCCGCATTTTCGTATACTCGAAAGGTTCAGGGAGGGCCGGACAATATGGGAGCCTTCATTTTCGGCGTCATCATTGGGATTGCGATTACCGTCATACTCTTCGTTTACGACGAGGGGGAAGTTTTTCTGAAGCTCGCGCGCCAGATAAAATCGGTCGTCGCCCGTTACAAGGAGCCTCAGCGGACGGGCGGCTGAACTGGAAGCTTGCTCATGACCAGGCTCCGGCACGCGTTGGCGGCGGATAGCGAGGCGCGGTTTCGCTTCGGCCTTGCCGTGCTCGCGATACTGTGGCTGTTTGCCGGCGCGGCCCGGGCTTCGAACCCGGCGGCCGACGCCGGACATCTGAGCGATCAGGCTTTTACGTTCCTCAATGGCATCAGCGGCGGCCATGACGCGGGATCGAACGCGCTGCTGGGACCGGTAGCGGGATTCGCCGGCGACGCACAGACGCTGGCCAACGCGCTCAAGCGCGGCGATAACAGCGGGGCGGCGAATGCGATGGGGTCGTTGCAGTCGGACAGCGCCGCGGTCGACGCAGCGCTCGGCGCCCATCCGGACCCCGCCAATGCCTCACGATGGGCCGCTATCAAAAGCGAACTGGCTTCGCTGGCCGCGCAGGTGAAGCCGGCGGCGGCGAGTTCCGGTGTGCCGCCGGAAGCCGCCTCCGCCGGGCCGGCGGCCTCAGCGCCGTCCGCGATTACCGCCCCGGCTGCGGGCGTTGCGGAGTCGTCGGGCAGCGCGGCGGGCGGACCGCAGGTGACCATCGAATCGCGCTCGGCCAACGGCGACGCGATGCGAATCAAGGGCTGGCTGGCGGGCACCAATCTGAAATCGGCCGGGATTTACCTCGGCCGTCACAAGCTCGAAACCTTGCATCTCGATCGGATCCTCGGCGAGCAGCGCGTTAATTTCGATCTCAAGCTGACCGGCGTGCAGCCCGGGATGGTGCTGCGCGTCTATGACCATCGCGGCCAGCGCGCGGAGGCGATGCTCGAGGCGCCGGATCGGGTTGCCTCCGCGGGTGTCGAGGTGCTGCGCGGCGACGAGCCCAGCCCCGGCGAGGCCGCGCCCAGCATCCCGTCGCTCGATTCCGGGAACACCGCGGAGATTCCGAGCGCGGTGCCCGAGCATCATCCGCGTTTCGCCTCGGGCACGCTGGCCGGGGTTCAGATCAGCCTGGTCAGCGTCAACCAGGTCAGCACGATGCCGCGGCGCTACGAGGTGGTCGGTCAAATCAGCGGCGGCGGCGTGCGGCGCGCCGGTATCTACGTCGATGGCCGGCTGGTACGGAGCATCCCGATCAGCAGCAACGCCGGCGCGTTCAGCTTCGATACCACCTTCGAGATGCTGGGCGGCGCGGCGACCATCCGCGCCTACGGAGTCGGCGGCAACTTTGTTGAGACCTCGGTCAACCTCGGCAGCGCCGGGACGCCGCTCTACGGCGCCACTCCCTACGTCGTCAACCCATACGCCTACGGTGCGAACCCCTATGCCTACGGTGCAAATCCGTACGGCTATGGCGCCAATCCGTACGGCTACGGTGCCAGTCCGTACGCTTATCGGAACCCGTACGCGGCGCCTTACGGGTACAACAACAATCCTTACGGCTACGCGTCGCCATATGGCAACGGCTATCCGCCGCCGAATACGCCGTGGTGGCAGCGGCTGCTGCGCTGAGCGCACTTGCCTGTGCGGATCTGGTCGGTTAGTCTGTAGTCGTATCTTCCGAGCGAATTCGTCGAAATTACATTGAGATTATGCTGATCCAGGCCACCCAGCTTCGTCCCGGGTTCGTGATTGAGTACAACAAGGATCTCTGGCGCGTGATGACCATCAGCCATATCACGCCCGGCAACTGGCGCGGGATGGTGCAGACCAAGCTGCGCAACCTGAAGACCGGCTCGCAGACCGAGAATCGCTTCCGCTCGGAAGATCGCGTCGAACGGATCATCCTGAGCCAGGTCGAGATGGAATTCCTCTACTCGGACGGCGAGCAGCATCACTTCATGAACACCGAAACCTTCGACCAGATCGCGATTCCGGGCGAGCTGATCGAAGATGTGCTGCAGTTCCTGAAGCCCAACACCAAGGTCGAGGTCGAGTTTTACGAGACCACGCCGCTCAACGTGCGGCCGCCGAAAACCGTCGACCTGCGCGTGGTACGGACCGACCCGGGGATCAGAACCGCGGCGGTTACCAACACGCTGAAGCCGGCGACGATGGAAACCGGGCTGGTGGTGCAGGTGCCGCATTTCGTTTCCGAAGACGACGTGATCACGATCAACACCGAAACTCACGAGTACATGGCGCGGGCGAAATAGCGCCCGCCGCGGCCGCGCCCGCCATCGGCCGATCATTGTTCCGCCCCGAAAAATCGACAGCTCCGCGCCCGGCCGCGTCCCGGACCCGGTCGCTGCGGCTGGGGACCGATCTCTACATGGTTCAGACCCAGCCGGGCTTTGAGGGGATCGCGCTCGAAGAGGTGGTGGCCCGACTCAAGGGGGCGCGCGCGCTCACCGAGCGCGTGATGCCCGAGCGGTCGGGGCTTGGGATTTTCACCGCGCCGTGCTCGCCGGCGCTGCTCAAGCTGCGATGCGCCGAGGATCTGTTGGGCGTGGTCGCCTACCGGCGCGGAATCGGCACCAAGCTCGAGCAAGTCAGCGCCGCGCTGCGCGATTCCTATCATCTCGAATGGGCCGTGCAGGCGCGCGCCCGGCTAGTGCCGGGCAGCCGCGCGGGGCGCCGCCTCAAGTTTCGCGTGGTGGCGCGGATGGCGGGCGATCACGAGTTCCGCCGCGTCGATTTCAAACGTGCCGTCGAGAGCGGGCTCACCGAACGCGGCGACCATGCCTGGCATCTCGACGAGGAGCAGGCGGAGGTCGAGCTGTGGGCGATGCTCAACGGCGACGAGTTCATGGCCGCCATCCGGGTCAGCGACGATCGCCTGCGCCATCGCGGCTACAAGATCGCCGACCGGCCGGGATCGCTGCGGCCCGCGGTCGCCGCCGCGCTGGCCTGGCTCTCGGAGCCGCGCGATGACGACGTGGTGCTCGATCCGGTCTGCGGCGTCGCCACCATTCTCATCGAGCGCGCCGAGCTCGGGCGCTACCGGATGCTGCTCGGCGGCGATCACGATCCCGAAGCGATCGCCGCGGCGCGAACCAACGTCGGGCCGCGCTACAAGCCGATCGAACTGCGCGAATGGGACGCGGCCGCACTGCCGCTCGAGGATCGCAGCGTCAACAAAATCGTCACCAACCTGCCGTGGGGACTGCGCTTCGGATCGCATCGCGACAACCGCCGGCTCTATCGGCGGATGATGGCGGAGTTTCGGCGGGTGATCGTGCCGGGCGGGCGAATCGTGATGCTTACCGGCGAGCGCCTGCTGATGCGCGAGCTGGTGGCCGATCGCGCGATCGCGCCGCAGCGCGTGGTAAAGGTTTCGATTCTCGGCGCGAACGCGGAGGTTTACGTCTGCGGCGCGTGAGCGGTGCCGGGCCGGCCGCGCGCGACGCTGCTTAGACGCAGATCGCGGGCCTGCGAGAGCCATGGTTCGGGCAGCGTGACCTGGCGCGCATCGAGCCAGTTGTCTTCGAGGCGATAGAACTCGCGCGTCGGCTCGAAGAACACGTGAATCACCACGTCGTCGTAATCCAGCACCACCCAGTGGCCGAGGTTGAGTCCTTCGATCGCCAGCGGACGGGCATTGGCGCGCGCCAGCCGTTCCTCGACCCCGTGTGCGATGGCCTGCACCTGGACATCCGAGCGGCCGGTCGCAATCAGAAAGTAGTCGGCGATCGAATTGAGATGCTCGACCTCGAGCACTACTAAATCGTAAGCCTTGCGGTCGAGCGCACCCTCGGCCGCGGCCAGGGCCTTCTCAAGCGCGGTCACGTCGGTTGCGCGGCTCTTAGTAGAGCCCATGACGCTGAAGGTAATCTGCCACGTCGTTGGGTATCAGGTAGCGAATGGATTCCTTGCGCCGGAGCTTGTCCCGGATGAGGGTGGCTGAAATCGGCAAGATCGTGGTGGGAACGAACGACAGCGTCTGACCGCTCGGGTGCACGTAATGATCCTGTTCCTTAATGTAGCCAAACCTCTTTAATACGGCAACCGCGCTGGCGTTGTGATTGTTTTCGCCGGCGCCGATTCGCGTATGCACCGCGATGCTGCACAGCGTCACCAGCGTGTCGGCCTCTTTCCAGGTTTCGAGATCGGCAAAGTTGTCGGCCCCCATCAGCAGAAACAGCGAAGAGGGCTGGCGCAGGGTCTGCAGGAAATGACGCGCCGTGTCGACCGTGTAGGATCGTCCGATGCGCCGGATCTCGGCGTCGGACACCATGAAATGGCGATTACCCTTGGTCGCCAGCCGCACCATCGCGAGCCGATGCTCGGCCGGCGCCAGTTCGCCCTCGGTCTTATGCGGCGGCGAGGCGGCCGGGACGAAATAGACCAGGTCCAGCGCCAGCGCCTCGCGATCCTCTTCGGCGGATCGCAGGTGACCGAAGTGGATCGGGTTGAAACTGCCGCCGAACAGTCCTACCCGCATCGCGCTACCGTCGGGCGGCGGCTCGCAGCCCGGTCAAATCCGTGTCTGCCCGTGGCCATGAATCACGTACTTGTAGGTGGTCAGCTCGCGCAGACCCATCGGGCCGCGCGCATGCAGCCGGTTGGTCGAGATGCCGGTTTCGGCGCCGAAGCCGAACTCGAAACCGTCGGTGAAGCGGGTCGATGCATTGACATACACGGTAGCCGAATCGACTTCGCGTTCAAAGCGCGCCGCTGCCGCGGCGTCGGCGGTGACAATTGCGTCGGCCAGATGCGAGCCGTGGCGCGCGATGAACTCGATCGCCTGGTCCAGCGAATCGACGACTTTGATCGCCAGCACCAGGTCGAGATACTCGGTGTCCCAGTCCGCGTCGCTGGCCGCCTGCGCCGACGGCACGATCGCGCGCGTCCGCTCGCATCCGCGCAACTCGACGCCGGCCGCCGTCATCCGCTGCGCAATCGCGGGAATGAACTCGGGCGCGATCGACGCATGCACCAGCAGCGTCTCCATCGCATTGCAAACCGACGGCCGGCTGCACTTGGCGTTGAAGCAGATCTCCGCCGCCATCGCGAGATCGGCGGCGCGGTCGACATAGGTGTGACAGATACCGTCGAAATGCGGCAGCAGCGGCACTGCCGATCCGTCGAGCGCGCGTTTGAGCGCCTGACCGCCGCGCGGGATTATCAGATCGATAAGCGCGGGCTGACGTTTCAGGATCTGGATCACTTCGCGATCAGGATTGGCGACGAACAACAGCGCCTCGGCCGGCAGACCTGCGCTCTCCAGCGCCACGCTCACCAATCGCGCCAGAAACTGGTTGGTCGCCAGCGCCTCGCTGCCGCCGCGCAGCACCACGGCGTTGCCCGACTTCAAGGTCAGTGCGGCGGCGTCGATCGTGACGTTGGGGCGGGATTCGTAGATGATCGCGATTACGCCGAGCGGGACACGCACTTTCGCGATTTCGAGGTCGTTGGGCCGCCGCCACTTTTCGATCACTTCGCCGACCGGGTCGGGCAGCGCCGCGACTTCCTCGACGCTGCGCGCCATCGCTGCGATTCGATCGGGAGTAAGAGTCAGCCGTTCGACGAAAGCGCCGCCGTTGCCGGCGCGCCGCGCGGCCTCGACGTCGCCGCGGTTCGCCTCGATAATTCCGGCGCTCGAATCGCGAATCGCGCGGGCCAGTGCGGCCAGCATCGCGTTCTTGCGCTCGGTGGTGGCGAGCGCCAGGCGCCGCGACGCCGCCCGCACCCGTTCGAGCTCGGCGACTATCTGCTGCTCGAGCGCCACTTCAGCTCCTGAGCAGCACCAGGTTGTCGCGATGAATGATTTCGTCGGCCACTTTATATCCGAGCAGGCGCGGGATTTCGTTGGAGCGGCGCCCTTTCACTTTTAGCACATCGGCGGCCGGGTAATTGACGATTCCGCGGCCCAGCTCGACGCCCTCCGCATCGACCAGGCTGACGCAGTCGCCGCCCGAAAATTCGCCGCTCACGTCGCGAATTCCCGAGGCCAGCAGGCTGCGCCCGGAATTGCGCAGCGCCTCGCTCGCCCCCTGGTCAAGCACCAGCGTGCCGGCCGGCCGCAGCGCGAACGCGATCCAATGCTTGCGGCTGCGCATCCGTTTGCGGGTGGGCAATATCAGTGTCCCGGCTTCGAGGTTCGGCGCGAGCACGTCGGCCAAGGTCGAACGACCGCGCCCGGCCGCGATCACTACCGCGATCCCGGAGCGCACCGCCTGGCGCGCCGCCTTGAGTTTGGTCGCCATCCCGCCGAGCCCGAGCGGGCCGGCGCTTTCCGCCACCAGCCCGCGCATCGGCGCTTCGACGTCGGCGATCAGCGGAATCAATCGAGCATCGGGCCGTTTGCGCGGATCGCCCGACAGCACACCGGCGACATCGGTCAGGATGACGAGCAGTTGCGCGCCGGTGAGCGTCGCCACCATCGAGGAGAGCAGGTCGTTGTCGCCCAGCCGAATCTCGTCGACCGAGACGGTGTCGTTTTCGTTGACGATCGGAATCACGCCCGCGCCGAGCAGGGTCGAGAAGGTCTGCCGCGCGTTGTTGCGCCGGCGGCGCTCGGCGAAATCTTCATGGGTCAGCAGGATCTGCGCTACCGTGCGGCCGCGCGCGGCGAAGGCTTTCGCCCACTCGCCCATCAACTCGATCTGGCCGGCCGCAGCCGCCGCCTGGCGCGCCGCGATGGTGGTGCCGCGCAGCTTTCCGAGCCGCGCCCGCCCGGCCGCCACCGCACCCGAGGTCACCAACACCACTTCGCGTCCGGTGCTGATCGCGCTGTCGACCTGCGCCGCGAGCCCGTCGATCACGGCGGTGTTCAGTCCGTCGCTGTCCGACAGCACGGCGCTGCCGACCTTGACCACGATTCGCCGCGCGCGTTCGAGGAGCTCGGGCTTGTAAGCTAGCTGCGACATTCGACGGCGTCCGCGCCGATCCCGAGCAGGCGCTCGAGTTCGGCGGTGAGCTCGGCAAGCCCGGCGCGCTTCATCGCGGAGATCGGCAGCACCGGCATCCCGGCGCTCGCCGCCAGCCGTTTCGCGATCCGGTTAGCATCCTTGCGCGCGATCAGGTCCAGCTTGTTGAGCGCAATCAGCGCCGGACGTTCGAGCAGAGCCGCGTCGAAGGCACCGATTTCATCGCGCACCGTAGCGAAATCTTTTTCCGCGCCGCCCTCCAGATCGAGCACGTAAACCAGCACCCGGGTGCGCGAGAGATGACGCAGGAAGCGGATGCCGAGGCCGTGGCCGAGATGGGCGCCGGCGATGAGGCCCGGGATGTCGGCGATCGTAAAGCTCTCGCCGCTCGCGGTCATCACGCGGCCGATATTCGGCGTCAGCGTGGTGAACGGGTATGAAGCGATTTTCGGATGAGCCGCGGTGAGCGCCGCCAGCAGCGTCGACTTGCCGGCATTGGGCAGCCCCACCAGCCCGACCTCGGCCACCAGCCTGAGTTCGAGGCGCACCGTGCGCTGTTCGCTGGCGCCGCCCGGCGTGGCGATCCGCGGAGCGCGGCGCGTCGGCGAGGCGAAATGCATGTTGCCGCGGCCGCCCTCGCCGCCGTGGGCGATTATCGCGCGGCTCGCCGGCATCACCAGGTCCGCCAGTACCCGGCCGTTCTCCTCGTCGAATGCCAGCGTGCCGGGCGGCACTCTGACGACGAGATCGCTGCCGGCGCGACCGTACTGATGCTTGCCGCGTCCGGGCTCGCCGTCGCCGGCGATCAGGCGCGGCTTGTATTTGAAATCGAGCAGGGTCAGCAGTCCCTCGTCGACTTCCAGGATCACGTCGCCGCCGCGGCCGCCGTCGCCGCCCGCCGGTCCGCCGAAGGGCCGGTATTTTTCGCGCAGGAATGCGATCGCGCCGTCGCCGCCTTTTCCGGCGCGGACGAAAACCCGGGTTTCATCGATAAAGCGCGACACGACGAATCAATTATAGCAGCGCAGCGATGCCGGCGCCGTTGGCCGAGCGGCGCTTCAGAGGCAGAGTTCCGCCAGCATCCGGATCGCCTCGGGCTGGCGCGCCCCGATCAGCATCGCGGTGACCGGCGACGATTTCCACGCCTCCAGCCGCGCCGCGATTCGCGCGCGCGGACCGACCAGCGCGATATCGTCGACCAGCCGATCGGGCACCGCCTCCTGCGCCTCGGCCCGCTTGCCGGCCAGGAACAGATCCTGGATACGCTGGACTTCGGCTTCGTAGCCGAGCCGCGCCGTATACTGCTTGTAGAAGTTCCGATCGCGCGCCCCCATCCCGCCGATATAAAGCGCGAGGTTGGCCTTGATCGGCGCCCGGCAGGCCGCCACGTCGTCGCCCATCACGCAGGTTACGAACGGCGCGAACTCGAAGCCGGCGAGACCCTTGCCGCCGCCGGCGCGCCGAAAGCCCTCCTCGAGCTGCGGTCCGAACAGGTCGAAGCGCTCGGGCTTGAACCATACCGGGATCAGCCCGTCGGCGATTTCGCCGCTGATCGCGATCGCGCGCGGATTCACCGACGCCATGTAGATCGGCAGGTCGGCGCGGCCGTGGATGATGCTCTTGAGCGGCTTGCCGAGCCCGCTCGCGTCGGCGCCAGCATACGGGATCCGATACTCCCGGCCGGCGAATTCGAGCGCCGTCTCGCGTTTGAAAATCGTCCGCAGGATCGCGATGTACTCGCGGGTGCGCACGAGCGGCTTACCGTACGCGACGCCGTGCCAGCCCTCGACCACCTGCGGACCCGACGGCCCGATGCCGAGCATGAAACGACCGCCCGAGAGCTGGTCGAGCGTCATCGCGGTCATCGCGGTCATCGCCGGCGTCCGCGCCGGCATCTGCATGATGGCGGTGCCCAACCGAATCCGGCTGGTCAGCGCGCCGAGCCACGCGAGGGTCGAGACCGCGTCGGAGCCGTAGGCCTCGGCGGTCCATACCGAATCGAAGCCGGCGCGTTCGGCCTCCAGCACCAGCTCGATTGGCAGCTTGACTTGCGCTCCCGAATAACCGACGACCAGGCCCAATCGCATCGCGAGACCTCCTGCCGGCGAATTAGCTCCTATGATGGAGATACAAAAAAGCCCCGCGGGATGCCACGGGGCTTTAACGTTCGGTCAGTTGTTGGCGCCGGCTTCAGCCCGCCGCGACGTTCTCGCTCGCGGCCGCGGGCTCGGCGATCGCGTTGATGCTCACCTGGCGGCGGCCGCCGCGATACGGCTCGTACTTCACGATGCCGGCGATGCGCGCATAGAGCGTGTAGTCGCGACCCATCCCGACGTTGCGTCCCGGATGAATCCGCGTGCCGACCTGGCGCACCAGGATGTTGCCGGCCTTCACCGTCTGGCCCGCGTAAATCTTGATGCCGCGATGCTGCCCCGGACTGTCACGCCCGTTGCGCGTCGAGCCTTGCCCTTTCTTATGCGCCACGGCTGATCTCCTCGATCTTGAGAACCGTCAGTTCCTGACGATGGCCATGCTTGCGGCGGTAGTTCTTGCGCCGCTTCTTCTTGAAGACGATTACCTTGGTGCCGCGCGGCTGCTGCACGATCTTGGCCGTGATCGAGGAGCCTGTCACCAACGGCGTGCCGATCGCCGGCGCTTCGGTGTCGCCCAGCGCCAACACCTCGCCCAGCTCGACGTGGCTGCCGACGTCGCCCTCGATACGTTCGACCGTGATCTGGTCGCCGACCGTCACGCGGTATTGCTTGCCGCCTGTCTTTATAATTGCAAACATGCTTCCAACCCGAACCACTTTAATTATTGGTCCGGCCCGCCCGTGTCAACGTATCGTGGCGGATGCTCAGTCCAATCCCAGGCGCTCGCGGCCTTCGGGCGAGATCATTTGCGGATTCCACGGCGGATCCCATACCAGCTCGACGTTCGCGTCGGCGACGCCCGGGATTCCGAGCAGCTTTTCGCGCGCATCGAGTGCGATCGACGCTCCCATCCCGCAGCCCTGTGCGGTCAGCGTCATCTTGATCTCGACCCGGTTCGCGCCGTCGGCCTCCGGATGAATCTCCATCCCGTAGACCAGGCCGAGCTCGACAATATTTACCGGGATCTCCGGGTCGTAGCAGGTCTTGAGCGCTTCCCAGACCATCGCATCGATATCGCCCGCGGCGACCGGCGCCACCGCTTGCTCGGGCGTCTTGCCGAGAGCGTCGGCGTTCTGCCCGGCGATCCTGAACAATCCATTGTACGCCGGCACCTGGACGGTGTAGGTGCCGCCGAGCGACTGCGTGATCATCACCTCGCAGCCCTTTTCGAGCACCACCTTATCGCCCGCCGGCACCTGGGTGGCCTCGCAATCCCGTGTCAGTGCAACTTGCTCCATCTTTCACATCCTGTACGGAAATTGTATCGCGAGTGCGGGAGCGAAAACCAGTCTTGCCCGGAAAACGTCGGCCCGGCGACGAATCCGATCGCATTGCGCCCGCGTCGTCTGTTCTGGTAAAGCGAACGGAAGACGAAGCGGCGATTGGGTGGAGGTGGCGGCGTATGATGCTCCGGGACGGCTCGCATCCGGGCGCGACCGCGCGCGAGCGAATCTACTCCTTTCTGGCCGCGCGGCCGGCCGGCGCGCGCGCCGACGAACTGCTGGCGCTTCTGTTTCGCGGCACCGGCTCCGATCCCGAACTCGGCCCGCGCATCCTGGCGCGTCTGCTCGGCGACGATCCCCATTTCTGCTTCGAGGCCGCCACCGGCTTCTGGTCGCTCAGCCGCAACGGCAGTCTCAAGGTCCCGCTCGAGGCCGCCAACTTCGTAGTGGTCGATCTCGAGACCGTCGGCGGCCGTCCCGGGCCCGGCACGATCGTCGAGATCGGCGCCTGCCGGATGACGGGTCAGCGCATCGTCGACCGCTTCCAGAGCCTGGTGCGCCCGCGCACGCCGATCCCGCCGTTTATCAGCCGGCTGACCTCGATCAGCAACGAGATGGTGGCCGACGCGCCGCCGATCGAGCGCGTGATGCCGGCCTTTCGCGATTTCCTGGGCGAGGCCGTGATGGTCGCGCACAACGCGCCGTTCGATTTTGCCTTCCTCGATTTCGAGTTCCGCCGGCTGTTCGGACTCGGGCTGATGAACCCGGTGCTGTGCACGCTCAAGCTGTCGCGCCGGATGCTGCCGTCGCTCAAGCGCCGGCGACTCGACGCGCTGGCGGAGCATTTCGGGCTCTCGACCGAGGGACGCCATCGCGGTTTGGGCGACGCGCGGATGGCGGCCGAGCTGTTCGCGATTTTCCTCGAGATGGCGGTGCGGATGGGCGTCACGCGCCTGGACCGATTGCTCGATCTGCACGGCCGCACGCCTGCCGGCCGCCGGCTCGAGCGTCACGTGCCGCCCGAAGTAATTGCGGCGATCCCGCAGGCACCCGGCGTATACCTGATGCGCAACGAGCGCGGCGAGCTGCTCTATGTCGGCAAGGCGCGGCGGCTGCGCGATCGGGTCGGCTCATATTTCAACGGCGGGATGGGCACCAAGGCCAAGGTCGCCGACCTGGTGAGCCACGTGCACGCGATCGAAACCCGCCCGGCGCGCTCGACGCTGGAGGCGGCGCTAACCGAGGCCGAGCTGATCCGCGAGCTCAAGCCGCCGTACAACCGGATGCTCAAGAACGGGCCGAGCGCATTTTTTTTGAAGATCGATCTGGCGGATCGTTTTCCGAAGCTCGCCGCGACCACCAAGATGACCGTGCGGCGCGGCGTGATGCAGCTCGGGCCGTTCGTCGGCCGCGGCAATCTCGATCGCTCGATCCGCGTGCTCGCCCGGCTGCTCGGGCTTAGAACCTGCGGCGGCAAGCTCGCGCCCGACCCCGAGTTCGCGCCCTGTATCTACGGCCAGATGGGGCGTTGTGCGATGCCGTGCAATGCCACCGTCGATGAAGCTGACTACGAGGCGCGGGTGCGCCGCGCGCTCGAGTTCCTGCGCGGCCGCAGCGGTCCGCTACTCGGCGAACTGGCGGGGGCGCGCGACCGGGCCGCGGCCGGGATGCGCTTCGAGGAGGCCCGCCGGCACCATCGCGATCTCGAAGCGCTGGCGACGCTCGCCGCGCGCGTGACGCGACTGTCGCAAGTCGTGACCGAGAACAATCTGTTAATCGTGACGGGGGAGGGCGATGACCGCGCGCTCCGGGTCGTGCTGAGCGGGCGGCTGGCGCTGACGCGGCGCCTTGATTCGCCGGACATCGCGATCGAGATCGCGCGTTTCGTGGCCGACCACTATGAGCGATTCCGGGCGCGTCCGATCGCGCGGGACGAGATCGAAGCGATGACGATCGTGGCGCGATGGCTCCGGGAGCGCGAGCCCGCCGACGGCCGCCTGATCTATCTTAACGGCCCGTCGATCTCGCCCGACGCGTTAAGGGCGATTCTCACCAATACCGGGAATGCTTCGTCATTCCGGGCGCAGTCTGAGCGGCGAGGAATCCCGGCTGCGGCCGGGGCGAGCTCGCAACCTCAGGGTGATGCTCGGGATTCTTCGCCGCGCTCAGAATGACAATCCTCTGCCGGTTACTACGCCGTCAGGCGTGCCGCCATTACTCGGCGGCGGCGGTCGGGATGAAGCCGACGGTGCCGTTGCGCAAGCGAATCTGCAGCCAATCGCCGGCGATGCCGATGACGTGGACCCAGCGGCCGCGATGCACCTGGGCGACCACCGCGCTGGTCTGATCGGGATTCTGATAGACCGGCGAATTCTTGGTCAGCTCGAAGCGCTTGTTGAGTGGCCGCACCTTGGCCGCGACCGGCGGCGCGCCCGGCGCCGCAGAAGCCGCCGTGGCGGGAGTCGCCAGCGGTGTCGGGGTGGCGAGGCTCGGATTGAGCGATTGCGCCGCAGCCATCTCGGCCTGCGCCTCTTTCGCCTGGTCCGGCCCCTCGGCGAACAGCAGCGAAGCCAGCGCATAGTGAGCGGCGGCGTTGCGCGGTTCCAGCCCGATCGCGGTGCGCAGCTCAACCTCGGCCGGGCCGAACTTGTTGGCGCGCGTCAACGCCTGGGCGAGCTTGATGCGGTAGCTGGCGTCGCCGGAGGCCAGTGCCACCGCGGCGCGATACTGCTCCTCGGCGGCCTGCGGCTCGGAGCTGGCGAGATAAAGGTCACCCAGCGCGGCGTGCGCGTCGGGGTTCTTGGGGTCGAGTTCGAGCGCCTTCATCAGCTCGGCCCGGGCCTGGTCGGGTTTCTTCTCGGCCAGGTAGGCATTGGCCAGCGCGACGTGGGTGCGCGGGTCGTTGGGCGCCAGCCGGATCGCCTCCTGATAGTCGGCCTCGGCCTGCGAGAAGCCCGAGGATTGCATCGCCTGGTCGCCTGCATTGAGATAGTCCTCGGCCGACTTGCGACCGCATCCGGCGATCAGCAGGATCGACAGGAGCGCTGCCAATCCGGCGCTCTTCCATGCTAATCCGGCGCTCTTCGATGATGAGGTAAAGCTGGTGTCGTCGCGCATCGCCATGTACTCCCTTGTTTCGGCCCGGTCCCCCTCGCGCCTGAGAGCCCCCCGTATCCGGCGCATCGATCCGGATAGGAGGGCTGCCTAATGTTGGGAGAACGCGCCAAAATTAGTCAAGCGAAGGTCACGGCCAGCTCTCGCGCATGGTTCGACCCAGGGCTGACCCCGACGGCTGGAGTGGCGTCGATCGAGCGCCTGAACGCTGGTTATCGACGGGATCGATGCATTGGGAAAGTTCTTTATCTCTGTTTGTTCGCTGCTCTCTTCTATGCCGTTGAGCTGCCCTTCAAACCGCGCCTGACGCTCACGGCGCTGATGATCATGTGGCGCGTGCGAGAATTGGCACGGGCCACATGATCGTCCTAGTTTGCTTATGGCAGGCCGGCGCTGCCGCGCGGTACCCCCATCTGTTCTCCATTACTTTTTGCCGCCGGAATCGGCGAGTGGGCGCATAGTGCCCCAGAGATGCCGGTAGTGGGACCGAACGAAGAGACAGCGCTACCTGAGATGAACTGGCCGACGTATTCTCCGGTCTGGGCGGGGAGCGACAGGCTGATGCTATCCTGCTCTATAAATCCACCCGGCTCATCGCTGTTGGTTAGAAATGCCGAAAAATTCGTTCCATCGGAAGACGTGCATCCGATGCCTGAGACCGGCCTGTTGTCGCCATCCGCCGGATTGAAGCCCAGCCACTGCTTGCACTTCCCTTTCGGAGGGATCCTGAATTGGATGCCCACTTCGAGCCAGCTCGGGTTTGGAAATCCGCTAATGCAGTAGTTCTTAGCCAGGGCGGCACGCGGGGTGAATACAGCGAGCCCTGCAAACAACGACAGGATGAGCGAAATCGTGGTCAGCTTTGTCCGCCAACGCGCCGCCGGTTTGAAGTTCTGCCTTCCTCGATTCATTGATCGCATACCCAATCTTTCCTCCTTGGTATCCTTTACCGGAATTTCGATTATCCGGAAGCGGCCTGACAAGGTTTATCTCCAATCCGCCGCGAAGTGATAGAGCTGGGGGAATCTTTCTGCGACCGCGGAGCCTTGCTCGCCGTTATCGCTTGGCGAGTCGTGGAGCTTGGGTTATAAGAGAACGCCGTGCGTATTGTGTTGATAGCGGCCAAGCAGCTTGAATTCGCCAAGACCCGGCTGGCGGGGGCGATGCCGCCGGCTGAGCGCCAGGTGCTCGCCGAGGCGATGTTCCGTGACGTGCTGGGCGCCGCGATGAACGCCCGGGCGGCGGACCATGTGGCGCTGGTGAGCTCGGACCAGCGGCTGCTCAAGATGGCACGGGCGGCGGGTGCGATGACGATCGACGAGCAATTTCCGCGCGGCTTGAATGCCGCGGTACGGCTCGGCACCGAGGCGCTGGTGGCCGAGGGGGCGTGCACCGTATGCGTGGTGTTGTCGGATATTCCGCTGGTGACGGGGGCGGATATCGACGCGGTGTTCGCCGCTATCCCGGGTCCGCGCGGGGTGGCGCTGGTGCCCTCGCGCGAACTGTCGGGCACTAATATAATCGCCCGTACTCCGCCTGACGCGGTGCCGACGCGGTTCGGCCGGCAGAGTCTGATGCGCCACCTGGAAAGCTGCGAGCAGGCGGGTATTCGATGCGAGATAATCCGCCAGGGCGGCCCGTCGATGGATCTCGATTTGATGAGTGATCTGGCCGATTTTGTGCGTATGCCGAGCGCTACCCATACGTTTAATCAACTCTCCCGGCTGGGTCTGGCTCAGGCCTGAAAAAAGACCCGATGGTTGCAGTGGCTTGGATTGAGCTCCTGGGCGAGCTGGTGGTCGAGGGCATCGGCAGCCTTGGGAACTTCTTTATCTTTTTGTTTGCTGCGCTTTTCTATGCCGTCACCCCGCCTTTCAAGCTGCGCCTGACGATCCGCCAGACCCGGATTATCGGCGCCGAATCGACCTTCCTGATCCTGCTGATCGGCGCCTTCACCGGCATGGTGCTGGGTCTGCAGGGCTACAACACGCTGCGGCGCTTCGAGTCGGAGGGGGCGCTGGGCACGGTGGTCGCGCTGACGCTGGTGCGCGAGCTCGGGCCGGTGCTGGCGGCGTTGATGATCGCGGCGCGGGCGGGCTCGGCGATGGCGGCGGAGCTCGGCTCGATGCAGGCGACCGAGCAGATCGACGCGCTGACGGTGATGGCGATCAACCCGATCCAGTACCTGGTCTCGCCGCGGGTGCTGGCCGGGCTGATAAGCTTTCCGCTGCTGACCGCGATTTTCGACGTGATCGGAATCCTCGGCGGCTACGTGGTCGGAGTCGATCTGATGGGTGCGCCGGGTTCCAGCTACTTGAACGGGATCGCCACCAATCTGACTTCCCACGATATCGTGACCGGAATTTACAAGTCGCTGGTCTTCGGTCTGGTAGTGATGTGGGTCTGCTGCTACAAGGGCTACCACGCGCAACGGATGGCGACCGGGGTCAGCCGCGCGACCACTGAAGCGGTGGTGATGTCGAGCGTGCTGGTACTGGTATTCGACTATTTTCTGACCTCGATACTTTTGTAACGATGAACGACTCCATGGCTTTTGAGCGCAACGGCGGCGGACCCAACGCTATCGAGGTGCACGATTTGCGCCGGCACTTCGGCCCACAGGAGGTGCTGCGCGGCGTCAACATCGAGTTCCCGCGTGGCCAGATCACGACTATCGTGGGGCCGAGCGGCTGCGGCAAAACCGTCTTCCTGAAGCATCTCAACCTGCTGCTGCGGCCGGATTCGGGACGTATCGCGATCGAAGGGATCGACGTGACGGCGCTCGCCGGGCGCGCGCTGGACGCGGTGCGCGAGAAATTCGGGATGTTGTTCCAGGCCGGTGCGCTGTTCGATTCGATGACGGTGTTCGACAACGTCGCCTTTCCGCTGGTCGAAAAGACCCGGCTCGGTCGCGCCGCGATCGCACAGCGGGTGCGTGAGATGCTGGCCGCGGTCAGCCTGGAAGGGATGGACAACAAGTATCCTTCGGAGCTGAGCGGCGGGATGCAGAAGCGGGCGGCGCTGGCGCGCGCGTTGATTCATCGCCCCGGTATCCTGATGCTCGACGAGCCGACCACCGGGCTCGATCCGACCCGCATCGGATCGATCCACGGCCTGGTGCGACGCACCCAGCAGCGCTTCGGCTTGACGGCAGTGCTGGTCAGCCATGACGTGCCGGCGGTGTTCGAAATTTCCGACCGCATCGCGTTCATGCACCAGGGCCGGATGCGGCTGCATGGCACGGTTGCCGAGATCACCTCGGCCCACGACGAAACCTTCGACCGCTTTCTGGCGGGGAAAGCGTCCGGGGAGGAGGAAAGCCCGGCGGCGGCCGGCTAAACAGGCATCATGTACGCGACGCGCACCACGCAATTTATTGTCGGACTGTTCGCGATTCTCGGCATCGCGGCGCTGGCCTTCCTGTCGCTGCGGCTGGGACGGATCGATCTGTTCGGCAATCCCGGCTATATAGTGTACGCGGACTTCGACAATATCGCCGGACTCAAGAACAACGACCGGGTCGATATCGCGGGCGTGCCGGTCGGCCATGTCGCCTCGATTGTGCTCAAGAACGATCGCGCGCATCTCGGGCTGTTCATCGACGATGGCGTCGAGGTCGACAGCGATGCGATCGCCGGGATCAAATCGAGCGGGATTATCGGCGACAAATACGTCGCCATCCAACTCGGCTCCGGCGACATCCTCCACAACGACGGCTATATCCGTCAGACCCAATCGGCGTTCGTGCTCGAGGACGCGATCGGTGGCCTGATAAACAGCCTGGGCTCAGGGGGAAGCTCGGGGAAGAATAAGGACAGCAAGTAGTGATGGATTTGTACAGAACAGAATCAACCTTTATTCGCCGCGCAGTGCGGAACTATGTAATCGCCGCATCGCTCGCGGTCGCGATCGTGGCGGCGGCGCTGGCGACGGCCGCACCCGCGCGCGCCAGCAACGATCCCGCGGTGGTGGTGCACGGATTGGTCAACCAGGCGCTGGGCGTGCTGCGCAACAACCAGATGCCGCTCGCGCAGAAACAGGATCGCCTGCGCGCGCTGGTCGCGCAGAGTTTCGACTTCGGCGAGATGTCGCGCTCGGCGCTGGGTTATCATTGGCGCAGCCTGACACCCGCTCAGCGGGCCGACTTCACCCAGCTTTTCACCCAGTTCATCGAAGACTCCTACCTGAGCAAAATTTCCGAATACAAGGGCCAGAGCGTCACTTTCACCAAGACCATGCAACTGGCGCCCGGCTACACCCAGGTCGGCTCCAAGGTCCTGCAGCCGGGCGGCGGCGATCCGATCTCGCTCGACTACCGGCTCAAGTTCGAGAACGGCGAATGGCGCATCTACGACGTCACGGTCGACGCGATCAGTATCATCGCGAATTACCGCAATCAGTTTAACCGCGTCATCAATGGCAAGGGCTTTCCGACCCTGATGGCGGACCTGCGCGCCAAGAGCAGCCAGCTGGCGAACTCGGTGGGCGGGTCGGCCAGTGGTCGCTAGTCAATCGCGCGCCAAGAGATTATAGTTGGATGCTGCCGCGGCTAGGCGAGGGGGAGTGAAAATTGAACCGGGAAGGTGATTTGAAAATGAGTAGCGAGCGAGAGGCGGCCTGCATTGGCCGGTCGCTCAGCGGGGTTCTGGCAGCGGTTCTGATGGCGGCGCTCCTATGCGTATCGCCCGCCATGGCTGGCGAAGTCGGCGCCGCGCCGTCGCCGCCGCCCTCCGCTCCGCCGCCGGGTCCCAACAACGGTCAGCCCTACGCGGATCCGTTTGAGCCCTTCAACAGCGCGATGCTGAACTTCAACCTCAAGGTCGACCAGTACGTGGTCTTCCCGGTCGCCAATGCCTACGCCTCCGTGCTGCCGCGGCCGGCGCGCGAGAGCGTGGGGAATTTCTTCAATAACGTCGAAGTGATTCCGCGCTTCGCCAACAACCTCTTCCAGCTTCATCTGGCGCGGGCCGGCACCGAGGTCGCGCGCTTCGGAATCAATACCACGCTCGGCGTGGGCGGATTGTTCGACGTCGCCGACAAATGGTTCGGGCTCAAGGAGCATCGCGACGACTTCGGACTCACGCTCGGCCACTACGGGGTGCCGACCGGGCCCTACCTGGTGCTGCCATTGTTGGGCCCCTCGACGGTCAGGGATACGGTCGGGTTGTTTGCCGACGGCGCCATGAATCCGCTCGATTACCTGACGCCCTGGTACGTCTACATTCCGGCCAACACCGCGCAGTTCGCAATCGCGGGTATCAACTATCGGTCGTTGCATCTGAACCTGTTTGAGGAAGTCGACCGCTATGCGATCGATCTCTACGGCTCGGTGCAGGACGGCTATATGCAGCGCCGCGCCCATCAGCTGAAGCAGGTCGACGAAGGGACGCTGTTCGGCAAATAGACTCGACGGATTCGTCAGAATTCCCGGAAACAAAACCGCCCGCTTCGGATTCGAAGCGGGCGGTTGTTTTTTTCGCGGCCGATGGCCGCGCGATTACCGTCGATAGTTATTCAGGCCACGGTCGCGCCGTTGGCGTACCCGGCGGCGCCGTTGGTCGTCGCGCCGTTAGCGGACGGCGCGCCGACCTTGAAGCTCTCCGCCAGCCGTTCGAACTGCTCCTGCATCTCACTCACCGACTCGAGACCGCGGGCCAGTTCGGTCACCTTGCTCTGCAGCTTCTTGGCCGGTTCGAGGGTGTGGGCAAGTTCGAGCAGATGGTCGTGAAAGGCCTGGCCGATCTGCGCCAATTGCTCGTGCAGCCCCTTCATCGGTTCGAAGTTGTTGGCGAGCTGCCCGAGTTGATCCTGGAAGGCCTTCATCGGGCCGAAGTTCTGCGCGATCTGGGCCACCTGGTCCGCGAACGCCTTCATCGGCGCCAGCGCCCGCGACGCGCTCTGCCCGAGGATATCGACCTGCTCGAAAGTCTTGGTCAGACGCGCGAGCGATTCCTGGAAGGTCTTGGTCGGCTCGAACACCTTGGCCACCGCCAGCGCGAGCTGATACTGGTTCTTGCCCTCGTTGTTCTCAGCCACGTACTGCAGGACCTCGCTGGTCAGATTGTTGGACACTATGGCACCTCTCTCCACTGCTGGATTGTTCGGCTCTGCACCGCCACCGCCTCTACCGCTGCCATTGCCATTCGATTCGTCGCCATCACGGTCCGCACGATCTGACGGATTGGCCGCCGGAATTCCGCTCCGCCGTTCCTGCACGCGAATCATCGGCGGTTCGGGTTGGAGTAAGAGTTTTCTCAACTCATCGAGCTTTAGGTTCATCTCCCACCCTACGCCCCTTTGGGATTTCAACCGGACTCATGGTCAGCAAGAGATGTTCCAGCCGAAAACCGCGCCCCGGGACGACGACTTAGCGCTATCCAGCGACGCCGCTGGCGGGAAACCGGCGACGAATCCCATCCGCTGTGATTGCAATAGCGTCTAATACAGAAAGTCAACTGAATTTATCAAAAATCGATGCCAATATGCATCAATCGCACGCTGGCCCGCGACACTTGATAGGTTGCGTTGCAAAGCTGAGCCGCCAAACTGGCGAAACTGCAACGATGGAAGATGATGCTCGGGAAGCGGGGGAGGGCGCAGAAGCCGGGACGTCAGGGATTCGCCGGCTTCACATGCTCCCAGGCATGGTAGGAGCTGCGCACCAGGGGGCCCGATTCGACGTGCCGGAAACCCATCTCGATTCCGGCCGCGCGCAACTCGACGAATTCCTCAGGCCGCACGTAACGCGCCACCGGCAGATGATCCCGGGTCGGCCGCAGATATTGGCCGAGCGTCAGGATGTCGCAGTCGACCGAGCGCAGGTCGTGCATCACGGTCAGCACCTCGTGAAGCTCCTCGCCCAACCCCAGCATCACGCCCGTCTTGGTCAGCAGATCGCGTCCCAGCCCGGCGCCGGCGCTCCGCGCGTGACGCAGCACGTCGAGTGCGCGTTCGTACTGGCCGCCCGGCCGCGCCGTCCGGTAGAGGCTCGGCACGGTCTCGACGTTATGGTTGTAGACATCGACCGGCGCGCGCACCACGGTTTCGATGCTGCCATGGTCGCCCTTGAAGTCGGGCACCAGCACTTCGACGCGGGCCGCCGGCTGCAACTGCTTGATAGCCGTGGCAGTGGCGGCGAAATGCGCCGCGCCGCCGTCGGGCAGGTCGTCGCGATCGACCGAGGTCACCACGATATGCTGGAGTTCGAGGCGCGCCGCGGCCTCGGCGATTCGCCGCGGTTCATCGGGATCGAGCGGCCGGACCTTGCCGTGCGTGACGTTGCAGTACGGGCAGTTCCGCGTGCATACGTCGCCCATCAACATGAAGGTCGCGGTGCGATGCGAGAAGCATTCGCCGATATTCGGGCAGGCGGCTTCCTGGCATACGGTATGGAGCCGCATCTCGCCAAGCAGCGCCCGGGTGCGAAAATAGTCGGGCGAGACCGGCGCGCGAACCTTGATCCATTCCGGATGTCTGCGCTCTGCCATGATGATTACGAGCTTCGAGCTTCGCAGTGCGACGCGCCGGCGTCAATCAGGCTCCACAGCGCGGCCGGCTCGAGCGCCGCGGTCAGTTCGTAGCCGAAGCCCTCGGCGAAGCTCTGTTCGACCAGCGGGGCGATGCTGCCGACCGAGACTTGCGCGGCGTTCAGCGCAGCAATCGAGGTCATCTCGCAGCCCACGATACCGCACGGCACGATCGCATCGAAGTAGCTGAGATCGCACGCGACGTTGAGCGCGAAGCCGTGAAACGTCACCCAGCGGCGCAGCCCTACGCCGATCGACGCGATCTTTTTTTCTCCCACCCACACCCCGGTCAGCTTGTCGCGCCGGCCGGCCGCAATTCCGATCCGCGCCAGCGCCGCGATCATGACTGCTTCGAGATCGCGCAGGTAGCGGCCGACGTCGCGGGCTTTTCCTTCCAGCTTCAGGATTGGATAGGCGACCAGCTGGCCCGGCCCGTGATAGGTGATCTGTCCGCCGCGCGAGACCCGATGGACGTCGACGCCCGCCGGCTGTCGCCGCAGAAAGCCGGCGTCGGCGCCGCGGCCGAGCGTGAAGACGTGCGGATGCTCGAGTATCAGCAGAGTGTCGCCGATCGCTTCGCTCTGGCGCGCCCGCACCGCCGCTTCCTGCAAGCGCAGCGCGGTCAGGTATTCGACCATGCCGAGCCGTGCGACGCCGAGCTTGCGCTGAATCGTCATAACGTCAGAAGTTGATGGCCTCGTCTTCGGCGGCGAGCGCCGCTTCCATGATAGCTTCCGACAGCGTCGGATGGGGATGGGGGGTCTTGCCGATTTCGGCGGTGGTGGTTTCCAGCGCCCGGCCGAGCACCACCTCGGAAATCAGGTCGGTCGCATGATGGCCGATGATCTGGCAGCCGAGCACTTCGCTGTACTTGCGGCTCGCGACCAGCTTGACGAAACCCTCGGTCTGATTGACGGCGACCGCCTTGCCGATGGCGCGGAAGGGAATCTTGCCGACCTTGACGTCGATGCCGCGCTCGCGCGCCTGCGCCTCGGTCAGTCCCACGGTCGCGACCTCGGGCTCGCAATAAATACAGCCGGCGATCGACAGCAGGTCGAAGCCGGGCTCGCGGATGCCGGCCATGATTTCGACCGCCGCTATGCCTTCGGCCGAGGCCTTATGCGCCAGCAGGGGGGTGCGCGCGACGTCGCCGATCGCGTAGACGCTGGGGGCGCTGGTGCGAAAGGAATCGTCGATGGTGATGAAGCCGCCGCGGCCGATTTCCACTCCGGCCTGCTCCAGACCCATCGCGGCGCTGAGCGGCGTCCGTCCGACCGCCACCAGCACCGCCTCGGCCTCCAGCGTCAGCGGCTGGCCGGCCGCCTCCAGCGCGATCGACCATCCGCCGTCGCGCTGTTCCATCGACTTGTAGCCGTGACCGAGCAGAACCTTCATGCCGCGCTTGACGAATGCGCGGCGCAGCTCCTCGGCGACTTCGGCGTCGAACCCGGGCAGCATCTGCGACTCCAGCTCGACGATCGTCACCTCGACGCCGAAGGCGCGGTAGAAATAGGCGAACTCCAGGCCGACCGCGCCGGCGCCGATCACGACCAACGATTTCGGCAGCGTGTCATGGATCAGCGCCTCGTGGCTGGTCATCACGCCGTCGCCGATCTTCATGCCGGCGAACAGCCGCTCGCCCGAGCCGGTGGCGATGAGAATTTTTTCGGCCTCGAGCATCGGCACGGACGGCGCAGGTTTGCCGGCCACCGGCTTGAGCGCCACGGTATGCGGTCCGGTCAGCGCGCCCTCGGCCTCGTAGAGATCGATGTGATTTTTCTTGAGCAGGTAGCGCACGCCGCGCGAGAGCTTGTCGGCGGCCTCGCGCGAGCGGGCGATGACGCGCTTGAAATCGACGTGAATCTCGCCGACCTCGATGCCATGCTCTTTGGCCGCGCCGCGGATCGACTCCATGGTCTCGGCCGAGTTGAGCAGCGCCTTGGACGGGATACAGCCCCAGTTGAGACAGACGCCGCCCGGACTGTCGCGCTCGATGACCGCGACCCGCATCTCGAGCTGGCTGGCGCGAATCGCCGCCACGTAACCGCCCGGACCGGAACCGATCACCACCAAATCGTATCGTGAGTTAGCCAAGGATTACCCTTCCCGGTCGCCGCGCCGGGCGCGCCGCACTGCCGCCGGACCGGCGATGCTCAGACCAGCAGGCTGGCAGGATTCTCGAGGAAGCGCTTGACGTCCTGCAGGAAGCGTCCGGCGACCACGCCGTCGATCACGCGATGGTCGCACGACACGGTGGCCATCATGGTCTTGCCGATCACGATCTGCCCGTTGCGCACCAGCGGCCGATCCTTGATCGCGCTGATGGCGAGAATCGCCGCCTGGCCGGGCACGATCACAGCCGAGAAATGCTCGATCCCGAGCATCCCCATGTTGGAAATCGTGAAGGTGCCGCCCGACAGATCGTCGGCGGTGAAGCCGCCCTGCGCGGCCTTGCTGACCAGGCGATGGGCGTGGCGCGCGATGTCGGGCAGCGACTTGCGCTCGCATTCGTGGATGACCGGTACGATCAGTCCATCCTCGACCGCCACCGCCACGCCGATATTGATATGCGGGTAGATCGAAATTCCGTCGTTCTCGAAGGCCGCGTTCATGCGCGTGAAGCGGCCCAGCGCCAGTGCCGTGGCCTTGATGATGATGTCGTTGTAGGAGACGTCCTCGTCGAACAGCTCGGTCGCCTCCAGCGAGTTCTTGAAGCGCACCGCTTCGTCCATGTCGATTTCGACGGTGACGTAAAAGTGCGGAATTTCGCGCTTGGAGAGGGCCATCCGGTTGGCGATGGTCTTGCGCATCGCGGACAGTTCCTCGCGTGAGCCCGGCGCGCCCTCGCGCGGCGAGATCAGCCGGCGGAAGCGGAACATCTGCTGCTCGCGGAGAAAGTTGTCGATGTCGCGTTTCGTCACACGGCCGTCCGGACCGGTGCCGCGCACCGCCGAAAGATCGATGCCGGCCTCCTCGGCGCCTCGACGCGCCAGCGGCGAAGCCTTGACCTTGGAGGCATCGGACGATTCGATCTGGCGCGGCCCCCGCGCATGCGACTCGGGGTGGACGACCCGTGCCGGCGGCATCGGAATCCCGGTCGGCGCCGCCGACGGATTGGCGCTCATCGCGGGATGGAACTGCGGCGGACTCGCCAGACCGTTGCCGCGCTCGCCGTCGTGATGCTCGCGTGCGGTCGGAATGGCGGTGACCGGCTCCTCGGGCTCGCGCGCAGTCGGGATGGCAGTGACCGGTTCCTCGGGTTCGCGTGCGGTCGGGATGGCAGTGACGGGTTCCTCGGGCTCGCGTGCGGTCGGGATGGCAGTGACGGGTTCCTCGGGCTCGCGCGCGGTCGGGATAGCGGTGACGGGCTCCTCGGGTTCCGCGCTACGGGCGGCGGCGCCGGGCTGCTCGCCGGATTTCCGTATGATCGCGATTACCGCTCCGACCGGTGCGCTCTGACCCTCGGGCAAGCGGATCTCTTCAAGCACGCCCTCGTCGAAGGACTCGAGCACCATGTCGGCCTTGTCGGTTTCGACTTCGGCGATCGCTTCGCCGTGGCGGATGGAATCGCCGGGGTGCTTGAGCCAGTGAATGATCTTGCCCTCTTCCATGGTGTCGGAGAGCTTCGGCATCGTGATCTCGTTGCTCATCTTGGAACCCTTTCCATGTTGTGGCTGAGCCCGGGCCGGACGCTGCGCCAACCTGCGCCATCGATTACCCGTCGGCGCGCCGCGGGACGATAGAGTCGCAACATCAGATCTTTCGAGCGCGCTCCTAGACCAGGCGCTCGGCTACCTTGACGATATCCGCCGGACTCGGCAGCGCCGCCCGCTCCAGGCGCGCATTGTAAGGCATCGGGGTGTCCTTGGTCGCGACGCGCTCGATCGGCGCGTCGAGATGGTCGAAGGTGGCCTCGTAAAGCTGGGCCGCGATCTCGGCGCCGGCGCCGCCCGTGCGCCAGCCCTCGTACACCACGATCGCCTTGCCGGTCTTTTTGATCGATTCGATGCAGGTGTTGATGTCGAGCGGGTTGAGCGTGCGCAGGTCGATCACCTCGGCGTCGATACCTTCGTTCTCGAGCGCCTCCGCCGCGCGCATCGAATCGTATATGCACTTGGAATAGCTGATGATCGTGACGTCCTTGCCCGGACGCATCACCGTGGCGACGCCGAACGGCACCAGGTGCTCGCCCTCGGGCACCTCGCCCTTCATCCCGTACAGCGACTCATGCTCGAGGAACATCACCGGATCGTCCTGGCGAATCGCGGTCTTGAGCAAGCCCTTGGCGTCGGCCGGCGTGGCCGGGATGACGACGCGCAGTCCCGGGCAGTGCAGGAAGTAGGCCTCGAGGCTCTGGCTGTGCTGGGCGCCGAGCTGATGGCCGCCGCCCTGGGGTGAGCGAATTACGATCGGCACCTTGGCCTGGCCGCCGAACATATAATGGATCTTGGCGGCGTGGTTGACGATCTGATCGATCGCCAGCAGGCCGAAGTTGATCGTCATCAGCTCGACCACCGGTCTGAGCTCGCCCATCGCGGAACCGATGCCGGCGCCGACGATCGACAGTTCCGAGATCGGCGTGTCACGCACGCGCTTCTCGCCGAAGGTGGCGAGCAGTCCGTCGGTGACCTTGAAAGCGCCGCCGAAGTAACCGACCTCCTCGCCCATGATGAAGACGCGTTCGTCGCGCCGCATCTCCTCGGCGAGTGCCTGGTTCAAGGCTTCACGATAAGAAATCAGCGCCATCAGCCCTGCCGCCCCTCTTCGACGTAAACGTTGCGTAGCAGCTCCGAGACGGCCGGCTCCGGACTCTCGTCGGCGAAGCGGACGGCATCGTCGATAACCGCGGTGACGTCGCGCTCGATCGCTTCGAGCTGGCTCTCGGGCACCCGCCGCTCGCCGAGCAGGCGGCGCTTGAGCGCCTTGATCGGATCGCGCTCCTGCCAGATTCGTTCCTCGCGCTTGGAGCGATACTCGGCCGGATCCGACATCGAATGGCCGCGGTAGCGATAGGTCACCGCCTCGATCAGCGAGGGACCCTCGCCCTCGCGCGCGCGCGCCGTCGCTTCCATGGTGGCCTGGTACACCGCCAGCACGTCCATCCCGTCGACCCGCACCCCGGGCATCTTGTAGGGCTCGGCGAACTTATAGAGTTCCTGCTGGCAGATGGCGTTCTGGACCAGGGTGCCCATGCCGTAAAAATTGTTCTCGCAGATGAAGATCACCGGCAGCTTCCACAGCGAGGCCATGTTGAGCGATTCGTGGAAGGCGCCCTGCGGCAGCGCGCCGTCGCCGAAGAAACAGCATACGACCTCGGGCTCTTCCTTGTAGGCGATCGAGAGGCCCAGCCCGGCCGCCAGCGGCAGGCCGCCGCCGACGATCGCGTAGCCGCCCATGAAGCGCAGGTGGGGATCGAACAGATGCATCGAGCCGCCGCGGCCGTGCGAGATGCCGGTCTCCTTGCCGAACAGCTCCGCCATCACCTTGCGCGGCGCGGTGCCCTTGGCCAGGCAGTGGCCGTGCTCGCGATAGGTCGAAACTACGTAATCCTTGTCGTAGAGCGCGTAGATCGAACCGACCGCCACCGCTTCCTCGCCGGCGTAAAGATGGCAGAAGCCGGTAATCTTGCCGCGCGAGTACATCTCGGCGGTGCGATCCTCGAAGCGTCGGATCAAGGTCATGCGCCGGTAGAGTTCGAGCAGTTCGCTCTCGCCCAGCGTGAGCAACGCCCGTTCCGCAGTCAGTTTGTCACGTTCCAGCGCCATAATTCGATTACTCCCACGCAGTCGTGGCTATTCAAACCATCAGTGTAGCGCAAGCGGTACGGCAGCGTAAATGCGCTCTCCCGGACCGGCCTGTCGGCGTCACAATTTGATCCGAATCAGATCAGCCGCTGCTGAGCCGCGGCGAACACCGGGGCGAAGGATCGTCGATGAATCGGCGACGGCCCGAGCCGCTGCAGCGCCGCGAAATGATCGGCCGTGCAATAGCCCTTGTGGCGGCCGAAGCCGTAGCCCGGATAGCGCTGCTCGTGCTCATGCATGATCCGATCGCGCGTCACCTTGGCGACGATCGAGGCGGCGGCGATACAGAAGCTCTTGCGATCGCCGCCGACGATGTGGGTCTGATCGAACTCGAGGCGGGGGATGCGCTTGCCGTCGACCAGCACATGCTGCGGTTTGAAGCTGAGCGCACCCAGCGCGCGTCCGCTCGCCAGCATCGTTGCCCAATAAATGTTCAGTTGATCGATTTCGTCGGCTTCGGCGATCCCGATTCCGACCGCGCGGGCCTGCGCGAAGATCGCCGGATAGAGCCGCTCGCGAGTCTCGGCCGGGAGTTGCTTGGAATCGTGGACCCCCCGGATGAAGGTCTCGGGCGGGAAGATTACCGCTGCCGCGACCACCGGCCCGGCCATCGGACCGACCCCGGCTTCATCCAATCCCGCAACATCCTCGATGCCTATACGCCACAGCCTGCGCTCGTAACGCAGGTCCGGCCGCTTGCTCATCGGCCCCGCCTCCTCGCTCTTCCGGATGCTCATGATCGGCGATCGAGCCACCCAAATCAAATTCCCAAGCGCGACTAGTCAACAGTTCGCGATTGGCGATCTAAGCCAATTTTTGCTTACGATTGCTTGACTTTTCGTGTGAGCCTGAGACGTCCATTGATTTCTTTCTGTGGAATTATGCAACAGCAGAGCCTATCCGAAGGCTGATTCATTTCCGTCGCTAGGCCAATCAGATCGCGTTTATCAAAACCCCATCAAATTTGACGGCATAGCGATTGCTTTGTTCTAAGACCAACTAAACTGGCGGCTGAAGCCGGTTTGGATGGGAGAGTGGGGAGATGACCTACGAAGACAGCAAAGTGATGACCGTCAAGGAGCTTTCAGGGTACCTCAAAGTGCATCCGTCGACTATCTATCGCCAGCTCCGGCGGGGACGACTCCCGGCGTTCAAGGTCGGCAGCGACTGGCGTTTCAATGTCGAGTCGATCGACCGCTGGCGTCTGGGCCAGGACGGCATCGAGATTCTCGGCCGCGCGACGGCCTAGCAACTCCACCGCCGCCTCGATGGGGAAGCACGGCCCGGCTCAGGCGGACGCCTGGTCTTCGTGGGCCGGGCCGGTGTAGCTCATCGAGAGCAGCCCGCGCAGCGGATCGATACGATCGATTCGCGCCATGATCTGCGCCTCGATCGCGAGCGGCGGCGCACCGTGCAGTGAACCGCGCACGGCGAAGTCGTTGAGCTCGGCGCTCTGACCGTCGCGCAACGCGGTCGCGCTCAGCGGACGCTCCATCGCGTGGCGTTCCAGGTAGCGCAGTATCCAGTAGCGCTTGGCGCGCCGCTCGAGTTCCTTCGAGTCGGCTTCGGCGCTCTCGGTATTGGCCAGGATGGTCAGCAGTTCGTTCGCGTCATAGACCCGCAGCCCCGTCTCACCCAGGGCGGCGACGAGCTGGCGCTGCAGGACCAGGTCGGCATAACGCCGGATCGGCGAGCTCAACTGCGCGTAGCAGTCGAGCCCGATGCCGGCGTGATACTCGGGGTAGAGCGACAGCCGCGCCCGCTGCATCATCATGTCGCCGCTCTCGTTGGGCTGCACGCGGTAGATGATCGGCAGGCGATGGTCGGCGGCATACCTGGCCGCCACGTGATTGTTCAGCACCATGAATTCGGCGACCAGGTTGCGGCTGGGCGAGGCGTTATCGATGATCTCGATTTCGATCTCGCCGCCGCGCACCCGTACCTTCGCCTCGCGCCGATGGAACATCACGGCGCCGGCGCGCCGGCGCCGCTCGCGCAGCTTCAAGGCCGCCTCGTTGAGCCGCCTTACCGCGCCCACGGTCGGATCGGAATCGTCGTCGCCTAGCCGTTCCAGTATCCGATCGGCACGGCGGTAGTCGAGCCGCGCTCCGATCCGCATCTGGCCCGGGTAGATCGATTGCGACAGCAGCTCGCCGCCCGGTCCGATACGAACGTCGGTCGTCAGCACCGGCCGCATCTCGCCCGCGACCAGGCTCGCGCGCCCGCACGAGATCTCCTCGGGCAGCATCCGCACGATGGCTTCGGGCAGGTAGACGGTAGCGGCTCGCGAAGCCGCTTCCTTGTCCATCGGACCGCCGCGCGGCACGAAATCCGCAGTCAGTGCGATATGGACGCAGACCCGCATCACGCCGCCGTCCTCGACCGCGCAGCTCAGCGCGTCGTCGACCTCGAGGGTTTCCTGGTCGTCGATCGTAATCGCGAACAGTTCATCGCCGACCACCGCGCGCTCGGGCGTCACCAGTTCGGCGGCCTCGCGCCGGATAGTTTCGCTGAAGCCGCTCGGCAACCCGCCGACCATCGCGAAGCGCGGCGTCTCGAGCGTTACGCCAAGCCGCTCCAGCACCTCGACTGCAATTTCGGCCGGGGTCACGTCGGGCATCGCGTGCGCCAGCAACGCGTCCATCTCCTGGCGGCGCGTGAAGGGATTCTTCAGGTAGGCGGTGAGCTGCGCGATGAGCTCGGCGCGCTCGGGCTCCGCCGGCGGCGGGGCGCCGTCGAGGGCTTCCTTTATCAGCGTGCGGGTGCGGCGCGAGCCCTCGCTTTTGAGCCGCTCGCGGCTTTGCTGGAGACGCAGCCGCTCGACCTGCTCGGCGCTGCGCGCAATGAAGTCCATATGGCGGCGCGTGAAATAGAGCCGATCGTTCAGCAGGCTCTCGAGCACCACCGCGGCCGCCGCCGTCGAACGCCGCCCGAAGAACAGTTCCGACAGCTCGGCGGCGGTGAAGGGCCGGTTCTGCTCGTGAACCACTTCCCACAACAGATCGAGATCGAGCTCGGCGGCGAGCTGCGCGCGCTCGGCGTCGATTTCCGACAGCACCGCGCCGAGATTGGCGCTGTCGGCGCGGTGCTCGGGATGGCGCAGCAGGACCAGGTCGCGCGCCACCGCCTTCTCGCGTCCGCTCGAATCGATCACGCCGAGGCGGCCGTCGTTCTCGCGCACCACCAGCGCGGGACGCAATTTTCCCTGGTCGAGATATTCGACAATTGCGCCCAGGTATTTCGCTGCACCACTCATCATCCCGCTCCCATTTTGACCGCGAGGCGAAACTAACACTATAGAGAAATCATGGCGGGTGAAAAAATCGAGTTGGTGATGCCGCCGGAGCTGGCTGACGAGTTGGGGCGTATCGCCACAGCGCTCGGAATCGCCAGCCGCGAGGAGGCGGCGCTGATCGCGATCGGCCAATGGGTCGCGCAACATCGCGATCGCATCGAAGCGGCCGACCCGGCGCAGAGATATTTCGTTAACGAAGCGCTGGATGCATTAGTCGCGAAGCAGCGGAAATGAGTTGCGCGTGGATGTTCTGACTCCCTCCCCCAAGGCTTTGGGGGAGGGAGTTGGAGACGCGCAGGCCCCCTCACTTGGGAGAGGGAGTTGGAAACCCCCGCGCTCTCACTTGGGGGGCGTTGGAGGCCGGGCCAGCCGCGTAGCGCGCTAGCCGTTTCGGCGTGAGTCGCCGCGCCTCATGACTTGCCGCGCATCGGGCGCATCACGGTCTCGACGAAGCGGCGATAATTGTCGAGCGTACGGCCGTTGGCGTGCGGACGCAGGATCACTTCGTCGGCGCCGGCGAGGAAGACCTTGCCGATCCCGTCGGCGATGAAGTCGGGCGGACCGCACAGGCAGGTCGCGTGGATCGCTTCGGCCGTCACGAAGCGGCGAAAATTCTCGCCGATCCCGATCTGATAGTTCTCGTAGAGCCACAGATGCCTGGGCTCGGGCAGCCGTGCGACCTCGCGCGCGAAGTCGGCGAGTACCGGATCCATCGCGTCGGCCGGCCCCTTGAAGGTATCGAGCCGCAGCCGTAGATGAGCCAGCACCCACGGGCCCAGCGCCTCGCGCGGGCCGGGCGAAGCGGCGCTCTCGCCGGGCGCGGTGACGTACACGCCGACCATCGCAGCGACCTCGAACGGCGTGCGGCTGCGCTCAACGGGTCGCGACGCGGTGGCGATCCCGACCCACGATTTCAAAGTCTCCGGATCGGAACCCGCAGTGATAAGCCCGTCGCCGACCTCGCCCGCGATACGCATCGATTTCGGCGCGGTCGCTCCCATGATCAGCGGGATCGGCGGCTCGAGCCGGATGAAGCCGTGATGCTGATGCACCAGCCGCACGATCGATTCGCGTCCGCCCTCGCGATACGACGCGCTCTCACCGCGTAGCAGCGTGCGAATCGTGATCGCCTCCTCGCGGAACTCGCGGAGCCCCACCGGCGCCATCCCCATCGCACGCCGCGCGGTGTTGCCGGTCGAAAAGCCGAGCGCGACGCGCCCGGGCGCGAGTTGATTGATAGTCGCGATGGAATGGGCCGTCACCGGTGCGGCGCGATTGCGCGCCACGGCGACCCCCGGCGCGATCCGGATGCGTTCGGTGTTGACCGCGATCAGCGCCAGCGCCGCATAGACGTCCGAATGCACCATCGGCGAGTCGAACAGCCACAGGCCGTCGAAGCCCAGCCGTTCGAGCTCGATCGCTTCCTTGTAGAAGTCGACATAACAGGGCGCTGCGACGGCGAATCTCACCGGCTCAGCCTCAGGCGTATCAACGCCACGGGGTTTTGATCGCCTCGGTGTCGCCGGTCTCCTGATTCACCAGCACCACCTCGAGATCCGTGTAGTCGCCCTTGGGGAAGAAGACGTAGCCGCTTTGCGTGAAGCCGCGATAAACCTTGCCATGCTTGAGCGACAGCGCATTGATCTGTTGATTCGCCTGCCGATGCGCTGAGCTCACGCCGCTGGTGACGCCGGAGAACATCGCCTCGGCGCCCGCGATAGCGCCGCCCAGCAACGCACCCTGGCCGACCGCGCCGAACGCCGAGCCCGCCGCCGCGCCGAGTCCGGCGCCGAGTCCCGCGCCGACGCCGGTGCTGACCGCGCCGCTCTCCAGCGCCGCCTTGAGCTCGCCGTCGCCGCCCGCCTCGCGCGCCGCTTCGCCGCTCGGGATCGGTGCGACCCGCTCGCCGACCTGGTTCAAGGCGAACACCTGATCGGGAACCACCACTCGCGGGATGTCGGTGCCGTTGGCGATCGAGACGTAAACCGGAGTGACGGTGCCGACCGGCGCGTCCGATTGCACCGCGACGTCCACCTGCCCGGATTGCGGAGTCGCCACCACGTGCGCCGTGGTCGGTAGCGGCGCGGGCGCCACCGCACATCCGGCGGCGCCCAGGCTGAGCATCGAGGCGAGCCCGAGCGCGGCGGTGACCCGACGATCGATTCTGACTCGATTAGCGATTCCGACCCGATTAGCGATGATGGTGGATGATGCTTTCACCGCGGTACCTGCTTATATCCACGATTCTAGTAAGCCGCGCTGCGGGGACGCAAATTGACCTCCTCGCCGCCCGTGGCGTCGCTTCGCTAGCCGGCAGCGGCCTGATATCGTCCGATTCAACCGGCCCGCCCGGTGGCGGTCCGAATCCCGATCAGGAGCAACTCGATGGGCGCCAGGGAGATGGGAGCGCGCGTCAAGCGAACCGAAGACGTGGCGCTCGTCACCGGCCGCGGACAGTATGTCGGCGACCTCAAGATGCCCGGCATGCTGCACGTGGCGTTCCTCAGAAGTCCTTACGCTCATGCGCTGATTCGTTCGATCGACGCCAACCGCGCCCGCGCTTTGCCGGGCGTCCGCGCGGTGCTCACCTGGAGCGATCTTCCGCCCAGCGCGCGGGTTTCGATCCCGATGGGCTCGGTGGTCCCGGCGGTGGTCAAGACCACTTATGAATCGGAAGGCGACGTCACCCAATTGCTGCTCGCGCGCGACGAGGTCTGCTACGTCGGACAGGCCGTGGCCGCGGTGGTAGCCGAGAATCGCTATCTCGCCGAGGACGCGGCCGAATTGATCGAGGTCGATTACGCGGAGCTGCCGGCGGTCGGCGGCGGCCGCTCGGCGCTCGCGCCCGGCGCGCCACGGATACGTGTGAAGGCGGCCGACAACGTCGCCTGCCGGCTGGCGCTGACCAAGGGCGATGTCGAGGCGGCGTTCCGCGCGGCGTCGCACGTGTTCGGTGTCTCGCTGCGCACCCATCGCGGCAATGCCAGTTCGATGGAGGGGCGGGCGGTGGCCGCGATCGTCGATCCGATCGACGGCCGGCTGACCGTCTGGTCGTCGTGCCAGGCGCCGCACAATAATCAGCGCGTGCTGGCCGAGATGCTTGGTCGCAGCCTCGAAACGATTCGCGTGGTGGCGCCCGACGTGGGCGGCGGCTTCGGACCCAAGGCCCCGTTCTATGCCGAGGAAGGGGTGGTGGCGGTGGCGGCCGAGATGCTGTCGGCGCCGGTGCGATGGCTCGAAGATCGGCGCGAGCATTTTCTTTCCACCACCCGCGAGGGCGACCAGTTCTGGGATGTCGAGATCGCGTTTGACGCCGGCTGCAAAATCCGCGGCGTGCGCGGCGCGATGCTGCACGACAATGGCGCCTATCTGCCGATCGGAATAATCGCGCCCCATACCGCGGCCGCCACCATGCACGGGCCCTATATCATCCCGAATCTCAAGCTCGAGGTGACGGTGTTTTTCTCCAACACTGTACCCAACACGGTGGTGCGCGGGGCGGGCAGAATCCAGGGCGTGTTTGCGATGGAGCGGCTGATGGACCGCGCGGCGGACGGCATGGGTATCGATCGCGCCGAGTTGCGCCGGCGAAATTTTATCCAGCCCGAGCAGATGCCGTACTCGCTCGGACTGCCGTATCGCCACGGCGAAACCCTCACCTACGACAGCGGCGATTACCCGGCCTGCCAGGCCCAGGCGATCGAGCTATCCGATTACGCCAACTTCGCCGCGCGCCAGCAGGCGGCGCGCGCGGCCGGCCGCTACCTCGGAATCGGGCTTGCCAACTTCGTCGAGGGCACCGGGCTGGGTCCCTTCGAGTCCGCGACCGTCAGGGTGCTGCCGAGCGGCAAGGTAGTGGTCTACAGCGGTTCGAGTCCGCAGGGGCAGGGCCACAAGACCACGCTCGCCCAGGTCTGCGCCGATCAACTCGGCGTCAAGCTCGGGGATATCGCCGTCACCTGCGGCGACACCGGCGCGATCGCGATGGGCGTCGGCACGGTCTCGAGCCGTTCGGGAGCCAACGCCGGCTCGGCCGTGCAGATGGCGGCGGGCGAGGTGCGGCGCAAGCTGCTGAAGCTCGCGGCGCGGGACCTCGAAGCGCTCGAGGACGATCTCGAGCTGTCCGACGGCCGGGTCCATCTCAAGGGCGATCCCGGCGTCGGCGTCAGCCTGGGCGAGCTGTTCGCGCAGTCGCTGTCCGGCGCGCGGCTGGGGGGATGGATGCCGCGCGGCATCAGCCCCGGCCTCGATGCGACCGTCGCCTTCGTGCCGAGCGCCTCGACCTTCTGCAACGGCACCCACGCCGTCGAGGTCGAAGTTGATATTCACACCGGGATGGTGAAGATCGTGCGTTATATCGTCGCGCATGACTGCGGCAACATCATCAATCCGCTGATCGTCGAGGGTCAGATCCAGGGCGGCGTCGCGCACGGGATCGGCAACGCGCTGTTCGAGCTGATGGCCTACGATGAAGCCGGCCAGCCGCTGACCGCGAATTTCGCCGACTACACGCTGCCGACCGCGGGGTCCGTGCCGGCGGTCGAAATCGTCCATCTGCATACCCCGACCCCGATCAATCCGCTGGGCGTGAAAGGTGCGGGCGAGGGTGGCACGATTCCGGCGCCGGCCGCGATTGTCGCCGCGGTCGAGAACGCGCTGGCCCCGTTCGCCGTCACGATCGACGAATTTCCGCTCACCCCGCGGCGGATCGTCGAAATCCTGCAAACTTCCCGGCACTGGGAAAGCGCCGTCGCCTGACTGGCAGGCGCGGCGCCCAAAGAATAATAAGGTTGCTCTCGAGGGGGGAATGACTGTGGTCAAGCGAATTTATCTGTGGTTGTTCGCGATAGCGCTGGCCGGATGCGCGGGAGCCACGGCGAACACGCAGATGCAAAGCGTGCCGGCCGTCGCCGTCCGACCCGACCGGATAGTGGTTTATCCATTTGCCGTCGATCCGTCGGAGATCACGCTCAACCAGAGCTTTCTGCAGCGCGCCTATCGCAACATGTCGGGCGAGAATCAGAATGCGCAGCAGAGCGAAATCGCACGCGAGACGGCGGAAAACGTCTGCCTCGGTATCATCAACGCGCTGCAGCACAAGGGCTGGAACGCGTCGTGCCTGGAACGCGGCACGCCGGCAGTCGGCGAGAACCTGCTGGTCGTCGACGGCGCGTTCACCGATATCAGCGAGGGCAACCGGCTGCGCCGCCTGGTGATCGGCTTCGGCGCCGGCGCTTCGACCCTCGATACCAACGTGACGATGTATCAACGGACCGGCGTCGCTTACCAGAAGCTGCTGGAGTTCTCGACGCATGCCGATAGCGGCAAGATGCCGGGCGCGGTGGTGATGGGGCCGGCGGGGGCGGCGGCGGGCGCGGGCGCAGGCGCGGTGGTCGGAGCCAATGCCGCGGTCGGCGCCGCCAAGAGCTATCGCTCGTCAACCGGAGTGCTGGCCGACAAGACCGTCAATGAGGTCGTCGATCAGTTGAACGGCTATTTCACGCAGCATGGATGGAATCCAAATCCGTCCGGCACCTGACGGCGGGTGCCGGGTACCGCTTGCATCCCAGCTTGATCCGTTCGACGCTTGCCGCTCCAAGTAAGTAGTGGTTTGGTGTCCGATCAACCCGGACCGGGGAGGCTATAAGCCGCGATCGGATCGAGCGACGATAGCGCCGGGGTGGCGAAATGGCAGACGCAGGGGACTTAAAATCCCCTGGAGCGAAAGCTCCGTGCGGGTTCGACCCCCGCCCCCGGCATCCAAAAACTGCGCCTGATATTTGGCCCTCGAGCCCGTGCCCCAAAGAGGTCAGGCGCGAGGTGCGATGAAACTCGGCCTGATTTTGGCTGAACTCAGCCTTTCTCCGTCAAGGTTCGGATCTCGCGCAGGCCACGGTACTGCTCAGCATAGTCAAGGCCATAGCCGATGACGAAACCGGGCCCGATCGAAAAACCCACAAAGTCCGGCTGCGGACCTTCGTGCCGCAGCAGCAGCGCGCAGCGCTTGACTGAGGCGGCCTTGCGGCCCCGAATCCACGCAACCACCGTATCGAGAGTCAGTCCGGTATCGGCGATGTCCTCGATTACGATCACATCGCGCCCGCGCACGTCAGTTTCGACGTCTTTGGTGATTGTGACGCTGCCGGATGAACTGGTAGCGGTGCCGTAGGATCGGGCGCGGATGAAGTCCACCTCGCATGGAATCGTGAGCTCGCGGATAAGGTCCGCCATGAAGACAAACGAGCCCTTGAGTACCCCGACGAGCACCGGACAAGTGTCGCGGTGGGCGTCGGAAATCTCGCGAGCTATGCGACGAACCGCCTCTCGAATCTGCACTTCCGTGAACTGCGGCGCGTGTTCCATAGTGCGGGATATTGTAGCCGTTTCCTGATGGACGGGAACCTGCGGGAATTCATTGAGGGCCTGCCCAAGGCGGAACTGCTGCACATTCATCTGGAAAGCGCGCTCGAGCCGGAACAAATGCTGACGTTCGGCCAGCTCAATGACTGCGGAGAGTAACAACTCCACCGCGAGCGATCTTCCCTCGCGCCGGGTCGACATAAATCGACCGCACTTGCTTTAATCTCAGCTTGCGTTAACACTCCTGTGCCAAGAATTCACCGTTATAGAATAAGCTGACTTTTGTGGATGAGGCAGGGCACAGATGGGTTCGAAGCTGACGCGCTTATCACTATCCTCGGACCAGGCCGCCCAACGGAAGCGACCGGCGTCGCAATCAAGACGGACGAACATGAGAGCCAACCACAGCATCGCGCTACTCGGGTCCATGCTTCTCGCGGTCGTCGCTTCAGTCGTACTCAGCGGTGTGGTCCGGGCGGATCCGCCTCAAAATCTGCCGCAGACGAAACCAAGCAGCGGCCTCCCCTCGAACCCGAAAAAGTGGGTATGCCATGACTCGCTCCCCGCGACTCAAGAGGAAATCGACGCGTGGTGCGAATCGCACACGGATCGAGGTCTTCCGCTTCCGCAGAATCTAAGAAATCCCCCGCCAGTTTCGGACTTCGCCAACTATCTTGATTACAGCAATCGCCTGAAGAATTTTCTGACTAGCCAGTCGTATAAGGATTTGGGATGGGTGTCAGATGCCCACTGGCGTCTTAGCGGCCCCTCGGTTAATCCGCCGGGCGGCAACTTCAGCCACAATTACGGCCCCCATTTCCCATTGAAGGTTTACTATTCTCCAGAGATGGTCGACTGGTTGTGCCATGGCCGAAGCGGCCAGATTCCCGACGGCGCGATGATGGTCAAGGCGATGGCTTTCTATAGTAATCCGCTATCCGGCGACCTGGAGACGACGGTGGCCGCCGACGGATGTATGGATTTGCAGCAGACCACCTCGACCGGCATGCCTATTTCCCCCATCCTGTGGGCGCCGATGCTCAAGTCGCGCCAGTCATCCTATGACGGATGGGTGTGGATGCTGCAGCAGGTTGACCTCAGTTTCCTCGGTATCCCCCCTCAATTTCCTCCGCCGCTGTTCGACGAATCCGCGTTCACGGTGGCGATTCCGCCGTCGCCCATCATGGCCGACTCATCGTGGTATCCGACCGGCAGCATCCTGGAAGAACCAGCACCACCCAACCTCAAGGTGCCGGATGTCGTCATGCTCAATCCGCTGGCGGGTTTCCCCTACTGCCTGAGCTGCCACAGCACGGCCAAGTCCGAATCCACCTTTGCTTCGATGGACAACATTCTCGGCACGGAGCTGCGCTACAAAGCGTTCCCGATTGCGGCCATGCCCACGCCGACGCCCACCGCGTCGAATTTTTCGCCTTTCCCCCGTCCGCTTTCACAACCGTCGGGAGATTTTCTCAGTTACTTCGATCAAATACCTCCAGTTAGCTTCGATGAAGTGTGGGCGACGCGCATGCCGGCGGAATCATACGAGCAGCAGGTAACCACCACGCCCAATGGGCCCCCGCAATTTCTGACCGCGGCGCACTGCAATGCGTGCCACAACGCGACTCCACAAAGCCCGCTCCTGCCCAAGATGGTGTATGTGGAGGACCAGGCGGCCCGCTCAAGCCGATTGCGTAATTTGTCGCCGTATGGGGAGTGGCGAGTATCACCGATGGGGTTGGCCGGCCGCGACCCGGTGTTCTTCTCTCAATTGCAGGGCGAAACCAACAATCTATCTCAGCAGACAACTTGCATCGAGAACACCTGCCTGCACTGCCATGCGGTGATGGGACAGCGTCAGTTGGCGATCGATACGCAGGGTCAGGGCGACGGGGGCTGTCGGGATATGTTCCCCGCGGCGCCGCCCCCGCAGGTGCCGTTCGGCGAGCCCTTGCAGCGCAGCGTGCTGCAGCAATGGCCGGGCGCGGCACAATCAGACGAACAGACTTATGGGGCGCTGGGACGCGATGGGGTCTCGTGCACCGTGTGTCATCACATCGCCGCTAAGCGACTCGGACGGGAGAACACCGCCACCGGCAATTTTATTACCGGCAGCCCCGACGTGCTTTACGGCCCTTACAAAAACCAGACCGTCGTTACCAAGCCGATGCAGCATGCGCTGGACGTACGCCCCGAGTTTGCCCGGCAGATCCGCAGTTCGAAGCTGTGCGGGAGCTGTCACGACATCTTGCTGCCGGTGTTTGACAACTCCGGGCAGCGGGTCGGCGCAAGTTACGAGCAATCGACGTATCTGGAATGGCTCAACAGCGAGCGCGGCCGTCCTGGTCCAAAATTCCGCTCCTGTCAGGGCTGTCATATGCCAACCCGGTACAAAGGCAGCGACCTCCATTTCAAAATCGCCAACAGTGAATCGACCGATCAGTTTCCGCCGACCACCAATCGGTTGCCCGGCAAGGACATCAAGCTGACCCGCCGGAATGTATTTCACCGCCATTCGCTGCACGGGCTCAATGGATTCCTGAACGAGTTCTTTCAGCAATTCCCGCTCATCCTCGGCTTTCAACAGGTGGACTGGATGTCGGAGCAACCGTCACCTATGGACCCGCCGGCGCCGCCGTTCGGCACCAACTTCGTGATGGAGCTCCCGTTGTTCACGGGTTTCGAGTCGATCCTGCGGATGGCTGAGAATCAAACCGCGAAGTTGGAAATCGGAGCGGTGCGAAAGACGCGGGACGGACGGCTATCGACCGTCGTCACGGTGAGAAATCTCACCGGACACGATCTCCCGACCGGGGTCGGTTTCCGCCGGATGTTTCTGCAGTTTCTGGTCCTCGATAAACAGGGCACGACGTTGTGGGCTTCGGGACGTACCAATGAACTGGGCTTCATCCTTGACGGCCTGACCGATCAGGTGTTGGAAAGTGAGCAGCCGGTAAGGTTTCCGGACGCTCCAATCCAACCGCATTACCAACTCATAAGCTCGGGGAGTCAGGTGCAAATCTACCAGGAACTGGTCACAGATTCCGCTGGAGTATTGACTACGAGTTTTCTGCGACGCGTTCACTATATCAAGGACAATCGCATCCGGCCGAAGGGCTTCGATCCGCAGTTTTTCGCCCGTTCCGGCTCGCCATATATCCGGGAGCTTGCGGTGCTTCATGGCGAGGAGGCTAACGATCCGTATTACGTGAATCCAAGGCTGACCGGCGCCGACAAAATCGAATACCGAATTCCTCTGGATAGCGCGACACTGAGCCGCGCCGACCATGTTCAGGTCACCCTCTACTACCAGTCGATTCCGCCGTTCTATTTGCAGCAACGGTTTCAAGACGCCACCCAGGGACCAGAGAATCGGGACGATATTCAGCGGCTGTACTATCTGACCAGTCATCTGAATCTGGACGACGCAAAAAGCGAAGCTGGTGAAGCAGTACTACAAGGATGGAAGCTTCAAATCGCTGAGGGATCGCGACCGGTCAAATAATATTCTTCGTAAAGATGACGGCTGCACAGACCGGAACCGTGCCACGGCCTCGAGGCGGCCGGTCGCTGGATTCAATGAAAGTCGTCAGACGAGTCCTGCCCCCGGCATCAAGTCGACCAGTGTGCCAGCCTGCGGCCGGTAGTCATACTGTGATAAAATTTGTTAATTAGAGTGATTTATTCCATCAATTTGCAATACAGCAATTGTTAGGCTAAGTACTAGTCACTCGTAATTCGTCTGAGGGGACCAGGCCAACAGGTTCGGTACTTTGCCCGGGTGCGGGTGTGTGCGCCGAGGTGGTCAACTGCGTTGACTTCCTGCGGCGTTGAGCGTGCATCGCCCAAAGTGACAAGGGGGAAACGATCTTGAGGGGGATAGAATTCCGGCAGCGGGCAGGATTCCGGCTCAAAGCAGTAGGTGCGGCACTGTTACTCACCGGGCTGGCCGCGGTGCTGACGATGGCGGCGTCCGGCGATACTAGCGCCGACCGCGAGCTGGGTCAGGTTGATTTTCTGCACAATACGGAAAATCTGGTCGACGCCCGTGGGTTTTACCTTCCCGCAGCGGTCGCGATTGACACCAGCGCGACCCCGAACCGGCTCTACGTTGCCGACGCCTATAATGGCCGCGTGCTGGGCTGGAAGGACGTTGCCGCCTTTGCCAACGGCGCTCCCGCCGACCTCGTGATCGGCCAGCCGGACTTTTACTCGAATACCTTCAACAATGGCGGAGTGAGCGCGAACAGCCTCGCTCTACCACGCGGCGTCGCGGTGGACGCCGCCGGCAATCTCTACGTTGCCGACGCCGAAAACAGCCGGGTGCTTGAATATGACCAACCCTTTGCGGGATGCGGCTCCTTCCCGTGTGTGGGAGCTGGCGCCAACCGCGTCTTCGGCCAGGGCGGCAGCTTCACTTCGAATTCTGCGAACAATGGCGGAGTGAGCGCGGACAGCCTCAATGGCCCCACTGGCGTGGCGGTGGACGCGGGCGGCAACCTCTACGTCGCCGACAGCGGTAATCAGCGCGTGCTGGAATACAACACGCCGCTTTCGACCGACACCACCGCCGACATGGTCTTCGGCCAGGGCGGCAGCTTCACTTCGAATTCTGCGAACAATGGCGGAGTGAGCGCGAACAGCCTGTACTATCCGATCGGCGTCGCGGTGGACGCGGGCGGCAACCTCTACGTCGCCGACAGCAATAATAGCCGCGTGCTGGAATACAAGACGCCGCTTTCGACCGACACCACCGCCGATATGGTCTTCGGCCAGGGCGGCAGCTTTACTTTGGGTAACGGGAACAATGGCGGAGTGAGCGCGAACAGCCTCTATGTCCCGTACGGCGTGGCGGTGGACGCGGGCGGCAACCTCTACGTCGCCGACGAGGGTAATCAACGCGTGCTGGAGTACAACACGCCGCTCACGACCGACACCACCGCCGATATGGTCTTCGGCCAGGGCGGCAGCTTCACTTCGGGTACTTACAACAATGGCGGCCTGAGCGCGAACAGCCTCGACTACCCCATTGGCCTCGCGCTGGACGCGGGCGGCAACCTCTACGTCGTCGACGAGGGTAATAACCGCGTGCTGGAGTACAACACGCCGCTCACGACCGACACCACCGCCGATGTCGAGCTGGGACAGTTCGATTTTTCGCACAATGGGACAAACCTAATCGACGCTCGTGGGCTTTCCGGTCCCGGCTCCGTTGCGATTGACACCAGCGTGACTCCGAACCGGCTCTACGTCGCCGACCAATTCAACAGCCGCGTGCTGGCCTGGAAGGACGTTACCGCCTTCGCCAACGGCGCTCCCGCCGACCTCGTGATCGGCCAGCCGGACTTTATCTCAGGTAGCGTGAACGACGGCGGAGTGAGCGCGGACAGCCTCGCCTACCCCGTTGGCGTCGCGGTAGACGCCGCCGGCAATCTCTACGTTGCCGATACTGACAACAACCGGGTGCTCGAATATGACCAACCCTTTGCGGGGTGCGGCTCTTTGCCGTGTGTGGGAGCTGGCGCCAACCGTGTCTTCGGCCAGGGCGGCAGCTTCACCTCGAATACTACGAACACTGGCGGAGTGAGCGCGAACAGCCTCGATACCCCCCATGGAGTGGCGGTGGACGCCGCCGGTAATCTCTACGTCTCCGACTACGCCAATAGCCGCGTGCTCGAGTACAACACGCCGCTTTCGACCGACACCACCGCCGATATGGTCTTCGGCCAGGGCGGCAGCTTCACCTCGAATTCTGCGAACAATGGCGGAGTGAGCGCGGACAGCCTCGCTTACCCCGCAGGCGTGGCGGTGGACTCGGGCGGCAACCTCTACGTCGCCGACAGCAATAATAGCCGCGTGCTGGAATACAAGACGCCGCTTTCGACCGATACCACCGCCGACATGGTCTTCGGCCAAGGGGGTAGCTTCACTTCGAATACTTACAACAATGGCGGAGTGAGCGCGGACAGCCTCAATGATCCCTTTGGCGTGGCGGTGGACGCCAGCGGCGACCTCTACGTCGCCGACTACTCCAATAGCCGCGTGCTGGAGTACAACACGCCGCTTTCGACCGACACCACCGCGGATATGGTCTTCGGCCAGGGCGGCAGCTTCACTTCGAATTCTGCGAACAATGGCGGAGTGAGCGCGGACAGCCTCTATCTCCCCTATGGCGTAGCGGTGGACGCCGGCGGCAATCTCTATGTCGCCGACACCTATAATCACCGCGTGCTGGAGTACGACAAGCCTCTCGCTACTCCAACTCCGACCGCGACGGCCACGGCTACTGCAACTCCGACTGCCACGGCTACCGCAACCGCAACTCCGACCGCGACGGCAACTGCGACAGCGACTCCGACTGCGACGCCCACGGCTACCGCAACGGCGACTGCGACGGCGACGGCCACCGCGACGCCCACGGCTACTGCAACCGCAACTCCGACTGCCACGGCCACCGCGACGCCCACGGCTACGGCGACCGCCACGCCGACTGCGACGGCCACCGCAACCGCGACACCGACCGCGACGGCGACGGCGACTCCGACTGCCACCGCTACCGCAACGGCAACACCGACTGCGACGCCCACGGCGACTGCGACCGCAACTCCGACTGCCACGGCTACCGCGACGCCCACGGCTACGGCGACCGCCACTGCAACACCGACTGCGACGCCCACAGCGACGGCGACTCCGACTGCCACGGCCATCAAGACTGCAACGGCCACCGCGACGCCCAGGCCTACCGAGACCGAAACCGAGACTCCAAGGCCTACCGAGACCGAGACTCCAAGGGCGACGCCGACCCCGGATCATCACCATCACCATCGGCATCGTCGCTTTTGGTGGTGGTTCGGTAGATAGTGACCTGATGCGGATGAATACCGGGCCCGAAAACTAGCTGGCGGTCATTTCGGCAGCGCATACCGCATCGACGGAAAGGCTCGGCGTCGCGCCCGGCATCCGCGTATATCGAAAGATGGAACGGGTGACGTCCACGCGATCGCTCTACGCAAGTGACGAGCCGATCAGAGTCGGGGTCTCGTCATGCCTGCTCGGCGCCGAGGTGCGCTTCGACGGCGGCCACAAGCGCAGCGACTTTCTGGTCGACACGCTGGGCGGCCTGGTCGAGTTCGTTGCGGTTTGTCCGGAAGTCGAGATCGGCCTGGGCGTGCCGCGCGAAACGCTGCGCCTGGTGCGTGACGACCACGCGGCTCGCCTGCCGCGGCTGGTCGCCAACAAAACCGGCATCGATCACACCGACCAAATGAACTCGTACGCCGAGCGCAGGGTCGGCGCGCTCGGTCGCGAGGAACTTTCCGGCTACGTGCTGAAAAAGGACTCGCCGAGCTGCGGGATGGAGCGGGTGCGAATCTACGGGCCCGCCGGGATGCCTGCGCGCGACGGTATCGGCCTGTTCGCCGCGGCCCTGATGCGCCGTTACCCGAGCCTGCCGGTGGAGGAAGAAGGGCGCCTGAGCGATCCGTATCTGCGCGAGAACTTTGTCGAGCGGATCTTCGCCTATCGGCGGCTGCGAACTTTTTTCGCCTCGCGATGGAGCCTCGGCGGACTGGTCCAGTTTCACACCGCCCACAAGCTGGTCCTGATGGCGCATTCGCCCCAGGCCTACCGCGAGCTGGGCCGCTTCGTCGCCGGCGCCAAGGCTATGGAACGGGAGCAGATACGCGATGACTATGAACGCGCGTTCATGGCCGCGCTGAAGAAACTGGCGACCACCGCCCGTCACACCAACGTGCTGCATCACATGCTCGGCTACCTGCGCCCGCATCTCGACGCCGATGCGCGCGGCGAGCTGGTGACACTAATCGACGACTACCGGCGCGGCCTGCTGCCGCTGGTCGTACCGATCACGCTGTTTCGCCATTACGTGCGGGAATTCGACGTCGCCTATCTGCGCGGCCAGGTTTATCTCGAGCCGCATCCGAAGGAACTGATGCTCCGCAATCACGTCTGACGCGTCCGCAACGCGCCGCGATCAGCTCAGGGGCAGGCGAGCGAGTGCGGCGTGAACTTGGCTACGGCGGGGCCCTCGGTCATGTAATTCTGCGTGTGGAATATTCCGAAGTAGCCGTTGCCCTCGCTTGGCAGGCCTGAATCGCTGCATCCGGGCGCGCATCCGGTGGACGGGCAGACGTCGGAATACGCAAACAGGAAGGTGGGAAATCCGGACGCCGACGGAACCGGGCAAACGGCATTCTTGAGATCGGTTATGAAAGTCTGCTCGTCGCTGATGGTCGTCGTGGGCACGTTGGGGCTGTTGGGGCAGCCGGTGTTATAGCCGGTCTCGCCGATAAAAGTGTGCGACGCACCGCAATCGGCTTGCGATATGGTGCTGAACAGGTCTTGGGTCTGCGTCCAGCATTGCGCCCCGTCGTTCGGCCATTGCGGTGGAACGCTCGCGACGTAGTTGCAGTACGGATGAGCCGCGATGTAGTCGACGCCGCTCGGAGGTGCGCCGCCGCTGCAGAACGTCTGCTCCTGTCCCAACACCAGCGAGACCACGATCGGTGTGGCGGTAAAACCGCGCGCGTCGAGCGCGGCGCGCAAGGTTTGCGCGGCGGTGCTGATCATCTGCGTAGTGACCAGTTGGCCATCGACCATCTTGCCGAGGGCTTCGTTGCCGAGCTGGATGCCGATAATCGTTCCGTCCTGGATGAATTGTCCCGTGGTGCCCGTGGGATAGCTCAGCGGTTCGATATATGGTCCGCCGGTGCAGAATGTTGCGGGGTTCCACGGCGTCGTGGTGCCGCAGGCGCCATCCAGTATCGCAGCCGCGTATTTCGATCCGCACAGCGCAATCGGCGCACCCGAATAAGTACAATCCGTCGCCGTGCTCGCCGCCGCGAGGCTCGGGATCGCATCATTAAACAGTCCCTGCAGTACCTTGATATGCAGTTGTTTGGCGGCCGTGAGAATGTAGTAGTTCGGCTGATACGAGGTAATCGTCGAGGTGCTTAGCGAAGTTTTAAGGTTGGTGAGATCGTTGACGTAACAAGTCTGGCAGGTCGTAGGACAAAGCCTCAGTGGATTTCCGGTGGGACAAGTGAAGGAAAGCTGTGGATTGCACGCCGTGGGAGTCGACGTCGACCAGTTGTTGTCGCTACAACGCGCCTCCGGCGTGTAATCAATTCCGATCGAATCGATAGGGCCGGGAGCGCCAACCGATGGTGGCGTCGAACTCGGAGTGCTGCTGCCCCCGTTACCGCACGCACTCAGCATCGCCAGCGCCACCAGCATCACATAATTGCTCAGCCTGATTTTCGCTGGATGAGACGGAAGATCGCTGCGCATCCTAAATCCCCCTGCGCGTAATTGTGCCAGTCGGGCACAAATCGGGATAGTTCTGCGGTCGCGAGGCGTGCGAAGTGGCGAGCGTCAGGGGCGATGCGCGTCAGGAACCGTTCATCGCGCGGGCCGCAACTGCGAATCGTTTTTGCCGCGAGTCCTGGCGAGGCCGGAGGTCAGCGGCGCGGCCTTTCGCGATCGGCGTCGACAGCGAATCCGAAGTTACGGTCGAAGCTCCGCACGCGCTCCCGTCGGTGCCGCAATTTCCAGCACTTTTGAGAAATGTCCCGGTTCAAGGCGCCTATTTCGTCATCTTTGCCCTGTCATATTAGGTTAAGACATGTTTTAAGATGTAAATTCTAATTTATTATTATTTTTTAAGGTTAAAAAGGGATATTTCTTGTTGACAGTGTTGTTTAGCTCAGATACCTCTTAATAGAAGCTAAACGATGACATGAGGAGATAAGAACAACCATGAACGCAAAAAAAATGCTGACGGGGCTATTTCTGACGGCGGCCATCACCCTGGTGGGCACTGTCGGCATAGCAGGCGCGAACGGGCAGCCATGTGCCGACGGCAAGGGCAACCCGCACTATTGCTGGCAGCCCGACGTCGATCCCACTTTCACGATGACGACCGAAACTGCGTCTGCAGAGGTTAAGGTCAATAAGATCGTGACGTTGGAAGCGGATTGCGTCGGCACGGACTCCTACGCGATGGGCGGCGGCTATACCGTGATGCCGAAAGACGCGACGATCGGTTATGTGGCGAAGGCAAAGGTGTTGAATACCGCGCCGGTCTTCACCGACACTCCCCTGGACAGCGCCCCGCATGGCTGGACAGTAACGGTCGTCAATCACGCATATCAGACCGCGACCGTGACCGCTTTCGCCACCTGCATGCAGTCCAACTAAACCTTGTTACGAGGGAGCGAGGATCGCTCCCTCGTAACAAACCCGGCGAAATTACAAACTGAGCGAAGCTATGATTGCGGCCGGGGACGGGCGAGGCTGGGAACCGGCGGCGCGAACGAAAGGTCGCTCCACGACTGCTCGGTCTTAATCAACGCCTCGGGCGTGACGCTCACCCTGCCCCGAAAGGGCCAATCGAGCGCGATGATCAGCACGATCACCAGCGCCAGCGAGGTCGAAACGCCGGCCGTGATCAGCAGGTGCATGCGGAAATCGTGAAAGCCGAACAGGTAGGTATAGCCTACGGTCAGCGCGGCCCCGATGAAAATGATCCACCAGATTACTTCGGGAATATGGCCCTGCACGGCTGACAGCCGGCTGCTGCGCGCGCTGTAGAGCAGGTTCAGGGTCTTGAGCAGTCCGGCTTCGATCACGGCCTCGCCGGGGGTCGCCGGATGCATCGTGACGATGGCGCTGTGAATCCGGCGCAGCGGTTCCCATCCCAGGCTGGGTATCTCGCCGGCTTGCTGCAGCGGCCATTCCTGGTGAATGACGATATTCGTGTATTGCCGGACATCGGTGCGTAGCTCCTGTCCTAGCGCCGGCGGCAAGCCCTGGGTGTCGCGATAGATACTGCCGACGTAATCCGCCTCGCGGTCCACGATGCCTTCGGAGTGCGTGAATGATTCCCAGGTGGCGATAGCGATGAAGGCGAGCAGGACCGCGTAGGTGACGCTAATCACAGCGAGGGTGAAGCCGGTGAGCTCATTATGAGCGCGCCGCACCTCGACCTGAAGCAGGCGGTGAAATACCAGCAGGCCGACGCACGCGATCGCGTCCAGTCCGATCACCACCACCGTGCCCCATAACCAGGTCGGGGTGCTGTAGATCCAATCGTGCATTTACACCTCCTCCGCCGCACTCCGCGCTGGTTTGACCGCTTCCGGCGCGCAATCCGCGCATCGCGCGCAATCCGCGTCGGGCCGCTGCTACTCGCTGCCCCAGCGCGAGGAATGAAGACTGACCAGCCGCGCGATCAGCACTGCGATATAGAACTGTCCCGCGATGCCCTCGACCGCCGCCACCGCACGCGCCGGCGGGCTCGACGGGATCGCCAGCGCGTGCCCGTCGAGGAACTGGTTGCGGCGCGGCGCGAAGAGCTTCAGCGTCAGCAGCACCACGCCGCAGAGTAGCAGCGGAATTATCAGCCGGTCGCCCTGCTCGGCCTTAAAGAACGGCGGAATCAGGATCACCGCCAGCAACACGCACAGCAGGATGGTGAAGTTGCCCGGCAGCCACTGCGCCAGGACGTTCAACCGCCGCCGCCGCATCGAGGCTTACCCGCGGGCGCGGCCGTCTAACGCTTTTCCCGGACCAGCGGCCCAGTGGGCTTGTCGGTGGTGAAGTTCGGCCACGTCTCGCCCGCCGCGACCACCGGGTTGCTCAGCACGCCGATCTTCTCGATTTCGAGCTCCACCGTATCGCCGGCCGTGAGCCGCTTGTCGCCGGCATAGGTGCCGGTCGAGATGATGTCGCCGGCCTCCATCAGCGTGTAGTCGGAGCAGTAGGCGAGAATTTCGTAGGGATCGAACACCATGCCGGAGCTGTTGCCGCTGCGCGTCACCTTGCCGTTGATGCGCACTTCCATCTTGAGGTTGCGCGGATCGGGCAGCTCCTTGGCGGTCACGATCCAGGGACCCATCGGACAGAAGCTCGCGAAGTTTTTCGCGTAGGCGTACGGCTGGCCCATCTTGAGCCGCTCGCGCTGACGGTCGCGCGCCGAGACGTCGTTGCAGATGGTGTAGCCGAAAATATAGTCGGGCGCCTGATGGGGCCGGAGATGGCGGCAGTTGCGGCTGACGACCAGGGCCAGCTCGTGCTCCTCGTCGACCAGCTGCGGAAACGGCGGCAGTTCGATCGGGGCGCCGTGCGGAATCAGGTTGCAGGAATACTTGGTAAAGATGATGGGCTCGTCGAAGAAGCTCAGCTTGGTTTCGTCGATGTGGGTGCGATAGTTGAGCGCCAGCGCCAGAATCTTGGGCGGGCGTGCGATCGGCGGCAACCATTTCGGATCGGCCACCAGGTAGCCGGCGAGCTTGCCGTCGGTGCGCAGGCGCGCGATGCTCTCGGCGCCGATAGTATCGATATCGAGCCCGGACTCGATAATCGACAGCATCGAGTCGGCCCCGCTGATTTTCGGATGGGTAGTTTGCAGGCCGCGGGTGAGGTCGACGATTCCCTCGGCGGCCGCCGCGCCGACGTGGACCACGCCATTGGCGTCGAAAGAGAGCAGCTTCATGGTGTTCCTCCTCGAGATTTCAGGCACAAACCGGTCGAACTCGCCGAGGTTATCAAAGCAACCGCAAAACCGAAACGGTTTCCGCTGATAGCCTTTCTGCCGCGCGCCCCCGTACGCTAGATTGGCTGGATCGTTTCGCCGCGACGACTGCGGATTTTCCCGCGGGGAGCAGATTATGGCTTACGAGCGCATGAAGGATTTCCTGGTTGAGTTGGAGCGCCGCGGCAAGCTACGCCGGATCTCGCGGCCGGTCGATCGTGCCTGGGAGCCGGCCTGCCTCGCCAAGTGGATGTACCAGGCGCTGCCCAACGACGAACGCTTCGGCCTCTACTTCGACCACGTCAAGGGTTCCGCGATTCCGCTGGTCACCGGCGCGCTGGGCGCGTCGACGCAGACCTACGCCGCGGCGCTGGAAGTCGAGCCCGACGGTATCAACGACAAGCTGGTGCAGGCGCTGCTCAAGCCGATCGCGCCGCGCACCGTGACCGTCGCGCCATGCCAGGAGGTCGTCCATCGCGGCGACGAGGTGCGGCTCGGCGACCTCCCGATCCCGACCTGGACGCCCGGCAAGGACGCCGCCCCGTATATCACCTCGATCGTCGTGACCCGCGACGCGCACGGCGGCTTCCAGAACCTGGGCGTCTACCGCACCCAGGTGCTCGACGACCGCAGCGTGGTAGTCAATCTCTCGCCCGGCCGCCACGGCTATCGCTGCGTCCACTCGTATCTCGATCAGGGCAAGCCGGCGCCGATCGCCTGGGTAATCGCGGCCGAGCCCGCGGTCCATCTCGCCACGGTCGCCAACCTGACCTACGGCACCGACGAGGTCGGCTTCGCCGGCGGACTCAAGGGCGGCCCGATCGATCTGGTGAAGGCGAGCAGCGTCGATCTGATGGTTCCGGCCGCGGCGGAAATAATCATCGAGGGCGAGGTGCTGCCCGGCGAGACCGCCGACGAAGGTCCGTTCGGCGAGTTCGCCGGCTTCATGGGGCCGGTGGGCGAGCGCCCCCGCGCCCGCATCACGGCGATTACCCATCGGCGCGATCCGATCTATTACGGCCTCACCAGCCAGATGCCGCCGAGCGAGAGCACCGTTATCCAGAGCCTCACCAACGCGGGCGTGATTCTGAAGCTGCTGCGTCACGACCTCGGCGAGAGCACGGTGCGCGACGTCTATATCGATCTGACTTTCGGCGGCCTGCTGGCCCACGGCGTGGTGGCGATGACCCCGCGCCATCCCGGCCACGGCAAACGCGTCGGGCGGATGCTGGCCGATCTCACCCCGCTCAAGCGCGTCACGGTGGTCGACGCCGACGTCGATATCCGCGATCCGACGCACGTCGAGTGGGCGATGAACTCGTGCTTCAATCCGGTGCGCGACACCGTCATTATCGACGATGTCTATTTTCCGCTTTACATGGACCCGTCGATCCGCACCACTGACGGTAGCCTGGCGCCGGGCAGCAAGATGGTGATCGATGCGACCCAGAAGATCGATGCCGGTTCGTTCTCCTTGCCGCCGCGCGAGACGATGATGCGGGCGCTCGACCTGTGGCGCGAGCTGGGATTGCCGGAGTTTCGTATCCCGCGGCGCGCGTGGCTCAGAATCGAGCGTTCGTGAAGAAGGCGAATCGTCAGTCGTCGTGCCCGACGATGACGTTGCGGGCTAATCATCAAGCCTGCCCCCGGCCTCGCAGCCTGATCCGCAAACGCTGACTGCCAGACTTGCCAACCCAGCCTGGCACCTCGCCATTTTTCACGGCACCTGCCGCTTGATCTCTATTTGGCCGGGCTCGGCTTAACCCGGCTACCTTGTCCCCAGTTGCGTCCGGCACGCGAGATGCATTTACAGCGATTGCAACGGCTACACGAGGGAGCCGGAAAAACGGGCGACAGGAGAGGGAACCATGAACGCAGACCTGCTTCGGCTTAAAGAGTGGCCAATAGTCAGCTTTTCGTTCTTTACGCTGGGCGCGTTCGCTGCCAACGATTTCGGGCGTGGCTTCGTCAACACCATCGGCCTGACGTTCCTGGTAGTGGCTGCGATCTGGACTGTCGCATCAACGGTGCGCCGAGGCTCCGCGAAAACGGGGGCCCATGGCGCCGCGGCGTAGCTCGAGCTGAACTGAAAACACGAGGAGAGAATCATGGATTTCATCGCAATTTGGTACATGAGGTTATGCGAGTTCCGCGACGCGCTGACGCGCAGTCAGGCGCTGGGTTCCGAGCTGATCCCGAATTTCCTGACCGTCTTGTACAGTCGGATAAGCGGCTACTAGGACGATCGGCATCAGGCGCCTGATGAACGATAAACGCCTCGCCGTCAGGGCGACGCAAGCGCCCTCCAATCGCTGAACTGCTTGAGGCGGTGCACGCGCGGAGGGGGAGCGTGCACCGCCGACGGACTTCGATAATTCCCGAGAAGGCGCAACCGCTGCGCTGCAACCGCCACGAGGGGCCGGGATGAACGGGGGATGTTAAATCTCCCGGCCTCTCTTTTTCCTGATCGGCAAAACAACCCTATCTGACGCTTCCCCACGACTGGTTTACAATCAGACCGGTATGGCAGCGCAAGCGTGCGACCTGGCGATCGTGGGTGCCGGTGCGGCCGGGCTCGCGGCGGCGATCTTCACCGCCGAGGCGGCGCGCGCCGCCGGCTCCGCGATCGAGATCGTGATTCTCGAGTCGGCCGCCAAGATCGGCGCGAAAATTCTCATCTCGGGCGGCGGCCGCTGCAATATCACCAACAGCGAAGTCGGGGTCGAGGATTTCAACGGTTCGCGCCATCCGATCCGCAACATCCTGGCCGCCTTCGACCAGCGCGCCGCCGCGAGCTGGTTCGAATCGATAGGCGTGCGGCTCAAGCGCGAAGCGGGCGGCAAACTGTTCCCGGTCAGCGACCGGGCGCGAACCGTGGTCGACGCCCTGGTCGCACGCTGCGACCAGCTCGGCGTGCGGATCGTCATCGGCCGCCGGGTTGAGAAAATCGCGCGCCTGCCGATCGAAGCCGGCGCCGGCGGCGCATCTGACCGCCGGCCGCATCGTTTCGCCATTCACTATCGCGACGGCGAGCTGCGCGCGCATAGCGTGGTGCTCGCCACCGGCGGCCGATCGCTGCCGCGCACCGGGAGCGACGGGAGCGGATGGAAGATCGTCGCCGAGCTCGGCCATACGGTGACCGCTACGCATCCCGCGCTGGTGCCGTTGAAGCTCGATCGCAACCTGTTCCATGCCGAGCTTTCAGGGCTTTCGGTCCAGGTGGATCTCACGGTCACCGCCGACGACCGGCTGGTCGATCGGCGGGTCGGGAGCCTGCTATGGACGCACTTCGGAATCAGCGGTCCGGTGGTGATGGATGCGAGCCGGCATTGGATCGCGGCGCGACTACGATCGGCGGGCGCGAAGGTCCGGCTGCGCTGCAATTTTATCCCGGACAACAATCGCGAGAGCGCCGAGGCCTGGCTGCTGGAGGCCGCCGCGGCCCATCCGCGCATGACGCTGCGCCGGCTGCTGGCGGAGCGTATCTCAGAGCGGCTGGCGGCAGCCTTGACGCGCTGGTGCGCTATTGACGATGCGCTCGGCGCCGGGCAACTGCCGCGGGCGCATCGCCGCCGGCTGGTCGAGGCACTGGTCGCCTTCGAGTTGCCGGTAATCGGCGATCGTGGCTGGGACTTCGCCGAAGTCACCGCCGGCGGAGTGCCGCTGGCCGAACTCGATTACCGGACGATGGAGTCGCGACGTGTGCCCGGCCTTTATCTGATCGGAGAGCTACTGGATTGCGACGGGCGCATCGGCGGCTACAATTTTCAATGGGCGTGGGCGACCGGGTTTCTCGCCGGCCGCGCCGCCGCGAGCGTCAAGTCGTCGTCCCCGACGCTTGCGACGGCGGACCGAAGCCGGCATTGAGCGTCCGCGCGCGGCGCTCGGGTTGGCGGACCCCGGCGTCATCGGCTATAAGCAAGGCTAACGCGCCTCATGGCGCTGTGAAGGCAGGGAAATGGGAGCTAGCGTAAGAAAGATTCCAGCAAAGTCACTCGCCAGCCGCCAATATGCGCCTTATCTGGAGGCGACCTGGGGTATCAAGAACCACTGGTATCCGGCCGCTTTCAGCAAGGAGTTGCCGGAGCGCGGTACCAAGGGCGTGATGATCGCCGGCCATGAAATCGTGATGCGCCGCGCGCGGGGCAAGGTCTACGCGCTGGCGGACCGCTGCCTCCATCGATGGGTCAAGATGTCCGACAAGCCGCTGCGGGTCAGCGACGATCATATGACCTGCTGGTACCACGGCTTCTGCTACGGGCTCGAGGACGGGGTGCTGCGGACCATCATCGGCGCGCCGCAGGACCCGCTCATCAACCAGGTGAAGATTCGCACCTACCCGGTCGAGGAGGTCAACGGGATCATCTTCCTGTTCGTCGGCGACGAGGATTACAAACCGGTTCCGCCGCTCGCCGCCGACCTGCCGATTCGAATTACCGATGTGCCGAATCCTCCGGGTTACCTGCTCGACCCCGACGTCTATGCGCGCGGGATTCATCGCACGGCCAATTCCAACTGGCGGCTGGCGGTCGAAAACGGCTTCGACCCGGGCCATATCCTGATTCACTACGACAACATCCTGATGGCCGCGACCGAGCGCAAGCTCTACCTGGGCGCTGAGCCGCTCACGCCCGAGGCCGTCAAGATGATCGACGAGCCCAACGGCCCCAAGGGCATCATGAATATGTACTACGATCAGTCGGCCTACCGGCTGGTGCAGGAAAATCCGATCGTCAAGATGAAGGTGCGGGGCCGGGTCGATTATCCGGTACGCACCTCGATGTATCTGCCCGGCGTGCTGCTGGTCGAGAACTGGCCGCTGCAGGGATGGGCGCAGTATGAATGGTACGTGCCGACCGACGACCAGCATCACGAGTACTGGGAAGTGGTAGTCAATCCGTGCCACAACGAGGACGATCGCGAAGCGGCGGAGTATCTGTACGAAAGCGCCTTCGAGAAGATCGCGCTGCGCGACTTCAACGATCGCGACATCTTCGCGCGCGAGGCGATGCAGCGGGTGTACGGCAGCGGCAAGGGCTGGGACAAGGAAGTGCTGTGTTCGATGGACACCATCATCGTCGGCTGGCGCAAGCTGGTTTCGCAGTACAATCGCGGCATTCAGGAGCCGCCCGACTTTCTCGGCTAACAGCGGGCGGGCCATAAAATCAAATCTTCAGAAGTGCGTTTCTGAGTAGTCAGCGGTATACGAAAACCGACCAATTACGCGAGCGCGGTCGGCTGCGATGCTGCCCGGCCGCGCTGATGCCTAACGTGATAAACCGAGGTGCCAAATGTTGACGAGGGGATACGCCGCACTCGCGGCCCTGCTACTGGTAATCGCCTGTCCCGTGATCGGCGGCGCGTCGCCGGGCGAAAGTCCGATTCCGCCCGGCACCGTGATCACCATGAAGAACTGGCGGCAATACAAGCAATACATGCCCCACGGCATGGAGCTGCTGTTCAGCGGAACCTATTTCTGGAAGATGCCGGCCGACTTTCGCATGGAGATCGGGCCGACCAGTCACTATCCGATATCACAGGCCTATCGCGAAAATACCAAGAAATACAGCCATCTGGTGCAACTGGTGGGCACGTCCAGCGGCGGACACGCGCTCAAGGGCTACGTTGCCGGCCTGCCGTTTCCGAACCCCGCCGATCCGCTCAAGGGTTTCAAGATCCTGGCGAATATGTGGTACCGGCCGATGCCCTATCTGTTTTGCGGCAACTCGGATCGTGAGTATTTGGTCAACAGCGCCGGCCAGATTTCCGGCTTTCGCGTCGAACAGGTCTTCCGGCGGCTCGATCACATCAGCCGCCCTGGCGGACCAATTACCGATCCGCAGGCGGAGGGAGTCGAGTTCAGCGAATTCGCAATGTTCACTGAGCCTGAGCAGTATAAGTACACCCAGATACTCACGCTGTTCTATGATAATCCGGAGCACTCCGAGGATGACTATGTTTACGTGCCGCAGCTGCGCCGGGTCGTTCGCCAGTCTCCGAACCAGCGCTGCGCGCCGATGACTAATGGCGATTTTACCCCCGACGATCTGGAGGGATTCAACGGCGGTATTGCGCGCTTCCAGGCGGATTACCTCCACGACCAGCAGATCCTTGCGTTGGTTAACTCCGATCCGAAACTCTACGGCAAGCTGGCTAATTACTATTCGATATTGTTTCCCAAGCCGGTGGTCGGCAAATGGGAAGTGCGCGATAGTTACGTGCTCGACGCCCGGCGCATAGCGTCGAAGCGGGCCGGGTACTGCTACGGCAAACAAATATTGTATATTGACAAGTATTCCTACAATTTGTCGTGGAAAGATTTATACAATCCGGCGATGAAGCTGATTAAAATCCAGTCTTCGCAAAAGCTTGCCGGCGAGATCCCGGGCGAAGGCACGCAGTTCAATACCGGTAATTCGATCGAGACCATGTGGGACATCACCAAAAACCACATGAGCTTCTTCGCGACCGCCGGGCCCGACGGCAAAGCCCTGGTCGCCAACCAAGCCTGCCGCAACGTCGATGGCGTGAATTACGACGACGTCAAGCGCTACGGCTCGGTGGGGGGATTGAGCCAGGTGATGCGCTAGAATATGGCCGGTAAAGGGGACGGCTGTGGCACAAACTGCTGAGAGCGGGCGCGAGATCTTCCGTGTTCGCGCGCATAACCTGGACACGGTTCCGGCCGCCGGCTCGGCCATCGAGCGGCTGACAGTGTCGCTCGGGCTGAGTTCGATCGAGGCCAGCCGCTTTCGCTTCGCGGTCGAGGAGTTGTGCGCGGAACGCATCACGCACGCCTTCCCGGAGGGCGAGGGTGCGGAAGTCGACGTCAGTCTCAAGCGGCGCGCGGGCGAGATCGTGGTGACGGTGCACGACGTCGGCAGCCCGGTCGAAGCGCAGACCACCGCGGCCGGCGCACGGGGCTGGCTGGCTCATCTGCTGCGCCGCGGCTTCGCCGACGAGTTGCGGGCCTCGTTTCGCGGCCGCGAAGGCAATCACTGCGAGCTCGTCAAGTTTGTCAGCAGTCCGGTGGTGACCCCCGCGCCCAAAGCCGAGGCGGCGGCCGCCGCCTCGCCGACCGCCGCCGCGATCGAATACCGGGAGATGACGCCCGAGGACGCGCTGGAACTCACGCGCTGCTTCTACCGGACTTATCGGCTATCCGCGCCGCTCGCCGACGAGGTGATCTACCATCCCGAGCGATGCGCCGAGCAGGTACGGGCCGGGCTGCACCTGGCGATGGTGGCGGTGACCCCGAACGGCACCATCGTGGGACATAACGCGGTGACGCGCGAGGCGGCGGACGATCCGCTGGGCGTGGCCGGGTTCCTGGTGGTCGACCCGGAGTTTCGCGGTCATGGGATTGGCGAGCGCGTGACCGAGCTTACTTTCGCCCGCGCCCGCGCCACGGGATTGCGCGGGATGCTGGCGATGGCGGTGACGGTGCATACCGCGAGTCAGAAGACCTCGCTCAAGAACGGCGCGATCGAGACCGGCGTGCTGCTCGCCGCCCAGGAAGCGCGGGTGACGATGCTCGGCATTCCCGACAAAGAGCAGCATACGCGCCACGCGATGATGGCCTGTTACTTTCCGTTCCAGCCCGACCAGCGGCGTGAGAGTTTTCCGCCGCCCGTCTATCGCGAGATTGTCGGGCAAATCTCGGCCTTGTGCGGACTCGAGCGGGTCATTCCGAGCGACTCCCGGCGCGTGTCGCTGACTGATATCGCCGAGCGCTCGGCGCTCGACGTGCGGGTGATGCGCGGCGCGCACTTCGCCAGAATTCGCGTCGGAACGTTCGGCCGCGACTTCATCAGCGAGATTTTCCACCTGATGGACGATCTGCATCGCCATAATCTCGACGTGCTGAGACTCGAACTGCCGCTGGCCGATCCGCTGACCGCGGTGTTCGGTTCGGCGGCCGAAGAGCTGGGCTTCAGTTTCGGCGCGATCTTTCCGTGTACCACGGCCGGCGACCTGCTCTGCCTGCAGTCGCTGGATCGGATCGAGGTCGATCCGGCGCTGATCCATGTCGCCTCCGAACATGGCCAGGCGGTGTTGTCAGCGGTGCTGGCCTCGCGCGAGCGGGTGCTCGGTTCGACCACCGCACGGACGATTTCGGGCGCCTCCGGCGCACTACAGAGCGCGTTGGAAGGGCTCGGGAGCTGACGGCTCGGGGCAGCTTCGGGCCTTGAGTCGACCTATCAGAGGAGTCCGACCGACAACAGATAGATGAGTCCGCCGGCGCCGATCACCAGCGCCGGATTGACGTGGCGCCACAGCAGCATCGCGAAAACCGTAAGCGCGATCGCCGCGCCCACCAGGTTGAAGATCGCGAGCTTGGCGATCGCCGTCGTGCCGGCCAGCATCAACCCGATTGCTACCGGCGCCATCCCGCGCTGAATCGCCCGGCGCCAGGGCGACGCCTCGAAATGGACCCACAGCCGGTTGGCAAACAGGGTCAGGATGCAATCGGGCAGGAAGAAGCCGATCCCCACCACCATCGCGCCGGCGAAGCCGGCGAGCTTGTACCCGATCAACATCACCATCATCATGTTCGGTCCCGGGGCGACCTGGCCGATGCTGTAGATCGAGCGGAACTGATTGTCGGTGATCCAGTGGAAATGGTCGACGGTCATGTGCCGCATCTCGGGCAGTACCGCCGTGCCGCCACCCACCGCCAGCAGCCCGAGCAGCGCGAAGACCCCGAACAGATTGAGCAGTTTCATCGTCCGCCGCCGATCAGTTGCGCAACAACTCGTGACGCCGATGGAAATGGGGGTGGGGCAGCTTGACCTCGCGCTCGCCATGATGGCTGCCGGGCCGGTAAATCCATACCGCCACCGGTCCGATGGTGAACAGCACCACGACCAGTGAGACGTGGAAGACCGAGACGGCGGCGAAGGTGATCATCAGCAGGCTCAAATCGAGCCAGTGGGTGAACTGGCGATGGCCGAGCTGGACGGTGACGGTGGCGAGCAAGCCGACCGCCGCCACGGCGACGCCGATCAGGAAGTGCTTGACCATGGGATTCTGATGCTGCTGCTCCCACAGCACGCCCAGCGTCATCACGACGAACATCCCGGGCAGCAGCATGCCGGCCACCGCTACCGCGGCGCCCACGATCCCGCGCATCCGATCGCCGACCACCACGCTCAGGTTGACCGAGTTGAGGCCGGGCAGGGTCTGGCTGATCTCGAGCGCGTCGAGGAATTCGTCATCGTTTAGCCAGCCCTCGCCGCGCACCAGGTACTCGCGCAGGTAGGCGACCACGCCGCCGCCGAAACTGATTCCGCCGGCCATCAGAAAGATCTTGAAGATGCGGCCGAGACTCGGGCGCGCGGGCTTGGCCGCGGCGACGTCCGTCGTGACTGGCTCACTCATGGTTGACGACTGGAACCTTGCCGAGCCGATAAATCAGCGAGGTCTTGGTGGTGCCGAGCTGGATCCATTCTTCGGCGTTGACCTGCAATTGCCGGAAGAATTCCTCGGAGCGTTCACGCGGCTTGCGGCGCAGCTCTTCGAGCCGTTCGAATTTCATCTGGAAACTGAACTCGCCGATCAGATCGGCCCTGGTATGGTGGTTGCGCCAGATGGCGATATTCGCCTTGGCGATGGTCTTCGAGTCGAACTCGAGCATCCCGAGATTCGCCAGGGTCTCGTCCACGATCATCTCGTTTACCTCGTTCAGCCGGGTCTCGGCCTTGGCCCCGGCTTTCATCAGGGCCGGGAAGACCTGGCAGATAGTCTCGAAGCGCTGGGTCAGGACCAGGTTCGGAGTGTCGAGTTCGCAGCCATGGGAATAGATGGTGCGCAAACCGCCGAGTTTGTCCGACAGCGGCAGCAACTCCTCCTTGAACTTCACGATGTTGACGCACGGCAGCAGCGGCCGGACGTCGACTGCGGCGGCGATATTACGATCGGGACTGCGCAGCTTCAGGGTCAGCTCGAAATTAGGTTCGGGCCGGCCGTGGCGATAGAAAGTCCGCTTGCGCAGGATGAAGTGGTTGTTGTAGAGGCGAAACTTGGGAGTGTCGAGGAACACCACTTCGCGCAGATGAAGCGCCACCGGCTTCTCCGGCCGGGTCATCGCGATGCCGAGCTTCTTGGCGGTGCGGTGGACCGTCTTCCAGAATTTGTGAAAGGACGAAGGCTTGGCGAAAAGCCCCGCCTTGAGCAGAATCTTGCACTCCCGGTACTGAACGTCGTCGGCCCGTTCCAGCGGCACCGCGCCAATCTTCGAATGTGTCAGCGTAGCGCTCATCGGCTTCGCGAGTCGTCCGCCCCCTTCTCCCGTTCCAATCGTCCCGGTGATTCCTGCGCCAATGTGCTGGACCAAACTTGTAACCTAGACGCGGCTGGTTTGCTATCCCGTATCCGAGTTTCCCGCGAAAACAGGCCGATTTTCATCGACCTTCACTTGACAATCGAAATCTCGCCAGAAACCCGATACTCTCGATCACTCAAGGCGCCACCGGCGCGTTTCGATACCGGCTATGAAAGGAAGATCGGGAAACAGATGCGGGTTGGAATAGGATTACCAAGCGGAGTGCCGGGCACCGACGGCCGCACGATTATCGATTGGGCGCGCCGGGCTGACGAGGGGCCCTTCACCAGCCTCGCGGTTATCGATCGCTATGTCTACGATTCGTACGAGGCGCTGACCTCGCTGGCCGCGGCCGCGGCGGTGACCAAACGGGTGCGGCTGGCGACCACGATTGTGGTCGGACCGCTGCGCAATACCGCGACCCTGGCCAAGACCGCGGCGACCGTCGATGCGCTTTCGGGCGGACGGCTGGTGCTGGGCCTGGCGGTCGGCGCGCGCGAGGATGATTACCAGGCCGCCAAGGTCGAATACCGCCATCGCGGCCGGATTCTGACCGAGCAGCTCGCCACGATGCGCAATCTATGGGAGAGCGGCACGATCGGTCCCAAGCCGGTGCGCGCCGGCGGCCCGGAAATCCTGGTCGGCGGCCTGAGCGATCAGGCCTATCTTCGCGTCGCCCGCTACGCCGACGGCTACGTCCACGGCGGCGGCCCGCCGCGCGCCTTCGGCCGCGCCGCCGATCGGGCGCGCGCCGCGTGGCGCGATGCCGGCCGGCCCGGACTGCCGCAGCTTTGGGGGCAGGGCTATTTCGCGCTCGGCGAGGGTGCGGCCGAACGGGGGGCGCAATACCTGAAAGACTATTACGCCTTCACCGGGCCGTTCGCGGACAAGATCGCGGCCGGCCTGCTGGCCACCACCCAGAGCGTTATCCAGTACATCAGAGGCTACGAAGAGGCGGGCTGCGGCGAGTTGGTGTTGCTGCCGACCAGCGCCGAGCCGAGCCAGCTCGAGCGGTTGGCCGAAGTCTGTGCCGCGCTATAATTTCGGATTGCGGAGGCGATACCCAACCATGAAGGGCGGCCCAACTCAACGGTGAAGATTCTTATCCTCGGCGGCGGACCGGGCGGGCTGTACAGCGGCTCGCTCATCAAGAAGACCCATCCCGACTGGGATATCTCGATCATCGAGCGCAATCCGCACGATGCGACCTACGGCTGGGGGGTGGTCTTTTCGGACCGCACCCTGTCGTCGTTTCGCGAGGCTGATTACCCGAGCTATCGCGATATCACCAACAAGTTCGTGGTCTGGGACACGATCGAGGTGCGCTACCGCGGCGAAACCGTGCGCTGCGGCGGCAACGTCTTCGCCGGCATTTCGCGCAAAATCCTGCTGATGGTGCTGCAGGAGCGATGCCGCGAGCTGGGCGTCAAGCTCAAGTTCCTGACCGAAGTGCGCGACGTCGCCGAGCTCAAGGGCTACGACCTGGTAATCGCGGCCGACGGCCTCAACAGTATCGTGCGCCGCACCTGGGCCGACGAGTTCCAGCCCACCGTCGTGATGGGCAACAGCCGCTTCACATGGCTCGGCACGCACAAGGTTTTCGACGCCTTCACCTTTTCCTTCCGCCGCAACGAGCACGGCCTGTTCCAGGCGCATATCTATCCCAACGACGGACTGGCCAGCACCTTCATCGTGCAGTGCGATCCCGAGACCTGGCGCCGCGCCGGCCTCGACCATGCCAGCGAAGCCGAGACCGTCGCCTACTGCGAGCGGGTCTTCGCCGAGGATCTGAACGGCGAACCGTTGCTGGCCAACAAGTCCGAGTGGCTGCTGTTCACGACCATCAGCAACCGGACTTTGCGCTACCAGAACATGGTGCTGATCGGCGACGCGGCCCATACCGCGGACTTCACCGTCGGCTCGGGCACCAAGATGGCGATGGAGGATGCGATCGCGCTCTCCAACGCCTTCGAGCGTTATGGCGAGAACGTCGAGGCGGCGCTGAACGATTACGAGCTCGAGCGCCGTCCGATGATCGACGGTATCCAGCGTGCCGCGGCCGAAAGTAATCGCTACTTCGAAACCACCACCCGGTACGAAGCCTTCGAGCCGATGCAGTTCGTCTACTACCTGCTGACCCGCAGCGGACGAATCTCTTACGACGAGCTGCGCCGGCGCGATTCCTCCTTCGTCGACGCGATGGACCGCTGGTTTTACGCCGTCACCAGCGGTACCCAGACCCCCAACCTGCGAATCGTCGCGCCGCCGCCGATGCTGGCGCCGCTCCATCTGCGCGGCCTGACGTTGCACAACCGGGTCGCCGCCCCCGCCGCCACCGCCTACACGGCGCGCGATGGAGTTCCCGATGAGGCCTACACCGCCGAACTCCGGGACCTTACCCAGGGCGGCGCCGCGCTCGTCTTCACCGACCTGCTGGCGATCGCTCCCGAAGCCCGTATCACGCCGGGATGCTCGGGGCTCTATCGTCCCGAGCATGCGGCGATGTGGTCGCGGCTGGTGAAGATGGCGCACGATCAGCAGACCCGAATCGCCGCCCGGCTCGGCCATGCCGGACGCCGCGGCGCGACGCGGCCGCGCAACGTCGGGCTCGACCTGCCGCTGCGCGAGGGCCGATGGCCGCTGCTGTCGGCCTCGCCGATCCCGTTTCTCCCCGATGGTCCGGTGCCGCGCGAGATGGACCGCGCCGACATGGAGCGGGTGCGCGATCAATTCGGGCGCGCGGCGCAGATGGCCGACGAGGCCGGCTTCGATTTGCTCGAGCTGTACTTCGCGCATGGCTACCTGGCGGCGAGTTTTCTGTCGCCGCTGACCAATCGCCGGCGCGACAACTACGGCGGCGCGCTCGAAAACCGGCTGCGCTATCCATTGGAGATTCTCGACGCGGTGCGCGCCGTCTGGCCGGAAACCAAGCCGCTGTGCGTCGCGCTGTCCGCCACCGACTGGGTCAAGGGCGGCCTGCAGCCCGAGGACACGGTCGCGATCGTACGGGCGATGAAGGAGCGCGGGGTCGATCTGTTCGACGTGCTGGCCGGCCAGACCACGCTCGAATCGCAGCCCGTGTACGGTCCGTACTTCCTGACGTCGTTCAGCGATCAGATTCGCAACGAGGCCCAGGTCGCTACGCTCACCAGCGGCGATATCACCAGCACCGACCAGGTCAACAATATCGTGGCTGCGGGACGCGCCGACCTGTGCCTGATGGAGCCGCCGCGCCTCAATGCTCATTATCGGATAATCGGCTCGGGTCTGGGATCGAATGGCCGCTGAATCGGTCCTGACCGGCAAGTGCGCCCTGGTGACCGGCGCCGGCCGCGGTATCGGCCGCGCCTGCGCGCTGGGGCTCGCGCAAGCCGGCGCTGCGGTCGCGGTCGCGGCGCGCAGCCGTGGCGAGCTCGAACAACTTGCCGCCGAAATCGCGCGGCTCGGAGTGCGGGCGCTGGTCTGCCCCTGCGATGTGACCGATCGCGAGCAGGTCGAGCGGATGGCGGAGGCGACGCTGGCCGAGTTCGGCAAGCTCGACATCCTGGTCAACAACGCCGGTGCGGCCAAAAGTCAGGCCTTTTTGAATCATCCCGACGAAATCTGGCATCAGATGCTGGCCGTCAACATGACCAGCGCCTACTACGTGACCAAGGCGCTGGCGCCGGCGATGGTCAAGCAGGGCGGTGGGCGGATTATCAATATCGCCTCGACGGCGGCGCACGTCGGCGCGCGCTACGTGGCCGCCTACACCGCCGCCAAGCACGGCGTGCTGGGACTGACGCGCGCGCTCGCGCTCGAGCTGGTCGGCTACGGGATAACCGTCAACGCGGTCTGTCCCGGTTATGTCGATACGCCGCTGACCCAAATCGCCATCGACAATATTGCCAAGGTCACCGGCCGCTCGCCGGCCGAGGCGCGCAAGGCGCTCGAGACCAAGAGCCCGCAGAACCGGCTGATCGCGCCCGAGGAAGTCGCCGCCGCGGTGGTGTTCCTGGCGCGCGATTCGAGCTTCGGTATCAACGGCCAGGCGATCAATATCGACGGCGGCGCGGTGCAGACCTGAGCGCGGAGCGGCGGGCAAGGAGTATCGATGGGCTACGATTTTCTATACGAGATTGACGGCGGCGTCGCGACTATCACGCTCAACCGTCCCGACGTGCTCAACGCGCTGACTTTCGAGATCTACGGGCAACTGCGCGATCTGTTTGCCGCGCTGCAGCGCGACGATGCGGTCAAGGCGGTGATTATCACCGGCAAGGATCGCGCCTTCTGCTCGGGCGGCGACGTCGAGGAGATCATCGCGCCGCTGCTAAAGTTCGACGCCCGCGCCCATCTCGATTTCACCCGCATGACCGGCGCCGTGGTGCGCAACATGCGGGCGCTCAACAAACCGATTATCGCCGCCGTCAACGGCATGGCGGCGGGCGCCGGTGCGGTGATCGCGCTCGGTGCCGACCTCCGCATTCTCTCCGACAAGGCGCGTTTCGCCTTTCTGTTCACCAAGGTGGGGTTGGCCGGCGCGGACATGGGCGCCGCCTACCTGCTGCCGAAGATGGTCGGGATGGGCCGCACGCTGGAGCTGCTGTTCTTCGGCGATACGATCGACGCGGCGACCGCCGAGCGCTATGGAATCGCCAACCGGGTGGTGCCGGCCGGCGAGCTGATGACCGCCGCCAGGCAGTGGGCGCGCCGGCTCGCCGAAGGTCCCTCGATGGCGCTGGGAGTCACCAAGCAGTTGGTCAACAACGAGCTCAACATGGATATCGCCTCGGCCATCGAGAACGAGGCCCAGGCCCAGGCGCTGCTGATGCGGGGTGAGGATTTCAGAATTTTTTACGAGGCGTTCACCAACAAGCAGCCGCCGAAATTCGTCGGCCGCTGACCGCGCCGGCTGCGAGGACCAAGTGGAAAAGCAACTGATCAATCCGCCCAGCCTGCCGCCGCCGCGCGGCTTCAACCATGGAATTTTGGTCAACGGCGGCCGCACCCTGTTCATGGCCGGACAGGACGCGAGCGGCGCCGACGGCAAGATCGTCGCGCCGGGCGACCTAGTCGCGCAGTTCGAGCAGGTGATGCGCAATCTGAAGGCGGTCGCGGAGGCGGGCGGCGGCGCCGTGACCGATATCGTCAAGCTGACGATCTTCGTTGCCAGCCGCCAGGATTACCTCGGCCGGCTGAAGGATATCGGCCGCGTCTTCCGCAGCTACTTTGGCGGCTACTATCCGGCGATGGCGCTGTTCGAGGTGGGCGGATTTTTTCAGGACGACGCGTTGGTCGAGATCGAAGGAATCGCCGTGATCGCTGACAAGTGACGGAGTGCCATGATCGACAGTCCATACTGGAACCCCAAGAACGAGACCATGCCGCGCGAGGATCTCAAGCGGCTGCAACTGCTCAAGCTGCGGCGGCTCAGCGAATGGGCCTATGCCAAGGCGCCGTTCCATCGCCGCCGCTTCGACGCCGCCGGCTTCCATCCCGATCAGCTCAAGTCGCTCGACGACGTGCGCCGCATCCCGACCATGAATCGCGATGACTGGGTCACCGCCCAGGCCGAGAAGCCGCTGTGGGGCGATCTGATCGCGACTGAGCCGCGCAACGCGATCCGCTACCATCTGACCTCCGGCTCGACCGGCCGCCAGCCGCTGCGCGCGCTCGACAGCACCAAGGACTGGGAGTGGATTTCCGAGATGTGGTCCTACGGCTCGTGGGCCTTCGGCGTGCGTCCCGACGACGTGGTCTACTTCGCCTTCGGCTACGGCTCGTTCATCGGCTTCTGGGGCGCGCATTATGCGTGCGAGAAAATCGGCGCGCTGGTGGTGCCCGGCGGCGCGCAGACCACCGAGCGGCGTATCCAGCAGATCCTCGAGCTCGGCGTGACCACGATCTATTCCACCCCGACCTACGCCCTGCGGCTGTGGCAGGAGGCGGTCGAGATGGGTATCGATCTCTCCAAGAGCAAGGTCGCGCGGGTGATCGTTTCGGGCGAGCCGGCCGGCTCGATACCGGCGATGAAACGCCAGCTCGAGCATGGCTGGGGCGCCAAGTGCGGCGATACCGCCGGGATGACCGAAATCGGCACCATCTTCACCTTCGAGTGCGCCGAGCAGCCGGGCGGCACCCATATCATCGAGGATCACCTGCTCGAGGAAGTAATAAATCCCGCCTCGGGCGAGCCGGTCGGCTACGGCGAGCTCGGCGAGCGGGTGGTGACCTCCTTCGGGCGCGGCTTTATTCCGTTAATGCGCTATCGCAGCGGCGACATCGTGATGCGGGTGCCGCACAGCACCTGCAAATGCGGGCGCAACAGCGATATCTACGACGGCGGCATCCGCGGCCGCTGGGACGACATGAAGCTGATTCGCGGCACCAACGTCTATCCGCGCGCGGTCGAATCGATCATCCGCGAGTACGATTCGATCGACGAGTTCCAGATTTATGTCTGGCACGATGAAAACAATATTCGCGACGAGATCACGGTCCGGGTCGAGCTCAAGCCCGATCATCAGGGCGCATGGGAGGGGTTGCGCGAGCTGCTTGGCAAGGATCTCGCCGGCTCGCACGAAGGCTTGCGCTTCAATCTCGAACTGATGCCGCAGGGCAGCCTGCCGCGCTACGAACTCAAGGCCAAGCGGCTGGTCGACGCGCGCCCGCAGGCGAGCGGTCTGCGGAGCTGACCCGACGAAAGGAAAAAACATGCCCAGGAAGGCAAGCGATAAGGGAACCGATAAGGCAACCGATCTGCTCGGCACGGGGTTGAGCGAGAGCGAGGCCAGGCTGCTGGCGCTCTATCGCGAGCTCAAGAGCGTAGTGGCGCGCCCGGACCTGCCGCCATGCGCGGCGCGCGGCGCGGGCAAGGCGCTGGCCTGCATGTGGCAGGTGGTCAACGACCTCGACCTCGAGTTCGAGCAGCTCTACGATCTCGGCGTCTAGCAGCGAGTCGTGATGGCAGCTGCGCGCCCCGAGCGGGGCCGCCAGCGGCCGCTGTTCGCACTGTAACCGTCGGAGGAAAACCCAATGGCCACGCTATGCTACATGGAAGGCGCGCCGAAAATCGCCTACGACCGCGAGGGCAAAGGCCCGCTGGTAGTGTTCATGCACGGCATCGGCGGGAACCGCGGCAACTGGACCGAGCAGGTCGCCTACTTCGGCCGCCGCTACTGCGCCGTCGCCTGGGACGCGCGCGGCTACGGCGACAGCGACGATTCGCCGGCGACGCTCAAGTTCACCGACTATGGCGACGATCTGCGCCGCCTGCTCGACCATCTCAAGGCCGACAAGGCGCACGTGGTGGGGCTCTCGATGGGCGGGATGATCGCGCAGGACTTTCACGCCCACTATGCGGACCGGATCGCGACGCTCGCGCTGGTCGACACCAACCTCGGGATGGCGATGCAGTCCGAGGAATTCAAGCGCGACTTTCTGGCCCGGCGGCTGGCGCCGCTGGAACGCGGGCTGACGCCCAAGGATACGGCGACCGAGAACGCCAAGGCGCTGGTCTCGCCGCATACCCCCGATGAACTGGTCGCCAAGCTGCGCGCCTCGTTGTCGGCGCTGCGGGTCGAGCCCTACAAGCAGGCGATCCATGCGATCCTGACCATCGATTTCCGCGCCAGCAACCCGTCGATCAAGGTGCCGACGCTGGTGATCGTCGGCGAGGACGATCGGCTGACCACTCCGGAGCAGGCGGATCTGCTGGCCGCCACCATCCCGGGCGCCCGCAAGGTCGTGATCGAGCGCGCCGGCCATCTGAGCAACCTCGAGCAGGCCGGCCACTTCAACGCCGCGCTGTCGGCGTTTCTCGATCGTAACGCCACGTTGGCGTCACAGGTGGAGTGAGGGTTTCGCCGGCGCGCTAGCTGGGCTGAATCGGCGCGCGAGTGTGACCGTTGCCGCCCGCGTGCGCGACCTCACCGGCGCGGGCCGCGATCAGTTTGCGCCATTGACGATAGAAGGCGCGCTGCGGCACTTCGTCGGTGATCTGGCCGATACGCTCGCCGTGCTCGACGCGCTCGCGTTGCAGCCCGCGGTCGAAGGTAATCCATTCGCGCCCCTGCACCTGCATCCCGCGCGAGCAGCGCGTGAACATCTCGAGGTCGTCCGGGGCGCCCAGCGCCGCCGGTCCGTAGAACACCTCGTGCGTGCGCAGCCGCGACACATTCATCTCGTCGGCGACGCCTTTCAGGGTCGTCGGCTGCTGGTAGACCTCGGTAGTTGTCACGTCGACCGGCGTGATGGTGCGGAGTTGCACGCCGATAATCAGCAGGTTGGGAAAGATCAACAGGTTGACGTTGGATTGCTCAAGTACTTCGATCGCGCGCTCGTGGCCCCAGGCGCGCACCAGTTGGTCGAAGTAGTCCCCGGTCGGCGCCGGTTTGAGCCCGTCCGAGGGCAGCGGGTTGGCCGGCGGGCGGCCGTCGCTTCCGGCCGGCTTTACCAGCGGCGACATGTCGAGAATCGAATGGCCATTGCCGAGCGCGCGAGTCAGACCCGGCGAGGAGCCGGTGAAGATGTCCATCGCGCCCTCGGGCTGCATCTCCCAGAACGAGCGATGGACGAAATTCGGATGGTAGCCGTCGACCCCGTTCTCGAGCTGGAATTTCCAGTTGCCCTCGTAAGTGAACTTATGGCCGCCGGCGCGCGCTTCGATTTCGCCGCGCGGCGAGAGATCCATGAAAACGTCGAGGTAGCGCTTGGCGCCCGCGAGGTAATCGACCAGGTTCTCGACCTCGTCGGCGAGGCTGGCGAATACCATCCCGCGATAGTGCTCGACGCGCGCGGGCTTGAGCAGGCCGCGCTGGCTGCGATCGAACTCGGGCCCGTAGGCCTCCGCGTAGGGCACGCCAATCAGCTCGCCGCGCAGGTTGTAGGTCCAGCCGTGATACCAGCAGCGGAAGTTTTTCGTCTGTCCACGGCTCTGCTGACAGATCGTGGCGCCGCGATGCATGCAGTGATTCATCAGCACCCGGACCTCGCCGCGCTCGTCGCGCGTGACGATCGCCGGCTGCGTGCCGATCTGGATGGTGCGGAACTCGCCGGGCGCGGCGACCTCGCTTTCATGACACAGGAAGACCCAGCCGCGCCCGAAAATCCGATCCATCTCGAGCGCGAAAACCTCGCCCTCGGTATAGACCCGGCGACTGACGCGGCATCCGTCGACCAGTTGTTCGGCGCCGATCTCGTTGGTCATCCAGATTCACCTCCGAGGCATAGACCCGTTCCCGGTCGTGCAGGCTCGTCGCTGCCTGAAATCCACCCGATACTAGCTCGCTCCGGCGCGCCTGGGTAGCGCAACGGTAGGTCGCTCCGCGCTCATCGCGTGCTTGACTGTGGAGCGCGTGGGGCCGACGCTATAGACACACCGGAGGGGAAGTCTGCACGGCAGCGCGCGCGCCGACCTTCGGCGGGTCAGCGCGAGCCGGCAGGATGGGGAGTTAGTGGGATGGGTCGCCCGCGCGGGTCCGGCGGTAAACGTAAATCGAAGCGCAACTGGCTGCTGCGGAATTGGCGGCAGGTCGGGCTCGCCAGCTTCCTGCTCTGCTCATTTGGCGTTGGCTTTTACCTGGCCACGCTTTACGGGCAGATTTCTGTGCTGATCGAGCAACGCAGCGCCGGCCTGAGCTCGGCGATCTACTCGGCGCCGCTGGTGATCGTCCCGGGCGACGATCTGGCCCGGATACGGATCCTCGATCGCCTGCGCCATCTGAGTTACACCGAGACCACCAACGTCACGCATCCCGGGCAGTTCACCCAGCAGCCGGGCGCGATGATGATCTACTTCCGGCCGTTTTCCAACGGCGTGCGCACGGTCCCTGCCACCCTGGTGCGGCTCAATCTCGCCAGCAGCACGGTGACCGGAATCCACGATTACTTCGGGATGCCGATGGCGCGCGCGCTGCTGGAGCCGGAGGTGATCGGGCGGCTCTATCCCGATGCGCCGGCCGAGCGGGTCGAAGTCCGGCTCGCGGATTTGAAGCCATACCTGACGCGCGGCCTGATCGCGACCGAGGACCGCTTCTTCTATTACCATCCGGGCATCGATCCGGTGCGGATCGTCGAGGCCGCGATCAAGGATTGGCGTTCGCATCGCCTCGCCCAGGGCGCCAGCACCATCACCCAGCAGCTCGCCCGCACCTTCATGGGCCAGCATACGCGCAGCTTCCGGCGCAAGTTCAAGGAACTCGCGGTCGCGCTGGTGATCGAGCTGAAGCTCTCGAAGAACGAGATCCTCGAGCGCTACGTGAACGACGTGCCGATGGGCGAGTACGACGGCGCCCCGATCGACGGCTTGCCGCTGGCGGCGCGCTACTTTTTCAACAAGGACCTGAGCGAGGTCACGCCGAACGAGGCGGCGGTTCTGATCGGGATGATCCAGGCGCCCAGTCTGTACGATCCGCGGCGCCATCCTGCCGCCTGCCGCACGCGGCGCGACGTGGTGCTGCGTGCGATGCGGCGGGCGGGAGTGATCGATGAGGCCGGGTATGCGGCCGCGGTCGCCGCGCCGATCGTGGTCGCCAAACCGCCCGGTCTTCGCCGCGCGCCATATTTTGCCGACTACGTGACGAACCTGGTCCACAAGACGCCCGGCGTCAGCGGGTCGCTGCGCGGGCTGCGCGTCTACACCACCCTCGATCCCGAAATGCAGGCCGACGCACAAGCCGTGGTGGCCGACAACCTGGCGCGCATCGAAAAGCTTCGTCCGGGGCTGCGGCGCCGCGACCCGAGCAAGCGCGTCGAAAGTTCGCTGGTCGCGCTCGACGCGCATAGCGGCGCGATTCGCGCGATGGTCGGCGGACGCGACTACCGGGTGAGCCAGTTCAACCGGGCGGCGATGGCTGAGCGGCAGACCGGCTCGGCGTTCAAGCCGATCGTCTACCTGATCGCGCTTGACCCCTCGCGCTCGCCGTTGTCCCAAAGCGTGACGCTGGCCTCGCTGCTGCCCGACCGTCCGATGTCGTTCGGCGGATGGACGCCGGTGAACTATGAGCACACCTACCAGGGCACGGTCACGGTGGCCGACGCGCTCGCCAAATCGCTCAACGTCCCGACCGCCTACCTCGGCAGCCTGCTCGGAGCGCCGCGGATCGTGCAGGTCGCGCATCAGATGGGAATCACCGAACACATCCCGCCGTACCTGCCGATCTCGATCGGCGCGGGCGAGACCACGCTGCTCAACCTGACCGCGGTGTACCAGGTGTTCGCCGCCGCCGGCGTGGCGCATCCGCCCTACGCGATCGAATCGATCGTCAACGGCGACGGCCGCGTCGTCTATCAGCATACCGCCCAGGCGCAACGACTGGTGGCCTCGGACGTTGCCTACGTGATGACCGGGGCGCTCGAAAATGTGATCCGCTACGGCACCGGTGCGGGGGCCAAGCGGATGGGAGTGGACTTTCCGGCGGCCGGCAAAACCGGCACCACCGAGGATTTCCACGACGCCTACTTCGTCGGCTACACGCCCGCGCTGGTGACCGGGGTCTGGGTCGGATTCGATCAGCCGCGATCGCTGGGCCTGCCCGGCGCCGAAGCCGCGCTGCCGGCCTGGGCGCATTTCATGGCCGACGTCGCCCCGCGCGGCGTCGATTTCCCGGTTCCGCCGGGCGTCACTTTCGCCACTATCGATCCGACCAGCGGCGGACTCGCCACGTCCTCCTGTCCGCGCGCCATCAGGATGCCGTTTCTCTACGAGACTGCGCCGAAGGCTTACGCATCCTGTGCGATGAACGGCGGGATGGCTCCTGGAGCGGCTACAATCGCAGCCCGCGCCGCGACTGCCATCACCGCCATCGCACCCGGCACGACCGCCGCGCCGGCAGCGGCGGCGGCAGCCAACCCCGGCCCCGCGGCCGCGCCGACGCCCGGCGCCGGCCTGTTCGCCGGGATCAGCCGCTTCTTCGGTCTCGGCCATTAATCCATCTGGCGATCGATTTGCGATCGCTCTGCGACTCGATTGGTCTATCGAGCCGGGTATGTCATAAGAGCCGGAACCGAAGCAGTGGAGGGATGCGGACCATCTCGCGAGCATTCGCGCTCTGTGCATTGATCGCGTTGATCGCCGCCGGTGCGCCGGTGCTGGCAAGCCGCGGCGCTTCCGGTCAGGTGCCGGTACGCGGCTATGCCGGCCCGCCCGCGCATTATATCGGCAGCCTCTATTGCGAGGTCTGTCACGAGCAGCAGACCCTGACCTTCGCTGACACCGCGATGGGGAAGTTGTTCCTCAAAAAGCCGCACGACCCGACCTCGAAGCTCGGATGCGAAGGCTGCCACGGGCCGGGCAGCAATCACGCGGCGTCGGGCGGCGGTATCGGGATGGGCGGGCTGATCGAATTCCGCGTCGCGCCCGACCAGCCTATCGAGCGCGCCAATCAGGCCTGCCTGGCATGTCATGACGAAACCTTCTGGCACGGCGGGACGCACGGTTTTCGCCGGCTCGCCTGCTTCGATTGTCATACGATCATGCTGCGGGAAAGCCCCAGGTTTCAGCTCTCCGCACAGATGCCCGGCGCCTGGAACCGGCCGCGGACGTGGGGCGCGGCGGCGCTCGGCGGCCTCGCACTCGGACTCTGCGCGGCGCTCGGGGTGGTGATTTTCCGCCGGCGCGATTCGGATGACTAAGCCATCGCGATGACCCTGCTCGACTTTGCCCAGGGCCCGGCGCTGCACGCCGCGATGCTCGTGATGGTGGCCGGGTTCTGCGCCCGGCTGGCCTACTCGATCGCTATCGGCCGCGACCAGGACCGGTACTGGGCGCGCAAGCAGTTCGGCATCCCCGGCGAGCGCTGGAAGCTCGACAGCTTCCTGATGCATGGCGCGCTGTTCGTCGCGATTTTCGGCTTCGCGCCGCATATTCTGCTGATCCGCAATATCACCGGCCTCGGCTGGCCCTCGCTGCCGATTGGGATGGTGTGGTTCGCCGCCGCGACGACCGTGATCGCGATGCTATGGGTGATGGCGTATCGGCTCTCGGAGCGGACGCGGCGCGAGCTCTCGACGCTCGACGATTACCTCTCGTGGACCCTCGTGTTTGCGCCGGTGGTGACCGGGATGCTCGCCTTTCCGCATCTCGGCGGCGGCTCGACGGTCGGGCCGTACGCGATGCTGCTGACGGCGCATCTGCTGAGCGTGGAACTGCTGATGGTCTACCTGCCGTGCGGCAAGCTGATGCATCTAATCCTGATGCCGCTGTTTCGCGCCGCAATCTTCATCCGCCGCTGGACACTGGGCGCGCCGCCCGCGCCGAGCGCGCGTCCTTAGCTCTCAGCCTCGCGTCACTTCGAGATCGAGCCGCGGCTGTCCGCTCATCCCGGCGCCTTCCTGCGGATCGGCGGCCGGCTGCACGGTGCCGTCGCCGGCGGTGGCACGCACGCGCAGATGATAGGTCCCGGCGGCACGCGGCGCGAAGTGATACTTCCAGACCGTCCATTCGTAGCGCTCGCGATTCTCGACCATCCGCGCTTCGTGCCAGTTCCGGCCGCCGTCGGTGGAGACCTCGACCCGGCGGATGCCCGACGGTCCCGCCAACGCCCATCCCCAGACCTCCACCGGCGCCGCGACCGGCGTCGCAACCGCGAGCTCGGGGGCGACGCCCACAATCGGCCGCGGCGCAAAGAAGCCCGAGTTGACCTTGCGCCACGCCGAGTTGCTCCATCCGCGCTGCTCCCAGTACCCGCGAAACGGACGATCGACCAGCCTGATTTCCGTTATCCACTTGGGCTGCTTCATCCCGTACTTGCCGGGGATGAAAAGCCGCAGCGGGAAGCCATGTTCGGGCGGCAGTGGCGCGCCATTCATCAGATAGGGGAGAAAATTCTCGTGGCGCATCAGCTCGTCGATCGGGATGCCGGTGAAGTAGCCGTCGGCCGCGCGCAGCGCCGCGTACACCGCGCCGGGTTTGATTCGCACCCGCTCCAGGAGCGGCCGCAGCTTGGGCCCGAGCCAGCGCGCGTTGCCGATTAGATGGCCGTCGGGCGGATTCGAGATGCATTCGAGCGTCAGCGTTTCATCGATCGCCGGGAGCGCTTTGATGGCGGGCCAGGTGAGCTCGAGCGGATTGGCGACCATCCCATCGATCCGGAGACGCCAGGCCGCGAGATCGACGCGCGGTGTGACGCCGTAGGTCGTGACGTAAAAGCGATCATTGGGCGTCAAGCCGCCGAACCGCGGCCGGGCAGGGGAGTCGCCGGCCGCGAACACCTTGAGTACCATCGGCAGATTCGCGGCGACGATCGCCGTTCCTGCTATCCGCACGAACTTTCTGCGCGTCATCGGCTTCTTTCGCCTACAACCGGCGTTAACTTCAGCCTGCGGCGGTAATCGCTGGCCGTCAAGCGCCCCGCTGGTCATCGCCGCGCATATCTAATAGCTTCAGAAAGTCGGTCGCCTCGACGATGGGAGAGCTTCGTGGCGAGTACGCCTCGTAAAGAAGACAAGCCTACCCGGGCGCCTTCACGTAGCGCCGATAGCACGAACCGCGGCAACGGTCCCGCCGAACCGGCGACGCCGCCGAAACTGTCGCCCGAGTGGCTCGCCTCGATGCTGCTCGATGTGACCGCTCATCTGATGAATGCGATCGACCGCGCGGCGCGAATGGGCGACCCGCTCGAGCGTATCGCGGCCGCCAGCGAAGCGGGGGCCGACGCGCGCGAGGCCGAGCAGGAGCGCCGGGCGATCGTGATGCGCCGGCGGCGGCGCAGGATAATCGGCGCGGCGATCGCCGTCGTACTCGCGATCGCGATCCTGATTCCGATTGCGCATTACACCGGCTTCGTGAGCCGCCTGCACGGCGAGGTCGAGTCCTACCAGACGCCGAGCGGCGCGCATCTGTTTATCCTCGGCGGTGTGCGCTACGAAACCACGCCGGCGCAATTCGCGGCGCGGCTGCAGAAGATCGATCCCGAGGCGATCCGCAAGTACTGGGTCGAGATCGACGGCAAGCGCTTCCCGGTCAAGCAGGCGGTCGCGGTCGGCCTCGGCGCCGAGCGCGCCACCTTCCGCAGCAGCCAGGCGATCAGCGTCCTGCGCAAGCTCGGCTACCCCACGCAGGAGACCTCGCAGTAGCG
>DATKSL010000013.1:0-49779 GCA_035531675.1 Binataceae bacterium (SeqCode) | reverse complement strand
GCAGCGAAACGCACGCGCGTTGCCGCGCTCCTCGTTGCAGACCATCGCGCCGCGATGACGGCATCGGTTGAGCAGCAGATGCACCTGCCCGGCGCCGTCGCGCACCATGATCACCGGCTGCATCCCGATGCGCTTTTGCCGAAAGTCGCCCGCGTTCGGCACCTCGCCGCGATGGCCCACGTAAACCCATCCGCGATGGAAGATACGGTCGAGCTCCTCGTCGAAAACCTGCGGATCGGTATAGACCCGCGAATTAATCCGATCCGGTTTGACCAGGGTGTCGTAGTCGATCTTCGCTCGTCCGTTCATTTAGGCTTCCTCGCTACTGGTTGCGGCGCTCCCGCTGCTATCATCTAAAAGGGCACTTTCCACTTGGTAAAGCCATAGTCGGCCCAGCGTTTGCGGACCTGCTCGATATCCTCGGGACGATTACGGCTGACGGGCGGGAACTTCTCGTTGTTCCACTCCGGACGGCGCGGAAAACGCCAGGTCCGGGTCGCGTCGATCAGCAGCCGGTTCCACAGCCCCGCGCCGAGTTCCGAGAGCCGCCGATTCTCCAGCGGCGTGCTCGGATCGAGCGCCGAGCCGAGCGTGCCGCGGAAGATTACGAGATCGTCGGAGCCGGGATCGACGCGGTAGTTGATCGCCCAATCGACCGCCTCGTAATCCGACGGATCGATATCCTCATCGACCACGATCACGATCTTGTAGCGAAAAGTCGAAGCGTTCGAGCCCCACAGAGCGGCGGCGATCTGCTTGGGCTGCCCCTCGTAAAGCTTCTTGATCTGCACGATGACGGTGGTGCCGTTGTTGACCGGATGGACGTAGACGTCCTGGATGCCCGAGATGCCGGCGAGGCGCAGGATGTTCCACGCGATCGCGGCGCGCTGAATCGCCGACATGTGGCTGTTCTCGCCCGACGCGCCGGGCAGCGAACCCTCGAGCGTGCCGCGGAAAATCGGCCGGTCGCGATGCATGATCGCGCTCACATGGCAGACCGGGCGCGGCGTCGGCAGTTCGGCCGTGTAGCCGGTGAACTCGCCGAACGGTCCTTCGGGCGCGAAAGTCGCGGGATCGGGCGAGATGCTTCCCTCGATTACCAACTCGGCACCGGCCGGTACCTCGAGATCGACAGTCTCACACTTGACCAACTCGACCGGCGCGTTGCGATATCCGCCCATCACTTCATATTCGCAGACGTTGGCGGGAATCGGGCTGCCGCCGACCCACTCCATCACCGGGTCCCATCCGATCACCCACGCCACCGGCATCGACTCCCCGCGCGCCCGATACTTGGCCCAGTGCCCGCCCCATCCCTGCGAGCTGACGATCAGGCTCGACATCCGGTTGTGGTCGACAATCATGCTCCGGTAGAGGCCGACATTGGTGAGGTTGGTCTCGGGATCCTTGGTGACCGTGCAGGCGAGCGTGCCGATATAGCGGCCGCCGTCGAGATGGTGCCACTTGGGGACCGGGAAATCGTAGAGATTGATGTCGCGGCCGGTCAACACGTGCTGCTTGACGGGGCCGTCCTTGACCGGCATCGGTTTGATAAGCGTGCGATTGCGCTCGAGCACATGCTCGATCATCGCCCGGTTCGACTGTAGGTCATCGAACCCGAGCATCAGCGCTACCCGGCGCATCGAGGCGTAAACCCCGGTCACCAGCTCGCGGCATCGCGCGCCCTCGCCGTTATAATCCTTGATATTGCGAAAGATCAGCGCCGGTCCTTTGCGCCGGTAGACCTCGCGCGTCAGCGTGCCCAGCTCGAGGTCCCAATCGACCTCACCCTCGACGCGGGCCAGCTCGCCCTTGCGATCCAGACAGTCGAGCGCGCCCCGCAGGTCGTAGAACCCGTCTTTCATTCTGGCCTCCTGACCAGGAAGCGGAACCGGATTTCGGCCGTGGCCCCGACCAGCTTTGTCGCCATTGCGGCCTGATCGGATATTAGGCGCGGAAATGGCGGAGATTCAACCGAAGCTTATGGTCCAGCAAGGTCCGCGAATAGCTGGCGACGGTACCAGTCCAGCCGCGGTGGCCCGAAAATCGACGTTTCACTGGCCGCCCCGGCAGCGTATGATTGCGGGGATGCGAAGGTTAATCGTCGGACTGACCGGAGCCAGCGGTATCATCTATGGCGTCAGGTTCATTGAACGTCTCAAGGAACTTGACGACATCGAAATTCACCTGGTGATGACCGACGCGGCGCGGATCACGCTCTCCCAGGAAGTCGGGATGAGCCAGTCCGAGCTCGGCACCAAGGTCACGGTGGTCCATAACCTGCGTAATATCGCCGCCTCGATCGCCAGCGGCTCGTTCATGACCAGCGGGATGGTGGTGGTGCCGTGCTCGATGAACACGCTGGCGGCGATCGCCTACTGCCAATCGAACAACCTGCTGACTCGCGCCGCCGACGTCTGCCTCAAGGAACGCCGCCCGCTGGTGCTGCTGCCGCGCGAAACCCCGCTTCATCTGGGCCATCTGCGCGCGATGGTGGCGGCGGCCGAAATGGGCGCCATCATGCTGCCGCCGGTACCGGCCTTCTACTTCGGCCCCAAATCGATCGACGACCTCATCGATCACACGATCGGCAAGATTTTCGATCAGCTCGGCTTCGGCCATTCTTTGTTCCAGCGATGGGGAGAGGACGACGGCTCCGGCGAGCAGCGCCGCAAGGCGTAGCGAGACTGCTCCCGAAGGACCGGGATCCAGGACACGAGACGTTATGTCAAAGCATCTCGGTGACAGGCTCCCCGCGGAGTTCATGGCGGCGCTCGATGGCCACGACCTGGAGCGTAAGTACGGCGAAACCTACGTCGTAATGACGACCGATCCCGATGGCGTCGCGCGTCCCTGTATGCTGAGCGCGGGTGAGCTGCTGGCGGTGGATGACCGCACGATACGAGTTGCGCTGTGGCCCAACGGTCGCACCGGCGCCAACTTGAAACGCGGCGCAAAGGTGATCATCTGCTTCGTCGCGCCCAACCTGGTGCTTTACGTGCGCGGCCAGCCACGCGTACTGACGCCTGCGCACGACCCTGAAATAGAGCGTTTCGAAGTCGCCGTCGAAGCGGTGGATTCAGACGCCCATGAGGGGTTGCCGGTGGCTCATGGGATTGCCTTCACCTCGACGCCCGTGGTCCGGCACGCGATGCTCGAGCAGTGGCGCAAGGTGCTGGACGCGCTGCGCGGTGCATAAGCGGACGCGCCAGGCAGCGGGCCGCGCGGCCGTCACAGCAGCAAGTGTTGTCTGAGATGCGTGTGCGATGCATTTTCTAAGCCCTGCGCTTATCACCGACATGCTCGTGAACTGGGGCTACCTCGGCATCTTCCTATGCGTCTTCGTCGGCAATCTCGGCCTCCCGGTCCCCGAGGAGACCGTCGTGCTCGCTGCCGGCTTCCTGGCCGGACAGGAGATCCTCGAACTCAGGACGGTCTACCTGGTGGTGGTGCTAAGCGCGATCACCGGTGACTCCTGCGGTTACCTGCTCGGGCGCACCGGGGGACAACGGCTGATCGAACGATTGGCCGGGCGTTTCGAATTCGTCCGTATCCGTTACGAGCGCATCCAGAGCTTCTTCTCGGCGCACGGTCCCAAGGCGGTTTTCATGGCCCGCTTCATCACCGGCGCGCGCTTTATGGCGGGACCGATGGCCGGAGCGGCCGGGATGAAATTCTGGCGGTTCTTCGGCTGGAACGTGCTCGGCGCGCTGATATGGTGCGGCCTGATGGTCGGTATCGGGTACCTGGTGGTGGACTACGTCGATGAGTTGTGGCGCATAATTCATCTGACCCATCGCGCGGGTCAGATAGCCGGCTTGACGGCGATCGTGCTGGGGCTGGCCTTTTACCTTTATTGGCGACGGGAACATCATCGCTCTGCAACTAAAGCCTAGGTCGGCGGCGCGCCGGCGAGTACTGACCGCCCTGCTCGCCATCGCGGCGCTCGCGATGGTGGGCTGTCAGCCGCAGCGCCGGCTCGAGCTTCGCTACCGGCCCCGGAAAGAAACCATGGCGCTGTTCGCGCCCAGCCGAGTCGCGGTCGTCCCGCCCCAAGAGACCGCCGCCGGCCGACTCTTCGTCGGCCAGGTCTTCGACCCGGCCGGCCAGGCTGAAAGACTTTTTATCGATAACCCGCGCGCGGTCGTAAGCCGCGTGGTTGCCGACGCACTCAATCATGCGGGACTCAACGCGACCATCACTCCCGGCGGGCCGCCCGAGGATATCGATTACGTCGTAAGCTGCGCCCCCGAGCAGTTGACCGTGGTCAAGCGAGTCGCGACGGAGAACAGCCCGGGCGAAAATTCGTTCGTGATGGAAGCCACAGCGCGACTGAAATGTTCGCTCGCCAGTTGGCGCGGCAAAGTGATCGAGAGCGGCAGCTTCACTGGAGTCGAGAACGAACCGCCGCTGGGCGCGCGAAGCGGCAGGCCAATTGTCAGCGATCCGGCCGAGGCGCTCTCGGCCGCGATCGGGGACGCCGTCAACGCGTTCGTAAACCAGCAGGATTTCCGTCAAAATCTGCCGGCACACACCACGGCCAGCTTCAACATTCCGGCCAACGAACCCCGTGCGACTCCCTCCGCCACGCCGACGCCCGGTTGATCCGTCCAATCAGGATGGCGTCTGACCGTGCTTGCGCGCCTCCTCGGCCTTGCGCAACTCGACCCGCCGAATCTTGCCGCTGACGGTCTTGGGCAGCTCGTCGACGAATTCGATTTCGCGCGGATACTTGTAGGGTGCGGTGACCCGCTTGCAGTGCTCCTGCAGTTCGCGGACCATGCGCTCGCCGCGCTCGGCGTCGGCCTTGAGCTTGATGAACGCCTTGACGATCGCGCCGCGGTCAGCGTCGGGGCTGGCGACCACCGCCGACTCCATCACCGCCGGATGCTCGAGCAGCGCGCTCTCGACTTCGAAGGGGCCGATTCGATAGCCGGCCGAGATGATCACGTCGTCAGCGCGGCCGACGAACCATAGATAGCCGTCAGCATCGCGCCAGGCCTGATCGCCGGTCAGGTAATAATCGCCGCGAAAGACGTTCGCGGTCTCTTCCGGGCTCTTCCAGTATTCGAGGAACAACGACGGCGGGCGCTCGGGTGCGACGCGCAGCGCGATTTCGCCGACTTCCTCGGTCCGGGTTTCCTTGAGCTCGGCGTCGACCACACGCACGTCATGACCCGGGAACGGCCGCCCCATCGAGCCGGGCCGGATCGGCATCCCGGGTATATTCGCAACGATGATGATGGTCTCGGTCTGGCCGTAGCCGTCGTGGATCGTCAGGCCGGTATGCCGCTGCCAGATCGCGATCGCTTCGGGGTTGAGCGGCTCGCCGGCGCTGGCGCAATGACGCAGCCGCGGGAAGCGATAGTTCCCGAGCGGCTCCTTGACCAGCATCCGGAATTCCGTCGGCGGCGCGCAGAACGTGCTGACCCCATAGCGCGCCAGCAGCTCGAGCTGCTTTTTGGGATCGAAGCGGCCGTTGTACATCAGGCTCGGCGCGCCGTTCATCCACGGACCGAACAGGACCCCGTACGCCGCCTTGGCCCAGCCGGTATCCGAGGTCGTCCAGTGCAACTCGTTGGGCTTCACGTCGAGCCAGTTGAGCCCGGTGAAGCGATGGCTGTACGTATAGCCGTGACTGTGCAGCACCGCCTTGGGATTCCGGGTGGTGCCCGAGGTGTAGTAGCAGATGGCCGGATCGATCGACCTAGTGTGAGCAACCTGGAAATCCTCGCTCGCCTCCAGCATCGCCTCCTGCAAACCGATCCAGCCGCTGCGGCTCGAACCAGCCACGAGGTAATGCTGCAGCGAGGGGCATTGCGCGCGCAACTCGGCGATCATGTCGGCGCTGCCGGGCGCGGCGATAATCGCACGGGCTTCGGCGTGATTGGCGCGATACACCAGGTCCTTCTCGCGCAACATCGCGGTGCACGGCACCACCAGCGCCCCCAGCTTGAGCGCGCCGAGATAGGCCGCCTGCCACATCGTGACGCGCGGCAACACCAGCAGGATCGGATCGCCGCGCCGAATCCCCAAGCCGGCCAGCACGTTGGCGATGCGATTGGACTGTCGCCGGATATCGGCGAACGTGAGCCGCGCGCGATTGCCGTCCTGATCTTCCCACAGCAGCGCCAGGCGTCGCGGGTCCTGGGCGAAACCGTCGATGACAGCGCCAAAATTGAAATACTCCGGCGTCGCCCAGCGGAAGTTCTGGTACAGCGATTCGTAATCCCGGTTCTGCGCCATCTTGTGTCTCGATCCGCTATGCTCCGGCCGCTCGCTCAACCGCCGCGGCCGGCACTGTGCGACGACTTGCGTTCCGCGGCCGGCGGCTGCGAGCGACGGGCGGCCGCCTTGATGTACTTGATGCTCATCGGTGAGAGATCGTCGCGTTCGATACGCGCGTCGATGATCGCGAATTTGCGGCTGGCGTGAGCCTCGTTGAGCGCCGCCTTCAATTCCGCCGCGTTGGATACCTCGAAGCCCTTGCCGCCCCAGTCCTCGGCCAGCCTGGCATAGGGCCAAGCCGGAATCTCGAGCAGATCGTGACGCTCGGCGATCGGTCGGAAGATTCCCCAGCCACCGTTGTTGACCACGATCACGATCGGGCTGAGTCCCAGCGCCGGGGCGTGCGAGATTTCCGGCCCGGTCATCTGGAAGGCCCCGTCGCCGCACAGCACCAGCGGCCTCGCACCCGTCGCGATCTGCGCACCGATGGCGGCCGGTACGCCGAAACCCATCGAGGCGTAAAAGCCCTGCGCAAAATAGCCGGAGGCCTGCGGGACCCGCAGGTCGAGGCCGCCGAACAGCATGTCGCCCGACTCGGAGACCACGATGTAGCGACGGTTGGCGTCGAGGAATTCGTTCACCGTGCGCAACAGCTCGCTCACCCGCAACAAGGCGCCGCGCCCGTTGACGGCCGTCGCGGGCGGCAGATTGTCAGCATAATGGACGGTCTCGCGATGGGTCCGTAATTCCTGGCGCAGCAGCACGCGAACGAAATCGCGCACCGCGACGTCGGTGTAGGTGTGATACTTGATGTCGACCCGCCGGTCGACCGCCCACACGGCCTTGTCCTGGATGATCGCGGGCGGGCGATTGCCAAAGTTCATGTCGGTCTTCAGGCAGCCGAGGTTCAGCACGAAGTCGGCCTGGTCCATCCGCGCCACGATCGGCGGCGGACTGAGCGGTCCGACGTGCACTCCCATGTAGAGCGGATGATGCATCGGGAAGGCGCCCTTGCCGAGCACCGTCGCCAGCACCGGCGCGCCCATCCGCTCGGCGAGCTGAATCAGCTCGTGCGAACTCTTGTAGCGATGGATTTCGATGCCGGCGATCAGGACCGGCCGCTTGCTGGCGTTGAACATCGCCGCCGTCTCGCGCGCCGCCTCCTCGAGCTTGCGCGAGTTCGACTCGTAAAACGCCAGCCGCCCGTCCCATTCGATCAGATCCTCGGGCACCTCGATTTTCCGATCGACCATGTCGCGATGGATTTCGAGGTAGCCGGGGCGCTGCTCGGCCCATATCGCGCACACCACCTCGTGCAGGGCGCGGGCCGCGGTGTGCGGATCGGTCAGCACGCGCGAGGCGCAAGTCACCTCGTCGTAGATGCGATGTTGCGATTCAATTTCGCGCGCCTGATGATGAATCAGGGTGCCGAGCTTGCGCTCTTCGTCGCCGGGGCCGCCCGACAGCACCAGAATCGGCACGCGCTCGGAGAACGAGCCCGCCACCGGATTCACCATGTTGTGGCCGCCGGCGCCGTAGGTCACGCACACCACGCCGATGCGGCCGCTGGCGCGGGCGTAGCCGTCGGCCGCGAAGCCGACTCCCGGTTCGTGCGAGAGCGTAACGATCTCGAAGATGCGCCGCTTGCCGAGCGCGAAAAACAGCTTGAGGGCGAGGTCGCCCGGGATGCCGAACACGTGAGTGGTGCCGATCTTGCGCAGATAGGCGACCAGGAAGTCACCCAGCGTCATGTGCCTTTTCAAGGGAGGATCACCTCTGCCGCTTGGTTATTGTAGCAGATGACGGAGCCGACCGGCGGCTCGGGGCGGGCCGGATGCTCGAACACTTGGCTTTCACGAAGGCATAGGTATAAGATTTTATTAGGTCATGCTTCGTCAGTTTCTCAGGATGCAGATGTTAAACCCGCTCAGGTTGCGCGGGTTCATACTGTTTCTGCCGCACTTCATCCGCTTGTTCTATCGCCTGATGGCTGACGGCCGGGTCTCCATGATCGCGAAGCTGGTGCCGGTGCTCGGCTTGCTGTTGATGCTGACGCCGCCGGCGCTGGAACTCGATTTCATTCCGTTTATCGGTGAGCTGGACTGGCTGCTGGTCGGCTATATCACGCTCAAGATCTTCCTGTGGCTCTGCCCGCCCGCGGTGGTGCGTGAACATGTCGGCCGCATCGCGCACGGTGCCTGATAGCGCGGCTTGCTGATGCGTTCACGGATTATCCTGTTTGGCCTGGCGGCGCTGGTCATCATCGCGCTGATCCTTCTGAGCCTGCTCGATAATCTGTTCGTCAACCTGCTGTGGTTCGGCACGCTCGGCTACCGCAGCGTCTACATCACGATGCTGGTGGCGCAGTTCGCGATCTTCGGCATCGTGTGGCTGGCCGCCTTCATTCCGATCTGCATCAGCGCCCTGGTTGCGGTGCGCTTGAGCCACGAGCGTGAGCGGCTGCGCGTGGTGCGCCGGCCCGACGACATGGTCGAGGTCAACCTGCCCGAGCTCATCCGCGCGATGGGCGAGCGGGTGCCGTGGCGGCTGATCGCGGTGGGCGCCTCGGCGCTGCTGGCGATCTTCGTTGCGCAAGGCGAATCAACCTCGTGGGACATGTATCTCAAGGCCTACGACGCGGTCCCGTTCGGACGCGTCGACCCGGCCTTCGGCCACGACATCGGGTTCTACATCTTCAAGCTTCCGCTGCTGGAAGATTGGCGCGACCTGCTGCTGCTGATTCTGATTCTGACCACGGCGCTGAGCGCGGGCATCTACTGGGTTCGCGGCGGGCTCGATTTTCGCGAGTCGCCGCCCCGGATTTCGGAGGCCGCCGCGGGTCACCTCTCGGTCCTGCTCGCGGTTTTTTTCCTCCAGCGAGCCTTCAACTACTGGCTGGCCCGTTTTGAGTTGATGCTCCATGGCAACGGCGTGGTGTACGGGCTGCGCTACGTCGATCATCTGCTGTGGAAGCCGGGCTTGTGGCTGCTGGTCATCCTGTCGATCATCGCCGCCGCCATCTGCCTCGCCAATCTGCGCGCGGCGACGCTCAGGCTGCCGGTGCTCGCAGCGATCCTGGTGTTCGGCCCCTCGATCGCGCTCAGTCTGGCGCAGCCGGCGATCGAAAGTCTGTGGGTCAAACCCGACGAGCTGCGCATCGAGACGCCCTACATCAAACGGAACATCGCGATGACCCGGCAGGCTTACCGGCTTGACGGCTTCGACGTGAGGTCGTTCCTCGGCTCCGGCAAGCTGACCCTCCAGTCGACCAAAGACGACGCTACGACGATCAAGAACATCCGGCTGTGGGATCCGCGCCCGCTGATCGCGACGTTTCGCCAGTTGCAGGAGATCCGGCTCTACTACAACTTCCTCGATGTCGACATCGACCGCTACTGGATCAACGGCGCCTACACCGAGGTGATGCTGGCGCCGCGCGAGCTGAACCCCGATCTGCTGCCGGCCAACGCGCAGACCTGGGTCAACCGCCATCTGAAATTCACCCACGGCTTCGGTCTGGTGATGAGCCCGGTCAATAAAAAGGACACCGAGGGGCTGCCGCAGTTCTACATCAGCGACATTCCGCCGGTCTCAACCGCCGGCTTCAAGATTAGCCATCCGCAAATCTACTTCGGCGAGGCGAACAGCGGCTACGCGGTGGTCAATGCCGCGACACCCGAGTTCGACTACCCGCGCGGCGCCGGCAACGTCTTCGGTTACTATCACGGCAGCGGTGGAATTCCGGTCGCCGGGTTCTGGCGGCGGGTGATTTTCAGCTACTTCTTCCGCGACATCAACCTGCTCGTCACCGAGAACATCATCAAGCCGACCCGGCTCATGATCCGGCGCAATATCAGCGCCCGGGTCAGCAATGTGGCGCCGTTCCTGAACCAGGATCGCGACCCCTACCTGGTGGTCCATAACGGCAGGCTGGTATGGATTCTGGACACCTACACCACCAGCGATCACTATCCTTACTCGCAGCGCAACGGCGACCAGCTTAACTACATCCGCAACTCGGTGAAGGTGGTGATCGACGCCTATTCCGGAAAGATGGATTTTTATATCTCGGACCCCGAGGATCCCATCATCCGAACCTGGGCGCGGGTTTTTCCCGGCATGTTCAAGCCGCTGTCCGCGATGCCCGCGGATCTGCACGCCCATATCCGCTACCCGGAAGATTTTTTCCTGATTCAGTCGGATATCTATCGCACCTACCACATGGTCGATCCCGAGGTCTTCTATAACCGCGAAGACCAGTGGGAGTTCCCGCGCGAGAACTATGCCGACGAAACCATCCAGATGCAGCCGTACTACGTAATCATGCGGCTGCCGGGTGAGAAGAACGCCGAGTACATGCTGATGATTCCGATGGTGCCGCGCGGGCGTGACAATATGATCGCGTGGCTCGCGGCGCGCTGCGACGGAGCCGACTACGGCCATCTCTTCGAGTACGCCTTCTCCAAGGAGAAGTTGTTCTACGGCCCCTATCAAATCCAGGCGCGGATCAATCAGAATCCCGACATCTCGCGCCAGTATTCGCTGTGGAACCAGATGGGCTCGAAGGTGATCCTCGGCAACCTGATCGTAATCCCCATCCAGGAATCGCTGCTCTATGTCGAGCCGCTCTACATCCGCGCCCAAAACGGCCAGCTCCCCGAACTGCAGCGCGTGATCGCCGCTTACGGCGACCGGATCGTGATGGGCGATACGCTCGAGCATACCTTGAACGCCCTGTTCGAGCAGCCGGGCGGGGCAGTGGCGCCCACCGTCACACGAGCGTCGGCTGCTGCACCACCGGCGGTGGTTACCACCGTTACCAGCGCCGCAGCAGCCTCACCCACCAACCTGCGAGCCGCCTCCAACCATTACAATCAAGCCCTGAACGCCTTGAAGGGCGGCAACTGGAGCGAGTTCGGCGCCGAGATGGAAGCGCTCGGACACGAACTGGGCGAGCGGCCCGGCCCGCACTGAAGTAAAGATCAACCGGGGTCCGTCGGATGGAAACCGGGACGCGAATCAGGGTGCTGCTGGCCGACGATCACCGGCTGATGCGCGAAGGTCTGCGCGCGCTGCTGGGTGCGCAATGCGAGATCGTGGGCGAGGCCGCGAGCGGCGAAGAAGCCCTCGAGTTGGCGGCGAAAACCCGGCCGCAGGTGATCGTGCTGGACCTCCAGATGCCGGGTATCGGCGGACTGGCCGCGGCGCATCATCTGGCCGCAATCTCCCCCGCCTCCAAAGTCCTGGTCCTGAGCCAGTACTCGGATGAAGAGTACGTGGTCGAAGCACTCGCCGAGGCCGGGGTGGCCGGATACCTGGTAAAGACCGATGCCGCCGCCGAACTCGCCACCGCGGTGCAGACCGTCGCCGCCGGCAAGCGTTACCTCAGCCCGACGGTCGCCCCGATCGTGCTCAGCCGCATGAATCGGCCCGGCGGCGCGGATGAAGGCGCCAAGCTCACCCGGCGCGAGCGCGAGGTGCTCAAGCTGATCGGCGAGGGTGCGGCCGCCAAGGAGATCGCGCGGCGGCTCGGCATCAGCCCCAAGACCGCCGAGGCCCATCGCGAAAACCTGAAGAACAAGCTGAACCTGCGCTCGACCGCCGCCATGGTGCGCTACGCCATCAAGCACAAGCTGATTCGCGACGATTAGCTATTCGTCCCCCGCCCCTTCATTTTGGCGCCGAATCGGAATCATGCTAGAGATGAACGCGATCTATCGACACTCGGAGGAGGCCAAGATGAAGCGCGCCGGGGTTCATCATCTGGGGCTGGTATCGCTCGATATCGAGCGGACGATCGATTTTTACACCAACAAGATGGGCTGGCGAATCGCCTGGTGCGATATGCTGACCCCGCGCGAAGGCGGCCTCATCAAGCACGTCTTCTTCGACACCGGCGATGGCAGCTATATCTCCTTCATGTCTCCGCAGAAGATGCCGGGGGTGCCGGCCGAGTTCTCGACCGACATGAACAGCGCACAGCATCTGCCGGGCTTCTTTTATCATTTCGCCTTCTGGGTCAACTCGCTCGACGAACTCCAGGAAAAGCGCGATCAGCTCCTGGCGCGCGGCGTCGAGGTCACCGCTATCGCCGACCATGAATGGTGCAAATCGATTTACTTCCGCGACCCCAACGGGATGCTGCTCGAGTATTGCGCGACCTTGCGCCAGCTCGGCGAGGAAGATCAGGTGATGCGCGATCGGTCTGCGACCAACGTCATGTTCGGCAACGATCCCGACCAGGAGCGCTGGTTCAAGATACTATCCGGAGCGCCCGGAAAGTAACCTGCGGCGCACGATTGCAGAGGCCAAACGGACAGCGACCCGGTTGAGATTATCCTCAACCATTAACCTCATGCGGATTTATTGACGATGGCGGAAATCGGGGTTTTCGAGGCGATTCATTCGGCCCGCGCGCTCAGACGCTTTCGGCCCGACCCGGTGCCCGACGAATTGCTGACGCGGGTCCTCGATGCCGCGGTGCGCGCCCCCTCGGCCAGCAGCGGGCAGAACTGGCTGTTCGCGATCGTCAAGGATCCGGCGGTGCGCGCACGCCTGGGCGAGATCTATCGCGAATCGTCGCGCGTGGTGCAGGCCGAGTACGCTGAGCGGGGCAAGCCCCAGTATCTTGGCGACCGTCAGTACGAGCTGATGAGGAAGTCCTCCAACTATCTGTTTGAGCACCTTGCCGACGCGCCGGTCGTAATCGTCGCCGCGTTGCGGCTCGGCGCGGTTGGCTCGCGCCATTCGCCGCTGCACGGCGAGCAGGAGCAGGCACGCTACTGGCGCCTGTCGGGCGCCAGCATCTATCCCGCCGTGCAGAACCTGATGCTCGCCTGTCGCGCGGTCGGACTCGGCACGGTCCTGACTACCATCCATGCCTACTATGAGGAGCAGGTCAAAGCCGCGCTGAATCTGCCGGCGGACGTTCATAGCTATGCGCTGATGCCGGTCGGCTGGCCGCTCGACAAGTTCGGCCCCGTCAAGCGCCGCCCGCTCAGCGAGGTGGCGTTCCGCGATCGCTGGGGAAATCCCTGGGTCGGTTAGATAGTTGAGGGCTGAGAAGCCGGCGGGACGGCACGAAATGGGATCGCACCGCCCGCCGGATGGGATGTGTGGTGAAGCTAACCGAGCTGCTGCTTGAAAAACGCGATGACCTTGGTCCAGGCCTCCTTCGCGTGCTGTGGATGGTACGAGGGGCGTTCATCGCACATGAATCCGTGCTCGGCGTCCGCGTACAGCACCACTTCCGGATCCTTGCCGGCCTGCTTGAGCGCATCGCGAAACGTGTCGACATCGGCCAGCGGAATGAAGCTGTCTTTGCCGCCGAAGAACGCCATCACCTTCGCTTTCAGATTACCGGCGTAGTCGATGGGCGCCTTGCCGGCGCCGCGCGCCGCCGTCATCCCGCCGCCGTAGAATGGCGCAGTCGCCTTGACTTCGCTGTTGCGCGCCGCGGCCAGGAACGCCACCCGGCCGCCCATGCAGAAGCCGGTGGTGCCGATGCCGGGCTTCGCTTCCTTGAGCGTCTTGAGGTAGCCGATCGACGCGTTCATGTCGCTCACCACCTGCTCGTCGTCGAGCTTGCCGACCAGGCTTATCGCGCGCGGCAGCTCGCTGTAGGGCACCACGTTGTCGGGAAAGCGGAAGTAGAGATTCGGCGCGATCGCGACGAAGCCCTCGGCCGCGAAGCGATCGGTCAGCTGCTTGATATTGTCGTTGAGTCCGAAAGCCTCCATCACCACCACCAGCCCCGGGTAGGGGCCGCCGGATGCGGGCCGCGCGATATGGCACGGCATCTTTTCGCTTCCGGTCTGAATCGTGATCTCCTGTTTGACGATCTCCATGTCTCTATGCCTCCTGTACGCCACTTCACGAGCCGCGCGATGCGTCGTCCGGCTCGCAGCGCCTGTGGGTTCACGCGACCGGCGCGTCGTCTCACGCCACCCGGCGGGCGGCCCGAGACGACGATCGATCGGATCCTTTTGCACACTGCCCCGCGACTCTCAAGCGCTCCGCATCGAGGATCGACGACGACTCGCCCGCCAGGCACGCGCGTCGCCGGCGAGCGGGCGCGATGATCCCGCTCTACGACCGTGCCGCGCGGCATCGGGTCACCGACACCAACACCGTGCTGGTGGTCGTCAACCTCCTGCTCTTCCCGCTCGCCCTCTATTCGGGACACTTTGCCGAGGTTCTCGAACGTCTCGGGTTGGTGCCGCAATTCATTATGCATCCGCTGGTCGCGGCGAACCGCGACGGTCTGCTGGTCTTCGGGACGCTGCTGAGCTCGATGTTTCTGCACGTCGGCGTCATCCACGTGCTGCTGAACATGTATGTCCTCATGATTTTCGGCCCGGCGCTGGAAGATTACCTCGGCCCTCGCCGCTACCTGCTCTTTTACCTGTTATCCGGACTCTTCGCGGGACTGGTCGCGGCCTATCTATCGCCGGACTCCACTACGCCGATCGTCGGGGCCAGCGGCGCGATTGCGGGGGTTCTCGGCGCCCACCTGATCCTATTTCCCCGCGCGCGGCTCCGAACCATGCTGCCGCTGATAGTAACCGTCAAATTCATTGACCTGCCCTCGATCCCGTACCTGATACTGTGGTTCGGGCTGCAATTGTTCGGGCTGGTGAAGAGCGACTTGCTCGGCACTCACGGACCCGGGGTGGCATGGGCGCCGCATGTGGCCGGCTTCATGTTCGGGATGATGATGGGTCCCTTGATGGCGCGGGCCTGGGCGTCCAGACCTCTGCCGGCGCGCTCAGCTGTGGAAAGACGATAGCGATTCTGGATGGTCGTCAGCGCCGGCACTTGCCGATCGCGCGGCGGTGCGGATACTTGAAGATCTTATCAATCTTGGCGCGGGTGCGGGAGGTGGTTTGGCGGTGGCGGCGGCGGCACAGGACATTCTAAGGCGAGTACCGCCACAGAATCTGGAGGCCGAGCAATCGGTGCTCGGCGCCATTCTGCTCGACAACGAAGCGGTCAACCAGGCGCTTGAGGTTCTGAGCGGCGACGACTTCTATCGCGAAGCCCATCGCGACATCTTCCGCGCCATGGTCGAGCTGGCCGACCGCAACCAGCCGGTAGACGCAATCACGCTGACCGACTCGCTGCGTTCCAAGGGCGCGCTCGAAACCATCGGCGGCGCCGCCTACATCGCCGAGCTGGCGGCCTGTGTCCCGACTGCCGCCAATATCGCCCACTACGCACGCATCGTGCGCGAGAAGGCGGTGCTGCGCAGCCTCGCCTCGATCGCGACCGATATCGCAGGCAGCGCCTACGACGCGCCGGCCAACGTCGACGAGTTCCTCGACGAGGCCGAGCATCGCATCTTCGAAATCTCCGAGCGGCGCATCCGGCCCTCGTTCCATTCGATGAACGAGCTGACCCGCGACTCGCTCAAGATCATCGAGCGGCTCTACGAAAACCGCGAGATGGTGACCGGCGTGCCGACCGGCTTCCTCGATCTCGATCGGATCACCGCCGGCTTCCAGGCCTCCGACCTGATTATCATCGCAGCGCGCCCCTCGATGGGCAAAACTGCGCTGGCCCTGAATATCGCCACGTACGCCGCGCTCGAGGCGCAGCCCAAGCTCGGCGTCGCCTTTTTCTCGCTCGAGATGTCGAAAGAACAGCTGGTGCTCCGGATGCTCTGTTCGGAGGCGCGGGTCGACAGTTCCAAGGCTCGCTCGGGCTTTCTGCGGGCCGAGGACTTTCCCAAGCTCGCGCAGGCGGCGGCGCGGCTGGCCGAAGCCGGCATCTTTATCGACGACTCCTCCGATATCACGGCGATCACGCTCAAGGCCAAGTGCCGGCGCTTGAAGCGCGAGCGCGCCAACAATCTCGGCCTGATCGTCGTCGACTACCTGCAATTGATGCGCGCCGCGCGCCATGGCGAATCGCGCGAGAAGGAAATCGCCGAAATCTCGCGCTCGCTCAAAGGGCTCGCCAAGGAACTCAAGGTGCCGGTGATCGCGCTCTCGCAGCTCAATCGCCAGGTCGAGACCCGGCCCGACCGCCGCCCACTGCTCGCCGACCTCCGTGAATCGGGCGCGATCGAGCAGGATGCCGACGTGATCGCGTTCATCTATCGCGACGACGTGTACCATCGCGACAGCAAGGAACCCGGGGTCGCCGAAGTGATCGTCGCCAAGCAGCGCAATGGCCCGACCGATACCGCCCGGCTCACTTACCTGAGCCAGTTCACCCGCTTCGAGAACTACGCCCCCGAAGCCGACTACTTCGAGGGCGCCGAAGGCTAGCATTATCGCGATCCGTTTCTTGACCGCGCCGCCGGGCGGTAAAATCTCCAACAGTCTTGCTTAAGCGAGGTGACCAGATGGCGACCGCTCACAAGCTCGCGCCGCCGGCGATCGATCCCGCTTCCGTGCCCGAGAGCAAGGGCGTTACCCAGTATCCTGAGCCGTTCCGCGCGCTGGTTGCCGGACGCGCACGCCGCGTGCTCGGCACGGCGCTCGGGCTCACCCATTTCGGCGTTAACCTGACCCGCCTCGATCCCGGCGCTCACTCCTCGGCGCGCCATTGGCACGCGCTCGAAGACGAGTTCATCTACGTATTAGAGGGCGAGGTGACGTTGATTACCGATGAGGGCGAGCAGACGCTGACGCCCGGGACGGCGGCGGGATTCCCGGCCGGCAAGCCGAACGCCCATCACCTGGTTAACCGTGGTAACGCGATCGCGACCTATCTCGAAATCGGCGATCGCCGCCCGGGCGACGAGGTCAGCTATCCCGAGATCGATCTGGCGATGCGCTGGACGCGCGCTTTCACGCACCAGGACGGCCGACCCTACTGAGTGAGACTCAGGCGCGGCCGGCTAATCCTGCGAGGAATTGTCGTCCGAACGTTGCGGCGGCGGTTCGCCTTCTGCATCGTCGGAGGTCTGGCGATCCGAGGCCGAATCTTCCGACGCTGTCAGCGCGGGCGGCTCGTGCTCTGCTGGCTCCGCCGCGGCCGTGTCGGCCGCTGCGGCAGGAGCGTCGGCCCCGGCCTCCCCACTCTCCGCGATTCCGGCTACCGTCTGGAGCGCCCGGAACTCCTCGAGGTCGGGAAGGCTCGCGAGATCCTTCAGGCTGAACACTTCGAGAAACTCGGGCGTGGTCGCGTAGACGATCGGGCGGCCCGGCGCCTCCTTGCGTCCCGCGATACGGATCAGCCCGCGCTCGAGCAGGGTCTCGAGCACGCCCCCGCTGTCGACGCCGCGCAGTTGTTCGATTTCCGGCCGCGTGACGGGCTGGCGATAAGCGATAATCGCGACGGTCTCGAGCAGCGGACGGCTGAGCCGCGGCGGCTTGGCGGCCAGCAGCTTGCGCACGTAGTAGGCATGCTCGCGCGCGGTACGAAGCTGGTAGCCGCCGGCAACCTCTTCGAGCACGATACCGCGCGAGCCGTCGGCATAGGTCAACGCCAGGTCGGCCAGCGCCTTGCGAATCGCTTCGCGCGGCACGCTCTCCAACACCACCTGCAGCCGTGCGATCGGCAGCGGCTCGCCGGCGGCGAACAGCAGGCTCTCGAGAATCGCGCTGAGCCGTTCTTCTTCCATTTTCGCCGCGGTCCTATTCGTCGTCGACGGCCGTAACCGTGATTTCGGCCGGCTCGGAATCGATCTCGCCGCGTTCCAGCCAGATGGGTCCGAAGCGCACCTCCTGAAAGACGCGCACCCGGCGCTGGCGAATAAGTTCCAGCAGCGCGATGAAGGTCGCGATCACGAGCGTCCGTTCGAGCAGTTCACCGAACAATGCGCTGAACTCGACCCGACCGTCGCGCCGGATCGCGTCCAGCACGCGCGGAATACATTGCGCGATCGGAATGTCGCGCAACTCCAGATCGCGAGGCTGCCGATCGGTGATTTTCTTCAACACCGCCGCCATCGCCTGCACCAGGTCGAACACCGAGACCTTGAGCGGCGCCTCGCTCCGCTCCGCCTCCGCGAGCGTCTCGCCGGCGGCGGCGAACACGTCGCGGCCCAACAGCGGCCGCTCGCCCAGCTTGGCGCCCGCTTCGCGATAGCGTTGATATTCGAGCAGCCGCTCGACCAGGTCGCGCTTCAACTCCTCGGCTTCCTCGGTGTCGACCGCCTCCGGATGAGGCAGCATCGAGAACGACTTGATCAGCAGCAGCGTGGACGCCATCACCAGGTATTCGCCCGCGATATCGAGATTCAGCGCCTCCAGCACTTCGAGATACTCGAGATACTGCTCGGTGATGATGCTGGCGGTGACGTCGTGCGGGTCGAGTTCGGCGCGCTTAATCAGATGCAGCAACAGGTCCAGTGGCCCTTCGTAGACCGGCAGGCGGAAACGCGGCGCCGCGCTCGCTTCAGGCTTGTCCATCGTTTCGGCTGGGTCCCCGCTCACAGCAGCATCCGCGCAATCGCGTTGATCACCGGATTGATCACCGCGTCGATCGAGTCCGTATACAGCAGCAACAACAATATCAGAAATCCGTAGGGCTCAAGACGGGCGAAGACCCGCGCCGCGGGCAGCGGCAACAGGCCGGCGACCACCCGGCCGCCGTCGAGCGGCAGCAGCGGCAAAAGATTGAAGACCGCCAGCACCACGTTGATTATCACCGAGGCGTGCAGCATGTAGGCGAGCGGCAGGGTTATCGGATGGCCGCCCGGGCCGGCCAGCATCGGCATCAGGGCCCGCAAGACCAGCGCGCTGGCCAGCGCCAGCGTCAGGTTGGTCAGCGGGCCGGCGGCGGCGACCTCGATCATGCCGGTGCGGCCGTTGCGCAGCCGCGAGAAGTTGACCGGCACCGGCCGCGCATAACCGAATACCGGCAGCCGCAGAAACAGCAGGAACGCCGGCAAGACGATGGTGCCGAAGGGATCGATGTGCGAAACCGGGTTGAGCGTGAGCCGCCCGGCGCGCGCCGCGGTGTCGTCACCCAGCCAGCGCGCGACCACCCCATGCATCACCTCGTGCGCGATGATCGCGAAGACGGTCGGCACCGCCCAGATCGAAACCTCGCGGATGAACTCGATAAGGCTGCTCAAAGTCCCTGATCCAGTCCCTGATTTGCTTTGGCCAGCGTGGCGCGCGGATGAAAGGTGCGATGGACCTTGCGCAGATGACTCTTTGAAAGATGGGTATAGATCTGCGTGGTCGCGATGTTGCTGTGGCCCAGCATCTCCTGCACCGCTCGCAGATCGGCGCCGCCTTCCACCAGATGGGTCGCGAAACAATGGCGCAGCGTGTGCGGGCTGAGCCACGCCAGGCGCGGATCGTTGATCGTCCACTGCTTGAGCGCCTTGAAAAACCCCTGGCGCGTCATCGGCCGCCCCAGCCGCGTTACGAATGCCGCCCGCGACGGCTTTGGGAGCCGTGCCGGCCTGCGTCGATCGCGGGGCCCGGCGCCCGTGATCGCGGCCACCCGCGCTATTCTCTCCGCCTCGAGCGCCTTGCGGTAAGCGCGCAACGCCTTGAGCGCCGCCGAGCCAATCGGCACCAGCCGCTCCTTGCTGCCCTTGCCCATCACGGTCACCAGCCGCTGCTCGAGATCCAGTTGATGAAGCTCCAACCCGACCAGCTCCGAAACCCGCAGACCGGAGCCGTATGCCAGCTCAACCATCGCGCGGTCGCGCAGCCCGCGCACGGTGCGGCCGTCGATGGCGGCGAGCAGCGTATCGATATCGCGCCGCGAAAGCGTCCTCGGCAGCGGCCGAGAATAGGGGCGGAGCCTCACCGCGAGGCGCGGATCGTGCTTCAACAGCCCGCTTTCGCACAGCTCCCGGACCAGTCCGCGCACGCTCGACAGCGCCCGCCGCTGACTGCTGACCGCCAGTCCGCGCGCGGCGAGGCTTTCGAGATACCCGGTCATCGCCGCCGCGTCGAGCGCAGCAGGAGCGACTTCGCGCCGCCGGCAGAAATCCTGAAAATCGCGCAGATCGCGGCCGTAGGCCTCCAGCGAGTTGCGACTCAACCCCCGTTCGACCGCCTGGCGCCGGAGGTGGCGATCGATCAGCTCATCCCATCCGGCCTGCTTCAACCGCCCGCTCCGTCGTTGTTCTCGGTCAGTTTGGCCTGCAGCGTTTCGCGCAGCTCGCGCAGCCTCTCGAGCTCGACGATTTTCCGCCCCTCGCGATTACTCACATAAAAGACGTCGAGCGCCTGGTCGGCATTGGTCGAAATCCGCGCCAGGTGAATCACCAGCCCCAGCTCGAACATCGTATGAGTGATGGTGAACAGCAGCCCCAGCCGATCCTGCGTGAAGACGTCGACCACCGTGAACTGCTCGGAGCTGCGGTTGTCGACGGTAACCTCGGTCGGCACCCGGCGCACGAAACGGCCACGCCGAGGCGCGGAATCGCGATGGGCGATGGCAACCAGCTCCACCACATCGCGGTCGCCGCGCAACACCTGCTCCAGTTCGCGCTCGACCTTGAGCCAGCGCTTTTCTTCCAGCGCTATCGCGCCCGCGCCGATAGTATGCGAGACGCGGAAACTGTCGAGCGCGATGCCGTCGCCGCGGGTGGTGATGCGAGCCGAGAGGATGTTCAGATTGTTGGCCGTGAGCACGCCTGCGATCTTCGAGAACAGCCCCGCCTGATCCGCGGTCGCGACCAGGAACTCGCTGAACTCGCGCTCCAGGAAGTGGCGATGGCGGCATACCAGGGCGAATTCGCTATCACCGTTGGGTAGCGCCCGCATCATCTCGAAATGCAGCGCGATATCGCCCTCCGGCGCGGTCAGGAAATAGCGGTCCGGCATCAGCTCCAGGAACTGTCCGATCGCCTCGGCCGGCGCGTGCTGGCCCTCGAGCTGCAGGCGGACCGCGGCCTTGACCTGCGCCAGCCGGCGCGCCGGGTCGACCGCCTCGCGATCGCCCTGCTCGAGGATCTTGAGCGCGTGCATGTAGAGATCGCCGATCAGCATCGCGCGCCAGTTGTTGTAAACGTTGGGCGCCACCGCCCGCATGTCGGCGAAGGTCAGCAGGTAGAGCGCCTTGAGGCGCTCGATCGAGCCCGCCGTCCGCGCGAACTCGGCTACCACCTGCTGATCGTCGACATCGCCCTTCTGCGCCACCTGCGACATCAGCAGATGGTTGCGGACCAAGAATACCACCGCATCGGTCTGCTCCTCGCTGACTCCCAACCGCCGGCAGACCTCGGCCGTGAGCAGCGCACCGCGTTCATGATGGTCGTGGCCGTGGCCCTTGCCGATATCGTGCAGCAGCAGCGCCAGAAAGATCAGCGGCAGGCAATCGAGCGCGCGCGCCACCTCGGTCAACAGCGGCGCGCTCTCCTTGAACTCGCCCGCGCGCAGCCGCTCCAGCTCGCGCACCGCGACCAGCGAATGCCGGTCGACCGTGTAGATATGGTAGAGGTCATGCAGCACGCGCGCGTAGAGATTGCCGAACTCCGGGATGATCGCGCCGAGCACGCCGGCGCGATGCATCGCCTCCAGCGTCTCGGCCACCCGCTCGCGCGCCTCCAGGATCGTCATCAGGATCGCGCCCAGGCGCGGGTCGGCGCGCACCCGCTCATCGATCAATCCGAGGTTGTCGCGCAGCAGCTGGTAGGCGGAGCCTGAGAGCTCGACGCCGTGCGCCTGGCAATCGCCGAAAATCGTCACCAGGTTCAGCGGGTCGCGCCGGAAAAAATCGCCCGCATCGATGCCCAGCAAGTGATTCTGGATCACGACGCCCGGACGAATCTGGCGCGGCGTGTTGCGGCGCAGGAAGCGGCCCGGCGTGATCTCTTCGGTGGCGCGCGCGATCAGCCCCTCGGCAAAGCGGTGGATCGTGCTGGCGTGGCGATAATAGGCGCGCATCAACGAGGCGTCGGCGCCCAGACCGTCCTCGGCCCCAAAGCCGAGCAGCGGCGCAATCCGCTCCTGGTACTCGAAGGTGAGCTGATCTAAATGCCGGCCACTCAGGAAGTGGAGCGAATTGCGCACCCGCCACAGAAAATCGCGCGCGCTCTCGACCTCCGCCAGCTCCTCCTCGCCGATCACCGCCTTGTGCACCAACTCGTCGAGCGAATGAATCTTGTACTTGACCTTGGCGATCCAGAGCGCGGTATGGAGGTCGCGCAGGCCGCCCTCCCCTTCCTTGAGATTTGGTTCGAGCAGGTAGACCGAATCGCCGAGGCGGGCATGACGCTCGCGGCTTTCTTTGAGCTTGGCGCGAAAGAACTTGGGCTGATCGTGGTTCAGCACCTCGCGCGGCAGCAGCTTCTCGAGATCGTCGAACAGCGCGCGATCGCCGGCCAGGTAGCGCGCGTCGAGGATGGCGGTCTCCTCGATTAGATCGTTGTTCGCCATCTTGAGCGTGCTCTTCACATTGCGCACCGCATGCCCGACCGTCAGACCCGCGTCCCACAGCGCGTGCAGGATAATTTCGGCGACGATTTCCAGGTATGGACCCGGCTTCCAGTCATGCAGGAACAGCAGATCGATGTCAGAAAAAGGATTGAGCTCGCCGCGCCCGTAACCGCCGCGCGCGACCACCGACAGGCGCTGATCGAGCCGCGTGAAGCGCCGCCCGTGGGCCGCGTCGGCGTGACGATAGAGCGCGCGCATCAGGACGTCGACCGCAGCCGTGAGCGCGTGCACGATTTCGCCGCCGCTGGCGCCGGCGAAATGGCGCGCCGCCAGCTCGCCGCGCACCGCCTGCAGATAGGCCCGCGCCACCGTGCCGGGACGCTCGGCCGCCTCCAGCGCGGCCAGCAATCCCGCTTCGTCGCGCGGCACCGGGAGCATCGCCGCCGCGGCAAGTTCCTGGCCGAGCGCCTCGGGCTGGCTCACAGGTTGCCCACTGCCGCGTCGGAATTCAAAAAATGCACTACCGCCCCGGCGATCCCGTCCGCCAGCGCCTGCTGATAGCTATCGGAAGCGAGCCGCGCGGCCTCGGCGCGGTTCGACAGGAAGCCGCATTCGATCAGCACCGCGGGCATCAGCGCGCCGACCAGCACATAGAACGGCCCTTGCCGCGCGCCGAGATCATCAACCCTGACACCAAGCTTCGCATCCAGCACCGCCACGGTTTGCGCCTCGATGATGCCCGCCAGGGAGGCCGCCGCAGCCGCTTTATAATTCTGACGCAGATCACTCAGGATGTAGTTTAGGTCGAGCGCCGAAGATGCGCCATAGTTGGCGCCGCCCGCCGCGTTCTCCATCCGCGCCAGCCGAATCGTCGCGCGATCGGTGGTGTTGTTGAGATAGTAGGTTTCGATTCCGGAGGCGTTCGGATCGGGGCTGGAGTTCAGATGAATCGAGACGAACAGATCGGCGCCGGCCTGGTTCGCAAGCCGGGTCCGCTCAGGCAGCGGCACGAAATAATCCCCGTCGCGCGTCAAGCGCGCATCGACGCCGCGCGCCGTCAGCGCCCGCGCCAGGCGTAGCGAGATTTGCAGCGCGATGGTCTTCTCCATCAGCGGTGCGCCGGCCTCGGTACCGGGGTCGTAGCCGCCATGGCCCGGATCGATCATCACGATCGGCCGCCGCCCGGCGCGCGCCGGCTTCTCCACCGGTGGCGGCTGCGGCGCGAGCGGAGCGGGCGGAGCGGGCGGACGGAGCGTGGCGAGCTCGGTGGCAGGCCGCGGCGCCCCGGCGCGGCGCGCGGCCCGGACGCGATCGCGGCCGGTCAGCAACGGCGCGGCCAGGTTCGGGGTCGATCCGCCCGGCGCCAGCCGCACCAGCAAGGCGTGCGCGCTCTGCGCCATCGCCCAATCGCAGCGCTGGTCGACTTCGATTACCAGCCGCGCGCCGCCGTCGTCGGTGGTCAGGATTCGCACCGAATCGACCGGTGAGGTCTCGCGTCCCGCCAGCGGACGGCGGGGTAAATCGATCCGGGTGTGGCCGAGATCGATCCAGAGCTGGCTGCCGTGAGCGCTGAGCGCGGGCCGGCTCGGCGCGCCGTGCATCGTAAACCGCAACTCGACGACCTTGCCGAAGCGCGCAATCGAAGCGCCGGTAAGAGCGGTGGCAGAGGCCGACTGGACACCGACCGCGATCCAGACGATCGCAAGCGCGACGACGCAAAACTTCCGCTGCCGATTTTCCGCTCCGCCCCACCGCCGCCGCATGCGAGCTCCTCAGCCGCCGCGCTCGCGCAGCCCGAGCACCAGCCGGGCCAGCAGGTTGAGCGCCTCGACGGGGGTGAGCCGATCGACGTCGAGCGTCTTCAGCTCCGCGATGGTGCGGCTTTCGGCGGGCGCAAAGAGTCCCATCTGCTGCGCCTCGGCGGGCCGTGAAGCGCCGGAGGCGAGCGTATCGTTCAACTCGCCGCGTTCCAGATTCGACAGAATCTCGCGGGCCCGCGCGACGATCGAGTCCGGTAATCCCGCCAGCCGCGCCACCTCGATACCGTAGCTCTGGCTGGCCGGCCCCTCGATCACACGGCGCAGGAACAGCACCTCGCCGCCCCACTCCCTCACCGCCATGCTCAGATTCTTGACCCTCGGGCGCTCTCTCGCAAGCTCGGTCAGCTCGTGAAAATGAGTCGCGAACAGGACCCGAGCGCGGGTCGCGTCGTGCAGATACTCGGCCACCGCCCAGGCGATCGCGAGTCCGTCGAAAGTGCTGGTGCCGCGGCCGACCTCGTCGAGCAGCAGCAGGCTGCGCTCGCTGAGTCCGGCCAGCAGCCGGGCGGTCTCACGCATCTCGACCATGAAGGTCGACTCGCCGCGGCGCAGCTCGTCGCGCGCGCCGATCCGGGTCAGCACCCGGTCGGTGAGTCCGAGGCGCGCCTCGGTGGCCGGCACGAAGCTGCCGATCTGCGCGAGGATCGCAATCAAAGCCGCCTGTCGCAGGTAGGTCGATTTGCCCGCCATGTTGGGACCGGTGATCAGCAGCAGCTGGCGCTCGTCGGAGTCGGTGTCGAGATCGTTGGGCACGAACTCGCCGGCGCGCATCCCGGTCTCGAGCACCGGATGGCGTCCGTCGCGAATCCAAATCCGCACCCCCTGGTTCATCTCGGGCCGCACGTAGCCGCGCCGGCGCGCCACCCTGGCCAGCGACATCAGGGCGTCAAGCTCGCCGACGGCGCGCGCGGTCTCCAGAATCTCGCCGGTAAAAGCGACCAGGTCGCGCAGCAATCTCGCGAACAGCCGATGCTCGAGTTCCTTGACGCCCGACTCGGCGCTCAGGATTTTCCGTTCCAACTCCTTGAGGCGCGCGGTGGTGAAACGCTCCGCCCCGACCAGGGTCTGCTTGCGCTCGTAATCGGCCGGCACGCGATCGAGATTGGCCTTGGTGACTTCCAGGTAATAGCCGAAGACCTGGTTGTAACGGACCTTGAGCGAAGGAATCCGGGTGCGCTCGCGCTCCTCGGCCTCCAGCTGCGCCAGCACGCCGCGAGCGTCGACCGCCAGCGCGCGCAGCTCGTCGACTTCGGGATCGAAGCCGGCGCGAATCAGGTTACCGTCGCGCGGGTTGACCGGCGGATCGTCGCCGAGCGTGGCGGCGATTTTCTCCGCCAGCTCGGGGCGCGGCCGCAGGCGCGTCGCGGCGGTGCGAACCAGGCCGGCGCGGAATCCCCATAGCGCCTGCTCCAGCGCGCCCACCGCTGCCAGCGCGCGTCCCAGGTTGGCGCAATCGCGCGGGCTCGCACGCAGCGCGCCGATTCGTCCGGCCAGCCGCTCGAGGTCGCCGATCCGCGCCAGCGCGGCGCTGAGCGCGCCGCCCAGGTCGGCATCGAAAAACTCCTCGACCGCATCGTGACGCTCGCGAATCGCCGCCAGGTCGAGCAGCGGATAGACCAGCCAGTTGGCGAGCGTGCGCGCGCCGACCGGCGTGAGGGTTTCATCGATCACGGCGAGCAGCGATCCGGCACGGCCGCCGTCGCTGGAGGCGACCAGTTCGAGATGGCGGCGGCTGACCTCGTCGACCGTCATGTACTCGGTAGCGCGATACAGCGCCGGCGGGCGCAGATGGTTCAGGTCGTGGCCGAAATTCTCTTCGACGTAAGCGAGCGCCGCGCCCGCCGCCCGCGCCGGCCATTCCTCGAGCGCCGCCGCGTCGATGCCGAAGCGCAGCGTGACAGCTTCGGCGGCGGCCGTGCCGAAGCTCGCCTCCGCCACGCGCGTGAGCGGATATTCGAGCCGGGTGAGCGCCGCTTCGAGCCGGGCGTGATCGCGCGGAATCAGGATTTCGCGCGGCGCAATTCTCGCCACCTCCTCGCGCAGCGTCGCCACGCTGCTTAAGCGGGTCGCGATGAACTCGCCGGTCGAAACGTCGAGCGCCGCGATCGCGAAGCCTTCGCCGGGGTCCGCAATCGCCAGCAGAAAACTCTTCTCGCCCGCGGTTAGCGCGGTCTCCTCGCCGACCGTGCCGGGCGTGATGACGCGCACGATATGCCGCGGCATCAGGCCGCGTTGAACACCGTCGGCGGCCGCCTGCTCGCAGATCGCGACCTTGTGGCCGGCCTTGAGCAGCTTCGCGACGTACGGTTCGGCGGCATGGTACGGGATGCCGCACAGCGGCACGCCGTCCTTCGAGCGCGAGGTCAGTTGGATATCGAGCACCCGCGCGCCGATCTCGGCATCCTCGAAGAACATCTCGTAGAAGTCGCCGAGGCGAAAAAACAGGATCGCGTCGGGCACCTTCTGTTTGACGCCGAGATATTGCGCGATAAGTGGTGTCTGCTTTACCGGCACGGCGGCGTCAAGGATAACCGCCCCCGCCGGCGCGGGCAAAGTCGACTTTCAGCTTGCGAAAGGCGGGCGCTTTCTCTTATTTTTGGAATCTGGATCGAAGCCGGTTCCCAGCCCGCCGCATCAGACCGATGCGACCGGCATCCTCAAGGTTCTGAGCAACCCGTCAAGGAGGTAGTTTCCATGGCAGCGACACCGTCGGTAGAAATTGCGGCGCGCGGCGCCAAGCAGAGTGGAGTCCTTGAATTCCTCAAGAGCGGCCCCAAGAAGCTGCTGATCGGCGGCCAGTGGGTCGCGGCCAAGTCCGGCAAGAGCTTCGAGACGCTCAACCCCGCCAACGAAGAGGTGCTGGCGCTGGTGGCCGAGGGCGACAAGGCCGACGTCGACGCTGCTGTCACCGCCGCCCGCAAGGCCTACGAGGAGAGCAAGTGGGCCCGGATGGGGCCCCATCAGCGCGCCCGCCTGATGTTCAAGATCGCCGGCCTGATCGACGCCCACGCCGACGAACTGGCCGAGTTGGAGACGCTCGACAACGGCAAGCCGCTCTCGCAGGCGCGCGCGATCGACGTCCCGGCCGCGGCCGAAACCTTCCGTTACTACGGCGGATGGTGCTCGAAGATCTACGGCGAGACCAATCCCTCCGACCCCTCGATGTTCAACTACACGCTGCGCGAGCCGATCGGCGTATGCGGCCAGATCATCCCGTGGAATTTTCCGCTGCTGATGGCGGCGTGGAAGATCGCGCCGGCGCTGGCCTGCGGCAACACCACGATTCTGAAGCCCGCCGAGCAGACCCCGCTGACCGCGCTGCGGCTGGGCGAGCTCATCTGCGAGGCCGGATTGCCCGACGGCGTGGTCAATATCATCACCGGCTTCGGACCCGGCGCCGGCAGCTCGATCGCCGAGCATCCCGGCATCGACAAGGTCGCCTTCACCGGTTCGGCGGAAGTCGGGCGGCTCATCCTGCAGGCCTCGGTCGGCAACCTCAAGAAGGTCTCGCTCGAGCTCGGCGGCAAGTCGCCCAATATCATCTTCCCCGACGCCGAGATGGAAGCGGCGGTGCCCAACGCGATGATGGGGGTGTTCTACAACTCGGGCCAGGTCTGCGCGGCCGGCACCCGGATTTTCGTGCAGCGCGACGCCTACGACCAGTTCGTCGGCCAGCTCACCAAGTACACCGAAGGGATGACGATGGGCGACCCGCTCGATCCCAAGACCAAGATGGGTCCGCTGGTCTCCAAGGAGCAGTTCGACAAGGTCAAGGGCTATCTGGATATCGGCAAGAAAGAAGGCGCCAGGATAACGATCGGCGGCGACGCCGGCACCGGCAAGGGCTATTACGTCAAGCCGACGATCTTCGTCGACGTCAACAACGACATGCGGATCGCGCGCGAGGAGATTTTCGGCCCGGTCGCCGCAGCGATCCCGTTCAAGGACGAAAACGACGCGGTCTTCCAGGGCAACGACTCGACCTATGGCCTGGCGGCCGCGGTCTGGACCCGCGACGTCGGCCGCGCCCACAAGGTCGCCCGCGCGCTCAAGGCCGGCACGGTCTGGATCAACTGCTATGGGATGGTCGATCCGATTTCGCCCTTCGGCGGCTACAAGCAATCGGGCTTCGGCCGCGAGCTCGGCAAGTACGCGGTCGATCTCTATACCCAGGTCAAGACCGTTTTCCTGAAGCTCTAGCCCGGGCTTGCTCACGACGGCATCCGAGGGCGTCCCGATTCGGGGCGCCCTCTTCAATTCCGGTCACGCATGATGGGCATCAGCCATCGGTCCGTCTTGAGCTGCAGAGTATGATGGACGCGGGCTGATGGAACGCGACATGGGAGCCGTGGCGATTATCCTGGCCGGCGGGCGCAGCGCCCGGATGGGCCGCGACAAGGCGGCACTGCCGATCGGCGACACCACCCTGCTCGCGCACGTCGTCACGCAACTCCAACGGGCCTTCGCCACGATAATCGTGGTCGCCGGCGGCGCAGCCGATCAGCCGTCGGTGATCGATGCCGCCGCCCGCGGCGTCGTTCTCGTCCGCGACGAAGTCGCCTATCAGGGCCCCGTCCATGCGCTGCGCGCCGGGCTCGGCGCCGCCGCCGGCGACCCGGTCTTCGTTGCCTCCTGCGATCTGCCGTCAGTCCGTGCCGAGGTGGCGCTCAAGTTGTGCGCGATGCTGGAAAATCATGACGCGGTGATACCGCGTGTCGGCGGGCGACTGCAGATGCTGCATGCGGTCTATCGGCGGGAGCGATGCCTGGGCGCACTCGACGCGATGGTGGCGCGGGACGAGCGGCGTCTGCATCGGATCGTCGATCACATCCGGGCCCGGATCGTCGAAGAAGCCGAGATGCGACTTATCGATCCGCATCTCGAGAGCTTTTTCAACGTCAATACGCCCGACGATTACCGCGCGATGCTGAACGCGATCGCTCGCGGCTGAATGGCCCAGCTTACCGCTGCACGCCCGGGTAGCCCTGGCCCAAGCCGCTCCCCGCGCCCGCGGACGGCTGACTCAACGGCAGCCCGGGCGGTGGATTGATCAGGCCTTGCAACCGCCGATCGTTATCGGCGAAGCAGTAGGCGGCGGCGGCCTGTTGCCGCGTCATCAGTTGTGCCGGCTGCTGGATCATCGGCTGGTTCGAGGCGTAGCCGGAGGGCATCCCCGAGTAGCCGGGCGTCACCTGATAGCCGGGCTGCATCGCTTGAGATCCGGGCGGCATCCCCTGGTAACCCGGCGGCATGCCCTGAGCTCCGGGCGACATGCCCGGGTACCCCGATTGCCCCATCGCCGCGCCCGGTTGCATCGGCGGATAACCCGGTTGAGCTCCGGGGTATCCGGGCCGCATCCCGCCATAGCCGGGCTGCATCCCTCCGTAACCGGGTTGCATCCCTCCGTAACCGGGTTGCATCCCTCCGTAGCCGGGCTGCATCCCTCCATAGCCGGGCTGCATGCCGGCCTGCGCCGAGCCCCCGGGTACCGCATCGAGCGGGATTGCACCGCCGGTCATCTGTGCCGGTAGTCCGGAGTTGGGGATGTCGCCATTGCGGACGAACTGGATAGTCGTGCTGCATTCCTTAAGCGTGTTGTAACGGCCGTAGACGATCCAGCGCGCGAGTCCGCCTTGCGTATCGACGCTCAGGCCGGAGTGGGTGGTCGGCGGCGCCATCAGCAGCCATGCGGAAGGCGGCTGATCGCTAGCCTGATCATTGTCCAGGTACGGTATGACGGGGCCGATCGCCAGCGCGCGACCTGTCAGCCACGGCACCGCGCCCATCGCGAGCGCTACGACCGCACCGGCGACGATCAAGCAGCGCGATCGGCGAAGCATCGATCTCATTGTCAACTCCTTGGGCAACAAGTCTCGATTCTATACCGCTGACCGGCGCGATCCCACCGGGCGCACGCAGGTGGTGTTAGCCAAAACAGCCCCGAATCAGCTTACGACGACGACTTCCAGGCCAATATTGGATGGCGGGCGGCGGCAGCTTCGTCGACCCGGCCGACCGGCAGACTGTGCGGCGCGCCCTTGACAGTCTCGGGATCGCTCAGCGCCTCGGCATGAATGCGCTTCATCGCGGTGGCGAATTCGTCCAGCGTAGCGCGGCTCTCGGTCTCGGTCGGCTCGATCATCAGGGCGCCGTGGACCACGGTCGGGAAGTAGATGGTTGGCGGATGAATCCGGTAGTCGAGCAGGCGCTTGGCGATATCGAGCGTGCTGACGCCGGCGCGATGTTCGAGGTCATGGGTCAGCACGCATTCATGCATCGAGGGCTCGGCGGTGGCGCTCGGAAAATCGCTTTCGAGCAGCTTGCGTAGATAGTTGGCGTTCAGGATCGCGAGCCGGCTGGCCTCCGCCAGACCGTCCCCGCCGAGCGCCAGGATATAGGCGAGCGCCCGCACCACGATGCCGAAGTTGCCGTGAAACGCCCGCAGCCGGCCGATGGAATCGGGCCGCTGGTAGTCGAGGCGCCAGCCGGCGTTGGCGTCCCCGGCCACGCGCGGCATCGGCAGGAACGGTTCGAGGAAGCGTTTGACGGCGATCGGCCCGGCGCCCGGACCACCGCCGCCGTGCGGCGTCGAGAAGCTTTTGTGCAGGTTGAGCTGGACGATATCGGCGCCCATGTCGGCCGGCTTGGCGACCCCAAACAAAGCGTTCATGTTGGCGCCATCGAGATAGAGCAGCGCACCGGCTTCGTGCAGCGCCGCGGCGATCGCCTCGATCTCAGGCTCGAAAACGCCCAGCGTGTTCGGATTGGTGACCATCATGGCGGCGACGTCGCCGTCGAGCATCCGGCGCACTTCCTCGGCCGGGACCACGCCGCGCGCGTCGGACCGCGCCACCATCACCTCGAATCCCGCCAGGCTGCAGCTTGCCGGATTGGTGCCGTGGGCGGTGTCGGGGATGATCACCTTGCCGCGCCGCTCGCCGCGTTTACGATGATAAGCGCGGGCGATCAGCAAACCGCTGAACTCGCCCTGCGCACCGGCGGCGGGATGGATCGACACCGCGTCCATCCCGGTGATCTCCGCCAACGCCTGCTCGGTCGTGGCGATAAGCTCGAGCCCGCCCTGGGCCAGATGGTCGGGCGTCAGCGGATGGAGATTGGCGAAGCCGGGCAGCGCCGCAAGCTCGTCGTTCACCACCGGGTTGTACTTCATGGTGCACGAGCCGAGCGGGTAGAACTCCAGCGCCTGGGCAAAGTTGAGGCGCGACAGGCGCAGAAAGTGACGCATCACCTGCGGCTCGCTGAGTTCCGGGAAGCCGGGGAGATCGTCGCGGCACAGCGCCGCGCCCAGAATTTCCACCGCGGCTGCGCCGGCCGGGGCAAGATCGGCGGCGGAGCTTCCGGGCGAGGATTCCTCGAAGATTAGCGGGACCAGTATCGAGGCCTGCGCGTCTTCCGGTGAAGCGGGCGACGATGGCGCTCTTTTCGGGATTTTTCCAGCACTCGCCATTAACAGACCTTATTTCACTGCATCGACCAGACGCCGCAGATCGTCATCGGCGTTCATCTCGGTTACCGCTATCAGGATCGCGCCCGAGCGATCCGAATCCTGGCGCCCGACCGCCACCCCGGCCAGCACGTCGTGGTGCTCGGCGCGTCCGAGCAGCGCGGCCGGATCGTCGGTAGCGATCGCGAATTCGTTGAAGAACGGGCCGCTGAAGCGGCGCGGCAGGCCGGCCGCCTCAAGCATCGCCGCCGCGCGATGGGCGCGCTCGACGTTGAGTCCGGCGAGATCGCGCAGCCCGCGCCGCCCCATCATCGCGAGATAGACGGTCGCTGCCAGCGCGCACAGCGAGTTATTGGTGCAGATGTTCGAGGTCGCCCGTTCGCGGCGAATATGCTGCTCGCGCGTGGCGAGCGTCAGCGTGAAGGCGCGATTACCGCGATCGTCGTGACTCTGGCCGACCAGCCGCCCCGGCATCTGGCGCACGTGCGCCATCCGCGTCGCCATGAAACCGACCCCGGGGCCGCCGTACTCCAGCGGCATGCCGAAGCTCTGCCCCTCGCCAACGGCGATATCGACACCCAGTTCGCCGGGCGATTTCAGCAGCCCGAGCGCCAGCGCCTCAGCACTGGTGGAGATCGAAATCGCGCCGGCCTGATGGGCGATCGCCGAGACCTCCGCCAGCGGCTCGATGATGCCGAAATAATTCGGATAGCCGGTGACGACGCACAGCAGCCGCTCGTCGGCCAGCGCCCGGAGCGCGTCGAGGTCGGTGGCGCCGACCACGGGATCGAGCGGCGTCTCGATAATCTCAAGCCCGTCCTGCGCGCTCAGGTAGGTTCGCACGGTCTGCCGATAGTCGGGCCACAGCGCGCGCGAAATCGCGACCCGCGAGCGGCGCGGCATCATCCGCCGCGCCATCAGGACCGCCTCCGCGGTGGCCGACGCGCCGTCGTACATGCTGGCGTTGGCGACCTCGAGTCCGGTCAGCTGCGCGATCAGCGATTGAAACTCGAAAATCGCCTGGGTGGTGCCCTGGCTGGCCTCGGCCTGATACGGCGTGTAGGCGGTCGCGAGTTCGGCGCGGGCGATAATCGCGCGGACCGCGGCGGGCACGTAATGGCGGTAGTAGCCGGCGCCGAGAAAGCTCGCGCCGTCCGCGCCGGGGCGATTCTTCGCCGCCAGCGCCGCCAGCCGCGCGGCCACCGCCTGCTCGTCGAGGCCGGACGGCAAGCCGATCGCGGCGCGCTCACGCAGCCGCGCGGGCACGTGGGCGATCAAGTCGTCGAGCGTCGGCGCACCGACCACCGCCAGCATCGCGGCTATCTCAGCCTGCGTGTGGGGATGAAATCTCATCTCTGTCTGAAGCGGAAAACAGGTCGAATCAGCGGGTGCGCCGTCACTTCCCAAGCACTCCCGATGCTCTCCCGGCACCATTTTTATAGCCGATGGCGGCGGCCGATTCCATCGCGGGTCGCCGGCGCCGCGCCGCCGTGCGATCACTTTATTGACAGCGGCAGCGCGCAATGGGAGAGACTGGTCTGGCTAATTTTTTTGCCTGATGGGGAGCATCGATGGCAGAGCTGACAAGACGTTTCGAGGGCCACAGCGCGATCGTTACCGGCGCGGCGCAGGGTATCGGTAAAGCGATCGCCGAGCGGCTGGCGGCCGAGGGCGCCAACGTGATGGCGGCCGACGTGAAACCGTCGATCGGACGCGCAGTCGAAGAGATTGCGAGCCGCCACGGCGACGTGCGGGTGCTGCCCTTCCAGGGCGACGTCAGCCAGCCGGCGATCGCCGAGCTGCTGATCGGCGACGCCCGGCGGACCTTCGGACGCATCGAGATCCTGATCAACAACGCCGGCGGCGGCGGCGTACAACCTTACGACCAATTCACCGACGAGCAGATCGCCGCCACCTTCTCGAACAACCTGTGGGCGGCGTTTCGATGCACCCGGGCGGTGGTGCCGATCATGCGCGAGCAGCAGTACGGCCGGATCGTCAACGTGACGGCCAACGCGGTCTTCGGCGGGCTGACCGATCACGCGGTGGTCAACTCGGCCAAGGCGGGCGTGCATGGACTCAGCTCCGGACTTGCGATCGAGCTGGCGCCGGCCGGGATCACGATCAATACGGTCGCACCCGCGATCACGCTGATCGAATCGACCGCCGAAAGCCTCGGCCAGAAAGAGCCGCCGGCGAGATTGCTGCGGGCGATCGCGCGAGTCCCGATGGGACGGGCGGCGAAGATGGAGGAGGTGGCGGCGGCGGTCGCCTTCTTCGCCTCGCGCGAGGCGTCGTTTATCAGCGGTCAGGTGCTGCGCGTCAACGGCGGCAGCGCCTGAATCACTAAACGGCCCGGCGCCGATAGAACGGGATGCGTACGACTTCGGCGGCCACCGGGCGCTGGCGGATTTCGACCTCGATCCGGTCGCCGACCTGCGACTCGCGCCCCTCGCCATAAACGTAGGCCATCGCCACCGGGCGTTCGAGGCTGGGCGCGTAGCTGCCGCTGGTGACGACGCCCACCTCGCCGCCCGCGCGCAGCAGCCGATAGCTCTGGCGCGGCACGCTGCGCCGATCCTCGCTCACGATTCCGACCAGCCGTTTGCGCGGTCCCTCGCGATTCTGACGCTCCAGGACTTGCGCGCCGACGAATTCGCGTCCGAAGCTGACGAAGCGCGCGAGCCCCGCTTCGATCGGCGTGGTTGCGCGATCCAGTTCATGGCCGTAGAGCATCAGCCCCGCTTCGAGCCGGAGCGTGTCGCGCGCGCCGAGTCCGCACGGCGTCAAGCCGTGCGCTTGTCCGGCGGCCAGCAGCCGCTCGAAGATTGCCGGGCCGTCGGCGGCGGCGGCGAAAAACTCAAAGCCATCTTCGCCGGTGTAGCCGGTGCGGGCGGCGATGACCGCGAGGCCATCGATCGAGCTCCGTGCGACGCCGAAGCGTCCGATCGCCCGGAGCGACGGGGCGGCGACGCCGGCGGCGATCGCCACGGCCTGCCGACCCTGTATCGCAACCATCGCGGTGGCATCGCTCTGATCCTCGAACTCAGCGCCGATAGCGCGGTTAAGCGCGAGCAGCCATTCGCGATCCGCGGCGATATTGGCCGCGTTCACGCACATCAGGTAGCGTTCGGCTTCGACCCGGTAAACGATTAGATCGTCGATCGTGCCGCCGTCGTCCGCGCACATCACGGTGTAGTGCGCATGGCCGACCGCCAGCGCCGCCGCCGAGTTGGTCAGCGCCCGCTCGAGCAACTCGATCGCGCGGGGTCCGCTCACCATGAACTCGCCCATGTGGCTCAGATCGAACAGCCCGGCGCAGCGGCGCACCGCACGATGCTCCTCGATGATGCCGCGGTACTGCAGCGGCATCGCGAAGCCCCCGAACTCGATCATCCGGGCGCCGAGCCGGCGATGCAGATCATACAGCGGGGTGCGTCTGGCCTCAGCCATCGTGGAAGTCATCGTTGCAGATGGCTATGCCATGAGGTGCCCGTGGCTCTATCCGCTAGCCCGCGGCGGCGGTGTGCGATGCTTCGCTGGCGGCGAGGATGGCCTTCAGCAGCCGCGGCGGCGACATCGGCAGCTCGTGCATCCTGACCCCGGTTGCGCGGTAGATAGCGTTGGCGACCGCCGCCATCACCGGCACGATCGATACCTCGCCGACGCCGCGGACGCCCAGCGGATGGCCCGGGTTCGGAACTTCGACCAGGATAGTGTCGATCATCGGCAGGTCGAGGCAGGTCGGCATCCGGTAATCCAGCAGCCCGGCATTGCGCATCACGCCGTTGCGGTCATAGACGTATTCCTCGTTGAGCGCCCAGCCGAGTCCCTGCACCGTGCCGCCCTGCATCTGGCCCTCGACATAGCTCGGATGCACCGCGCGGCCGACATCCTGCGCCACCGTGCAGCGCAGGATTTGCACCTTGCCAGTGTCGGGGTCGACTTCGACATCGACGCAGGTCGCGGCGAAGGCATTGCCGACCGCTCCCACCAGGCCGGCGTTGAGCGTCGCGCGACCGGTGATCGGGCCGCCGGTGCGCGGCAGGCGCGTGGCGAGCTGCTTGAGGGTCAGCGGGGCAACGCCGTTGCCGCGCAGGCTGAAGGTGCCGAGGTTGAATTCGATCTCCTCGGGCTTGCGCTCCCAGATCATCGCCGCGCGCTGCTTGAGCTGCTGCAGCACATCCTGCGCGGCGTTGTAGACCGCGAGGCCGGTGGCGACCGTAACCCGGCTGCCGCCGGTAACATCGGTATGGCCGACCGAATCGGTGTCGGCCACGATCGGACGCACGTCGTTCACGTCGACGCCGAGCACTTCGGCCGCGATCATACCCATCGCCGCCCGCGAACCGCCGACATCGACCGAGCCGGTCACCACGCTGAGCGTGCCGTCGGTGTGAAAGTTGACGGTGGCGGACGATTGCCCGCCGGCATTGAACCAGAATCCGGTCGCGACGCCGCGGCCGCGATTGGGGCCGGCAAGCTCGGAGCGATAGTGGGCGCTGTCGCGGAGCGCCTCGCAGCATTCGATCAGGCCGATACGCTTGAAGGGCGGACCGGCGGGTTGCGGTGTGCCCTCGCGCGAGCCGTTCAGGATTTTGAAGTCGAGCGGGTCCATCCCGCACTGCTCGGCCAGCTCGTCGGCCGCGCTCTCGTAGGCAAACGCGGAATGCGGCGCGCCGGGCGCTCGATAAGCGGCGACCTTGGGCTTGTTGACCACCACGTCATAGGTATCGATCAGCAGGTTGGGAATATTGTAGGAGGCGGTGGTGGTCATCGCGCCAGCCATGAACGGAGAGCCGGGAAAGGCGCCGGCCTCGTAACCCATCCAGATTTTCGCCGCGGTGATGCGGCCGTCGCGGGTGGCGCCCATCTTGACGTCGATCCGCGTGCCCGAACTGGGGCCGGTGGCGCGCAGCACCTCGCCGCGATTCATCACCATCTTGACCGGCCGGCCGGTTTTCTTCGCCAGCAGCACCGCCATCGGTTCGAGATAGATCATGGTCTTGCCGCCGAAGCCGCCGCCGATTTCGGCCGGGACCACCCTGATTACTCCGACCGGCAGTTTGAGCAGGTAGCCAAGCAGCAGGCGGACCTGGAATTGACCTTGCGACGAACAGTAGACCGTGACGTGGCCGTCACGATTGCAGGTCGCAAGGGCGTTTTGCGGCTCGATGTAACCCTGATGCACGGTGGCAGTCCGGTAGGTGTGCTCGACCACAAAGTCGGCCTGCTTGAAACCCGCCTCGACGTCGCCGCGCTTGAACTGTCCGTGGGAAGCGACGTTGGTTGGCTGGTCGGGACCTTCGGGCTGGCCCGGCTCGTTGCGGCTGGCGAGCAACTGGCTGCGCAGCTCGGGCAGCAGGATCGGCGCACCCGGCTTCATCGCCTCATCGACGGTGAGCACGGCCGGCAGCGGCTCGTAATCGACCTCGATCAGCTTGAGCGCCTCTTCGGCGATATGCGGACTGGTGGCGGCGACCGCCGCGACCGCGTGGCCGTCATACAGCGCCTTGTCACGCGCCATCAGGCAGATCGAAAGATGGCGCGGATTGCCCATCAACTCACCGATCGGCACCTGGGCGTCCTCGACCTCGGGAAAATCAGCGCCGGTAATCACCCCTTTGACGCCGGGCAGCGCGAGCGCCTTGTCGACCCGGATCGCCTTGATGCGGGCGTGGGCGTACGGGCTGCGCAGGACCTTGCCGTGCAGCATCCCGGGCAAATAGTAGTCGGCCCCGAACTTGGCAGCCCCGGTCACTTTGTCGAACCCATCGGGCCGGATCGGCCGCGTTCCGATCACCCGGAACTTGGGAGTCTCGCTGTCGGTAGATTTCGCCATGTCAGTCACTCTCGTGGGTTGGGTTGGCTCATTTTATACCACGGTCGGGCGCAGGGTGAGAGGCTCCGGGCTAAATCCTGCGCGCGGCGCATTTCAGGGGCGTCATCAACGCCTACCATGGCGACCTCGGGCGATGGGCATAAATAGCGGCAGGTCAAAGGCGAGGTGACTCCTTTGGCGACAATCGCTGCTGCTCGGAGTCACACCAGTGCTTCCAGCCTCACTGCGAATCGCTGGCACGGGCGATGCTTCAACAGAAGCTGGGAACATGATGCCGACAAGTGGCGACAAGTTAATCGAAATCCGCATTCATGGGCGCGGCGGCCAGGGCAACGTGGTGGCGGCTTACCTGCTCGCGGCAGCAGCCTTTGAGGATGGCAGCTTCGGCCAGGCCTTCCCGAGCTTCGGGCCGGAGCGTCGCGGAGCGCCGGTCACGGCTTTCGTGCGGATCGCGGACCATCCCGTGCGCCGGCGATGTCAGGTGACCACCCCCTCGTTCCTGCTGGTGCAGGATGAAGCCCTGCTGCGGACCGGCGATATCACGGCCGGCCTTGGAGAAAAGGGCGCGATACTGGTGAATTCGTCGCGACCCGCGGAGGAATTGCCGGCGGCCCGGAACTTCAAGCTGGTGACCATCCCGGCCACTGCGCTGGCCCAGCAGATGCTCGGACGGCCGGTGCCGAATACGGCTTTGGCGGCCGCCTTCCTGGCGCTGACCAAGCTGGTCAGTCTGAGCGCGCTGGAAGCGGCGCTGGCGCAGCAATTCAGCGGCGAGACGCTCGATCGCAACACCCGGCTGGTGCGCGAGGCGGCGCAGATGGTGCCGGCCGGGGCATGGAAGGAGTTATGCGATGGCGCAGCCGCTTGAAGGTTCGCAGGCGATGGCGCGGGCGGTAGCGCTGTGTCGTCCGCAGGTGGTGGCGGCTTATCCGATTACGCCGCAGACCCATATCGTCGAAAATCTTGCCAAGCTCATCGCCGACGGTGCGCTGGCCTGCGAGCTGGTGAGCGTGGAGAGCGAATTCTCGGCCGCCTCGGTGGCTCTCGGAGCGGCGGTGGCGGGATCGCGCGCCTACACCGCCACCAGTTCACAGGGGCTGCTGTTGATGACCGAGGTGCTGTTCAATATCGCCGGGCTGCGGGTGCCGCTGGTGCTGACCTGCGCCAATCGCGCGGTCGGCGCGCCGGTCTCGGTCTGGAACGATCATCAGGATTCGATGGCGGTGCGCGACGCCGGCTGGGTGCAGTTGTATTGCGCGGACAACCAGGAGGCCGTCGACACCACGATTCACGCCTTCCGAATCGCCGAACGATGCGAGTTGCCGGTGATGGTATGCGTCGACGGCTTCACGCTGACTCACACGCTGGAGCCGCTCGAACTGCCGACGCAGGAGCAGGTCGATGCGTTTCTGGGCCCCTATGCGTTCTCGCGGGCGCTCGATCCCGCCAATCCGTTGAGCATGGGCACCCTGCTGTCACCCGAATTCTTTCCGGAAATCCGCCATGCGCATCATCGGGCGCTGCTCAATGCGCAGGATGAGATCATCGCGACCGATCGCGCCTGGCAGAATATCAGCGGTCGGTCGACCGGCGGGCTGCTGTCCGTTGAGGGGCCGCAGGAGGCGCGGCTCGCAATCCTGACGATCGGGTCAATCCTGGGAACGCTGGCCGAGGCGCAAGCCGAATCCCACGATCGCACTCCGGCCAAGCTGATCAAGCTGCGCGCTTTTCGGCCGTTTCCGGTCGACGCGCTCAAGCAGGAATGCGCCGGGCTCGACGATCTGATCGTGTTGGAGCGCGCCGTTTCGCCGGGCGGAGGCGGAATCATCGCTGCCGAAGTGCGCGCCGCGTTGTCCGAGCTGAGCCGTCCGCCGCGCGTCCATAGCTATGCGATCGGCCTGGGCGGACGCGACGTGCCGATGACGGTTTATCCGCAACTGCTGGCCGCGGCGCAAGCCGCGACTCCGTCGCGCTTCGCGGTGTTCGATCTGCAGCCGGCCAAGCTTGCGGAAACGGATCGCTAGGAGATTGCTTCGATGACACCCGACCAACCGCCGCTGTCGACTGCTGAGCTGAGGCGCCATCAGCCGGTATTTCGCGGCCTCGAGGCGGGCCATCGCGCCTGCCAGGGATGCGGCCAGGCGCTGGCCGCGCGCCTGGTCACCGAAGCGATCGGTCCCGACGCGATGATCGCCAACGCCACCGGATGCCTCGAAGTCTTTACCACCGCCTGGCCGCAGAGCGCGTGGCGCCTGCCGTGGATCCATTCGGTATTCGCCAACGTGGCGGCGGTCGCCTCCGGGATGGAAGCCGCGCTCAAAGCGCAAAAGCGCCGGACCAAGGTGGTCGCCTTCGGCGGCGACGGCGGCACTTTCGACATCGGGCTGCAGGCGCTGTCCGGGATGCTCGAGCGCAATCACAATGTGCTCTACGTCTGCTTCGACAATGAAGCGTACATGAACACCGGCGTGCAGCGATCGAGTTCCACCCCGCATGCCGCCGCCACCACCACCTCACCGGCCGGGCGCGAGCGCGAGGGCAAGCGCCATCTCAAGAAAGATCTGGTGACGATCATCGCCGCCCATCGAATCCCTTACTCCGCCACCGCGACCGTCGCCTATCCGACGGATCTGCGCAAGAAAGTCCGGCGCGGGATGCAGATCGAGGGCGCCGCCTTTATCGTCGTGCATTCGCCCTGTCCGCTGGGCTGGGGCCATGAGAACGCGCTCGGTATCGAGGTCGCGCGCCTGGCGGTGCAGACCGGCTTGTGGCCGATGATCGAGCTGGAGCGCGGCGAGCTGGTGGGAGCGATGGAGTTGCGCAACATCCGCCCGGTCACCGACTACCTGCGCTTGCAGGATCGCTTCAAGCATCTGTTCGCCGACGATCCGCGCGCGCGCGAAGAACTCGAGCATCTGCAGGAACTCGCAAATCACAATATCGAAGTCTATCGGCTGCGCGCCGAGGCGCCCGACCGCTTCGATAGCGAAGGCATGGATACGGTAATTCGCGGCGGTCTGCGGACCGCCTGAGCGGGAGATGACCATGACCATCCTGACGCGCGGGGCGGTGGCGAAGCCGGGAACCTCGCTCGATTTCAAAACCGGCGATTGGCGCCTCGAACGGCCCGTGCACGCGCATCGCAGCGCGCCCTGCCACACCGGCTGCCCGGCCGGCGAGGATCCGCAGGGCTACCTGGCGCGGCTGGCCGAGGGCGATCCGAAAGCCGCGTGGGAAACCCTGGTCGAGGCGAATCCGTTGCCGGCGATCACCGGTCGCGTCTGCCATCATCCGTGCGAGGCGGCGTGCAATCGCGGCCAGTACGACGAACCGCTGGCGATCCATGGGGTTGAGCGCACTCTCGGCGACCAGGCCATCGCGGGCGGCTGGCATTATCCGCTGCGCGCCCCCGCATCCGGGGCCGCGCGGGTGGCGGTGGTCGGCGCAGGTCCGGCGGGACTTTCGGCGGCCTATCAGCTTATTCGCCTGGGCTACCTGGTCACGCTGTTCGAGGGCGAGAGCGAAGCCGGCGGATTGCTGGCCTCCGCCATCCCGTCCTACCGGCTGCCGCGGGCGGTGCTCCGCGGCGAGCTCGAGCGGCTGCTCTCGATTGGCATGACCTTCATGCCGCGCAATCGGCTGGGACGCGATTTCATGCTCGATGAGCTGCGGCCGGATCACCGGGCGATCTTCCTGGGCGTCGGCAATCAGCGCGGCCGCGATTGGAGCGTCGACGGCGTGGTGCCGCGCGACTCGCGCCCCGGCCTCGACATCCTGAAGGAATGGCTCTCGATCGGCTCGCTGCCGGCCTACAAGAGCGTGGCGATTATCGGCGGCGGCAACACCGCCGTCGACCTGGCCCGCGTGCTGCGCTTCAGCGGCATCCCTGAAGTGCACATCATCAGCTACCGCGCGGTCCCCGGCCCCGGAGTGCCGGTGGAGGATGCCATGCGCGCGACGGCGCGCGAAGTCCATCAGGCGCTCGACGAGGGCGTTATCATCCACGAGCATCGCGGCGTGCGTCGCCTGATTATCCGCGGCGAGCGTGTGGCCGGCGTCGAGATGGTACATACCAAGAAGCTGACGCGCGCGGCCGGGCGCCGGGAGACGGTCGAGTTCGAGGGTACCGAGACCATCATGCACGTCGAGCAGGTGATACCGGCGGTCGGGCAGGAGGTCGATCCGACCGGTCTCGAGATGCTGCTTCGCGGCCATCCGTTTCTCCATCCTGATCAATGGGGCCGGCTTGAGAACTTCGACGGCATTTTCGCGGGCGGCGACGTGCGCGAAGGCGCCGCCACCGTAAGTGAAGCGATTGGCGACGGGCGCCGCGCCGCGATCGCGATCGATCGCTACCTGCGCGGGGCGGCGATGCCCGCGTTGGAGAGTAACGAGGTTCGCTTCGCCGATTTGAACGCCAACTATTTCGAGCATCAGCCGCGCGCCGCGATCGGGATGCTGGCGGTGGCCGAGCGCAACGCCGAGCGCGAAATTGAGCAGCCGCTTTCGCTGGGCCAAATCGAAACCGAAAGCCGGCGCTGCTTCTCATGCGGCGAATGTATGGCGTGCGACAATTGCTGGACGTTATGTCCCGACAACGCGGTGCTCAAAACGCGCGAGATCGCGGCGGGCGGCGACCATTACGTCTTTGACTACGACTACTGCAAGGGCTGCGGACTGTGCGCGCATGAATGCCCGGTCGGCTACATCGCCATGCAGCCGGAACGCTAGCGGAGCCGGCGTCTCGAACCGAGAGTTCCCCCCGAACCGCCGCCGCGCGGCTAGTCTCGCCGTGCGGCGCAGTGATAGGTTCCGCAGGTATTCTCCCGCGCAGGAGTCTGATCGATGAAAGTCTTGTTCGAGAAGCAGGGGCCAGTCGCCTACGTGACTATCAACCGGCCCGAGCGGTTGAATGCCTGCGACTTCGAAACCTACGGTCGGTTGGCCGATATCTGGCGCGAGTTTCGCGATGACGCGAGCCTGCGCGTCGCGATCCTGACCGGCGCCGGCGAGCGCGCCTTCTGCGCCGGCAGCGATATCAAGTCCAATTACGTGGAACGGCCGGGAGAGGAAGTGCCGAATTCGCCGATGCCGGTGATGTACGACCTGTACAAGCCGATCATCGCCGCGATCAACGGCCACGCCAATGGCGGCGGGCTGGAGCAGGCGCTGGCCTGCGACATCAGGGTGGCCGCCGAGCACGCCCAGTTCGGTCTGGGCGAAGTGCGGCTGGGATGGCTGCCGGGCGGCGGCGGCACGCAGCGCTTGCCACGCCTGGTGCCGCTGGGGCGGGCGCTGGAGATGCTCTACACCGGCAACCGCATCGACGCTCACGAGGCGCTGCGGCTGGGGCTGGTCGATTACGTCGTGCCGATGAATCTGCTGATGGGCAAGTGCGAAGCGATCGCGGGCGAGATCTGCAAGAGCGCGCCGCTGGCGGTCTCGCAAATCAAGCGCGCGGCACTGCGCGGCCTCGACCTGCCGCTCGCCGACGGCATCAAGCTGGAACGTGAACTGTACAAATGGCTGCAGGCTACCGAGGACGCGCGCGAAGGCGCGCAGGCCTTCGCGCAAAAGCGCCCGCCGCAATGGAAGGGTCGCTAGCCGCACGCCGCATCCGGGAAGCATTGGTCATGGCTGCGACGATCATGGACGGCCGCGCGCTGAGCAGGCGTCTCCAGGCGGAGGTCCGCGATCACGCCCGCGAACTGAGCGAGCATCATCGGCTGACGCTGGCGGCGATCATGGTCGGCAGCGACCCGGCCTCGCGCCAGTACGTGGCGAACAAGCGCCGGCTGGCGGAGCGGCTCGGCCTGAAAAGCGAAATTATCGAAATCGAGGTGGCCGCGGCGACCACCGAATCGATGCTGGCGACGCTCGCGCAGCTTAACGCCGACCCGCGGATCACCGGGATTCTGATTCAGTTGCCGCTGCCGGAGTCGGTCGACGGCTTCCGGCTGTTCGACGCGATCGCGCCGGAAAAGGACGTCGACGCGCTCGGCGTCACCAGCGTCGGCGGCTTCTATCGTGGCGAATGGGGACGGTTCATCCCCTGCACGCCCCGTGGCGTGCTGACGCTGCTCAGCGCCTACCGGGTGCCGCTCGCGGGGGCGCGCGCCGTGGTGATCGGCCGCAGCGACATCGCCGGCAAGCCGCTGGCCTTCATCCTCGGGGGGCGGATGTGCAACGCGACCGTCACCTGGTGCCATCGCCACACCCGCGATCTCGCCGCTGTGTGCCGCGAGGCCGACCTGCTGGTGTCATGCACCGGCGCCCGGGTCGTCGATCGCGACTTTCTGATTACGGCCGAGATGGTGAAGCCCGGAGCCTGTGTGATAGACGTAGGTTTCCGCCGCGTGGGACCGGGCCGTTTCGTGGGCGACGTCGATTTCGACAACGTCAGCCGCGTCGCCGGTTGGATTACGCCCAGCCCCGGCGGGACCGGACCGATGACGGTAATGGCCCTGATGCAGAATCTGGTCGATGCGGCCCGCTATCAAATGGGGCTGCCGCGCGCCCAATATTCGATCTGATCCGCCCACCTCGATGGATGATCGCCCACCCTATTCCAGGCAGCGCGTTTCCCTATAAGCTTTCGCTTTCGGCAAGGAGGCCGGGACAACACTTTGGCATCATCGGATAACGAGTCCGGAGAGGAACGTAAACGCAGTCTGGCCGCGGTTCTGATCGGACCGCCGCGCGATGTTCGCGACCCCGGCATCTTCCATAGCCTCTCGCTGGTCGCCTTCCTGGCCTGGGTCGGCTTGGGCTCCGACGGCTTGAGCTCATCGTGCTACGGGCCGGAAGAGGCCTTTCTGGCGCTCGGCCATCATCAGTATCTCGCGGTCTTTCTGGCCCTGCTGACCGCGCTGACGGTCTTCATCATCTCGGCCTCCTACAGCCAGACCATCGACCTGTTCCCGGCCGGGGGCGGCGGCTACCTGGTTGCGACCAAGCTGCTGGGCCCTTACCCCGGGCTGGTTTCGGGCGCCGCGCTGGTGGTCGACTACGTGCTGACGATTTCGATTTCGGTTGCGAGCGGAGCCGACGCGATCTTCAGCTTCCTGCCGGTCGGCTGGCTCCATTACAAGTTCCTGTTCTGCCTGGTGATCGTGGCGCTGCTGATCGGCATGAACTTGCGCGGGGTCAAGGAATCGGTGCTTTCGCTGCTGCCGATCTTCCTGGCTTTCGTCGTGATGCATGCGTGGCTGGTGGGCTATGCGCTGCTCTCAAGGTCGATGGAACTGCCGCAAATCACCAGTGACGCTATCGGGCAGGTTCGTGGCGGGATGAATAGCCTGGGGATCGTCGTGCTGGCCGTGATCTTCTTCCGCGCCTACAGTATGGGCGGCGGCACCTACACGGGGATCGAGGCGGTCAGCAACGGGCTGCCGATCCTGCGCGAGCCGCGCGCCGCGACCGGCAAGCGCACCATGATCTACATGGCAGTGTCGCTGGCGCTGCTGGCCGGCGGCATCCTGCTCGGCTACCTGCTGTTCAACGTCGAACCGGTGCACGGCCAGACCCTCAATGCCGTGCTGTTCGACCGCGTGGCCGGGAACTGGAAGCTGTTCGGCCTGTCGATCGGCGCCCCGATTGTCACCTTCACCATGATCACCGAGGGGGCGCTGCTGTTCGTCGCGGCGCAGACCGGCTTCGTCGACGGCCCGCGCGTACTGGCCACGATGGCGGGCGACCGCTGGCTGCCGCGCCGCTTTACCAACCTGAGTGCGCGCCTGGTGACCCAGGACGGCGTGCTCGCGATGGGGCTGGCGGCGGGCCTGATCCTGGCCGGCACCGAGGCCAGGGTCGGGATCCTGGTCGTGCTTTACGCGATCAATGTCTTCGTCACCTTCACGCTCTCGCAGCTCGGGATGAGCGCGCACTGGTGGCAGGAGCGCAAGCGCGAGCGGCGCTGGTGGCGCAAATTGATGGTCAATGGCGTCGGATGCATGTTCACGGCCTTGATCCTGGTTCTGATGCTGGTGCTCAAGTTCGACGAGGGCGGCTGGGTCACGGTGCTGTTGACCGGCGCGCTGGTGATCATTTGCTATCTGGTGCGCCGGCATTACCAGTACGTCACCAAAGCCATCGAGCAACTCGAAGCCGACATCCTGCCGCAACTCTACTCGGCCAAGGAGAGTCAGCCGGAAACCTTCGATCCCAAGGCTCCGACCGCGGTGCTACTGGTCAGCGGTTTCAACGGCCTCGGCCTGGCGACCCTGACCACGCTCGAGCGCCTGTTCGGCGGGCAATTCAAGAACGTGGTCTTTATCAGCGTCGGCGAGGTCGACTCAGGACTGCTCAAGGGGCCCGAAGAGGTTCGTCAACTGGAGCAGCAGGTGGCCGACGATCTCAACGAGTATTGCCAGCTCGCCGGCGACATGGGGTTCCATCCGGAACTGCGCATCAGTATCGGCCCCGATGTGGTGGCTGAACTCAAGCGCCTATGCCTGGCCGTCGCCAAGGAGTTCCCGCACGCGGTCTTCTTTGCCGGCAAGCTGATTTTTACCGATGAACTCGAAGGCTTCATCAGCCGCTTCCTGCATAATCATACCGCGCTCGAGTTGCAGACCTGGCTGCAGGTCCAGGGTCTGAGCCTGGTGATCCTGCCGGTCAGAGTGTCGAGCGTGGCGTCCCAGGCGCGCAAGGGTCAAGGGACCGCCGGGGGCGCGTCGCCGGTCGGACAATCGGCTACCTAGGAAGGATCCTCGCGAGGGGCGAGGCGTCGCCGCTGTCGACGCCCCGCCCGGAGCATCTCAGCCGCCGTACTTGAAGCCGCACTCGGCGAGCGTCAGCACCTCGGAATCGCGCTTGACGTGTCCCTCGGTCACCTGGCCGATGACCGTGGAATGGTCGCCCAGCTCGTAAAATCCGACCACGTCGCATTCGACCGACGCCGGCGCATCGCTGATAATCGGCGCGCCGTTGGCCCCGGCCTCGTAGGCGTAGGCGCCGAATTTGCCGTCCTGCGGCTCGACGTGCTTGAAGTACGCCATCGCCAGCCCTTTCTGCCCGCTGCCGAGCATCGAGAGCGCGAACTTCTTGGCCTGCTTGACCAGATCGTGGGCGGTCGAATCCTTCTTGATTCCTACCACCACCAACGGCGGATTAAAGGCCGTCTGTGTTACCCAGTTGACCGTCGCCACGGTCTGCTTGTCACCCGCTTTCACGCCCAGCACGTACAACCCATACGGGATCATCAGTAGAGCCTGTTTTTTCGCCTTCTCATCCATGTGCAACGAACCTCCGTCCTGCAATCAGCAATTGAAAGATTTGGAATGTCGGGGCAGAGCCATTCTTAGCGCCATCAATTTCGCCTGTCCACTTGCGCTGCCGAGGCTGGCGGCGCCGGCCGCGATGCTATAGTTGTCGAACAGGACAGCGACTCCGATGGCATCGGTATCCAATCCGGCGAAAGCGTCGCGTATCAAGGGGCTCAACGAGGTCGGCCGCTATGCGATCGGCATCCTGTGGGTCGACGGCCACGACAGTATCTATCCGCTCGAGAACCTGCGCCGCGCCTGCCCCTGCAACGTCTGCCACGGACGCGTCGATGGCGAGGTTCCCGAGGCCAGCCGCCGGATGCGTCAGCTGTCGCGGATGGGTGACTCCGGGATGTTCCTGGGATGGGCCGACGGCCATGAGACGCTCTACACCACCGCGCAGTTGCGCGCGCTATGCCGATGCGCCCATTGCGTCGGCGAGCCGGAGCGGCCGATAACCGGCTGAAATCCTGCCAATCACTGGCAACCCGCGCGCCGTTGTAAGGCGCGACCCGCCCCGCGTAGAATAAAACCGTGCCAAGAGACTCTTTCGATCGCGAAATCAACTACCTGCGGATCTCGCTGACCGACCATTGCAACCTGCGATGCGTCTACTGCATGCCGCTTGAGGGCGTCCATTTCGCCCCCAAACCCGAGCTGCTGACGCCGGCTGAAATCGAGACCGTGGTGCGCGCCGCGGTCAGCGTCGGTTTCCGCAAGTTCCGGCTGACCGGCGGCGAACCGACCCTGCGCCCCGACCTGATCGAAATCGTCACGCGGCTGGCCGCGGTCGAGGGGGTCGGCGACCTGGCGCTGACCACCAACGCGGTGCTGCTGGCCGATCTCGCGCGCCCGCTCAAAAAGGCCGGCCTCAACCGTATCAATGTGCATCTCGACAGCCTCAATCCCGCCAGCGTCGAGCGGCTGATGCGCTGGGGCACCTTCGATCGGATCTGGCGCGGCATCATGGCGGCCGAGGCGGCCGGGCTGGTGCCGATCAAGCTCAACTCGGTGGTCACCGCCGGCTACAACGAAGCCGACGTCGTCGACCTGGCGCGGCTCACGATCGAGCGCGACTGGCACGTGCGGTTTATCGAGCTGATGCCGCTCGGGGGCGGCGAATGCGCCACCGTCTCGGTGCAGCGCTATGTCTCGAATATCGAGACCCGGCGGCGAATCGAGGGGGAACTCGGCGCGCTCCGCGAGATGGACTCGACCAATCCTGCCGACGAGGCGCGCAACTACCGGCTCAACGGTGCGCGCGGCGTAATCGGCTTCATCAGCCCGGTCAGCGCGCCGTACTGCGGCACCTGCAACCGGATGCGGCTCACGGCCGACGGCAAGTTTCATCTCTGCCTACTCAACGACGACGAGCTCGACGTGCGCAAGGCCATCCGCGAGAACCCGGGCAACGGCATCCCGCTGGTGGCCCGAATCCTGGAGCGCGCGGTGGCGCTCAAGCCGACCGGCCATCATCTGTTGGAGGGCCGCTCGACCCGCGAACGCTCGATGTTCCAGATTGGTGGGTGACTCAAGCACCCAACCATGAAGGGGGCGGCCAGCCGACCAGCGCCAGCGTCGCGACTTGGAGCTGCTGATGAACTATGCACCAGGTGCAGGCCGCTGGACAGCTAAGCGATGAACATCCGCCACACCGCGACGCTCGCGCTGGTCGGCTGGTATCTGATGGCACCGCCGTTCACCGGTAGAACGTGGGAGATCGAAACCAACGCGCCTTTGAAAAGCTGGAACACGATTAAGAGTTATGACAACGCGCGATCATGTGATTTCGATAGAGAGGGCTACATTCGATGGGCTGTTTCCTTTGTTTCAGGTGGGCGCCGCACCCCACCGTGGGGGCCTCTACCTAAAGACATGCCTTGTCGGCCGCTATTGGATGAATGGACTTACGCTCAATGCGTTTCGACCGACGATCCCCGATTGACTAAGTAGCGATAGCCGCTGACGAACACAATGGAAAAAAGAGCAAAATCGACCGATGCGCTCGTGGAGGTGAAGATTGCTTTCGAATTGAGCGAGGTGGGCCAGAAAAACGAACTTCTGAAAGGAAACAGCCCGAGACGCAAGCAAGTCATTAGTACATCGATTCCTGCGAAGGATCTAGGACTATTTGGTATTGATGATAAAGGCATTCTATTCATCGACAAACCGTCACGGTTTGATTTGCCCCCGACGGCTGAAGAACTCGTGGCTGCTGCACGAGAGGCGGTCATTCGGAGGCGAGGTGCTGAGATTCTGCGCAATTACCTCAGTGGCGAAGAACTTAACGCCGAAGATTCAAAATGGTTGTCCTCCTGGCTCAACTCCGAAAAATAGATGGCGAGAGAACTCAAACGCCTATCATTAGACTGACGAGGGCAATCGAGCGCGAGTGTTGACCCTCCGTCACGCGAGTCTCGATGTTCCAGATCGGCGGCTGACGCTGCCCGCGTTGCATCGCGCGGGCCGAAAGCCTAGGGAATTTCCGAGGGGATCTGCAGCCTCGATTCCCGCTCAACATGGCTCTCGAAAAACCTGACTCGCCGGACCGTGCCGGCCTCGAAGCCGACCTGATCGAGCGGGCGCGCGGCCTGAGACCCATCCTGCTCAAGAACGCCGCCGAGGCCGAACGCCGCCGCCGCCTGCCCGACGAAAATGTCCGCGCGCTCGACGAATCCGGCCTGTTCAGGCTGATGACGCCGCGGCGCTGGGGCGGCCTTTGCGCTTCCTTCCGGACGCTGGTGATGACCGCGGCCGAACTCGCGCGCGCCTGTCCCTCCAGCGGATGGATCCAAACGGTCGTCAACAACAGCACCTGGACCGCGACCCTGTTGCCCGACCGCGGACAGGAAGAGGTCTT
>DATKSL010000012.1:0-236263 GCA_035531675.1 Binataceae bacterium (SeqCode) | reverse complement strand
TTAATCGCGGTCCATGGCGGCGAACTGCCGATCCCGCGATAGGCAGGCGGCGCCGCGGGATGCGGATACGCGCGGCCGAAGTATGAGTAGCGGCCCAGGCGTGGGCCGTAATACGGATAGCCATAGAAGGGCCGGCGAGGCGCGTAGTAAGGCGCCGGAATCAAGACCACTGCGGGCGGGTCGATCTGATCCTCTTGATAGTCCTGCGCATCGCCGATCGGATTACCGAACGGGTCGGTCGGCGCCGGCTGATTCTGCGCGGTGCGGCTCCCGGCGTTCTGGGTACCCGGATCCGGGCTCGGATCGAGCGTGGACGGCGCATTCAGCGCCGACTCGGGATCGGGATCGGACGAGCCGTCATCGTTGCCGGCCACTGGCTGAGCCGCGCCGGCATCGTGAGCGCCGCCGGTCGAGAGATCGCCGTTGGTGACCATTGGGCCGCTCGCCGCCGAAGGTGCGCTCGCCGCCGCAGGTGCGCTCGCCGACGAAGGCGCAGGCGCCGCCGAAGGATCGATCGCGTCGGGCGGCGGCAGGGCAGTCGCGGGCTCGGCTTCAGGCATCACTGCCGCCGCCCCCGGCATCTCCGCACCTGACGGCAGGCTGCCGTCAGGATTATAGATACGCGGGAGTTCGAGCGTCGGCGTGAATCGTTCCCAACTGGAGCTGGCGGGAGGGACGGTCAGCGGGTCGGCCCAGGCGCGATTCGCCCGCGCACCGAGCAGCGTCAGAAGCAATGTGGCGACCACAGCGGACCAGGCCGCGCGAAGGATCCTGCGATGGGCCAACCCGATCCTGACAACGGGCATGGGCCGCGCCTGCTTCAAAGGGCTCCTCCCGATGATTTTTCGACCGCCTCACCGTAACACCATCGAGCCGCCGACGCCAAGCGTTAGCGCCCTGTCTCCCGGGCCGCGGCCATCGGCAGATGGGTTCCGCTGCCGCGAACGGCAGGATAAGATCGCCCGTCATGTCGGACAACAAGGTGGCATTGGTTACCGGCGCGGGACGCGGCATCGGCCGCGAGATCGCGCTGACGCTGGCGCGCGCGGGCTACGCAACCGGGCTTATCGCGCGCACCCAGTCGCAACTCGAAGAGACCGCGGCGATGGTCCGCGAGCTCGGCGTCCGGGCGCTGGTCACGCCGACCGATGTCGCCCGGCGCGAGCAGGTGCTGGCGGCGGTCACGGCGGTCGAGCGCGAGCTGGGGCCGGTGTCGGTGCTGATCAACAATGCCGGCGCCTACCTGCGCAAGCGTTTCACCGAAATCAGCGAAGAGGATTTCGATTTCCAGTTGAAGGTCAACGCCTACGGACCCTTCTATTGCAGCCAGGCGGTGGTGGCCGGGATGGCCGAGCGCGGCGGCGGCACGGTGATTTTCGTGCTGGGATCGGAGAGCCGCGGCGGACCCGCGATGTACTCGGCCTACAACGCCTCGAAGCTGGCGCAGCGATCGATCGCCGAATCGCTCGCCCATGAGTACATGCATCGCGGCATCCACGTCGCCACGCTCGACGTCGATGGCGCGGTCGACAGTCCGCGGGTACGCGAGGCGGCGCCGGACGCCGACCCATCGCACTTCGTTTCGCCGCAGCGCATCTGCGCCGAGATCGTGCATCTGGTGAATCAGCCGCGCGACGCCTGGAGCTTCGCCGTCGACCTGCGATCGTTCGCGCAATGGCGTCCGCGGGCGGCGGCCAAGAAGGCCCCGTCGTCATAGCGCGCGGGCCGACGCATTATGGAGTTTTCGCCGCCGCGCACTGTACTCACTTTTCCCGTGGCCGGTCGTCGTTGTCGTACGGTCACGAGGGTCTCGCGGTCGGGGCGTGGCGCAGCCTGGTAGCGCACACGCTTGGGGTGCGTGTGGTCGCCGGTTCAAATCCGGCCGCCCCGACCAACCAAAATTTCTTGCTTTATCAAGGGGTTAACGGGACTTTCAATTTAGGACCGGCTTCGCGCCATCCGCCGATTGTGGGGGATTTTGTGGGTAGTCTCCCTCAATTTTGGCCCTTTCCGCCCCGGCCCTGGGTTCTAGCGTGGCAATCGCGGCGCGGCGCGCTTGCGCCCGGATATGCGCGTATCGGGCAAGCATCCTGGGCGAGACGTGGCCTGCAAGCTGGCGGATGGTTTCCTCTGAGATGGTCGGGTTCTCGGCCAACCGCGTAATGAAACTGTGGCGGGCATCATAGAACCGGCAATCGACCTTGGCCGTGGCGCGCGCGGTGTTGAAGGCAGTCTTGTAGCTATAGGTGCTCATCGGCCGGTTGAGGTCGATTCCCCACAGATGAGGTTTGCGGCCGTTGCCGGCCAGCCCGACGTGATGGAACGGGAACACGAACGCATCCGGGCCAGCATCCGGAAAGCGTGAGAGCCACAGGCTGAGAGCCCCGCAGGCGCGTTGCGTGAGCGGTATGCAACGTCCGCTCCCCGCGTCCGTCTTTGAATCGCTGACGATTATCTCCCCTGCTTCGATCACTCCATCGCGCCAAACCAGATTGAGATCGCGCCGCCTAAGCGCCCGCGTTTCTGCCGGCCGCAACCCCGCATCGAGGCTGAGAATAAAAAACGGATAGAGCGCAGCCGACGGGCTTTGCGCGATGGCATCGAGCAGCCTCCGTTCATCTCCTATCGAAAGCGCGCGGCCAGTATCCGTCCGCTCCTTGAGCATCTTCACGCGATGGGAAATGCCCGCCCACAATCCGAAGTGGCGCAGCACGCATCGGAGCGTCGCGACTTCGCAATTGACCTGGCGGCCCGAAAGCCTTTCGGCCATGCGCGTGCGCTGTAGGTCCGCAATATCATCGGCCGTGATGTCCGAGATTAGCCGGTTGCCGAAATGGCGCTTGAGCTTGCCGACATACTGGCCGTAGTACGCTTGACCGAGCGGGGTCAGTGCCGTTTTCGAGTCGAGCCATTGCTTTGCCGCTATTGGGAACAACGGCGGCGGCTCGCGCTTCACCAGCCCGTTGACGCTGAGCGCCAGATCGCGGCGGCGCTTTAATTCGGCCTGTCGTGCAATCGTCCGCGAGGTTGTCTTCGCGCTCTCTCGAATTCGTGAGCCGTTGAAGACGAATTCGTACCACCAGGTCCCACCGCGTTTGTACAGCATTCGATTTAATCTCCTAGCGCTTTTTGTAACCTCTGAGCTTGCGGCCCTTTTTCTCGTACCACTGCCTTGATCTCAACCGTCGCGCACACACGGTCGAACAGTCATTCTGATCACTGCGCTTCGCGTAAAAAATTCGAGAACATTTGCGGCAGGCACGAACCCTAAGCGGGTCGGCCTGCTTCAAGCACGCGTAGAAATTCCGATAGAGCGTTTCGATAGGTGAATCCAATTCGAGCGACCAACCGAACTTGGTCCGATTGAAACTCAAGGCGGTCTCGAAGGTCGTGATAATCTTTTCGTCCTGGCGTTCGGTAGGCGCGATACCCCACCTAACTATCCAGCGCAAAATATCTGCGACGTGGCGAGCGAATTTGAGAGCATCGCCCTCGAACCAGCGGCGTGCGCCGGCCACCTTGCGCGTTGCGATCTCTGAAAGTGGAAAGTGCAGAAACCCTTTAGTAGCCGAAATGATCCGCTCGCTTTCTCCGAACCAGTCGCGCACGCCGGCGCGACCGGGGATACGGTCACCGCTCAAAGCATCGGAAATTTCTTGATTGGAATCATACGGCGCGTAAGGAACCGCATTTGCTATCGCCGTTAGCTCTTTGAACACACCCTTGACTTCTGATGCTTGCATCGACCAACCAATACCTGAAGCGTCAAACGCGAAAACCTGCTTTACCCTTGTCTGGTAGCTTCTATGGGGTAACATGAAACGAGATGTACCGCAATGGTATCCGAATACAAGCATCAGAGGTATAGCGCATATGTCGAACACAGCGAATCCACTGTCTCCCGCGTTCAACGTAACGAATTCGCCCTTCCTGAGTTGCTCGGAGTTTGCCGACCGGCTGCACATCAAGCCGGTAACCGTGCGCGCATGGGTCGCCGCTCGAAGGATAAGCTCGGTTCGGTTCGGCCGATCACTCCGAATCCCGAAAAGTGAAGTTGATCGCCTGATCGACGCAGGATTCACGCCCGCCCTGCCCGAGCGCTCTGGGCGATGAGGACGAACCACGAAGCGCCATGAACGCAAAACGCTACCAGCTACGAATCCCGAACCCCCTTGAGAGCTTCGAGCAGGCCCAGCGCTTCGAGCATCGCGATCTGGCTGAACTCGACGGATTTGAACTTTGGCAAGAGCAGGAACGCGTAAAGTGGGCACTCTCCGAAACTCTCAGGCAAAACGAAATTCGATGCAAATGGCTTTTTGAACGCTTCGCGGCCGTTCGACGGGAACGCGCATTGCGCGGCGAGATGAAGCGGTCAAGGCACGATCATGTCTGACATTGACCGGCTATTTAACGAGACAGGTCTATCGGGGGATCACGACGGGCCGACGGTTTCCCGTTCCCGTTCCCCTAAGGAAAAAGAAAGGAAGGAAGGAGGGCTCGTTGAAGTCTGGATGATGCCGGAACCAGAGCCTCGGCGGGAGGTCCTCGCAGGCCTTATACCTCAAGGGGCAATGAGCATCCTGTTCGGCGATGGTGGGCTGGGTAAAAGCTATTTGGCGCTCTTCTTTGCGACTTGCATCGTATCAGGATTGCCAATTGCTGGTCGGCCGGTCGAGCAGTGCCCGGTACTCTATCTCGATGCGGAATTGGACGAGGATGAATTTGTCCGCCGCTCCTATGCCATAGCGCGGGGGCTTGAACTCAAAAGTCCGCCGCAGGGCTTGTACTATTGGCGTCTGCCTGGCTCTCTCACAGATGCCAAAGTGATCGGCGAAGCCCGCGCCTACATGCGCGAGTGTGGTGCCGGCTTGGTAATCGTTGACTCCCTAACCATCGGTTCCTACGGGCTCGACCCAAAGGAGGCGCGCGATATTATCCGCCTGTTCAAGAGCCTGGAAGTCTTCGTCACCGTGCTCGCCATCGACCACATCAAGACGCCTGAACCCGGCGCCGATACGTCGGAGTACCGGCCCTTCGGGTCAGCCTTCAAACATCATCAAGCCCGCTCACTGATCAGGGTAACGAAAGCGCCGGGCGGGGGGCTTGCCTTGCGGAACACCAAGACGAGCTTCGACGAGAAATCCGCTACGCTTTACGCGGCACTGCATTTCGATAAAGAACTGCGGACCGTGAGGGTCGATTCACTCGACCCAAGCGACGAGCGCCTCGCCGGCATGACGAGTATTCCAACAGAGGATCGGATCATTCAGGCGCTAGCTAGGAGCGACGATCAAACCTCGACACCGACGGCTATTGGGGAAGAGCTCGAACTTAAGCCAAAAACCGTGTCGAATCACCTCAGCGTCCTGCACGCCAAAGGGTGTGTAGTGCGCCTCGGGAATGGAAGCTGGCGCTTCCTTCCCTAATTCCTTATCTAAGGGAACGGGAAACGGGAAAGCAGAGTCAGGTCGCTCCTGAAAGTGGGCCGCGTCCCGTCAGCGCTTGCGCTCAAGACCTTCGACGAGACGGATGCGCTTGCGCCTCCAGCAAAATCTCGGGCGTCACTTGCCGGCGGGTAGCGCAGTCGATCACGCTGAGGTTACATTTCGCAAGTTCCCGTACCATCTTTGCCAGACGGAGCAATCGGGCATTCTCGCTCCGCTGGTGCCGGGCAAACTCAAGGTTGGCGAAGCCCCGTCCCCCCCAGTATTGAGCGGCGGCCAGACCGGCCTTGCGGCATCGCGCCCGGCGCGCCGTCTCAGACGTGAAAGGCATACTCGATAATTAGCACACCCGAGCGCCCTATACTTTCTCTGGGTTAAGTCCGCCCCGTCTTTTCCTTGAGCAGCCGAGGCACGGCTTAGGGGTCTTCGTTTGTTTGGGAGTAATGTAGATTGTCGAGTGTCCTGACAAGGGGGAAACTTTCAGTGCCCTGTGTCGCCTCCCAAAAGCGAGTGATGGATGGCAGCGTAACAGCCCGGCCCGCCCAATCGCGGGGCCGGATGCGTGGTTACTCATCGCTGTCCCTCGGGCTTCTCGTTCTGCTGGCGCTTCAAGGAATCCCGGCGGCTCAGAGCAATCCCGTAATTTTTCCGGGAACGTTCAGCTCCACGGGGAACATGAACGAGGGACGGGCAGGCCACACCGCCACAGTTCTCCTATCCGGACAGGTATTGGTAGCGGGAGGCAGTGATGGTTCCGAGTCTCTTTCCACCGCTGAAGCCTACGATCCCTCAAGCGGAACCTTTACCGAAATCGGTAGCATGACAACGGCACGGGATTCCCAAACGGCGACTCTCCTTGAGGATGGAAGAGTTCTGATCACCGGAGGCTTCAACACCAACGTCCCCTTGGCAAGCGCAGAGCTTTTTGATCCCGGCACGTCGACTTTTTCACCAACTGGCGATATGGGCGTTCCGCGTGCGTGGCACGCGGCCACCCTTCTTAAAAACGGCGAGGTTTTGGTAACCGGAGGACTGAATTATCAAAACGGCAACATCGCCGTTTTAAGTAGCGCCGAAATCTACGACCCTGCCATCGGCAGTTTTTCACCTGTTGGAGATATGACCACTGAGCGTACGCAACATACCGCCACCTTGCTCGCCGGGGGCCAGGTTTTGATAGCCGGAGGATTTACCACTGCGAATCAGGGCAATTCGTTATCAAGTGCCGAAATTTACGAGCCGGTCGCCAAAAGCTTTACGCCTATCGCCAACATGGCTGTGGCACGATGTGATCATACGGCAACTCTTCTAAAAAATGGGCAAGTGTTACTCGCTGGCGGTTTCGACTTTCATAACGGTCAAGGCCAAGCCACCGCTAGTGCCGAACTATACTACCCGGGTTCTAAAAGTTTTCGTCTAACAGGCCCGATGCACGATAAGCGTTACCTTCAGACCGCTACACTTCTTGACAACGGTCGGGTGCTTATTTCCGGCGGTACCGTTCAATCCGCAGAACTCTATAAGAACTCGACTAAAAAATTCACCACGACCGGGAGCATGGAAACGGAGCGCCGCGCCCATACCGCAACCCTTCTGAACGATGGACGAGTTCTGGTTGCTGGGGGGTTCGGCAATTTTTACGACACTCCGGTTACGGCGGAACTATATCTGCCAATTGGCGGCAGTATTTCAGTGCAGCCGAAGCGGATTGCGTTTTTGCCGCTTCATCTAAATTCATCAGCCTTAACAAGGAAAATCCGGCTAACCAATTTGGGTAGCAAGGTATTGATTCTAGGTGTGGCAGGTTTGGCGGCGCCGTTTCTCGTCGCTCAAGGCGGGGGGTGGTTCAAACTGGCACGCGGACAGAAACACGGAGTCTCAATTCAATTTACGCCGAATGAGCTAGGGCGATCCGAAACCCAGCTTGTGATCACGACCAGCGATCCCAAACATCCTCAGGTGAAAATCACCATAATAGGTTCCGTAAATTAGCCTTACCCGAGTGCCTCCAAAGGTACGCCATCTCCTATGCGGACGGAGGGCTTGGGTTCGAATAATGCACCCGTGCTTACGCCACGAACCGCCACCGCGCCTTTTCCGCGCCCGAGGCACCTGCTCTAGCCTCTCGTGCCTCCCGGCGGCCCACGATGCGAATTTTTTTTTGAAAGTTGACCGCGCGGTATTAAAGGTAATCGCTGACCCATCTTGGGGGTTACCCACACCCGGGGGGACACGGAACGAAGCGTCAAATCACTGTGGGGATTTTTGTGGGGACTCTCAGCAAATAGCGGTATCGCTCAGTAGCAGTCACAGCCGGCGCGGCGGGCACGAAAGCCCTTGGCGGACAGGCGTTTGACGCATATCGAGCGCTACCAAGTGATACCAACGAAAACCGCCCTTTTACGCTTGGGGTGCGTGTGGTCGCCGGTTCAAATCCGGCCGCCCCGACCAAGTCCTTGCGGACGGCATAGAAAGACGATCGGCTCGCCCGGTTCAGGGCAAGCGCGAGCGCACCACGCAGTGGCCATCGCTCGGATCGAGCCGGCCGGCGCTCCATACGCGATTCCAGTTCAGCGGACTCATGTCGCGGCTATCGTAGGGACTCACCCGGACGCATCGGCAGTTGGCGTCGGTCAGCGGCACGTTCATCAGCACGTATTCGGTGACCACCGACTGCTCGAGCGCCTGGGCAGCGGTGAGCGGAACGTTGCCGCCCTCGCTCACCAGGTAACTGTTCTCGACTGAGTAGCCGAGGCCGGAAAAGCCTGCTCCGATTCCGTACAGATCGTAGAGCACGTTGGCGCCCGTGGTGCTGCCGGTTGGGATGAAGGCGGTGCCGGTGAGTTGAAAGACCGTCGCGCCCGTGTCGATCGCGTTCTGCAGCACCAGCGGCACCATCGTGTTGGGCGAGTCGGAAAAACCCAGCGCTGCGCAGTAGACCCTTTGGTCAACCGGATAACTGGCATCGGGCGCCGGGCAATCGGCGGGCGTGTAGCCCATCAGGTTGGCCAAATCCGAAGTTGCAGCCTTGAAGATATTCGGCCAACTCGCCATCAGCGGCTGCACCAGGGCAGCATCGGAGGGCTTGCAGCGCATCGCCACCAGATCGTTAGTGGCGGCATCGGGATCGTCGCTGCCGACGAAATGCGCGTCGTCGATCACCGACAATGGCGGCTGGTAGAGAATCGTGGCGCTCATGAAGGCGCGCGCCTGGACGAGCTTGCCCTGGTAGACCTTGTCCGTCCGGCCAAGATTGATTATCGGCGCCGGTTTGTTGGTGAAGAACAGGCGCGTGAAATCATTGTTGAGCGCGAAGCCGGTGATTTGATCCGATACGCGGGTGTTGTCGACCGTGATCGCGGGCGCCGTCGCTCCCGCCGCCGGCGGCGGCTGAGCCTCGGCGTTGGAGCCCGAACCGCAGGAGGTCGTAGTCAGCGCCGCGGCAGCAAAAAACACGGCCAGCAACGCTATCGTGATACGCCCGCTCCCGTTGTGCGCCCGCGCGATTAGGAACTCGAAGGCCTCGCTCATCTTCCCTCCTCCTCTGCTGCGAACTGTTCGACGCGCCAAGCTGGTTTTATCAAACCGCGCCAGTGGCTATCCTCATTGATGCTGAATTATGTTGTGCGCAGCGGACTCGGTACACTGCTCAATGCCTGGAACGCGAGAGTTGTGCTATCGAGAACAATGTCCGGGCTGGCGCAGACGCCTGAAACTACCGCGCCGATGCACAACAGATAAAAGGGTTCGTGGCGATGGCAAAGATGGACTTGGCGGGAAAGGTGGCGATTGTGACCGGCGGCGGGCGCGGAATCGGGCGCGCGATGGCGCTCGGCCTGGCGAACTTCGGGGCCAACGTGATCGTGACCGCGGCTCGCAATCCGGCTGAGGCCGAGGAGGTAGCCGCGCAGGCCAGCGCCGAAACCGGACGCGAGTGCGTCAAAGCGGTCGCGGCCAACGTCGCGGATGAGGTCGATTGCCAGCGCGTGGTCGAGGCGGCGCTGACGAGCTTCGGCGCGGTGCACATCCTGATCAACAACGCCGGGCGCGGCATGCGTTTCGTCAGTGAGGATTTTCTCGAACGGCCGACCAAATTCTGGGAGACCGACGCCGCGACCTGGCGGATGATTATCGATACCAACGTCAACGGGCCGTTCCTGATGGCCAAGGCGGTGGTGCCATACCTGCTGCGCGATGGATGGGGCCGGATCGTCAACATCACGATGAACCAGGAGACCATGCGCCGCGCCGGCTTCTCGCCTTACGGACCTTCAAAGGCGGCGCTCGAATCCGAAACCATCATCTGGTCGCAGGACCTGGCCGATACCGGAGTCACCGTCAACGGACTGAGTCCCGGGGGAATTACCGAGAGCGGGATGGTGCCGGAACAGGCGCGCGACAAATTTCGCCGCGTGATGCTCGATCCGGCAGTGATGGTGGCGCCGCTGCTGTGGCTGTGTTCCGAGCAATCCGACGGCGTGACCGGTCATCGCTACGTCGCCAAAGATTGGGATCCGCTGATGCCTCCCGCAGAGGCGGCCCAGCACGCCCGTACCACCGCCGGCTGGCCGTAAGCCGTCAAACGCCGGGGGTCGGCACGCGCGGCAGGTTCGAGCGAATTCTCTGCCCAACAGAGTTGTCGCGCAGAAGGTTTACTTACTCCGTTTCAGGCCACCGCAGCATCGGGCGCGCCCCGGCGCGCGTTCAACGCTTCGAGGCCTTGGCCGGCGCGGGCGTCGGACCATACGGGAGCGGCACGTACTGGACACTCGGGCGCCGCACCGCGACCTGCGGGAAGAGCCGCATGAACTGATAGATCTCGTCCGGCATATCGCACGAGACCGGCAATCCCAGCTTGCGCGCTTGTTCGACCATGATCGGATAGTCGTGCGTCCAGCGTCCCTCGGTCATCGCGTGGGCCAGCTCTTCGGCGCGCTCGACGGTCCAGCCGCGCGCGGTCAGCAGATGCTTGGCGTAGCCGCGCACCTGATCCATCGCCTTGGCCGCGACGTCGGCCATGATCAGCGTTTCATCGTGGACGCTATGGTTGGACGAATTCTTGCGCTCGACGGCACGCAGAATCGAGGCCGCCGGCCACTGCCCGATCTGCGGATCGAGCGGGCCCAGCACCGCGTGCGGCGCCATCACGATCTGATGCGCCGCCAGCGCCAGCAGCGTCCCGCCCGACATCGCATAGTGCGGCACGTAAACCGTTACGGGTGCGGGATGAGCGATAAGGGCGTGAGCTATCTGCTCGGCGGCCAGCACCAGTCCGCCCGGCGTGTGCAGGATCAGATCGATCGGCATCTGATCGTCGGTCAACTGGATCGCACGCAAGACCTCTTCGGAATCCTCGATATCGATAAACCGCACCAGCGGAAAGCCCAGCACCGCCATCGTTTCCTGCCGATGGATAAGCGCGATCACCCGGCTCTTGCGCCGCTTCTCGAGGCTGCGCATCAGCCGCGTGCGCCGCGTTCCCATCGACCACTGGCGTACCAGCGGTTGCAATCCGACCAGCACCAGGAAAACCCAGAATAGATCGAAGAAACTCACCTCGCGTCCCCTCCCCCGCCGACGCCGGAGCGCGAAGCGTTCCAGCGCGGCCTGTGCTAGTATGCGCGCAGGTGCAATGCCAGTCGACCTGACACAGGCGCGCGAGCGGATGGTGGTCGAGCAGCTCGAGCAGCGGGGCATCAGCGATCCGCGCGTGTTGAACGCAATGCGCACCGTACCGCGCCATCGCTTTATTCCGCCCGAATTTGCCGAACGCGCCTACGACGACTGTCCGCTGCCTATCGGCGACGAACAGACCATCTCGCAACCCTACATGGTGGCGCTGATGACCCAGGTCGCCGCGCCCGGCGCACGCGACCGGGTGCTCGAGGTCGGCACCGGCTCCGGCTACCAGGCGGCGATCCTGGCCGCGCTCGTTGCGCAGGTCTATTCGATCGAACGCATCCCGTCGCTTTATGATCGAGCGCGCCGGAATCTGCAGGACATCGGCGTTCGCAACTGCACGCTCAAGCTGGACGACGGCTCGGACGGCTGGCCCGAAGAGGCGCCGTTCGACAGTATCGTGGTGACGGCGGCGATGCCCGGGATTCCCCGTCCGCTGCTCGAACAGCTCGGACCCCGGGGACGGCTGGTCGCCCCGATTGGGGAGGACGAGTTGCAGACGCTGGTGCGGATTGGACGCAGCGACGGGCATTGGCAGGAAGAATATTTCGGCGAGTGCCGGTTCGTGAAAATGTCCGGCCGGCACGGTTTCAGCGACTAGGCTTCGGCGCTGGCAGCAGATCAGCCGCCAGCGGCTGAGAAGCATCGTGAGGCCCGCGGCGGGCCAGTGGGCGGTGGAGCGGTGGTGAGGTGGAACGCACGCGAATCCAATGGTTGGGCTATCTGTGCGCGGCTGGTTTTATCGCCGCTGCGCTGGCGGGTTGCGCCGCCGCCCCGGCCACGCCCGTCAATCGCTCCTACTCGTCGCCGCTCACCCACACCGTGCAATCCGGCGAGACCATCTATCGGATTGCGGAACGTTACCGGGTCGATCCGGGAGCCCTGATGCGTGCCAACGGCATCTACGATCCACGCCGCTTGCGGGTCGGCCAGGTGTTGATGATTCCCGGCGCCCACGGCGTCGCGCTGGGGCGCGCCGATTCTACCGGCCCCGGACCCAACCGCCCGCCTGCGCCGCCCCATTCGTTCAGCTGGCCAATCGTCGACGGTGTGGTCTCGTCCGGATACGGCATCCGCCACGGTGTGATGCATGACGGAGTGGATATCGCGGCGCCGGTCGGGACACCGGTACACGCGGCCGACGCCGGAGTGGTCGCCTACGTCGGTCACCTGCGCGGCTACGGCAACGTGGTCATCATCGAGCACCGCAACGGTTTCGTCACGGTCTATGGGCACGACGCAGTGAATCAGGTGCAGGTCGGCGAGCGGGTCGCCCGTGGACAGGTAATCGGCGAGGTCGGCACCAGTGGCCACACCACCGGGCCCAACCTGCATTTCGAGGTGCGTCACGATAATCTGGCGTATAATCCGCTACGATTTCTGCCCGCGCCGGGACCGCCCGCGGCAGTCACTTTTGCCGGCGGCGGCTGCTAGTATCTCGGTCCTGAATCTTTCAAAGCGGCCCACCACGGCCGATAGGAGCAACCACGACCGATGACCCCGGACCAACTCAAGCAACTGGTGCGTGACATTCCCGATTTTCCCAAGCCGGGCGTGATGTTTCGCGATATCACCCCGCTTATCGCCGACCCGCGCGGACTGGCCGCGATCGTCGATCAGCTCGCCGAACCGTTTCTCGGCAAGATCGACATGGTGCTCGGCATCGAGTCGCGCGGCTTTATCATCGGGGCGCCGGTTGCCTACCGCCTCGGCGTCGGGCTGGCGATCGCGCGCAAGCCCGGCAAACTGCCGTTCCGCACGGTCGACGAAATCTACGAACTCGAGTACGGCAGCGCGACGCTCCAGATCCATCAGGACGGCTTCCAGGGCAGCCGCCGGATTCTGATCGTCGATGATCTGCTCGCCACCGGCGGGACCGCCCGCGCGGCCGGGCGGCTCGCTGAGCGACTGGGCGGCGAGGTCGTCGATTACGCGTTCGTGATCGAGCTGAATGCGCTCGGCGGCCGCGAACGGCTGGCGCCGATAAACTGCTTCTCGCTGATCCAGTATGATTGAGCGGAGCGCAGCGCGGCCGGGACGCGCACCTTAATCTCCGTGCCGCTTCAGGATCGACGCACCAAGGCTGTGCCCGAATCCACTCACCAGGCGATTGCCGAGGCGGACAGCACCCGGCTCAGGATAGTGCTGGCGGTTACGATCGCCTACTGCGCCATCGAGTTCGTGGTCGGCTACTACGCCAACAGCCTGGCGCTGATCTCCGATGCGGTCCACATGCTGACCGACATCGCGGCGCTGGTGATCGGCCTGTTGACGCTGTGGGTCTCGACGCGCCCCGCCAGCGCGGGCAAGACCTACGGCTACCTGCGGGCGGAGATTCTGGGCGCGCTGCTCAACGGCCTGTTCCTGTGGCTGCTGGTGGTGTTCATCTGGTTCGAGGCCGTGCAACGCCTGCGATCGCCCGAAGCGGTCGCCGGCCTGCCGGTGATGATGGTCGCGATAGCCGGGATTGGCATCAACAGCTTCTCCGCCTGGATCACTTCGCGCAGCGCCCAACACGGGCACGGCATGGCGATGCGGGCGGTCTTCGTCCACGTTTGTTCCGACCTGATCGGATCGCTCGGCGTGCTCTGCGCGGGGGCGTTAATCTACTTCACCGGCTGGCGCACCGCCGATCCGCTGGTCGGCATCCTGATTGGCGGCCTGGTGCTGTGGGGTTCATGGGGACTGGTGCGCGAGGGCGTCGACATCCTGATGGAAGCGGTGCCGTCGCAGATCGATCTCGACGAGCTGCGCCGCGATCTATTGGCTGTAAGCGGCACCGAGGAAGTCCACGATCTTCATGTCTGGTGTCTCTCCAGCCGGCAGTTCGCGCTGTCGGCCCACGCCGTGATCACGCCCCAGGCCGATCATGATCGCGTGCTGTCGGACATCTCGCTGATACTGTCCGAAAAATTCAAGATTCATCACATGACGGTGCAGCTCGAACGCGATAATCGCCGCCAGCACGAGCCCGAGCACTTCTAGTCCCGGGTACCTAGAGCGCGCCGCGCCTGAAAGCGTGCCGGAGCGGTAGGTACCACAAGCCGGGGAGACTGCCGGCGTTCTGCAGAAGATGCATCATCATGCAGGTCGGCAGATTGCGCCGCCATACGTACAAGAGCGTGATGAATGCGCCCCATACCAGGTTTCTGACCACGCCTGCCGGGCCCCACGCCGCGAGATGGCCGAACGCAAACATGATTAGCGACGCCAGCGCCGCTATCCACGTCCGGCCGCTCACGCGCTCCAATCGCTCGAGCAGATAGCCGCGGAAAAACAGCTCCTCCATCGTCGCCGAGCTGAGCACCATGGTCCACCCCTCGAGCATCGAAACCTCCCGCATCCGCACCCCGACTCCGGGCACGTATGAATTCACCATCGGCCCGATCCGGACCATGGCCGCAAACCCGACCGCAAAGAACAGCAGGCCCCAGTCAAGATCGATCAGGCGCGGGCGGCGAAGACCGAGCGAGGTGAGCGGCGCATGCTCGATGAACGCGACGATTCCGATCACGCCGAGCCCCATCAGCGGCGACCACCAGCTCAACAGCCGGGCCGGATCGGTAAGTTGCGGCGGCGTAAGACTGGCGCGCGACCGCAGGCCCATGACGATCAGCGCGGCGTAGGCCGCAAGCGCCAGTGCGAGGCCCAGCCAGACCCTGGTGGCGCTAACGGCGGAGCGCTCGGCCGGCGCGGCATCTGCAGGCTGCATCGCAGCGCAAGAGTCAACCACATCCACCATCTGGAATCGAACCGCGCTTCGCTCCGGCTATCGCCCAGCGCCGCGAGCGGACTAGAATGAATTGCGTGCCGGATAACGGCCACAGCGACGACGGCGAACTGTTCCGCGAGTTCGATCATACCGGCGATCTCGGGATCGAACTCGAAGCGCCGTCGCGGCCCGAACTCTTCGCCCACGCGCTGACCGCACTTTCGCGCCTGATGGTCGAGCCCGACGGTATCCGGCCGCTTGAAGCGCGCCGCCTCGAGCTGGCCGCCGCCTCCGACCCGGACCTGATGCATGACCTGCTGTCTGCCGCCCTGACGCTGTTTCTGGCCGACGGCTTTATCTGGCAGGACGCATCGGTAGCGGAACAGGATGGCGGCCTGGCCGCCACGCTCAGGGGCGAACCGTTCGATCGCCGACGGCATTCGCTGATCCAGGAACTTAAGGCGGTCACCTACCATCGCCTGTCGGTCGAGCAATCGAACGGTCGATGGCGCGCGCGAATCGTGATTGACGTGTAGACAATCGTCATGGAACTACGGCGGATTCACGACTACCTGTGGGAGATCCCGAAAAGCGGCGCGATGCGCGTGCCCGGACGGATCTACGCGAGCGCCGCGATGGTCGCACAGTTGCGCGACGACCCGGCGCTGCAGCAGGTTGCCAACGTCGCCACCCTGCCCGGTATCGTGGGCTATTCGCTGGCAATGCCGGATATCCATTGGGGCTACGGCTTTCCGATCGGCGGGGTGGCCGCGATCGACGCCGAGCACGGCGTTATCTCGCCCGGCGGCGTCGGCTACGACATCAACTGCGGCGTCCGGCTGGTGCGCACCAACCTTCGCTACAACGATATCGCGCCACAGGTCGAGCGGCTGGCCGACGCGCTGTTCGCGGCGGTGCCGGCCGGGGTCGGATCGGAAGGGGCGATCCCCACGCTCTCGATCGACCAGATGAAGCGCATCCTGCGCGACGGGGTGAACTGGGCGGCCCGTGAGGGCTACGCGCGCGCCGCCGACCTCGACCATACCGAGGAAAACGGCTGTCTCAAGATGGCCGACCCCGACGCCGTCAGCGAGGAGGCCTACCGGCGCGGGCGCAAGCAGCTCGGCACGCTCGGCTCGGGCAACCATTTTCTCGAACTCGGGCGCGTCGATGAGGTCTATCATCCGGCGGCGGCCCGCGCGCTCGGCCTCGAGCCGGGCCAGGTCACGCTCATAATCCATTCGGGGTCGCGCGGCCTGGGCCATCAGACCTGCGACGACTACCTGAAAATCGTCGGGCGGCGGATGGAGGCCTATGGAATCCATCTTCCCGATCGGCAACTGGCGGCCGTCCCGATCTCCTCCGATGAGGGGCAGGCCTATCTCGGCGCGATGGCGGCGGCGGCCAACTTCGCCTGGTGCAATCGGCAGCTAATCATGCACCTGGCCGAGCGCGCCTGCCTTGAAACGCTGCGACTCAGCGAACGCGACCTCGGCTTCTCACTGGTTTACGACGTCTGCCACAACATCGCCAAATTCGAGGAGCACACCGTCAACGGCCGCAGCATGCGCCTGTGCGTTCATCGCAAGGGCGCCACTCGCGCTTTCGGTCCCGGTCATCCCGCCCTGCCCGCCGCGGTCCGCGCGCTCGGCCAGCCGGTTTTGATCCCCGGCGATATGGGACGCTACTCGTTCGTGCTGATCGGCGCGGAAAAAGCGATGCGCGAGAGCTTCGGATCGACCTGCCATGGCGCGGGACGCATGATGAGCCGCGCGCAGGCCAAGAAGTCGGCGCGCGGGCGCGATCTGATCGGAGAGCTCGCGGCGGCCGGCGTCACTATCCGTTACCAGGGCCGCGGCACCGTCGCCGAGGAGATGCCGTCGGCATACAAGGATGTCGCCGAGGTGGTGGGTGTGATGGAAGCGGCGGGGATCAGTTATCGCGTCGCGCGGCTGAAACCGTTCCTGGTCGTCAAGGGCTGAACTTTCGCTGAGGCGATTCTGCGCTGAGCCGAGTCTGCGCTGCGGCCGGCTCTTAGCCGGCCGCAGCGCAGACCTGCTCCACGGCCGCGAGCAAAGCTCGCGCCGCCGCGCCGGGCGCTTCGGCGCCGAGCACGGCGCCGATCGCGGCGGCACCGGCGAGGCCGGTGCCCGTCAACCGGTGCATGCGCTCGGCAGTGATACCGCCGAGCGCGTACACCGGAATCGGGGCAGCGCGGCACGCGGCGCCGAGTCCCTCGGCGCCGCGTGCCGCGCCATAGCCTGCCGTCTTCGACAGCGGCTGAAAGACCGGACCATAGACCACGAAATCGGCGCCCGCCGAGGCCGCCTGCGCGACCTCCGCGCTGCTATGCGTCGACACGCCGATAAGCCGCGACTCGCCGAGCAGCGCGCGCGCCTGCTCGGGGGTGAAGGAATTGGCCGGCAGATGGACGCCGTCGGCGCCGCAGGCGATCGCCACGTCGATGCGATCGTTGATCAGCAGCGGCGCGCCGTAACGCGTACATAACTCGCGCATCCGCAGCGCCAATTCGTAGAGCGCGCGGCCCTCGAGATCCTTCTCGCGCAATTGGATCGCGATCGCGCCCGGCCGGTCAGCGGGCGCCGCCAGCACCTGCTCGCAGGCCTCGTACAGATTGCCCGAGCGGACCAGCTTCCGATCAGTGATCAGGTAGAGCCGAAACTTGACTTGCCGCGCGCCGGTGGCCAAGGCGCTAGCGAATCAGGCCGTTCAGCGGGCTCGACGCGGAAGCATAGAGGCGCCGCTCGATACGGCCCGCGAGGTAAGCCATTCGTCCGGCCTCGACCGCCATCTTCATCGCGGCTCCCATCGCGATTGGATCCTTCGCGCACGCGATCGCGCTGTTGATCAGAATCCCGTCGCATCCCGATTCCATCGCCTCCGCCGCATCCGAGGCGGTGCCGACGCCCGCGTCGACGATCACCGGCACCTTGGCCTGCTCGATAATGATGCGCAGATTGTAGGGGTTGCGGATGCCCAGGCCGGAACCGATCGGCGCCGCCAGCGGCATCACCGCCGCGCAGCCGATTTCCGCAAGTTTCAGACACGCCACCGGGTCGTCCATCGTATACGGCAGCACGATGAAGCCCTCTTTGACCAGCACGCGGGCGGCTTCGATGGTTCCCACCACGTCGGGGAACAGCGTCTGTTGATCGCCGATAACTTCGAGCTTCACCATGTTGCCGACGCCCATCTCGCGCGCCAGCATGCAGGTGCGGACGGCCTCCTCGGCGGTGTAGCAGCCGGCGGTGTTGGGCAGAATCTGGTAGCGCTTCGGATCGATATACTCGAGCAGATTTTCCTTGCTGCGATCGGTGAGGTTGACGCGGCGCACCGCGACCGTGACGATCTCCGCGCCGCTCGCTTCGACCGCCGCGCGGGTCTCGGCAAAATCGCGATACTTGCCGGTCCCGACGATCAGGCGCGACTTGAAGGTCCTGCCACCCAAAACCAGCGGTGTGTCCTGCATCTTGCGTCCTTCGGCGGCGTGGAGTTCGCTTATCCGCCTCCCACGAAATTGACGATCTCGACCCGATCACCGGCCGCCAGCACGATGCCGTCGTACTCGGCTTTCGGCACCACGCGATGGTTGATCTCGATTGCGATCCGCGCCGGCTTCATCCCCAGCCGCTTGATCAGATCGCCAAGCGGCGTACGACCATCGAGTTCGTACGGTTCGCCGTTCAGGAGAATTTCGCTCGCGCTCACAGCCTCTGCAGCCGTCGGCCGCTCCGTGTCGATTCGGGAAGCCCTTGCGAGAACGGGGGTGCGATCTGGCAGGACGGCTTCCCTACGCCGGCATTACCCGGATCAGGTTCAAGGGGTTCTCGCAACGAGGTCTCAGTGCGTTTCCGCACACCCCCAGCCTTCGGTTAATTTATATCAAAGCGCCGCGGCGAGAGTCAAAAATGCCTTTTTGTTGACTGTCTGGGCGAGCGATGGTTATCTGAACGCTCACCGGTACGGCGGCTTTTCGATGCATACCACGGACCAACTCAGTCATCGGGCCGTCGCCGAGATCGACCTCGAGGCGTTGCGCCTCAATTATCGCCAGCTCAAGCGCCTCGCCAGCCACGCCGAGATGATGGTGGTCGTCAAGGCCGACGCTTACGGCCACGGCGCGGTCGCCGTCTCACGCGCGCTCGCGGCCGAGGGCTGCAGCCATTTTGGCGTCGCCACCGTCTCGGAGGCGCGCGAGCTGCGGGCGGCGGGAAACCGCGATCGGATCTATCTGCTGGGCGGCTTTTTCGCCGATGACGCGCGCGAGATCGTCGCGCTCGACCTGACCCCGTTCGTTTTCGATCGCGAGTCGATTCACGCCATCGGCGCGGCCGCGGCCGCGCTCGGCCGGCGCGATTTTCCGGTTCATCTGAAGCTCGATACCGGCGCAACGCGGCTCGGGGTCCGCCTCGATGAACTCGCCGGCGCCATCGAACAGTTGCGGCGCGAACCGAGCCTGGCGCTCGAGGGTACGGGCACGCTGCTCGCCAGCGCGCACGATCCGGCCAGCCCGGTCACTGATCGCCAGCTCGCCGAATTCGGCGAAGCGCTGCACCGTCTGGCCGCGGCCGGCTTCGCGCCGCCCGTTAACCATGTCGCCAATTCGGCGGCGCTGGTGATGCGCGCCGATGCCCATCGCAACCTGGTCCGCCCCGGCCTGGCGATCTACGGCTTGCCGCCGGTCCCGGCGGTGGCCGAGCGCGTCGCACTGCGCCCGGTGATGACTTTCAAGACTCGCCTCCTGCAGACCAAGCGCGTCGGCGCCGGCGCCGGCGTCAGCTACGGCCACACCTTCGTCACCCAGCATCCCAGCACGATCGGCGTGGTCGCGGTCGGCTATGCCGACGGCTACCGGCGCGGCCTCCAGCATGGCGGCGAGGTGCTGATTCGCGGCCGGCGCGCGCCGGTGGTCGGCGCGGTATGTATGGATCTCACGATGGTTGATCTGACCGGCGTTCCCGACGCCCGCGCCGGCGACGAAGTGATATTATGGGGTGTCAGCGGCGGCGAGACGATCAGCGTCAACGACGTCGCGCGCCTCGCGCAGACCATCTCGTACGAAATGCTGTGTACGGTTGGCCGGCGCGTGGCGCGCGTCTACAGGAACTGACGGGACCGCAACCTAATGGACACCGATCATAGAACCATCCGGCGGGCGCTGCTCGGCGTCTCGGACAAAAACGGGCTGGCGGAACTCGGCGCAGTGCTGACGGAACTTGGCGTCGAGATTCTCTCCACCGGCGGCACCCGCGCGACGCTGGAGCGCGAGGGAATCAAGGTCCGCTCGGTCGAACAGTTTACCGGCTCGCCCGAGATGCTCGACGGACGCGTGAAAACGCTCCATCCGAAGATCCACGGCGGCATCCTGGCCCGCCGCAGCCTCGACAGCCATCGGCGCGAGATGGAAGCCTACGGAATCGAGCCGATCGACCTGGTAGTGGTCAACTTTTATCCGTTCGAACAGACCGTCGCGCGCGCCGACGCGGGCCTCGAAGACGCGATCGAGAATATCGATATCGGCGGCCCCACGCTGGTGCGGGCCGCGGCCAAGAATTACGCCGACGTGGCGGTGGTGGTCGATCCCGGCGACTATGCGGCGCTGATCGACGAGCTCAAGGCCTTGCACGGCGCGCTGTCGCTCGAGACCCGCTGGCGGCTCGCCCGCAAGGCGTTCGCGCGCGTGACCGCCTACGATTGCGCGATCTCGAACTACCTCGCCGCCCGCACCGACGGCGAGCGCCAGCCGCTCGGTGAGACCTTCAGCCTCTCACTGCCGCTGGCCCAGACGCTGCGCTACGGCGAAAACCCTCATCAGAGCGGTGCGCTGTACGGCGACTTCCCGCGTATCGCGCGTCAACTGCACGGCCGCGAGCTGTCGTTCAACAACGTGATCGATATCAGCTCGGCGATTAATCTGATCCTGGAGTTCGACGATTATCACGACGCGGTGGTGGCGATTCTCAAGCACAACACCCCCTGCGGAGTGGGCGTCGGCGAAACGCTGACCGAGGCGTGGGACAAGGCGTTCGCGACCGATCCCGATTCGCCCTTCGGCGGAATTATCGTCACCAATCGCGCCTGGGACCTCGACTTCGCGCGCCTGGTCGACGAGCTTTTCACCGAAGTCCTGATCGGTCCTGATTACGGCGCCGGCGTGCTCGATTTCCTGCGCAAGAAAAAGAACCGGCGCGTGATGCGCTTCAATCCGGCGGCGCTCAGGCGCGACGATCTCGATGTGCGCCATGTAATCGGCGGGCTGCTGGTGCAGACCCCCGACCTCTCGTGCGAGGACCCGCGGCGGGGCAAGGTCGTGACCAAACGCGCTCCCAACGAGGCCGAGTTGCGCGCGATGGACTTCGGCATTCGGGTCTGCAAGCACGTCAAGTCCAACGCCATCGCGTTCGTGAGCGGCGATCGCACGCTGGCGGTCGGCGGCGGCGCGACCTCGCGAATCGATCCGGTTCACTCCGCGCGTGAAAAAGCAGCGCGCCTCAAAATCAACCTCTACGGATCGGTGCTGGTTTCAGAGGCGCTGTTCCCGTTTCCCGACGGCCCCAGGCTGGCGGCCGAAGCCGGCGCCACCGCGATCGCTCAGCCAGGCGGTGCACTGCGCGACAACGAGGTGATCGAGGCGGCCAACGCACACGGGCTCGCGATGGTCTTCACCGGAGTCCGTCATTTCCGCCATTAGGCGCCGGCGCCGATGAAAGTCCTGGTTATCGGCAAGGGCGGCCGCGAGCACGCGCTATGCTGGCGGCTGAGCCAGAGCCCCTCCGTCCGCGAGCTCTACTGTACCGGCGGCAATCCGGGCATCGATCAGCTGGCGCAGCCGCTGGCGATCGCACCCACCGATATCGCGGCGCTCGCCGAGTTCGCCGCCGGCAATACGATTGACCTCACTGTGGTCGGTCCCGAGGAGCCACTGGCGGCCGGCATCGCCGATGAATTTGAACGCCGCGGGCTCAGAATTTTCGGCCCCACCCGCGCCGCCGCCGAGCTCGAAGCAAGCAAGACGTTTTCGAAGACCGTGATGCGCCGTGCGGGCGTGCCGACCGCTGATTTCGAGAGCTTCACCGACGCCGCCGCGGCCCGCCGCTACGTCGAAAGCCGCGACGGCTCGATGGTCGTGAAGGCCGACGGGCTCGCATTCGGCAAAGGCGTCACCGTCTGCCACGACCGCCAGAGCGCACTCGCGGCGATCGGCGCATCGATGGAAGCCAACCGCTTCGGCGCGGCCGGGCGGCGGGTCGTGATCGAGGAATTTCTAAGCGGCGAGGAAGTCTCGTTCTTCGCACTCGCGGACGGTAACAACGCTGCGCCGCTCGGCCTGGTGCAGGATCATAAGACCATCTTCGATAACGACCAGGGACCGAACACCGGCGGGATGGGCGCCTACTCGCCGCTTCCACAGTACGACGCGGCGTTCGAGAGCCGTGTGATGCGTGAGGTCGTCGAGCCGACCATCGCCGCGATGGGCACGATGGGTATCCCGTACAAAGGCGTGCTGTACGCGGGGCTGATGGTCAGCGGCGAGCGTGTCAACGTGCTGGAGTTCAACGTTCGCTTCGGCGACCCCGAATGCCAGGCGCTGATGATGCGCTACGCGGGCGATCTCGCCGAAGCCCTGATGGCCGCAGCCGAGGGGCGGATTCGCGACGCGGCGGTGCGGCTGTCGCCGAAGAGCGCGGTCGCCCTGGTGATGGCCTCGGGCGGCTATCCGGGCGACTATCGCAAGCGGCAGCCGATCAACGGACTGGAACGGATCGAAGGCAATCAGCCGTCGGAGCTCAAGGTCAAATGGGCCCTGGAACGGATTCGCGTGAAGGTCTTCCAGGCCGGGACCGCGCTCGAAAATGGCCGGCTGGTGACTGACGGTGGCCGCGTGCTGACGGTGGTGGCGATGGCGGACGATCTGCGGGGGGCGGTCGAGAGCGCCTACCAGGCTGCGGATCTGATCGAATTCGAAGGCAAGCATCTGCGGCGCGATATCGCTCGGCGCGGCCTCCGGAGCCTCGTTCCCGCCGAATCGCGACCAGGCAGCATCGCGAAGCAAAGCGATTAACCGCCAGCATGCAAAACCCATCGCCATTCGAGGATCGCGAGCACGTCGCGCTGGCGCGCGCGGTCGGGGCGCTTAGCGCCGGCCAGGTGATCGTCTATCCCACTGAAACATTTTACGGCCTGGGCGTCGATTTCTCGGTCGGCGGCGCGCTCGAGCGGCTGTTCGCGATCAAGGCGCGCGAGCCCGGCAAGCCGGTTGGCCTGATCGCGGCGAGCGTCGAGATGGCGTTCAGCGTGGCGCGCGAGGTGCCGCCGGCCGCGCGCCGGCTGGCCGAAAAATTCTGGCCCGGACCGCTCACGCTGATTCTCCCGGCTGCGCCCGGTTTGCCCGCCGAACTGGTGGGGCCGGAGGGCGACGTCGGCGTCCGCGTCTCGCCGCATCGCATCGCCCGCGCACTGGCGGCGGCGCTCGGGCGACCGCTCACCGCGACCAGTGCGAATCTCGCCGGTGAGCCGCCGGCGCGCACGATCGTCGAGGCGCGCGCGGTGTTCGCAGATCGGGTTGCAGTCTACCTCGACGGCGGTACGATGAATGCCGCCGCGCCGAGCACGATCGTGGCCTGCGAAGGATCGCGGATGCGTCTGCTGCGCGCCGGTGCGATCGACGAAACGCAACTTTTCGAAATCCTAAAGTGACGCTTTAAGATGGACCCGCGCGCCCGGCGTATCGAACCTTTTCGCGGCCTGCTCTACAACCCCAGCCGCTCAGGCCCGCTGCACGAGGTTATCGCCCCGCCCTACGACCTGATCGATGGCGCGATGCAGGAGCGGCTGTATCAGCGCAGTCCCTACAACGTCGTGCGGGTGGAGCTGGCGCGCGGCGCGGATCGCTACCAGGCCGCGGCGCAAACGCTGCGTGAATGGATCGACCGCGGAGTTCTGACCCGACCGGCGCACCCGGCGATTTACCTGTATCGCCAGCGCTTCGCGATCGCAGGGCGGACGCTTACGCGCAGCGGCTTCATCGTGCGGCTCAGGCTCGAAAACTTCGGTCCCGGCCGTATCCTGCCCCATGAACGAACCTTTCCCGCGGCCAAGGAAGATCGGCTGCGGCTGCTGACCGCGACTGAAACGAATATCAGCTCGATCTTCGGGCTCTACGCGGGACAGCATCCACAGCTCGACGCGCTGCGCGCCCGGGTGGCGGCGCGCGAACCGCTGCTGGCGGCGACCGACGATCTGCAGATTGAAAATGAACTCCACGCGATCGCTGACGTCGGCGAGATCGCGTCGATCCAGGAGGCGCTGGAGACGCCACGGATCCTGATCGCCGACGGGCATCATCGCTACGAGACCGCGCTCGAGTATCGCCGTCTCAGGCGCGCGGCCGACGGCGACCCTGCCGAGCCGCAGCCATACGACTACGTATTGATGACCCTGGTGGCGTGGGACGATCCGGGGCTCGTGATCCTGGCGACGCATCGCGTGGTAAGAGGACTCGACGCCGAGGCGCTGGCGTCGTTTGCCGCTCGCGCGCGAGAACTGTTCGAGATCGAGGAGACCGTCGATCGCGACCGATTTCGCGAGCGGTTGAAGGCCGCCGGCCAGGGCGCGATCGGCGTCGCCTTGAGAAATCATCCTGGCCTGCAATTGTTGCGCTTGAAAGACCGGGCGGCGATGGAATCGATCGCGCCCGGCGCACCGCCGGCCGTTCGCGAACTCGACGTGTCGATCCTGCACGGCGCCATCCTCGAACGAATTTTCGGCATCGGACCCGAGCAGGTTCGCGCCGGCGGCAATATCGAGTACACCATCGACTTCGATGGCGCACTCAATGCGGTCGAAGGCGGCGCAGCGGATGGCGCGTTCCTGATGAATCCGCCGTCGATCGTCGACGTCGAGCGGGTCAGCGACGCGGGCGCGACGATGCCCGAGAAGTCGACCTACTTCTTCCCCAAGCTGGCAACCGGCCTGGTCATCAACCCGGTCTACGACTGAGGTGAAAACGCTGGTACTGGTGCGGCACGGCGAGACCGAGGGCAATTCCCGTGTTCGTTACTATGGCGATACTGACATCGATCTGTCGGCGCTCGGACGCGCCCAGATGCGTGCGACGCGGAGTGCGTTGCGGAGCCGCTGGGCCGGGTTGCCCGGGCCGGTTTTCGCAAGTCCGCTCAGTCGTGCGCGCGACAGCGCCCGGCTCCTGATCGACGAGGCCGGCCCGCTAACGACCATCGAGGAATTCCGCGAAATTCATTTCGGCCTGTTCGAGGGACTGACCGCCGAAGAGATTTGCGACCGCTATCCGGACGACTATCGGCGCTGGACCAGCGATCGCCTGGCGCCGGATTTCACCTTCCCGTCCGGCGAAACCCGGCGCGACTTCACTGCCCGCGTGGAGCGCGGCCTCGAGCGGATGCTGGCGCTATGGGATCGGTCCGCCGAAACCGGCGCGTACGCGCTGCTGGTCGCACATCGCGGCGTTATCCGCACGATCGTAAATCGCTTGACCGGCGCCGAGCCGATCGTCGAACTCGGCTCGATCCAGATCCTGCGCTGCGATTCAAATTGGTATCCGACCTGGCTCGACCTGGTCGATCATCTGAGCGCGCTCTGACCCGCCCTCTCAGATCCGGCGCAGCACCCCCCACCATCGCCCGTAGCATCTTCCAATCGGCTTGGTGAACGACAGGTCCGCATAGTTTGCCACCGGCTCGAAACAGCCCGCGGCCCGCGCCGTCAGCTCCAGCGTCGCGGGGACCGTGTAGCGCACCGGGATGATGTCGCGGGTGATCACGGTACGCTTGGGAAAATGGATGCGGCATTCGAGCTCATAGATGGAATGCAGCGCGGAATCCCAGGCTATCGGCCGATGATACTCGCGCACGTCAACCGCGATCGCGCCGACCCGCACCGAACGCTCCCGCCATAGCTGGCGGCCGCGCACCAGCTCGATACCGTCGTGCCGATCGATATCGACGCAGTAGAGTGCGCCGCGTTTGAGCAGCCGCGCGACCGATCGCAGATGGGTCATCAGATCGGCATTGGTGACCATGATCGGAAAAGTTTCGGACATGAAAAACGCCGCGTCGAAGGGACGCTCGGGGATACGGAAGCGTTCGATGGGGCGACGATAGATGGGTATCGCCCGCAGCGAGTCGGCCCGCCCTTTCGCGATCATGGTCGGCGAGCGATCGACGCCGGCCACCTGGATTCCGTCGCGCAGCAGGATGCGGCCGTGCGGCGAATCGCCGCAGGCGACATCGAGCACGCGCCGCACCGGCCGTTTCAGGTGACGGCGCCAGAGCCGCTTCAGGAACTCGACCTCACGCACAATCTCAGCCGGCTCCTCCATGTGGACGCGCCGGAAGATCTCGGGGAACTCGTAGATACTGCGGCCCATCGACGCGCCGATCAGCGCCCGGGGGTGGGCTTGGTCGTCACCGGCGGAGGAATCGGCGACTTGGACCCTTTTCCGGACCGGCGTGGCGCCGGCGTCGGGCTCGGCGATGCGCTTGGGCTGGCACTGGCGCTGGGCGTGGCCGGAAGCTTGACCGGCTCGGAATGCACCAGGTGAAAATTCCAGTTCTCCCGATAGCGAGCGACCAGGGCACTGCGGTTGGTGATCAGTAGATCGTCCGCGTTCCAGCGTTCGGCCTCGTTCGTAAAATCGAACGAACCTGACATCGCGGTCGTTCCATCGACGATCATCACACTGCTGCGGGCCATGCCGCGCACGCTGTCGTCAACCCGGATCGCGAGACCGGCCTGCGCCAGGCTCAGCACCAGTTGCGGTTGCTGTTGCAGCATCGCCTTGTCGACTATCAGGCTGATTGCAACGTGGCGCCCGTAGGCCTTGAGCAGTGCATCGACCGTCGTCTGGCTGGTAAGCACATAGGTCTGGAGCCAGATGGTTCGCCGCGCGGTATCGATGGCATGGATCGCCGCGGCCATCGGATCGCATCCCTGCGGCGGCACCGGCGGGGAGAAGCAGAGAATAATGTCGCCGCCAGTCGAGGCGCTCGAGGCAGCGGGTGCGGAGCAGTCCGGCAGGCCGTTGGCGATAGCCGCGCCTGCCTCGCGTGCGACGCAATCGCGATAGGCGCTGCAGTTATCGAGCAGCGGCTGGCATCGGCCGAGTTCGGCGGCGATATTACTGGCCGACGGAGTAGCCGAGCTCGCGGGGCCGGGGAGCGGTCCGGCCGGCTGTAAAGTTACGGTCGCGGGCAGGATAAACCAGATCAGCACCGCGCCGACGGACAGACCGACCAGGAACAATGCCAGCGCTGCGACGTAACGCTGCTTCATCGCACCACCCTCGAAGCGTTAAGCGGCATCGCAATCGCATCGGTTTCGCGCCGGGCGTGGCTTTGCACGATTATCTCTCCTAGAATCTATCCAACTGCCGGTCGTTTACGGGAAGCACAAGATGGCGTCAAGCGAGATAACTCAAATTCACGCCCGCGAGATTCTCGACTCGCGCGGCAATCCCACTATCGAAGTCGACATGCGGCTGCACGACGGCTCGTTCGGGCGGGCCGCGGTGCCGTCGGGTGCCTCGACCGGCGCGCACGAGGCGTTGGAACTTCGCGACGGTAATCCCAAGCGCTACGGCGGCAAGGGCGTGCTCAGGGCGGTCGCCAACGTCAACCAGATGATCGCCCATCATTTGATGGGGGCTGACGCCACCGACCAGGCGGCGATCGATCGCCGGATGCTCGAGCTCGACGGCACGGAAAATCTGTCGAAGCTCGGCGCCAACGCGATCCTGGGCGTTTCGCTGGCCGCTGCGCATGCCGCGGCCGCCTGCCGCAAGCAGCCGCTCTATCTTTATCTGTATCGCGAGGGCGGCTGCCTGCCGGTGCCGATGATGAACGTGCTCAACGGCGGACAGCACGCCGATTCGAGCGTCGACATGCAGGAGTTCATGATCGTCCCGCAGGGCGCCAGCACGTTCAGTGACGCGCTGCGGATGGGCGCCGAGGTGTTTCACAAGCTCGCCGCGGTGCTCAAAAAACGGGGCTATTCGACCAACGTCGGCGACGAAGGCGGCTTCGCACCTAATCTCAAGAGCAACGAAGAGCCGCTCGAGGCGATTCTGGAGGCGATTACGCAGGCCGGCTACCGGCCCGGCGCTGACGTCGCGATCGCGCTCGACCCGGCGTCCAGCGAATTTTTCGAAAACGGCCGCTACGTCTTCTCCCGCTCCGACCGCAAGGCCCGCAGCGCCGAAGAGATGGTGCGCTTTTACGCTGACTGGATCGCGCGCTACCCGATCGTCTCGATCGAGGACGGGCTGGCCGAAGACGACTGGGACGGCTGGCGGCTGCTGACGCGCGAGCTGGGCGCCAAGGTCCAACTGGTCGGCGACGACATCTTCGTCACCAATCCGAAGCGGTTCGAGCGCGGCATCAGCGAGCAGGTCGCGAACTCGATTCTGATCAAGCTTAATCAGATCGGTACGCTGACCGAAACGCTCCGCGTGATGGATATGGCGCGCCGCGCCGGCTACACCGCCGTCGTCTCCCATCGCTCGGGCGAAACCGAGGACACCACCATCGCCGACCTCGCGGTCGCCACCGGCGCCGGCCAGATCAAGACCGGCTCGGTCAGCCGCGGCGAGCGCACCGCCAAGTACAACCGGCTGATTAGAATCGAAGAGGAACTCGACAACCGCGCGACCTATCCGGGTGCGAGCGTGTTCAAGCGCCGCGCCGTGGCGCAGACGCCATGAGCCGGCCGCCGGTCGCCGTCCTGGTAATTTTCGACGGGTGGGGATTGCGGGAGGCGCGCGAGGCCAACGCCATCGCGCACGCGCGCACCCCCATCATGACGCGCCTGTGGGCCACCCAGGCCCATACCGAGATCGACGCCTCGGGCGCGGCGGTGGGCCTGATGCCGGGTGTAATGGGCAACTCCGAGGTCGGCCATCTCACGATCGGCGCGGGCCGGGTCATCTACCAGGACGTGATGCGTATCAGCAAGGCGATCGAGACCGGCGAGTTCTTCAGCAATCCGACGCTGCTCGGTGCGATCCGCCGGGCGCGCGACGAACGCCACACACTGCACATCTGGGGTTTGCTATCGGACGGCAGCGTGCACAGCCATATCGACCATCTGTTCGCACTCCTCGACCTGGCGGCGAAGGAAAATCTGGCCTCGGTGGCGGTGCATGCGGTACTCGACGGGCGCGACAAGCCGCCGCGTTCCGCGCTGCCGTTTGTCGAGCAACTCGAAGCGAAGCTGAGCGCGATCGGTCGCGGCCGGATCGTGACCGTCAGCGGACGCTACTACGCGATGGATCGGGATAAGCGCTGGGAACGCATCGAGCGAGCCTGGCGCGCGATCGCGCTGGGCGAGGGAATCGCGGCGCCGTCGGCGCGGGCGGCCATCGAAGCCGCCTACGTTAAGGGCCAGGATGACGAGTTCGTCGAACCGTGCGTGATCGGCGCGGCGCATCCGATCGCCGACGGCGATCAGATCATCTGCTACAATTTTCGCGCCGACCGCGCCCGCGAGATGACCGCGGCACTGGCGCGCGAGAATTTCAACGGTTTCAATCGCCCGCGCTTTCCGAAGATCGGCTACGTATGCATGACCGAGTATGACCGCGGCTTCGGGCTACCGCTCGCTTTCGGCCCCGATGACGTCAAGAATCCGCTCGCCCAGGCGCTGGCCGACGCCGGGGTGCGCAATCTGCGGATCGCGGAGACCGAGAAGTACGCGCACGTGACCTACTTCCTGGACGGCGGGGTCGAGCAGCCCTACCCGCTCGAGGAGCGCGCCCTGATTGCATCGTCCAAGGTCGCGACCTACGACCTCGCCCCTGAGATGCAAGCCGAGCCGATTGCCGAGCGGGTCGCGAAGGAGGTCGCAGGTGGCCGCTTCGGGGCGATCGTGGTGAACTTCGCCAACCCCGACATGGTGGGTCATACCGGCAAGATGGAACCGACGGTGCATGCGGTCGAGGCCGCCGACCACGCGCTCGGGAAGATCATCGACGCGCTGCAGCGCGCCCATGGCGTCGCGCTGATCACGGCGGATCACGGCAACGCCGAGTTCATGGCCGACCCGGCCACCGGCCAGCCTCACACCGCACATACCACCAATCCGGTGCCGCTGATTCTTTTCGATCCGGCCTTCAAGGGACGGCTGCGCGACGGCGGCACGCTGGCCGACATCGCCCCGACGCTGCTGGGGATTCTGGAGATCAAGCCGCCCGCAGAGATGACCGGCCGCGATCTGCGCGTGCCGGCCTGAGGCGACGCTACCAGCGCACTACTTGCTCGTAGATTTTCGGCAACTGGCGTGGCAGCGAAGTAATATCGTCGATCACCAGGTAGCGGTTGGCCGAGCACATCTGGCGCAGGTAGTCGTGGCCGGTGCGGTCGACCGTGATGCAGAACGGCAGCACGCCGATCATCTCGAGTTCCTTCAGCGCGACCATCGTGTCCTGCACGCCATAGGCGTTGGAGCGGCGATCGTGGCCGTAGTCGAAATCCTGCGGGAAGCCGTCGCTCAGCAGGATCATATGCTTGGCGCGCGAGTTGACGTCCTTGAACTTTTCGCGGACGTGCCGGATCGCGGTGCCCATCCGGGTCGATCGCTTGGGCTCGATCGCACCGATGCGTGACTTCACTTCCTCCGACAGCTCGCTGTTGAATTCCTTGATGCGGTAGAACTCGACGTTGTCGCGGCCGTGGCCCGAGAAGCCCATGATGGCGTAGGAGTCGCCGATCTCTTCGAGCGCCTGGGCCATGATCACCAGCGCTTCCTTGTTGACGTCGATAATCCGGCGCGGACGCGAGGATTGGCCGCGCGACCAGTTGCGCGTCCAGTCGTCGCTGGTATGCGCGACGGTGTGCGCTTCGCGGGCGATCGGTTCGTCGGTCGAGGCCGACATGTCGAGCAGGAACAGCGTCGCCACGTCGCGCGCCTCTTTCTTGCGGGCCTTGTAGACGCGGTCGTCGGGCACTTGGCCCATCCGGTAGGCGACGCGCGATTCGATCGTGCGATCGAAGTCGATTTCCTCGCCGTCCTCCAGCCCGCGCACCATCCGATACGAGGCCGGACGGATACGCTGAAAATGACGCCGCACCTGCGGCAACAGTTCGGCATAGCGAGTCAGCGTATGGGCGAAGAAATCGCCGCCGTCGCCGGTCAGCTCGACTTCGCGCAGCCGACACCAGTTGTGCCGGTAATCGCCGAGCACGTAGTCCCATTCATCGTAGGCAAAGTAGGAATCGCGATTGCGCCCGACCATGAAGCGCCCGGCGTGGCCCGCGCCGACCTCGCCGAGTTGCTCGCGCAACTGCTCCAGCTCCTCGGCCTGCTTGGGCGTGAGTTCCGTATGGTAGAGTCCGCCGCCTTCGTTCTCGCCGCCCGATTCCGCGGGCTTGAGCTCGGCGCCCTGTTTGAGCAACTCGCGAATCTCGTCGGCGGTAAGCATGCGGCCCTTGCCGCCTTTGGCTTCGCGCCCGGAGACGTCGACTTGCATGCTTTCGCCTTCGCCGCCGCCCTCGCCCTCTTCGCTGCTCTCGCCCCCGGGCATCTGTTCATCGGAGAGGCCGCCGGCGCTGGCGAGATCGTTGCCCAGGCGCATCGCATCGCGCGCGAGTTCGTCGGCCTCGGCCTGGCGCGCGGCCGCGATCAGGTTCTTCAGCCATCGATAGAGCGCCCCGGTCTGCACGGCGCTCGCCTCGACGCCGGCGCCCGGCTGCCGCAGCGGCGCAATCAGGCTGGCGGCGCCCTCGACGAATTTTTCGAGGCCCTCGTCCGGGTACGGCAAATCGAGCGCGCAATGGATCAGCATGGTGCTGAGCGAACCGGGTTTGAGCGCGGTGCTAAGCGCGCGGTTGACGCGATCGACGCGGGGCGCCAGGCCGCGATAGCGGCGGCGCAGCGCGGCGTCGACGCGGGCGGTCTCGCACAGCCGCAACAGGGCGCTTGCCAGGCCGGGATCGTCGAAGGTCGCGACGAACGAATCGATCGCCTCGACGCCCGTCTCACCGCGGTCCTCGAAGCCCGGCAGGTCGGCGAGTTTGAGCTCGAAGGTGCCAAATTCGTGGCGCGCGGCGAGATGGGCGGCGGTGACGAGGTAGTAACCCAGCGAACTCTCGGCGCTGGCCAGCGATTCAACTTTCTCGGGCAGGTAGATCATCTCGCCGGCCAGCAACGGATAATGGAACGGCAGCATCGCGTCGCATCCGACCAGCGAATCGATCCGAAACTCGACCGGAAACAGCATCCGCATGAACTTGGTCAGGACGCCGCGGATCGGATGCAGGCTCTGAGCGGTGCTTTCGGCTTCCATGGTTACTGGTATTGATTTTCGCAGACCTGGACCGCTTGCGCAATTTCGTCCGATTCCAACCCTCAGCTTGACACGGCCGAAGGCGATTGCCTAACTGGATTGGCCTATGCGATTCACTTCTATCTTGAGTATTCGTCCGCGTTCCGTCACTGCCATCATCCTTGCCGCCCTGCTGGTTATGCTGTGGAGCGGGGTCTCGCGCGCCGGCCTGAGCGACGCCGTCAAGATGCAGAAGCTCGCCAACGGGCTGACCGTGCTGGTGCTGGAAAATCACAAGGCGCCGGTAGCGACCTTCAACATCTTCTACAAGGTCGGCTCACGCAACGAGCAATTCGGCAGGACCGGTATCTCGCACCTGGTTGAGCACATGATGTTTCGCGGCACCAAGAAGCTCAAGCCCGAGGAGTTTTCCAACATCATCCAGGAAAACGGCGGGATGGATAACGCTTTCACTACCGCCGACTTCACCGACTATTTCGAGGTCATCAACCACAATCATCTCGACGTGCCGATCTCGCTGGAAGCCGACCGGATGGCCAACTTCGCTCCCAAGGGTTTCGATTCGGAAAAGGCGGTGGTGATGGAGGAGCGGCGGATGCGCACCGAGGACAATCCCGAGGATGCGCTGGCCGAGCTCACGCAGGCCGCGGCCTTCATGGCACATCCGTACCATTGGCCGGTGATCGGCTGGATGCACGACATCCGGGGTCTTACGCTCGCCGATGTGCTCGCCTATCACAACATCTACTACAAGCCGCAGAACGCGGTGATCGTGGCGGTCGGCGACTTTGATGCCGACAAGGTCTTGAAGCAGATCGACGAGGATTTCGGCGCCGTCAAGAACGGCCCCAAGCCGCCGCCGGTCACCGAGGTGGAGCCTCCGCAGGACGGCCCGCGGCGCACGGTGCTGCGTCATGCGGCCGACGTGCCGGCCTTCGCCGAAGCCTTCCACGTGCCGAACTTCAAGAATACCCGCGACGCCTTCGCGCTCGAGATCGCCTCCGAAATCCTGAGCGACGGGAAAAGCTCGCGGCTCTACAAGTCGCTGGTGATCGACAAGCACATGGCGGTGGGCGCCGACGCCAGCTACGACATGACCTCGTTCGATCCCGGACTGTTCTGGGTCTCAGCCGAGCTGCGGCCGGGCGTGAAGACCGACGATGCGATCGCGGAAATCGACCGCCAGCTCGCGGCGCTGCGTGACAAGCCGGTCGGCCAGCACGAACTGCAAAAGGCCAAGAACCTCGAGCAGGCCGAGTTCGTCTTCAGCCAGGATTCGATCTTTCGCGAGGCGATGATGCTCGGCCTCTATCAGATGCTCGGCAGCTACCGGATGGTCGATCAGTATCTGCCGAACATCGAAAAGGTCACCGCCGCTGACGTTCAGCGCGTCGCGCGCCAGTACCTGGTCGAGAACAACCGCACCCTCGGAATCCTGGTGCCGACCGGCATGCTGCCACACGGCGCCGGCGGCGGCGGCCATCCCGGCGGCGCGGTGCGCAACGTCGCGCAGGCCGACGAGGTGGCGCGATGAGCCTCCGCCGTCGTACAGCCCTCAGCCTGCTTGCGACCGCCCTGTTCATCACGCTGTGGGCGGCGCCCTCGCGCGCTATCGAGATCAAGCGCATGACGCTCGACAACGGCGCGCTCCTGCTGGTCTCCGAGCAGCATCAGCTGCCGATGGTGACGGTGAAAATCGCGTTCGACGCCGGCGCGCGCCGCGACCCCAACGGTGAAGCCGGACTTGCCAGCCTGACCGCGCGATGCCTGACCCTGGGCGCGGGCCAACTCAACGCCGAGCAGTTCAACCAGAAGGTCGACTTCATGGGCAGCTCGGTGTCGGTCGACGCGGGCGAGGATTTTGCCGAAGCGTCGTTTACCTCGCTCGCGAAATATCAGGGCGAGACGCTGGCGTTGCTGGCCGACGTGATCCGCCATCCGGCGCTGCGTGACGACGATATCCTGCACAAGCGCGCCGAGGTGGTCGCCGCCATCAAGGCGGCCGAGCAGCAGCCCGGCTACGTGGCGGGCGTCGCCTTTCGCAAGCAGATGTTCGACGACCAACCGTACGGTCATAGCCCGGACGGCAGCACCGAGACGGTTGCAAAGCTCACGCCCGATGAGGTGCGTGAGTTCTACCATCAGCATTATAAGGTCGGCAGCGCGGTAATCGCCGTGGTCGGCGACGTCGACGCGAACCGCATCAAGGCGGAGCTGGAGAAGCAACTGGCAGGTCCGGCCGGAAAGGTCGCGCCGCAGCCGGTGCCGCAACCGCCCAAGGTCTCGTCCGGCGTCCATCTCACGATCATCGACCGCAACGTGGCGCAGGCGACCCTGATCCTGGGCTTCCCCGGGATGGAGCGCTCGAATCCCGACTACTACCGCTTTCAAGTGATGAACTATGTTCTTGGTGGCGGCGGCTTCGCCTCGCGATTGATGCAGGTGGTCCGATCGAGTGCCGGCCTCGCCTACTCGATCGCCAGCGAGAACGATGCGGGCAAGTTCCCCGGCGCCATCCGCATCCAGCTGCAGACCAAGAACCGCAGCGCCAACGAGGCCATGAAGCTGGTCTTGCAGCAACTCGCCCGGATCCGCGACCAGCCGGTCACCGACGCCGAACTCGCTTCGGCCAAGAAATTCCTGGTCGGCAGCTTTCCCTTGAAGTTCGACCGCCAGTCCGCGATCGCCGAGTACATGCTGGATGTCCAGCTCTACGGGCTGGGCCTCGACTACATGGATAAATATCCGGGATACGTCAACGGCGTGACGCGCGAGCAGGTCGAGGAGACGGCGCGCAAGTATCTGCATCCGGATGCGATGATCGTGGTGGCGGTCGCTAACCAGGGCAAGGCCGCGATCAATGCCCGCAATCTTCAGGAAGAGGCCACACAGAAATAAATGATCGGCCCGGCGCTGTTTGGCGGCGCGCCGGCTTTGGTTGTAGAGTCTTGCCGATCTATAGGCCGGCAACTGAACTTCGAGGGAGGAGCCGATGAGCGGAGAAAAATGGCAAATTGAAGGCGAATATTTCGAATCGTGCAACTGCATCGTGCTCTGCCCCTGCCTGCTCTCCCACCTCGCCGCCACTCCCACCGACGGTCATTGCGACGTGGTGCTGGCGGTGCATATCAACCGGGGTCGCTACGGCGAGCTCGACCTGTCCGGCCTGAACTCGGTTCAGGCGCTCTCGACCCCGGGTCCGATGGGCAAGGGCAACGGCGTGCTGGCGGTGTATGTCGACAGTCGCGGCTCCGCGGCGCAGCGTGATGCGCTGCAGAAAATCTTCACCGGCGGGGCGGGCGGTCCGCCTTCGCTGTTCGGACCGCTGATCTCGAAGCAACTGCCTACCAAGGCCGCGACCATCGATTTCACGATCGACGGCAACCAACGCAAGCTCTCGATGCCGGGGATCGCCGACATCACCATCGAGGGGCTTGCCGGCGCCGATCAAAAGGTGGTCTGGCTCGAGAACGTATTTCATCCGTTCTCGTCGCATCTCGCCGTCGCGCAGGGCAAAGAGAGCCACTACCAGGACGGCTCGCTGGACTTTCGCAATTCGGGGCGCAACGGGCATTTCTCTCCGATCAAGTGGTCGGCCGAATAACCCTGGCGTCGCACGGTCGAGTTTCCGGCTGATCGTATGGCCGCCGTCAATCCGCAACAGCGCCTCAGTATCGCGACCCTCCCGCTCATCGACCGTCTCGCGGTCTGGGGCGGGCTCGCGCTGATCACGATTCTCGCCTGGATCTATTTGCTCCGGATGCCGATGGCCGCGGGTGTGGACATGGCCGGGATGCCGGGGATGAAGATGGCGCTTAGCGAGCCGCATCGCTGGATGCTAGGCGACGCCGTCACCGCGTTTGTGATGTGGACGGTGATGATGGTCGCCATGATGGTGCCGAGTGCGAGCCCGATGGTGACGATGTATGCGCGCGCAGTGCGCGCGCGCGGCGCGCACGCCGGTTTCAAGATCGCGATGTTCGTGGCGGGCTATATCGTCGCCTGGACGATCTTCAGCGCCGCGGCGACGGCGATTCAGCTGGTTTTGCACAGCGCTGCCCTGATTTCCGGGAACCTTGCGGTCACGCCGGTGGTGGGCGGCGTAATCCTGATAGTCGCCGGGCTTTACCAGGTAACTCCGCTGAAGCAGGTCTGCCTGCGTCACTGCCGCTCGCCGCTGGGCTTCTTCATGACCGAATGGCGCGAAGGGCCGCGGGGCGCGTTGACTATGGGTCTGAAGCACGGCACGTTCTGCGTCGGCTGCTGCTGGATGCTGATGGCGCTGCTGTTTGCCGCCGGGGTGATGAACCTGCTGTGGGTCGCGCTGATCGCGATTTTCGTGCTGCTGGAAAAGGTGCTGCCGTGGGATCGGCTGGTCGCCAACGTCGCAGCCGTGGCGTTGATCGGCAGCGGCCTGTGGCTCGCGGTGCTAAGCTAGCTTCGTGGTCTGATTGCGCGGCGGCTTGCCGGCCGCGCCCGGCCGACGCATGGTTTCTTCGGACCAATCCACCAGCGATCACCTGTTTACGATCGGACACTCGACCCATCCGATCGAAACGTTCCTTGAGTTGCTCCGCATGCATCGCATCGCCGTGCTTGCCGACGTGCGCTCCTTCCCCAGTTCGCGCCGCTGGCCACAGTTCAACCAGGCTGACCTCGCCGCTTCGCTCGAGCGCGCTGGAATCGAATACCGCTGGATGAAAGCGCTGGGTGGCCGGCGCCACGGCGTCCGCCCCGACTCGCCCCACAGCGCGTGGACGGTTCCCGCCTTCCGCTCGTATGCCGATCACATGGAGAGCGATGAGTTCGCTGCCGGATTACACGACCTCGGCGCAATCGCGACGCGCGTCCGCAGCGTGATCATGTGCTCCGAGGGGCTCTGGTGGCGATGCCATCGGCGGATTATCGCGGACAACCTGGTGGTGCGTGGATCGGCGGTCGAGCACATCCTGTCCGACGGCAAGCTCGCGCCGCATCGGCTCGCCGAGTTCGCCAGCGTCGTCGAGGGCCGTCTGCTTTACGACGGCGGCCAGACCACGCTGAAACTTAAAGTGTGACTTTAAGGCGAAGCGGCGCGCCGATCAGGCTGCCGCGCGATGGCCGAGCACCTGACGCAGGAACTGGCCGGTGTAGGAGTCGGCCGCCGCCGCGACTTCCTCCGGCGTGCCCTTCGCAATCACACTGCCGCCGCGGTCGCCACCTTCGGGGCCAAGATCGATGATGTAGTCGGCGGTCTTGATCACTTCGAGGTTGTGCTCGATCACGATCACGGTGTTGCCCGAGTCCGCCAGCCGCCCCAGGACTGTCAGCAGCTTCTTGATGTCATCGAAGTGCAGCCCGGTGGTCGGTTCGTCAAGGATGTAGAGCGTGCGGCCGGTGGCCCGTCGCGCCAGCTCCTTGGCGAGCTTGATACGCTGCGCTTCGCCGCCGGACAAGGTGGTCGCCGACTGGCCGAGATGGATGTAGTCGAGGCCGACGTCGCGCAACGTTTCGAGCTTCTGACGGATGGGCGGCACCGAGCCCATGAACTCGATCGCGTCGAGCACCGTCATGTTCAGCAGCTCGGCGATGTTCTTGCCCTTGTACTGGATTTCAAGCGTGTCGCGATTGTAACGCTTGCCGGCGCACACCTCGCAGGTCACGTAAACATCGGGCAGGAAATGCATCTCGATGCGGATGATGCCGTCGCCCTGACACGCTTCGCAGCGCCCGCCCTTGACGTTGAACGAAAAGCGCCCGGGACCGTAGCCGCGCATGCGCGCATCCGGCAACTGCGCAAAGAGTTCGCGGATGTGCGTAAACAGTCCCGTGTAGGTCGCGGGATTCGAGCGCGGCGTGCGGCCGATCGGACTCTGGTCGACGTGGACAACCTTGTCGAGATTCTCAACCCCTTCGATCGCGCGATAAAGCCCGGCGCGCTCGCGGCTGTTGTTGAGCTTCTGCGCCAGCGCGCGATGGAGCGTATCGAGAATCAGCGTCGATTTGCCCGATCCGGAAACGCCCGTGACGCAGGTCAGCGAGCCCAGCGGGAACGCCACCGTCACGTCGCGCAAATTGTTCTCGCGCGCGCCCCGGACAGTGAGCCAGCGTCCGCTCGGACGCCGGCGCCGGGTCGGCACCGGAATCTCGATCTGATCCGACAGGTATTTGCCCGTCAGCGAGTCCGGATGGCGCATGATCTCGCGCGGCGAGCCCTGCGCCACCACGTAGCCGCCGAGCGCGCCCGCGCCCGGACCCATGTCGATAATGTGGTCGGCCTCGAGCATCGTCTCGCGATCATGCTCGACCACCAGCACCGTGTTGCCCAGGTCGCGCAGCCTTTTGAGGGTCGCCAGCAGGCGCTGATTGTCGCGCTGATGCAGCCCGATCGAGGGCTCGTCTAGGATGTAGAGCACCCCCACCAGGCTCGATCCAATTTGGGTCGCCAGTCGAATCCGCTGTCCCTCGCCGCCCGAAAGGCTGCCCGAGGTGCGATCGAGCGTCAGGTAGTCAAGCCCGACGTTAACCAGAAAATTCAGCCGCTCGCGAATCTCCTTCAGGATGAGCCGCGCGATCTCGTGCTCCTGCGCCGTCAGCTTGGGCTCGGCGAAGAACGCGGCCGCCTGCTTGATCGACATCGCCGTCACTTCGTTGACCGGCTGGCCGTTGAAACGCACGAACAGGCTTTCCTTCTTCAGCCGCGCGCCCTTGCATACCGGGCACGGCCGCATGCTCATGTACGACTCCAGCACTTCGCGGATGCTCTCGGATTCGGTCTCCTTGTAGCGCCGGTCGAGCCATTGCAGCACGCCCTCAAAGGGCCGCGCGTAATCGCGCCGATGCCGTCCGCGCTGTAAGGTGAACTCGATCTCATCCTCGCCCGAACCATTGAGAATCGCTTTGCGAACCTTGGCGGGAATCGATTTCCACGGCTGGTCGAGGCCGATGCTGTAATGGGACGCCAGGGCCTCGAGCACCGGCTGCATGTAGGTCATCGTGGCCCACGGCGCGATCGCGCCGTCGGCGATACTCAGGTCCTCGTTCTGCACCACCAGCTCGGGATCGAAGTACATGATCGATCCGATTCCCGAGCATTCCGTGCAGGCCCCGTGCGGGCTGTTGAACGAGAACATGCGCGGCGTGATTTCCGGGTACGAAATCCCGCACTGCACGCAGGCAAAGCGCTGGCTGAAGTAAATCCCGGTGTCGCCCTTGCTGTCGAGGCGCTCGATCTTGAGCAGGTCCTGGCCGTGACGAAATGCGACTTCCAGCGAGTCGGCCAGCCGATTCTCGATGCCGGGGCGAATCGCCAGCCGATCGACGATTACCTCGATAGTGTGGCGCTGGTTCTTGTTGAGCGCGGGCTCGGTGCCAAGCTCGTAGGGCTGGCCATCGATCTTGACGCGCACAAAGCCGGCGCGCCGCAGATCGCTCAGTTCCTTGCGATATTCGCCTTTGCGGTCGCGCACGATCGGCGCCAGGATATGGATCCGCGTGCCTTCCGGCCATTTCGTGATCCGGTCGACGATCTGCTGGACGCTCTGCTGGGTTATCTCGCGCCCGCAGTTATAACAAAACGCGTGTCCCACGCGCGCGAACAGCAGGCGCAGGTAGTCGTAAATCTCGGTGATGGTGCCGACCGTCGAGCGCGGGTTGCGCGAGGTGGTCTTCTGCTCGATCGAGATCGCCGGCGACAGCCCCTCGATCGAATCGAGGTCCGGCTTCTCCATCTGCTCCAGGAACTGGCGCGCATAGGCCGACAGAGATTCGACGTAGCGCCGCTGCCCCTCGGCGTAAATCGTGTCGAAGGCGAGCGATGACTTGCCCGAGCCCGAAAGCCCGGTAATTACCACCAGCCGGTCGCGCGGAATCTCAAGATCGAGGTTCTTGAGATTATGCTCGCGCGCACCCTTGATGATGATTCGGTCCGCCATGGAGGCTCTCTTCGCCGCGGCCCGGCGATTATACCGCACTGGCCCGCCATGCATAATCGATCGCCGCGATCATACTGCCGGCGCTCGCCCGGTTGCGGCCCGCGATATCGAACGCGGTGCCATGGTCGGGCGAGGTGCGCACGAACGGCAAGCCCAGGGTAACGTTCACGGCGTGGTCGAAGTCCAGGGTCTTGAGCGCGATCAGTCCCTGGTCGTGATACATCGCGACCGCCGCATCAAAGCGGAATTCCCCATCGGTCCGTGCAAACGCGGTGTCCGGCGCCAGCGGCCCGAAAGCATCGATCCGCGAGCGTCGCGCGCGGCGGATCGCGGGCACGATGATGCGCTGCTCTTCGTCGCCGAACAGCCCATTCTCACCGGCGTGCGGATTCAGCCCCAGCACCCCTATTCGCGGCCCGCTCACGTTGAGCCGCTCGACCAGATGTCTGGCCAACAGCGCTATGGTCCGATAAACCTTCTCCGCGCTGAGCGCGCGGGGCACCTTGGCGATTCCGATATGCACCGTCACCAGCGCCAGACGGAGCTTGGTGCCGACGAACATCATCCGCCACAGCGGCGTCCCGGCCAGTCGCGCGAGCAGTTCCGAATGGCCCGGGAAGTGATGGCCGGCGCGATTCAACCATTCCTTGCTGATCGGCGCGGTTACGACGGCTGCCGCCTCGCCCCTCATCGTCATCCGCGTCGCCTCGACGATATAGCGATAGGCCGCCTCCCCGCCCTCCGCGCTCGGCTTGCCGGGTCGATAGGCGGCGGCCGAAAGCCTGCCGACGCTCATCACCGCCAGCCCCCTGCGCAAGGTTGGTAACGCCTCGCCGGGACGCCAGTCGAGTGGTTCCGGGACCTCGCCGAGCCGCCGCGCCGCGGCCCGCATCGCCGCCACATCCCCGATCACCGCCATCGGTGGGATGCGCCGGCGCCGCGCCATAGCGGCCGCGGCCTTGAGAATGACCTCCGCGCCGATTCCTGCGGGGTCGCCCTGGCTGATTACAATCGGTGGCTTCTGTAGCCGAAGCGCCATCGGCTAATTGGAGAGCTCGACGTCGTGCTGCTTGACCAGGTCGTTCTCGACCCAGCTTTTGAAGCGCTTTTTGGCAGCCTCAGTGGCAAGCTGGTTCCGGATCTTGTCGACGGTTGCCTGGTCAAGCGGCTGCAGACCCGGCTTCTCGTGTGCCTCGAGTTTGAGGATATGGAAACCGAAATCGCTATGCACCACCGGCGAGATCTGCCCGGGTTTCAGATTTTCCACCGCCTTGTCGATCTGCGGCAGGATCTCGTTAGGTGCGAAGTACCCCAACTCGCCGCCCTTGCTCTTGGAATCGTCGTCCGAGTACTGGCTCGCGAGCGCCGCGAAATCGTCGCCCTTGATGGCCTTCGCGTCAACCATTTCGGCCTTGGCCTTGGCCTCCGCGATCTGCTTGGGCGTGGCGTTGGGCGGCACCGCGATCAGGATCTGCGCCAGCTTGAGCCGCTCCTTGGTGATCTGAAATTCCCCGGGATGCGCCTTGTAGTAGGCCTCGACTTCCGATTGCGGAATCGTGACCTTGCTGCGGACCTCGTCCTGGAGCATCGCCATCCGCATGAGCTGATCGCGTACGTGCCCCCGGAACTCCTCGTAGGTCAGCCCGTTCTGCGTCAACTGATCGCGGAACTGCTGCTCGTTGACATGGTTTTCCTGCTCCATCGACTGGATGTATTGATTGACCTGACCGTCGTCGACCTTGTCAGCGTACTTCTTGCTCTCCTGGTCGAGCATCTTGTTCTCGATGATGCCCTTGAGGACGGCTTTCGTTGCCTTGGGCTGATTCGGATCGCCCGGCGGCGGTAGCGTGATGTTGTTAGCCGCGGCGAACGCCTGGATATCATGGGTGGTGATCGGGTCGCCGTCGACGCTGGCGATGACCCGGCTGATAACCTGAGCGCCAGCCGGGCTGGGCGCGAGTACCGCCAGCGCGGCCGCCAACAGCATCGCGGCGCCCGGCGCGATAACGACTCCGCGCCAGTTGGATGATCGCAACACTTCAGTTCGCAAGCTCGCTACCTCGGCCCGACCAGTTTTCCAACTTTTCACACGCCGCCAGCGCCTGCAAGACGTCGTCGAGTTGGGCAAAGATTTGCACGTAATCGCCGGTCTTGAACTTGACCATCACCTGGAGGGCCGGGGTGAGCCGAATCCGCTCGCGATTCGCCGCCGCCAGCGCCGCCAGGCGGGCCGAGTCGACCGGGGCATCGGGATGGAACCGGACCTCTAGCTGCTCGCCCTTGAGCAGCGCGCTGGTGATCAACAGTTCCTTCATCTGCCGGCGCACCTTCATCGCCGCCATCAGGTTGTCGATCAGCGTCGGCAGCGGCCCGAACCGATCCCGCATCTCGTCGCGCAGCTGGTCGAGGTCGCGATCCGATTCGGCGCGCGCCATCCGCCGGTACAGCACCAGGCGCTCGTTTTCGTCAGGCACGTAGTCCTGCGGGATATAGGCGGGGATGCCGAGCCGCAGCTCCGGCTCAAAATCGGCGTGCTGCGGCTCGCCGCGCAACTCGTGAATCGCCTGCTCCATCATCTCGGCGTAAAGCTCGAATCCGACCGCGGCGATCTGGCCCGATTGCTGGCGGCCCAGCAGGTTGCCGGCGCCGCGATGCTCGAGGTCCCGAATCGAGAGCTTGAATCCGCTGCCGGCGTCCGACTCGACCAGTTCGCGCAGCGCCTCGATACGTCGTTTGGCGTCGCGCGTGATGATATGTTCGCCCGGAATCAGCAGGTAGGCGTAGGCCTTCTGCCGCGAGCGCCCCACCCGCCCGCGTAGCTGGTAGAGCTGGGCGAGGCCGAAGTGATCGGCGCGGTTGATGATCATGGTGTTGGCGTTGGGAATATCGAGGCCCGATTCGATAATCGCCGAGCACACCAGCAGGTTGATCCGGTTCTCGATAAAGTCGCGCATCACCCGCTCGAGCTCGCGCTCCTTCATCTGCCCATGCGCCACCCCGACCCGCGCCTCGGGAACGATCGCGCGCAAGTGGCGCGCCAGGTAATCGATATTCTCGACCCGATTGTGGACGAAGAACACCTGCCCGCCGCGATTCAGCTCACGCAGAATCACCTCACGCAGCAGCGCGTCATCGAAATGCGCGACGAAGGTCCGCACCGATTGACGGTCCGGCGGCGGCGTCTGGATCACCGACAGGTCCCGGATCCCGAGCATCGCCATATGCAGCGTGCGCGGAATCGGCGTGGCCGTGAGCGTCAGCACGTCGACCAGCTTGCGCATGCGCTTGATCCGTTCCTTGTCGGCCACGCCGAAGCGATGCTCCTCGTCGATAATCAGCAGCCCCAGTCGCTTGAACTCGACGTCGCTCTGCAGCAGCCGATGCGTGCCGATCACGATGTCGACCGCGCCGCTGCGCAGCTCCTCGATAGTGGCCTTGTTCTCGCGCGGCGTCCGAAAGCGCGACACCATCTCGATTCGCACCGGATAGTCCTTGAAGCGCTTGCAGAAGGTGTTCCAATGCTGCTCGGCCAGGATCGTGGTCGGCACCAGCATCGCCACCTGCCGCCCGTCCATCACCGCCATGAACGCGCCGCGCACCGCGACTTCAGTCTTGCCGAACCCCGCATCCCCGCAGATCAGCCGGTCCATCGGCTTGGAACGCGACAGGTCGCGCACCACCTCGTCGATCGCGGCCAGCTGGTCGGGGGTCTCCTCAAATTCGAAATGTTCGGCGAACTCGTGATAGTCGGGGCCCGGATGCGGGAAGGCGTGCCCCTCCATCACCTCGCGCGCGGCATAGATGTCGAGCAGCTCGCCGGCCATCGCCAGCACCGCCTGCTTGGTGCGGCTCTTGACCCGATCCCACGAACCGCTGCCCAGCCGATCGAGCTTGGCCTCGTTGCCGTCGCCGCCGATATAACGCTGCACCAGGTTGATGCGCTCGACCGGCACGTACATCGTGTCGCTGGCCGCATATTCGAGGTTCAGGAAATCGCCCTCCACGTCGGCGACCTTCAGATGCCTGAGCCCGCGGTAGCGGCCGATGCCATGGTCGAGATGGACTACGAAGTCGTCCGGCTTCAGCTCTTCGAGATTGAGCAGCGCGCCCCTGGTCACCGGTCGTGAGCGCCGGCGCGCGCGCGGCTCGCCGAAGATATCCTCTTCGCTGAACAGGTAGATGCCGTCGTGCGGCAGCGCCGTGCCGGTCGCCAGCTCGCCTTCCATGATCGTCGGCCGATACTCGGGCCATTCCAGAAAGGCGGCGAAACTTTTGCAGTCCGTGTTGACCTCGATTTGATAGGCCTCCAGATGGCGGCGCAGGCGTGCGACCTGGCTCGGTCCCTCGACCACCATCAATGCCCGCCCCTGCGTCCGCCGCACCTCCCTGAGCAGCGTCGCCAGCGGCTCGAACGAGGGCGGCGAGTGCGGACCCTCGATCCCCTTCGAGCCGAGCTTCAGGCTGGGTTGCGCGCCCACCTCGATCGGGATCGAGTGGCCGGCCCGCGGCGGCGCCACCGTAATCAGCGATCCGGTCTCGACCGCCAGCCGCGCGTCGATAGTTCGCTCCCATTCCGACGCCGTGAGATAGAGCGCCTCCGGCGGCGGGTAGAATGCCGGCCGCGCCTGCGCGGCTGCGGCCTCCGCGTCGACTCGTTCGGCGTAATGCTGCGCGCCGGCGAGTCCGCGGCCCGACTCGACCAGCCACGCGAGCGCCGTTTCGGGGAGGTAGTCGAAGACCGTGCCGAGCGCGCCGCCGTAGAGATACGGCATCAACAGCTCTGCGCCGGGAAACAGCAGTCCACTTTCCAGCAGTTCGAGAATTTCGCCGGATTCCTTGCGCACCAGCCCGATTTCCGCGGCCCGCAGTGCGACCTGGTTGCGCAGGCGCTCGTCCTTGAGCACGCTCGGCGAGACGTAGCGCGTCTGGGTTATCACCGCTTCCGGGACTTCGCCCAGCGAGCGCTGGGTGGCTGCCTCGAAGCGGCGAATCGAGACCACGATTTCGTCTTCCAGCTCGATTCGGACCGGATCGTGAAACAGCGGCGAGAAGACGTCGACGATACCGCCACGCACGCTGAAATCCCCGAGCTCCTCGACTTGCGGGACGCGCTGATAACCGAGCCGCGCCAGCGTATCGATCAGCGTGTCCAGGTCGATGGCGTCGGCGGGCGCGATCTTCACGATCGAATCCGCAAACACTGCCCGCGGCACCGTCCGCATCATCAGCGCCTCGACCGAGGTCACGATCACCGGTGCGCGGCTGCGCAACAACGCATAGAGCGCGGCGAATTGCGCGCCCTGGATATCGACCGCCGGCGATAGCGGGGCCAGCGGTTTCAGCTCCCATCCGCGCAGCAGATGTACGCGGCGCGCGAGCGGGTCCGACTCCGGCGGCTCATCGAGGAAAAACCCCAGCTCCGCCGCCAGCGAGTCAGCCTCGATCGCCCGCGGCGTCACGGCGAGAATCGGCCGCTCGAGCATCAGCGCCGCCTCGCGCAGCATCAGCGCCTGCGCCGCGCCCTTGAGTCCGAGCACCGGCACGCGCCGATACTGACCGGCTTCCAGCCGCGCCTTGAGCTCGCTCGTCGCTTCCTTGAGGCTTCGTTCCAATTCCAAACGCACCAACACGCCGCTGCGCGCCGAGCAACATCGCTCACCTGCGCAACCGCGCGACCTTTCATCGCCGCGTGCCGGCCTCCCTCACCAAACGGGCCGCCGCGGTCGCCGTCGATTATAGCAATTATCCGGAGATTCAGTGATTCGGAGCGACGCCGGGCGAGGCGCCAGACGAGTCGGCGGATCCGAGCACGATCGGAATCTTTTCGTTCTTCACCTTGCCGTCAGACGTGATCCGCATCAACGTGAACCAGACCGTTTCTCCAGGGGCCCGCCGCGCGAGCACACGATTCATCTGGCTGGCGAGGCTGACGCGATGATCGTCGACCGCCACGATCATGTCGCCGGTTGCGCCCAACTGCCCGGAACGCGCCAACAGCGGCGAAAGCAACAACCCCACCGGGCCGAGAAAAAATCCGGCCGTCTGGCCGGTCGCCCCGACCGTCGTCATCCCGCTCGGCGGCGTCAGCCCGGCGCGCGCGGCAGGGCTGTCCTTATCGACCTCGATTATCTCGAGGCCGTGGATTTCCTCGCGATGAAATCTGACCAGGGCCGGCTGCACCGAGACCCCGAGGTAGGGGCGCCCGTGAGCGGCCGGGCCCAGCGACAATGGCGTCGCATCGGAATTGTCGGCCGCCTCGCCCTGGTTCGGTTCCGATTCCTCGGATGGCGGCGGGATAATCGGGATAATTCGTGGCGCCACCTCCAGCGTACTGTCGTCCGACGACGCGGCCGCGGCGGGCGGGGCTGGCGCAGATGGCGCAGCGGGATTCGCCGCCGGCGCGGGCGGCGCGGAGAAGGATTGATTGGCCGGCGCGGTCTGTGCGCCTGCTTGCGGGCCGCGCACCATCAGGATCGCCGCCGCCACTAGCAGGAATAATAATGACCGGAATCGCATCCGCTGGCCGCTCTCGAAGTCGTTCGATGCAGTACTCGCAATGATAGGTGGCGCCGTGGCGACGCTCAAGCAGGTCGCGCTTGAAGCCGGCACGGGTCCGTGCGAAATACCATAAATATGAAAATCGCTTCAGCTTTCGCGATGAGCGAGAAACAGCGGCGGCTCCTGCTCGACGCGGTCCCGGGCTCGCAACTGGTCGATCGGCAATGCGCCTCGGGCGGCGAAGTGCTCGAGCTGGTGCGCGGCGGATGCGACGTCCTGTTAACCTTCATGGTCCCGGACGAACTGCTGCAGGCCACCCCCCAGCTCAAGTGGATCCAGCTCATCAGCGCCGGCGCCGACCATATGATGAAAGGCCCGGCCGGAAACGGCGTGGTGCGGCTGACGACCACCAGCGGCGTGCACGCGGCCTCGCTCGCCGAGTTCGCGATCGCGATGATGCTGATGCACGTGCATCGGTTGCACACCACCAGCCGCGCGCAATACCGCCATCAATGGCTGCCGGCGCCGGAGTTCATGAAGACCGCCGACACGCTGCGCGGCAAGACCCTCGGCATCATCGGTTACGGCTCGATCGGGCGGGAACTGGCGCGTATCGCGCAGGCGCTCGGGATGGACGTGCTGGCGTTGAAGCGCGACCCCACGGTGCTGCGCGACAGCGGATGGATGCCGTCGGGCATCGTGGGCGACCCCGAGGGCCGCATCCCGCGCCGGGTCTTCGCTCCCGAGGATCGCGCGGGGCTGCTCCGCGAGTCGGATTTCGTGGTGCTGCTGCTGCCGCTGACGGCGGCGACCCGGCATTTCATCGGTGCGCCGGAACTCGCCGTGATGAAGCCCAACGCGTTGCTGGTCAACGTCGGACGCGGCCCGCTGGTGGACGAGCCGGCGCTGATCAGTGCGCTCCAGGACAAGCGCATCGCCGGCGCCGGGCTGGACGTTTTCGAGCGCGAACCGCTGCCGACCGAGAGCCCACTGTGGGACCTGGAGGAAGTCATCATGACGCCGCACATGGCTGGTCCATTTCGCGGCTACCTGGATCTCGCCTGCGAGCTGTTCGCGCAAAACCTGCGGCGCTTCGCCGTCGGCGAGCCGATGCTCAACGAGATCGACTGGCAGCTCGGCTACTAGGCGCGTCGCGCCCGCGCGGGCGGCTTCCCGACGGCTCGCACGCGAAGCTCTTCGAGAAAGCGGCGTGGCAGACCCTCGAAGGCGCCGTTCGACATGAACAGCACCGTATCGCCGGGCCGCGCGTCATGCAGCATCGCACTCAGCAAATCCTTGTTTGACGGGTACGCGGTCGCCACCGGTCCCCGCTCGCTGACGGTTGAAGCCAGCGCGATCACCGACAGCCGCTGAGCAGCAGGAAGCGGGTCGTTGTCCTTGAAATAGACCGGCGCCAGGTAGACACACGCGGCGCGGTCGAAGGCGGTCGCGAACCCTGCCTGGAAAACATTGCGCCGCGCGGTGTTCGACCGCGGCTCGAAGGCAGCGAGGATTCGCCGCCCGGCAAAGCGCTCGGCAACCGCTTCCAGAGTGGCCTGGATGGCGGTCGGATGATGCGCAAAATCATCGATCACCGTTATCCCGTCTATCTCGCCGACGATTTCCTGGCGGCGCGCGACGCCGCCGAACGTCGCCAGGCCGCGCTCGATCTCCTCGCCCGGAATTTCGAATTCACGCAGCAGCACGTAGACTCCCAGCGCATTGGCGACGTTCATCCGGCCGTCGATGTGCTGGACGATTTCGCCGCTCACCGGTTTGCCGCGATACGTGACCGTGAAGCGTGCACCGTCGGCGCCAATCCTGAGTCCGTCGGCGCGAAAGTCGCCCGCGCCCAGTCCGAAGGTCACCCGCCGCGCGGAACTGCCCGCGCTCGCTTCCATCGCGTCGGCGGAGTCGGCCGAGACCGCCAGCACGCCATGCGAATCCATCTGCCGCGCCAGCGTTCGGAAAGCGGCCTTGACCTGATCGAGGTCGCGGTAGATATCGGCATGATCGAATTCGACCGTCGTGATTATCGCGCCCTCGGCGCCGTAATGGAGAAACTTCGGTCCCTTGTCGAAGAATGCGGTGTCGTATTCGTCACCCTCGATCACAAAGTGCGGGCCGGAGCCAAGCCGATAGTTGGAAGCGAAGTCGCGCGCCAGGCCGCCGACCAGCATCGACGGATCGCGCCCGGCGGCCGCGAGCACGTGCGCCATCATCGCGGTCGAAGTGGTCTTGCCATGAGTGCCGGTCACCATCAGCACCCGGCGGTCGCGCAAAAAGAAATGTGCCAGCGCTTCGGGCATCGAGAGATACGGCAGGTTCGATTGCAGCAGTGCCTCCGCTTCCTCATTGACGCGCGCGATCACGTTGCCGACGATCACCAGGTCGGGCGGCGGAAAAAGATTCCGCGCCCCGAACGGCGACACCTGCACGTGCATCCGCGCCAGCAGCGAGGCGGTCGGTTCGTAAACCGGACCGTCGGAACCGGTCACCTGAAAGCCGCGCTCGACAAACATCCCGGCCAGCGCCGCCATCGCGGTGCCGCCGATGCCGAGCAGATGGATGTGATGGACGGTCGCGGGAATTCGCGCCATCCGCGCCGCCGACTCCGCCGAAGCTTCGTGGCTCATCTGCCCCCTTCACTCCCGCCGTTTTACAATCCCACGCGCCGCAACCGAAGCGCGTTGGTAACCACCGACACCGAACTGGCGCTCATCGCGGCGCTGGCGATCATCGGATTGAGCATCAGCCCGCTGACCGGGTAGAGCGCGCCCGCCGCGATTGGAATTCCGAGGACATTGTAGATGAAAGCGAAGAACAGGTTCTGACGGATGTTGCGCATGGTCGCGCGCGAGAGCCGCAGCGCCTTGACGATGGCTCTCAGGTCGCCGTGCACGAGGGTGACCCCGGCGCTCTCGATCGCGACGTCGGTGCCGGTGCCCATCGCAATGCCAACCTGGGCCTGCGCCAGTGCGGGGGCGTCGTTGATACCGTCGCCGGCCATCGCGACTATCCGTCCCTCGGACTGCAGCCGCTGCACGACGCGCGCTTTGTCCGCCGGCATCACTTCGGCTTCGATTTCGTCGATCCCGAGTTGTCGCGCGACCGCCTCGGCGCTGCTGCGATGGTCGCCGGTCAGCATCACGATCCTCACTCCGCTGGCGCGCAGCATCGTGACGGCTTCGCTGGAAGACTCCTTGATTGGATCGGTCACGGCCAGCAATCCGGCCGGCCGATCGTCGAGCGCAACCAGCATCACGCCCTGCCCCTCGGCGCGCATCGCCGCCGCCGGCGCCGCGAGTTCTCCAACCTCGGAGTTGTCGCCCAGCAGCCGCTCGCTGCCGATCGCCACGCGCCGGCCGTCAACGACGGCCACCACTCCCATCCCCGCCCGCGCCTGAAAATCGCGCGGCTCGGCCAGCGTGAGACCCCGCTCTTGCGCCGCGGCCACGATCGCGCCGGCCAGCGGATGCTCGCTGGCGCGCTCGACACTGGCGGCCAACCGCAGGATTTCGCCCTCGTCGCCTCCGGGCAGCGTGACGATTCGCACCAGGCGCGGGCGACCCTCGGTCAGCGTGCCGGTCTTGTCGACCACCAGGGTGTCGATTTTTTCGAGCGTTTCGAGCGCTTCCGCATTTTTGATCAGGATCCCCGCCGACGCGCCGCGGCCGATCCCGACCATGATCGACATCGGAGTCGCCAGACCGAGCGCGCACGGACAGGCGATTATCAGTACCGACACGGCCGCCACCAGCGCATGCGGCAGCACCGGCGCCGGACCGATGAAATACCAGATCACGAACGCGATGACGGCGGCCAGCACCACCGCCGGCACGAAGTAGCCGGCGACCACGTCGGCCAGCCGCTGAATCGGCGCGCGGCTGCGTTGCGCGTCGGCGACCATACGCACGATCTGCTGCAGCACCGTGTCGGCGCCGACCCGCTCCGCGCGCATCACGAAGGTGCCGGTGCCGTTGACCGTAGCGCCAATCGCACGGTCGCCGGGATGCTTGGCAACCGGCATCGATTCGCCCGTAACCATCGATTCGTCGACCGTGCTCGCGCCTTCGAGCACTGCGCCATCGACCGGCACTTTCTCGCCCGGCCGCACGCGCAATCGATCGCCGACTACGACGGTATCGAGATCGACGTCGTGCTCGACGCCGTCGTCGCCCAGCCGATGTGCGGCCTTTGGCGCCAGGCCGAGCAGTGCGCGAATCGCACCCGAGGTCCGGCTGCGCGCGCGCAATTCGAGTACCTGCCCGAGCAGCACCAGCGCGGTGATAACCGCGGCCGCCTCGAAGTAGGTCGGCGGCGTTCCACTCGGGCCGACCATGCTAGGCGGAAATATTCCGGGAAAGAGCAGCGCGCAGACGCTGTAAACATACGCGATGCCGACGCCCAGCGAGACCAGGGTGAACATGTTGAGATGGCGGCTCACGATCGAACGCCAGCCGCGGGCGAAAAATGGCGCCGCACCCCATAGCACCACCGGCGAGGCGAGCACGAATCCAATCCAGGGAATCAGGCGCACTCCCAACACGCGCTGCACCGGCATGCCGGGGATGAGATCGGACATCCCGAGCAACAGCACCGGAATCGCGAGCAGCGTGCTGACCCAGAAGCGGCGAGTCATATCGGCCAGCTCGGGATCGGCGCCATCGGCGACTTGCGGTTCGAGCGGTTCGAGCGCCATGCCGCAGATCGGGCAGGGCCCCGGCGCGTTGCGACGAATCTCCGGATGCATCGGACAGGTGTAGATCGCTGATGGCGCGGCGGGCTCGCTCTGGCGAGCCGCGGACTCGGGATGCAGATATTTTTTCGGATTCGACTCGAATCGCTGGCGGCATCCAGCGCCGCAAAACCAGTAGGTCGTCCCGCGATAGACGAAGCGATGCTCCGCTGTCGCCGGATCAACTGTCATCCCGCAAACCGGGTCTTTGATCGCGTCGGCGGGCGACGCGCCCGGCTCAGGGCTGGTGTGCTCCATTGCCATTCCCGACCTCTCAGGCCGCGTCCATCGATTCCATTATGAGATCGTGAATCCGCGGACGGAACTCGCGAATTCCCTGGTTGTCGCGGCGCGGATGGACGCGGTTGGTTAGCAGGGTGATTGAAATTTCGCGCGCCGGTTCGATCCACAGCGAGGTGCCGGTGAAACCGAGATGGCCCACCGCCTCCGGCGAAAAGTGGCGACCCGAGCTCGAGTGCTGCGGCGACGGCGTGTCCCATCCCAGCGCCCAGGTCGAGCCCGGCACGCTCGTATCGCGCCGCCAGAACTCGCGCATTACCGGCTGCGGGATGAATTCCGAGCGGCCCGCCCAGCTTGCGATCAGCTCGGCTGCGATCCGGTCGACGTCGCGCGCCGGCGCGAACAATCCGGCATGGCCAGCCACCCCGCCCATCGCGAACGCGTTGTCGTCGTGGACCTCGCCCACCAGCAGGCGCTTGCGCGAGGGGCAGATTTCGGTGGCGGCGAACATCTCGGCCACCGGCTCGAGGCGGCGCGAACGAACCATCGAAATGTCGATGAAGTCGGTCGAGTTGAGCTGGAGCGGCCGGTAGATTTTTTCGCGACAGATGCGATTGAGGCCGGTGGCGGCGATCCGTTCGATAGTTTCACCGAGCAGGATGAAATTCAGATCCGAGTAGATGACCCTGGTGGCGGGCGGCGCTTCGGGTTTCTCCCGATGGATCTGCTCGAAGACGAATTCCTTGGCGCCGTGGCTCGCCATGAAGTTGACCTTGCCGGTCTTCTCGATCTCCGCCACTTGCTGGAAGAACGGCCGCCAGCTCGCCAGGCCTGAACAATGTGCGAGCAGATGACGAAAGGTGACGCCGCCCTTGCCGTACACGCCGAAATTGTGAAAAAAGCGCGTCACCCGGTCGTCGAGCCGCAGCTTGCCTTCGCGCACCAGCATCATTGCGATGATGGTGGTCGCCAGCGGCTTGGTCAGCGACGAGAGATCGAACACCGTGTCGAGCCGCAGCGGTTGCGGATCCGGCAGCAGCGTGCGATAGCCGAAGGCGCCCTCGTAAACGATCTCGCCGCCGCGCCGCACGATCAGCACCGCACCCGGGATGACCCGTTGATCGATCGCCTGCGCGAATGCCTTCTCGACCTCGCCCCACGCCATCTTAGTCTCGTGCGCCCGCTTCCACCGCCGCCTCCGCCACCACCATCCGGCCGCGCTCGCCGTCAACCTGTACGCTCAGACCGAACGGCAGAGTCAGATTCTCGGTGCCGTGTCCCGCCTCGATCCCGAACAGCACCGGACAGCGCAGCTCGCGGGTCTGCTCGCGAACGAACTCGACCGTCAGGCGCTGCTCCGCCTCGCTGTCGGCGGGCGCGCGAAGCGCACCGAAGATCACCCCGGCGACACGGTCCAATACGCCCGTCTGTTTAAGTTGCACCAGCATGCGATCGATCCGATAGGCCTTCTCGCCGGTATCCTCCAGGAACAGCACCCGACCCGTAAAATCCGGCACGTATGGGGTCGCGAGCATCGCGGTCACCACCGACAGGCAGCCGCCGACCAGCTCACCGCTGGCGGTGCCCGGCCGCAGTATTTCGCGCGCCTCGAGCGAGAAGCCGCGCAGCTCGCCGCTCAGCAGACCGCGCAGATGATCGAGCGAGCGCGGCGTGAGTCCGTGCGCGAAGTCCATCGCCACCATCGGGCCGTGGAAGCAGACCATCCGGCAGCGCGCGACCAGCGCGTTGAGGATAAAGGTCGCATCGGAAAAGCCGATGAAGGCCTTGGGCGTGCGGGCGATCGCCGCGAAGTCGAGCAGCGGCAGCAGCCGGCCGCATCCGTAGCCGCCGCGCGCGCCGAAGATCGCTTTGACTTCCGGGTCGGCAAAGAACGTCTTGAGCTCCTCGGCCCGTTCGCGATCGCTGCCCGCCAGGATCCCGGCCCGCGCCAGCGCCCGTTGCGACACCTTGACCCGGTAGCCCAGCGCCGCCAGCGCGCCGACGCCGCGCTCGAGATATTCGCGCTCCACCGCGGCCGCCGAGGCGACCACGCCTACCGTGTCACCCGGTCTGAGGGCCGGAGGCTTGATTGGATTCGGGCTCACCTGCTTGCGACGAGCCTACCATGCGCGCCGCCGGAAATCGCGCCGGGTCAGATAACGCTATCTACAGGGAGCGGCCGACCGCCTGCGCGATCGGTTTGAGCGCCGCCATCAGCGCCGCGAAGCGGGCCGGCTTGAGCTGCTGCGGACCGTCGGAGAGCGCTTTTTCGGGCCACGGATGAACCTCGATCAGCAGCCCGTCCGCGCCGGCCGCGACCGCCGCCAGAGCCATCGGCATCACCAGCGACCAGATACCGGTGCCGTGGCTGGGATCGACCACCACCGGCAGATGGGTCCACTCCTTGAGCAGCGGGACGGCGTTGAGGTCGAGCGTGTTGCGGGTCGCGGTCTCGAAGGTGCGAATCCCGCGCTCGCACAGAATCACGTCGGGATTGCCTTCGGACAGGATATACTCGGCCGCCATCACGAACTCCTCGAGCCGCATCGACATCCCGCGCTTGAGCAGCACCGGCTTCTTGATCTTTCCGAGCCGGCGCAGCAGCGAAAAGTTTTGCGCATTGCGCGCTCCGACCTGCAGCACGTCGGCATGCTCGACCACCAGGTCGATATCGTGCGGATCCATGATTTCGGTGACGATCGGCAGCCCGACCCTGCGTCCCGCATGCTCCAGGAGCCGGAGTCCCTCGTCCTCCATGCCCTGGAACGAGTACGGCGAGGTGCGTGGCTTGAACGCCCCGCCGCGCAGCATATGGGCGCCGGCGCGCTGGACGGCCTCGGCGGCGCTCTCGACCTGTTCCGCGCTTTCGACCGCGCACGGGCCCGCGATCACGGTCAGCCGGGGGCCGCCAATCTCCACCCCGTTGACGCGAATGCGCGAGCCCTCGGGGCGCACCTCGCGGCTGGCCAGCTTGAACGAGCGCACCACCGGCATCACCCGCTCGACGCCCGCCACGGACTCCAGATGCTGTAGCTGATGGACCTCGCCGCGCTCGTCGCCGACGCAGGCCACCACCGTGCGCTCGATGCCGCGAATCACGTGGGCGCGGTAGTCGAGTTCCTCGACCATCCGGACGACCCGCTGGATCTCGTCCTCGCCCGCCTGCGCTTTCATTACGATTATCACGGCGTCAAACAACCTCTGCGGCTGAGCCTCGCGCTATGCCCCAGGTCTGGCCGGGTGCGCGAAGAGCCGGTAGACTCGAACTATCGGCTGCCGGATCGGGAGTCAATACAGCTTCCCGGCGCTGGCCTTCACCGCCATCCGCAGCCACCTGACGATGCGGCCGCTCAAAGTCCTTCATACCTCCGACGTTCATCTCGAGAGCGACAGCGTCGGGGCCGGCCCCAATGGCGAGCGGATGCGCGAGCGGCTGCGCAGCGCCTTCAGCCAGGTGATTTCGATCGCTAACCAGCGCCAGGCCGACCTGCTGCTGATCGTTGGCGACCTGTTCGACTCCAGCCGCATTGCCGACCGGGCGCTCGACTTTGCGTTCGGCGAGATCGGGCGGGCGCGGATGGAGGTCGTGATGGTGCCGGGAAATCACGACGCCCACGACGAGCGCTCGATCTATGCAGCGATCGCGGCCTCGCGGCTCCCGGCAAATCTTCATCTGATACTTGAACCCGACGGCCACGCCATCGATTTCCCCGACCTCGCCGCGCGCACCTGGGGCCGCGCCCTGGTCGAGCATTCGCCCGACTATCGGCCGCTGGCCCGGATACCTGCGCCGGCGCCGGGACGCTGGAATATCGCGCTGGCGCACGGACTCTTCACTGACGACGCGGGTAGCGAGCGCTCCTCGCAGATCACCGCCGCCGAGATCGCCGCCAGCGCCTATCACTATGTCGCGCTGGGCCACGTACACGTCTTCAGCGACGTCTCGCAGGCCGCCACGCGCGCTGCCTATTGCGGCACACCGGCGCCGCTTTACTCCAACGATCAGGCCGGATCGGCCGCCTGGGTCACGTTCGTGCCCGGCGCCACCCCGCAACTCGAGCAGATCGTAATCAAAGGCTAGCAGGCCGCCCGCGCAGCCTGTGGATTCGACGCTGCGGCGATCAAGCAACGCCGCGTCGCTCGGGCTAAGATCGCTGGTCGAGCGACATGGACCGGATACTCGCGATCTATCCGACCGCCAACAAGGTCGAAGACGTGCTCAGGCGCGCCGGCCCGAGCGCCTGCGCATGGGACTATCGCGTCCTCACCTTCCCGCAACTGGTGCGGCGGCTATGGCGCGAATGCCGCGACGGCCGTAGCCCGATCGAGGCCTGCAGCGAGCGGATGATCGTCGAGGAGGCGCTGCGCGCTTCGCCCGGCGCCGGACTCGCGCCGGTGGCGGGACTGGTCGACCATATCCACGGCCTCATCCGCCAGTTCAAGAGCGCGGCGCTGCGCCCCGCCGACCTGACACAGGCTCTGGCGGCGGTCGGCAGCCAGGGCCGGCTCGCCGACGTGATAACGATCTTCGCCGCCTACGAGGCGCTTCTCGACCGTCATCGGCTCGCCGACGCGCACGATCGCGAGGCTGGGGTGCTGCAGATGTTGCACCAGGCCGAGTCGCGCGATACCCGCCCCGCCCTGCTCGACGGCGTCGCGCGGTTGATGGTCGCGGAGATTTACGACTTCAGCATCCTGCAGTTTATGATCGTCGCCTCGCTCATCCGAATCGTCGGCGACGCCACCGTCACCATCCAGGCGAGCGCGCGCGGCGTCGACGCCACCCGCTTCGCCGAGCTCACCTGGAACCGCTTCGTGGCCGAGGAATCGATCGCCGACCAGATGCTGCCCGATTTCGTCCGGCGCGACGGCCGGCCGGGCGCGCTCGGTTTCGTGCTCGAGCATCTGTTCGCCGAACCGCTCGCCGCGCCGCCCGCACGCGACTCCACGCTGGCGATCGTGCAGGCGCCCTCGCGACTGGGCGAGGTCGAGTACGTGGCGCGGGCGATTCGCCATGAACTGGAAGCCGACGACGGAATTCCGCCGGCGCGCATCGCCGTCCTGGCGCGCGATCTCGCCTCCTACGCCGACCATCTGCGCGCCGTCTTCCGCCGCTACCGGATTCCGCTGACCGTGTTTCACAGCGGCCCGCTGATGGCGACGCCACCCGCGCGCCTGCTCGCCGACCTGGTGCGCGTGCCGGTCGACGGCTATCAGCGCAGCGCTCTCGCCGCGCTGCTCCGTTCACCGCATCTCAATCTTCATTCCTATCCGGCCGCGCGCCTGCTCGACGAACTCGGCTATATCGACGCCGGTTCGCAGCCGCTGCCCGATTGTCTCAGCGCCCGCCGCCACGCGCTTTCATCCGCGCACGAGGCTGCCTCGTCGGCACCGGAGCGTGAGCGCGCGGCAGCGGCGCTGCGGCGGCTCGATCGCGCCGCACCGCTCCTCGAGCGTCTGATGGCGGCGCTGACCCCGCTGAGCGAAGCGGCAACTCTCGCCGAGCACCTCGCGCGCCTCGACCACGCGCTCGCCCTGCTCGGCTTCGATCCAGCCCGCGGCGAATATCTCGACGACGCGGCGCGGGCCTGGGGCGGGCTCCGCACCATCCTCGACGAACTGGCGGTTCTCGCCGATCGGGGTATCGTTACCGGTCCGCTGACGACCCTGGAGTTCGCCCGCGCACTCGAAGTCGCGATGACCGCCGCGCCCGGACCGGAGCAGGATGGCGACGCGGGTGGCGTGCGCGCGACGACGATACTCGACGCGCGCGGGCTCGATTTCGATCTGGTCTTCGTGATGGGTCTCGACGACGGCACCTTCCCGGCCTATCACGCCGAGGATCCGCTGCTCACCGATGCTGCCGTGCGCGCCCTGAATCCCGCCTTGCGTGCCGCGCTGCGCAAACGCTTCGGACCGCGCGCGCCTTCCGCGCTCGGAAAAATTCTGCGCAGCCGGAGCGAGCGCAATGCCGAGGATCCGTTTCTGTTTTTTCTGGCGCTGTCGATGCCGGCCCATCGCGCGGTACTCACCTACCCTGCCGCCGAAGCGAATCCGCTGGTGCGCTCGCCGTTTGTCGATGAGGTCCTTAGAGTGTTCGGCGGCGCGGACAATTTTCCGATCACCACTATAGCCGCCGAAAGCTTCATCCCGGCCGCGAACCAATGCTATGCGCGCGAAGAATTTCTCGGCCGTGGCGCGCTCGATCGTCTGCTCGATTATCCGGCCGCCGAACAGGTCGCCGAGCGCGCGGTGCTCGATTCGATCGTGAGTCGTTCGCGGGTCGAACGCGCGCGCGAAGCCTGGCTGGCGCGGCCGACGCGCGAGGAGTTCGCCAAAGATCACTACCCGCCCGACCCGATCAAGTTCGCGACCGCCGGCCCGTTCGACGGCCACGTCGCGCCCTCCGCCGGCTTGCGGCAGATGCTGCGCGCCGATTCGCCCGGCTGGAGCGCCTCGCGCCTCGACGAGTTTGCGGCCTGCGGCTTTAAGTTTTTCGCCGGCCGAATCCTGCGTCTGCGCGACGACGACGAGCCCGATTACGAGTTGAGCGCGCTCGAAGCCGGCAGTTTGATTCATGAGGTTTTGCACCGCCTGGTCGGCGACTTTCAGGCCGGCGCCACAGCGGTCGAAGCGCTGCTCGAACAGCTACGCCTGGAGCGGCGCGCGGTCGCGCGCGACCCGGGCTTCTTCGATCTCGAATGGGAGACGCTGCGGCGAATCGTCGCGCGGGCGCTCGATTTCGACTTGCAGGTGCGGCGCGAGTCGCCCGGCGTCGACATCCGGTCCGAGCACGATTTCAACTTCACGCTGCGCGATGGCGGCGGCGGAGGGGGCCTCAAGCTGCGCGGCAGGATCGATCGCCTCGAGCTGTTTTGGCGCGATGGCCGCCTCGAACGAATCCGCGTGATCGATTACAAGCGCGCCCGCAATGCGCAAACCTATGCCAACCTCGCCAAACCCGAGGGACCGCAGTTCGGCCGAACGGCCTTTCAGCTACCCGTCTACCTGATGGGCGCGCTCGATGAGTTCCGCTCGCAGCTCGCACCCGGCCTGCAGCTCGAAGCCGGGTACCTGGTGTTGCGCAGTGCCAGGCTCGAGAACTTCCAACCGATTCCGGTGGAGCTGGTCGATCCCGACCCGGCCGCGCGCCCGCCTGCCGATGATTCGGTCGCCGCACGGATCCTGACCCTGGTTGACGACGCAATCGCCGGCCGCTTCGACGTCGATCCGCGCAGATGCGACGCCTGGTGCCCCTATCGGCCGGTCTGCCGCTTCCACGATGGCAGGGATTTGTGAGTCATGGCCCGGATCGAACTGAGTGACGAACAGCGGCACGCGATTTACGCCAACGGCAACGTGATCGTGCGAGCCTCGGCCGGCTCGGGCAAGACCGAGGTGCTGGCGCAGCGCTTCGTTGCGCTGCTGGCCGGCGATATCGAGGGCCGCGCCACGGTGCGCCCCGAAGCGATCGCCGCCATCACCTACACCGAAAAGGCCACCGCCGATATGCGCCGGCGAATCGCCGACGTGCTCGACGCGCGCCTCGCCGACGAAGCCGACGGCCCGCGGCGCATCCACCTGCTGAGCGCCCGGCGCGGGCTCGGCCTGGCGCGCCTGTCGACGATTCATGCCTTCTGCGGCCGCATCCTGCGCGAGTACCCGTTCGAGGCCGGACTCAATCCTGGCTTCGAAATTCTCGACGAGCTCGAGAGCACCACCTTTATCGAACGCGAATGCCGCGCCATGCTGGTCGACTGCGTGCGCCGCGGAGAACCCGCCGTTCGGCGCTTGGTCCGCGCGCGCGGCCTTGCCGGGATTGCGCGGCGCGAGGGCGCGGTGCCGATCGCGATGCGCCTGGTGCGCGAACTCGAGCGTCTCGGCTATGCTCCCGCGTGGCTGATCGAACACGGTGAGCTCACCGCCGCCCGGCTCGACGCGTACGGTGCCGAGCTCCCGCAACGCGCACGAAGCGTGATCGAGCTGATCGATAAACTCATGCAAAGCCAGGGAATTTCCGGCGCGGCGGGCGTTAAATTGCGTGATCTGCGCGCGCCGTGGCCGGGGCTGAAACGAGCGCTTGAGGAGCTTCGCGCCGACTCGGAATTCGAACGGTTGGAGGTGCTCGCTACGCTCCAAGAATTGCTGCCGGCTGCGCAAAACAAAACCATCAAGGAATCCGTCAAGGCGATCGCCGGAAAGATCGAAGAGCTGCGGGCCGCTTACGGCGCCGGGCGGGCGGCCGGCGTGACGCGCGAGAGCGCCGCGCTGATTGCCGAGCTCGCCGCTCATCTCGATCGGCGCCGGCGCGACGAGAACCTCGCCACCTTCGACGACCTGCTGGTGCGATGCCGCAATCTGCTGCGCGCTGACTCGGCTATCGCCGGCCGCTACCGCGCCGAGCTCTGCGCCCTGCTGGTCGACGAATATCAGGACGTCGATCCGATCCAGGATGAGATCGTTGCGATTCTGGCCGAGGGCGGCGCGCCCGGGCCCGAGCTGTTCATGGTCGGCGACGAGAAACAGTCGATCTATCGCTTCCGCGGCGCCGACGTCAGGGGCTTCAATCGTGAGCGCAATCCGGCGCCGGCCCCCGCGCCGCTGCGGTACAATCGCCGCTCGGTCCGGCCGATCGTTGAGTTCGTCAACCTGGTCGCGGCGTGTGCGATGCGCCCCGGAGCGGAGCCGACGCCGCCCTACCGGATCGCGTGGTCGGAGGCTCATCGCCTGGTCCACGGGCGCGCCGAACCTCACAGCGGTCCCGCGCTCGAACTTATCGTCGCGCCGCACGGCTCTGCAGTCGGCGAGCGTCGCGAGCTCGAAGCCGCCGCGATCGCCGCACGTATCGTCGCGCTGGTCGCAAACTGCGAGCTGCTCGCCGAGTCCGCCGCCGACGGTGATACGCCGCGCCCCGCACGCTTCGGCGATATTGCGATTCTACTGCGCTCATTCGAAAACGTTGCGATCTACGAACGCGCGCTCCGCGCGGCCGCGGTGCCCTATTACACCGTCAAGGGTCGCGGCTTTTACGGCTCACCCGAGGTGCTCGACCTGGCCGCGCTGCTCGCCGCGATCGCCAATCCACTTGACTCGCTGGCGCTGGCCGCCGCGCTGCGTTCGCCGCTGTTCGGGCTCTCGGACCAGTGCCTGCTGGAGTTGGCGCTTCACCTCGAAGCCATCCGCGCTGGCGGCCGTCCGGCGCCGCCGTTGTGCGCGCTATTCGACGATCCAGACGAGGACTTCGACTGGCTGGACGTAGAACGCGGCAAGGCGATCGCGGCCCGCGACGCGCTGGTCGAGCTCCGCGCGATGCGTGAGCGCAGTTCGCTCACGGCGATCCTGGAACGGGCGCTCGAACTGACCCGCTTCGAAGCGGTCGAGCTCGGGCTCGATGACGGGCGCCAGCGCGCCGCCAACGTGCGCAAGCTGATCGAGATGGCGCGCGGCTTCCAGAGCCGGCGCTTCTTCGGGCTCGACGAATTCGTCGCCCATCTGCGCCGCCTGGTCGCCGACGAGCCGCGCGAGCCGCAGGCCCAAATCGCCGCCGAGCATGAGGACGTCGCGCGCCTGATGACGATTCATCAGGCCAAGGGCCTCGAGTTCCCGGTCGTGTTTGTCGCCGACCTCGGCCGCAAGCCGCCTCCGCTCGCGCTCGAGCCGCTGCTCTCGCCGGTCCACGGACTGCTGATACGCGACACCGCCGGCCCCGGCGACGACCCGTTGCCCAACCCGCTTATCGATGAATACCGTAACGCCGTGCGCGACGAAGAGCGCGCCGAGGCGGCCCGTATTCTGTACGTCGCGATCACGCGCGCGCGCGATCGTCTGATCCTGAGCGCAGGCAGCAGCGACGCGCACTGGGCCGAAACCGTCCGCGAGGCGATCGGCCACAGCGCGGTGAGCGAGTTCTCGGCCTCCAGCGCGACGGCGCAGGCGGTCGCGATCGAGGTCGGCGGCTATACGGTCGAAGTCCTGCTCCAGCGGGCCGAGGAGCTGGCGGCGCGAAACCTGGTTTATCGCGCGCCGGCGCCCGACCCGAACGCCGCGCGGACGCTGTTCGAAATCGCCGAGCGCCGGCTCGCTTTCGTCCCGCCCGCCGCCCGCGAGCTGGCCGTGAGCCCCAGCCAGCTCGACGATTTTGCGCGCTGCCCGCGGCAGTTCTACCTGCGTTACGAGCTGCGGTTGCCCGAGGGCACGGCCGGCGCGGCGCGCGCCGCATCACCCGGCGGGCCGGCCGTCGCGATGGGCACGATCGCCCATGCCGTGCTGGAGCGGCTCGACCCCGCCGCACCCATCGCCGGCCTCGAGCACACGATTCGCGAACTGGTCGATTCGATGGCCGCCGAGGCCGCGCTGGATCGCACGGCGCGCGAGGCGTTAATGCTCGACCTCACGCGTTATGCCGTGGGCCGCGACAGCGACGACGGTACGATGATCGGGCGTGAGATTCCGTTCTTCCTGAAACTTATCGACCCCACGACCGCGATTTTCGTGCACGGGCAGATCGACGCCCTTGTCGAGCGCGACGGACAACTGGTGGTGCGTGACTACAAGTATGCGCGGCCCGGCGAGGACGATTACGAAACGCAGCTCCGATGCTACGCGCTGGCGACCCTGGAGCATCACCCCGGCCGTCGCGTCGGCGCCGAGATCGTTTATCTTCGCGGCCGCACCGAGCGCCGCGCGTTGACGATACCGGATGCGGCGGCGCTGCGCGCCGAGATCGTCGCGCTCGGCCATGCGATTCTGGACTCCCGGGCGCATCGCGACGGACCCGCGGCCTGGCCGAAAAAACCCGCCGGCCCGTCTCACTGTCGCCGCCTCGGATGCGGCTACGTTGCGCGATGCTGGAGCGGAGCGCGATGAAGCGGGCGGCCCTGATGCTGGTGTGCGCGCTGCTCGCCGCGGCGCTGGTTGGATGCAAGCCGCCCGAGGTGTCGCCGGTCTACGGCAGCTATATCGCCGACTATGCGGCCGCCACCGAGACCCTGACGCTCAAGCCCGACGGGACCTTCGTGCAGAGCGTGACGCTCCGTCCGCATGGCAAGCCGGTGACCTCGACCGGCCACTGGCATTTCGATCAGCCGACTGCGTTCGTGATTTTCGATTCCGGCTATATCGAGGTGCTCGACCTGCTCGGCCGGCCGCGGCCCGATTACGCGCAGCCGCTGAGCGGGGAGGTCTTTATGCCGGTGGTACGCTGCCTGGGCCGGCTTTATATCGGCAGCGGCCGCTTCGTGTTGTACGCGAAGAAAGAGCCGTCGCGGATTCCGTACGCGACGCAAATCTGCGGCGCACTGTTCTGAGCCTCTCAGGCCCGCGGGCGGTCGAAGAACAGCGCGTACATCTGGCCCGCGCCCATTTTCCGGTTGACCTCCTGTATCACGAAGAACACCGCGAACAGCATCGCGACGCAGATCACCACGGCGAAGAAGCGGCCGGCGTTGAAGCGCTGATCGAACAAGGCGAGCGCGCCAGCGAACGAACCGCTGTGGCGATAATTTTCGATCAGATGCTCGAAGATCCCCAGGATGATCACGGCAATGGTGTAGAGCACGACCTTGCCGGCCACCACTACGGCGCGCCGGTAGCCGTGCGATCGGGTCCAATCGCGCCGGTCGAGGAGCAGCGAGACCTTGGCGGCGAACAGCGCGCCCAGCACTGCGTTCGAGAGCACCCGCAACTCGATCGAATACTGCTCGACGAACAGCTTGATGATCAGCAGGATCAGCGCGAAGCCGACCAGGAAAAAGAGCGCCGCCGGCGCCATCGCTTTGAGATCGTGCCCAAGCCAGCGCGCGAACTTTCGCGGCGCGGCCGTGATCGTTTCGATTGTGGATTGCTGCGCCATTGACCCGGAGCCGGACTGCGCCAGTTTAGCCAGCCGCGTCGCATCCGCCAACGATTCCCGGCCCGATCGCATGGGGCGCGTGGCGTTCAGCCACGGTAAACTTAGCGACTGCCATGCTCGCCATCTGGATAATCGTCGCGCTGAGTATCCTCGGCGTGATCGTCACGCCGTGGAGGTTGCCCGAAGCGATCTGGGCGATGACCGGCGCGGCCGCGCTGGTCGCGTTCGGACTGCTGCCGTGGAGCGATGCGCTGAACGCGGTCGGCAAGGGCACCGACGTCTACCTGTTTCTGGGCGGCATGATGCTGCTCGCGGAACTGGCGCGAAAAGAGGGCCTGTTCGACTTTCTCGCCGGCGCGGCCGTTCGTCTGGCGCGCGGCTCCGCCACCGGGCTGTTTGCGCTGATCTTTGGCGTCGGCACGGCGGTCACGATCGTGATGTCGAACGACGCCACCGCGGTGGTTCTCACCCCGGCGGTATTTGCGGCGGCCAGGGCGGCGAAGGTAAAGGATCCCCTGCCCTACCTGCTGATCTGCGCCTTTATCGCCAACGCCGCGAGCTTCGTGCTGCCGATCTCGAACCCGGCCAACCTGGTTATCTTCCGCCAGCAGATGCCGCCGCTCGCCGAATGGCTCACCCGCTTCGCGCTGCCGTCGCTGCTGTCGATCGCGGCCACCTTCGCGATGCTGTGGTTGACGCAGCGCACGGCGCTGAAGCAGGAGGAAGTCGGGGCCGTGGTCGAGATGCCGGCGTTGTCGAGCGGCGGCCGTACCGCCGCCGCCGGCATCGCGGCCACCGCGATCGCGCTGATGGTCGCCTCGGGCTTCGGCCTGCAACTTGGCCTGCCGACCTTTCTGGCCGCCGCCGCCACCGCCGCGATAGTGCTGTTGCTCAAGCGCGAAGCGCCGTGGCTGGTCCTAAAGGACATCTCGTGGAGCGTCATTCCGCTGGTGGCTGGCCTGTTCGTGATGGTCGAAGCTTTGGAGCGCGGCGGCGCGTTGAGGGCGCTGATCGATCTTCTGCAGATGACGGCCAATCGCTCGGCGCTGGCGGCGACGTGGGGAAGCGGCGTGGCGCTGGCGGTGGTTTGCAACCTCGTCAACAACCTGCCCGCGGGTCTGATGGCGGGTTCGGCGGTGTCAGCGGCGCGGGTCCCGCCGCAGGTCGCCAGCGCGGTGCTGATCGGCGTGGACCTCGGACCGAATCTGTCGGTTACCGGCTCGCTGGCAACGATCCTGTGGCTGGCGGCGTTGCGCCGCGAGGGTCAACACGTAAGCGCCTGGAGCTTTCTGAAACTTGGGCTACTGGTGATGCCGCCGGCGTTGATAGTCGCGCTCGCGGCACTGCGGTTCGGCTGAAAATCACAGGGGCTGTCGCCGATGGCGACAGCCCCTGTATACATTCCATGCTGCGCCCGGTCAGCCGGGCGCAGCCTCAGCCTTGCGGCCTGGTTACATCATGCCGCCCATGCCGCCCGGAGGCATCGCCGGCGCCGACGGCTTGTCGTCGGGCTTCTCGGCGATCATGCACTCGGTGGTGAGCAGCAGGCTCGCCACCGACGCCGCATTCTGCAGCGCGCTGCGCACGACCTTGGTCGGATCCATGATGCCGGCCTTCATCAGATCCTCGAACTCCTCGGACGCCGCATTAAAACCGAAGGCGCCCTTGTTGTTCTTGATCTTGTCGACTACCACGGAGCCTTCCCATCCGGCATTGCTGGCGATCCAGCGGGCCGGATCCTCGATCGCCTTCTTGACGATCGCGATGCCGATCTTCTCCTCTTCGCCGGCACGCAGTCCGTCGAGCGCCGCGGAGCATCGGATCAACGCCACGCCGCCGCCCGGCACCACGCCCTCTTCGACCGCGGCCCGCGTCGCATGGAGCGCATCCTCGACGCGCGCCTTTTTCTCCTTCATCTCCATCTCGGTCGCCGCGCCGACGCGGACCACCGCCACGCCGCCGACCAGCTTGGCGAGCCGCTCCTGGAGCTTCTCGCGGTCGTAGTCCGAGGTGGTCTCATCGATCTGGGCGCGGATCTGCTTGATGCGGCCTTCGATGTCAGCGCGCTTGCCGGCGCCGTCGATGATAGTGGTGTTGTCCTTGTCGGAGACGATGCGCTTGGCGCGGCCGAGATCCTGCAGCGTCACGTTCTCGAGCTTGAGGCCGAGCTCTTCGGCGATCACCTTGCCGCCGGTCAGGATCGCGATGTCTTCGAGCATCGACTTGCGCCGATCGCCGAAGCCGGGCGCCTTGACCGCGGTGCACGACAGCGTGCCGCGAATCTTGTTGACTACCAGCGTCGCGAGCGCCTCGCCCTCGACATCTTCAGCCACCAGCAGGAACGGCTTGCCGGTCTTGGCGATCGATTCGAGCACCGGCAGCAGGTCCTTCATCGAGGAGATCTTCTTCTCGTGGATCAGGATGTAGGCATCCTCGAGCTTGGCTTCCATCCGCTCCGGATCGGTCACGAAGTACGGCGACAGATAGCCGCGGTCGAACTGCATCCCTTCGACCACTTCGAGCGTGGTCTCGAGGCCCTTGGCCTCCTCGACCGTGATGACGCCTTCCTTGCCGACCTTCTCCATCGCCTCGGCGATGATGTCGCCGATGGTCGAATCGTTGTTGGCCGAGATGGTGCCGACCTGCGCGATCTCTTTGCGATCCTTGGTCGGCTTGGAGAGGTTCTTCAATTCGGCGACCACGGTCTGCACCGCGCGATCGATACCGCGCTTGAGCGACATCGGATCGTGCCCCGCAGCAACCATCTTGATGCCTTCGGTAAAGAGCGAGCGGGCCAGCACGGTGGCAGTGGTAGTGCCGTCGCCGGCGACGTCGGAAGTCTTGGAGGCGACCTCCTTGACCATCTGCGCGCCCATATTCTCGAACTTATCCTCGAGCTCGATTTCCTTGGCCACCGTGACGCCGTCCTTGGTCACGTTGGGGGCGCCGAAGCTCTTCTCGAGCACCACGTTGCGGCCCTTGGGACCGAGCGTAACCGTCACGGCGTCGGCGAGAACGTTGACTCCTTTGAGAATCTTCTCGCGCGCCTCCTGTGAGAAACGAACCATTTTCGCGGCCATAGTCTATTTGCCTCTTTTGAACTGGTATTGCTTGAGATGGAACCGCTGCCGACGCAGCCTTATTCGAGCACGCCCAAGATGTCGTCCTCGCGCAGGATCAGCAGGTCGTCACCTTCGACCTTGACCTCGCTGCCGCCGTACTTGCTGAACAGCACCTTGTCGCCGGCCTTGACGTCGAGCGGGATGACCTTGCCTTCATCGGTCTTCTTGCCCCTGCCCACAGCCACCACTTTGCCTTCCTGGGGCTTTTCCTTGGCGGTGTCCGGGATAATGATACCGCCTTTGGTTTTCTCCTCCTCCTTGATGCGCTTGACCAGGATTCGATCGCCTAGCGGTCTAATCTTGTCCATAGAAATGCGAAACCTCCTTCGGGTCGATTGGGTTTAGGTTTTGAGTGATGGAAGACGCGGAGCGCCCTCCGCATCACAGAATAATCATGTCCTGTCTATTGTCAATTAGCACTCCTGACGAGAGAGTGCCAACGAATCACTTAGATTTCTTCCGATCGGAGAAAATAAGCGAAGAGAATACGAAATTTAGACAGTGGGATGCTCGGAAAAGGGGCTTCAGGCCGGATCGACCGGGTGACCGAACTTGCCGCCGAGAAGTTCCGCCAGACGGGCGAACAGCTCGTGATGGTCCTTCTCTTCAAGCCAGGTGCGGGAGCCGTCGTCCCATCCGTAGTGGAATCCGGAGGCGTCCGCCGCCAGCCACATCTGCCGGGCGGCGCGCTGACGGCTCAGCACGAAGCGGGCGCCGTCAGGAAACTCGATGGTCACGACGCCGTCGCCGGTCGTGTAATCGACTTCGTCGGGATCGAGCGTCTCCAGCCATTTCGCGGCGCTCGACAGGCAGCTGTCAGCCAGCCGCAGGAATTCGTTTTCGTCCATCGCCGGCACGACTGTCAGCGCGCGAGCCCCTTCTTGCGCAGCTCCTCATCGCGGTAGCGACGGTAGAGGATCTCCCACTCCGGGCTGCCCTCGACGATGCCGCGTTTGATCGACGCGATTTTTCGCCGCACGAGAGCGTCGGTGGCGTCGCCGCGCTCGTTCCAGTCCGCCACCAGCTCGCGCGCGATCCTGAGCGACGTCGAGTAGTTGGGAATCTCGGCCAGCCCCTCATCGCGAAGCCGGTTGAGCGACTCCCGCGCGAGGTAGAGGATACGCGGCTCGCTAAGTCTCATCGCCAGTCTCTGACCGCCCCCACACCCGCCTCCGGGCTACAGGGTGAAGCCCTTCTTGTCGGCCAGGCGTTGTTTGATCATGCTGCGCAGCCGATCGGCGTCGAGCCCGCGGTTGAGCCGCGCCTGCTCCGCCGCCATCTGCTCAGCCTCGTCCTCGATCTTGGCCTCGGTCTCGAAGTTCGCCGCCATCATTTCGATCACGCACGCGACCAGCGCCTTGACGTCGGCCTTCGGATTGATCGCACCGCGGCTGATCAGCCCTTCGATCAGATGGTTCGCCAGGGTATCGATTTGTGCGTCGCTGAGCACTGTGGTTACGCGTCGATGCCCGGCGCTCGGGCGAGCGCCGGGAGCTGTACGCTGGCTGCGATCATAGCACTAAGCCCGACGCTTAAGGATGACCCGGCGCGGGAGGCCTGTGCCGCCGCGGCTGGCAGTTACGCCGGCGCGCCGGCGAAGCCGTCGTCGTCGCCGCGCAGGATGGCGTCGAAGCGTAATCCGCCGGCCAGGTAGTAGCGACGCGCTTCGTCGTCGGTGATCACGTTGCGCCGCACGTCGCGGCGGCGAATCTGCCAGATGCCGCCGACCATCGGATGGCGTCCCTGACGGTAGCTGAAGAAGTAATACAGAAACTGGCGCAGCACCGAGCGGCGGGCTTCGGCGCTCAGGTTGTGTCCGCCCATCACCGTGAAGATGGCCTTGATGGCGCGCCGCAGCGTATAGAAGCCGGTGAACGCCTCCCGATAGGCTTCCATCCAGGAGCTCGCGTCGAGCTTGGGATGCTTGAGCGTCACGTGCTGGGAGTCGAGATTGTTGAAATCCCAGTCGAAAATGTTTCCTTCCTTGGCCTGCAGAATCTGGTCCTCGGTGCCGGGCAGCGGCGTCATGATGAAGAACGAAACGATGTCGAAGCCGATCTTCTTGAGGGTCTCGGCCGCGACGCGCCCGCAATCCTTGCCGTCGAACGGAAAGCCGAGCATGTAGCCGGCATGCACCGAGACGCCCCACTTGTGCCAGTTGTTGACCACCCGCCGGTACTTTTCCAGCACCCGGGCGCGGGCCTGCTCGAACGACATGCGATGCTGCCGGTCGTCGGTATTCTGATACTTGGTGGCGTAGTTGAGATTCTCGGGGTTGAGCGATTCGATCCCGACGAACGCCGAGTAGCATCCCGCCCGCGCCGCCAGTTCGACGAAGCGGCGGCTGCGGCGATGCTTGGCGCCTTCGGTCTCGCCCTCGGCGACGTTGGCGTAGCACGAGGCGTCAACATCGACCTGCATCATGAAGGAGAGCTGCGGATACTCGCGCTTGACCTCGACCAGACCGGTCAGAATCTCCTCCCAGCGCGGGCTGCGGAAAAAGTCGTCGTCGACCAGGAACAGCGATTGGATGCCGTGGTGGCGAATCGCGTCGCGCACCCAGTTCACCACCGCCTCGGGCTCGCGCGAACGCATCGTGCGCCCCATGACGTTTTTCACGCTGCAATAGGAGCAGGTGAAGGGGCAGCCGCGCGAAGTGTCGAGCGTGGTCATGGCCGGATTGAAAAAGCGCGTCAGGTAACGATCGTCGAGCGTCGGGAGCTGGGCGTCGGTGATGAGCGGCACGATGATGTCGTCGCGGCCGGTTTTGGCGCGAATCCCCTCGGTGACCGAGTAGTTGAGCCGCAGCTCGCCGCGCAGGAAGTCCTCGACGATCTCGCCCCACAGGTTCTCGGCCTCGCCGACCACGGTCGTCACCCCGCATTCGTTGAGGAACTTGACCGAGTCGGGATAGCCGCTGACGTGAAACCCGCCCATCATCGTGGTCACGCCCAAGCCGATGAACTGCAGCGCCAGGTCGCGGCCGCGCGGATACTGGTTGGATTGCACGCCCGCCAAGCCCACCAGCAATTCGACGCCGTCCTCCTGCGCCTTCTCTTTGATGGCCTTGATGGTGGCGGGACTAACCACACCGTCGCAGATCTCGTCCCAGATGATGGTCTCGAGGTAGACGTTGCGCTCGGCCGAATAGCGCTTGTTGTAGGCGTCGTTCAACGCCGCCAGCACGGTCAGCGAATTATTCGGCTGCACGCCCCATCGAAAATACTGGACGTAGCCCTTCTCATCGTAGCGCGAGGGCTTGATGAAATAGACGCGCACCGTGCGGCAAGCCTCGACCTTGACCGCGCCGCGCTCCAGCGCGCCGCGGCTGGCGGTCAGCGCCAGCCGACCTGCCTGTCGATCGCCGCCGTAGCGGTTGGTGCCCAGATAATAGTAGCCGGCCAGCCCCAGGATCGCCGCCAGGATGGCAAACGAGAGCATAATAATCATCAGTTCTTCCTCTCCCCGCCCGTATATACTGCTCTCTTTTCAGGCATCATAGTCCTCGGATTTGTCGGCTAACCGACAGGTCAGAATTACCTAATCCCGACCGCTAAAGTCAATCATTGCCGGAAAGATAAGCGCGGGTCCCAAGCTTAGCAGTTCGCCCTCATCGATACATCTCTACCATCTGGATTAACCCAAGGTCGCGATAACGCTCGATAAGATAGCCCTTGATCTCCTGGCTCGATGACATCTCGAGCGTGTCGTGGGCGATCAGGCGCGCCGTTTGATAGTCGGTCTCACGCACCAGCTTGCGCACCACCGGGATGAACAGCGGGCTCAGGCTCAACTGCGTAAGGCCGATGCCGACCAGCAGCAGCGTGCACAGCGGGTCGCTCGCCATCTCGCCGCACAGGCAGACCTCCTTGCCGGCCGCGCGGCCGACGTTGACCACGTCGGCGATCGCCGCCAGCACGGCCGGATGCAGCGACTCATAAAGATGGGCCACCTTGGGATTATTGCGATCGGCGGCCAGCAGGTACTGGATCAGGTCGTTGGTGCCGATCGAGAAGAAATCGACCTCGCGCGCCAGCCGCGGCGCCAGCCATACCGCCGACGGCACCTCGACCATGATGCCGACCTCGACCTGCGGATTATGCTCGAGCCCTTCCTTGAACAACTCGGATTGCGCCTCGCTCAGGAGGTCGCGCGCGCGGCGCAGCTCCTCGAGGCTCGAGATCATCGGGAACATGATCTTGACGTGATGATGCGCGGCGGCGCGCAGGATGGCACGCAACTGGACCTTGAACAGCCCCGGCATCTCCAGCGAAATCCGGATCGAACGCCAGCCCAGGAACGGATTCTCCTCGCGCGGCACGCGCAGGTAGGGCGGATACTTGTCGGCCCCGATATCGAGCGTGCGAATCGTCACCGGCCGCCCGCCCGCCGCCTCCAGCATCTTGCCGTAGAGCTGTAGCTGCTGGTTTTCGTCGGGAAAATCCTCGTAGGTCAGGAACGAAAACTCCGAGCGCATCAAGCCCACGCCTTCGGCGCCGTAGCGCAGCGCGAGATTGAGATCGGCCAGCAGCGCGACGTTGGCGAGAATCTCCACGCGATGGCCGTCGCGCGTGGCGGTGGCCTCGCCCGGCCCCGCCATCAGCTCCCGTTTGAAGGCGTCGTAGCGCTTGTGCAGCCCCTCGTACTCGCGCTCGAGCTCGACCGTCGGATTGATGAACAGCACGCCCGAGTTGCCGTCGAGCACCAGGTCGTCGCCCTCGCTGACCGCCTCCATCAGATGCTCGATACCGACCACGGTCGGAATTTCGAAGGCCCGCGCCAGGATCGCGGCGTGCGAGGTGACGCCGCCCGATTGCAGCGCGATGCCGACCAGATGCTCGTGCGAGACCAGCGTCAATTGCGACAGCGTCATCTCGTCGGCGACCAGGATGGTGCGGCGCGAGAACGGCGCCTTGCCGCCCTCCTGCTTGAGATGGCGCAGCACGCGATGACCGACATCGCGAAAGTCGTTGACGCGCTCGCGCAGGTAGGTGTCCGCCACGTTCAGCATCGAGGATGACAACTCGTCGATCACCCGGAACAGCGCGCTCTCGGCCGCATAGCCCTGCTCGATCGCAACCCGAATCCGGCCGATGAACTCCTCGTCCTCGAGGATCATGCGATGGCCATCGAAGATCCGCAGGTCGGCCTCCGACATCAGCGGCGCCATCCGCACCTTGAGCGCCGCCAGTTCCGCCAGCGAGCGCCCCAGCGCCTCATCGAAGCGCCGCATCTCGCCCTTGACGTCGCGCGACCGCCGGGTCCGATCGATGGTGCTGAGGAAGGTGCCGACCACATGGGCCACGCCATGGGCGAAGCCGGGCGAGGCCGGCAGTCCGACCAGTCGCGGGCGGCGCATCCGGACCGGAGCGGCGACCCGGGTCTTGCCGCCGACCTTCTCGTAGTCCTTGAGCTGGCGAGTCGCCTCGATCATGCGGCGGCGATACTCGTCGCGCTCTTTTTCCTTGGTGGCGAGAGTTTCGCGCAGGCGATAGTGCGACAGTACCTGGCCGACCTGGTTGGCCGCCGCCTTCAGCAGGCGAATCTCGGCGGCGGTGAACTTGCGCCGGCGCAAGGTCTGCACCACCAGCACCCCGATCGGCCGCTGGCGCCCGTTCTGCACCGGCACGCCGAGAAAGGTGTGATAGCGCTCCTCGCCGGTTTCGGGGAAATACTTGTAGCGCGGATGACTGATCGCGTCGGCCACCGCCAGCGACTGGCCGCTCTCGATCACCATCCCGACCAACCCCTCGTCGATCCGCATCGAAACCTTGCCGACCGACTCATGGTCGAGCCCGACCGTCGCGCGTAGCGTCAGGCGCTCGCGCTTGGGGTCGAACAGGTAGAGCGAGCAGACTTCGACTTCGAGGCCGCTGGCGATAGTCGCAACGATGAGGTCGAGCGTCTCGCGCAAATCGCCCGACGGTTCGCCGCTGATCGAGGAGAGGTTCTCTATCAGCGCGAATCGATCACGGGTCTGAGCCATAGTGGAAGGGTCAAACAATCTTATCCGGCTCGCACCGTGGTCACAACCACAGCGCGACGCCGGTCGGCGGGCGGGCGTCCGGTCGCGGTCCGACCGCGCCCGACCAAACACCGAATGTCTCGCAGGTTACATCGCCCCTGCGATCGGAAACCGCGAACTGCGGTTACTTCGGGGCTTCGGAAGTGATCGTGACGTGCTTGATGTGATCGCCGACCCGAATCTGGTCGACCACGTCCATCCCTTTCACCACCCCGCCGAAGATCGTGTACTTCTGGTCGAGGAAGGGCGCCGGCGCCAGGCAGATATAGAACTGGCTGCCGCTCGAAGCGCGCTGCGGATTGACCTCGTCGCCGGTCCGCGCCATCGCCACCGTGCCGCGCAGATGATGCTCGGTCGGGCTGATCTCGGCCGGGACGGTGTAGCCCGGGCCGCCGGTGCCGTTGCCGTTGGGATCGCCGCCCTGCACCACGAAGCCCGGTTCGACGCGATGGAAAGTCAGGCCGTTGTAGAAGCCGTCGCGCGACAGCTTCTCGAAATTGGCGACCGTCTTGGGCGCGACCGCCGGGTAAAGTTCGATCACGATAGTGCCCTTGTCGGTATCGAGCACCGCATAATGTCCCGTATTACGCATCGGTAAACCATCCGATTCGGCGCTGAACGCGGCCGTGGCCGCGAGCATGACGGTCAGCGCCAGCAGTGTGAAGTTTCTGAATCCTCGTCCCATCGTCAGCACTCCGGAGAGCATATCTTCGATCAATTATTCGAGCCCGCCCGCCGACGCAACCCCGGGTAGTCGTCCGATACCTCGCTTCAGCGTAGTTGGCTGGCTTTCAAGGTGGGGCGGCCTGCTTCGCGGAGTCGATGGGAATGAGCGGGGGGCCAAAAAGAGACCGGCCAGCTAAAGGGCAAGCCATCCAATCAAAATCAGCCACAGTGGATTTGTCAGGATCGATGCCGCGGCGGCGATTAGTCGTGCTGTTCGTTTCGAGACCTGCCAACGTCGCCGTAGGAAAAAAAGCGCGAGAACATAAATGGCAAATGCGGACAAAAGGAAATACAAAGCAAGGAGTTGCCAACCCCAGGCCTCCGAGTCGGTGAAGGCGCGAAAAGGAAGAAAGTGAAGAAGGAAAGAAACCGGCAGCAGCACAAGAAGTGCGGCGATTTCTCCCAAACGATCAGCGATTTGTCCAAGCAGGGTGAGGAATATCAGATCTACAGAAACGGTGCGCACGGACGCTGGGCCTGTCTCAATAGTGGGAATGCCGATCACGATAAAGTTCAGTACGTAATTCACCAGCATCAGCAGCACGATCAAGCCGACCGTTGCTACGGCGGAATGTTTACCACCGATCCAAGTAAGAGCCGGCACGATATCGATACCGTCGGCGAACGCAGGGGAAGCCACCAACAAGATTGCTGGAACCGCTATAAGGCATGGCACCCGAACGCGCCTATCTTCACCGGATGACGAGGAAATAGGTCTGGCGCGGGTGGGGGAAGTCAGCCAGGCTTCGCTAGTCTTTCTGAAAGAGCTCACGCCATCGCCGCTTCGAGTCATATCACGACGTCGGCGCGCGGCCGGACCCGCACCGAGTAGCGTCCGTTGCGGCGGCCGAGCCGCAGCGTCGCGCCGAAGGCTCGCGAGAGCGTGGCGGAGGTCAGCACGCGGCGCTTGTCGCCGGCCGCCAGCACCGCGCCCGACTTCAGCACCAGCACGTGCGAGAAGACCGGCATGATCTCCTCCACATGATGGGTCACCAGCACCAGCGTGGGCGCGCCGCGCCGGCGTGCGAGCCGCTCCAGAAACTGCACGAAATGCTCGCGCGCGACCGGGTCGAGTCCGGCGCACGGCTCGTCGAGGATCAGCAGCTTCGGCCCGGCCATCAGCGCCCGTCCGATCAGGACGCGCTGGCGCTCGCCCTGCGACAGGAAGCGCCACGGCCGATCGCGCAGATAGCCGCTCTCGATCTTGCGCAGGATACCAAGCGCGCGGGTGCGATCCGCCGGCGCGATTTCGCCCCAGTAGCCAATCTGCGCGAACTTGCCGCCGATCACGGTATCGAGCGCGCTCTCATGCCCCGCCATCAACTGATGAACGCTCGAACTGACGATCCCGATATGGGTGCGCAGCGCGCGCCAGTCCGCGCGGCCGTAGGTTTCACCCAGCACCGCGATTGCGCCGGCGGTCGGCGCCAGGTAGCCGGTGAGCGCGCTCAGCAGCGAGGTCTTGCCCGAGCCGTTGGCGCCCAGCACGGCCCAATGCTGGCCGCGCTCGACCCGCCAATCGATCGAATCGAGAATCACGGCGTCGCGCTCGACCCTGAGGCCCGCGACCTCGATCACCGCCGCCGCCGTACGTTTCATGGTTGCCGATTTCCGCGCCATGGCTAACGCTGGCCGACCCATGAGGCGTCGGCCACCGCGCGCCAGCGCGCCCGAATCGCGTCGTACTGTATCGGTTTAAGCTTGCCGGCCGCGACCAGCGCCGCATTCTGGCTCCAGCGTCGCGGCTTGGTGGTGCCGACGATCGCGGTATGAACCCCCGGCACGCTGAGCGTGAACCGGAGCGCGGCGCCGACCGAGCTCTTCGCGTCCTCGTGCAAAAACCCGTAGCCCAGCTTCTGGAGCCGCTCGCGATAGACCCGAAAGTACCAGTCCATGGCGCTGTCCGGCGCCGCCAGCCACGCTGCGTTGGCGATCGGGCGCTTGGCGATCACGCCCATGTGGCGCGCGCGAGCCGCCGCGATAGCGCCCTCGATCGCCTCCTGGTCGGCGATACTGACCGAAATCTGGAGGGTGTCGAAAACTTCCGAGCGCACCGCGAGTTGCGCCGCCGCGCCGTCGCCGCTGTAGCCGATAAAGCGGGTCTTGCCCTCGCTGCGGGCGCGCTGCAGCGCGGCGATAACCTCGCCGCGACGCAGAACCTCCTCCGGGCAGCTATGGAACTGGACCACGTCGAGATAGTCGGTGCGCAGCCGCTTGAGGCTCCGCTCGATACTCTTGCCGATCAGCGCGGGACTCCAGTCGGCCAGCTTGATTCCCGTTCCATGGCCGCATTTGGTCAGGATGCAGTAGTCGGCGCGGCGATGGCTCACGGCGCGCCCGACCATCTCTTCGGCGTCGCCGTAACAGGCGGCGGTATCGATCACGTTGAGGCCGGCATCGAGCGCGGCGTTGATAAGCCCGTTTATCTGGCGTTGCGTGACGTGCTCGTAGCCGATCTCCGAAGTACCGAGACCGAGGGCGCTGAGCTTGATCCCGGTCTTGCCGAGCGTGCGCTGTTCCATCTTCGATTACCGCGCCGGGCGGCGGCCGGCCGATCTCCCAGCCGAACAGGGTGCCGCATCATCGCCGATCGCGCAACGCGGCCGCGATTGTTGGCGCGGCGCGCGGATGTTAATCCTTATAGACCAGCCCCGGAGGAGGCGCCGCCCATGAAATACGGCAAAGCTACCATCAGCCACGTGGTTCTGTACTGCTACGATTTCCACAAGATGATGGATTTCTATACCAACGTGCTCGGCTTCCATCTCTCCGACTCCGGCAAGGCGCGCGGCAATGACATCTGTTTCATGACGCTCGATCCCGAGGCCGACCATCATATGCTGGCGCTGGCCGCCGGCCGCACCGGCTCGCCCGAAGATCGGATCATCAACCACATCGCGTTCCGGGTCGGCTCGATGGCCGATCTGCGTCAGCGCTACGAGCTGCTGACGCGCAACGGCGTCAAAGATATCGAGCCCATCACCCACGGCTCGTGGCTGTCGGTCTACTACCGCGATATCGAGAACAATCGCCTCGAATTCTTCTGCGATACGCCGTGGTACATCCGGCAGCCGATCGTGAAGCCGCTCGATCTGAGCCTGTCCGACGACGAGATCATGCGCGCCACGGTCGAGGAGTTCGGCGACACGCCGGAATTCAAGCTGATGAGCGAGTGGAAGACCGAGACCTTAAGGGCGCTCGATTCCTGAGCGGCTCAGTGCCGCCGCGAGAGCTGAAGCCGAGAGCCCGCTTGCTGAAGATGCGATGATCGAGCTGGTTATCTTCGACGCCGACGGCGTGCTGTTCGATTCGGTCGAAGCGAATATCGCCTACTACAACGCGATCTTCGGCGCGATCGGCGAACCGCCGCTGAGTCCCACCGAGGAGCGCGAGGGAATCTATTACGCCGCGGTCCAGATGTTCGAGCGGCGCGCCGGCGCCGATCTCGAGAAGCTCGCCCGCATGAAGGCGGTGGCGCGGGACCTCGATTCGGAGCCGTTTTTCAAATTGCTGCGCCCGCCCTTCGAGCTGCGTCCCTTCATGGTTGAGCTCAAACGCAGCTACCGCCTGGCGCTCGCCACCAACCGCTCGGCGACCGTACCGGCGCTGGTCGATTACCTCGAACTGGCCGATATCTTCGAAGCCATCGCCAGCGCGCGCGACAAGGTCCGCCCCAAACCGGCGCCCGATATCCTCGAGCTGTGCATCCGGCGAGCCGGCGTCGAGCCGCAGCACGCGATCTACGTCGGCGACAGCCAGATCGATCGCGAGGCGGCGACTGCGGCCGGAATCCGCTTCATCGGGGTCGGCCATCGCGTCGAGCATCACCATCGTATCGCCGCTCTCGACGAGCTGCCGGCGCGGCTGGCGGCGTTTGCCGCTGACTCCGCTGGCGCCGCGACTACATCATCATCTCGATAAGATTCGGCCCGCGCTCGGGGATCGCGCGTTCAAGCTCGCGCACCAGCTCGTCGGCGCTGCTGACCCGCACCCCCGGCACGCCCATCCCGCGCGCCATCTCGACCCAGTTGATCTCCGGATTGTCGAGCATCGTCAGCGAACGGGCCTTGGGACCGGGCTCGGTGATACCGGCGCGGGACAGCTCGACTTGCAGAATCCGGTAGCTGTGGTTGTTGCAGATGACGGTCGTGATATCGAGCGCCTCGCGGGCGTTGGTCCACAGCGCCTGCAGCGTGTACATGCCGCCGCCGTCGGCCTGCAGCGCAATCACCTTGCGGCCCGGGGCGGCGACCGCCGCGCCGGTCGCGCACGGCAATCCCTGGCCGATCGCGCCGCCGGTCAGTGCGAGATAGGTATGGGGCCGCGCGCCGGCCGAGGTCACGTAGGCCGAGAAGCCGGTGGTGGCGCCCTCGTCCATCACGATCGCGTTGTCGGGTATCAGCGCGCCCAGCGCCGCGCCGATATTGGGCGCAATCAGCGGGCCGGAGGGCCTGGCGGGGCGTGCCGCATCCGCGATAGTCGGCCGGGCGGGGGCGCCGAGCTCGTCGGCGAGCGCTTCCAGAGCCGCAGCCACGTCGCTCTCCGGCTCGGCCACAATCCGCGCCTCGCAACCGTCGGGAATCAGCACGCTGGGCGAATTCGGATAGCCGAAAAAAGCCACCGGCCGGGGCGCGCCCGCGATCACCATCTGCTTGAACGGCGCCAGCGCTTCGAGCGCCTGTTCGGGAAAATAAGGCAGCCGGTCGAGCGCGGGATAACCGGCGCCGCGTTCCATGCGGGCCGGGAAGGTCTCGCACATCAGGGTGCAGCCGGTTTTTTCCGCGATGCGCGCGGCCGCCGTCAGGCTGCGGGCGCGCAGCCCGAGTCCGCCGAGAAACAGCACCGTCGGCTGCTTGCGACGCATCAATTCCGCCGCTTGCCTGATCGCTTGCGCGGGCACGGCGGGCAATTGCGCCACCGGAAGCGGAGTCGCGGGACCATCGGCAGCGTCCCATTGGCAATTCGCCGGCACGATCAGCGTCGCGACCTTGCCCGGATAGTGGCCCGCCGCCGCGATCGCCTCGGCCGTATCGCCGGCGAGCGCCGCGGGCGACGCCGCCGAACGAACCCAGCCGGAAACCGGGCGGGCCAGCGACACGATGTCAGCGGTGAGCGGCGCATCGTACTGGAGATGCCAGGTGGCGTGATCGCCAATCACGTTGAGGACCGCGGAGCGGGCGCGCCGCGCATTGTGAAAGTTGGCGATACTGTTGGCGAAGCCGGGGCCGAGATGCAGCAGCGTCATGGCCGGGGCATCGGCCATCCGCGCGTAACCGTCGGCCGCCCCCGAGCAGACGCCTTCGAACAGGGCCAGCACCGGGCGGATACGTTCGCTCGAATCGAGCGCCGCCACCAGCGGCATCTCGGTGGTGCCCGGATTCGCAAAGCATACCGTCACGCCACAGGCCTCAGCGGTGCGAACCAGGCTTTCTGCTCCGTTCATTCAATCACTCCCGATCACGCGTAAGGTTGTCGAACTCAGATACGCCAGGTCGCCGAGCGTGTCCACCGGCGCGGCCCCTATCGTAATCAATAAACGCGCGGCGCCACCAGCGTACCCGCGCCGCTTGGCGGAGGCGGCGTCATCGGCGTGGTGAGAGTATGGGCGAGCTGGTCGATCTCATTGCGAAGTTGTTGCGCCTGGGGGCTGTTGCCCTGCTTTATCATTTCCTGTCGCAGAGTCTGCACCTGTTGATTCAGCGCCTGGATCTGCGCCGCGGTCGCCGCGGTATTCGCCGAGCCGTTGGTCGTGGCCTGGGCCTGCAACGCGGCCAGTTGTTTCTGGAGCTGATCGAGCGTCATCGCCGCCGCGACCGGCGGCGAACCCGGCACGGACGGCACGCTGCTGAGCGCGCTCGCGGCACTGAGGATGGACGAAAAGCCGCGCGCCGCCAGCATCGCCGACAGCTCGCCCGGACTCGAGGCCCCGTTGATTTTCGCGCCCGGCGCCGCCACCGGACTGCCGGGATTCGGACTATACAGTTCCAAGCTCGGTACGGGGTCGGCGCGCAGCACCATGATCGAATCCTGATGCACCCGCAGCGCGGCGTCGTAATTCACCTCGAAGTCGATCTGCGAGTCACCGTTGAGCTTCCATCCGATACCGGTGACCGAGCCGACGGGCGCGCCGCCGTAGATAACAGGCGAGCCGCTGGCGAGTCCGTGGGTCGCGTCGAGCTCGGTGACGTAGCTCACCGCCGAGGCGCCCGAAGCGCTCCCGGCGCATCCCGAAAGCATCGCCAGGCCGGCCAGAATCAGCGCCCAGCCGGCGGCTTTTACGATCGCGACGCGCGCCGAGATGTGGACCGAACTACGCAAACGCCGGCATCACCTCGCGGGCGAACATTTCGAGCGTGGCGGGCGCCGCCTGATCGCTGAAATAGCAGACGAACATCCGCACCCCGCGGTCGACCCGTTCGCGGAGCTGATCGACCACCTGCCCGGGCGTGCCGCGCACCGCGGTGTTGGAGAACGGCTTCATCTTCTGGCCGGCCTTCCACTTCTCTTCGGCCTCGGCCTCGTCGCGGCCCATACAGACCAGCGTCTGTTCCGAGATCTGCAGGGTGTTGAAGTCGCGGCCGACCGCCTGGCAGTGATCCTTGAGCACCGCCAGCTTGTGGTTGAAATCGCGATAGGACGACGGACAGTTCCATCGATCGGCGTACTTGGCCACCAGCCGGAGCATCACTTTTTCGCCGCTGCCGCCAATCGTGATCGGTGGATGCGGCTTCTGGAGCGGCTTGGGATTATTGGTCGCCTCGGCGATCCGGTAATAGCTGCCGTTGAAGCTGGGGCGCGCCTCGCTGAACATCGCCTTGATTATCTGCACGCTCTCCTCGAGCTGCTTGAGCCGCACGCTTATCGAGGGGAATTCGTAGCCGTAGGCGTCGTACTCGCGCTCGGCCCATCCGGCGCCAAGTCCGACCTCCAGCCGGCCGCCGCTGATATGGTCGATCGTGGTCAGCGACTTGGCGAGCAGGGCCGGGTTGCGAAACGAGTTGCACAGCACCAGCACGCCGAGCCGGATACTGCCGGTGCGCGCGGCCAGGGCGCTCAGCAGCGCGAGGCACTCGTGATGGTCGAGATCGGGATAGAGCGGGCTGAAGACGTGATCGACCAGCCATAGCGAATGGAAGCCGAGACGCTCGGCGAGGTTGCAGCGCTCGATCAGGGTGGCGAGATTCAATCCGGCCTGCGGCGAAAAGATCCCGAATTCGACTTTGGCGGCCATCAGGGGGCTCCTTGCGGGTTGGGCAATCGGTTGCGCGATCGATAGATCACGTTTGGCACGCGTCGCGAGGGGATTCAACAACGCCGGAGAAGCGGCGGGTGGCCGCGCCTAGGCGGCGTCGGAAGTGGGCGGAAAGCCGGGCCGCGGGGGATCGATAGTGGCCGGCTTGACCGACAGCACCAGCATCGCCCAGAACAGCGCCCATACTCCGAACACGAAACCGAGCACGCTCCATAGCGCCACCGAGCGCCCGCGCCGCGCGGCGATCAGCGCGGTCAACGGCGCCAGGGCAGCATCGATCATCAGCGCGGTGGCGATCAGGTCGGCGGGCGATCCGCGATAACGCATTAACGCGAATCCCGAAGCATAGCCCACGATGGCGGCGACCGTAGTCATTAGTTGGCGCGGCGGCAGGACCTATATATAGTAATAGTTATGGCACGCAGGGAAGCGCGCACGCTTATCGATCGGCTCCGGGCGCTCAGCGAGGACGGCATCGCCAGCTTTTTCAGCGAGGTGATGGCTAACGAGAATCTGCGCCGGCAACTGGGACGGGCCGGTGAGCGGCTGACAGCCAACAAGCACATCTTCGATCGCAACGTCGAAACGGTGCTGGACTTCGTCAACATCCCTTCCAAGCGCGATATTCGTGAGCTCAAGTCGCGCATCGATCATCTCAACTCCCAGTTCGCCAACCTCAGCCTGAAAGTCGATCGTCTGCTCGAACCCGTCAAGCCCCCGCCGGCGCGCGGCGCCGGTCGCGGCCCGGCCAAGGGGCGCCGCTAGCCGTCCGCCAACCGCCGGCCGATTTCGGCGAGATCGCGCAGGTTCCCGGGTTCGCGTTCCAGTTCGGGCGCAAAGATCAGCGCCACGTGCGCGGGCACGATCGCACGAATCGCGTCGAGCGCCCCCGCCTCGCGCCGCTTGAGGGCGCGGAAGTCGGCTAGGTTGCGCCCGATCTTGCGGCCGAGCGCAGGCGCGATGCGGCCCGTGGCCGGGCCGCCGAGACGCGGCAGGTCGCCGCTCACGCGATTCACCAGCACCGCCCCGAGCACGATCCCGGCAGCCTCCAGTCCCGCGACGAACGAGTGCACCTGCGCGACCCGTTCGCGCTCGGCGGTGGTCACGATCACGGCGCTGCAGGATGGATCGTGCAGCAAGGCCTGGGCACGCGCGGCCCGCTCAGCGAAGCCCGGATACATCCCGTCGAAGCCGCGCACAAAGCCCTGCACGTCGCGCAGCAGGTGCAGTCCTGTGACGCGATCGAAGGCGGACAGCACCGCGCGCGCCGCCAGGTCGACGATCGAGAGGCCGCCGCGCAGCACGCCGGCCGGCGTGCCCAGCAGGGTAACGGCGCGCGAGTTGAGAAAATCCAGCAGCCGGCGCGGCGCGTCGAGAAAGTCCATCGCCTCGGCCGCCGGCGGAGTATCCAGCACGATCAGGTCGGCGCCGCCGCTCTCGTGAAGCTCGAGCAGCCGCTCGACCGCCATGTAATCGGCGACCCCGGCCAGCGCCTGCGAGAGATTGCGATAGATGCGGTTATCCAGGATCGCGTCGCGGGCGGCGGCCGACGGCGCGTAGCGTCCGACCAGCCGATCGAAGGTATGCTTGGGATCAAGCCGCATCGCGCGCATCCGGCCGCGTTTGGCACCGCCGATAGCGCCGAGCGCGACGGCCTGCGGCTGGTTCGAGCCGGGGTCGAGGCCCAGCGCGTCGAGCAGGCGCGGGGCCGGATCGATCGTCAATACATCGACCGCCCGTCCCGCCGCGGCCGCGGTCAGCGCCAGCATCGCACTGGTGGTGGTCTTGCCGACGCCGCCGGGGCCGACGCAGATCAGCAGCCGTTGCGAGAGCAGCGTTTCAAGCGCCGGCTTCATCGCTCAGCAGTGCGTCCCCGAGCCGGCGGGCGAGGCTCAACAGGTCGCGCCTGTGCAGCTCGGCGCGAAACAGCATCGGCAGTTCGATCGCTTCGAGGCCGGCGGCCCGCAACTTGCGCCGCGCGGCATCGGTGCGCCGGGCGAGCTCGCGGCGGCGCGCGGCGAGTTCATGATGGCCATTGAGTTTGCGCAGCGCCTCGATCTCGGCGGTCTCGAACAGCGCCTCGACGGTGCAATTGAGCATCACGATTACCCGGGCGATGCCGAGTTCCTTGAGACGGCCCGCGGTGGCCAGCGCCTCGCGCACTGCGAGATCCGCCGGCGTCGCGGCAAGCGCCACGCCGAAGCGGCGCGGATCGGTAATCAGGGCTTCGACTCCCGAGGCGAGCCGATTGAGCGTCCCCCGCGGCGCCAGCCCCTTGACGCCCGCCGCCACCGCGAGCATCTCGAGCGCGTTGCCGCTGGCCGGCGCATCGGCCACCACGTAGTAATCGTTAAGCGCGGCGTCGCCGGCCACGGCGCGCAGCCGTTCCATCAGCAGAAACGCTTCGAGGCCCGGCACCGCGCTGGTCACGTAGCCGAAGGTGCGGCTTTTGAGCATCCGGTTGGAGATCGCGCGCAGCGGCACGATTCGCTCGATGAAGGCCTCCAGCTCGGCGCGCCGGCTGAGCGTGAGTATTTCCGGCGCTCCGCCCGGTGAAGTATTTTTGCGCGGGTCGCCGCCCTCCTCCGGCTCGAGCATCCGCGCCGCCGACCGGCGGCCATCGAGACTGGCCAGCAGGGAGCGCCGCCCGCGCCCGGCGAGCGCCGCCGCCAGCGCCGCCGACAGCGTGCTCTTGCCGGTACCGCCCTTGCCGGTTACAAAGATGAGCCGCGGCAGTGCCATCGGCTAGAATCTAGGCGCCGCACAGGCCACCGTCCAGATGACCTCCAAAAGCAGGCAACCAAGCCAAGTCGCCAGCGACGAGCGCCAGCCGGCCGGCACAGGCCCGGCGATGGGCGCCGTGATGGTGTGGATCGAGCCGCGCAAGACCATGCTGTTCAAGGCGATTATCGAATCCTACGACAACCTGGCGACTCTGCGCACCGAAGATCCTGCCCGCCATCATCTGCGGCTCTGCTACGGTATCGAGTCGGAAGCCGAGGTGATGGAACTGCTGGCCGGGATGGCGGATGAATTCTCGCTGCGCCGTATCGAATAACCGCGCACTTCAGTCTATCACCGCAACCGCATAGTCGCGTCCTTCCCAACGCTCGCTATCCAGCCAGTAAAAGGTGAACCGCACCGGCGCCCGCTCGCCGGCGGCGACCTCGATATCGACGAACTCGATGCCGATCGCGGTGGCGGTCGAATGTGTGTCGTGGACCTCCGCCCAGTCGCCCTTGCCGCAGTGCAACACGAACGGATGCGGGGCCTGGATTCTGAGCCGCGTGCCCGACGGAATCGACTTGACGTGGCGGTTCAACTTCCACACTTCCAGGCGCGGGCGCGGACGATCTTTGCGGAAGCGATCGACGACCTCGGGAATCAGGTCGAAGATGTGACCGTCGGCGATCGAGCGCACCAGCTTGATGTACTCGGCGTGCGCCCACATCAGCGGCATCGCGCTGCCGGTCGGCTTGCCATAATGGAGCAGCGCGTCAGGGATATCGGAGCGATCCCAAATCTGCTCGGGCAGCAGCCGGGTGGTGATCGCGAAGCGCTCCATCGCCAGCAGATGGGGCCGCGGATCGCGCCCGGCCGCAAGCTCGTAATGGCCGCGCTCGCCGGTCAGCAGCGGCCACGGACGACCGACGCCCCAGAGGTCGAAGGCGCCGCCGTCATCGCGCTGCCCGTAGCTGTCGTGCGTATAGCGGCGCCAGCACGGCCCGGCCGGGAAATCGCTTTTCAGCACCGCATCGATCACCTTCAGCGAATCCTCCATCAGCGGATCGCCGGCCTGACGGATACCGTAGCGCACCAGTTCCAGAAACCCGCCGTCGACGATCTCGGCCGCCGGGAACATCGTCCGATCGCCGGGTTGACGGTTGTGGACCAGCACCAGGCCGTGGTCGGGATCTTCGTCGGCCTCGGGATCGCCCGGGGCGACCGGGTTGATGCGCACGTAATGACGACGGATGCCCGGCACCAGGAAACCCTGGCTGGTCACGGTCCAGCGTTCGACGTGAGTTTCGAGGAAGTCGGCATATTCCTCGAGGAAGCGGGCGCCGGCTTCATCGCCACGATCGCGCGCAAACGCCGCCGCGCAGATCAACGCGGCGATATTGCTCGCCAGCGTCGAGGGCGAGAAGCCGCTGTTCTCTTCCCAGCGTTCCTGGGGCGTGACCGGTCCCTCACGGATCAGGTAGCGGGCCGCCGCGCGTACCATCGGATAGGGATCGAAATCCGCCAGTCCGCCGGCTTGCGCCAGACGCCACGCCAGCATCACCGGAAACGCCACCTCGTCGAGCTGAATCCCGCGCCAGTACGGTTCGCCGTCGATCCAGAAATTCTGCGGAAAGCCGCCATCGGCCTGCTGCGAGCAGGCCAGATAGATGAGCGCGCGCAGGGGCGTCACCGCGTCGCCGGCGGCGAGCAGGCCGGTCGCGCTGTTGACCATGTCGCGGGTCCACACCAGATGGTAGCCGCCGAGGTCCTCGTCACCCTTGATTTCGCCCCACGGGATACTGAGCGAGGCGATGATCGCGCCCGGGAAGTTCTTGTCCTCGTGAGCCAGCAGCAGCTCGTTGCTCTTGTGATAGAGCGCGCCGCCGTCGCCGGTGAAGCGGTCCATCGGCAGAAACTCACGGCAGGCCCGCTGCCATTGCTCCTGGAAACGCTGCTTATGCTGCGCGTACGGCACGCCCAGCGACTGAAACAGCGTGGTCACGGCGCGATGCAGGTTATGGCCGAAGGCCAGCCCAAGGGTGAATTGGTAGCCGTGGCGGAGATCGATCTCGCCGGTCAGCGCGATATTGCCGTCGGGCGCGGCGGCGAAGCTGTGGTCGAGCTTGAAGTTGGCCGCCAGATCGCCCCAGCCGTCGCTGCTGCCGACATAACCGCACGAACGCTTGACGAACGGCGCGGTGCCGCCCAGCGACAGCCAGGCGCCGTCCTTATGGGCGGTGAGGAACTCGTGCCCCGCGATGGCGGCGAAGTTGCCGTTGTTATGCCATCCGCCGACCTCGAGATGAGGCGCCAGCAGGACGTAGAGATGCAGCCGCGGGAGCAGGTCGGGATCGCCCTCCAGGCGCGTGTTGAGCAGCACGCAGGGCTGATGTGGATCGGCGATCACCTCGGTCACGATCTGGTAGCGCCCCTCGCGATCGCGATTGGTGATGCGGACCCCGAGGCCGCAATCGTCGCAGTACTCGGTATGCGATTCCATGTGCCGATGCACGTCGTGGAAAAAGGTCTCGCCGTCGGTAACCAGGTACTGAAGGTCGCGAATCTGCGGGCGATCGATGGTCGGGTAGTAAATCTCGCTCACCACGCCGCCCGAAACCGTGAACCAGATACGGCTCGGCGTCGAGTAGGCGGTGCCGACCACCTCCTTGGCGCTGTGCGTCCAGCGCGGCGCGATACCGGGGCCGCCAACCGCCCGGGGTGAATCCTGAATAACTGCCACAGTTCCTCTCCGCGCTCGGACTATAAAAGAGGCGCCAGACCGAGGCTAGCTCACGATTCCAGCATCGCCGGCCCGTCGGCGGCCGGCACGGTGCGAAACAGGTAGGAGACCAGGATGCTCAGCCCATAGAGCGCGAGCAGCGGGATCGCGAGCAGGAACTGCGAAATCATGTCGGGCGGAGTAAGCGCCGCGGCGACCACGAAGATGATCAGCACCGCGTAGCGGAAATAATGGATCATCATGCGGTAATCGACGATCCCGAGCCGGGTCAGGAACAACGCCAGGATCGGCATCTCGAAGGTCAGGCCGAAGGCCAGCAGCAGCTTGGAGGCAAAGGCCAGGTACTCGCTGATCCGAATCGTCGGCGTAACCTGGATCGAAGCGTACTGGTTGATGAAAAAGGCGAAGCCGACCTTGAACACCACCGCCCAGCAAAAGTAGCCGCCGGCGACGAAGAACAGGGTCGAGAAAATCACGAACGGCCGCGCCAGCTTGCGCTCGGTGACGTACAGGCCCGGCGCGACGAACTTCCACAGCTCGTAAAAGACCGCCGGGCTGGCGATGAACAGGCCGGCGATCAGCGCCACCTTGATCTTGGTGAAAAACGCCTCGCCGACGCCGGTCCCGATCAGCAGCAGGTTGCCATGCGCCACTTCGCGCAACGGCAGGGTCAAGGCGGTAAAGATCTGATCGCACAGCAGGTAGGCGATTATGAAGCCGACCGCGAGCGCCAGCAGCGCGCGAATCAGCCGCGTGCGCAGCTCCTTGAGATGTTCGATGAGCGGCATCTGCCCCTCGCCCTCGGCGACGGGTTCGACCTGCTCACTCGGAAGATCGCTGGCCATAGGCGGGCGGCGCGAGCTATGTTTCTGGGACCTGCGGCTCGGGTTTGCCCGCGCGCTCGGCTGGGTCGGCGGCGGCGGGGGCGGCTTCGGGAGCTTTGGCAGGCGGCAGAGAGCCGGCTTCGGGAGCTTTGGCAGGCGGCAAAGAGCCGGCGGCGGGAGGACGATAAGGGCGCATTACGGCCGGGAGATCGTCGGCGGCGCTGGTCAGCTCACGCATCACGGTGTTGCTGGCCAGGCGCAACTCACGCATCACGCGCCCGACCGCGACCAGCACCTCGGGAAGCTTCTCGGGGCCGATCACGACCAGCGCGACGAGCAGGACTATGCCGATTTCAAGGATACTCAAAACTGCCGCGACCACTGTCCCCGAACTTCACCCGCGAGCCGCTGGGACGAAGATTTCGCCGGACGAATCAATCATCGTGATTGCCTGTCGGAGTGTCAACGATGCTTAGGACCGCGCTGGTAACCGACCGCCGCTATTTGAACCATCATCCCGGCCGCGTTCATCCGGAACGGCCGGAGCGGGTCGAGGCGATGATCGAGATGGCGGAGGGGCTGACGCGCGACGGGCTCACGTTTCTGCCGCCGCGCGAGGCCACGCTCGACGAGCTCGAGCTCTGCCACGAGCGCGACTATATCGCCTCGGTGGCCCGTACTGCCGGACTCGATCGCTACGCCTTCGACGCCGACACCACGACTTCGCCGGAATCCTACCGCACGGCGCTGCTCGCGGCCGGCGGAGTGCTGACCGCGGCCGAGGCGGTGCTCGAAGGGGTGGTCGACAACGGCTTCGCGATCGTGCGCCCGCCCGGCCATCATGCGCTCCCGGCCCGCGCGATGGGCTTCTGCCTGTTCAACAACGTCGCGATCGCCGCCGCCTGGCTGATACAGCGGCGCGGCCTCAAACGCGTCGCGGTGATCGATTGGGACGTTCATCACGGCAACGGCACGCAGGATATGTTCTATTACTCGGCCGACGTGCTGTACGCCTCGACGCATCAATTTCCGCACTATCCCGGGACCGGCTCGATCGACGAAATCGGCGAGGGTCCGGGCGAAGGATTCACCGTCAATGTCCCGATGCCGGCCACCTTCGGCGACCCCGAGTACCTGCGCGCCTTCGACGAGCTGATCATTCCGATCTGCCGCGAATTCAAGCCCGAGTTCGTACTGGTCTCGGCCGGCTTCGATTGTCACTTCCGCGACCCGCTGGCTTCGATGCGCGTGACCGAGAACGGCTTCCTGGCGATGACGCGCCGGATAAAGCGGCTGGCCGCCGAGTGCTGCGAGAGCCGGATGGTCGCGGTGCTGGAGGGCGGCTACGACCTGAAGGCGTTGGCCGATTCGGGTCAGGCGGTGATCGAAGAGCTGGGCCGCGAGGCCGATGAGCCAATCGCGCCCGCCGCCGACGGCGACCGCGTAATGCCGATCATCGAGCGAGCCAAGAACGCCCGCTCGCCGATCTGGAAGATGGACTGATGGCGCGGCAGGGTGCTATCCCAAGGTCAGCGAGGCAGCCATGAAAATATCGATGTTCCATCTGATGCCGCATCGGGACCTGCCTGAGGACTTCGAGCGCCGCTACCATTCGGTGTGGGTCGACCCGCCCTACTTCGAGCTCGCTGATTCAGAGAAGATCGGCCAGTACTACAACTGGACCTTAGATGAGCTGATCCATGCCGCCAAGTGCGGGATGGACGGGATCTGCGTCAACGAGCATCACCAGAACGCCTACGGGATGATGCCGAGTCCCGACCTGATGGGCTCGGTGCTGGCGCGCGCCACCAACGGCATGAAGACCGCGATCGTGCAGATGGGCGCGACCTTGCCCACCAACATCCCGCCGATCCGGGTGGCCGAAGAATACGCCATGATCGATTGTATCAGCGGCGGGCGGCTGGTGGCCGGGATGCCGCTCGGCACGCCGATGGACGTGAATCTGGTCTACGGCGTCTCGCCGGTCGAGCATCGCGAGCGCTACTACGAAGCGCACGATCTGATCCTGAAGGCCTGGTCGGCGCGCGAGACCTTTGCCTGGAACGGCAAGTACTTCAAGCTGCCGATGGTCAATCCGTGGCCGCGGCCGATTCAGCAGCCGCGCCCGCCCATCTGGATTCCGGGCAGCGGCAGCCTCAGCACCTGGGATTTCGCCGCCAAGCACGATCACTGCTACTGCTACCTGTCGTACTGGGGCCATCATTCGGGCAAGCAGGTGGTCGACGGCTTCTGGGATTTCGTCGCCAAGAACGGGCTCGATCCGAATCCCTACCGGGTCGGCTTTCTGCAACTGGTCGCGGTCTCGGAGACCGACGCGCAGGCCGAAGCCGACTACTACAAGCACATCCGTTATTTTTACGACAAATGCCTGCACGTGCCGCCCGAGTTCATCTCGTCGTCGGGCAACCAGGATTATCGCAGCCTGGTCAACTCGATTAAGAACATCAACCCCGAAATCGGCAAGCTGACCGAAGAGTTGAAGCACTGGAAGTTCAGCGAGTTCGTCAAGCGCCAGTTCGTGATCGCGGGGTCGCCGGCCTCCGTGCGCGATCAGTTGAAGGACGCGGTCAAGAGCCTGCGGGTCGGCAACCTGATGGTGCTGCTGCATATCGGCTCGATGCCGCACGATTTGACGATGAAGAATATCGAGCTGTTCAGCCGCGAAGTCGCGCCCCATTTCCGCACCATCTGGGACGGCGAGTGGAAGAACCGATGGTGGCCGAAGAAGCTGATGGATTCGCCGGCGACCACTGGCGCCGGCAAAGCGGCAAACGGCGCGGCGCGCGCCGCCAAGTAAGAAGGTCGGGACAAGATTAGACATGCCTGAAGAACGGACCCTCAACCTGTGGCACGGGCAAGTGAAGCCCACCGTCAAAGTCGCCGGGAGCGGCGCGCCGCTGGTTTTTCTGCACAGCGGCTTCGGCCCGATCTGGGAGGCGTTTCTCGATACGCTGGCGCGCGACTTCACAGTCTATGCGCCGTCTCATCCCGGCACCGGCCCCAATGACACCGACGGCATCCGCGCGATCGACGATTTGTGGGATCTGGTGCTCTATTATTACGAGCTGTTCGATACGCTGGGACTGGAATCGCCGATGGTGGTGGGTCACTCCTTCGGCGGCATGGTGGCCGCTGAAGTCGCCGCCACCGATCCGACCCGCGTCAGCCGGTTGGCGCTGATAAGCCCGTTCGGATTGTGGCGCGATGACACGCCGATTCCGTTGGCCGCAGCGCTGGCGCCCGCCGAACTGGCCCGGCGCATCTTCCATCCCGCCGACCATCCGGCGAGCCGGCTGGTGTTTCCGAATCGCAACGACGTCGACGCGGTGATTCGCGTGACCTGGGCGCAGAATTGCGCCAACAAGTTCATCTGGCCGATTCCCGACAAGGGGCTCAAGAAGCGCATCCATCGGATCACTGCGCCGACGCTGATCGTGTGGGGCGCGAAGGATGAGCTTATCCCGCCGGTCTATGCCGAAGATTTCAAACGCGGGATAAAGCAGGCGCACGTCGAGATAGTCGAGAACGCTTCGCACATGGCGCCGCTGGAAAGGCCCGATACGGTGGCCGGTGTCATCGCGAAATTTCTTAAGAGCTAGCGTCGCCGCGTGCGGCGGCCAAACCTGCAACCTAACCCGGCCTTCGGCCACCCTTCCCTCGAGGGAAGGGTGGAGCGCCGTCCAGGGGCGAGGGTTAGGTGGGATTCGTTGATCGCGCAGCTTGCACAGATACCCTGCGTCCGGGTGACGGATCTCCACTTGCGCGAGCGCTTGCCTGCCGAGGCTGTCGCGCCACAGATTGATGATCGACCCGGATTGGCGGCAGAATTGGGCCCAGTCGAATCGACCGGGAGGAGAGTTTGAGCATGGCTAACGACAAGGCCACGAACGCCACGCGGCCGTTCACCGGCGACGAGTACCTCGAAAGCCTGCGCGACGGCCGCGAGGTCTGGATCTACGGCGAGCGGGTCAAGGACGTCACCGCCCATCCCGCCTTTCGCAACGCGGCGCGGATGCTGGCGCGGATGTACGACTCGCTGCATGATCCGGAACGCCAGCCGATCCTGACGATCGCGACCGATACCGGCAACGGCGGCTTCACCCAGCGTTTCTACCGGGTCGATCGCAACGCCGAGGAGCTGGTGAAAACCCGCGACGCGATCGCCGAGTGGGCGCGGGTCACGTACGGATGGATGGGGCGTTCGCCGGATTACAAGGCGAGCTTTCTCGGCACGCTCGGCGCCAACGCCGACTTCTACAAGCCCTACGAGAACAACGCCCACTACTGGTATCGCGCAGCGCAGGAAAAATGCCTGTTCATGAATCATGCGATCGTCAATCCGCCGGTCGATCGCTCGCGCCCGCCCGACGAAGTCGCCGACGTTTACGTGCACGTCGAGAAGGAAACCGACAAGGGGGTGATCGTGAGCGGCGCCAAAGTCGTCGCCACCGGTTCCGCGCTCACCCATTACAACTTCATCGGCTACAATGGCGTGACCCCGCTCGGCCGCGCCGATATGGCATTGTTCGCGCTCATCCCGATGAACAGCCCGGGCGTGAAACTGATTTGCCGCACCTCCTACGAGCTGGCGGCCGAGACCGTCGGCAGTCCGTTCGATTACCCGCTCTCGAGCCGCTTCGACGAGAACGACGCGATCTTTGTTCTCGATCACGTGCTGATCCCGTGGGAAAACCTGTTCGTCTATCGCGATATCGAGAAGGCCAACCATTTTTTCCCAAAGTCCGGCTTCATCCCGCGCTTTACGCTGCACGGATGTACGCGGCTGGCGGTCAAGCTCGACTTCCTGATGGGCGTGCTGCTGAAGGCCGCCGAGGCCACCGGCCAGGACTCGGTACGATCGTCGCAAGTATGGGTTGGCGAGATCATGGCGTGGCGATCGTTGTTCTGGGCGCTGACCGACGCGATGGCGCGCACCGTCGAGCCGTGGATCGGCGACACCGTGCTGCCCAACACGATGTACGGCAACTGCTACCGCACCATCTCGGCCATCGCCTACCCGCGCATCCGCCAGCTTATCGAGCAGACCTATTCGAGCGCGCTTATCTACCTGAACTCGCACGCGGTCGACTTCAAGAACCCGGAGCTGCGCCCGTTCATCGATCGCTATATCCGCGGCTCGAACGGTTACGACGCGGTCAATCGCGTCAAGGTGCTGAAGCTCCTGTGGGATTCGATCGGCACCGAGTTCGGCTCGCGCCACGAGCTCTACGAGCTGAACTACGCCGGCAATCACGACACCACGCGCTTTGAAAATCTGGCGCTCGCGATCGAGATCGGCAAGGCCGACGAGGTCAAGGCACTGGCGGAAAAGTGTCTGGCCGAATACGACCTCGACGGCTGGGTCGCCAAGGACCTGATCAGCTCGAGCGATATCAATCAGATAATGGGCGCAAACAAGCGCAAGTAGGCCGGGATGCCGCGGGCTTGGCGTGAGCCTGCGGGCGGGGTTACGATTGGATCAATTGGTCATCGCGGCGACGTAAACGGAGCGACATACATGGCGACAGCGGTCAAACAACTCGGCTATATCGGGCTCGGCGTCAGCAATCTCGAAGCGTGGGAACGCTACGCCACGGAAATCCTTGGTCTGCAGCTCTGCGAGCGCGGGCCCGACGGTACGCTCTACCTGCGCATGGATGATTACCATCATCGGCTTTCGATTCATCCCGATCCGGTCGACGACCTGCGGCTGCTCGGATGGGAAGTCGAGGACCATCGCGCGCTCGATGAACTCGCGGGGCAGCTCACCGAGTGGGGCGTCAAGGTCGAGCATGGCACGCCCGCTGAAACCGCCGCCCGCGCCGTCTATCGGCTGATCAAATTCAAGGACCCCAGCGGCATCGACTCCGAGGCCTATTACGGTCCGCTCAAGTACAACACGCCGTTCCGCTCACCGCGCGCGATTTCCGGTTTCGTGACCGGCGAGGACTACGGGATGGGCCACGTGGTAATCGCGGTCGATGATCTCGAGAAGAGCGCCAGCTTCTATGAGAACGCGCTGGGGATGCGCGTGACCGATATCGCGACGTCCTCCGAGCAGCGCGCCAAGCGTATCGGCATCGATTCCCACATGATTTTCTTCCACTGCAACCGGCGCCATCATTCGATCGCCTTCGGCTCGGGCCGCTACACCAAGCGTCTCAACCATTTCCTGGTCCAGGTGCGCGAGATCGACGACGTCGGCGTCACCCTCGATGTCTGCACCGAGAACGAAATCCCGCTGGTCTCTTCGATCGGACGACACGCCAACGACCTGATGGTGTCGTTCTACATGAAGACGCCGTCCGGCTTCGGCTGCGAGTTCGGCTACGGCGGGCGCGAGGTTGACGATCGCACCTGGAAGGTGGTGATGAATCGCGTGACCAGCCTGTGGGGCCATCGCACGATCAACGCGCTGTAGTCGGCGACCGCGCCGCCCCGGCGGCACGCACCATTAGGTACAACTCAGGTCGTCCTTCTGAACGGAGTCTGCGCAGTGAAGAATCCCGGGATTCTTCGGCTGCGCCTCAGAATGACAAAATGAGCCCTGCCCTGAGTTCCCTACGGCGTGGGCGCCAGTATAATCGGATAGCGCGCGATCTCGTCGGGATCGACGTTGAAGAACGGGTCGCGCTGCTCGCTGACGATCGATTCGGGCGGCTCGCTGTCGCGCCAAGTGAACGAGCATCTCGTGCAATGCAGGATGCTCCAGATGACGCGGCTGTCCTCCTTGCCCTGGTACTGAAGCTCGACTTCGCTGCCGCGGCATCGCGGGCAGGCATTGTGTTTCGCGCTCATTGGGCGGCATCCTCCTGGATGCGGCGAATCTGATCCATCAGCCGCTCGATATGCTCGCCGGCCGGACGCCTGACCAGCTTCACATCGGGACCGACGTTGTCGGGCGGCAAAAAGCTGGTGGCGTCGATAATCAGATGATGCCCCTTGCCTGAGACCTCGGCGGCCGGATCGATCGGAATCATCGGCATGTTGGGCAGCAACATGATATCGCTCGCCCGCGTGCGCACCGACAGCGCCCACATCACCTGGTTGAGATCGAACGGATCGACGTCGTCATCGACCATGATCAGGTTCTTCAGGTACATCATGCCGTGCGGCGTCCCGAGCGCCCGCAAAGCGACCGATTTCGCAAACCCGCCGTAGCGGTTCTTGAGCGAAATGATCCCGGTCATCCCGTGATGGTAGAGCGCGTTGACGGCCTGGACTTCGGGAAACTGCTCCTTGAGCACCGAATAGATCGGCACCGAGGTGCTGAGCCCGATCAGCGTATCGTGCTCGGTCCAGCCCTTGCCGATGTAGATGCTCTCGAAAATCGGGTCGCGCCGATGCGACACCGCCGTGACCTTGAACAGCGGCGCGCGGCGCACGCCGCTGTAGCTGCCGGGGAACTCGCCGAACGGCCCTTCCATCACCCGCTCGCCGTGCATCAACTCGGCCTCGATTACGATCTCGGTCTCGGCCAGGATGTCGAGTCCGTTGCCCGATTGCGTGAGCGTCATCGGCTGCCCCATCATCGCCGAGGCATAGGAGAACTCGCTCTCGTCGTAGGCGAGCGGCGTGGCGGCGAACATCGCGATCGCCGGATGGTTGCCGAGCATCACCGCGATCCGGAACGGCCGCCGATCTTTCTCCGCGACCAGAATCTGCCGCCCGATATCGTGGGCCGGGATGCTCAACAGCGAGAAACGGTCGGGGCCATGCGGCTGCAGCCGGTAGATGCCGACGTTCTGCTTGTTGAAGTCCTCGGGATCGCGCGGGTCGCGGCTCACCACCGCCGCCTTGCCGATATAAAAGCCGCCGTCGAACTCGTTGATGCGGGTCAGCGGGATGATGTCGTACAGATTGATGTCCTTTTCGACCCGCACCTCATGCACCGGCGCCTCTTCCGGCTTAATCCAGTTGAGCTCGGGCTTGGCGCCTTTGGCGCCCCAGCGCCGGGTCATCTCGAAGAACATCTCCTTGATGGTGGTGCCCTTGGCACGGCCGAGCAGCGTCGCGATATTGGCCCAGCTCGCATGCACGCCAATCACGAGACGGCGGCCCGGGTAGCCGCGGATCTTGTCGAAGATCACCGCCGGGCCGTTCTGCACGTCGTTGCTGGCGGCGACCGCGATATGGCGGATATCCGGCTCGGGCATCACCGGCGCGGGCCAGGTGATACATTGACGGTTCTCGCTCAGCAACTGCAGGAAGTCGCGCAGCGAGCCGATGCGGCGCGGCGCTTTGGTAGCCGCCGCAATCGAACCGGGCTGCACGCCATTGCCGCTTTTTTCGACACCGCTGCGGGCCGGAATTTCCTCCACGGGACTCGCCTCCCAAGATCGATAGTCGGGCCGTTGGCCGATTCTTTGTCAATCTAACCCGCGGCGCGCGTCACTGTCGAGCCGCAGCCCGCCACCGGCCGGCAGATCTGGGGACTCGCCTTGACACTCCCGTTTTGCTCTGGTCAAGTCTGAGCCATCGACAGATTGAGGATATTTTGATGACCGCACACCTGTCCAAGATTGACCATCACTATTCCGCGCTGCTGGAAGACGTCGAGCTGACGCCAAAAATCCGCGAAATCCTGGGCGGACTCGATCCCTCGGCCCAGGAGCACAAGCAGGCCATCTCGCTGCCGCCGGAATGTTACACCTCGGAGGAATGGTTCGAGTTCGAAAAGCGCGCGGTCTTCGATCGCGACTGGGTCTGCGTCGGCCACCTCGGCATGATCCCGAACCCCGGCGACTTCCACGCCATCAACATGAACAACGACCCGCTGATCGTGCTGCGCGACGGCCAGGGCGTGGTCAAGGTGATGTCCGGGGTCTGCGCCCATCGCGGACGCGTGCTGTGCGAGGGCACCGCCGGCAACCTGGACAAGCTCGCCTGCCCGCTCCATCACTGGACCTACAATCTCGACGGCGAGCTGATCGGCGCGCCCGAGATGAACTCCGTGCTGCCGCTCGCCGAGCTCAAGAAGCAGGCCTTCCTGCCGGTGCTGCGCAGCGAAGTCTGGAACGGCTTCATCTTCGTCAACATGGACGGACACGCCAAGCCGCTCGCCCCGCGGCTCAAACGGCTCACGAAAGAGCTCGAGAATCATCACATGGGCGAGATGGCGGCGACGCCCACCTTTGATTTTCCCGAGTACGAGTGGAACTGGAAGTACATGCAGGAGAACGCGATCGAGCCGTACCATACCTGGTACCTCCATCGCGGCATCCACGATTTCGCCCCCTCGCGGCTGGCCTCCTTCAGCGAGTGGGACGCCGAGGACGACGGCGCCGTCTACCATCCAACCGGCTTCCTCGAGCTCGACGCAAACTTCAACATGAGCTTTAAGTGTCTCTTTCCGGTCATCAAGACCCTGACCGAGAAAGAGCGCCGGCGCGTGATGTTCGTCACCGTGCTGCCCAACCTGTTCTTCGGCGCGGTGCCGGACGGCGTTTTCTACTACATCATCCGACCGCAAGCGGCGAACCGTATCGTGTTGCGGGTCGGCTTCCTGTATCCGCCGGAAACCATCAAGGACCGCAACTTCGACTACATCTTTAAGATGACGGTCGACGGACTGTGCGCCTACAACGACCAGGACGTCGCCTCCAACGCCAGCGTTCACCAGGGACTGAAATCGCGCTTCGCTCCGCGCAGTCGCTACGCGCCCAAGGAACGGACGCTGTCGCAGATGAACCGCTGGCTGGTGCAGCGTTACAAGGCCTACGGCGACGCACTCGAAGCGCGCGAGCGCGCGGCCGCAGCCGGCCGTTGAGCCCGGGCGAGCCGCCTGCCGAGGAAATGAGAGCATCGATGAGTGACGCGATTGGTGAACTGAAAGAGCTGCTGCTCGATATCCGCCGCGACCTGGGCCGCCTGAAGGATCTCGAATCGATCAAGAACCTGATCACCTCCTACGCCCGCGGATGCGATCGCGGCAACGACCCGGCGCTGATCGCGCCGCTGTTCGCTGCCGACGGGAGCTGGGAGTGCGCGGGTTTCGGCACCTATCACAGGCGCGAGAATCTGGCCGCGGCGCTCAAGGGCATCGCCGGCGAGAAGATCTGGTGGTCGCTGCATTACATGATCTCGCCGCAAATCGAGCTCGATTCCTCGGGCGCCGGCGCCACCGCGTTCTGGTATCTGTGGGAATCGGCCACGATCCCCGACTCGGATACCAATGAAGCCGAGCCGCACTGGATCGGCGGCACCTACGATGTGGAACTGGTCAAGCAGGGCGAGCAGTGGTTGTTCCGCAAGATGGTGCTGAAGCTCAACATCGCCAGTCCCTATGCGGCCGGATGGGTACGGCAGCGCTTTCCCAAGGGCAACGAGCGTCAGCCGTATTTTCGCGAACTCGAGCCCGACAGTTATTTCTGGTGCGCGTGCGGCCGCTCGAAAAATCAGCCGTTCTGCGACGGGTCACATAAAGGCACCAGCGATCGCCCGGTCGAATTGAATATCGAGCAGCGTCAGTTGGTCGTGCTATGCGGATGCAAGCGGACCGGCACGCGGCCCTTTTGCGACGGCACGCATCTCAACCTGAAACTCGAAAAAAACGGCGGCTGAATCGCAGCGGGCGCGGCCTCGCCCGCGTCGAAAACCAGATGGCAACCAGACTGAACTGTCCCGCCGACCTGCGCGAGTATATCGCCCGGCTTGAAGCGGTCGACGAGTTGCGGCGGATTCGCGCCGAAGTCGACTGGCGGTTCGAGGTGGGCGCCATGAGCCGGCTGGTATGCGAACGGCGCGCGCCGGCCCCGCTGTTTGAGAACGTCAAGGACTATCCCGGCCACAGCATCGCCGGCGTGCTGCTCGGTCCCAGCCGGCCCGACCTGCTGGCCCGCGCTTCGGTCGCGATGGGACTCGATAAGACCACGCCGCAACTCGACTTGATCGAGATCGCACGCGAACGTTTCCGCACGCCGATTCCGCCGGTTGCGATCGCGCGCGACGCGGCGCCCTGCAAGCAAGTCATCCTGGACCGCGAAGAGGCCGACCTGCTGCGCTTCCCGGTGCCATGGATCAAGGAGATCGACGGCGGCCGCTACGTCGGCACCTGGGATATCGTCGTCACCAAAGATCCCGACAGCGGATGGGTCAACTGGGGAATCTACCGCTGCATGGTCCGCGACGAGCAGCACTTCGCGATTCTGCTGCTGCCCTCCGATCAGCACGGCGGCGGGATTCTGAAGAAGTACCAGGCGCGCAACCAGCCGATGCCGATCGCGCTGGTGATCGGCGCCGATCCGCTGTCGCATACCGTGTCGCGTGCGCCCCTGCCCCACGGCGTCAGCGAGGCGGCGATCGCGGGAGGGCTGCGCGGCGAGGGGGTGCCGGTGGTGAAATGCGAGACCAGCGACCTCGAGGTCCCGGCCGATGCCGAGATCGTCATCGAGGCCGAGGTCATCCCCGGCGAGACCACCCCGGAAGGACCGTTCGGCGAGTATACCGGCCATGCGGCCCATCGCGGCCGCGCGCCGCTCGCCCGTGTCACCTGTATCACGCATCGCCGCGCGCCCATCTTCACCTTCGCCAACATGGGCAAGCCGTGGGATGACTCGGCCACCACCGGCGCGCTGGTAGAATCGGCGGCGGCGAAGAACTGGCTCGAGGATCATGGCGTGCGCATCAAATCGATCTACTACTACGTGCCCAACGTGGTGGTGGTCTCGGTCAAGCCGGCGCCCGGGCTGGCCAAGCGGATCGTCGGCCTGCTGAGCGGCGGCCATCGACTGCTCGAGAGCGGCATCGTGTTCGTCGATGAGGATGTCGACGTCACCAATGTCGAGGACGTGTGGTGGTCGGTATGCTCGCGGATGCATCCGCGGCGCTACGAAGTGCTCGACAACATGCCGAACTACCTGCCGCTATGGGCGTGGCTGACGCCGGCCGAGCGCGCCAAACGCGAAGCGCCGTGCTGGATAATGGATAGCACCTTTCCGCATGAATGGCCGGCCGACTACCGCGAGGAGCATACCCGAGTTTCGGATTTTGCCGCGGCCTGGTCGGAGCCAAACAAACGGAAAATCCTTGACCGCTGGAAAGAGTACGGCTACGGAGACATCCGTTGAGATCGGCGCGGGCTGAGGCTTGCCACGCGTCGGCATCCCGGAGGATTAAAGATGGTTCACAGGCGTGAGCTGCTGAGGGCCGGCGCGGGGCTGGTCCTGGCGGCGCCACTGCGGATTCCGTTGCGGCTGCTGGTCGGAACGGCAGGCTCGCCGCTGGCGGCCGCGGACGTGATGGCGGAGAGCGGGCTGTTCGCCTCGCCGGAGCTGATTTCGGCGGCGCGCGAGAACGCCCGCCACGCGCGCGTCATCGACATCGACAGCACCGTCCTCATCCGGCAGCTGGCCGAGGTCTGGGCGAAAAATCCGCGCCCGCTGTTCGGGATGACGCGCAGCGACGTCGCGGTGCTGGTCGAGGCGCTGGCCCGCGACTACGGCATGGCGGTGGTCTATCGCGGCTGGCACGACCATCGCGCGACCGGTTCGATTCATCATGTGTTATACGGCGAGGCGCAGGCGATCGCCGCCCTGCGGCGCGAGTTTGCATCCGCCGGCGACGGCTTCGGAGGAATCCTCGGCCGGCAGGCCGCGCAACTGGCGAGCTTCAGCGCGCGGCCGGTTTCGATCAATTTCGAAGTCGCTACCAAACGTCTTCCTCAGGGGCGGACGCGTTTCGTGTCATGGGCGGTGGCGCCGGCGGGCCGGGCGCTGGTCGCCTGACGGATCGCCAGTCGTGCCAATTTCGCCGCACACTCATCGGAGAACTACTGAATGAACGGCAAGCTTCCCAGGGGCGTCTCCAAGGAAAAGTTCGACGCCGCGATGCACGCGATGCGCAAGGTCGTCGGCGATCAGTGGGTGATCCTTGACGATAATCCGCTTATCGCAAGCTACATGGACACCTACTCGGCGGCGCCCGAAAGCTCGACCGCGGCTTCGGCGGCGGTTTGTCCGGCCAGCGTCGAGGAGGTCCAGCAGGTGGTGATTATCGCCCATCGCTACCGGATTCCGATCTGGTCGATCTCGACGGGCAAGAACTTCGCCTATGGCGGGCCGGCGCCGCGCACCGCCGGCCAGGTGGTGCTCGATCTGCGGCGCATGAATCGGGTCATCAAGGTCGACACCGATCTCGGCTACGCGGTGGTCGAACCCGGGGTCGCCTACGTCGATTTCTACAACTACATGAAGCGGCACAAACTGCCCTACTGGATCGATTGCGCCGCCAACGGGATGGGCGGCGTGATGGGCAACACGCTCGACCATGGCGTCGGCTACACCGCCTACGGCGACCATCTGCTGATGCAATGCGGGATGGAAGTGGTGATGGCCGACGGCTCGCTGATGCGCACCGGGATGGGGGCGCTGCCGCAGGGCTCGTGCTGGCCGTTGTACAAGTACGGCTACGGTCCGTACATCGACGGCCTGTTCACCCAATCGAATTTCGGCGTGGTCACCAAGATCGGCCTGTGGCTGATGCCCGAGCCGCCGGCCTTCAAACCGTTCATGGTGCAACTGCAGAACGAGGACGATCTCTACCAGGTCACCGAACTGCTGCGGCCGCTCAAGATCAACATGATCATTCCCAACGCCGCCATCACCGTGCACCTGCTGTGGGAGGCGAGCGTCTACACTACCAAGCACGAATGGCAGAGCGGCCCGGGACCGCTGCCGCCGCGCACGCTGCGCAAGATCGCCGACAAGTTCAACCTCGGCATGTGGAACTTCTATGCCGCGCTCTACGGGCCACCCGAGGTAGTCGAGGCCAACTGGCAGATCATCGAATCCACCTTCCGCTCAATCAAGGGCGCCAAGATCCATCTCGAGAAGGACCGCAAGGGCGACCCCAGCTTCGAGTATCGCGTGCGGCTGATGCGCGGCGAGCCGAACCTGACCGAGTTCGGCCTGCTCAACTGGGTGGGCGGCGGCGGCCATATCAACTTTTCGCCGATCTCGCCCGCCAGCGGCGCCGACGCGGTCAAGCAGTTCCACATGATTCGCCAGGCCTGCGAAAAGTACGGCTTCGACTATATCGGCGAGTTTGTGATCGGATGGCGCGAGCAGCATCACATCCTGATGCTGATGTTCAACCGCTACGACGCCGACGACAGCAAGCGGGCCCACGATTGCTTCGCCCAGTTGATCAACGATGCCGCCGGCCAGGGCTACGGCGAATATCGGACCAATCTGCACTTCATGGATCAGATCGCACAAACCTATAACGCCAACGACGGTGCGTTGCTCGGGATGCAGCGGCGCGTCAAGCGCGCGCTCGATCCGGCGGGGATTCTCGCGCCGGGCAAGAACGGCATCTGGCCGCTCGGCGAGTCGCCGGAGACCGAATCATGATTGATGGGAGGGCGCCTGCCCGGATGACCGCGCTGATACTGGCGATGGCCTTGGCGGTGGCGGCCGCCGCACCGGCCGCCCGGGCGGCCAGCGCGGCGAATCGCGGCCGGCAAATCTTCGACACCCGCTGCGTCTTCTGTCACGGCACGGGACTGGGCCATCCCGCATGGCAGATGCTCGCGCTCAAGAGGGGCAAGGACAAGGCCGAAATTTTGGGACGCCCGGATCTCACGCCTGCCTACATCAAGCATGTAGTGCGCAACGGACTGATCGAGATGCCGCCGTTTCGCCCCAGCGAGATTTCCGATTCGGAACTCGACGCGCTGGCAAATTACGTGATCAATCCGAATGCATCGGCGGACACCAAGCGGCCTTGAGGAGAAGACAGTGACCACCGCGACAGCTGCTACGCTCACTCCGCACCTCGCGCCCGCGGTCGACCGGATGCGCGCGGCACTGGGCGCCGAGGCGGTCATCACCGACCCCGCGGCGCTCTCTGCCTACCTCGATCGCGGCTCTCTGACCGGCTCTGACGCGGCCCTGCCGGCCGCGGCCGTGATGCCGTCGAGCGTCGAACATATCCGCCAACTGTTGGCGATCGCGGAGCGCTATCGCCTCGCGCTGTGGCCGATCGTCGGCTCGGGCCGCTTCGCTGCGCCACACGACCGCGCCGCCGGAATCGTGGTGGTCGATCAGAAGCGGATGAATCGCATCCTCGAAATCAACGAAGACTTCGCCTACGCGCTGATCGAACCGGCCGTGACTTACTCGCAACTGCACCATCGACTGCACGGCGGCAAGCCCCAGCTCTGGCTGGACTGCGCATCGCTGGCTACCGGTTCGCCGGCCGACGATTTCGTCAAGCGCTCGTTTGGTTGCACCCCCTACGGCGACCACGTGATGATGCAGTGCGGGATGGAAGTCGTGTTGCCCGACCGCAGCGTGGTGCGCACCGGCATGGGCGCGATGCCGAAGAGCTCGTCATGGCAGTTGTTCAAGTACGGTTACGGTCCCTACGCCGACGGCAGCTTCACGCAATCCGGCCTCGGCATCGTCACCAAGGTCGGGGTGTGGCTGATGCCGGCGCCGCCCGCCTGTAAACCGTTCATGATCACGATCCCGCGCGAGGACGATCTCCATCAGTTGATCGAGACTCTCAAGCCGCTCAAGGTCACGATGGCGATTCCGAACACCGTGGTGGTCGCTCACGTGCTGTGCGATGCGGCGCTCGCCGGGCCGCGCGACAAGTATTATTCCGGCAGCGGCGTGTTACCGGCCAGCGCGGTTCAGAAAATCGCCAGCGACCTCAAGCGCGGCGTATGGAACGTCTATGGCGCGCTCTACGGCCTGCCGGTCGGTATCGAAGCGGGCTGGAAAGTCATCGAGGCAGCCTTTCGCAAGATACCCGGCGCGGGCTTCTACACCGCTGAGAATCGCAAGGACGATGCGATCTTCGATTATCGCGCGCAACTGATGAGCGGCGTCCCCACCTCCAGCGGCTTCGGACCGGCCTTGTGGATGGGCGGCGGACATGCCGAGCTGTCGCAGGTGGCGCCGTTGACCGGCGCTGATGCGGTGCGCTCCTTCCAGACTGTGCAACGCGTCGCGCGGGCGCACGGCTTTGACTATCCGTCTTCGTTCGTCGCAACCTGGAGAAGCGCACTGGTATCCGGCACGGTCGCTTTCAATCCGGCGTCGGCAAACGATCGCAAGCGCGCCGGCGAATGCGCCGCCGCGATGGTCACCGAGATGGCGAACACCGGCTATGGCACCGTCGACGCACCGGCGGAACTGGCGGAGGCGGTCGCGGCAACCTACAGTGCGCATAAAGGCGCGCTGTGGGAGGTACATCGCAAGCTGAAAGTGGAATTCGATCCCCACGGCGTGGTCGCGTCGGCGCTGCCGTTCGGTCCCCCACGCGCCTGAAGCCGGCCTTGAAACCCAATTAAGGAACGAACTTGAATCGACAGCTCAAGCGACCGATCAGCGACCAAGAGTTGCGGACCTACCATCGCGACGGCGTGGTATGGCTGCGCGGCATCCTCGACGTCGAATGGCCGCGGCGACTCGGCGACGCGATCGACGAGCTGATCGAGCGCCGGGACGATAAGCCGGACGACCAGGTGCTGGATCTCACCGGACTCGCGATCGCGGCGGAATCGGACGCTGAGAAAGCGCCGTGGCCCGCTGAGATCCCGGAATGGGGCTCGCCTCGGCAACTCGCCGGGCGGGTCGCTGTCGACACGCGGGTCAAGCCGGGCAGTCGCCGCGGGCACTTTGTATCGGTCACCAGCGCCTGGCAGCTTCATCCGGCGATCCGCGCACTGGCGATCGATTCGCCGTTGCCGGAACTCGCCGCCCTGCTTTCCGGTTCGACCCGGCTTTATCTCTACGACGACCAGTTACTGGTCAAGCCGCCCGGCACGATGGAGCGCACGGCGTGGCATCAGGATCAGGGCTACGACCATATCGCGGGCGACAAAGTCTGTGCGATCCGGGTGCCGACTGGCCGCGAAACCCCCGAGACCGGCCTGATTCAGTATCTTCGCGGGTCGCACCAGTCCGGCGTCATCTACAAGGTGAACTATTTCATCAGCAACGCGACCGCGTCCGATGACGGCGGCGAGCCGATTCCGCAGATCGAGGGGCACGAAGCCGATTTCGATATCGTGACCTTCGCGCCCGAGCCGGGTGACGTGGTGGCCCATCACCTGCGAACCCTGCACGGGGCGGCCGGCAACTCGTCCGCCACCGCGACCCGGCGCGCGGTTACTTTTCGCTATGCGGGCGACGACGTCCGCTATATGTTTCGGAAGTTCGCGCCGCCGGGCCAGCGTCCAAGCCATCTGCGCGACGGCGATTCGCTCGACCTCGAACCCGAGCGCCATCCCGTGGTATGGCCGCGGCCGTCAGCGCAACCCGATCATTCCTGACTGGAGGACTGCGATGTATCGCGTCGAAGTAATGTATCCGAACAAGCCCGGCTCGACCTTCAACCTCAAGCACTGGTTCGAGGTCCATCTGCCGATGGGTTTGCGGCTGCTCAAGAAACATTGCGGCGTGAGTCCGGTCAGAGTCGAAGCCCACGCGAATCCGTACGCGCCGCCGGGGCTCACCCTGCCCTACCATCTCACCAACTCGCTCTATTTCAATACCAAGGATGACGCCGACGCGTTCATCCGCGTATTCGGGATCGAAGAGGCCGCCCGCGAGCTCAAGGCGGATTGGCCCAACTACACGCAATCCGATCCGGACGTGATGATCAGCGAAGTAGTCGATTGCGATCCATCGGGCCATCGCAAATAATGTCGCTCAGGCGAAAGGAGATTCGATGAACGAGGGAGTTCCCGTCCGCACCATCGCCATGATGGTTATCGGCACCGTCGTGGTCGCCGCGATTGTGGCGTTTTTCATGATTCACTGCTACGCACCGTCCCACTACAACTATGGAGCGAAGCACGCATCGCGCAGCGCGTACCAGTCGGCGATAGCGAGCGTTCAGTCGCAAACCGGAGCTGTCGCCACGGCGGTTGCGGCTGACGCATAAGAACGCGCTTCGGCGCGCCGCCGTTCAACTTCCCGTCAGTTGACGTTCGCCTCCGCCCGGTCGAAGGTGACTTGGCGGGTAAATTTCAGCCGCAGGTACTCGCCGCAGGTTACCGGCGAATACTTGGGCGGATTGGCGGCGCTGCTGCAATTCGGCAGGCACTCGACCAACGTGTCGTAGTTGGTCTCATGGAAGAAGACCAGCGACATGCGGCGGCTGTTCAGCGCCTGCTCGCGCGGCGGATTGACCACCCTATGCATCGTCGACACCCAACGATCGTTGGTCCAACGCTGCATCATGTCGCCCAGGTTGATCACCAGCGAACCGGGCACCATCGGCACATCGACCCAGTCGCCGGCGCGATTCTGCACCTGCAGACCGCCGGGCCGATACTCATTCTCATGGCGCAGAATGGTCAGCGTGCCGTAGTCGGAATGTTCGCCGGCGCGTAGCTGGCCGGGCAGCGGCGCTTGAGTCTGGTCGGGATAATTGATCACCCGCAGCACGCTGATGTGCCGGTCAATCTCCGCGTCGAAAAAATCCTCGCGAATATCGAGCGCCAGGGCGAAGATCCGCAACACGTTTGCCGCCACCCTTTCCATCACTTGAAAGTATTGGCTGTAGGCGGTTTTTAGCGCGGGCAGGCCTGCCGGCCATCGATTCTCGGCGAAGAAGCTCTGCGCTTCGGGGCGCCGGTGATAGTCGTCGTTGGGGATCTCAAGCTGCCCGATAGTAAACGATTCCTTGAGATCGCCGGGCGTGCGGTTGAGGCGGCTGTAAGCGACGCTCTCCGCCTCGATCGCGCTGAAGCCACGCGGAATCTCGTCGGCCCACTGCTTGACCTTGAGCTTTTCCTCGAGCGGCAGCGCGAAGAACGCCGCCGATTCATCGAACACCTGGCTGCAGAGCGCGGGGGCGACACCGTGACCGGTGACGACCAGAAAGCCGATCTCTTCGCAGGCGCGGTTGACCGCCGCGGCCACCTTGCGCTTGGCATCGCGATCATTCGTCAGGGCAGGTGCGATATCGATCACGGGCACATCTAACAGAGCCATCTACAGTTCCCTTTCCTTCGATTGCAGGTCGATTTGTCCAGCCGGCACTATACCGATGTGCGCGGTCGCCGTCACAGGCCTCGGCGCGCGCCGACCCGGCTACACGATTCCATATTTGCCCGGCGCAATCACGCCGTTGGGATCGAGCGCCCGTTTGAGGTCGCCGCAGACTTGAGGCGTTACTTGAAGTCTTGCCATGGCCTCTTCCTGGAACTCGGTCGGCGCGCGCGAAATCGGATAGCCCGCCTCCGCATAGGCCGCCATCAGGGCGCGAAAGCATTCGCCGGCTCGCCGGCTTTCATCGGCGTCCTGGCGATTGAAGATCAGCGGATGCAGCGCGCGGCTGGCGCGCCCGGTGCATACGTACTCGGTGATGAACTCGAAGCCGTAGCTGGCAAGAATCCGGCGCGACATGCGCTGATGATCGTTGGCGATCGAGCCGACCATCGGCGTGGTCGGCAGAAACCAGATCGAGCCGCCGCCCGGACGCCAATCGTGCAGCGGCATCTCCTCCTCGGTCGGCGTGCCGGAAAAGGTATCGAGATGAATCTTGAAAATGCGGCTCTCGAGCGCCTGCTCATGGCTCACATAGCTGGCCTTGCCGCTGCGCTCGAAATGGCGGCGAACACGCTCGACCATCGGGCGCACGGTCTCCTCGGAATCGCCGTAGAAAGCGCCGCTCACGGTCCAGGAGCCGATGCCGTGTTTGCGCTGCAGCTCGCGCCGCAGCTCGTCGGGCAGCGGCGTACGGCCGCCGGTGCGATCGTACGGATAGGTTTCGACGGTGCCGAATCCGTAGACGTCATTGGTGACCTTGAGCAGCGTCGGCACCAGGTTGTTGAGCTTGAGCGGGCGAATCAGATCGATAATCGTGCCGAAGTCGTCGTCGTCGGGAAAGGTGAAGATGAAGGCGCGGATTACCGGCGGCCGCGGCATCAGCCATACTCCGGCGCGCGTCACGATACCGAAGTTGGATTGCACGAACAGGCCGTCGAGGAACGGGCCCAGTCCGTACTTGGAGAGATGCCAGGTCTTCGCGCCCGGCGAGGCGCCGTCGGCGGTGCGCAAGAGACGGCCGTCGCCGAGCACGACCTCGAGCCCGCAAGTCATGCCGAAATGATCGAAGTACGGCGTGTAGCCCGCGCCCTTGTCGATCGCGTTGCCGACGATACTGCCGTCGGTCGGACCTGAGGTGCTGGACATCATGAGCTTATGGCCGCGGCGTCCGAGCTCGTCGTAAAGCTGCTTGAAGGTCACGCCCGGATCGATTTCGGCGAAGCACAAGGTCTCGTCGATTTCGTGGATACGGTTCATGCGGCGGCCGAGATGAACCACCACCTGCCCTGCGCGGACCGGGCTCTTCTCGCCGATACCGACGTTGCGGCCGGTGCTGATTGGCCACAGTGTCACGCGATTGCGATTGGCGGCGCGGACCACCGCCTGCACCTCGGCCGTCGAGGCCGGATAGACCACGCCGCCGGGGAGGCGATCGCCCGAGGGCATCATGTTGGCGCCGTACTCGGCGATCGTCGCGGTCGAAAAGTCGATCGCCTCGGCGCCCAGCTCGCGGCCCAGTTCGTCCCAAAAAGCTTTCGGGATAATCGTCATCGTTCGCTCCAGTCACGAGAGATTAGCTCAGGTGAGGGAAATTGCGATAACCTCAATCGCGTTGGAGGTGGGACATGGCCGGAGCCGAAGTCGCCAGGCCCAGCCGCGAGGAAATTCGCCGCTTGGTGGAACCGAACCGGGTCCATCGCGCGATCTACGTCGATCCCGCGATCTTCGCCGTCGAGATCGAGCGGATTTTCGAGCGCAGCTGGATTTATGTCGGACACGAGAGCCAGCTGCCCAAGCGCGGCGACTACATCACGGCGCAGATCGGACGTCAGCCAGTGATCATGGTGCGGCACGACGACGGGTCGATTCGGATACTCTACAACCGCTGCGGCCATCGCGGCGCGCGGCTGGTCGTCGAGGCCGGCAACCTGCGTCATTTTCGATGCTGCTACCATGGCTGGACCTTTCGCACCGACGGCACGGTGCTGTCGGTGCCGCTGCGCCGCGGCTACGACGGCACCGCCTTCGATTCGAGCGACCCGGCGTTCTCGATACCGCGGGTGGCGCGGGTCGATAGCTATCAGGGCTTCGTCTTTGCGAGTCTCGCCGCGCAGGGACCGGACTTGCGCACCTTCCTGGGCGGCATCGCCAGTTCACTCGACGACATGGTCGATCGCGCGCCGGGCGGACGCATCGAGATCGCCGGGCGGCCGTTCCGCTTCATCCTGCGCAGCAACTGGAAACTGTTCCTGGAAAATCTCAACGACACGATGCATGCGCTGAGCGTGCACGAGTCGGCGATCGAATCGGCGCACACGCAACTGGATCGGATGAGCGATCCCGAGACTCCGGAGCATTCATGGGTCGGCGATACGCTCTCGACCATCGGCAAGAACGGCACGCCGCAAGCGACGATGGATCAGATTGGGGTTGCCGGCTTTCCGAACGGGCACAGCCTGATGGGCGGATTCTTCAATCCGGACAGCTACGAGCGCCCCTACGTCGCGGCCCTCGAGCAGGCGTACGGCACCGAGCGGATGCGCGAGATCCTGTCGGTCAACCGCCACAATTCGATCGTCTATCCGAGCGTGACCGTCCAGGCCGCGTTCCATCAATTGCGCGTCATCCGGCCCCTGGCAGTCGATCGCACGCTGGTCGAGGCTTACACCTTCCGCCTGATCGGGGCGCCGGCCGAGAGCTACCGCCGCACGCTGGCCTACGCGATGCTGATGAATACGCCGTCATCGAACATGATGCCCGACGATCTGGAGGCGCTCTATCGCGTACAAGAGGGACTGACGGTCGCGGCCAGCGACTGGGTCAGCCTGCATCGCAACGCGGGTCACGACGCGGCGGAAAGCGGGAGCATCAGCGGGACCGGCACCAGCGAGTTGCCGATGCGTAATCAGTCCCGCGCCTGGCTCGACCTGATGACTGCGCAGGATTAGCGGCCAGCGGTTAGCGCCTCACCGACTGTCGGTCAGGCCACCGCCTTTGCCACGCGATCAAGCCATCGCACGACCTTGGCCCGTTTGCGCACTGCGGCGCTCGCCACCGGCGTCAGCGGCAGGTCGAGCCCGCCAACCTCGGCGGCCACGCCCAGGTCGGCGACGCTCAACTCCTTGCCGCATAGGAACTCGCCGTCGAGCACCGCCTCCAGCGCGTCGAGCGACTCGCCGAACTTCTCGCGATGCTGCTCGACCGTCATGCGGCCGAAGCCCTGTCCGTGGAGCCCCTGGACCACACCCTCGCGCAACTGGCGCCGGACCGGTTGGGGAGCGCCCGGGAACAGTTGCGCGCCGTATTGCTCGAATTGATCCTCGATCTGCCAGCGCTCGTAGACCAGATGCCAGTAAAGCGATTCGTCGCCCCAGTCCTCCAGGATAATCGCCTTGGCGCGCAGTGCCGGATCGCGCGGGTAGAGCCGCGGCTCGGGATGGCGCTCCTCGATGAAGCGCATGATGTCGCTCGAATCGATTATCGTCGTATCGCCGTAACCGAGCGCGGGCAGCTTGGCGCGCGGGTTGAGCGCCACCACCGCGTCCCGATCGCCCATCGTCACCGCCTCGAACGGCAGGTGCTTGTAGCGCAACGCCCAGTGGATCTTCATGCAGAACGGCGAGGCCGATTCGAGTCCCGGAATCGCCGGCCACTGGTAGAGCTTGATCTTCTCCATGGTGTGCGAATCTCCGACTGGCTATTTCTCCGGCGCCATCTTCTCGGCCGCCGCGTTGATCGATTTGACGATGAATTGATAGCCGGTGCATCGGCACAGGTTGCCCGCGATACCGCGGCGAATTTCCGCTTCCGCCGGATGTGGATTCTCGTTCAGCAGTTGCAGCGCCGACAACACCATCCCGGGCGTGCAGTAGCCGCATTGCAGGCCGTGATTCACCACGAACGCCTCCTGCAGCGGATGCAGATGGTGCGGGTCGTCGGCCAATCCCTCGATAGTCATGATCTCCTGGCCGTCGACATCCGGCGCCAGGATGCAACACGACTTGACGGTGCGCCCGTTGAGCATCACCGTGCAGGCGCCGCAGCTTCCGGTGCCGCAACCGACGTGGGTTCCAGTGAGCCGCAACTGATCGCGCAGCATGTCGGCCACCACCGTGCGGGTGTCGGCCTCCACGCGATGGGGCCTGCCATTGACGGTCACTTCGATCGGTACTTTCATGTCAGCCTCTACAACTCAGTTGGCCGGGACGGAGGCGGCCGCCAGCTTAACAGCGCGTTGTGCATAGACGCGAGCCATCGCCTGGCGATAGCCGCTGTCGCCGTTGAGATCCGCCGGCGCATCCTTGGCCGCCGCATGAGCCGCGTCGGAAACGGCTTGCAGGGCAGCGTCGCTGAGTCCGTTCTTCAAATGCTTCTCGACCTCGACCAGGATCGCGGTCTCGCCCACTCCGCCCAGCGCGAGGCGGACGGAGCGGAAGCCCTTCTCGATCACCGCGGCGGCGTTGACGATCGAAAAATTGCCTTCGATTCGATGCAAGCGCTGATAGCCGCTGCCGAACTTGCCGGCCAGCTTGGGAACCTCGATCTCCACCAGCAGCTCGCCGGGCTGCAGGTCGGTCTGCATCAGCCCCTTGAAGTAGTCGCGCGCCGCGACCCATCGCTCGCCCGCCGTGCTCGCGATCTTCATGCGCGCGCCGGTGGCCAGCATGATCGGCGGATAGTCGGCGGCGGGATCGGAATGGGCGAGGCTGCCGCCGATGGTGCCGCGATGGCGCACCTGGACGTCGCCGATGTGGCTGGCCGCCTCCGCCAGCAGCGGAAACTGCCGCGCGATGAGCGGGTTGGTTTCGAGCGTCCGATGGCGGGTCATCGCGCCGATACGAATCACCTCGGGTGCCTCGACCACATAGTCGAGCGCCGCGATGTGATTGAGGCTGACGATCGCCTCGGGCTGCGCGATGCCGAGCGTCATCATCGGCACCAGCGTCATCCCGCCGGATAAAGCCCGCGCGTTGCCGCCATGGCGCTGCAGAATCGCGAGCGCCTCGGCCAGCTCTTTGGGTGCGAAAAATTCGATTTCCTGCGATATCACCGCTCGATACTCCCGGCGCGGCGCGCCTGTTCGATCGCCGCCCACACCCGGCTCGGGGTCAGCGGAGTTTCTCGAAGATGCAGCCGCAGATCCGGCAAGGCGTTTTCCACCGCCCGGCAAATCGCGCTCAGCGGCGCACCGATCCCCGACTCGCCGACGCCCTTGCATCCCAGCGGATTGAACGGCGATAGCGTCTCCTGATGCTCGACCTCGAAGCTCGGCAGCTCGACGGCGGTCGGGATGGTGTAATCGTAAAAGGTTGTGGTCTGCAACTGTCCGTTCTCGTCGTAAGCCAGATTCTCGTACATCGCGCCGCCGATACCCTGGGCGAAGCCACCGTGAAGATTACCCTCGGCCAGCAGCGGATTCACGATCTTGCCCGAATCGTGCACGTAACAGTAGCGGATAATCTTGACCGAGCCGGTATCGGCGTCGACCTCGACCACGCATCCTGCCAGTCCGTACGGCCACGACGGATAGGCGCTGAAGCCGCCGAACGGATGCAGTTGCGGCTGATGGTACACGTTGGGCGTGCGATAGTAGCGCGTGGCTTCGAGACCGGGCTCGAAGTCGAGCGCATGCGGCCCGTACGATTCGCGATAGATGGCGCGCGTGACGTCGGCAAAGGCAACCGCGTGACCGGGCACGTCCTTGACGAAAATTTGCCCATCCTCGGCCTCGAGATCGGCGGGCATCACTTCGAGCATCTTGGAGGCGACCTTAAACATCTTGGTGCGGATATCGATCGCCGTCTCGCGCGCCGCGGCGCCGCCGATCAGGATACTGCGCGAGCTGAAGTTGCCGAGCCCGAACGGACAAATCTCGGTGTCGCCCTGGACCACGAAGATCCGTTTGAGGTCGGCGCCAAGGGTGTCGGCGACGATCTGCGCGATCCCGGTTTCGTTGCCGGTGCCGGGCGAAGTCACGCCGGTCAGCACCTTGATGTCGCCCGACGGCGTGACCCGGATCGTACAGCCGTCGTAACCGCTGATGAGCGAGCTCGGCAGCGTACAACCCTCGGGCATCAGCTCGTGGCTGATGCCGATACCGATACGACGGCCCTGCCGACGCGCATCCTCGCGGGTTTTGGCAAAGTTCTCGTAATCCAGCATCTTCAGCAAGCGGCCCATGGCGGCCGGATAATTGCCACTGTCGAGGATCGAGCCGGAAACCTGAACATAGGGAAACTCTTCGGGCTGGATATAATTTCTAAGCCGCACCGCCGCGTGATCGACTCCGGTCGCGTCCGCCACCTCGTCCATCAGCCGTTCCATCAGGAAGGTCGCCGCTTCCTTGCCGAAGCCGCGGTAGGCCGTCCACCCGCACTTGTTGGTGACCGCGACCTTCAATTTTATTTCGCAGTTCGGAATCTTGTAGGCGGTCGGGATACATGACGCGGTGACCCATGCCTGCCAGCATCCTTGCAGCGTGCCCGGCGCGCCGACGTCGGCTATCACCCGCACCCGCAGCCCGGTGACCTGGCCGTCCTTGCGATAGGCGGCCTCGTAATGGATACGCTCCTCGCGCGCGTGACCGCCGGCGAGAAACGCTTCACTGCGCTCCTCGATCCATTTGACCGGGCGTCCGAGCTTGTACGTGAGATAGGCGATCAGCGCCTCGTCCGGATAAAAAGGCGTCTTGAGTCCGAACGCGCCGCCGACGTCGGCCTGAATCACGCGGACGCTCGCTTCGGGAATCTTCAATGTATCGGCGATGCAGGCGCGCAGCTGATGCGGATGCTGGGTCGAGGCCCAAAAGGTGAGCCGCTCCTCGAAGCTGTCGAAACTCGCCACGTAGGCGCGCGGTTCGATCGGCGTGCCTATGTAACGATGAGTCTTGACGGTGCCGGTAACGACGCCGTCGGCCTGCGCGAACGCCCGTTCGGGGTCGCCGGAGCGGAAATCCCGCGTGCCCATCAGGTTGTCGCCCCACTCGGGTTCGAGCAGCGCGCTGCCGGGCTCGAGCGCCGCCTCGCAATCGACCACCGCCGGCAGCACCTCGTAATCGACTTCGATCAGGTCGGCGGCCTTGCGCGCCGTGTACTTGTCATCGGCGACCACCACCGCGACCGGCTCGCCGACGAAGCGGACCTTTTCGGGCGGCAGCGCATAGACGTTGGCGCGCTTGGCGCCCATCCCTTCGGGCTCGATGGTATAGAGCAGCGCGCCAAGCTCGCGGTTGACCTCCTCGGCGGTCAGGACGTGCGCCACGCCGGGGACGGCCCGCGCCGCGCCGGCGTCGATCTTCAGAATGCGAGCATGGGCGTGGGGGCTGCGCAGGAAGGCGACATAAAGCATGCCGTCGAGATAGATATCGCCCGCATACTGGCCCCGGCCAGCCACCAGTTTTCTGCTCTTGAAGGCTGTTATCTCAGCGCCGACATACTTCATTGCGATAGGTTCTCCGCGGCTCGGTCATAGCGCCGAACCCGCGTCGCTGTCCAGCCGCTGCGCTCAACGGCTGTGAATCGAAGCGGCCGGCGCGACCGCTCAGAGCGGCGTGACGAGCAGAGTCGGAATCTGGCTGGTATCGACGATTACGATCTTCTCGCGAAAGCGCGGCTGGCCGTCCTCGAACACGATCTTGTCGTGATAGACGCCGACGCTGAACAGCTCGGAGTGGCCGTAATTCGAGGGATCGAGCATGGTGCGGAAGACGGCGTAATTGGCGCGGGTCGAAATCACGCCGTTTTCCTCGCCGACGATTCGCACTCGTCCCACCAGATGGCGATAGAGATGGGGCGCGAAGAAATTGGCGTTGCGATGGGCCACCACGCGGTCGCGCAGCATCCCGCGGCTGTCGCCGTACATCAGCGGAATCGGCATCCCGAGCGCCGCGTTCTCGTACGGCATCACCTGGTAGAGGCAGGGCTCGGTAAAAAAATCGGGCCACTCTTCGAGCCGGTCGCTGTCGAGGCACTCGACATACGCGGCCGTCAAATCTTCAATCTGCGCGCGCAGTTCGGTAGCTTCCATCCGCTGAACCGTCCCCTCGCAAGCCCATCAGCTCGCCGTAAGCCTGCCAGAACGCGCGAATCGCGGCCTCGGTCACCAGGCTGTCCTGATCGCCCGTGCCGCGCCCGCCGAGCTCGACGTACGAGGTCGCGCGATTGTCGTAGGCCACGGCGCGCTGCACAAGCTCGACTGCGTAGCCGTCCTCGAGTGCGATCAGCCCGGCCGGTCCGATCAGGTTCGATTGCTTGATCCGCATCGCGCGCAGCTCCGGGTCGTCGTCCTGGTAGCCGAAATAGGTCACCAGCAGCTCGAAGCGATCGACCCCGAGCGGCACCAACTGCCGCGTCGCCAGCGTATTGCTGATCTGCTGGATGATCAGCGTCGGGAACAGGAACTGGATAGTCGTGGTAAAGCGATCGAACTCGGGGCGCCCGGCAAGCAGGCTCGGATCGGCGAGCTTCAGCGTCTTGGAAAAGCTCCCGACGGATTCCTGGGTGTAGGCCGCGACTTCCTGCGACTCCGGGGCCCGCAGCGCAATCATCTTGCTGTGCGCGCCGTTGATCACCATCCCGCCGTCCTGCGAGGAACGGTAGCTGCCGAAGGTGGCATGAAACATATGCAGCAGGCTGCCGTGGTAGGGATCCTTGGTGTTCTCGGCGTAGACCTTCCAGTTGCCGTGGATTAGCTGGCGGGTGAAGCCCAGCACCGTCACCGGCCGGTTGAAGATGGTGTCGAGATGCTCGCGCATCTCGGGCCCGAGATACTCCGGCAGCGGCGCCACCGAATCCGAGAAGCTGCCGAAGACCAGCCCGCGATAGGTGGCGACCCGCAGCGGCGTCAGCGAGTGCTCGGCCAGGTTGAAATCACTTGGGTAGCCGCCCTTGCCGTTGATACCGCGGCGAAACGGCACGCCGCGCAGGTTGCCATTCAGGTCGTAGCTCCACTGATGATACGGGCAGACCATGGTCTTGCGATTCCCGCGCACCTCGCGGCACACCATCGCGCCGCGATGGGCGCAGCGGTTGACCAGCGCATGCAGCTCGCCCTTCGCATCGCGCGTGATGAAGACCGGCGTCTCACCGACGAAGTTGGCGCGGAAATCCCCGGGCTTGGCGAGCTCGGCCTCCAACGCCAGGTAGTTCCAGGTCGGTCCGCGAAAGAGCTGTTCCTGCTCGCGCGCGTAGAGCTCGGCATCGGTGAATACCCGGTACGGCACCCGGGTCGGATCGAAGGCTCGATGGCCATTGCTGGACTGCGTGCCCCGAAGTTCTGTCATTCCGCTCATGGCTTACCTTCCGAGTCGGTCGTTTAGCCTGCCAGCACGGCTCCAGCCTAGCACGGAGACCGGCGGTCCAGTACAGCCGTCAATCGCCGGCCAGCGTCAGCATCACCTCGGCCAGCACCCGGGCGCCGGCCGCGAGATCGGGCGCCGCGGCGCGCTCGGCTTCGTTATGGCTGATGCCGCGCTCGCAGGGGATAAAAATCATTGCGGCCGGGCAGAGCTCGGCGATGAACTTGGCGTCGTGGGTCGCCCCGGAGACTATCTCCATATGCGGAAGTTGCTGGCGTTCGGCGGCGCAGCGGACCATCTCGACGATCGCCGCATCGAAGCGCACTGGCGACGAGTCGAGCGTCTCGATGACGCCGACAGTGCATCCCCCGGCGCGGCTGCGGCATAGCGGCTCGATCTGCGCGCCGATACTGGTCAACAAATCGCCGTCCGGATGGCGCAGGTCGATGGTGAAGAGCGCGTGGCCGGGCACCGTGTTGGGCGAATTGGGCGACAGCTCGAAGCGGCCGACCGTGAAGCGCAGCAGGTCGGCTTCATCGCGAGTCAAATCGCGCAGCGCGGCGATCATTTCAATCGCCGCCGTGAATGCGTCGCGGCGGGCGCTGCGCGGCGTGGTCCCGGCGTGCGCCTCTTCGCCTTTGACTTCGACGCGCATCCACTTGAGACCCTGGATTCCGCTCACCACGCCAATCCGCCGGCGTTCGGCCTCCAGGATCGGTCCCTGCTCGATGTGCGCTTCGAGGTAGGCGGCGATCGGGGTGCGAAACTCGCGGCGCGCCGTGACGCCGATCGCGTCGAGCGTCGCCGCGAGCGCATCGCCAAGCCGCGTCCCACGGCCGTCAGCTGACGCCAGTGCCTCCGCCAGCGGCAGATGACCCGCGTAAACCGCCGAGCCCATCGTGCCCGGCTGAAAGCGCGAACCTTCCTCGTTGGTCCAGACCACCGTTTCGAGCGGTCGCGCGGTCACGACCCCCGCCGCTTCGACCGCTTCGAGCACCTCGAAGGCGGCCAGCACGCCGTAGACGCCGTCGAAGTTGCCGCCGGTCGGCTGGGTATCGAGATGCGATCCAGCGACGACTGGCGACGCCACGCAATCGCGGCCGGGACGGCGGATGAACAGATTACCGATCGCATCGACGCTCACGGCAAAGCCGCGCGCCGCAGCCCATTGCAGGAGTTGCTGGTGCGCAGCGGTATCCTCGGGCGTCAGCGCCTGGCGATTCACCCCGCCCCGCCCGGTCGCGCCGAATTGCGCGATCTCGCGATGGCGCCGCCATAAGCGCTGTTCGTCGATACGCGCGATGACCGCCGCGATGTCACCCGCTTCCATGTGTACTCTCGCCTCGCGTAGCCATTTGACGAAGGATTATCATGAGTATCGCTTCAAGGATAAGCCGCAAGCGCCGGAGGAGAAGACGAAAAAATGAAATCGCATACCGAGTATCTGACGATGAATGTGCCGGCGCGGATGGAGTTCGTGAATATCACCGGGCAGGTTTCAGCCGCCGTCAAGCAAAGCAGCGTGCGCGAGGGGCTATGCCTGGTCAACGCGATGCATATCACCGCTTCGGTTTTTATCAACGACGATGAGCCCGGCTTGCACGAGGATTACAAGCGCTGGCTCGAAGGGCTGGCGCCGTACGATCCCAGTCCCGATCGCTATCATCATAATCGCACCGGTGAGGACAACGGCGACGCCCATCACAAGCGCCAGGTGATGGGCCGCGAGGTGGTCATCGCGATTACCAATGGCAAGCTCGACTTCGGTCCGTGGGAGCGGATTTTCTACGGCGAGTTCGATGGCCGCCGTCCCAAGCGGGTGTTAATCAAAATCATCGGCGAATGAAGCCGTCACTGCCCGCCACGGTTTGACAAGCCGCGCGCGAAAATGAACATTCATCGCGGGGCCCGGTGGCCCCGACGCAAGGAGGATCGATCATGAGAAGGTGGATCAGGCTGCCGCTCTCCGAAGGCACTACGACCCGTCAGGCGCACGTCGACCTGCCAGCGGGCACCTACGAGCGCGAGTTGGGACGCGAGGGTTTCTTCGGGCCCGCCACCCAGATGCTGCACAAGCATCCGCCCACCGGTTGGAGCAGTTGGGAAGGTCCGCTGCGGCCGCGTGCGTTCGATATGAACGCGCTGGGGATGCCGAGCGTGTCGCCGTGGGAAGCGCCGCTGGTGCTCTACAACGATCATCTGCGTGTGCGCTACTGGCACAGCGACGGCAAGATGGATCACCTGGTGCGCAACGGCGACGGCGACGACATGATCTTCATCCACGAGGGCGCCGGCGACCTGTTCTGCGACTACGGCCATCTCGTCTTTCGCGACGGCGACTACCTGGTGATACCGCGCGGGACCTGCTGGCGAATCGAGCCCAGCAGCCCGGTCTCGGCGCTGATGGTCGAGGCCAGTAACGACGCCTACCAGTTGCCCGAAAAGGGCATCCTCGGCAACCAGGCGATTTTCGATCCTGGCGTGCTCGACGTGCCGCGAATCGATGAGGCCTTCAAGGCCCAGCAGACCGAGGACGAATGGAGCATCGTGGTCAAGAAGCGCAACCTGCTGAGCACGGTGACCTTCCCGTTCAATCCGCTCGACGCAGTGGGATGGCACGGCGAGATCGCGCCGGTGCGGCTCAACTGGCGCGACCTGCGGCCGATCGTCAGCGCGCGCTATCACATTCCGCCCTCGGCGCATGTGAACTTCGTGGCCGCACGCTTCGTGATCGGAACCTTCGCGCCGCGGCCGATCGAGTCCGATCCGGGGGCGCTCAAGGTGCCCTACTTTCACAACAACGACGACTACGACGAGATGATCTTCATCCATCGCGGCCAGATGTTCAGCCGCGACAACTTCGGTCCCGGCATGATGGGCTTCAACCCGAGCGGCTTCGCCCACGGTCCGCAGCCCAAGGCCTTCTCGATCGGAGCCAAGCGCGCGCGCGCCGAGACTGACGAGGTGGTGCTGTACGTCGACTCGCGCGACGCGATGCAGATGGCCGAGTTGCCCGAGGGCGTCGAGGTACCTAACTATATCGACTCGTGGCGGGATTACCCGCAGCCCTAGCGGCGCGGGTCGAACACCGACGCTTTCGCTTAAAGACAGTCGGGCTGCGAGTCGCGGTCGCCGTCGAGGTGCGACAGTTCGGGGGAGCATCGCTGGATGGATGCACTAACCGTAGACCGGATCCAATTCGCTTTCACGATCATCTTTCACTATCTGTTCCCGCAGCTCACGATGGGCCTCGCCCTGCTCATCGTGATCCTGAAATCGATCGCGCTGCGGACCAATAACGACCTGTACAATCAGGCGGCGCATTTCTGGGCCCGCATCTTCGCGATCAATTTCGCCATGGGTGTCGTGACCGGCATCCCGATGGAGTTTCAGTTCGGCACCAACTGGGCGGCCTTCTCGAAAGCGACCGGCGGAGTCATCGGCCAGACGCTGGCGATGGAGGGGGTGTTCTCGTTCTTCCTCGAATCGAGTTTTCTCGGCCTGTTCCTGTTCGGCGAGCGGCGCCTGGGACCGCGGTTGCACTGGATGGCGGCGTTCCTGGTGTTCCTGGGTTCGTGGCTGTCGGGATTTTTCATCATCGCGACCAACGCCTGGATGCAACATCCGGTCGGCTACCGGATCACCGCCACGGGCGCGATCGAGCTGGAGAGCTTCTGGAGCCTGCTCTCCAATCCGTGGCTGAGATGGCAGTATCCGCACAACATGTCCGCCTCGGTCATCACCGCGAGCGTGGTGATGGCTGCGACCGGAGCATTTTACCTGCTGACCGATCAGCATCGCGCCCATGCGCGCATCTTCGTGCGCACCGGTGTCATCGCCGGCGCCATCGCGTCGTGCCTGATGATGTATCCGCTGGGCGACGCTCAGGGCCGCAACGTCGCCATCTATCAACCGACGACGCTGTCAGCGATGGAGGGGCTGTTCCATACGCAAAAGGGTGCGCCGCTTTCGATTCTGGGACAGCCCGACATGCAGACTCAAACCCTCGACAACCCGGTGGTGGTCCCGGACGTGCTGAGCTTCCTTACCTATCGGCGCTGGCACGCCTCGGTTAAGGGACTCGACGCCTATCCGCACGACCAGTGGCCCGACAACGTGCCGCTCTTGTATTACGCCTATCACAACATGGTCGGCCTCGGGACGTTTTTCATCGCCATCCTGGTGTTCTGCCTGTGGAACCTGTGGCGCGGGGTGTTGTTCGAATCGCGGCTGTTGCTGTGGGCGCTGATGCTGCTGGCGCCGTTCCCGTACATCGCCACCATCTTTGGCTGGATGACGGCCGAGCTGGGGCGTCAACCCTGGCTCGTATACGGTTTGATCCGCACCGCGCAGGGCGCCTCGCCGCAAGTTTCCGCCGGCAACGTGATGTTCACCCTGATTGGCTTCGCCGGCATGTACGCGGTGCTCTCGGCGCTGTTCCTGTTCCTGATTTACTTCGAAGTTAGTCGCGGCCCGCACGCTGACGTCCAGGGGCCGGCGGCGCCGGCGCGCACCGCGGCGGGTCGCTGAGGGTCAGCTCATGGCGCTGTTCTGGTTCTGTGCGGTGGGCGCGATGCTGGCGGTTTACGCGACGCTCGACGGCTTCGACCTCGGGGCCGGGATAATTCATCTGCTGGTGGCGCGGACCGAGGCGGAGCGGCGCGCGGTATTGCGCTCGATAGGCCCGGTGTGGGACGGCAACGAGGTCTGGCTGATCGCCGCCGGCGGCGTGCTGTTCATGGCCTTCCCGACTCTCTACGCGGCGAGTTTCAGCGGTTTCTATCTGCCGCTGATGGCGGTGTTGTGGCTGCTGATCCTGCGCGGCATCTCGCTGGAGTTTCGCAATCACATCGACAGCCCCGTGTGGGCGCCGCTGTGGGACGTAATCTTCGCCGGCGCCAGCGCGGCCCTGGCGGGCTTTTACGGGGCCGCGATCGGCAATATCCTTCGCGGCGTTCCGCTCGACCGCAGCGGCTACTTCTTCCTGCCGTTGTGGACCAACTTCCGCATCGGCAAGCAGGTCGGCATCCTGGACTGGTTCACGATCGTGGTCGGACTCGCGACCTTCCTCGCGATGGCCGAGCACGGCGCGCTGTGGGTGGCGATGAAGACCGGCGGCAATCTCGAGGCGCGCTGTCGGCGGCTGGCTGCATTGGGCTGGTGGCCGGTGCTGCTATTCACCGCCCTGGTTGCGTCCCTCGGCCCGCTGGTTCAGCCGCATTTGCTCGAACAGATCGCCCGCCATCCGTGGGGTTACGTTTTTCCCGCCATCGCGCTCGGCGGACTGTTGGGGATGAAACATTTCAACGCGCCCGCCACCGGCCGGCGCGCCTTCGTCTGCTCGTGCATGTACCTGGCAGGCATAGCAGCCAGCATCGCCTTCGGCATCTTTCCCTACGTGCTGCCTTCCAGTCTCGACCCCGGGTTCGGCCTGACCGTCTACAACGCCGCCGCCCCACCCCATTCGCTTGCCATCGGGCTCGCCTGGTTCGTGCCCGGAATGATTCTGGCGACCGGCTATATCTTCATCGCCTATCGCGGATTCGCCGGCAAAGTCGGCATCGAAGACGAAGGCTACTGAGCAAGCTTGAATAATTCCGCTCCCGGGGCCATCCTTGCGGCGACCCAACCCGGGCGAACCGGCGTTTTGCCGAAGAGAGGATCGTTACCTTGGCTGAACAAAGCCGGCCGCAGTTCCGCGTCCTGGTCGAAAAGGACGTGCCATCGAAAACCCGCGACGGACTGACGCTGCGCGCCGACGTCTATCGTCCCGACGCCGACGGCCGCTTCCCGGTGCTGCTCTCGCGCCTGCCATATGACAAAAATCTGCGCGCCCGCCCCGGCGATGTCGATTACTTCGTCGAGCGCGGCTACGTCGTCATCATGCAGGACGTGCGCGGCCGCTTCGCCTCCGACGGCGACGAGTACTACCCGCTCATCTGGGAGGGGGTCGACGGCTACGACGCGGTCGAATGGGCGGCGGCGCTGCCGTGGTCCAACGGCCGGGTCGGCACGATGGGCCAGTCGTATCTCGGCATCACGCAGTACCTGCTCGCCCCCACCCGCCCGCCGCATCTGGTGACCTGCTTTCCGGTCTCATGCCCGGGCGATTACCAGCAGAACTTCGCCTATCACACCGGCGGCGCGCTCGAGCTCGGCTGGCGCGTGCCGAATATCATCTTCATGGCGCGCAACACGGCCGAACGGCTGGGCCGGGTCGACGCGATCGAACCGCTCGAGCGCCAACTTGCGGACATGAAGAACGTACTGGCCCGTCCGCTGACCGATGCGGCCTATCGGCGGCTACCTTTGATGTACTGGGCCGACGCGCTGCGGCCGATCGCGCCCTATCTGACCGATTACCTGCGCCATCCCGAAGACGGTCCGTTCTGGTGGTCGATGAACGCGACCCGCCAGGCCTACAACGTGAACGTGCCGATGTACCACGTCACCTCGTGGTACGACTTCGTGCAATGGGGAACGCTCACGAATTACGGGGCGGTACGCGACCAGGCGATGACGCCCGAGGCGCGCGCTAATCAGCGGCTGCTGATCGGACCGTGGGCGCATATTTTTCCGTATACCGTGCCGACCTCGCGCGGCACCGGCGATATCGATTTCGGCCCGGCCGCGAAAATCGAGCTGCACGAAATCCAGCTCCGATGGTTCGACTACTGGCTCAAGGGGATGGCGAGCGGAATCCTCGACGACGCGCCGGTCAAAATTTTCCTGATGGGCGAGAATACCTGGCGCGACGAGCGCGAATGGCCGCTGGCGCGCACCCGTTATACGCCCTGGTATCTACACGGTGGCGGCGGCGCCAACAGTGCGCTCGGCGACGGCCGGCTGGCTCCCCAAGCGCCCGCCGAAGAGCCTGCCGACCGTTTCATCTACGATCCGGACGATCCGGTGCCGACCTGCGGCGGCAATACGCTCATCATCTCCACCGGGGTGCAGGATCAGCGCCCGCTCGAAGGCCGGCGCGACGTGCTGGTCTACACCAGCGAAACGCTGAGCGCACCGCTCGAAGTGACCGGCCCGGTGATCGTCAAGCTTTACGCCGCCAGCAGCGCGCCCGACACCGACTTCACCGCCAAGCTGGTCGACGTGCGGCCCGACGGCTACGCGCAGAACCTCGCCGACGGCATCATCCGCGCCCGCTACCGGCAATCGACGATGCGCCCGACGCTGCTGACGGCCGGCACGGTCTACGAGTTCACGATCGATCTATGGGCCATCGGCCACGTCTTCTTCGCCGGCCATCGGATCCGGCTCGATATCACTTCGAGCAACTTTCCGCGCTTCGATCGGAATCTCAACACCGGCGAAGATCAGGCGACCGGCACGCGCTGGCAAAAGGCCGAGCAGACCATCTTCCACGATGCGCTGCGCCCCTCGCGCGTGATCCTGCCGATCATCCCGCGGTGATTGCGCCGCGCGGGAACCGCCCGTTACCGAAGAGGTGAAAAATGCAGTTTGCGATCATGTTCGATACTCACGTCGACAAGTGGGACCTGATTCGTTACGCCGAGGAGCTCGGCTATGACCGCGCTTATGTGCCGGACTCGCATCTGATCTGGTCCGATTGCTACGTCACGCTGGGGCTGGCCGCGGTCAACACCAAGCGCATCAAGATCGGCACCGGTATCGCCGCGCCCGGCACGCGCATCCCGCCGGTGACGGCCCATTCGATCGCCTCGATCAATCAGCTCGCGCCGGGCCGCGTCTTTTTAGGCATCGGATCGGGGCACACCTCGATGCGGGTGATGGGGCAGAACCCGGTCTCGATCGCCGAGATGCGCGAGCATGTGCGGGTGGTGCGCGGGCTGTTGCGCGGCGAAGAGGTCGATTACGATTATCGCGGCAAGACCCGGCCGATAACTTTTCTGCATCGCGATCGCCACTTCGTCAATCTCGACGACCCGATTCCGATCTACATCGCGGCCAACGGACCGCGCGCGATCGAGCTGGCGGGCGAGGCCGGCGACGGCTGGATTACGACCACCGCGCAGCCGCACGAGGCGCGCGCCTTCACCGCCCATCTGGCGGCCGGGGCCGCTAAGGCGGGCCGGACCATCCCGAAGAATTTCCATCGCAGCTTCGTTACCAGCGTCTGCGTGCTCCGGCCGGGTGAGAAGCTGACCGACGAGCGGGTCATCAACGAGACCGGCTCGCAGGTCACCTGCGTGCTACATTTTTTGTACGAGATTTGGGATTACCTGGGACGCAAGGACGAAATTATTCCGCCCTACTTCGCCAACCTGTGGGGCGACTACGTCAAGCGCGTCGAAAATTATCCGGAGCGCACCCGCTTCCGGCAGATCCACAACGGCCACTGCACCTTCCTGCAGCCCGAGGAGCGGCGCTTCGTGACGCCCGAGGCGATCGCCGAAATCACCATCACCGGCGAGCCGGATTACGTCGTCAGTCGCATCCGCGCGATGGAGGCGGAAGGGATGACCGAAGTCACCCTGCTGCCGCCGGCCGATTACCAGCGCAAGGTGTTCCGCGACTTCGCGGAGCAGGTGATGCCGGCGTTGCGCTGAGCGCGATTCCCGGCTTACGGCCAGCCGACTCCGCCCGCCTTGACCGGCATCATTTCGATCTTGCCGCCCCGATTTTTCCTGGCCTCGTCAGGATCGGGCGTCGGGGTGGTGACGACGAACAGGGTCTTGCGATCCGGTCCGCCCAGCATCACCGCGTACGGCGGATGGCTTGGCTTGAAGCGTTCCAGCACCTGCCCGCCCTCGCGCACCCGCAGCACTTCGCCGGTTTGCGGAGAGGCGAACCAGATGGCGCCCTCGGCGTCCATCGAGATGCCGTCGGGAGTCGCCTCGCCGACCTGCGCCCATACGCGGCGGTCGCTCAGCGAGCCATCGGGCTGAATCTTGAATGCGGTCAGCCGATTGGCGAACGATTCGCCGATAATCAGCGTCGCGCCGTCAGGCGTGATCACCGTGCCGTTGGGAAACATCAGATCGTGGGCCACCACGCGCGCCCGCCCGTCGGCTTCGACCAGGATAAGCTCGGCGGTTTGCGGCGCCGCGCCGCCCATCAGATCGAAGCCGAAGTTTCCGATGTAAGCGCGGCCATTGCGATCGACCACCATGTCGTTGCACCAGAATGACGCGAGCTTGCTCAGATCGGCGACCGGCTTGAGGCCGTCGGGATCGAGCCGCAGCAGCCTGCGATCGCGCATCGAAACCACCAGCATACGGCCGTCGGGGGTCCATCCCAGCCCGGAGGGCCAGTTGGGCACCTCGCATACCTCGGTGGTCTTGCCCGCGAGATCGGCACGATAGACCCGCTGCGCGTGGAAGTCCGAGTACCAGAGCTGACCGTCGTGCCAGCGCGGTGCCTCGCCGAAACACAATCCCTCGACCAATGTCGTTAGCTGCGCCATAGCATTCTCTCCCGATGTCGGATCGACTGGGTCGAACTTTTAGCATATCGGCTGGTCATGTCACCGTCTCGTATGCTACTCGCACGATTGCGGGACGGTCGACGACTACGGGCCGGGCCTGCCAGCGACAACTCAGGAGACGCCGGAATGCCGGAGAGCCCCGAACTTCAACGCGAATTGCGCGCGCTGGGCCGCGCCGCCCGCATCCTGCACATGGAAGGTCATGGCGACCTGACGCTGGGACACGTCTCGATGCGGGATCCCAAGGGGCGCGGCCTGTGGATGAAGCGCGCGACGCTCGGACTCGAAGAAATCGCCGACGACGACTTCGTACTGATCGACTTCGACGGCCAGACGCTGGGCGGCAAGGGTCCGCGCCACGCCGAATGGCCGATCCATTCGGAGATCATGCTGGCGCGCCCCGAGGTCAACTTCGTCGGCCACACCCACGCCTTCTACATCGCGCTGATGTCGTGTATCAGCGAGGAGCTGCATCCTTACACGCACTCCGGAATCTGGCTCGAAGGTGCTCCGCCGCGCTATACCGAGACCAGCGAGTTGATCACCACGCGCAAGATGGGCGGCGACCTGGCGCGCGTGCTCGGCAAGTCGCGGACGGTGTTGATTCGTAATCATGGCTGCGCCTTCGTCGGCAAATCATCGCAGGAGCTGTGCCTGTGCGGGATTTTCCTGAACGAGGCCTGCCGCCTCCATGTAACGCTGGCGCAGATGGGCGTGAAGACGGTGTGGCCGGATGACGGCGAGGTCAAGCGCAAGCTCAAGTCGCTGCACAGCCCGGCGCAACTGGAGTCGTACTGGCAGTATTACAGCCGCAAACTCGATCGCGCCTGATGATCGATCGGCGCGGCGTCAATTTCGGAGGTAAATCATGGCCGTAAAGCCCCCCACGATCGAAGATCTCTCGCGCATTTCCGACAGCTTCGGGATGCGTCTCACGCGCGAGCAGATCCAGGAGTTCAAACAGATTCTCGACCCGATGCTCGCCACGTACGATCGGCTCGACCAGCTCCAGGAGCCGACGCTGGAGGTCAAGTATCCGGATCGCAAGAACTGGAAGCCATCCGAAAAGGAAAATCCGCTCGGCGCCTGGTACTGGCGATGCGAGATCAAGGGCGCCGCCAACGGCCTGCTCAAGGGCAAGACCGTCGCGATCAAGGATAACGTCTGCGTGGCGGGCGTGCCGCTGATGTGCGGGACGCGGCTGCTGGAGGGCTTCGTCCCCAAGGTCGACGCGACCATCGTGACGCGCATCCTCGATGCCGGCGGCACTATCCTGGGCAAGTCAAACTGCGAAAGCCTGTGCTTCTCGGGCAACAGCCATACCTGCGAATCCGGCATCGTGCGCAATCCGCACGATCTGTCGCGTTCGCCGGGCGGCTCGTCGACCGGCAGCGGCGCGCTGGTCGCCTCCGGCGCGGTCGACGTCGCGATCGGCGCCGATCAGGCCGGCTCGATTCGCATCCCCTCCGCATGGTCGGGAATCTACGGCCTCAAGCCCAGCTATGGGTTGGTACCGTACACCGGAATCGGCCCGATGGAGCTGACTATCGATCATACCGGTCCGATGGCGCGCAGCGCGCGCGATACCGCCCTGCTGCTCGAAGCGATCGCCGGGCCCGACGGCCTCGACCCGCGCCAGCGCGCCGGCCTGATGCCGCAGAAATACAGCGCCGCGCTGACCGGCGATATCAAGGGGCTGCGCCTGGGTATCGTCAAGGAAGGCTTCGGCCTGACCGCGCCGGTCCGCTCCGAGAAGGACGTCGATGACGCGGTGCGCGAAGCCGCCCATGCGCTCGCCAAGTGCGGCGCGCAGGTCAAGGAAATCTCGGTGCCGATGCATCCGGACGGTTTCCATATCTGGGCGGGTATCGCCAGCGAAGGCATCCTCGCCTTCATGATCGAGGGCGGTGGCGCCGGCCGCCATTGGAAGGGCTTCTATCCGACCGAGATGATCGAGACCTTTTCCCGCAACGTCGCGGCCCATGCCGACTACCTTTCCGACAGCGCCAAGGCTTTCTCGCTGATCGGCCGCTACATGCGCGAGCAGTATCACAATCGCTACTACGCCAAGGCCCAGAATCTGAGCCGGGCGCTGCTCGCCGCATACAACGACGCGCTCAAGGAGTGCGACATCCTGGTGATGCCGACGGTGCCGATCAAAGCGGGCAAGATTCCGTCCAAGGACTGCACGCTCGCCGAATCGGTGCAGTGTGCGATCGAGGCGGTGCCGAATACCTGCCCGTTCAACGCCGTCGGACTGCCGGGACTCAACGTGCCGTGCGCGATGTCCGAGGGCTTGCCGGTCGGGATGATGTTCGTCGGGCGGATGGGCGAGGATGCGACGTTGCTGCGGGCGGGGGATGTTTTTCAGAAGAACATCTTCGATACGCCGGTGCCGCAGCACAAGGCCGCCTGAGCAGCTGACGAAATACGCGCTGACTCGCGGAGAGTATGGAAACTAAAGAAGAAGGCCGGACAGGAACCGGCCGGAGGGATGAAATGCGACGCCTGACTGGAATTGGAACTGTGCTTGTAGTTACCCTGCTCTGCCTCGGACTCGGAATCGCTCAGGCCGCCGCCGGCAGTAATGAATTCAGCTATGCCGGCGTGTCGACCAGCCCCGGCCCGGTGCCGCCCGGGACGATAATCAACATGCAGAACTGGCAGCAGTACCGGCAATATCTCCCGTACGGGCTGCAGCAGACCATCGCCGGCAAGTACTACTGGAAGATGCCGGCCGACTTTCAGATCGAAATCGGCCCCACCCATCATTTCCAGCTGCCCAAGGAATTCGTTAGCGACACGGAGAAATACAGCAATCAGGTGAAGATCGTTAATCTTCCCAACGGCGCCCGAACCATCACTGGCTACGTCGCGGGGCTGCCGTTTCCGAATCCATCGGGCCCCGACAAGGGTTGGAAGATTCTGGTCGACATGTGGTACGTCTACGTGCCTCACCTGCTGTGCGGCTACGACACTTTCTATCTGAAGGATCGCTTCGGCAATATGCAGTCCGAGAAAGCGATCCAGATCTACCGCAAGCTGAGCCATGTCAGCGATTTCGGACAACCAGTCACCGATCCGCAGGCCTCGGGCATCTATTACAGTGAATATGTAATGCTGACCGCACCTGAGCAGGTTAAGTATACTGCCAACTTGACTCTCTATTACACCGACTTGTCCAAGCCGATAGACACTTTCCTCTTCATCCCCTCGCTGCGCCGTTCGCTGCGGCTCTCCGCCGCGGCGCGGTGCTCGCCGATTATCGGCACGGATTTCGCCCAGGATGATGCCAACAAGAGTAACTTCAACGGCGATTGGCGGATTTTCGATGCCAAGGTGATCGGCGAACAGCAGACCATCCAGCTCATGACGATCTCGAGCTGGAAGAATGTCGGGAACCTCAATAACTACTTTCAGCCGTTATTTTTTCCCAAGCCCACCATCGGAAAGTTCGAGATCCGTCCGACCTGGAAGCTCGACGTCAGACGTATCCCGTCGCGGGCCAAGGGTTATTGCTATGCCAAGAGCATCTTCTACGTCGACAAGGAAACCTACGTGAGCCAGACCAAGGAGGCCTACGACGCGACTGGCAAGCTCTGGAAGCTGGCGGCAGAGTTCTACATCGCGCGCGATGTGCCACACGAGGGCTACACCGACTCCACCGATAACTGGTTCGGCCCGATCTGGGATATGCAGAGCGGCCATCTGACCATGGGCATGTCGACCGATCCCGAAGGCGACCCTTGGAAGTTCAATCAGGACTGCGGCAACTATCAGGGCCAGAATTTCGATGATATCGGCCGCTACAGCCTGGCCTCCGGCCTGAGCCAGATTCTCAGGTAGCGGAACTGGCACTTTCCGCTCGAGCGCGAACCGATGGAGTGGAGTAGTTGAGATAGACGTATTTTGGGCCACCAGATGATAATCGGAATCCGCTGAACAGGAGGTCCCGATCATGGACGTGCAGTCGTTCTGGCGCGAACTGGGCAGCATCCGTGACGAAATCGGCTACCATCGATCTCCCATCGTCGAGCTGGTGCAAAATGGCAGCGCGACGCACGCCCAACTCGAGCGCATCGCGATCTGCAATTACCACATGACCGTGCGCGACGCCGACGTCTACACCGCCTCCGGCTTCATCAACCTCGCCGCCCTCAACCCGCAAGCGTCGACGCGGCTGGCCCACGCCTTCGCCGAGGAAGCGCTCGGCATCCACAGCCACACCGCCGGCCACGCTGAACTGCTGTTCGAGTTTTGGGAACGCGGCCTCGGCCGCCAGCGCCCGGAACTCGAAAGCTCGATCGCGCCGGCCGCGGTGCGCGCCTTCAACGCCGAGTACTGGACGGTGATGACGCGCAAGATCCGTTACTGCGGAATCCCCGGCTACCTCGGCGAAGGCATCTTCTCCAACGTCTGCCAGCGCCTCTACGACGGCCTCATCCGCCACTATCATATGGAACCCGAGGCGCTCAGATTCTTCTCGGTCCACGTCGAAGAGGATCGCGAGCATTCCGAGGAAGGCCACGATTTACTGTCGGAACTTGCCGCGACCGATCGCGATCGCGAGGATTTCGTGCTGGAGGCGCGATGCTGGGCGCAGCTACAACGCGGCGCCTGGGACGCGATGCTGTAAGCGCGACCGCTTTACAACCTATGCCGATTCGAAAACCTACTCCTGAAGATCTCACCCGTATCGCCGACAGCTTCGGCATGAAGCTCTCGGCCGCGCAGATCGCCGACTTCAAGGCGATCATCGATCCGATGATGGCGACCTACGATCGGCTCGATCAGCTCGCCGAACCGACGCTCGAAGTTAAATATCCCGATCGCAAGAACTGGCAGCCGAGCGAACAGGAAAATCCGTACGGCGGATGGGCCTGGCGATGCGAGGTCAGGGGCGCCGCTAGCGGTCCGCTGGCCGGCAAGACCGTCGCGCTCAAGGACAATATCTGCTGCGCCGGGATGCCGATGATGTGCGGGTCGAACCTGCTGCGCGGCTTCGTCCCGGATTTCGACGCCACGCTGGTGACGCGCATCCTCGAGGCGGGCGGCACGATTCTCGGCAAGGCGGTGTGCGAGAGTTTGTGCTTCGCCGGCAACAGCCATACCAGCGACAGCGGCATCGTGCGTAATCCATACGACCTCGCGCGTACTCCGGGCGGCTCGTCGACCGGCTGCGGCGCGCTGGTCGCGGCCGGCTCCGTCGATCTTGCGATCGGCGCCGATCAGGCCGGCTCGGTGCGATGCCCGGCTTCGTGGAGCGGAATCGTCGGACTCAAACCGACTTACGGCCTGGTGCCGTATACCGGCATGGGTCCGATGGAGCTGACGTTCGATCACGCCGGACCGATGGCGCGCACCGCCGCCGACGTCGCCCTGCTGCTGGATGTGATCGCCGGACCCGACGGCCTCGATCCGCGACAGCCCGGTAACCTGGTGGCCGGAAAGTATCGCGAGGCGCTGACCGGCAAGGTGCGCGGGATGCGGGTCGGGATCGTCAAGGAGGGCTTCGGCCTGACCGGCGTGCCGACCTCCGAGCCCGAGGTCGATGACGCAGTGCGCGAGGCCGCCCACGCGCTGACGCGTCTCGGCTGCGAGGTCGGCGAGCTTTCGCTGCCGTGGCATCGCGACGGCTTCCACGTCTGGTCGGCGATCGCCTGCGAAGGGATCCTGGGCTTCATGTTCGAGGGCGGCGGCTCCGGCCGCCATTGGAAAGGCGCCTACCCGACCGCGCTGATCGAAACCTTTGACCGCGCGATGCATACCAAAGCCGATCAGTTATCGGTCAGCGCCAAGGCGTTTGCGATGCTGGGGCGCTATATCCACGAGACTACCTACGGCCACTATTACGCCAAGGCGCAGAACCTGAGCCGCTTGCTGGTCGCCGCGCATGACGAGGCGCTGACCCGCTTCGACGTGCTGGTGATGCCGACCGAGGCGATGGTGGCGCCGCTGATTCCGCCGCCCAACGCCTCGCTCGAAGAGCAGCTGCTGCGGGCGGTCGAGAATATCGTCAACACCGCGCCGACCAATATCAGCGGCCATCCCGCACTCAGCGTGCCGTGCGCGATGTCGCGCGGGCTGCCGGTCGGGATGATGATGATCGGCCGGCGCGGCGAAGATGCGACCATCTTGCGGCTGGCCGACGCGTTTCAGCGTGAAATTTTCACTCCTCCGCCGCCTCCGGCGCTGGCCTGAGCGATCATTGCGCTTCGGCGTTTGCGGATCGGGAAGGTTTGAGTAGAATCAGCGCACAACAGGGTTTTCCAGTCGGCGCGCACTCGCGTCGGCATCCCGGATTGAACTTTCCAGCAGCATAAGGAGGCCAGGATGGCCGCGAATCTGAAAGATTTTCCGATGTTGATCGGCGGCGAGATGACCGCCAGCCGCAACGCCCAGTGGCTGACCTCGATCAACCCGGCCGACGAGACCGAGCTCGGCCGCACGCCGGCCGGCGCCGCCGAAGACGTCAATCGCGCGGTCGAGGCCGCCGAGGCGGCGCAACCCGCATGGAACGAGCTCACCGTGACCGAGCGCGGCAAGATGCTGCGCAAAGTGGCCGCCGGGCTGCGTGAGCGCGCCAAGGAACTGCTCGAGGTCGAGGTCGCCGACACCGGTAACACCATCGGATCGCTGGCCGCCGACGTCGAATTCGCCGCCTCGGGACTGGAATATTACGCCGGCCTCGGCACCGAGATGAAAGGCGAGACCATCCCGGCGACGTCCGCCAATCTGCATTTCACGCTGTGCGAACCGTACGGCGTAGTCGGCCGCATCATCCCGTTCAACCATCCGATCCTGTTCGCCGCGTCGCGGATGGCCGCGCCGTTGATGGCGGGCAACGCGATCGTGATCAAGCCGGCCGAAACCAGTCCGCTCTCAGCCTCGATTTTCGGCGATATCTGCCGCCAGATACTGCCGCCCGGGGTGGTCAATATCGTCACCGGGCTGGGTAATCCGGCCGGCGACGCGCTGGTGCGTCATCCGCGCGTCAAGCGCATCGCGTTCACCGGCTCGGTCGCGACCGGGATGGCGATTCAGCGCTCGGCCGCCGAGACCGGCGTCAAGAACGTCACCCTGGAGCTGGGCGGCAAGAATCCGCTGATCGTCTTCCCCGATGTCGATCTCGATACCGTCGCGAAGGCCGCCGTCGGCGGCATGAACTTCTCATGGCAGGGGCAGTCGTGCGGCTCGACCAGCCGCCTGATGGTACACGAGTCGATCTATCCGCGCGTGCTCGAACGCGTCGCCGATATCACCCGCTCGCTCAAGGTCGGCAGTCCCAATGACCCGACCTCGCAGATGGGTCCGATCAACTCGGCCCGCCAATACGAAAAGGTCAAGTACTATATCGGCCAGGGCAAGGAAGAAGGCGCTCGGCTGGTGACCGGCGGCAGCCGTCCGTCGGGCAAGGATTTCGAGCGCGGTTACTGGATCGAGCCGACGATTTTCGCCGACGTGCAGGGCGATATGCGGATCGCACGCGAGGAGATTTTCGGCCCGGTGTTGTCGGTCTTCCGCTGGGACAAGGTCGACGACGTGATGAAGCTCGCCAACTCGACCGATTACGGACTGACGGCCTCGATCTGGACCAACGACCTGAAGACCGCACTCAACGCCGCGCGTCGCGTGCGCTCCGGCTTCGTCTGGATCAACCAGGTCTCGGCGCACTATATCGGCGTCCCGTTCGGCGGTTATGGCAACAGCGGCACTGGGCGCGAAGAGGGTCTCTCAGAACTGATGAGTTACGTCGAGCACAAGTCGGTCAACGTGATGCTGCGCTAGGCGGGCTCGATCGACATACGAATCGCGCATTACGGGCGCGGGTTTCGGCCTGCGCCCGTAATTTTTTTGCCGATGCTTGTGCGCGGACTCGCCTGTTAAGTTCCGTCGTCCCCGATTGAAGGATGCCCGAAGCCGATTGGCTTGATCGTGGCTTACTGACTTCCACTAGCTAGTCGGCACATAGACATTCACAACGTTGGTTAGAATGCTCTTGACTTTGCGATAGCCCGATGGATATCCAAGTTGCCGCAAAGAGCTTAAACAAGGATGTAATATAGAGTTATAGATTATTAATGAGGATCGTCGCGGGTTCTCTTGACGCGCAAAGGCGCACCAACCAGGGAGGGAGCTATGGCTGGGAACGTGAAGTCGAGAGGGATCGTGATCGGAATCGCAATTGCGGCGTTGATCATCTCTGCAGCGCCGGCTGCGCTGGCAAAAAGACCCAAACACGTGAAGGGCAGCTCGGCGGGCAGCTTCTCCACCACCAATTTCAGTTATGACGGGTCGGTGCCGGGGAGCGTGAGCATCCTGTCCGGCAAAGACAACCTCAACGGAGCATTCAACTCCCAGGTTTACTCGGAATATATCGACGCCAGTACTACTTGCACGGCGCCCGATAGCACGAGCGGCGAGCAGTTCTATCTGGTCAACGCCTGGTCGATCACTACCTACAAGAACGGCGCACAGCTCATCGCCGAAGCGACCAGCGGCGGCCAGTGCGTAAGCACCACCACCGGGTTCTTCGCCGGAACCGCAACCTTCGCGATCGCCGGCGGGACGCGCAAGTTCAACGGCGCCAGCGGTACCGTTACCGCAACTTTTGGCGGGGTGACGTTATTTGCCGGATTGACCGGCCCGGGCAACGGACTGGTGGGAACCATTCAAAGCTCGCTCGATGGGATGGTAACGCCCTGAGCTTCGCGGCCGGCCGCGAATGATGTAGCGGCCGGCCGGAATTCACTTCAGTTGGGGACCATCACGGCGTGCGATTAGCGCCGAAGAACATGGTTCCCGAGGGGGAGGAGCTATGTCAGGCAGCCGTTTCATCTATGGTCTGTCGGTAGCAGGGGCGGTTTTGTTGATCGGCGTCGCGCTCGCGCCCGAGCCGGGGGCGACGCCGCTGCATCCACCCGTCGCCGCGACGACTAGTGCGCTGCGGAATCGCTTCGCCCATCAGCCCCTTGCCTTCGAGCCCAACGTCGGGCAATCCCGGCCCGGCGTAAAATATCTCGCGCGTGGCCGCGGCTACACGTTGCTGCTGTCCGCCACCAGCGCGACGCTGAGGCTCACTCACACTGCGCCGAGGCCGCTAATGATCGCGGCGCGGGGCCTGAAGCCATCGTCGTACTCAAAGCCGGCCCGCATCGTGTCGGTCCGGTTTATCGGCGCCGACCAGAGCGCGATAGTCGCGGGCGTCGCGCGACTGCGCGCGGTGAGCAATTACTTGGTCGGCCGCGATCCGTCGAAATGGCATCGTCGAGTCCCGAACTACGCGCGCGTCCGATACAGCTCGATCTACCCGGGTATCGACATGGTCTATTACGGCGCGCAGGGCAAGCTCGAGTTCGACCTGGTGGTAGCGCCGCAGGCCGACCCGGACCGGATACGTTTCGCGATCGAGGGTGGCGCGCGACCGACTTTGAACCGCGCCGGTGATCTCGTGATCGACCGCGACGATCACGTGATCCTGCGCAAGCCGCTGGTCTACCAGGAAACCGCTGCGGGCCGGCGCGCGATCGACGGCCGTTTTCGAATGCTCGGTCCTTCGACGATCGGCTTCGAGGTCGCCGCCTACGACCATCGCCGGCCGCTGGTGATTGATCCCACGGTGCTGACCTACTCCAGCTACCTTGGCGGGCGCAGCGCCTTCGGCCGGGGCATCGCGGTCGACTCGAGCGGCGGTGTCTACGTCAGCGGATGGACCGACCTGGCCGACGATCTGCCGACCCGGAGTCCCAACGCCGGCGGCCCCGACCAGGCCGATCTCAACCCGGGCGGAAACGCCAACGGCATCGACACCTTTGTCGCCAAGTTCGACACCACGATGTCGGGTGACAGTTCGCTGGTCTATTCGACCTATCTCGGCGGCAGCGGCGCGGACGAGGCGTTCGCGATCGCGGTCGACGCAGCGGGCGACGCCTACGTCACCGGCTTCACCACCTCGAGCGACTTTCCGCAGACCAATTCGTCGGTGCAGAATTCCGGTTACGGCGGCGGGCCGACCGACGCCTTCGTGAGCGAGTTGCTGCCCGACGGATCGGGGCTGGTCTACTCGACTTACCTGGGCGGAGAGGGTTTCGAGATCGCCGAGGGCATTGCGGTCGATTCCTCCGGCAACGCCTACGTCGCCGGACAGACCTACTCGCTGCACTTTCCGACCACCGCCAGCGCACTCCAGCAGGTCGATCCGGTCGCGTCTCAGGCGGCCGAAGGCTTTCTCGCCAAGCTGACGGCGGCCTCGACCGTCGGCCCGGTTGCGGCCACGCTCGGTTATTCAACCTACCTGGCAGCTCCAACTTCGTTGACCGCGATCAGCGGCGTGAATATCTCTTCGGTAACGGCGGACTCCGCGGGCATTGCCTACGTCGCGGGCGAAGCCGCCATCAATTTCCTGAGCGGCGTGACCGGCGCGCCGACCAACTACGGCGGCGCCGGCGACGCGATCATCGCGGCGATCGACACCACCAAGAGCGGCGCCAGCTCGCTGCTCTATGCGGATTATCTCGGCGGCAGTGCCTCCGACGGCGCCAGCGGAATCGCGCTTCAGCCCGGCTGCACTTCGCCCTGCGCGGCCTACGTGACCGGCTCGACCATCTCGGCCGACTTCCCGGTGACCGCCGGCGCAGCCGACACCACCTTCAACAATACCGCCGAAGATTTCGCCGCCGAGATTCAGCCGAGCGGCGCTCCATTGTGGGTCACTTACCTGGGTGGCTCGCTGATCGCCAACGCGACGGCGATCGCAGTTGACACGTCGGGGCGGCCGTTCATCGCAGGCGCGACCTGGTCTCCCGATTTCCCGGTGCTCAACCAGATCCAATCCTTCGGCGGCCTGAGCGGGCTGATGCTGCGGAGCCCGGACGACGGCGCCACGTTTACGCGCCTTAACTGGCCGGGGTCGACCGCCGGCAGCGTCGCGGTTGGGGCGATTGCGCTGGATACCTCCCCCAGCCCGACCAACCCCTCGGTGATCTACGCCGGCACGGTTGCCAACGGCGTCTGGATGAGCCTCGACGGCGGGATGAACTTCACACAGATCACCAGCTCCAGCTATCTCGATCTTCCGACCGACCAGTGCTGGGGGATGGCCTATACGAATCTCACCAACCCGCCGACGCTTTATGCCGGCTGCAACAACAGTCTCTATTTGATCACCAACAACGGGGCCAGCGTCGTTAAGGCCTCGGCGACCAACTTTCCGGTCGGGCCGATCATCCATTCAGTGACGGTCGGCGGAGCCTCTGCTCCGGACACTGTCTACATGGGCACCAACGAGGGTTTCTATGTAAGCACCGACGACGGCGGGACTTTCACCAAGGCGAAGAGCGGACTGCCGGCAAATACCCAGGTTTGGTGCTCGGTAGTGGACCAGCAGGGCGACGTGCTGGTCGGCACCAACAAGGGGCTGTTCAAAAGCACCGACGGCCTCGCGGCTCTAACCTTTGCGGCTACCAATCTGAATTATTTTCAGGTCAATGCGCTCGCCGCCGATACCGTGTCAGGCATGGTCTATGCCGGGACCGCGAGCGGCGTGGTCGCGAGCAACGATGAGTTCAACAGCAGTTTCATCCCCGGTCTCAGTCTGGCGATCTTCGGCGTGGTCAACGGACTGGCGGTGGATTACTCGACCAGCCCGCCGTCGGTGTTCGCTGCGATCGATGATTTCACCGACCGCGCCGGCTGGATCGTGAAGAGCAGCGATCAGGGCGCGACCTTCCAGCTGGTTTTCAGCGGCAACGTCTTCCCCGGCTTCACCGACGCCCTGGCGATCGATCCCACCACCACGTCGCCGACGATCTATGCGAGCGTCGCCGAGGACTCCGACGCAACCGTCACGGGACTCTCCGCCGACGGCACCCAGATCCAGTTTTCGACTTTCCTTGGCGGCCCCGACTTCGACTATGCCGAAGCGATCGCGCTCGACGCCAACGACGATGCCTTCGTCACCGGCGAGACCTACGGCGCCGCCTTCCCGACCACCGCCAACGCCTTCGAGCCGGCGCCGGTCAGCACGCCGGCCTTCGCCGACGCGTTCGTGACTGAGATGCCGAATTCGATGCCCGGGACCGGCTCTACGACCACGCTCGCCGCGGGCGCGCAGCTCACCTTCTCGACTGTGACCACGGCCGGACAGACCAGCGTCGCGCAGTCGAATAGCGGACCGGCCTTGCCGCCCGGCTACACGCTGCTCGGCACGGCTGCAACTTCATCGCCGCAGGGGACAGCCGCTACGCCGCCGGGCCGGACGCCGACCGCGATCGCGGCGACCTACTACGATTTCACCACCTCGGCGGTCTTTTCGGGCACGGTGCTGGTCTGTATCGATTACAATCCAGCGCAGGCCGGCGATCCGGCCAACGTCGCGCTGCTGCATTACGACGGCAGTAACTGGCAGAACGTCACCACCTCCAACAATCCCACCCGGGGCGTGCTATGCGGCGAGGTCGGCGGCTTTTCGCCGTTCGCGGTGGCAACCGTGCAGAGTCCGTTGACGATCAAGATCAAGCCGCCGGCGCGGGCGCCGGTGCGGATCAGGCTGCGCAAGCAAGGCTCGCTACCGGTGAAGATCATCTCGAGCCCGACCTTCGATGCGACTCAGATCGACCCGTCCACCATCAGGCTTTCGGGCGCTTCGGTCAAATTGATCCGCCGAGGCACCAAATTCGCCTGCCATAAGGTCCGGGCGAGGCATCACCTGAAGAACCTGGTCTGCACGACCAACCTGGGCGAGCTGGCGCTGGCACGGGGCGCCAGCCTCGCGGTGCTGACCGCCACCACCATCGACGGTCAGCTGGTGCAGGGCGCGGAGGCCGTCAAGATCGTGACCAAATAACGATCGCGGGCACGGCGACGCTCGTCGCCCGCGGTCGTCGTGCTCACCCCGACGACCGGCGGTGCCGGTTCGCGCCGATAGCGGTCGCGGCGGCGTACTTGACGGGCAGAAATTAAAAGGGTTTAACTCTTCCGAACGTTCTTTGTGCACGATTGATCAGGCCGGGCCCGAAGCCGCGGCGTCCCATCGCGCATCAATCCACGGATTCACCGGATATAGATGGCTCAAGCGATCTGGCCGAATTTCTTTATCGTCGGGGCGGCGAGCAGCGGCACCACCTCGCTCTTCACCTATTTGAAGCAGCATCCCGAGGTCTTCCTGCCCGCCCTCAAGGAGCCGCACTATTTCGCCCAGCTCCGTCCGTCCTACGAGCAGCGCTACCTGTTCACCTACGTCAGCACCGAAAGCGACTACCTGGCGTTGTTCGCCAAGGCGGGCGGCTACCAGGCGATCGGCGAGGCCAGCCCATCCTATCTATGGTGCCCGGACGCGCCGGCGCGAATTGCTCGGGCGGTCCCCGCGGCCAGGATCATCATCCTGCTGCGCGACCCGGTCGAGCGCGCCTATTCGCATTATCTGATGAACCTGCGCGAGGGGCTTCAGCGCCGTCCGTTTTTCGAGGCCCTGCAGGAAGATTGGCGCCGTCCGCGCAAAGGCTGGGGCGTTTCGCAGCTCTACGTCGAGCTCGGACTTTACGCGGAGCAGGTCAAGCGTTACCTGGCGACGTTCGGCCCCGAGCAGGTGCGGATCGTGCTGTTCGACGAGATGCGGCGCGGGTCCGAGCATCGTAAAGCAACGCTGGCCGGGGTGCTGGAGTTTATCGGCGCCGATGCCGGCTATATCGACCGTATCGACATGAGCTACGCCGAGAACAGTTTCGGCGTCGCGCGATGGCCGTGGGCGCAGCGTCTTGCCGGCAGCAACTGGGCGCGGCGCGCCGGACAGATTCTGGTGCCTCGGCGGATCGGCGCGAACCATGCGATCAAGCGTTTGATCTTCCAGCGCTTCTTCGTCAAGTCGGTGCCGCGTCCCAAGATCGATCCGGATGCACGGCAATGGCTGTGTGAGATTTTCGAGCCCGATCTGCGTGCGCTCGAAGCACTGCTCGGCCGTGAACTGCCCGCCTTGCGCCGCTCATGGACGCCGCGCGAGCCGCATATCGCGCCGCGGCAGAACCTCGCGGTTTGAGATCGTCACTGCTAAAGGCCCTCGTCGCGGGAATCCTCGCGCTCCTTTTCCTCAGCCAGGGGATGACGGCGCCGTTCCAGAAGGATGAAGAGACCCGGCCGGCCGGAATCATCGTCGACATCGTCAATCACGGCCACTGGCTGATTCCCGACGACCTTTATGGCGAGGCGACCCGCAAGCCACCGCTCTACTATTGGCTCGGGGCGTTGGTCGCCGAAGCGCGCGGCGGCGTGGTTGACGAGCCGGGCGCCCGCGCCGTCTCGCTCGTCGCCGCGGCCGGAATCGCGGGGCTGGTCATCGTCTTCACATCGATCAATCTCGATACCTCCGCCGGCGGACTCGCGCTGCTGTTTCTGCTCGGCATCTACGGATTCGTTTCGCGCGGCGCGCACGTGCGCACCGACATGCTGTTCACCTGCTTCGTGTTCGCCGCCTACTGCACGCTCTATCCATCGGTCACGGGTCGCGGCTCGATCGCACGCGTGCTGGCGGCCGGGCTCCTGCTGGGGCTGGCCGTGATGACCAAGGGACCGCTGGCGGTCGTGCTGCCGGCCTTCGCGCTGGTGATCTATGCCGTCCTGCGGCGCACCAACCCGTTTCGGATGCTGGCGGAGCCGTGGCCGTGGATCGTGCTGGGGCTGGCGGCGGTGATCGGCGCCTTGTGGTATGTGCCGGCGTTTATGCGGGACCCGCAGCTATTGCGGGTGCAGTTTTTCCAGGAGAACTTCGGCCATCTCGCCCCCTCGGACCTCGGTGGGACGGGCGAGGCGGCGCGCCCCTTCTATTACCTGTGGCTGCGGCTTATCGGTGCCGCGCTGCCGCTCATCCTGTATTTGCCGGCCGCGCTCGCACGACGGCTTCCAGAGCGCAAGTCGCAGGATCCAGTGCTTTATCAACTGGCGCTGATGCTCGCGGTGCTGACGATCTTCACGGTCGCCAACAGCAAGCGCGACATCTATATCCTGCCCGCGCTGCCGCCGCTGGCAATCGTGCTGACCGCGCCCCTTGTGCGTTATACCGTCGCCTCGCGCTCCCGCCTGCTTGCGATCCTGACCGACGGCGCCAGCGTCATTGCCGGCCTGGCGATGCTGACAATCGCCGTTGCCGGGCTGATACTGGCGAGCCATCCGGCGTTGATCGACCGCATTACCGGATCGATGCAATCGAGCGATGCCGCCTACATGACGCTGCTGCTGCGCGACTTGAGATCGGGCGAACCGCGGCTGGTGGCCGCGATGATCGTGGTCGCGGCGAGTTCGATCGCCGCCTTATGGATGGTGTCGGCGCGGCGCAGCTACGGAGCGGCGGTCGCTATCGGAATCGCGAGTATGGCGGCCGTCAGCTTGTGGATCGGCGTGCTCCGGCCGCAGTTCTCGCACGAGCGCACGCTCAAGTATTTCGTGATGCGCGCCGAGCCGATGGTCGATCATCATGAACTCCATGTGGTCGGCCCGCCGGAATACGAGCTGTCGTACTATTTCGGCCGTGGAATTCCGCGCTGGCGCCGCTCGATGATACGCCCCGGCTCGCCCTGCCCCTCCTACGTTATCCTCTGGAACAAACGCCTTGACCGCGTTTTTCGGGGCGTGAGTATCGCCCCGCCGCCGATGCTCGAATCCAATTCGATGGGCAACCGCGGGCGGCTGCTCCTACTCAACGTCGGTGGCGCGGCGGGCTCGCCGGGCTGCGCCGAACGCTAGCCCCGGCATCGGTGTTTCGCTCATCCAGCGTTTGAACTGCGGGCCGCGAGCGCCCGTTCGAGTTCGGTGTCGTAACCGTAGATATCATTGAAAAACCGCACTTCGCCGTCAGGCTCGACCTCCGCCGTGCTGTAAAGGATCAACACCGGAATCGGTTTCGGCAGATTGACCTTGAAATTATCGTAAGCGGGATCGTTCATCGTCGCCTCGATCTTCTCGACCGTCCAGCCGGGAATCCCGCGCAGTACCCACGCCGCCAGCGCGACCGGATCCTGGACCCGGATGCAGCCGTGGCTGAAATCACGCCGCGCCTTAGCGAATAGCTGCGGCGCCGGCGTGCTATGCAGATAGACATTGTAGGCATTGGGGAAGATGAACTTGATGAGCCCCAGGGCATTCTTGGCCCCCGGCTTCTGGCGGATACTGAGCGCGCCCGAGCGCAGACCCCGCATCACGTCGTCGGAGATGGGGCCGTCGGTCACCACCTGCTTGGCGTCGTCCACCACCTCGTAGTCGTTGTCCGCCAGGTAAGCCGGATCGCGCTGGATCTTCGGCACCAGCTCGTCGCGCTGAATCGACAGCGGCACCAGCCAGTACGGGCGGAAAATCACGTAGCGCATGTCCTGGGCGAAGACCGGCGTGCGATGATGGTAAGCCTTGCCGACTACGATTTTCATCGACAGGAAGCTGGCCGGCTGCCGGCGCATCGTGCGCAGCCGGAACTCCGGGATGTTCACCACGATCGGCGGCTGGGGAAATTTCGGCGGAATCCATCGATAGCGCTCCAGCGTCAGCGCCAGTTGCAAGACCCTGAAGCTCAAGGGACGGTTGAGTGCCGCGATGGTGCGCGGCCCCAGCACGCCGTCAGGCTCCAGCCCGTGGCGGCGCTGGAAATGTTTCACCCCTTCGATCGCGACACCGTCGTATCGTGTCGGCGCGCCCGCGCTCGTCGGCGGAGCGGCCAACTGACCCCCGGCCGCGGGAAGATCGCCAAGTTGATGCAGACGCCATAGGAGCTGCGTCATCCCCGCGTACATCGCGCCCGGCTTCACCGACTTCGCCGGTATCGGCAGACCCGGGCCGTCGCCCTGCGCGGCCAGCTTCAGGTAATCGGCGAGCGCGGCCTCGGCCCGTTGATATCCGGCGTAAGGCGGCTCGAAGCTTCGCATCACCGCGTTGATGTCCGCGGCCTGAATCACCCGGCTGCGCAAAACGTCGGGCAGATCGTAGGTGTAGCCGCCGACCTCGAGCCCGAATTCGAAATGATGCGGGTTGACGCGCCCGCTATGCAGGTCCGAGGTATAGCGCATGGTGCAGAAGGTCAGCACCAGGTCGAAATTCGTCAGATCGGACGCCGACGCCGAGACCTGGAGCTGCCGGAGCCGTCCGTCCCAGTTGGCGGCGTCGTAGTCCTGCGGATCGAGCCCCTTGAATCGAGCCTGCTTGAACAGCGCGATCATCGCCAGCGCCTGTGGCGTCGGCCGGCCGGCCTGACTCCAGACCAAAGAGTAGCCGCCGGCCGCGTAGAACTTCCGCACCAGCGCCTGGGACTCGGTGAACTCGGGCCAACGCGATTCGGGCAGGGTGCCGGCCTCGATCAGCGCGCGAAGCTGGGTCTGGATCTGGTCCGCCGGCGGAGTCGCATCGGCGACTTGTTGCCCAGGCTTGGGAGCAGGACTGCCGCCGCCCGCCGCGAGCAGCGGCCCGACGCTGACCGCGATCCCGAGCGCAACCAGAATCACCCCGATGCGAAAAATCTGAAGCGTCCGGCGCAAGGTCAAGCTCGCATCCGGGCGACCAGCGCGGCCAGCCCCGAGTGCATCGATTCGGCGGGCAGGCGGCCACGATTCGCCGGGTTTAGGTTGGTCGCATCGCATCACATGTTGGCGGTTGTGTCTGTGCCGGCCATGTTTTCAAACGAAACTGTAATCCTGCCGTATATGGCAAGGATTCGCACAACCGGCGCGCACGAATTTTCGCGATCGACGCCTTGTCCCGCAACGGCATCAGCGGCGGCTGACTGCTATTTGCCGGTCTTGAGCCAGCGCTCGGCGGCCTCGTAGAGCGGCTTCACCGTCTCGGGGCGATCGTCGCCGGGCAGATCGGGATTCACCGGGTAGCCGCTCGCCGTCAGCGTGTAGCTGAGCAGCTTATACGCCGGCCGCATCGTGGCCAGCTTCTTTGCGTCGATCGCCAGCCGCTCCGAGGGATTCACCGGCGCGATGGTGTCGTGATCGTAGATCGCTTCGAAAGTCGCGAAGCGCCAGCCGGCCGCGGTCCGTACCACCCGCGACAGAAAACGGCAGTACGCAATCAAATCGTATTCGATCCCTTCGAGCTTGCCGCGGATATGAACCTGGCCGACGCTTTCGGCCAGCGCGCGGTCGCCCTCGATACGCAGATAGGTCGGCAGGATCACGTGGCGGCTTTGGCCGCCGCGCTGATGCATCTTGCGCGAGCCTTCGACGAAGTCGCGCGCGCTGCCCTCGAACCAGCTCACCCGCACCATCGACGGGTCGGTGTAGGCGGCGAGCAGCCGATCCCATTCGCATTGATCGCGCCAGAAGCGCTCGAGACGCACCAGGTCGAAGATCGCGTCGCGGTCGAGGACTTCGCGCAGCGCTTTCTGATCGGACGACGACAGATCGCTCATATCGATAACCTCCTGTGGCGCGCCGTCAGGCGACGCGCAGTACGATTTTGCCGAAGTGTTCGCTGCGCTGCATCATCCGATGGGCCTCGGCGGTCTCGGCCATCGGCAGCGTGCGATAGATCGGCGGACGAATCCGCCCGGCTTCCAGAGCCGGCCCGAACTGGCGCAGAAAATTCGCGATGATGGCCGCCTTCTCCTCGACCGGACGGCTGCGCAGCGTCGAGCCGATAATCCGCAGATGGTTGCGCTGGACCTTGCTCAGATCGATTTCGCCGCGCGCGCCCTTCATCAGGCTGACCAGGATCAGCCGCCCGCCGCGCATCAGCGAGTCGAGATTCTGTTCGAGATACGGGATGCCGACGATATCGAGAATCACCTCGACGCCGCCTCCGCCGCTCGCCTCCCTGACCTTGGCCGCGAACGGGCCGGAGTTGTAGTTGATCGCCACGTCGGCGCCGAACTTGAGACACTGCTCGCACTTTTCATCCGATCCGGCGGTCACGATCGATCGGCCCCCCGCCTCGCGAATCATCTGGATCGCGGCGGTGCCGACGCCGCTGCCGCCGCCATGAATCAGCGCCGTGCCGCCCTTGGAAAGCTCGCCGATCATAAAAAGGTTGAGAAAGGCGGTCAGGTAGACCTCCGGGATGGCGCCCGCCTCCTCGTCGCTGAGCGTGCGCGGCACGTGGATGGCCGATCCGAAATGGACCGTCGCCAGCTCGGCGTAGCCGCCGCCCGGGATCAGCGCCATCGCGCGATCGCCGACCCGCCAGCCCTTGACGTTGGCGCCGACCTCGGCGACCTCGCCGGCACATTCGAGGCCGAGAATTTCCGAGGCGCCCGGCGGTGGCGGATAGCGCCCCTCGCGCTGCATCAGATCGGCGCGGTTGATGCCGGCGGCCTTCACCTTGATCAGTAACTGGTCCGGAGCGGGACGAGGATCGGGCGCCGCGCCGAGCTTCAGCACCGATTCGTCGCCGGGGCGATCAAAGATAATTGCTTTCATGTCCTAATCTTCTTCCATAACCGGGAGCGAGAGAGAAGCGCGACGACTTGCGCCGGCGCGGGCGTACCGCGATGATCGCGGCGGATCATGAGTCAGGCTCCGCGGAAAAAACCCGCTCTGTTCGAGGCGCCCGGCGAGAAGGCCGAATGGGTGCGCCGGATGTTCGCGCGTATCGCGCCGGCCTACGATCGCGTCAACAGCGTGATGACCTTCGGCATGGACCGGCGCTGGCGGCGCGCGACCGTCGCCGCGGTGGCACCCGCGGGCGAGTTGGCGCTCGACGTCGCGACCGGCACGGGAGAACTCGCGATCGAACTGGTGCGCCAGGGGGCGCGGACGGTGGTCGGCGTCGATTTCGTGATCGAGATGATCGCCGCCGGCCGCGAAAAGGCGACCCGGACCGGGAGCGCGAGCCGGATCGGATTCGCCGCCGGCGACGCACTCGCGCTGCCGTTCGACGACAACACCTTTGGCGCCCTGGTCAACGGTTTTCTGCTGCGAAACCTGGCTGACCTGCCGGGGTCGCTGCGCGAATTCCACCGCGTGCTGAAGCCCGGCGGCCGCATCGCCTGCCTCGACGTGACCCATCCGCCGGGCGTCTTGCGCCCGCTGAGCCTGGCCTATTTCAACCGTATCGTGCCGCTGATCGGCGGGACGCTGAGCGGCGACTTCGCCGCCTATCGATACCTGCCGCGCTCGCTGGGCGAGCTTCCCGAGGCCGGGCGGCTGGCGCGGATGATGGCGGAGGCCGGTTTCTCCGCGGTCGGCTATCAGCGCCTGAATTTCGGCCTGATAGCGATCCATACCGGGCGGAAATAATCGTCGCAGAACCGCTATTTTCCCCGCCTCCATCGGTACTGGTAGAATGGTCGACGGCCTGTCAACGCCGACCGGCAGAAGCCGGGCATCGTGCCGCCCCGCATCCCGAGCGCGCCAGACAGCCGAAAACAGGATGACCTCAGAGCGTTCCTTACTCTGCCTCGCCGGGGCCGTCGCGCTAGCGGCGATCGCGATGGTCGCGGGATGCCGCGGCGGAGCCGTCAAACAGGCGAAATTCGCCGGGCCGGTGGTGCCGGTGATCGTTGCGCCGGTCGAGCAGAAGACCGTCCCCTACGAAGTCCATGCGATCGGCACGGTCGAGGCCTACTCGACGGTCTCGGTCGAGTCGCGCATCGACGGGCGGCTCGACGCGGTACATTTCAAACAGGGCGACGAGGTCAAGCAGGGGCAACTGCTCTTCACCATCGATCCCCGGCCGTTTCAGGCCGCGCTCGAGCAGGCCGAAGCGCAGATGGCTCGCGACCGCGCCCAGATGGTCCAGGCTAATACCGACGAGCGCCGTTACGCCTATCTCCTCAAGGAGGGGGTCGGATCGCGGGAACAGTCGGATCAGGCGCATGCGACGGCCGCGGCGATGCGCGCGACGGTGGCGGCTGACCAGGCGATGGTCGACACGGCCAAGCTCAATCTCTCCTACACGAAGATCTATTCGCCGCTCGACGGCCGCACCGGCGACCTGAAACTTCACGCCGGCAACCTGGTCAAAGCCAACGACGCTTCGGGTATTATGGTCGTTATCAACCAGGTCCGGCCGATCTATGTGGACTTCTCGCTGCCTGAGCAGACGCTGGGCGTGGTTCAAAGATCTATGACCGAGCATCAGCTCCAGGTCACCGCCGCGCCGCCCAACCAGAAGCAGGATCTCGTGCACGGCGTCCTGAGCTTCGTCGACAATACCGTCGACGCGAGCACCGGGATGATCGCACTCAAAGGTCTGTTCCCGAACCAGAACGAACAGCTCTGGCCGGGCGCGTTCGTCGACGTCTGGCTGACGCTCGGCGAGCATCCCGACGCCTTGGTAGTGCCCGCCCAGGCGATCCAGACCGGGCAGATCGGTCAGTATGTTTATGTCATCGACGGCCAGATGACGGCGGAGACCCGGCCGGTGGTGGTCGGCGACTCGTTCAACGGCGAAGTGATTATCGAACGGGGGCTCCACAAGGGCGAGAAGGTGGTGACCGACGGCCAGTTGCGGCTGATGCCCGGGGCCAAGGTTCGTATCAAGAGTTCGATAGAGAGTCCGCCGGCCGCGGCCTCGTGAGCCGCTCCGATCCATGAGTATCTCCGACCTCTTCATCCGCCGCCCGGTGATGACCACGCTGCTGTCGCTGGCGATCGTCGCCTTCGGGCTCATCGCCTACCGCTATCTTCCGGTCAGCGATCTACCCAACGTCGATTTCCCGGTCATCGTGGTCGAGGCACAGCTCCCCGGCGCCAGCCCGGAGACGATGGCGTCGTCGGTGGCGCTGCCGCTCGAGAAACAGTTCTCGACCATCGCCGGCATCGACTCGATGACCTCGTCGAGCATCCAGGGCTCGACCACGATCTCGCTGCAGTTCAATCTGAGCCGCGATATCGACGCCGCCGCGCAGGACGTCCAGGCCGCCATCGCGCAGGCCACCGGGCAACTGCCGCAAGGGATGCCGACGCCGCCGACCTATCAAAAGGTCAATCCGGCCGACAAGGCGATTCTCTACCTCGGCCTGTCCTCCGCCACGCTGCCGCTGTCGACCGTCGACTCATACGCCGAGACCCAGCTCGCCGAGCGCATCTCGATGGTCAACGGGGTGGCGCAGGTCCAGGTTTATGGCGCCCAGAAGTACGCCGTGCGGGTGCAGGTCGACCCGCGCGCGCTGGCCGCCCACAACATCGGCATCGACGAGGTCGCGCAGGCGGTCCAGGCCAGCAACGTCGACCTGCCGACCGGCACGCTGTACGGGATGCATCAGGCGTTCACGGTTCGCGCCAACGGACAGCTCTTTGACGCGGCCGCCTACCGGCCGCTGATCGTGGCCTATCGCAACGGCGCGCCGGTGCGGCTCGGCGACCTGGGCCGCGTGCTCGACAGCGTCGAGAACGACAAGGTCGCGGGCTGGGTGGACGGCAACCGCGGCATCGTGCTCGGCATCGAACGCCAGCCCGGCACCAACACCGTCGAGGTCATCAACAATATCCGCAAGATCCTGCCGGCCTTCCGCGCCGAGCTGCCAGCCGCGATCAGGCTCAGCACGCTGTACGATCGCTCGGAGACCATCCGCTCCTCGGTCGACGACGTTCAGTTCACCCTGGTGCTGACCGTGTTCCTGGTGGTGATGGTGATCTTCATTTTTCTGCGCAACCTCTCCGCCACCATCATCCCCAGCCTGGCGCTGCCGATGTCGTTGATCGGAACCTTCGCCGTGATGTGGCAGCTCGGCTACACGCTCGACAATCTCTCGCTGCTCGCCCTTACCTTGTCGGTCGGCTTCGTGGTCGACGACGCGATCGTGATGCTCGAGAACATCGTGCGCCACATGGAGATGGGCAAGGGGGTGCTGCAGGCCGCCTACGACGGCTCGCACGAGGTCGGCTTCACGATCCTCTCGATGACCTTTTCGCTGGCCGCGGTCTTCATCCCGGTGCTGTTCCTGGGCGGCGTGCTGGGCCGCTTGCTGCACGAGTTCGCGGTCACCATCGCCGCCGCCATCCTGGTCTCGGGTTTCGTTTCGCTGACGCTCACCCCGATGCTGTGCAGCCGCTTCCTGCGTCCGCCGCAAAGCGAGCGCCATGGCCGCGTCTACCTGGCGACCGAGCGCGCTTTCGACGCCTTGCTCGAAGCGTATCGGGTGAGCCTGAACTTCGTGATGCGCCATCGGCGCGCCACCATGGCCGGGCTGGGCATACTGGTGATCGCCACCGGCTACCTGTTCACGGCCGTCGACAAGGGTTTCATCCCGAGCGAGGACACCGGCCAGCTGCTGATCTTCACCAAGGCGGCGCAGGGAATTTCATTCGATTCGATGGTGCGGCATCAGAAAGCGATCGCCGCGATCCTCGCCAAGGAACCCGCCGTCGAAACCTACTTTTCGAGCTGCGGCGCGGAGGGCAACTTCGGCGCGCCCAACTCGGGCATCCTGTTCGCCCATCTGAAGCCCCGCTCCGAGCGCAAGCTCAGCGTCGATCAACTGATCGATAAGCTCAGGCCCGAGATCGCCTCGGTTCCGGGCATCATGGCCTTCATGCAGAACCCGCCGATCATCCAGATGACCGCGCAATTCACCAACGCGCTCTACCAGATGACCTTGCAGGGCAACAATACCGAGCAGCTCTATCACTACGCGCCGCTGCTCGAAAACAAGATGAAGGCGATGCGGGATCTGCGCGACGTCGACAGCGACCTGCAGGTCAGCAATCCGCAGGTCAATGTCACGATCGATCGTGACAAGGCGGTCGAACTCGGCGTCTCGCCCCAGGCCATCGAGGATGCGCTCTACGACGCCTACGGATCGCGCCAGATCTCGACCATCTACGCTTCCAACGAGGAGTACCGGGTAATCCTCGAGGTCGAACCGCAGTTCCAGGACCGCCCCGACACGCTCTCGATGCTCTACGTGCGATCGAAAAACGGCAACCTGGTCCCGCTCGGCGCGTTCGCCCGGCTCGAGCGCAACCTCGGCCCGCTCGCCATCAACCATACCGGCCAGATTCCCTCGGTTACGATTTCGTTCAACGTCGCGCCCGGAGTCTCGCTCGGCAAAGCGCTCGATGAAGTCAAGCAGGTCGCCGCCGATACCCTGCCCGACACCATCACCGCCAGCTACAAGGGCACCGCCGAGGCCTTCCAGTCATCGCTCGGCAATCTCGGGATGCTGCTGGTGCTGGCGATACTGGTGATCTACCTGGTGCTCGGCATCCTCTACGAAAGCTTCATCCACCCGATCACGATTCTCTCCGGCCTGCCCGCCGCCGGCTTCGGCGCGCTGCTGACGCTGATGCTGTTCGGCCTGCAGCTCGACCTGTTCTCGTTCGTCGGCATCATCATGCTGGTCGGGCTGGTCAAGAAAAACGCCATCATGATGATCGACTTCGCTATCGACGCGCAGCGCACCGAGAACGTCGATGCCGCCACGGCCATCGTCGAAGGCTGCATGATTCGTTTCCGGCCGATCATGATGACCACCATGGCGGCGCTGCTCGGCGTACTGCCGATCGCGATCGGCTCCGGGCCCGGCGCCGACGCGCGGCGCGGGCTGGGCGTGGCGGTCGTCGGCGGACTGTTCTTCTCGCAGTTCCTGACGCTCTACATCACGCCGGTGGTCTACACCTACATGGATCGGCTCCATCAATGGCTGGCGATGCGCCATCCCGAGCAGTACGAGGCCGCCGGCGCAACTCCGCTGCACACCGACGATCGGCGCGCACTCGGTGGCCGCCGCCGCGTCGCCTCCTGAAGCCGCGGCGCGTCCGTAGATTTAAGCTTTTCGATCCGGATTCAAGCTCAGCGGCGCGCCCACACCTCCGCGGCCAGGGTGCGCGGATTGCGGGTGCGCGCGTTGCGACTGGTGCGGATGATCTTTACCTTGCGGAAGCCGGCCCTGGAAAATTCCTCCAGGAAGGCAACTCCTTCCTTCGCGCCGGCGATTCATGCAAACCAGTTGGCGGCGCTCGCCAGCTCCTCGGCCGGCAGCGGCTCGCGCACAATCAACTCCGCCGCCCACAGCTCGCCGCCAGGCTTCATCACCCGCGCCAGCTCGGAGAAAATCGCTTCGCGCGCCGGATTGAGATTGAAGATGCCGTTGACCAGCGCCGCGTCGATCGATTCGCTTCTGAGCGGCAGCCGCTCGGCGTCGGCCTGGCAGAAGATCACGTTGGAAGCTCCCGCCGCGCGCGCCGCGGCTCGCGCCTGCGCCAGCATCTCGGCGCCGAAATCGATCCCCAGGACTATCCCGCGCGCACCGACCCGCTCGGCCGCGATCAACGAATCGAGACCCGCGCCGCATCCCAGGTCGAGCACCCGCGCGCCCCTCTTGAGCTTGGCTGAGATCGCGATGTTCGATACGCCGGCGAAAGAATCGACCGCGCCCGGCGGCATCCGATCGAGCGTTGCCGCGGGATAGCCGAGGCTCTCGGCAAAGGCACGTCCGACCGGAAAGGGATGCTTACCGGCAGGCACCTGCGCCGCGCCCGCATACGCCTCGCGCACCTTTTGGCGCAACTCCCGCGCGTCGTCTGCAAGCTCGCTCGCCATGGTCCTGTTCGCCCCGAGCGTAGTACCAGCGGCTGACGATTGGAAGAAATCGAGCCGAGCGGCGGCCTTCACAACTTAAAGCAAATGTTGAACTATGGCCGGATCGAGCGGCGCCTTGTGCCGCGTATGACCCAGGCAGGCGATCGTCGTCAGCCGCGCCAGCGAGTGCGGATTGGTGGCCATCGCAGGCGAGCTGCCGGGCTCGACGTCGCTGAACACATAGCCCGCGATTCGCATCGCGCGCCGCGCCGCGTAGTCGAGCGTCAGCAGCGCCACGTTGAGTGCGCCGAGACGGTTCGCGATTACCAGCACCAGCTCGAGGTCGAGCCGCAGCGCGAGGTCGGCGTAATTCTCCTCCCAGGTGATCGGGACCATCAGGCCGCCCGCCCCTTCAATGATCATCACGTCGGCGTTCGGTTCGATGCGCCGATAGGCGTCGGCGATACGCTCGAGATCGGGCGGCGGCGCGCCGTCGGCTTCAGCGGCGGCCGGTGGCGCGAGCGGCGCGCGATAGCGATACGGACAGACCAGCTCCATCGGCCAGTTGGCGAACGAGCCGGCATTGAGCGCTTCGGCGTCGGCCGCGATCAGCTCCCCGCCGCGTTCAGCGCATCCGGTCTCGACCGGTTTCATGACGCCGACCCGCAGGCCGCGATTCTGCATCGCAAAGGCGAGTCCGCTGCCGAGCGTGGTCTTGCCGACGTCGGTATCGGTGCCGCTGATCAGAAATCGCCGTCGCATCGCGCTTCCCCGGCTAGCCGGCGGTCACCTCCTCCAGCGCCTCGCGCGTCGTGGAGAGCAGCAGGTCAAGTTCGTCCGGCGTGATCGACAGCGGCGGCATCAGCACGATCACGTCACCCAGCGGCCGGATGGCGACGCCGCGACTGCGCGCCGCCCGTGCGATGCGCGCGCCGGTCAGCGCTTGCGACGGATAGGCCGTACGGCTCTTCGGATCCGCCATCACCTCGATGCCCACCATCAGCCCCGCCTGCCGCAGGTCGGCGACGCGGGGATGGGCGCCGAAACGCTGCGCCAACCCCTCGCGCATCTGCGCGATCAGCGGTTGCACGCGATCGATCACCCGTTCATCGCGGAAGATGCCGAGGTTCGCCAGCGCCGCCGCCGCGGCCAGCGGATTACCGGTGTAGGTATGGCCGTAATAGAAGGCGCGATATTCATGCGGCTCGCCGAGGAAGGCCTCGAAAATCGCCTCGCTCGCAAGCGTCGCCGCCAGCGGGAGATAGCCGCCGGTGATGCCTTTGCCGAGGCACATCAGATCGGGCGAGAGCGCCGCGTGCTGGCACGCGAACATCTTGCCGGTGCGGCCGAAGCCGACCGCGACTTCGTCGAAGATCACCAGCGCGCCGGCCTCGCGCGCCAGTTGCGTCACGGCGCGCAGGTAGTCCGCCGAATGATTCCACATGCCGGCCGCGCCCTGCATCATCGGCTCGACGATCAGCGCCGCGAGTTCGTCGCGGTTGGCTGCGATCAGATCGCGCGCCGCCGCGATCGCCGCCGCCTGCGCCGCATCCGCCTCCATCCCGCGCTGGAAGCGAAACAGATGCGGCGGCTCAGCCTTCAGCACCGGGAACAGCAGCGGCTTCACGTGGCGATGGAACATCTCGCTGTAGCCGAGGCTGACCGAGCCGACCGTGTCGCCATGATAGGACTCGGTGAGCGCGAGAAAGCGCGTGCGGCGCGGCGCGCCGCGAAGCTGCCAGTATTGCGCCGCGATCCGAAGCGCGACCTCGACCGCCTCGGCGCCCGAGTCGGAATAGAAGACCCGCGTCAGACCGGGCGGCGCGATTGCGACCAGCTCGCGCGCCAGCTCGATCGCCGGCACGTTCGCCATCCCGAGCATCGTCGAGTGTGCGACCTTCCCGAGCTGGGTTTCGAGCGCCGCGTCGAGCGCAGCCTTGCGATGGCCGTGGACGTTGCACCACAGCGACGAGACGCCGTCGAGGTAGCGCCGGCCGTTGACGTCGATTAGCCAGTTGCCCTCGCCGCGCTCGACGATCAGCGGCTCGTCGTCCGCCATCCAACTGCGCATCTGGGTGAAGGGATGCCACAGGTGGCGATGGTCCGCATCGCGCAGGCGCTTGTATCGAGAATCATCCATCGGGTTGGTCCGAAACGGCTCCCATCATAGTCGCCGCTGAACCGGGTTGGCGAGCGGGTTGCGCAATCTTGTTCACGCGGCCCGGCACGCGATAGTCTTTTGCCGTGCAGAGCAAGGCGTTGAATTGCGGGCGACGCGATGCAGCCTGAGACACAAGAATTGCTGGTTCGCACCGGAGCGGACTCGCCGATGGGCGAGTTGATGCGCCGCTATTGGGTGCCGGCGCTGCTAAGCCGTGAAATCCCCGCGCCGGACTCGCCGCCGGTCCGCGTCAAGCTGCTGGGCGAGCGGTTGCTTGGGTTTCGCGACAGCCGCGGGCGCGTCGGCCTGATCGAGGAGTTCTGCGCCCATCGCGGCACCTCGTTGTTCTTCGGACGCAACGAGGAATGCGGCATCCGCTGCGCTTATCACGGCTGGAAGTACGACGTTGACGGCAACTGCGTCGAGCTGCCGCAGCAACCGTCGTACGCAAAGGAAATCAAGCTCACCGCCTATCCCTGTCTCGAACAGGGCGGCGTCATCTGGACTTACATGGGGCCGGCGCGCGAGCGCCCCGAGCCGCCCGCGCTCGAATGGTCGACGCTGCCGGAGAGCCATTGCTACGTGTCGCGCCGCTGGCAGGAGTGCAATTATCTGCAGGCGCTGGAGGGAGCGATCGACTCGAGCCATGTCTCGTTCGTGCATCGCTTCGAAGTCGATATCGACCCGATGCATGTCGAGGCGGCGGCCAACAAATATCTCAAGGCCGATCCCAATCCGATGTTCGAGGTGCACGATTCAGCCGGCGGCCTGACCATCGTCACCCGCCGCAACGGCGAGCCCGACAGTTACTATTGGCGCATTACCCAGTTCATCATGCCGTGGTACACGTTTATCCCGCCGTTCGGCGAGCATGCGCTGGGCGCACACGCCTTCGTGCCGATGGACGACGAGAACTGCTGGACCTGGAACATCAACTATTACGTCGATCGGCCGCTCGACGAGGTCCAGCTCAAGGCGATGAAAGACGGCCGCGGAATCCACGGCCAGGTGACAGCCGGCACGCTGCGCGCGGTCGCCAACCGCGACAACGACTATTTGATCGATCGGGCGGCGCAGCGCGAGCGCCGCGCGTTCAGCGGCATCTTCGGTTTCGCCATCCAGGATTCATCGCTGCAGGAAAGCATGGGGCCGATACAGGATCGCACCAAAGAGCACCTGGTGCCGACTGACCGCGCGATCGTGGTCGCGCGCAACCGCCTGGCCGAGGCCGCGCACGCGCTGCGCGACGGCGCCGGCGAGCCGCCCGGAGTGCGGGCGGCAGGGCAACGGCTGCGGGCCGGATGCGTGCTGCTCGGACGCGATCGATCGATCGAGGCCTGGTACCGCGAGGCGCTGATCGCGCGCGCCGGGAATCCGATCTATACGGTGTGACCAGTGCCTGCGCCAATTGTCGGACGCCGCCGCGCTAATCCGGCGGCGCCCGACGGCAGCGCTTCGATCTACTTTCCTTCCTTGACTTCGTTGAAGACCCGGATGGCTTCGACCGCGAACGGGATACCCGCGTACTGCGAGAGGTGAATTATCACTTCCTTGATCTCGTCCTCGGTGACGCCGACATGCAGCGCTCCCTTCATGTGGCCCTTCAACTGCGAAAACCGGCCGAGAGCGATCAGCGACGCCATGGTCAGCATCGAGCGCGTCTTGATCGGCAGCCCCGGCCGCGACCAGACGTCGCCGAAGCAGACGTTGTTGAGGATCTTCGCAAAGCCGTCGTCGAATTTCTGGATTACGTCGAGCCGCCCGCCGCCCTCGACGCCAAACAGCTCCTCGCGTTTCTTCTGCCCTTTTTGCCACGCCTCATCGGCCATCGGTCAAACTCCTTCAGTTAGATGATACCGACCCGCTAACACAACCGGCCGGCAGTTTCAAAGTTGCGATCGCGTTGTGCGCAAGCTCGCGGGCCCTAATTGCTTTGGCCGGCCGCGGCGGCGCACAATCCCATGCTATCCGGAGCGCGCCGGCGAAAGCAGCTTGGCGCCATCCGCCGGACCACGATCGCCGATGAACGAGGCACAACGCGCAGCCGAGATGGTCGAGGGCACGCTCGACCAGGTGCTGTTCATCAACGATCAGAACGGCTACGTGGTGGCGGTTTTAAGACGCGCGGCGGAGGCCGGCGGCGACCGTCTGACGGTGGTCGGCAATCTCGGCGGAGTCGAGGTCGGGGCGGGGCTGCGCGCCCACGGCCGCTTCGAGAAGCATCCCCGCTACGGCGAACAGTTCAAGATCGAGGACTTCGAAATCCTGCGGCCGGCGGGCGTCGCCGCGCTGGAACGCTACCTGGCGTCGGAAATAAAAGGCGTCGGGCCGGCGCTCGCGCGGCGCATCGCCGAGCACTTCGGCGAGAGCCTGCCCGAGGTGCTGGATCGCGAGCCCGAGCGGCTGCATGAGGTGCGCGGGCTGGGGGCGGTGGTGGCCGAGCGTATCGCGGCCGCGTGGCGCGACTCCTCGGGGATGCGCGAGCTGACGGTATTCCTGCGCGGCCATGGAATCGCGGCGGCCCACGCCCGCCGGATTCATCAACTGTACGGCCACGAGTCGCTGGCCGTGGTGCGGCGCGACCCCTACCTGCTGGCGCGCGAAATCCATGGCATCGGCTTCCGCACCGCCGACACCATCGCCGAGCGGCTCGGGATACCGCGCAACTCGATCGAGCGCGCGCGCGGCGCGATTCTCTATCTGCTCGAGCGGATGGCCGAGGAGGGGCACGTGTTCGCGCCGCTCGGCTATATTACCCATCAGTTCGCCTCCGGACTCGAGATGGACCCGGAGCTGGCGACGGTGGCACTGGCCGAACTGGAGCAGAGCGGCGCGATCGTGGCCGAGCCGGTCGACGACGATCGCGCGGTCTATCTGAAACCCCTCTACGAGGCGGAGTGCAATGTCGCGCGCCGGCTGGTCGATCTGAGCCGCGGCCGGCCGATCGGTCCGCAGGTGGTCGAGCGCGCGATGGCGGCGGCGACTATGAAGGACGCCGACTTCACGCTCTCGCCCGAGCAGCAGGGGGCAATTCGGGCCGCGCTGAGAAGCCGCGTCACGGTGATTACCGGCGGCCCCGGCACCGGCAAGACCACGATTCTGCGCCGCCTCATCCTGGGGCTCGACGCGATCGGAATCCGGGCGACGCTGGCGGCGCCGACCGGACGGGCCGCGCGCCGGCTGGCCGATGCGTCGGGGCGCGAGGCGAAGACTATCCATCGGCTGCTCGAGTATTCACCCGACAGCGGCGAATTCATCCGCTGCCGATCGTTCCCGTTGCGGACCAATTACCTGATCGTCGACGAGGCCTCGATGATGGACATCGAGCTGGCTGCGAGCCTGCTCGACGCGCTGCCGCCGCAAAGCACGCTGCTGCTGGTGGGCGATCGCGATCAGCTTCCATCGGTCGGGCCGGGAAGCGTGCTCAAGGACGTGATCGCGTCGGGCCTGGCGCCGGTGGTGGCGCTCAGTCAGGTCTACCGGCAGGCGCGCGAAAGCCGGATCGTCGCCAATGCCCATCGCCTCAACCGCGGCTACCCGCCCGAGGTCACCAACGATCCGGAGGACGACTTCTTCTTTTTCGAGCGCGCCTCGGTCGACGAGGTGCTGGCGACGATCAAGCAGCTGGTGCAGCAGCGGCTGGTCGGCAAATTCGGCATCAGCGATGCGCGCGAAATCCAGGTGCTGACGCCGATGAATCGCGGGCCGCTTGGCACCCAGGCGCTGAATCGCGAACTGCAGGAGCTGCTGAATCCGGCTGGACGCGAGCTCAAGCTCGGCGATCGACGGCTGCGCGAAGGCGACCGCGTGATCCAGATTCGCAACAACTACGACAAGCTGGTGTTCAACGGCGCGGTCGGCAGAATCATCTCGATCGATACAACCCGTGGCGCGATCGGAGTCACTTTCGAGGACGGCTCGGCGCGTTACGAGACCTCGGAGCTCGATCAGCTGGCACTCGGCTACGCGATCTCAATTCACAAAAGCCAGGGCAGCCAGTATCCGGCGGTGGTCATACCAGTCCATCAGAGTCATTACCTGATGCTGCGGCGCAACCTGTTATATACCGCGATCACTCGCGCAGAGCGGGTCTGCGTGCTGGTCGGTACTCGCAGCGCCTTGCTGCAGGCGGTGAGAAATGAGGATGAGCGACGCCGGTTCAGCCGGCTCGCAGAGCAAATCAGGCTAAATTAGCGCGCAACCGATCGCGTCAGGCGCTGGTGACGGGCTGATTCGGAGTGCGGCAGCCCTTCAGAAAAGCCTCGATATCGCTATAACGAAAACGCTTGGCCCGGCCGATCGAATGACAGGGCAACTCTCCGCGCCTGACCATGCGATAGATGGTCATCTCGGTGACCTGGAGCATCCTCGCCAATTGGCTCACGGTGTAAAATTCGGTCTTGTTTGGACTGATGGATTCTCGTTTCATCCGAGCCGTCCTCTTATTGATTTATTTTCAGGCTATCGGGTCGACTGGTGAATTATTCCCCAGACTTTGCGTATTTTCGTCCCCAAGACGATCAATGTCAAGAGTGTACCTGATTAGCCTTAGGGCAAAGCGCCATCCCACATTTTCGGCTTTGAAAGGATGCTTGCGGCCTTTTGGTTTCACGATTGGGGATAATTTCTACAGCGCTTTCAGCGGGATCGGATTTTAGGCAGGCTAAACCGCCCTTTCCAGTTTGGTCTAATCATTGCGTGGGTTTTCAAGCATCATCCCTTTGGGGGAATCCTGATGAACAATAGTACCTGGCATACGCCTCTTACAGGCCAGTCCTGTGACTCGGATCTGTGTCCGGCCTGTTCGTTGATGGAAGTCGTCAGTGAGCGGTTCGAAAGCTTCCGGCACAAGTTCGGGCGCGATCCGCTCCCCGACGAGCCGTTGTTCTTCGATCCGGAAGCCGATTGTCCCGTGCAGGCCAGCCCACTTCAGGTTCATGCCCAGCTCGCCGACGCCTGCCAGAAAACGGGCGTCGGGCTGTCGATGCTGACGAACTTCTGGAACCTGGCGGAAGATACAATTTAACGGCACCCCGAGGCGCATCGAATATCCACCCGCGAGAGACTCGAAAGGTATCGAGAACGCGGTTGTCGAGGTTCGACCACAAAGCGCTAGGATGTGTAAATCCGCGCCAGGCCCGAATAATGCGCGCCTGGCGCAAGGGTTTCATTCGTGAAGATAGGCACGCGTCTGGCACTGGTATTACTGGCTGCGTTGACGCCGGTGCTGGTGCTTTACACCTACTTCAACGTTCAACTGTCTTCTCGCGTGTACATCGACAGCCTCAAGCGCGAGACGCGCGCGACCACCCGGGGTTTACGCGCGGCGCTGATCCCGGACATCGAGAACCAGGAGTGGGACCAGGTGCACTCGGTGCTGCGACAGATACGCGATCAGGGGACTGAGGCCGCGATCTTCAGGCCCGACTGGACGCTGTGGTTCGCGTTGCCGGGCTTCCCCACCAGGCTGTTACCGAACCGGACGGCGTTCAACGACGTTAATGCCAACGGCAGCTGGGAGAGTAATCGCGAGACCGGCACTCGCTTCTGGTTCTGTCGGCTGGTGCCACTACAGCTCTCGCCCGGACCGCTGGCTGGATATTTGATGGTGGCGGTTGATCTTACTGAAGTGCGCGAGATCAACCATCGCCGGCTCATCGCATCAATCGGCGCTGCCCTGCTGGTGCTGATCGTGGCGGCGACCTTCATCACGCTCGCCACCCGGCGCTACGTCACGCGACCGCTTTCCGAGCTGTCGCGGCGCGTCAGCCGCTTCTCATCCAATGACAACGACGCCGAGCGGAGTCTGGCGGGCGATGAGGTGGAATCTCTGACCGAGGAGTTCAGCCGCCTCGATGCGCAGCTCACGGCCTCGCGCGAGCGCCTGCTCAGGGAACATCGGCGCCAGCTCGAATTGGAACGCAACCTGCGCCATTCGGATAAACTCGCGACCATCGGCACGCTCGCTTCGGGATTGGCTCATGAGATCGGCAGCCCGATGGCGGTGATTCGCGGCCGGGCCGAATATCTCCTCAACGACTCCGAACCGGGCCGGCTGCGCGACGGCCTCGGCATCATTATCGCCCAGATCGACCGCATCTCCGGCATTGTTCATCGCCTGCTCGATTACGCGCGGCGCCGCGAGCCGCAGCGGGTGCGCAGCGACCTGCGACCGATCGTGATGCGCGCGCTCAGCCTGCTCGAGACCGAGGCCTCGCGCCGCCATGTCCGCTTGCAGCCGGATCTGGGCTCGCAGCCGCTGGTGCTCGATTGCGACTCGGACCAGTTACAGCAGGTGTTCGTCAATCTCGGGATGAACGCGCTGGACGCGATGACCGAGCAGGGCGGCGGCGTCCTCGGCGTCACCGCGAATATCCGTCGCAACGGCGCCGGCGACTGGCTAAGCATTGTCTTCGAGGATAACGGTCCGGGCGTGGCGGAGGAAAACCGCGCCCAGATCTTCGACCCGTTCTTCACCACCAAGCCGCCCGGCCGCGGCACCGGGATGGGTTTGGCGGTGAGCCAGTCCATCATACAGGACCACCACGGTGAGATTACGATGGAGCCGCGCGGCGATCGCGGCGCTCGCTTCTTTGTAACGCTCCCAATGATCGACCGGCAAAGTGAACAGAGGCAGGTCCAGGCATGACTATGGAACCAGCCACCATCCTGGTGGTCGACGATGACCGCGAGATGACCAGTATGTTGTCGGATATTCTGCGCGGCGCGGGCTATCGCACGCTCAGCGCCGGTTCCGGCACCGAGGCGCTCGAGCTGGTGCGCAAGCAGCAGCCCGACCTGCTGATCAGCGACCTGCGCATGACCGGCATGAACGGCCATCAACTGCAGCTCGAGGTCAAGAAGATCGCGCCCGCCGTGCCGACCGTGATCATCACGGCCTTCGGCTCGATTCAGACCGCGGTCGAGTCGATGAAGCTGGGCGCTTTCGATTACATCACCAAGCCCTTCAGCAACCAGGATCTCATGATCATGGTGTCGCGGGCGCTCGAGGATCGGGCGCTCCGGATGGAGGTCCTGCGGCTGCGCGGTGAGCTGGCCCGCAGCTATGGGCTCGACAACATAATCGCGGCGAGTCCCCAGATGGTCGAGCTGATGGAGCAGATCCCGCGGGTCGCGGAAAACGACGCCAGCTTGCTGATCCGCGGCGAGAGCGGCACCGGCAAGGATCTGCTGGCGCGCACTATCCACTTCATGAGCGCTAATCGCGAGGGCGCGTTTGTGCCGGTCAACTGCGCGGCAATTCCCGAAACCCTGCTCGAAAGCGAGCTGTTCGGCTACGTCCGCGGCGCCTTCACTGACGCCCGCCAGGGCAAGACCGGGCTGTTCGAATCGGCCCGCGGCGGTACGCTGTTTCTCGATGAGATCGGCGAGATGCCGCCCGCGGTGCAGGCCAAGCTGCTGCGGACGCTCGAGGACAAAAAGATTCGGCCGCTCGGCGCAACCGCCGAAATCCCGGTCAGCGTCCGCATCATCGCCGCCACCAACGCCGACCTCGAGAAGCTGATCGAGCAGGGCCGCTTCCGGACCGACCTCTATTATCGGCTGGCCGCGGTGACGCTCACCATTCCGCCGCTGCGCGAACGGCCCGAAGATATCCCGCTGCTCATCAAGCACTTCCTGGCGCGGGCCGCCTCGCAGGCCGGCCGCACCCTCCCGAAGCTCGACTCCGACGCCAATGATTGCCTGCTGCGTTACTCATGGCCCGGCAATGCGCGCGAGCTTCAGAACGCAGTTCAGCAGGCGATGATCATGAACCGCGAAGACCGCCTGCGGCGGCGCGATCTGCCGGCCAAGATCGCCGGCGACCCCGATACTCCGGCCGGCATGATCGAGCAGGCGCTGGTGCGGCGGATGACGATGGAGCAGCTCGAACGCAGCTATGTGCGCGCCGTGCTGGCCTCCGTCGGCGGCAACAAGAGCGAAGCCGCATCCATCCTGGAAATCGATCGCAAGACGCTCTACCGCAAACTGCAGGACGAGGACGAAAGCCCGGACAAGCCGTGACGGCGCGCCCGGGGGCGCCTATCTCATGATTTCGTTCAATCCGGCCGGTCCACAGTACTTGGTCAAGTTCAAGTACTCTGCCGGCGCCTGCGAATTCACGAAAGTATCCTTGCCGTCGGGCGTCGGATCCATGAAATGAGTGGCGTGCTTGCGTTTGATGTCCCAAGCTTCGGTGACCTGCGATCCGCTTCGCTTGCCGCACGACTCGCCGGGACTATACTAGGCCCGTACGCGGGTTGAGTTGCGCCGCAAAGGCGACAAGGATAGAAAACGCGGACAGAACGGGCCGTCAAAGCCGATACACCGCAGATAGGAACGGAGGCCATCCATGGCTGAATACAAGAAGAAAGAAGCCCGCGAATGGGCGCGAGCCAAGATGCACGGGATCGCTAACGTCATCATCCCGAGCTACACCCATGACCTGCAACACCTGAACGAACGCGGCATTCGCCACGACGTGCGCCGCGAGATCGAGCTGGGATTCTGGGGCACCCTGCTGGTCTCGGAGACTGCCATCACGGTCGAGGAGTACGGCGACTTCGTGCAGTGGGCCGCGGACGAGGCCAAGGGCCGCGTGCGCCTGATTCATCATGCGGCGTTCAACACGCTCGAGGAGAATATCCGCGCCGTGCAGCTTGCCGAGCGCAACGGCGCCGAGCTTATCCTGCTCGGCTATCCGTCCAACTTCTATCCCGAAAGCGGCGAAGAGATTTACGATTACACCAAGGCGTTTTGCGATGAGACCAACCTCGGTGTGATCCTCTTCCCGGTGCCGCTGTGGGGTTTCGAACGGCTTCATCCGGCCGGCATCCCACCCGCGATAATCCGCAAGCTGGTCGACGATGTCCCGAATATCGTCTGCATCAAGGCCGAAGGCGGGATGCCGACGCTGGGCGGCTTCGTCGATACCTGGCTCACGCTCTCGGACAAGGTGGTGGTGACCTTCCCGATCGAGTCCGAAGCGCTCGCCCTGGCGACCCTGGTACCGCTGCAATTCATCGGCACCAGCAACTCCGAGTATTACGGCCCGATGGTGCCGCGGCTGTTCAACATGATTCGCGACGGCCAGAAAGAAAAGGCCATGGAACTCTACTGGCAGTACCATCCGGCCCGTATGGCCAACGAGCAGATCTTCGCCTCGGTCAAAGGCGCCCATTTCCTGCATCGGATGGCGTGGAAGTACCAGGCCTGGCTGCAGGGCTTCAATGGCGGACCGCTGCGGCAGCCGACCATGCGCCTGCATGAGCCGCAAATGAAATCATTGCGCAATGCCTTGATCGCCTCGAAGCTCGACCCCACGCCGCTGCCCGATCGCGACTACTGGATCGGGCGCCAACCGGCCTGAGCGCGACAGGAAATTATGACGCTCCTCCTCGACGCTCACGACGTTGAGCAGCTTGCGCCGATGCCTCGCCTGGTCGAGGCGGTCGAGCGCGGGGTGCTGGAAGAAGCCCGCGGCACCGTGGTGCTGCCGCCGCGGATGAACCTGACGATGAGCAACGGCGGCTTCTTCCGCGTGATGCCGGCGCTGATCCACAAAAGCGGCGTGATGGGCTACAAGGTCTTCCACGGCGCCATCGAACAGGGCGTGCGCTACCTGATCGTGATCTACTCGCAACAGAGCGGCGAACTGCTCGCCATGATGGATGCGCATTACCTGACCGCCGCGCGCACCGGCGCGGCCACGGGGGTGGCCACCAAATACATGGCGCGGCGCGAGACGCCGCACGTCGCGGTGATCGGATCGGGACTCGAGGCGCGGACCAATCTGCTCGGCGTGGTCGCGGTGCGAAACGTCAAGCGCGTCACGGTCTACAGCCCCAATCCGGAGCGGCGCGCAGACTTCGCCCGGCGGATGAGCGCTGAGCTCGGCATCGAGGTGACCGCGAAAGACACGCCCGAGGCCTGCGTGCGCGATGCGGATATCGTGGTGGTCGCCACCAACACCACCGGCCGCGCCGCGTCGATCGCCTACCAGGGCAAATGGTCGCAGCCGGGGATGCATATCAACGCCATCGGCTCGACGATGCTGCGGCTGCGCGAGATCGATCCGGATACGTTTGGCAACGCCGGGCGCATCGTGGTCGACTCGCGCCATCAGGTGGAAGGCGAGTCGGGCGACGTGGTGGCGGCGATCAAGGAAAACAAGTTTCCGCCTGAGCGGGTGTTCGAGATGAAAGACGTGATCGGCGGCAGCGTTCCCGGCCGCGCGGACGATCGGGAAATCACGCTGTTCAAGTCGGTTGGCACCGCGATCCAGGATGTGATGGCGGGCTTCGCGGTTTACGAGGAGGCGGTGCGCACCGGACGCGGACGCGATGTCGGCGAACTGCTGAGCCTCAAGCAATTCGGCTCATAACCACGGGAGACCGCAAGCGAGGCAGCATGATGCGGGAACAGTTTGCCGGCAAGATCGCATTCATCACCGGCGCCGGCGCGGGTATCGGCCGCTCGATCGCGCTGGAATGGGCGCGCCGCGGCGGCACCGGCATCGTGACCGATATGAACGGGGAACAGGCGCAGGCGACCGCGGCCGAGGCGGCTCGTGAAGGCGGCCGCGCCTTTCACTTCACCATGGACGTGAAGAGCCTGCCCGCGATTCGCGCCACGTTCGCCGAGGCCATCGCCCAGGCCGGCGGCATCGACGTGCTGTTCAACGTCGCCGGCACCAACCTGATGAAAAACGTCGAAGAGATGGTGGATGAGGAATGGTACTCGATCATCGATACCAACCTCACTTCGGTCTATCGATGCTCCAATCAGGCGGTGCCCCAAATTCGCAAACGCGGCGGCGGCGCGATCGTGAACATCGCGTCGATCGCAGGAATCATGGCCGAGAATCGATGCGCCGCGTATAGCGCCAGCAAGGGCGGCGTGGTGCTGTTGACGCGCAACATGGCGATGGATTTCGCGCCTTATGGAATTCGCGTCAACGCGATTTGTCCGGGCTCGACCCGCACGCCGCGGATCGAAAACTATATGCGCAACGTCCCCGGCCAGGAGCGCGCGATCGCCGACCTGTGCCCGCTCAAGCGCTTCGCGGAGCCTGAGGAGATCGCGCGGCCGGCGGTGTTTCTCGCCTCCGACGAGGCTTCGTACATAACCGGCGCCTCGCTGGTGGTCGACGGCGGCCTCACCGCGGGATTTCGCTTGCCGCTTTTCGACCAACTGTGACCATGGTGGGTGAGCCCGATATTTTTCGCTGGCCGGCGAATCCGACCGAGCTACCCAAGGCGGCGTTTCATCGCGAGGATGTCTTCCGCCTCGAGCTTGAGCGTATCTTCCGCGGCCCGGAGTGGCATCCGCTCGCGCATCTCGCCGAACTCCCCAAGCCCGGCGATTTCAAGACCTTCCGCCTCGGCGACGCCCCGGTCCTGGCGATCCGCGGCGACGACGACCGGGTGCGCGTGGTCTTCAATTCCTGCACTCATCGCGGCACTCAGCTTCAGACCTGCTCGCGCGGTCACGCCGAAGAATTCGAGTGTCCATATCATCGTTGGCTGTTCAACAATCGCGGCGAACTGCTCGCTGCGCCCGGCAGTGATCGCTTCCCGGCGGCTTTTCGCAAGGCCGACTACCATTTGCGCGAGCTGCGTACCGCTGAATTTCACGGCCTGATCTTCGCCACCTGCAGTGACGACGCCCCCGAACTCGCGACCTATCTTGGCGAAACCGCGCCGCTGTTCGAACAGGTTCTGGGCGACGGCCGGCTGGTCCTGCTGGGCTATCAGAAAGTCACTTTTTCCTCCAACTGGAAGGAATACAACGATAACGAGGGCTACCACGCCCCGTTGCTTCATCGCGCTTTCCGCCTGCTCCGATGGCAAGGCGGCAAGGGCATCCAGTGCGCGACCGAGTACGGTCACGTCGGTCTCCAGGCCGAGCTGCAGAGCGCCGCGAACTCGGATTTTCTGAACGATCGCTCGCTGGTCGAATTCCGCGGCGCCAACGGTGCCCCGCCCAAATCGATCGTTATCGCCCTGTTTCCGCTGGCCTCGGTGATCAAGCATCTCGACGTTATCAACGTGCGCTACGTTATCCCGCACTCGGTCGACGAAACTGAAGTCCACTACGCCTACTTCTGCCATCAGGACGACGACCCCGCGATGATGCGTCATCGGTTGCGCCAGTCTTCCAACCTGCTCGGTCCCAGCGGCTTTATCTCGCTCGAAGACGGCGCAGTCTTCAACCGCCTCCATCAGGGCTCGCTGACTCCCGGCCGGGTACGATATCAAAAAGGGGTTGCGGCCATGGCTCCCCCGCCTTGCATCGTCGACCAGAACGACGAGTCGGCGAATCCGATTAAGTGGGAACACTATCGACAGGTAATGGGGTTCGAACGTGATCAGCGCTGAACTACTGGCCGCAATCGACGACTTGCAGATTCGCTACATCAGCGCGCTCGACCGGCGCGACTTCGACGCGTGGCTGGCATGTTTCGACAGCCACGGCAGCTACATCTGCACGCCGCGCGAAAACGAAGAACAGGGGCTGCCGCTGGCGCTGATGATGGACGACTGTTACGAGCGGCTGAAGGACCGCGTCAGTTACATCACTCAGGTCTGGGCGGGAACTTTCGAGGATTACTGGACGCGTCATTTCATCCAGCGCCTCGCCTGCACGCCCGGCAGCACCAATAGCTATTCGGTAATTACCAACTTTGAAGTGCTATATACTTCGGCGCGCGGCCGCTCTGAAATCCTGGTGGCGGGATGCTACCAGGACGAGGTGATAGTCAGTCCCACGGGTGCGAAGTTCAGAGCCAAGAAAGCGGTGCTCGATACCAGCACCACGCCGCGCTACCTGGTCTATCCGGTCTGATCCGCGCTACTTCGCCGCCGGCTCTTCGGGACGCCACTCGTTGTTGGTGCTGCGATCACCCTTGAGCCACGCCTTCAAATCCGCGTCAGCGCTCGCCGCCCGCTTCGCGCAAATCTTGTCCCAGTCTGGATGATCGACCGCGAACTCCAGGTTCAGGCCATTGGGATCGGTGACGTACAGCGACCAGCAGTAGCCGTGATCGATGATGCTGGTCTCGTGGCCGGCCGCCTCGAGGCGATGTTTGATCTCGTCCTGCGTGGCCGCGTCCGCCTTGAGCGCGATATGCACGAACGGCGAGTGTGGACCATATTGCGCGTACTTCTCCTGCTTGGCCGGATCGGCAAAGCGGAAAAAGGCCAGCATCCCGCCGTCGGCGATCTGGAAGAACAGATGGCAGTAGTCCAGATCGTCGTTGAAAACATGGTCGTGCTCGCACCATACCGCGACCAGCGGCCAGCCCAGCGTACCCTCGTAAAACTTGCGCGTACCTTCGAGGTCGCGGCAGACATAGGCATTATGATGCAGGCGCGCGGGGATGCTGTTGCGCTTGCTGCCGTTGCTCTTGGTCGTCTGGGTGCTGGCCATGGTCCTGCCTCCTGTGGTGGCGACGCAATTGGCGCTTTGACCAATAGCTACTTCTTAGCACGGCAGGCTTGATTGTAAAGCCGGCCGCGCGACGCGCCTCAGTGCCGAAGATCCTTTTCGATACGCGCCATCATCGCGAACACTTCGCCCATGGTCGGCGGCGGAGTCTTGCCGCCGGAGAATTCGCGATAGAGCGCGGCGACGTTCGCCGCGATGCGTTCTGCGTCGCTCCACGACGCGTAGTCGGCCAGCGAGATATCGCGCGCCGCCTCGAACATCGGCATCCCGGCGTCGTAACGTTTGCGGGCCTCGCGCGTGATGTATTCGAGATAGCCTTTGACCGCGGCCGCGCCCTGCTTGCCGGTTATCGGGCCGTGACCGGGCACCACGGTCTCGACGTCGAGATCCATGATGAGCTGGCAGGCTTTGATCCAGTTGCCCACCGGGCCGGCCCAGATCAGCGGATGGCCGTTGATGAACAGGATATCGCCGGTGAAAATTACCCGGTCCTCCGGGACGTAGACCAGAATGTCGCCGCCGGTATGCGCGGGGCCGACCTCGATGATGCGCACGGTCTTGTTGCCGACCCGGCGCTCGAGCTCGCCCTCGAAGGTGACGGTCGGCATCGCGACATCGATGCCCTCGAAATCGAAGGGCGCCAGGATGCGGGCCAGAAATTCGCCGGCCTCGCCGAATTCGGCCGGATTACGTTTGACCGAGTTGCGCAAATCCTTCCCGCCCTGATCGGCAATCAGCTCTTCGGCGCAGGCTTTCGACGCAATGATGTCGATACCGGCGACCAATTGATTGCCGAAACAGTGATCGCCGTTGGAGTGCGTGTTGACCAGCGCGCCGAAGCGCGCCGTCGCCTGCGGTTCGGCCCGCCGCATCGCGTCAAGCATCGCCCGCGTCAACTTGAGATCGAACAGCGTGTCGACCAGCAACGATTGGCCGCTGTCGACCACCAGCCCCGCATTGCTCCATCCCCATGAACCGTCGGGCTGCAGCCACGCGTAGCATCCGTTGCCGAGATCGTGGAGCCCCTTGCTGTATTGCCAATTGCTTCCGGCCATGATGCTTCTCTCCCGAAGTTAGCGCGCCTGCTTGACGAAGCGCGTGCTAAGCACGCCGAGGCCGTCGACTTCCAGCTCGATCAGGTCGCCGGGCTTCGGATACTTGCCGAGCTCGAGGCCGCACCCGGTGCCGACCGTGCCCGAGCCGATAACGTCGCCCGGGACGATGGTCTCGCCCCAGCTCACGTAGCTGACGATCTTGCCGAAGTGATGATGCATCGCGCGCGTGGTGCCGCCGCCCCATACTTCGCCATTAACCCGCGCCACCATCTTGTGGTCGTCGCGCGGGTCCCACGCGTCGGCCGTCACGATGAAGGGCCCCAGCAGATTGCCGCCGTCCATGTCCTTGCCCTTGGCCGGACCGAGCAGCGCCGCCATCTCCTTCATCTGGATGTCGCGCGCCGAGACGTCGTTGAAAATCGTGTAGCCGAAGATGTGCTTCCAGGCCTGGTCGGGCGTCAGGTCCCTGCCCTCCTTGCCGACCACCACGGCGAACTCGAGCTCGTAGTCGAGCGTTTCGGTGTAGGGCGGCCACGGCACTTCGCTGTCGGTGCCCTGCACGGTATTCGGATTGCCTTTGTAGTAGATCGGCACTTCGTACCAGACCGGCGGGATCGGATGATCGCGCAGCGCGTTCTTGTAATGCTCCTCGAAGGCCAGACAATCGCGCATCGAGCGCGGCCGTGGAAGCGGCGCCAGCAACCGCACCTCGTCGCGATTCCAGACCACGCGCCCGCCGCGGATTCCGCGCAAGCCCGGATTCTCGATCTTGGCGCCCAGGTATGCGAGCGCGCCGTCGAGCGTCTCGCGCGCGATCGTTCCATTATCGATAAACCCGAGCATGTCGGGCGGCACCAGCGCGTCGGCCAGATTCCGCGCGGACCGCGCCCCGATCTGTTCCGCAAGCTTCAACTCGCAGGCCGCGTTGAGGTCGAGAATCTTTGCGCCCGGCGTCTCCATCCCGATCCGGCTGATGGGCCCGAGCGCACTCGCAATCTCGAAGGTGCAAAGCTTCATTGGTCTCTTCCGCTAAATCTAAAGTAACCGTTTAACTACCATCTAACGCCAGACCTGGCGGGCGATTTGCGCCACCAGGCCGAGTTTAGCTTCCTGCTGCGCCGGCGTCAGCGTCGCGGCGCTCGGTTCGGGTGAAAAACCGCATTGCGCCGAGAGCGCCAGTTGCTCGCGCGGATAGAAGCGGCTCGCCTCTCCGATCCGGGCGACGATCTCCGCGCTCGGCTCCAGAGCGCTGCGCTTGGTGGAGATTAATCCCAGCACCGCGACCTTGCCCGGCGGCAACTCGCGCAGCGGCTCGAACGAACCCGCGCGCCAGTCATCGTACTCGAGCAAAAAGATGTCGTAGTTGCCCGCGCGTTTGAAGATCAGCTCCGCCAGTCGCTCCCAGGGCGCCTCGCTCAGCCAATAGCCCTGGTAATTGCCGCGGCACATATGAAGTCCGAAGGTGACGCCGGGCACGTCGCCGGCCACCGCGTTGAGCGCGTCGAGCCCCTCGTTGCGAAACCATCCCGGCAGCTTCGGATGAATCGCCGCCAGCTCCTGGAGCCTGACCTCGTCGGCGATCCAGGTCAGCTCCGGGGCGTCGATCTGGATGTACTTGCAGCCGAGGGCGGCGAGCTCGCGAATCTCGCCGCGAATCAGATCGACCGCGTCGGCGAGCAGCGCCGGCAACTCCGGATAGGCGGCCAGCGAATGCTGCGGCGACCACAGGTTCATCGCCATCGTCGGCGCCGCCAGCGTCACCTTGAGCGGCCGCGCGGTCCGCGTGCGCGCGTACTCGAACTCGTCGCGCGCGAGCCATCGCTTGCGCTTGATCTTACCGACCACGGCGAACATCGGCGGCTCGCTCTGCTGCTCCTTCCAGACCTCGCCTTCCTTGCGCCGCCAATGCAGCGTGATCCGTCCGACCGGCGCGACGCCGTCGAGCACGCCGGTCAGCGGCTGGGTGAAGATCATCCGGCGCATCTCGCCGTCGGTAACCACATCGACGCCCGCGCGCTCCTGGAGCGCCAGCGCCTCATCGACAGCGCGGTCCTCGAGCCATTTGAAATCGACCGCGCTCATCCGGCCGGCCTCGAGCGCCGCGCGGCCCTCGTTCAGATAATCCGGACGCAGCAGCGAACCGATCACTTCGGCGCGATAGATGGTTTCCATCCCAGGCCCCCATCAGAGAAACGGATCGTGGAGCTCCAGGCCGAGCGCCAGGCGGCCGTAGGGGAGCGCGCCGATATCCCAGCGCAGCCCGATTTGCGCGTTGACCGCGTGCACGTCGCGAAACGCACGCTGGATGGGATTCGTCTCGAACAGCGCGTGCGCGCCGCCTATATAATGGATGAGATCGACCGCGCGCATGCACTGCTGCGCGGCGTAGGCGAGGTCGCGACGGTAACGCACGCGATTCTCGAGCGGCAGCGCGATTCCGGCGCGCGCCAGTTCATTGAGCTCGCGCGCGTTGCGCCGCAGCAGCGTCTCGGCCGCGTCGATCATCACGGCCGCCTCCGAAACCTTGAGCTGATTGGTCTCGACCTCGGCGCTCCGTGCCCCGAAAGCGTTGGGACCCTGCTTACTCACTCGCGCGGTGTAACCCTCGAGCGCGCCGCGCGCGATTCCAAGTGCCGGCGCACAGATGTTGTACGGATAGATCGAGAACATCTGCAGCCGGTAGATATGCTTGCGATTGATCGCGCCGCCGGGTCCCTGGCCTTGCGCCAGCAGGCTGTGCGTCACGATCCGATGGTCGGGGATGAACGCGCCGTCCATCGCGACGTCCTTGCTGCCCGTCCCGCGCAATCCGCCCGCGAACCAGGTATCGATGATTTCGAAATCGCGCCGCGGCACCAGCGTCCACAGCAGCTCGAAGCCGCCGTCCGCGCGCTTGCCCGGCGCTCCGATCAGGGCCCAATCCGCATGGTCGACGCCGCTCGAGAATTTCCAGCGACCCCAGAGCTTGATGCCGCCGTCGGCGCTCTCGACCCGCGCTTGTTCCGGAAAGGTCGCCGTGACCGCGACCGCGTCGGGCGTCTCGCCCCAGACCTCGTCCTGCGCGCGCTCCGGGAACATCCCGACAATCCACGAATGGCACGCCATCACGGTCAGCACCCACGCGCTCGACCCGCATCCCCGGCCGATTTCGCGCGCGATTTCGATCTGCGGAAAGCCGTAGTCGAGTTCGTAGCCGCCGTAGCGAGCGGGCTGAAAGATCCTGAAGAAGCCCGCCGCGCGGAAGTCGTGGAAGGTTTCGTCGGGCAGCCGCCGCAGCTCCTCGCATCGCGCCGCCCGCTCGCTCAGAACCGGCACGAGTTCCCGGGCGGCGGCGACCAGACGAGCGAGGATCGCGGCTTCAGCCGCGGTCGATTCGCCGCCCGTCGCCGGCGGAATTGCTGCGTGCTTCGAATCTGCTGCCATCAGAGTCGTCCGCGATCGTCGATCACTTCGCCGCCGCCGCTTCGACCGGCCGACGTTGGCGCACAGCTTTCGGCTTCGCACCGTTCGAGTCGGCCTCGGCCCGTTCCTGTTCGATCATCGCCGCGATCATCCGGCGCGTCCGGAGCGAATTCGCATCCGACTTGACGCTGAACTCCGGGCAGCGCTCGGGACCGAGCCGGTCGAACATCTGTTGGACCGCTTCCAGAGCCACTTTGTCCTGAGTCAGAACCGTCTTCATCTCCTCGAACCGATGCGGCCGCGGGTCCGGGACGGTCTGCGCCATCGCGCAGATCTGGTAAACGCTCTTCGGTCCACCCGGAGTGACCGCGATAATCAGGTTGCTGATGCGCTCGCCGGTCTCCGGGTAGTCGGGCTCGGTGAAGATGAATCGGACCACGAACAGGCTTAGCGAATAATTGTCCAGGATCAGCTGACGATCTACCCGGTCGCCCTTCATCGACAACATCTGCTTCACCATCGGCGAGACCAGTTCGTTCTTCATCTCCCGCACCATCCGCACCAGCGTCCCGCGCTGCTCGAGCCGCGCCGGCACCATCGCAACGTTGCCGGTATCGAAATTGCCGCTGTGCAGATAGGTGATATGCGTGGCATCGACCAGGTTCTCGAGCGCCAGCAGGTAGTTCGCCTCGATCGGCAGGATGAAGTAGGGCTCGGCGGTGAGCGCCGGATCCTCGAGCCCGAGATCGCGATGGTCGGGAATCAGCGCCGGGTCGGCGCGGGCCGGGTCGCCCATCCAGATCCAGAGCCACTGCCACTTCTCGATTAGCGGATAGCGATGCACGCGCATCGTGGCCGGCACCGCGTCCTGCGACGGCACCTTGATACAGGTTCCCGCACAATCGTACTCGAAACCGTGATAGCCGCATTGCAGGACGTCGCCCAGGAGCTTGCCCATCGAGAGCGGCATGCCGCGATGGGGGCAGCGGTCGAACAGCGCGACCGGTTCGCCGTCCGGGGTGCGGTAGAGCACCACCGGATCGCCGAGACAATCGCGATGGATCAACTCGCGCCCGACCTCGCGCGAAAAAGCGATCACATACCAATGATTGCGCGGGTACTCCGCCATCCCGGGCACCATGCACGCTTTTGCCGCCATAGCCGTCGCCTCCCGCCGGGCTGCGTTGCGGCCGCCAGCCGGCCGCCATTCGCCCTACCGTCGAACAATGGCCCGTCCGGGCAAGGGTCGTCAATGGTCGCTCGCTCTCGCCGTTCCGATCGTCTCGTTGTATGTTGCCAGCTATCGGGCCGGCGCGCGCAGCCGGCTAACCCGCGAGGAACCATCGATGGCGACTGATATCGAATTCAAACTGGGCACGTTCGCGAAGGGCTCCGGAGAGCCGTATGCCGGGCTGGTGCTCGACGACACTGCGCTCGACCTGGCGGCCGTGCTGGGACGGCTGGGAATGGCGAGGCCGGAGGAGCGGGTCAGCGTCCGCTCGATGCTCGAGGATTGGGAGGCGAACTTCGAGCGGCTGCGCGGCGCGGCGAATCGCGTCGCCAGCGACGGCCCGGAGAAGTGGCGCGAGGCCGGCGCGAAGCTCGATGCGCTCAGGATTCTGCCGCCGGTCTTTCCGCCCGGCGCGCTTCTGCAATCGGCCGCCAACTATCGTACTCACGTGATCCAGCTCACCGTCGCGCATCGCTTCAAGGGGCTTGGAATCACCGAGGGTATGACCGATGAGGAGGTCTACGCGAAGGCAGCCGCTATGATGGAGGAGCGGGCGCGCAGCGGCTCGCCGTTTATTTTCGCCGGTACGACGGCCGCGATCTGCGGCGCGCGCGACGACGTAATCCTGCCGCGCCGCGGCACGCAGCATGATTGGGAGCTGGAGCTGGCGGTGATCATCGGGCGCCGGACGCGCAACGTCTCGCGCGAGCGTGCGCTCGATTATGTCGCCGGCTACACCATCTCCAACGATCTCACTACTCGCGATCTGGTTGGCCGCAAGGACAACGTCGAGCTCGGCCTGGATTGGATCGGATCGAAAAATGCTCCGACCTTCTTCCCGACCGGCCCGTTCCTGGTGCCGCGCGCCTTCGTACCCGATCCGATGAATCTCCGGATCACGCTCAAACTCAACGGCCAGACGAGGCAGAACGAATCGACCGCCGACATGATCTTCGACGTCCGCCGGCTCATCGAGTACACCTCGTCGGTGACCGTGATGGAGCCGGGCGACATGCTGCTGACCGGCTCGCCGGCCGGCAACGGATCGCATTGGAAGCGCTTCCTCAAGCCGGGCGACGTGATGGAAAGTTCGATCACCGGACTCGGCGTACAGATCAACCGCTGCGTCGCGGAAGACGGCTAGGCTCGAACTCTCGCCAGCTTGCCAGGTGCGGTGCGGGCTTCTACTCTGGTAGGTAGACCTGTCTCACGATCGAAACGCCAGCCTGGCCGCGGACCGGCGTCCGCAGGTATGACACGATGGCAACGCCCCCCGCTCGTGCGACCACAACTTTCGTCATCGGCGGCGACTTAACTGTCCATCGGCTCGGCTTCGGCGCAATGCGTGTAACGGGCGCCGGAGTGTGGGGTCAGCCGAAGGATCCGGTTGAGGCCAAGCTGCTGCTGCGGCGCGTTATCTCGCTCGGCGTCGATCTGATCGATACCGCCGACTCCTACGGTCCCGAGGTCTCGGAACAGCTAATCGCCGAGGCGCTGCATCCCTATCCCGCCGACCTCGTCATCGCGACCAAAGGCGGCTTCACCCGGCCCGGGCCCGGACGATGGCATCCCGACGGGCGGCCCTCGCATCTCAAGCAAGCCTGCGAGGGGAGTCTGCGCCGCCTGCGGCTGGAACGGATCGATCTCTACCAGCTCCACACGGTCGATGACCGGGTGCCGTTCGAAGAGTCGGTCGGCGCGCTCGCTGAACTGCAGTCAGCCGGCAAGATCCGCCATGTCGGGCTCTCCAACGTCAGCGCGGCACAGCTCAAGCAGGCGCGCTCGATCGTGCCGATCGTCTCGGTGCAGAATCTCTACAATCTTTCCGACCGCTCGTCCGAAGGGGTGATCGCCGCCTGCGAACGCGATGGGCTCGGTTTCATCCCATGGTATCCGCTCGCCGCCGGCTCGCTGCTCAACCGGCGCGGCACGCTGGCGCGGATCGCGGCGCGCCATCAGGCGACCCCCTCGCAGGTCGCGCTGGCCTGGCTGCTGCAGCATTCGCCGGCGATCCTGCCGATACCCGGGACCTCGTCGATCCCGCATCTCGAAGAGAACGTCGCCGCGCTCGAGGTCACGCTCGACGCCGACGACCTCCGCTCGCTCGACACCTTTTAGGCTCTACTTCTTTTAAACTCTACTTCCCGAAAATCTTTGCACGCCCCGATCTTTTTCGTTGTCTACGTCCCGACAGCCTCGGCCCTTCCGAAGACTTACCCGGACGACCTCGAGGATGTAGACAACGAAAAAATCGCTGCACCTAAAACCGTCGGGAGGTAGACGTCAAAAAAAGACTTGCAGGTTATATTCGTGGAGGCCGTCGGCGTTTATCAGGTCGACGCGCTGCATAGCGATCTTGAAGCCGCCGCGCACCCGGCGCAGGTGATGGGTATAGGTGCCGGCATGATGGCGCAGGACGTCGCGCCGGAATTCCGCCATGGTGAAATTCGAGCGCACGACAATTTCACCGTCGCGAGCGTCGGCGCCGTCGAGCCGTACGTTGCCGACCAGATGGACCGTGCGCGTCACCGGCTGCTGTCCCCAGGCGTTGGGGTCGCGCAGGCGGCTCACGCGCGCTGTCATCAGCGCCTTGTCCTCGAAAAAGATCGAGGGATAATTTTCCGGGTCCTGCTGTTCCTCCTTGAGCGGCATCCAGTAGACGCCGTCATCGGCGAACAGCTCCATCCATTCATCCCAATTCCGGCGGTCGAGCAGCTCGGCCTGCCGAATCAGAAAATCTTCAAGCGTCCGGATTGTGGGCTGCTTCGCCGCGGTGGTCATCGCGCCGCACCCTCCTCGACCATGTAGCGCTGCCAGGCCTTGAATTGATTGCGCTGCGAGGCCTCGCTCGAACCGACCCGCGTGCGAACGGTGCCATTGTCGACCAGGTCGCGGCCCATCTGGCGGCTCAGCACCACCCACTCCGAACCCGGCCCGCGCAGTCCCTGATGGACCCGGTAGTAGGATTCGAAGTCGTCGGCGCTCACCATGTTGGACGGCGAATTCGCCCCGATCGCGTACGACAGCGCCTTTTGGAAGACGATCTTCGGCGCGCCCTTCAATCGAAACACCCAGATATCCATCTCGGTCCGGTCGACCGCCACCGGCTTGACGATCCGAAGCTGCTGGAATGAGGGCTGCAGCACCGCCCCCGGATAGATCATCGTATGATGGAAGTTGCGCGAGAGGATTTGTTCGGCGCGCTCCGCGCCGTGGCGCTCACGCAGCAGCGCTTCGTAGGCGATCGATTCGGCGTCCTGGCCGCGCGGGCTCACGAAGCCGGTCATGTTGGAATGACCCCACGGATAGTTCTCGATCTCAAGCCGCTGCATGAAGCTCTGGTCCAGCGCCAGCAGCTTGAAGGTCTCCAGGCACAGATGATTTCCGGCCCCGGCCGGGTAACGCTCCTGCGCCGCCTTGGCGCCGCGCGCGGACGATTGATGAACGATCCGCGGATGGACATTGTCGAACATGTTCTCGAGAAAGATCTTCCAGTTCGATTGCTGCACGACCCGGTAGCAATCGCCCGCCACCTCGACCCCGTCGGGCGCGCGGTCGATCATGTTGTCGAATCCCGCCAGTGCTCCGCCGGCGAAGGCGGTGAACTCGGGCCCCTCTTCCGCCAGGCTGGCGAAGACGAAGCCGCGGTAGTTGTGCACCCGGCGCACGCTGCCCAGGCCATTGCGCGGATCGCGCACGTCGAAGCCGGTGCCCTCGTAGTCTTCCGGCACCGGCACGCCCACCAGCGAGCCGTCGGTGCGAAACGTCCAGCCGTGATACATGCAGGTGAAGACGCTCTGCACCCGCCCGCAGCGGTCGCCCGCGATCATCGAGCCGTGATGGGCGCAGCGATTGTGCAGCACCCGGATGCTGCCGTCGGTGTGGCGCACCATGATGACCGGCTGGCGGGCGAGCTGGGTGGTGATGTAGTCGCCGGGCTTCGGCACCTGGCTCTCGTGGCCGACGTAGAGCCAGGCGCGGCCGAAGATACGATCGATCTCCAGCTCGAAAATCTCGGGTTCGATATAGAGACTGCGATGGACGCGGTCGGGCCGCACCAGGTCGTTCATATCGCCGGCATTTATCGACATTTAAAATTTCCTCACCGCGCGGCGCGCTCAAGCGTCGCAATCCACCTGCACCGCTTAATAACACAGCCCTAGCGAAGCGCCAATTCTTTGACGGTTTGACGAAAACCGCCGACTGCGCCTAGAGTCGCGCGATGCTCGGCGCAGAGATGCGGATGCGCCGCCAATCATAACCGCAATCGCTGGGGGTGCCGCCATGGAAAGAGAATTCATCAATCCGCCCGGCCTGTTCAAGCATCCGGCCTTCACCCGCGTAGTCACCGTCAAAGGTCCGGCCAAGCTGCTGTTCGTAGCGGGCCAGACTCCCTCGGACGAGAACTACACGCCAGTCGCGCCCGGCAACTACCGCGCGCAATATCTGAAGGTGATGGAGAACCTTGACATCCAGCTCAAGGCGGTCGGCGCGACCTGGGACGACGTCGTCTACCGGCGGATGTTCGTGCTCGATGTGGACGAATTTCTGAAGGTGCTGGCCGATCCGACGGTGCCGGCTTTCTTTGATAAGGATCGGCCGCCGCCGAGCACGCTGATCGGCGTCACGCGGCTGTCGAATGCCGCCTTCCTGGTCGAAATCGATCTGATGGCGGTCGTCAACGGCTAGTTACGCGGGCTAGTTACGAGCTAGTTACGCGGGCTAGTCGCGCGGCTGACGCTCAATCGCGCGCGCAGGCGCGCTGCTGCGAGCTGGTTCGGAGAGAACCGGCTCCGCGATTGCGATAGACACAGGCGGGCGCCCGATCAGAAGCGTAGGGAGGCCTGATCGAGCTACCCACCCGTGAGAATCGGTCTACTCGAGCCCGAAATACTTGAGCAGTGAGGCACGGTCCGACCGGGTGGCCGAAGCGGCAGCCAACAGTTGGGTCCGCATCTCGGCCGAGGCCGGCGCCACCGGCTGGTCCCGGCTCGGGTCGAAGAACAACGGCTCGTCCGGAAACGGGTCGCGCCCGAACTGAACGCGAAACGCCTCGAAACGAACCGAAGCAATCTTCAACAGCTCACTCTCGAGACTGCTTTGACGACAGGTTCCCGGACGCCGACTACTGCCGGCGACGCGACGCACATTGCGTTTTTCCTTTAGGTAAGTCTGCATGGCCCCCTTGCGACTCCTCGCCAACGATAGAGATTCCTGAAGCAAACCCCATACCGTCGTCCCAACAAGGGCTATGTAGCTGATTTTACAGAAAAAACGAAAACCGCCCGGACAATGACCGCCAAAAGTCGGGCAGCGCCAGTTGGCAGGCGTGCCAAGAAAACTTAGCGCAGCAGATAGAGCTTCATCTTCTCCTGAAGCGCCGGCCGCGAGATACCCAGGGCGCGCGCCGCGCGCGAGACGTTGCCCTGATTTTTCGCCAGCACCTCACCGATATACTCAGCCTCGAAAGCTGCCCGTGCTTCTCGCAACGGCTTCCCGGCCTCGCCCGGCGGCGTACGCTCCGGCGCGGGGCGATTTATCGCCTTGGGCGCGCCCGCCTCGCCGTTGATCGATGCCAGCCGTCCTGACTTCTCCCTCAGTGCCGGCGAGAAGTAGTCCGCCTTGATCGCTTCGCCATCGCGCGTCAGCGCCACCGCGCGTTCAATCTCGTTCCGGAGTTGCCGGATATTGCCGGGCCACTCGCATTCGATCAGCAGGTCGAGCGCGCCCTGATCGATACCGCTGATGCGCTTGTTATGGCGCCCCGAACAGAGGCTGATGAAGCGGCTCGCCAGCAGCGGGATATCCTCGCGCCGTTCACGCAGCGGCGGCAGGTTGATCGCGAAGGCGCCCAGACGGTAGTACAGATCTTCGCGAAAACCGCCCCGCTCCATCTCGGTCCGCAAATCGCGATTGGTTGCCGCCAGCACCCGCACGTCGACCTTCGACGGGAAGCTCTCGCCGACCGGAACCACCTCGCCCTCCTCGAGCACGCGCAACAGCTTGGCCTGCATCGCGGTCGGCATATCGGCGATTTCGTCGAGGAACACCACCCCGCTATCGGCGGCCCGGAACAACCCGGGATTATCGCGCACCGCGCCGGTAAAGGAGCCGCGCCGATGGCCGAACAGCTCGCTCTCGAGCAGCGACTCGGGGACGGCCGCGCAGTTCACCGCCACGAACGGCGCTTCGCTGCGTGCACTGGCGCGATAGATTCCCCGCGCCACCAGCTCCTTGCCGGTGCCGGTCTCGCCTTCGATCAGCACCGTGATCGACGAGGCCGCCGCGCTCTCCATCAGGCGGAATACCTCGGCCATCCGCGCTCCGGTGCCGACGATTTCCGTGAACAGGTCGTTGCGCGCCAGGTCGCGCCGCAGCACCCCGACCTGGGTGCGCAGCGTCTGTTCGGAATCGCGCAGCTTGGCGTAGAGCTGGGCGTTTTCGATAGCGATCGCGATACTGCCGGAAACCGCCTCGAGAAAATGCAGGTCCTGATCGACGAACGAGGCGCCGTCGCGGCGATTGACGACTTCGACCACGCCGATCGCGCCGCGTCCCGAAACCAGCGGCACCGCGACGATGCTGTGAGTGGTGATGCCGGTCTCGCGGTCGACGCCGGGATAGAAGCGCGGGTCGCTTTGAGCGTCCTTGACCAGGATCGCGCGGCCGCTTTTCAGCGCCGCGCCCGCGATCCCGGAATCGGCCGGAAAGCGCAGATGACTCAGCCGATCGCTGACCCGCGCGTCGTCGCCGGAGACGTAAGGAAAATAAAGCTGGTCGTGTTCCCGATTCAGCAGCAGCACGGAAACACCCTCGGCGTCGAGCGCCTCGCGGCACTTGGCGATCACGAACGGGATAAGTTCCGGCAGGTCGATCTTGGCCGAAAACGCGCAACCGAGATCGTACAGAAGCCTGAAGCGCGCCGCTTCCGAAGTGTCCGTCATCGATCCGATAATTCTGCTAGGCCGCCGCCGCCACTGCAATCATCCCAATCGCAACGGTAGCAGTGAACCTGAAGGTCGTGAAGTCTGAATACACCGCGCTGGCGGCGAACCTGCGTGCGCATCGCATGCGGTGGAGGGTTCGGGTCGTAGATACGTACCGGTGCGTCTTCGCTCGAAGGGCGAAAACTGCCTTGACCACGGGTCGGAGGCCGGGCTGAATTGCCTACTCGTTGCTGGCCCGCTTGCGTCTACCCCGCGATCCCCGCGACGTGCTGGCTCCCTCCCTGGTGCACCATTGATCGATAACCTCGACATTGAAGCGCCAGTCGCTGCCAATTCGGAACCCCGGCAACTGATTCGTCCTGAGCAGCCGGTAGACGGTACTCGGATGGACCCGCAGGTAATCGGCCAGCTCCCGCACCGTGAGCACGCGGGGTGTGTTTTTGGCCACGCCGCCGCTTTTGCGCGTTTCTTCCATCCACGTACCTAAGCAAATTTGCAGTGACGAAACCAGTATTTGGCGATCAATCGAGGAACAAAAACCAACAACAGACGCCTTTCGGATGGCTCAGGGCATATCGCACCAGTCCAGGCGCCGGCTGCCAACCTCTCTGACCCAGACGCGTTCCGTGCTCAGCATAGCATGATATATCTGGATAAAGCCCCGCGCGGAGCGACGATGAACAAGCTGACGCTTACCTTCGACAATGGACCCGAGCCGGAGGTCACCGGCGAGGTGCTCGCTGTCCTGCGCCGCCATCGATTGCGAAGCTGCTTCTTCGTGCTCGGCCAGAAACTCGCAGATCCCGCCCGGCGGGCGCTGGCCGAGCGGGCCCGGGCCGATGGCCACTGGATCGGCAATCATACTTACAGCCATTCGACCCCGCTCGGGATGCGCACCGAGCCGGATGCGCCGGAGCTCGAAATCGGCCGGAGCCAGGAGCTGATCGGCCCGCTCGCCCATCCCAACCGCTGGTTTCGGCCGATCGGCGGCGGCCGCCTCGACCATCGATTGCTCAGCCCCGCCGCGCTCGATTACCTGGTCCGTAATCGCTACTCGTGCGTGCTGTGGAATTGCGTGCCGCGCGATTGGGCCGAAGCCGACGGTTGGACCGACACTGCCTGGCGCGAGCTCCAGCTACGGCCGTGGACGCTGATGGTGCTGCACGACCTGCCGACCGGCGCGATGAAGCATCTCGATACGTTCCTCGCCCGGCTGCTCAAGGCGGGAGTTGAGATCGTGCAGGAATTCCCGCCCGACTGCGTGCCGATCGTCAACGGACAAATCGTGCGGCCGATGGCGCCGTTCGTCGCCGCCGCGCCCTGAGCGTGAGTCGAAGCGGCTGGGATCGACGCGACGCTAGTGTGGTGTTCCGCAATAACCTGGTCGGGACGCTCCGAAAGGATCGGGATTCTTCGCTGCGCTCAGAATGACAAAGCGAGGAGCTGGTTCGTCATTCTGAGCGCAGGCTGCCGGAGCGAAGCATGCCCTGAGTCAGCTCGAAGGGAATCCCGTGCAGTTGATGATCTATAAACTTATCAATCGCGCACAACGCTAGGACGGCTTGGCGGTGGTAAAGGTTCGCGACGAAACCGCCGCCGCCGCATCGCTCATTTTGTCGCCGATTCGAAATGTACCGTTTTGATAATCGACAACAATGGAAATTCACCGTCGTGCGGAGGCGGTAGATCGTCGTTGGAATACTCTCCGGGTACTATCGGAAAAATGTCGCATTCGCGTGGCGACAGAGTGAGGACGCTCCAATGACACGCCGCCCGTCCGCAACTACAGCTAACAATCGCTTCATAGCCATCGACCTGCATGGAACCAATGGCGCCGCCGGTCACACGGCCGGTGGCGTTTTCCTGAGGATGAGTTTTTAGAAGCGCACGGGCCTTGGCCGCCGCCATTTCGGGCGTCTTCGGGCCTTGAGCGCAGATGAAGCGCATCGGGATGATGTTGGGGTTGTTCGGCAGATCACCCATAACGTCGACGATCACATCAGGGACGCTATCGAAGTGAAACGACACCGGATCGCGCTCTTTGACCCACATAGTGGGTGGATATCGGAAGGTCAGCCCGTTCTTCGCGTTCCGATAGGTACGCCACTCAGCTGCGGCCGCATCACCTTGCAAGGCGGAAGGATCAAGATTCCTTGCGCGTATGCATCCGCTCTCCGCCAGAACAGTTCGTGAAGGAAGCCAGAAGAGGCTTACCACGCCCAAGATTAAACCGAGCAAAAGCGCCGGATGTCGTAGTCCATCCATTTGCAGCCACGCTAACTCTAACAGAGTGGCGAGGGTGAGATCGCCCTCTCGCTCCCCTGATCGAATAGCTCTTGGATGGATCAGTTTTACTCCGGCGACCTGCCCCAACGTGGGTCAACTTTCAGCCGGCGTTGACAGCGCTTTGCAAAAGCGATGAGAAGCGCCGAGCTATCGGGTCATCGGGTTTACGATCGTAGGCATACCTTCGCGACCCTGCTGCTCGCGAAAGGAGCGCCCATAACCTACGTCGCTGCCCAGCTCGGGCACGCGAAGCCGACCACTACGTTGCAGTGGTACGCGCTTTGGCTGCCGTCGACCGAGAAGAATTACGTAGAGTCGCTGGATCGCCTTGGCACCAATTTGTCACCAATTCGGAGTGACCATCCAGAAAACTACAAGGCGGCTGACGAAAACCCGGCCAACTTGCGGGAGGTTATTGGGTGGGCCGTCCCAGGCTCGAACTGGGGACCCGCTGATTAAGAGTCAGCTGCTCTGCCAACTGAGCTAACGGCCCGCCCGCGAAAGGTCTTAGATAGCCGATATTTTGGGGTGAGTGAAGGGACTTGAACCCTCGACCACCGAGGCCACAACCCGGTGCTCTACCAACTGAGCTACACTCACCGTCCTCTGTCTCACTTCCATCGTGAATCAAACCAGCGTCGTAGCGCGCGCCAGAAGGGACTCGAACCCCTGACCCGCGGCTTAGAAGGCCGCTGCTCTGTCCACCTGAGCTACTGGCGCGAAATCGGGGCGAGCCGATTTGAACGGCCGACCCCCTGCTCCCAAGGCAGGTGCGCTACCATGCTGCGCCACGCCCCGAGCCTGTATCGATTAACATAGCTCCCGACCGGTCTCAACCCGGGCGTCCAATCCCGTCGTATCGCAGCCCCCAGCCCTTATCGACCGTTTAGGACGCTTTCGCATCATGCGAATCTCGTTACAATTCGGCCACTTAGATGCTGAAAACGGTCGCTCTATCCCATTTTTCTCGCATTTCAAGAAACTTGCCGATCGAAAATGTCCCGTATTTTCAAATGTTCTCACGTAGGCACAAAGATTGCTATACCTAATCGGTGCGCTGCTTTCTCGTCCCAAGAAGCAGTAGCACCTGTCCCCAAGCAGGCCGGGCTATTTGACGTCGGGGATCCCCCAACCCTCGTCTAATCGATAGCCCGGCCGTCCTTTTTCTGACGCCCGCCAACGCTTCGTGCTCAGTTTCCATCGCGCCCCTGATCGAAGGCGTACGACGCCATACTCAACACCCCGTAGGTGTAGCTGGAATGGAGGCAGCGGCCGCGCGCCCCCTCGCCCGCCGCGCCCGCCGCGACGATCAGCGGCAGGAAATGTTCTTCACTCGGATGATTCTCCGCCGCGTACGGCGCGACGCGCCGATAGTTCACCAGCTCGGCGCTGCGCCCTTCGACGATCACCCCGGTTAGCCAGTCGGCAAACGCGCTTACCCATTTCGGCGCCGGCCCGTTCCCGGGGCCGCGAATCTGGCCGAGATTATGGGTCGCGCCGCCGCTCGCCATGATCAGAATCCCCTGCTCGCGGATCGCTGCCAGCGCCGCCCCCAGCGCGAAGTGATGCGCTGCGCCGCGATGCGGTTGAATCGCGAGCTGCACCACCGGAATCTGCGCTTGCGGATACATCAGGAGCAGCGGACTCCAGGCGCCATGGTCGAGGCCGCGGCGCGGATCGATCTCGCATTCGAAGCCGCCCGCGCGCATCAGCTCGCACACCCGTGCCGCCACCTCGGGCGCCCCTGGCGCCGGGTAGCGAAGCCGGTAGAGCGCATCGGGAAAGCCGAAGAAATCGTGAATCGTTTCGGGCTGCTCCGCCCCCGTCACCGCCGGAGCAGCGCTGGCCCAGTGCGCCGAAACCGCAACGATCGCGCGCGGCGTGCCGAGTTCGCCGCCCAGGCGCTGCAGGAAGTCACGCGCCGCGCAATCCTCGAGCACGAGACTGGGCGAGCCATGGCTGATGAAGATGATCGGCGGGTTATCCATGCCTCGCGATTCTACAATATGGCCGCCGCACCGGCGAATCGTCGTCGCCATCAGCTCGCGCTGGTCGAGACGGCGAAACGCGCCCCCCGACTGGACGTGCGCGCCGCCGTGTGACAAAACTCGCGAGCACCACGATATTCGGAAGCGGCGCGGGTGCGGGGTGGCGCGATTATCGGACCCCCCGGGACGGGCTGCTCAATGGAGGTCTGTTATGAACCTGAATGCAATCGATGCGGACGGACACCTCATCGAAACGGTCGATCAACTTGCCGAATTCATCGACCCGGCCTACCGCGAGTACGGGCCGGCGCGCGGCGCGCGCTCCTATTTCCCGAGCGACGGATGGGATCGCTCGGTGCGCGGCACGCTCGGACGCTGGCAGGTCGACGCCCAGGCAGTGCTCGAGATGATGGACGAGGGCGCGATCGAAACCGCGGTCCTCTATCCCACGCAGGGGCTGGGTATCGGTTGGATTCGCGATCCGGATTTCGCGGTCGCGCTGTGCCGCGCCTACAATGACTTCTTCTTCAATCGCTACCATAAGGTGGATGCGCGGCTGACCAGCGTCGCGTTGCTGCCGCTGCAGGACGTGGGCGAAGCGATTAAGGAGTTGCGCCGCGCCACCGGCGAGCTCGGCGCGAGCGGCGCGATGCTGCCGGCGGTCGGCCTGCGCAAGCCGCTCGGCCATCGCGACTACTGGCCGATCTACCAAGAGGCCGAGCGACTCGGCTGCATGCTGGCCTCGCACGCGACCGTGCGCGGACCGCATTATTTCGGCGCCGACGGCTTCGACACGTTCATCGAGGTCCACACCCTGTCGCACGCCTTCGCGCAGATGATGCAGTTGACCAGCATGGTCTTCAGCGGCGTGCCCGAGCGCTTTCCGAACCTGCGCATCGGCTTCATGGAAGCCGGTTGCAGCTGGATGCCCTACTGGATCGATCGGATGCACGAGGAGTGGGAGAAGCGCGCGCAAGTCGAAGCTCCGCAGTGCCGCCACGATCCCGCGGAATACATCCGGCGCGGCAATCTGTTCTTCTCGATCGAAGCCGGCGAGGGCTCGCTGGCCGAGGTCGTGCGCCGCTACGGCGACGGCAGCCTGGTCTATGCCACCGATTTTCCGCATTGGGACGCCGAGTATCCCGACAATCTCCGCGCTATCAAGGAACGCGAAGATCTCTCGGAAGAGAGCAAGCGCAAGATCCTGCGCGACAACTCGCTGCGGCTCTACGCGCTGAATTCATCGCAGCCCTCAGCCGCTCGCGCGACCGCTTGAGACTCGGCGATCGCCGCTAACAACCTCGAGCGAGTGACGATGGCTCGTCAGCGGATTGACGCAGGTGGCCCGCTAGCGCATCACCTGCGTCAGTCCGCGGGCGCTGCGCGATGAGGTCGGCTCACGTCCGCTGGCGGACGAAGGCGCCGATACGTTCGATCGCTCGCTGGCCGTCGTCGAGCACCGGCGCGCACCAATGCCATACGTGCGGCATGTCGGGCCAGACCTCCAGTTCCGCGGTGACACCCGCGGCGCGGGCGCGCTCGGTGAGCCGCCGCGCGTCGTCGAGCAGGGTCTCTCCCGAACCGACCTGGATAAGCATCGGCGGCAGGCCGCGCAGGTCCGCGTAAAGCGGCGAGGCCAGCGGCGTGCGCGGGTCGCGATCGCCGAGGTACATCTGGGTGAACATCTGCAGCACTTCGCGCGACACCAGCGGATCCAGCTCCGCATTGCTGTCGGCGGTGCCTCCCGTAACTTCGAGATCGACCCACGGCGAGATACAGGCCGCGGCCGCGGGCAGCGGCGTCCGCCCGTCGCGCAGCGCAACCAGCGTCGCGACGGCGAGCCCGCCGCCCGCCGAGTCGCCGGCGATCGCGATTCGCTCGGGCCGGCAGTGCTGATTTTCGAGTAGCCATCGGTAAGCGGCGGTGGCGTCTTCAACCGCCGCCGGGAACGGATGTTCCGGCGCCAAACGGTAGTCCACAGACAGGCAGCGCGCCTCGGCCGCCTTCGACAGGCGCGCCACCAGTTCGCGATGCGAGGCGATCGAGCCCGCGGCGTAGCCGCCGCCGTGCACATAGAGGATCACACGGTCACGGTTCGCGTTGGTCGCCGAGATCCATTCCGCCTTGACGCCACCGGCGCTCACCGGTTCGCATTTGACCGTTGCGGCGCTGGGAAAGGCGCCGAAGTACTGATCGAGCGCGGCGCGGACTTCGGCCGGGCTTTTCGCTTCGCGCGCCGTGCGCGCCAGCTCGCGATATTCGTTCATCACGCGCTCGAGTTGCGGATTGTTTTTTGCGGTTTCAGGCGCCATCGAATTTCCTCCCGGGAATCAGCTCGCGCACGTCAGGCAGCGGCCGTAATCGGCGCGCCGCGTAACGCGGGCAACACTTCTGTGCCGAACAGTTCCAACGACTTGATCCGATCCTCGCGCTGGAGCGAGCCGCGCCAGAAATCGAGCAGGAAGCGATCGGTACCGACCGCCGCCGCCTGCCGTTGCAGGTGGCCGATCACGGTCTCGGGTGAGCCGCAGATGATAATTCCCTGCTGATTGAGCAGTTCGTAATCGTCGGTCGCGTAGCGCGAGAGGTCGCCCTCTTCGTACCAGTATTCGTAGCCGCTGCGATCCGGGATGCCGCCGCCGGGCGAGGCTATGCGGGTAAAGTGATGCCAGAACTCGCGGAGATAGGGCGCGCACTTCTCGCGCGCGATCTCGTCGCTCTCCGCCACGAAGCAGTAGCGCAACGGCACGATGCCGCCCTCGCGAATCGTCACCCCGGCCTCGTCGGCCGCCCGGCGATAACGCTCCGCGTGACGGCGCGTCTGCTCGATCGGCTCGCCGACCTGCATCGCGATATAGTCATGGCGCGCGCACCATGCCACCGACTCCGGACTCTGGGCCGCGACCCACACCGGAGGATGCGGCCGTTGCAGCACGTTCGGATGGAGATCGACGCCGTCGAAGTCGAAGAAGCGTCCATGACACTCGATCCGTCCGCTCGCCCAGGCATTGATTACGGTGTCGTGGATCTCATTGAAGCGCGCGCGGGCGTTGGTTGAGTCGATGCCGAAGGGCAGGAATTCGCGGCCCACGATGCCCCGGCCGATGCCCCACATAAAGCGGCCGTTGCTCAACTGGTCGAGCATCGCGCCCTCTTCGGCAAGACGCACCGGATGATGCATCGGCAGCACGTTGACCGCCACGCCGAGTTTGATTCGCTCGGTCTCACGGACGGCGGCAGCCACCAGCAGATTCGGCGACGGCGACATGCAGAAGTCGCCGTTGAAATGATGCTCCGCGAACCAGAAGGCCTCGAAGCCCAGGCGCTCGGCACGGCGCGCGTCATCGAGCGCGTCCTCGTAAACCTGCCGATCGGAGCTCCGCCCCACACCCATCGAAATCATGAAAACGGAGAATCTCACGCTGACGCCTCCAACCCGCAGCTATTGCTCGATGACCGTGCCCTCGGCCGCGCCGGCGCCGGACAGGAACTCGTAGACCGCGCGCTGAAAAGTCTCGCGGCGATCCTTCATCGGCGAATGTCCCGCGTCGTTGATTATGACCAGCGTCGAATGCGGAATCGCACCGGCCAGCATCCGCCCGTCCTCGCACGAGACCAGTCCGTCCTGGCGTCCCCACACGATTAGCGTCTTGGCCTTGATGCGCGCTGCGGTGCGCAGCAGGTCGGGATCGTCGAGCCGGTCACCAAGCCATTTGACCAGCACCTCGCGGCTGCGCCAGTAGCGTTTGAAATCCGGCGAGTCCTTGAGCTCCTGGAACTCGCCGCCGAAGTCGGGATTGAATGCATGCGGAACCAGCACCTTCTCATGGCGCGCAAACACCGCGTGGCTGAAGGCCTCCTGGTCCATGTTGCGCATCGCCACCGCCGAATCATTCTCCGTGCGCAATCCCAACGGGTCGACGACCACCAGCCGATCCACGACTTCGGGAAACGCTGCGGCGACATCCAGCGCGACCCAGCCGCCGACCGAATGGCCGACCAGCGTGACACTCTTGACGCCGAGGGCGGCGACAAAATCGCGGACCACCGGCGCATAGTCAGCGGGCCTTCGGATCGATTCAGGAACGCGTCCATCCTGCCATCCGGGCAGCAACGGAGCATATACCCGATTAGTCACTCCGAAAGCGATGTGGAAGCTGTCCCACAGGCCCCAGCCTTCGAGGCCGTGCAGATAGACCAGCGGGTCGCCGTGGCCGCCTTCGAGATATCGAATAGTCAGTTGCCCGACCTGCGCAGTTTTGCGATTGAAAACCGAAGCGTAGCCAGCGTATCCGTCGCTCATCAAATTTTTCTCAGCCTCGACTTGGATAGTAGTCAGTTGTCGTCCATTACCGGCTAGGCGGTGATGTTCAGCCAGTTCTTGAAGCATTCGATCTCGAAGAATGAGCCGGGCGCATCGGGGTCCGGTTTGAAATCGCCCGACGGCACGGAGACCGTCAGCCGCACGATGTAGCGGCTCGGGGCGACCACGCGGCTGCCCATATTGTGGGCCGCTTCCGGCGCGTGCTGGTCGGCGATCTGCGCGAAGGTGCCGTATTTCTCCCGCATCGCAAGCTGCCGCTTGCCGCCGGCCTGATCGAAAACCTCGATCAGGACCTCGGCCTCGGCCGGCGCCTCGCGATCGTCGGCGTCGACGACCCGCAGACGGACAGCACTGCCGCGCATCTCGCTCGACGGGCCGACCAGGATAATCTCGTACGGAAATCCGTCGAGCCCCCAATCCGGCACCTTCATCTCCCAGCCGGCCACCGCCCGCTGCCCTTCTTTCTGATCGGCGAACGAGCGCACGACCTCGGGCGAGTCGCGTGTGAGTATATAGTTGAAATCCTTGTACAGCGGCAGCTTGCCGTCCGCAGTGACGGTCGTTTCAGTTCTAACTTCGTAGGCACGCGCGGCCGCGGGCTTTTCCACCGAGGCCCGGTCAAGATTGATGTCCTTCAGCGCCGGCATCACGCGCTCGGCAAACAAGCGCTTGGATTTCACCACCCGCTCGTGCGCGATATTGCCGACGTGGAACATGCCGAGGAAGTGACCGTAGCCGGCGCCGCGCATATCCTCCTCGAGCCAGCGGGTTACCCATTCGGGATCGCCGCAGACGATGAAGCCGTCGCGGCGCATCTGCTCGAACGGCGTGTTCGGTCCCGGCACGTCCTGATCGCGGCGCTTGCGATGAACGTACGAACGATCGCTGGCGTGACCCGGCAGCGGCGCCGGATTGATAACCGGACGATTCAGGGTGCGGAAGAAATAGTAGAGCGCGTCCTTGACCTCGGCGATGGCCTGCTCGTTGGTCTCGGCGACGTGAATCAGGCGGGCGCCAACGAAGGTGCTGTAGTCCGCCTGCCAGCCGAATTTCTCCTGCGCGACCTTGCGGTAAAGATCGAAATTTTCCTGGAACTGGAGGGTCGGACCGAACACCTGCGCGCTGCAGATCCGACGCTCGGAGGCGAACTCGATACTCTCGAGCGAGCCCGCCGGCATCCAGAACGGCAGCGGACGCTGGATCGGCTTGGGCCAGATCGAGCAGTTGGTCACTTTCCAGAACTGGCCCTCGTAGTCGAACAGTTCCTCGGTCAGGCATTTCTGGATGATTTCGTAGGCCTCACGCTGGCGCGCGTGGCTGGCGAACGGATCGATGTTGTAGGAGACGTATTCCTGCGGCACCCCGCGCACGATGCCGGCGATGAAGCGGCCGCCCGACAGACAATCGAGCATCGCGAACTCTTCGGCGGTGCGAATCGGATTGCGCAGCGGCACGACGTTGCCGATCACGCCGACCTTCATCCGCTTGGTGCGCATGATGATCGCCGCCGCCATGATGTTGCAGGCGGGCTGAAGGTTGAGCGCGGTGAAGTGATGCTCGTTGACGAACGCGCCGTCGAAGCCGAGATCTTCACACATCGTCCATTCGTCGAGATGATCAGCATAGCTTTGGCTGACGACCGCCGGATCGCAAAAGCGGTTGGTAAACTTCACCTCGGGCCCATACTCGGGAAGTTTCGGATAGGTTAACTCGTCGAAGGTGTAGAATTTCATCGCCCGATCTCCTTGCGCTCCGCCTTACCATCGCGGCCCGGCGCATCCTACGGTCGCCTTAGCATAGTTTGCCAACCGTCGGCCATTGTCGCCGCCGGCAACGCATCGCGAGCGCTCGCACGTCTACCATAAAATGCAGCGCCAGCGTATTGTGAGCGGCTGGTTCGAGAAACGACAGTAAGGGATTCAGCGGTATGGCGACATTGATTCCAGGATCTGAGATTTTTGCCTTTCAACCGACCGACGAGGACACCATCCGGCGGGCCGCTGCCCCGTACGTGCGGCTGCATAACGTAAGTGCACCGCTGGTCGACTCGCTCGACCCGATCACCTACGAGGTGATTCGCCACCGCCTGTGGGCTACCACCCAGGAAATGGGCGACGCCTTCCGGCGCATGTCGGGATCGGTGGTGGTTACCGGCGCCAACGATTTCAATTTCGGCGTGATGGACGAGCTCGGCAACACCGTCCAGCTCGGCCCTTACAATATCGCGCTGGGAGTGCTGTTCGACAGCGCCGCCAAATGGACGCTGCAGCATCGCGCCGAAAACCCGGGAATCGAAGACGGCGATATGTTCCTGTGCAACGACCCGTGGGTGGGCGGCGGAATCCATCAGAACGACGTCGCAGTGTTCGCGCCGATGTTCTGGGAGGGCGAGCTGTTCGCGTGGACGGCCGCCACGGCCCATCAGCTCGACCTGGGCGGAGTCGCGCCGGGCAGCTGGACGCCGCATTCGCGCAGCGTGTTCTGGGAATCGCTGCCGACGCCGCCGGTAAAGATCGTGCGCGGTGGACGGCTGCAGCGCGACGTCGAGGATGTTTATCTGCGGCGCTCGAGGATTCCGCGGCTGGTGGCGCTCGATCTGCGCGCCCAAATCGGCGCCAACAGCTTTGCCCAGGAACACGTGCGAGCGCTGATTCGCAAGTACGGCCCGGACGTCGTCAAGGCGGTGATGAAGCGGCAGATGGCCGACACCGAGCGCCGGCTGCGCGCCAAGCTGCGCGATTTGCCCGACGGCTCGTGGCACGCGGTCGCTTATCAGGAGGAGGCGCGCGAGGGTGACCGCGGGGTCTACCAGATTTCGCTGACGCTGACCAAGCAGCGCGATCACATGACGTTCGATTTTCGCGGCACCGATCCGCAGGTCGAAGGACTGATCAACTGCACCTACAACGGCCTGCAGGGCGGCGTCATCTGGGGCATCATGCCGGTGCTGTGCGGCGACATCCCCTGGTCGCCGGCGGGCGTGATGCGCTGCTTCGACATCATCAGCGAGCCCGGGACGCTCAACAATGCCAACTTTCCGGCCGGCGTCTCGCAGGCTTCGGTGGCCTCGGGCTGGTCGACGATGAACGCCACCATCGAGTGTCTTTCGCGCATGCTCGACACGCAGCCGACGCGCCGCGATACGGTTATCGCGGGCTGCGAGGGAACCGTCGCAATCACGGTGTTCGCCGGCCTCAATCAGCATAAGCATCCGTTCGTCGTGATGCTGATGGACACCAACGCCGGCGGGCTGGGTGCACGCGTCGACCAGGACGGGGTCGACAGCGGCGGACAGGTCGCGATCACGATGGCGAGCATCCCGGACGTCGAGATGACCGAGCTGATGAATCCGCTGCTCTACCTGTGGCGGCGCGAGGAGCCCGATTCAGGCGGCCCCGGCCGCTTCCGCGGCGGCGTCGGCGCCTCGATCTGTGTAGTGCCGCACGGCACCGACGAACAGATGGCGATGGTAATCTCGGGCTCGGGCAAGGCGGTCAACATGAATCCGGGACTGGCCGGGGGCTATCCCGGCAACAGCCAGCTCGACCTCGCGATTCGCGATTCCAACCTGCGCGAGCTGCTGCGCAAGGGCGTCATGCCGGCAGCGCTCGAAGAGATTCGCGGCCAGGTCGAGTACCTGCCCTCGCACAAGGAATCCTATTTCAACGCGCACGACGTCTATTACCAGTTCTGGCAGGCGGGCGGTGGATACATGGACCCGCTGTTGCGCGATCCGCGCCAGGTGCTGCACGACATCGTCGAGCTGCGGGTCTTGCCTGAAGCCGCGCGCACGCTTTGCGGCGTTGCGCTGAAGCCCGCGCAACTCGAGGTCGATGAGCCGGAGACCGAGCGGCTGCGCGCGAAGATCCGGGCCGAACGGCGCCGGCGCGCCCGGCCCGGCCAGCCGGCCGGAATCCAGGGCTCGGCTTCGCCGTCAACGGCGACGCGGCGCTGGGACGATAACCTGCGGCAGATCGGCGCGGACGGATCGGCGATGCTTCAGTGTCAGCATTGCGGAGCGATGGTGTGCGGCGCCGCCGACAACTACCTCGATCACCTGGCGCTGGTCGAAGGCGAACCCGGCGAGGCCGGCCCGCAAATCTTCCCGCATCCGGAATTGTTCGTCGATCTGAAAATCGTTTTTCGCCAGTATTGCTGTCCGGGATGCTTCACCGCTTTTCTGACCCAGGTAGTGCCGCAGGAGCGTCCGCGGCGCAAAGATTTCATCCTCTCCTGACGACTATCGCGAGGCCGCTTATCGATCATCCAATCGGAGCGGCAACTCGACGGTAAAACAAGTGCCCTGGCCGAGCGTGCTGTCGACGAAGATTCGGCCGCCGTGCGCTTCGACGATCTCTTTCGCGATCGCCAGGCCCAGCCCTGCCGAGCCGGGCTCGGAACCGTTGACGTTCCACTGGGCAAAGCGCTCGAACAGATGATCGCGGACGGCGGGCGCAACGCCGGGGCCGCTATCGCTGATCTTGAGCTGAACTTTCTCACCGACCTGTTCCGCGGCGATCACGATCGTGCCGCCGCTCGGGGTGTAGCGCAGCGCGTTGGCGATCAGGTTTGAAACCACCCACGAGAGCTTCACCTGATCGGCCACAATTTGCGGTAACGCTCCGGCGATCCGCTCGCCGAGCTGTACGCGCTTCTGCTCGGCCTGCAGCGCAAAGGTCTTCACCACCGCGGCCAGCATCTTGTCGAGCTCCACGGGCATCGTGCGCATCGCGATCGCACCGGCCTCTCCGCGCGCAAGGTTGAGCAGATCGTTGGCGAGATTGCGAATCCGGGTGACGTCCTCGACGATGGTGGCGAGCAGTTCGCGTTGCCTGGAATCGAAATTGTCTCTCGCCCGTTCCAGCAGCTCGGCCGAGAGCGCCAGCGAGGTGAGCGGAGTATTGAGCTCGTGGGAGAGCGTCGCCACCAGATTGCTGCGGGCACGGTCCTTGTCGCGCAAATAGGTAATGTCCTGAAGGATCAGGATGGTGCCGAACGACTCGCCGCCGCCCTGGCGCAGCGGCACCGGTTTCAGGATGTAGTTATGCTCGCGGCCGCGCACGTGGAGGTCGACCTCGACCCGCTGCGAGTCGAGCGGCTGATGGGCGGCGGCCCGCAACGCGGAGCGTACGCGAAGATAGTGCGGATGGTTGCTGTTGAGATCGTCGAAGGCGCTGCCCAGCGCTTCTTCGCGCTCGACCCCGAGGATAATCCCCGCCACCTCGTTGATGTGGGTGATGACACCCTCGGCATCGATCAGCACGATGCCGTCCTCGATGCTCTCGATAATCGCCTCGGTCTTGTTCTTTTCGTAAACCAACCGGTCGACGTTGAGCTTTTCGAACTGCTCGAGCCGCTCCGCCATCCGGTTGAATTCCGCCGCCACCGCGTCGAGCTCGGCCAGCGGTTGCAGGCCCAGCCGCAGCGAAGGTCCGCGCAGGCTGAAGCTGCGCAGCCGATCGGCCAGTTCGGCGAGCGGCTTCGAGATGTTCCAGGCGAGCGTCCATGAGAACGCGGTGCCGAGCAGCAACAGCAGGACCAGGCCGGCGGCGAATTCATAGGTCAGGCGATCGCTCATCCGGGAGGCGCGGCTGTCGGCCCGGAACATCGCGTCGCGATTGATCTTGATCAGCCGGTCGATGCGCTGGTGCAGTGCGGCGAATTCATCGTCGTACGCGGTGGCCGGGCCGCCGCGCGCAAGATCGCTGAAAAGCTTTTGGCCGCGCCGGTCGATGTCATGCGCCAGTGCGTTCTCCCCGACCTCGGTGATGTCGGCCTCTTCGACTCGGATCCAATGATTGAACTGCGCGCGACTGCGCGGCACTACCGCGGCGCCTTGGCCGGCGCGCGCGGCAATCTGCAGATTCCACAACACCGCGTGTATATGCTGCGAAGCGTCGATGCTGACGTAATTACGATAGAGCGTGTCGCGGATGCCGCCGCCCAGCTTGTGAACTTCCGGCAACGCCAGTGCGCCCAGCACGAGCGCGATGACCAGCATCGCGAGCGTGCCGTTGCGGATCCGGCTGCGCAGCGGCGGCGGTTGCATCACGGCTCCTCGGCCGCCCGCTGGGCGACCACCTCGATATCGAAATCGCGGCCCGCCGCCAACAGCCTGGCCGTCACTGAGCGGCGCAGCAGGCGATTCCACAAGGTCGGACGGGTCCGCCCCATCACCATCCGGGTGATTTTCCGTTCGCGCGCGAAATCGAGCAGCGCCTTGACGACCTCGGGCGACTTAAGCCACACCACCTCGGCGCCCATGTCGGCGGCCAGGTTGATGTTGTCGAGCAGGGCTCGGAAATCCGCGGTACTGATCTTCTGCACTGACTCGGGCGGCGTCTCGACATGCACCGCATACCAGTCGGCGTTGAGCTGCGCCGCGGTACGCGCGGCCTTGCGCAGCAGATCCTCGCTGCCCTGCGAGTTCGACGACAAACAAACCATCACGCGCTCGGTGACGGCCGTGCGCCGCCCGCCCTCGCGCTTGCGCGATTCCAGCTCCTCGCGATGGCGGCTCTGATCGAGCGCCACCTCGCGCAGCGCCAGCTCGCGCAGCGACGCCAGGTTGCTCGGCCGGAAGAAATTCTTGAGCGCCTGTTCGACCCGCTCGGGCGGATAGATCTTGCCCTCGCGCAGCCGCTCACGCAGCTCATCCACCGAGATGTCGACGGTCACGACCTGGTCGGCGCGGGTCAGAAACGTATCGGGAACGGTCTCCCGGATCTCGACCCCGGTTATCCTTCGCACCATCTGATTGAGGCTCTCGAGGTGCTGGATGTTGAACGCGGTGATGACGTTGAGACCGGCGGCGATCAGCGCCTCGACGTCCTGGAAGCGCTTGTTGTGGCGGGAGCCCGGGATATTGGTATGCGCAAGTTCGTCGACGATCGCATATTCGGGCTTGCGCGCCAGGATCGCGTCGACATCCATCTCCTCCAGTACTACCCCGCGGTAGGAGAGCTTTCGCAGCGGGACCGTCTCGAGATCGCCGATACGGGCGGCGGTTTCCGCCCGGCCATGGGTCTCGACGAAGCCCAGTACGAGGTCGTGGCCCTGCTCGCGCAATCGATGGGCCTCTTCCAGCATCCGGTAGGTTTTCCCTACTCCGGCCGCGCTACCAAGATAGATCTTGAGGCGACCCTTGTGCACCTCCGACACCAGGCCGAGGAACGTCTCGGGATCTTTCCGATCCTCCCCGTTCATGCGCTCGTTGGGCCGGGCCCGCCTCCTGGGCTGGCTTGCTGTCACGAATAGTCGCACCGCGCCTGCCTAAGCCTCGCGGTCTCCTTCAGGGGGCGCTTCTCATACTCACGAGACGCTGACCGCTAAGGCTCACGCGACGCTGACCGCTGAGGTCGTCCAGCGCCAGGTTGAGCTCGAGCACGTTGACCCCAGGCTCGCCCAGCACGCCACCCCATCGCGGCCGCGTATGACTGCGCACCAGCTCACGTAATTGATCTTCCCCGAGCCCACGCGCTTTGGCTACTGCCGGGACCTGCAAATCGGCCGCTGCGGGACTGATTTCCGGGTCCAGACCGCTGCCCGAGGCGGTCACCATATCGACCGGCACCTGCGCAGCCGTGATCGCTGGATTCCTCTCGACAATCTTCTTGAGTCGCCGGCCGACGCTCGCGATCAAGACCCGGTTGGTCGGACCAAGGTTCGAGCCGCCCGAGTCGGAAGCATCGTAGCCCTTATCGCCAGCCGCCGAGGGCCGCCCATGGAAGTAGCGTGGCGAGGAGAAGTTCTGTCCAATCAGGGCCGATCCGACCACTCGCCCACCGCGGGAAATCAGACTGCCTTGCGCCTGAAAGGGAAACAGCAGGTTCGCCAACCCGGCCATCGCAAGCGGATAGACGATGCCGGTCAGTACGGTCAGCACCAGCGTCATCCTGAGCGCGGTCCAAAACGTCATTGCCTTTCTCCCACTAGGCAAGATGCAGGGCGGTGACCATCAGGTCGATCGCCTTGATGCCGACAAACGGCACGATCATCCCGCCCAGCCCGTAGATCAGAAGATTGCGGGTCAGAATTGCCGCCGCCCCGAGCGGCCGATACTTAACGCCGCGCAGCGCCAGCGGTATCAGCGCGATAATAATCAGCGCGTTGAAGATGACCGCCGACAGGATTGCGCTCTGCGGCGTCGCCAGATGCATGATGTTGAGCGACTGCAGCTCAGGGTAGCCGATCACGAACATCGCCGGAATAATCGCGAAGTACTTGGCGACGTCGTTGGCGATCGAAAAGGTGGTCAGCGCGCCGCGCGTGATCAGCAACTGCTTGCCGATTTCCACCACCTCCATGATCTTGGTCGGGTTGGAATCCAGGTCGACCATGTTGCCGGCTTCGCGCGCGGCCTGCGTGCCGGCGTTCATCGCGATGCCGACGTCGGCCTGCGCCAGCGCCGGCGCGTCGTTGGTGCCGTCGCCGATCATCGCCACCAGCTTGCCCTGCGCCTGCTCCTCGCGGATCAGGCGCAGCTTGGTCTCCGGCGTCGCCTCGGCGCGAAAGTCGTCGACCCCCGATTCGTGCGCGATGGCCGCGGCGGTCAGCGGATTGTCGCCGGTGATCATCACGGTCCGCATGCCCATCGCGCGCAAGCGGGCAAAGCGCTCCCGGATACCCTCCTTGATGATGTCCTTGAGATGGATCACGCCGAAAATCCGCGTCTCGTCGGCGACCACCAGCGGGGTTCCGCCGCTGCGGGAAATCCGTTCGACGATACCCGCAAGCTCCTCCGGCACGGCGGCGCCGCTTTCCCGCGCAAACCTGACAATCTGATCGGCTGCGCCCTTGCGGATCTTGCGCGCGCCGATATCGACCCCGCTCATCCGTGTCACGGCCGAGAACGCGATAAAGTGGGCGTCGTGTTCGGCCAGCTCACGCCCGCGCAGGTTGTATTCGTTCTTGGCCAGCACCACGATCGAGCGCCCCTCCGGGGTTTCGTCCGCCAGCGAAGCGAGCTGCGCTGCGTCGGCCAACTCTTCAATGCGCACGTCGAGCACGGGAATGAACTCGGTCGCCATCCGGTTGCCAAGCGTGATGGTGCCGGTCTTGTCGAGCAGCAGCGTGTCGACGTCGCCGGCGGCCTCGACCGCGCGCCCCGACATCGCCAGCACGTTGTGCTGCACCAGCCGATCCATCCCGGCGATCCCGATCGCCGACAGCAAACCGCCGATCGTGGTCGGTATCAGGCATACCAGCAGCGCGACCAACACCGGCATCGACAGCCGAATGCCGCCGTAGAGCGCAAACGGGTAGAGGCTCACGCACACCAGCATGAAGATGATGGTCAGGCCGGCGAGCAGGATGCTGAGCGCGATCTCGTTCGGCGTTCGCTGGCGCTGCGCGCCCTCGACCAGCGCGATCATCCGGTCGAGAAAAGTTTCGCCCGGATTCGCCGTGATCCGCACCTTGATCCAGTCCGAGATGACGGTGGTGCCGCCGGTCACCGCGCTGCGATCCCCGCCGCTTTCCCGAATCACCGGCGCCGACTCGCCGGTGATCGCGGCCTCGTTGACGGCCGCGACGCCCTCGATCACTTCGCCGTCACCGGGAATTACCTCGCCCGCCTTCACCAGCACGATATCGTCGCGACGCAGCGAGGTCGCCGGCACCATGATCTCGCGGTTGTCCCTGAGCTGCCGGGCCTGGGTCTCGATACGGGTCCGGCGCAGGTTGTCGGCCTGGGCCTTGCCGCGCCCCTCCGCCATCGCTTCGGCAAAATTGGCGAAGCCGACGGTAAACCACAGCCAGATTGCGATCTGCAGCTCGAAGGTCGCCTGCGCGGTGCGTCCGCCGAGCACGTCACGGCCGAGAATTATCGTGACCGCCAGCGCGGTCACCTCAACCACGAACATGACGGGGTTTCTCGCCTGAACCCGCGGGTCGAACTTGTACAACGAGTCGAGCAGCGCGCCCTTGACGATCGTGGCGTCCCACAGCGCCGTCGCTTTGCGCTCGGCCATTGAATCTACCCCACTCTTTCCTAGAACAGCTTGCCGCGCATCATCATCAGATGCTCGACGATCGGTCCCAGCGCATCGGCCGGGAAGAACGTCAGGGCGGCGACGATTAGAATCACACCGATCAGCAGCATCACGAAGGTCGCGCCGTCGGTCGGAAAGGTGCCGGCGCTTGGCGGCACCGCCTTCTTGCCGACCAGCGAGCCGGCCAGCGCCAGCACCGGCACCTTCATCATGAAGCGGCCGAACAACATCACGAAGGCCATCGTCGAGTTGTAGAAAAGCGTGTTGGCATTGAGGCCGGCGAACGCGGAACCGTTGTTCGCCGACGCCTCCGTGTAAGCGTAGAGGATTTGCGAAAAGCCGTGCGGACCGGGATTTGTGATGCCAGCGAGTCCGGCCTTGCTCACCACCGCGACGCCCGCCGGCAGCAGAATCACCGCCGGGAAGATCAGGATGAAGAGCATCGCGAGCTTCATTTCACGCCCCTCGATCTTCTTGCCCAGGTACTCCGGCGTCCGCCCCACCATCAGGCCCGCGATGAATACCGACAGCACCGCCATCACCAGCATCCCATAGAGCCCCGAGCCGACGCCGCCGAATACGATCTCGCCGATCTGCATATTGACCAGCGGCACCAGGCCGCCGAGCGGCGTATAGCTGTCGAGCATCGAGTTCACGGCGCCGCACGAGGTATCGGTGGTGACCGTCGCCCACAGCGCCGAATCGATGATTCCGAACCGCACCTCCTTGCCTTCCATGTTGCCGCCACTTTGCGTGGCGCTCGCCGGTTGCTTGATTCCCATCGCCGCGAACTGCGGATTCCCTCGCTGCTCGGCCCAGATTGCCGACCCGGCGCCGGCCAGGAACAGGATGCCCATGGTCGCGAACAGCGCCCATCCCTGCCGCCGGTTGCCCGCCATCTCACCGAAGGTGTGAGTGAGACCGGCGCTGATAATGAAGATCGCGAACAATTCGATCAGGCTGCTGAGCGGCGTCGGGTTCTCGTACGGATGCGACGAGTTGGCGTTCATGAAACCGCCGCCATTGGTACCCAGCTCCTTGATTATTTCCTGCGACGCGAGCGGCCCCTGCGCGATGGTCTGGCTCGCGCCCTCGATCGTCTTGACCTGGGTATAAGCACTGAGGTTATCCGGCACTCCCTGCCAGACCAGCGCCAATGCGCCGACGATGCACAACGGCAAGAAAATCCACAGGATGGTGCGGGTCAAATCGACCCAGAAGTTTCCCAGCGTCTGCGCGCTGCGCCGGACGAAGCCGCGAATCACGGCGATTGCAACTGCGATTCCGGCCGCCGCCGAGACAAAGTTATGGAACGCGAGGCCGGCCATTTGCGTGAGATAGCTCATCGTCAACTCGCCGGCGTAAGCCTGCCAATTAGTATTGGTAGTGAAGCTGGCCGCGGTGTTGAACGCGAGCGCCGGCGCCACCCCTCCAAACTTCTGCGGATTGAGCGGCAGCAGCCCCTGCAAGCGCTCTAGCCCGTAGAGCATCAGCATCCCGATCGCGCTGAACACCAGCATCGCAACTGCATACTCGACCCAGCTCTGTTCACGCTCGGGATAGACGCCGCAAAGCCGATAGATGACACGCTCCAGCGGCTTAAGTATCGGATCGAGAAAGGTTTTCTCACCCGCGAAAACCCGCGCCATGTAGAGTCCCATCGGCACGCTCGCCGCGGTGACCAGGACTGCGAACAATCCCACTTGAACCAGCGCGTTGCTGAACACGGGGCCTCCTAGAACTTCTCGGGGCGCAGCATGGCGTAGACGAGATAGGCAGTCAGTGCGAAAGCTACTATCGAACCCATGATCAATTCCCAGGGCGTCATAACTTTGTGCACCCCCAGACGTAGGCAAGCGCGATCGCAAAGAATACAAGCGTGGCGGCGATGAGGACCGTATCGAGCATGGTCAACTCGAACGGAGCAGGAACCATACCCGGAAAGGTCTTCGTTAAAAGCGCCGTCTTATCGGAGGAAAGTGATGCCGGCAATGCAAATTGCCACAGCGCGGCGATGCAGAATGAAAGGTTGGGAGCCGCCGTCGGCGGTGCCCTGAGCGCTCTTCAGGTTCGACCACGAGCGCGACTGCGGTCGAAGAACAAATCTTAGCGGTTCGCGGCGCCGGCGTCGCGCAGGAAATCCGCCAGCGCGCGATTGAACTGCTCAGGCTTCTCGAAATAGACCGAGTGCCCGGCGCCGGGGACCTTGATGAATCGCGCATGCGGGATACGGCGCGCGATGACTTCCATCAACCGCGGCGTCGTCAGCGCATCCTGCTCGCCGACCAGGATCATCGTCGGTACTCGCTTCTCAAGTAGCGCGTCGACCCGATGCCTCAAGTTCATCATGGCCGGGACGAGGTCGGGAGGGACGTGCAAATTAAGTGACGAAATCTGACGATAGAGAAAAGCCTTGGCCGGCTCGCGCTGCGGATAGTCCTCGGCGTAAACGCGAGTCAAAACCTGCGCGAGCCCGCCCTTGGGCGCGCCGTGGAGCTTCATCTCCTCCACCACTTCGGGATCGTCCACGCCCGCCATCGTATCGCACAGCGCCAGCGCACTGACGCGCTCAGGGGCCGCGACTGCAAACCCCAACGACGTCCATCCACCCATGGATTGCGACACCAGCGCCGCGCGATCGATTTTCAGGTGATCCAGCAGCCCGCGCAGGTCATCAGCGAAAGCCTTCGGTCCGGGGCCGTGCGGTGTCTCGCGCGAAAAACCGAATCCTCGATGGTCAAAGGTGACGCATCTGAACTGCTTCGCAAACGCCACCACCTGCTGCCACCAGCTCAGATGGTTGCCGCCGGCGCCATGCGCGAATATCAGCGCCGGGCCTTCGCCATGCTCCTCGTAGTAAAGTTCGATCCCGTTTACATTTGCGAAGGGCATCGGGGTCGCTCCGCTGAATCATCGCGAATCGTTTCCGAGCCGTACCCTTAACCAGATCGAATCGCCGGATCGATGTCGCAGTCCTGATGGTCTTCGCACAACCGCGCGCGCGTCGAACTGGCAACCCGGCACGACGATTCTGAAAGCGCTACGCTTTCACGCGTTCGTAAACTCCGCGGTCGCGCCGCTTTACGGTACCCGCGTCGATCCAGCGTGTGATGGCGGCGAAGATCTCCGATGAGCGCTTGCCCTTCAAGCCGCGCACAGCGCGCACGTCCGCCGCCTTGAACTGCTTCGGCATGTGCTCCAGTACCTCGGTCCAATTTATCCGCCCGCCCTTTCGGCTTCGGCCGGGCGTCGCGGCGGCTGCGCTATCGCGAGCCTGACCGGCAAGGGACGAAAGCTTCGATTCCTCCTTGCGCAAGCGGCCGAGTTCGCTTTCGGTCGCGCGAATTTCGTTGTGCAGACCGACGAGCAGGGCGCGGGCCTGCTTCTGTAGCTGCCCAAGGGCGGAATCGAAATTATTTCGTGAAGTACGTGGCATCTTACGATATCCTTCTCCCGGCGAACGTGATTGTCACTGAGAATCGATAACCATTATCACGTGAGATTTCCCTTTACAACACCGCAAATAAATTGTGAGCTCGCAGATATACACCGACTAGCTTCCGTCCCGTTTCAATTCATCCGCGGTCTGACCCGGATAACTGCGAAATTAACCTCGAATTCGCTCACTGTAAATGGCTATCGATATTATGCTTCGATAATCGGACGATCTGAAACCACCAGACTAGGCGTATCTAGCCGAATCTCAGACTATTTTGTCGCGACGCAGTGAGTCGATCTCGCTCTGGTTGAGACCGAATTCGAAAAGCACCTCGTCGATATGCTCGCCGCGTTCGGGCGGTGGCTCAACCAGCGCGCTGGGCGTGCGCGACAGCGTAATTGGCTGACCGACCAGCTCGATTCTGCCCAGCGCACGCGATTCGACCGCCTGGGCCATAGCCAGATGCTTTACCTGCGGATCGTTGAAGGTCTGATCGATCGAATAAATTGGACCGCACGGCACCCCGGCCGCGTTCAGGGTCTCAACCCATTCGTCGCTGGTGCGGGCGCGCAGCCGCTCGCTCAGTTCCCGATTGAGAGCTTCGCGATTGGCCGAACGCTTGGCCCCGGTATCATAGTCGGGATGAGTGAGCAGCTCCGGCGCGCCCAGGACATCGACCAGCTTGGTCCAGATTTTCTGTCCGCTCGCTGCGATATTGATATGCCCATCGGCGGTCGGAAAGACGCCGGTCGGAATACTGGTCGGATGATTATTCCCTGCCTGTCCGGCAACCTCGCGCTCGACCAGCCAGCGAGCGGCCTGGAAATCGAGCATGAACACTTGCGCCTGCAACAATGAGGTATGCAACCATTGTCCTTCACCCGATTGCTCGCGCTCGAGTAACGCCACCAGAATTCCATAAGCGCAGAAAATTCCTGCCGTGAGATCCGCCAGCGGAATCCCCGCTCGCACCGGTCCCTGCCCGGGCAGGCCGGTCACCGACATCAGACCGCCCATCCCCTGCGCGATCTGATCGAAGCCCGGACGATCGCGATACGGCCCGTCCTGGCCGAAGCCGGAGATGCTGGCCAGGATGATGCGGCGATTCACCGCCTTGAACGCGGGATAGTCGATTCCGAGCCGCTGCTTGACGCCGGGCCGGAAGTTCTCGACCACTACGTCGGCCTTCGCCGCCATCTTCAGCAGCAGCTCGCGTCCGCGCGGCGCCTTCAGATTGAGGGTGATACTGCGCTTGTTGCGATGCAGGTTCTGAAAATCGGACCCGTGTCGCGGCCCGCCCATGCCCTCGCGCTCGTCGAGCTCTTCGGGCAGCTCGATCTTAATCACGTTCGCGCCCCAGTCGGCGAGCTGGCGCACTGCGGTCGGTCCGGAACGCACGCGGGTGAGATCCAGCACGGTGAAACGGCTCAGAGCTTTGGAAGCAGCATGATGTGACATCGCGAATATCCGATTAAAAGGGCTCTCCAATTCTTAGTATACGTTGACAAATAGTCATTGAAACCAGCTCTCTAGAAGCTTGCATGTTCAGGCGGGCAGGACAACACCGCGATGCGGTCGGTTTCGCCGGCGCCCGACCACGCGCAATTGACTATTGCTTGATTTCGCCGGCCACGGACGGCCCGCCGCTCAGCAGCGTGCTGAGCTTTCCCAGGCTTCGCTGGAACTTGCGTGCCGCCCGCCAGATCACGATCAGCAACAGCATCACGCCGATCACCAGCGCACCGATCCCTTCCAGCGGCGCTACGAACGGCTGCACCAGCGCCAGCATCGGCATCACCACCACCAGCAGCAGCGTTGCCTGCAACACGCCGGTGACCGCCTCGATAGTTGCCGCGGCTTCGCCAGCGTCCGCCGGGATCGCCCGGCGTGCCATCGCATGCGCCAACCGGCCCGCGGCGATGAACATCGAGGCCGCAAACGGAACGCAGACGATAAGCGCGCCCAGGTCGACCATCAGACCGGCGTTGAAGTAGCTGACGCCGAGCATCCGCGCGGCCGCACTGGTCAAGTCGAACGGATCCTGTTCGTTCACGATCAGGATCGCAGCCACCGCGACCGCGCCGGTCACCAGCATCGCGACCGCCCGTCCGAGCGAGCCCCGCGGAAACCGCGCCCCGCGCGTGCGCTCCATCAGCCCATCGTAGATCGTCTGCATCGACCGCAGCCGTCCCGGCAGATGGCGCGCAAGGAACTCCGCGCACGGTGCGGAAGCGCGAATCATGAACGGGGTCGTAAAGGTGGTGATTGCGGAGACCGCCACCGCCAGAGTGTAAAGAAACTCGCGAGTGGCGTGGGTCTCAATGCCTACGCCCGCGATGATGAATGAGAATTCGCCGATCTGCATCAGGCTCATCCCGGCCTGCACGGCGGTCTTAAGCGGACTGCCGGAGAGCAGTGCAGCGACCGTGACGCCGACTAACTTGCCGCCCAGCACGGCCGCCACCAGCACCGCCAGCGCAAGCCAGTGTGCGGCGATCTGCTGCGGCTCGATCATCATCCCGACCGAGACGAAGAATACCGCCGCGAACAGGTCGCGCACCGGCACCACCAGATCGCCGATCGATTCGACCGCGCCCGACTCCGCCACCAGCGAGCCCGCCAAAAACGCCCCGAGCGCCACCGAGTAGCCGGCGCGCTCGGCCATGACCGCGAAGGCGAAGCAGATGCCGATGCTGGCGATAAGCGTGGTCTCGGCCTGCCCAAGTCGCACGATACGCCGCATCGCCGCCGGCACGATTAGCATCCCGCCGCCGACCATGCCGATCAGAAAGAGCACCAACCGCCCCACTGTGCGGCCCATCATGGCCGTCGAGAGTCCCGCTCCGGAAGCCAGCGCCGTCAGGACCGCCAGCAGCATCACGGCGGTCAGATCCTCGGCCAGCAGCACGCTGAAAACCAGGTCTCGTACCCCGGCCTCGGGCGGCCGCTCGTCGTAAGCTTTGGCGACGATAGTGGTGCTCGAGATCGAGAGCAGCGCGCCGGTGAAGATACTCTCCAGCTTGCTCCATCCCAGCGCCCGCCCAATGACGAAGCCGAGCCAGATCATCAGGCCGACCTGCAAGGCGGTGACGAAGCCGGCGGTCGGACCGAGCCGCAACAGTTTGCGCAGGCTGAACTCGAGTCCGAGCGCGAACATCAGCAGGATCACACCCAACTCGGAGAGCATATGGATCCGCCCACTGTCGGCCAGCAGCGGAATCGGTACGTGCGGTCCCACGATCATCCCGGCCACCAGGTAGCCGACCACCACCGGCTGGCGGATGGCCCGGAACAACACGGTGGTCGCGGCGGCGACGCACAGCACGAGCCCCAGGTCCTCGAGCATGTTTTGCGAAACGAACAGCATCATGGGTATGGCTTCGACGTGGCAGGTAGTGAGGCCGAACGCGGACGCTATGGCGCGTTGCCGCGCCGGTCAGCCCAGCCTCAGGACGGTTCAGGCCGAGCCAGGCCGCTTCGCACGTTCCAGGTATCGCTCGACATCCTCGGCCAACAGTAACCTTGCGTTCTGCAGATCGGACGCCGCGCGGGCGACCGCCTCGAGATAGTCGCGATCGGTCGGGTAGCGCTCGGCAAGCGACGGCCGCGGATCGGCGGCGGCCTCGCGCTCAGCTTTGGTGGCGGCGAACGGAAAGTAAGAACCGAAGATATTCGCCAGCTCGCCTTCGGCGAATCCGGCGCGCCGCAGGTTCCATCCAGTATGCGTGCCGCGCGGCGCGGCGAGATCGGGCAATCGTATCCCGGCAATTTCGTTACCGTCCCGGTCGACCTTGGGCACCATCACGAGATAGCGACGGCCGGGAATCGGCCGCGGCGGCTGCGCGCTGTAATCCATCTCGGACAGTTCGTTGATCAACCCCTCGTAGCGGAGCCCGGGGATTTTCGGAAAGCCCGCTTTCGCTTCCATCAGCGTCCCGTCGCCGACCCGCGGAAAGCGGCTGGCCGGCGGCGCGACCTCTTTGCTCACCCATTCATCGAGCGCCACCAGCAGGGCGCGATGCGCCGGGCTGTAGCTGGTCGGATTCAGCGGATACTGGCACAGCGAGCCCGCGGTGGCCGGATCGGGTCCGGCGTGCTGAGTGCTCGAAAACAGGAACAGGCGGACCTCATCGGGCAGCGCGACATCGGCGCCACGCCCGTCGGTTACCACCATCGACGCCCGCCCCTGCCAGAACTCGCTGCTTGAATCAGTATGAAAGATCTTCGGACAGGTGTTGGTGGCAAGGGCACGGGCCAGGATGCCGTCGGTCTTACCGCTCACTGGATCGGTCAGGGTCGCGTAGCTGAAGGGAAACTGATCGCCGGGAAAGCTGTGGTCTTCGTGCTGACGCTGAAAACGCGGCGCTTGCCCGAAAGCGGCATTGATAAAGCTTTTGCGCGATCCGGCAGCGGCGATATACATGCCGTCGAAAACCCTGCGTCCCTGCAAGTCCTGGTTGAAGCCCTGCCACAGGAAGTCGCGCAGCAGGCGTCCCGATTGCGAGCGCCCGTAGACCAGCGCGTAATCGGCCGCCGGCCGGCCGTCGAGATTAATCGGATTAGGCGTGCCCTGCTCGTCCGCCGCTTCGTGGCGCATGAACGCGATCAGGTCGCGGATCTCCACCAGCCCCAGGCCCATCACGATCGGATCGCGCGCCGGATAGATGAACTCGTAGATCGCGCCGGCGTCGAAACCCGGTGACGGCGTGATTTCGATCTGGTTGGCCGTCACGTAACGCCAGCGATCGGCCGCCACCGCCACCCGCGCGTCCGCCTCGCGCTGGCGGACGGTGAGCGTCGCCTCGCGCTGGTCGAGCGAATTCGCGGGATAGCTGAGCGTCGCGCGCATCGCACCCGCCGCCGCCTCGAACAGAAACTCGTCGCGATTGATTCCGACGATCGGCGCGCCGTGGTCGCTCGCCACCGGGAAGCCGGCCAGCATCCGCTCTTCGCCCGCCACTACCTCGCCTTGCCACGCACTCCACAGAATCGAGTATCCGCGGCGCATCAGGTAGCCGTTGCCCGCGTCAGCGGCGGTGGTGGGATTATTCGCGCGCGGCGCGCTGTTGAAATCGTTGAGAGCGATTTTCCCGCCGCGATTGATAACGTCATAGAGCAGCCGCCGATTCCCCTTGCGCAGATCGGCCGGCCGCAGCAGGCAGAAATCGAACCAGTACTCGACCCGTCCGGCGGCGTTCCTCGGCGCGCGGTCGAGATTGACGACCGGGGCGTTGAGCCGATGCGCCGGGTCGGCCTCGGCAAACACCCGCCCGGTCAGCTTCTCATAGGGTCCCACGTCTGCGAACGAAAGGCCCTCGAAGGCCCGCTCGACGCGATCGATCACCAGTCTCATCCTGCACCTCGCAAGCGCTGCCAATTCTCCCGCTCCGAAGGCGGCACCATAGCACGCGCCGACCAATCTCACACCGGCGCGGGCCGGGCCGCAAGCGCGACGGCGGGGCCGCATCGGCGGCTTGAGAGTTGCGGGCAATGTTGCTACTGGACCATCGAGAAGCGCTGTCCGCGCGGAGGTCGAATCCATGAAATTCGTGCTCCATCTGATTCCCGCCTATCCGGCCACCCCGGAAGAACGCGAGCGCCTGCGTCCGATCGCTCATCGCACCGACAAGACTCAGCAACTGCTCGATGAGATGCTCGAGATGACGCAGCTGTGCGAGGATGTGGGCTTCGACGTGGTGACCTTCTCGGAGCATCATTTCTATACCGAAGGATGCGAGGCCGGCGCGACTCCCACTCCGCATCTCATTCGCCTGCTGCTCAATACCAAGCGCATCAAGATCGGACCGTTGGGCTTTGTGTTGCCGACCTGGGATCCGATTCGGCTCGCGCTCGACGTCGCCTGGGCCGATCAGATGAGCAAGGGACGCGCGGTATGCGGCCTGGCGCGCGGCGTCTTCCCGCGCTGGGTCAACGTGCTCGGGCAGCATTATGGAGTGACGCCGGGCTTCGTCGGACCCGAAGCCGACGAGCATAATCGCGAGGTCTTCGAGGAACTGTTCGAGGTCGTCAAGCTGGCGTGGAAGGACGAGCCCTTTTCATTCAAGGGCAAATATTACCAGGTGCCGTTTCCGGCCGAGGGCCACTTCTGGGCGCCGCACGAAGCGACCAAGCGCTATGGCGCACCCGGCGAGGTGGTGGGCGATCAACTGCGCAAACTGTCCGCGGTGCCCAAGCCCTATCAGAAGCCGCACCCGCCTGTGCTGCAGGCTTTCACGGCCAGCGAGAAGACCATCCGATGGGACGCGCGCCAGGGCGTGGTGCCGATGGTCTTCCAACCGTTTCCCGACCTCACGCTCAAATCATTCCGCGCCTACCAGGAAGAGGCCGCCAAGGCCGGGCGCTCGCTCAAGCTGGGCGAAAGCATGGGCACGTGCCAGTTCATCTATATTGCGAAGTCGCAGGAGGAAGCGCGCCGCATGTGGCGCGAAGGCTCGTACTTCGTCTTCAAGCATTTCCACTCCAAGGTCGATCCCAACATTCCGGCGACCCCCGAGCCGCTGGTCGAGCACAAGATGACCGTGATGGGGACGGTTGACGACGTGCGCCGCCGCCTCGCCGACATCCAGGAGACACTCAATCCCGAGTACTTCCTGTGGCTCAGCGATCAGGGTTATCTGTCGCGCGACGACATGAAGCGCGAAATTGAGCTGTTCGCGACCAAGGTGATGCCCGAGTTTCAGGAGCGGCCGCAGCCGGCCGCCCCGGAGGCAAGCGTCGTCCATTAGCGAAGCTCTGCCCATGCTGTGATTCTGAGCGCGGCGAAGAGTCCCGGGATTCTTCACTGCGCAGGCTCCGTTCAGAATGACGATCCGACTTGCGCAATAGTTCCCTGGCTCGCAAGATGGGTTCCGAGTCTTGAACCATGGCCAAACTGAACTTCCGTATCGGCCAGATCGTGCCGAGCTCGAACGTCACGATGGAGACCGAGATTCCGGCGATGCTGCGGGCGCGCGAAACGATCGCGCCGGAGCGCTTCACCTTTCATTCCAGCCGGATGCGGATGCGACGCGTGGTCAAGCAGGAACTCGAGGCGATGGACGCCGAGTCCGAGCGCTGCGCGACGGAACTCTCCGATGCGCGGGTCGACGTGCTCGGCTACGCCTGCCTGGTGGCGATCATGAGCATGGGCCACGGCTATCATCGGGTCTCCGAAAGCCGGCTTCATCAACGCACCGTCGACAACGGCGCGCCGGCGCCGGTGGTGACCAGCGCGGGAGCGCTGATCGACGGTCTGCGGGCGCTCGGCGCGAAACGCATCGCGATCGTTGCGCCGTACATGAAGCCGCTCACCAAGCTGGTGGTCGACTATATCGAAAGCGAGGGCATCGCGGTCACCGACTGGATAGCGCTGGAAATCGCCGACAATCTCGAAGTCGCGGCGCAGGATCCGCTGAAACTTGTCGACATCCACCGGCGGCTCAAGCTGAAAAATGTCGACGCGCTGGTGCTGTCAGCCTGCGTGCAGATGCCGTCGCTAGCCGCCGTCCCGCTGGTCGAGCGCGAATGCGGACTGCCGGTGATCTCGGCCGCGGTCTGCACGGCCTGGCAGATGCTTCAGCGCCTCGGGCTCGATGCGATCGTGCCGCACGCCGGCACCCTGTTGTCGGGAAAATATCGTGATACAGTCACCCGCGCCGCCTGAAGCGATTGCGCCTCGAACAGCTCAAGGATTACACGGCAGCAATTGGGGAGCGACTGAGCAATCCCACGTTCCGAAGGAATTGACCAATGAGCACCCGTTTCGAAATCAACACTCGGACTCGTCTCGATTGCATCGCTCGCGGTTTTCGCGATTGGGCGCTCCGGCTCCTGATCGCCATTGGCGTCTTGCTCGTGGCGCAGGCCGCAAGCGTGAGCGCCGCCGGTCCGAAAGTTGATAAGCGCGGATTATGGGTCCCGAATAAGTTGAATGGAACGATCGTGGAATATACCGCGGCGCAGCGCGCCGCCAGCGGTTCCCCGGTTCCCGCGCTCACCAACTCGAGCAGTGCGCTGGACTTCCCCGTGAACCTGGTATTCGACCCGGCGGGCAATATGTGGGTGGTAAATGCTGCTACGCCGGCGATTACCGAGTTCTCAGCCAAACAACTCAAGCAGCTCGGGTCCGTCCCTGACCCTGCGCCAGTGGTCACCATCACCTCGTCCGTGTTCTCAACCCCGTTGGCCGATTTCGATCGCGGCGGCAATCTCTGGGTCAGCGACCTCAACGCCGGCGAGATTTTCAGATTTTCGCGCAAGCAACTCAAAAGCGGAGGCGATCTGACGCCGGCGGTGACGATCTCTTCACCGTATCTGAACGGCGCTCGAAATATGGCCTTCGATGCCAACGGCAACCTCTGGATCTCGAACGACGGGAGCGACCAGATCGAGAAGTTCGCCAAAAAGGGGCTGCGTAAGGGCGGTGCTCTGACGCCGGCGGTGATTATATCCGATGATGGGTCGGGAAGCCTCGACAGCTGCACCGGACTCGCATTCGACAGCAAACAGAATCTGTGGGTGGCGAACGCGTACGCCGATACAATAGTCGAATTCCCGCACTCCGCGCTAAAGACCTCGGGCAGCCCGACTCCCGCGGTGATCATCGGCGGGAGCCTGAATACTCCGGTAGGACTGGGCTTCGATCACAAGCACAATTTGTGGGCCTCGAACTTCGGCAACAATACGCTGGTCGAGTTTTCGCCGGCGCAGCTCAAGACCAGCGCTAATCCGACCCCGATCGTCACGATCTCGGCAATCTCGGGCAGCCTTTCAGGTCCCGAACAATTTTCGTTCGGTCGGTCGATCAATTAGTCGGTCAGTGACCCTTCGAGAGCTGCTGCAGAATTTCGACCGCCGCGAGATGCTCCTTCAGGCGCGCGGGCAAGTTGGCCGGATTTTCACGCCCATAGCCGCACGGCGCCGCGACGCCGAAATCCGCCAGCTGCCTTTTCGCCGCTTCCATCCGCTTCCTGAAACGCGCCATATCGCCCATGTTGTGGATCATCCCGAGGTAGACCCGCGCACTGCCGGCCTTGAGATCCTTGAGCGGCGCGTAGAACTCATCCTCGGTCCGATCGAGCGTCGGGATGTGGACGAAGTCGATGCGGCGCTTCGCTTCGGCCACCAGCGCGTTAGCAAACCTGACGCCCGGGGCCATGTCCTTCCCCATCACCATCGGCCAGCCGCCCAGCGTCCCGTAGCAGAGATGGAGACCCAGCATCGCGTCGGGATGCACCGCGGCGGAGAGATTGCGAATCTGCGGCACGTGGCGCTCGAGCACGCCGCCCTTTTCAACCCACGGCAAGCCTTTCTCAAGATCGATTATCTCGGCCGCGAAGTCATACTGGATCGTCAGGTCCTTGGGCGGAATCTTTTCGCAAATCTTCGCGACCTCGGCGCATAGCGCCGCCTCGTAGCCGGGTTTGATCCGTGGGTAATCCTCGGGATGGCGAAAGTGCACCTCGATATTGCTGTTCACCGAGGGGACCGAAACCTGGAAGCGCAGGTTGGCCGGAATCGCGCCCTCCTGCTTGAGCGACTTGAAGATGAAGTACGAATTGACGGCGTCCTTGGCAAATCCGAGACGCCACCCGGGATCGCCGAACTTGACCTCAGCGACGCCCGGCTTGACGCGAAAGCCCCATTGATCGTCGAGATTGCGCGGCCGCCACTGCTCGACGCCGCCCGGATCGTCAGCGGGCCGGCTGAGGGTCTCGATCTGGGGATGGCCGTTGAAGACCTTGTTGGCGATCCCATCGATCCACCACGAGCGATCGCCAACCTCGCCGTCGGGCATCGCGGGCAGGTAACGGCCGAGCGCGCTGCCCCAATTGCGAAAGACCTCTTCCGGCGTTTCGAACGGGATGCTGCCGATCAACAGTAGTTCATTCGCCATCGCAGAAATCTCCCAAGCTCCGAAATCTCGCAATCTCCAATGACCTCGGTGAGGCCGTCGCGTTGCCCGGACAGTATCGGGATAAACCGCGCGCGCCGTCAAACGCAGCGCAACGGCGCGCAATCGCGATGTGCGATGGCGGGCGGAGCGGCGTCGGCGCAAGCGTGTCCGGCTCGCGCGAGCGCCCGGCGGATCGTCGATGCGGCGTCCGGCGCGAAAATTAGAACCCGGCGCGATGGCTCAGGAAGCGCTGCCGCCCTGGGATCTCAAGGCGCGCGCCAACTGCGCTACGAGCATCCGCTGCAGGTGATGGCTGTAGCGGCCGATGCGAATTTCGGCATCCAACCCGGCTTGCACCTGTATATTGCGAATCGTCACGGTGCCGGCCGATTCGAGAACCTCGGCGATGCGGCGCGCTTCCCGGGCGCTCAGAACCACGTCTTCGCCACTCGGGATACCGATGTTGATTCCGTCGGCGCTCTCATCCACGAAAAACGGTCCAATGTGCTGCACAGCCTCATCCTCCCCGAAAAAAGCAAATTCCCCCAACTTGTTATACGTCGGCGGCGCGCTTTGGCTACGGCGACTTGAGGCTAGCAACGAATAGCTTTGAATTATGCAGAATAGCGTCGAATTAGGCGCCGAGCAGACGTGCCGTCAACTCGGTCGCCGGGGATCGGACGAGATCCGGCCAGGCACCCTGCTGAATGATATGGCCTGATTCGATGACCGCGCCCTGCTCGCAGAGCCGGCCGAGAATTTCCGCGCGATGGTCGACCGCCACCATCGTGAAGCCGAGTTTCCGCTGCCATTGCAAGATCGCATCGGCCAGATCGTTGAGGGTCGGCAGATCGAGCGCGCCAAACGGTTCATCCAGCAGCACCAGCGGCGGGCGTCGCGCCAGCATCCGCGCCAGCGCCACGCGCCGCGCCTGTCCGCCGGAGACCTCGCGCGCGCGTTCGTTCCACAGCGCCGCCAGCCCGAGCCTCTCACTAAGCTCTCCCACCCACGCCTGCGCCGCCTCGCGATCACCGTTGCCGAGCCCGAAGCAAACATTCTCCCCAACCGTCAGATGCGGGAACAGCAGATCGTTCTGCGTCAGGTAGGCGAGCGGTCGGCGATGGAGCGGCAAATTGGGCGGATATAATCGCTGGCCGCCGAACCGCACTTCGCCCTCGTCCGGCTGCTCCAGCCCGGCGATACATGAGAGCACCGTGCTCTTGCCCGCGCCCGAAGCGCCGAACAACCCCAGCCGACCGCCGCGTTCGAGCCGCAACTCCACCTCGACGGCGAACGGGCGCCGACGCTTTACGATGCGCGCCTCAAGCATTGGCCGACCTGGTCTGGGCCAGCAGGTGAAACACCCACGGCAGCGGCAGCGCAGTTAGAATGAAAATCACCAGCAGCGGCATCACCGCCGGCATCCCCGCATCCTGCAGATTCACCCAGATCTGCACCGGCATCCCGCTCGGATAGTACGCCGTCACCAGCACTGCGCCGAACTCGCCGAGCGCCCGCACCCAGGCCAGGCTGAAAGCGGCCGCCAGGCCAAGCCGCGCCAGCGGGAAAGTAACGCGCCGGAAGACCTGCCACGGGTCCAGTCCCAGCAGCGCGGCGATTCGTTCGAGATCGAACGGCACTGCGGCCAGCGCCGCGCGCGCCGCCACGATGTAGTAGCCGATGCTGACGTAGACCTGGGTCGCGGTGAACGCCAACGCGCTGTTGCTGGTCAGGACGCCGAGGCGCAGCAGCCAGGCGCCGAAGGAATTCTGCGGACCGAAGGCGAGCGACAACAGGATTCCGAGCGCCAGCGGCGGCATCAGGATCGAGACCAGGATGGCCGCCTCCCACACCATCCGATCGCGGCCGGCGTGGCGCGCAAGGTAGAGCGCGACCGGCGTGCCAACCACGATATCGATCAGCATCGCCAGCCCCGTGAGCGACAATGACACCCTGACCGCGGCCGCGGTCGAGCCGTGAACACCGCCATCCCATTGCCATGCGCCGACCGGAGCGAACAGCCCCGCCAGTGGATAGAGCAGCGCCAGCGTGAAGACCAGCAGCGCCGCGCGGCCCAGCCATACCGAGCGCATCGGCTTACCGGGTCAGCGGCCGGGCGTCGCCCGGGCCGTCGTAATGGTAGCGCGCCATGATTTCGCGCGCCTCGGCGCTGGTCAGCCAGGCGACAAAGCGGGCAGCCAGCTTCGGTTGCGGCGCATCGCGCAGCACGGCGGCATAAAACACCAGCGGGGACGGATGGCGCGGCTTGCCGTTGATGTTCACGGTCGCCGCGCGATACTCGTTGGCCAGCGCCGCATCGCCGAGATTGATTTCGCGCGGCAGCGTGACGAACGGCAGACCCATCGCGGCGGGCTGGGTCTTGTAGGCGGCACTGGCGTCGAGCTGTCCGGCTTGCAGGCGGGCCATCACTTCAGGTTCCTGAAAAATCTGCCGCGGATTGAGCTGCGGCCCCAGGATTTTATCCGCCAACCGCGCCTGATGATAATAGCTTTCCGCCAGTTGCAGCATGAAGATGGTGTTGAGTCCTTGCGGATCGACCTCCGGATCCGTGCGGCCGAAACGCAGCCCCGGTTGCTCGAGGATTCGCCACCACGGCCGGCCGTCGGTGGCCGCGAACTGGGTTGCGAAGCGGCTCCTGGGACTATACGCGAGCACCATCTCGGTGCGCGCAATCGGCATCGCGCGCGCCGCCTTGCCGGCTCTGAGAACGGTGCGCATCGGTCCCGGCGTGATCGCGATAAAAACATCGGGGCGGATACTGCCGGCGATGATCAGATGGGCGAGCCCGGTCGAGCCCTGCGCCCGGCCGCGCAACTCGGCAGCCATGCGCTGCGCGATCGCGGGGCCGACGCCGCGCTCCATCAACGCGCCCATCGAACCCGCGTAGGCGACCTCCAGTGGCGTCGCAGCCCGAGCGCTGCCCGCTGCCAGAGCCATCGCCAGCAGGACCAGGGTCAATCCCCATAAGTCGCGGCCGGAACATCCGAAGGCCCGCATCAGCACCGCAGCCCGATCGAGAGCGCCATCGCGGTACGGCCGACCATGCGATAGATGATTTCAGGGAGCTTCCCGCAGGAGCTTTTCATCGGACCGCCTTGATGCCATTGTAACGTAGCATTGTCAAGTATTATGGCAAACGATGAGCCAAAAAATGAGCCAAAAGATGGGTGAGGATAAGCCCGATCTCAGGCAGCTCAGGATTGGCCGCGATCTCAGCCAGAGCGAGCTCGCCAAGCGCGCCGGCATCTCGCGCCAGGCGCTCAACGCGATCGAAACCGGACTTTACCAGCCGGGCGTGCAGGTGGCGCTGAAGATCGCGCGCGAACTCGGCGCGACGGTCGAGCGCCTGTTCGGGACGCCCGAGAGCGGACCGCTCGCCGCCACCTGGGTCGACGAGGCCACCGCCCGCGCCGGCAGCCAGGTCGTGCTGGCGCGGATCGGCGGACGACTGGTGGCGCGCAATCAACCGCCGGTCGATCTCAGGATCGCACCCGCCTCCGGCGTGCTGCACGAGGCGGGCGGGCGGCGGGTCGCGGTCGAGGCGCTGCGCACGTCCGAAGAGATCGACGCGACGCTGATGATCGCGGGCTGCGATCCGGCGGTCGCGATTCTCTCGGACTGGCTGCGGCGTCAGCGCGCGCCGATAACTATCGTGGCGCTCACGCGCTCGAGCCGGGCCGCGTTGGCGGCGGTGCTGCAGGGCCGCGTGCACGTGGCCGGCGTTCATCTGCGCGATCCGCGCAGCGGCGTCTACAACGATTCGCCGGCGCTGCGACTCGGCGCGGGGCGCAAAGTCGTGCTGGTGAATTTCGCGCGCTGGGAGCTGGGACTCGCGACCGCGCCCGGAAATCCGCTGAAGCTCCGCGGATGGCAGGACTTGGCGCGCCGCGGTCTCAGGATCGTGAACCGCGAACAAGGGGCCGGCGCCCGCATGGCCCTCGATGAGGCGCTGGCCGAACTCGGCCTTGAAGCCCGCCGTATCGCCGGCTACGGCCGCGAGTTGCGCGGCCATCTGGAAGTCGCAGCCGCGGTCGCCGCGCGCGAGGCCGACTGCGGCGTGACGATCAGAGTCGCGGCGGAGGCCTACGGACTCGGCTTCGTGGCGCTGCGCGAGGAGCGCTACGACCTGGTGATTCCGGAGCGCGCGATGGCCTCGGCGCCGGTCCGCACCATGATGGAGGCGCTCAATTCGCAGCGCCTGGGACGCGAACTCGCCGCGCTGTGCGCCTACGATACCAGCGAAACCGGCCGCGTGATGGCGCGCCTCAACTGATCGATCGCCTCACGCGCCGCGCACCAGCCCGCCATCGACGTACAACGTCTGACCGGTGATAAACGCGCAATCGTCGCTGGTCAGGAACGAGACCGCGCCCACCAGGTCCGCCGGCTCCTCGACGCGCTTGATCGCCTGCAGGCTCGCGACCGCGTCGAAGAACTGCTGCGTGGTGATTTCGCCGGGCAGCGGATTGGAGAGCGTGCCGGGAGTGCGCGTCAGGCTCGGGCAAATCGCGTTGACCGTGATTCCATAGGGACCCATCTCGGTGGCCAGCGCGCGCGTAAAGCCGATCACGCCGCCCTTGCTCGCCACGTAGTGGACCAGTCCTTCGACCACCATCCCGAAAGTGTTCGAGGAGAGGTTGACGATCCGGCCCCATCGCCGCTGTTGCATCCCGGGCACGAAAGCACTGGCGAGCAGGAACATCGCGTCGAGATTCACCGCCATCACTTGTCGCCAGTCGGCGAAGCTCATCTGCTCGAAGTATTTCATCGGATAGATGCCGGCGTTGTTGACCAGGATGTCGCAGCGGCCGAACCGCTCCTGGACCTGCTTGGCGAGCGCTTCGACCTGTTCGGGGACGGTGATATCGCAGCGTACGCCGAGCGCCTCGCGGCCGGCCGCCTTGGCATGCGCGAGCGCCTTGTCGGCCGGCTTGAGATCGACCGCGACGATCTTGACGCCGTCGTCGGCCAGGCGCATCGCGAACGCTTCGCCCAGCCCGGAGGCTGCGCCGCTGATCACCGCAACTTTGTCCTGATGTCCCTTGCCCATCGGAATCGTTCTCCCTGGCGCGCGCCGCGCGCAATAATCGATGAGCCTCTTTTACTGCGACCCGAGATGTTGCGCCAGCGCTGGAGCCGCGGCGATTCCCCGCGCCACGATATTCATGAACCGCGAGTCCATCGGCGCGCCCGCTCCGTGAGCCAGAATCAACGCGACCGGCGCGTCGCACGGACCGTCGCTCAGCATCGATGGTCCGTCAGATGTCGCCGTAGCCATAATCCTTCCAGCGCCGCGCCACCGTCGCCCGCGTCCCCTCCGACCACGAATGCACGTAATCGGCCGGCCCCGCGTGCCGCGCGCGATACTCGGGTGTCCACTCATGCGGGATGGTGGCGTCCATGATCCACAGGCTGGTCTCGCGCCGCGCCCGATCCTCGGGCCGCAGCCACGGATGGAGCCAGTTGACCGGCACGCCGCGTATCAGGTCGTAGCTCTCGGGATGCATCCGGGTCGTGATCGCCCACCACACGTCTTCGAGCCGGCTCGGATCGACGTCCTCATCGACGAACACGATACCCGAGGTGATCATCCGCTCGCCGCCGAGCAGCGTCGCGACGATCTGTTTCTTCAGGCCCGGCCGCGGGGTCAGCGAGATGACCGGGATTTCCGGGATGTAATAGTAGATCGCGCGCACCGGCAGGCCGTGCGCCTCGAGCCGGTTCTTCGCCACCGCCGCGCTCATCACGGTGACGCAGCAGGCGCTGTCGTCGTGCAACTTGCCCATGTTGGCCATCGTGAAGATCGGGTTGCGACGATGCGTGATGCATTTGACGCGCACCAGCGGCGCGTTGCCCTGACCGGTGGCATGGCCGGTGTACTCGCCGAACGGCCCCTCCTCGACGCGCTCGCCCGGAATCACTTCGCCTTCGATCACGATCTCGGCGCTGGCCGGCACTTCAAGATCGATGGTCTCGCATTTCACCAGCTCGATCGCGCGGCCGCGGATGCCGCCGGCAACCTCGCGCTCGCTGACGCCGTGTTCGAGCGGTGCGCTGGCCGCCAGATGGCAGGCCGGTTCGGCGCCGATCACCAGCGCGATCGGCATCGGCTCGCCGCGCCGTTCGTACTTGCGCAGAATCGCGCCGCCATGCTGGCCCTGCGGCAGCAGCAGTACGGCGTAGCTGCGATCGTCCTTGAGCTGGCAGCGATAGGTGCCCCAGTTGACCCAGTTGGTTTCGGGGTCGCGCGTGATGACGATATCCCAGCTCCCGATATAGCGGCCGCCGTCGATCTCTTTGATCCACGGCACCGGAAACTTGAGCAGGCTGAGATCGTCGCCCTGCAGGACGACCTCCTTGCACGCCGCCCGCTCGGCGCTGACCAGCGTCGGTTGGCGGGGCTGCTGGAAGCGGCGGCGCAGCTCTTCGATCACTTCGAGCGTCGGCGTGCGCTTGTCGAGGCCGAGCGTCAGTGCGATCCGCGCCAGCGGCGCCGCATGCCCGGGCCCGAACAGCACCGCCGCGACCGACTGATCGGGATAGTCCTTGACGTTCTCGAACCATGGCGCCGGCCCGGCCTGCTCGCAGACCATGCGGCTCATCGCGCCCATCTCGAAGCGCCAGTCGACCTCGGCGCTCACCCGCCGCAGCTCGCCCTCGCGTTCGAGCAGGTGGAGAAAATCCCGCAGGTCACCGGCGGCCGCGTCGCTACGATCTGATTTGTCCATGCGTCACTCCTTGACCGATGGGCGAGTATAATCGCCTCCGCTGTCAGTCAAAAACTCCCGGTTGCGCTCGGCAGGCTGCGCCGACCAATTATAGTTGTGCGTTGTCATTTGCAGGAGGTTCGACATGAGTCGATCAATTTCGGCATTGATTGCTGCGCTGATCGCGATTGTGACCCTGGCTGGAGCCTCCGCCGCGGCGGATTATCATCTGAGTCCCGCCCAGGTTGATCTGATCCACATCCTGGCGCCGCCGCCCGCGCCCGCTTCGGCTCGGGGCCGGGCCGACCTGCAATGCGTGCTGGAGGCGCAGCGCCATCGCACGCTTACCGAAATCGAAAGCGCACGAGCCGACGCGCAGCTGTCCGTGTTCCGCTTCGCCGACGTGATGGGGCCGCGATTCAAGCCCCAAAACCTCCCCTTCATGACGACTTTCTTTGCGCGCGTAACCGCCGCGGGCGAGCACGCGATCGCTCCCGCCAAGAAGTATTTCGACCGGCCGCGCCCGCACGTCGCCGATCACGAGATCACGCCGCTGGTCGGCAACATGAACGGCTATAACTCCTATCCGAGCGGTCACGCGACCTTCGCTTATGAGACCGCGATTCTGCTGGCCGCGATGGTGCCCGAAAAGAGCGCCGCAATTTTTGCTCGCGCCGATCGCTTCGCGGAAAACCGCGTGATCGCCGGGGTCCACTACCCGACCGATCTCGCAGCCGGACGGATTTGCGGCTCGGTAATCGACAACGTGCTGATGCACGAGCCGCGCTTCGAGACCGATTTCGCGCGCGCCAGCGCCGAAGTCCGCCACGCGCTAGCTCTCGCCGCGTCGCCGGCGCCGATGACGCAAAATCGCAGCACGCCGCCCGCAGTTATCATCGGTTCCACTTATGACAGTAGTTGCCCATGCTTTTGAACGGGACCACGGTAGTTGATTCGGCCGCGGCGGACGCCGCCACGATCGTGCCCGCGCTTGACTATCCGGGCATGGTCTGGAAGTTTCGGCGCGCGGAGCGATCGGTCCGCCTGCGGGCGGTTCTGATCCATCCAACCAAGCCGCTGATTGACGAGGTTTCCGATCATGCCGACCATCATTCCGGGCTCCGAGATTTTCGCCTACAAAGGTAATCCCGGCGCGATTATCCGCCGCAAGGCCGCCGAGTTCGTCGCCCTCCATGAAGTCGCCGACGAGCTGGTCGATTCCGTCGATCCGCTCAGCTACGAGGTCATCCGCCATCGGCTGTGGATGTCGACGCTCGAGATGGGCGAGGCGCTCAAGCGCATGTCCGGCTCGATCGTGGTGACCGACGCCAACGACTTCAACTTCGCGATCATGGACGAGGTCGGCGATATCGCGCAACTCGGCCCCTACAACGTCGGACTGGCGGTCGCGCTCGATCGCGCCGCCAAGTGGACGCTCGAGAACCGCGCCGAAAACCCCGGCCTCGAGGACGGCGACATGTTCCTGTGCAACGACCCGTGGGTCGGCGGCGGGATGCATCAGAACGACGTCGCGGTGTTCGCGCCGGTGTTCTGGGAGGGCAAGCTGTTCGGCTGGACCGCGGCGGTTTCCCATCAGCTCGATCTCGGCGGCGTCTCGCCCGGCAGTTGGACGCCCAGGGCGACCAGCGTCTTCTGGGAATCGCTGCCGACGCCGCCGGTCAAGATCGTGCGCCACCATCGTATCCAGCGCGATATCGAGGATCTCTATCTGCGCCGCTCGCGTATTCCACGCCTGGTCGCGCTCGATCTGCGCGCGCAGGTCGGCGCGCTCAACCTGGCCGAGGAACGACTCCACACGCTGCTCCGCAAGTACGGCGCCGACACCGTCAAGGCGGTGATGAAGCGGATGATGAACGATACCGAGCAGCGGGTGCGCGCCAAGCTGCGCGCGCTGCCCGACGGCGGATGGCACGCAGTCGCCTACCAGGAATCGGCGCGCGAGGGCGACCGCGGCCTCTACAAGATCGCCTGCCACATGACCAAGCGCGGCGACCATCTGACCTTCGACTTCCATGGCACCGACCCGCAAACCGAGGGCATCATCCACTGCACCCACAGCACGCTCTACGCCTCGGTGCTGATGGGCACGCTGCCGGTGCTATGCGGCGACATGCCCTACTCCGCCGGCGGCCTGCTGCGATGCTTCGATATCGTCAGCGAGGAAGGCACGCTCAACAACGTCATCTTCCCGGGCGGCGTCTCCAAGGGCTCGGTCGCCTCGTCATGGGCGACCATGAACGCGGTGGTCGAGTGCCTGTCCAAGATGGTCGACGCCAATCCCGAGCAGCGCAAAAACGGCATCGCGGTATGCGTCGGGACCTGGTCACTGGCCGCGCTGTCGGGGATCGATCAGTATCAGCATCCGTTCGTCACGATGCTGATGGATCCGATGGCGGGCGGACTCGGCGCGCGCACCGATTCCGACGGCGTCGACACCGGCGGCAGCATGACGATCGTGATGGGGCGGATGCCGGACGTCGAGATGGCCGAGTTCATGGCGCCGTTTCTCTACCTGTGGCGGCGCGAGGAGACCGATTCCGGCGGCCCCGGCCGCTACCGCGGCGGACTCGGCGCATCGGTCTGCGTCATCCCGTGGCGCACCGAGACGCCGATGAGCCTGATACTGTCGGGCTCGGGCAAGGCGGTCAGCATGAACGTCGGCATCCACGGCGGCTATCCCGGCAATACCCAGCTCGACGTCACGATCCGCGATTCGAACGCGCAGGAGCTGATGCGCAGCGGCGTGATGCCCGCGGAATTGTCGGAGATCGCGGGCGACGTCGAGTACGAGCCGCCCGAGAAGGAAACCTATCTCGGAGTTAAGGATACCTACTTTCTGTTCTGGCAGGCGGGCGGCGGTTATGGCGACCCGATACTGCGCGAGCCCGAGCGGGTGCAGAACGACGTCGCCGAGTTCAAGGTCTCACCCGCCACCGCCCGCGCGATCTACGGCGTGGCACTGAGCGAGGATCTGAAGATCGATCGCGAGGAGACCGGGCGCCTGCGCGAGGCGATTCGCGATCGCCGCCGCACCCGCGCCGGCCGGCCGCATCCGGCAACCGGCGCCGCTTTATCAGCGGCGCACGATCACAACGGCGCCGTGCGATGGAACGACAATCTGACCGAGAGCGTGCGCGACGGCCGTCGCGTGCTCGCCTGCCGCCATTGCGGCTACGAGATTTCGCACGGCGGCGAGGACTATGAGCGCCGGCTCGCGATGGTCGAGGGCAAGCCCGAGGAAGCCGGGCCGCAGGTTTCGGCCGAGCCCTGGCGCTATATCGATGCCAAGGTGGTGTTCCGCCAGTATTGCTGCCCCGGCTGCGCGACCGCCTTCGTCACCCAGGTCGTGCCCGAGGATCATCCGATCGCCGCCGACCACGCCGAGCTGAAGTGAACGCCGGCAATCGTCGGGGTTCCCCGCTGCGCTCAGAATGACAAGGCTCTCCTGTCATTCTGAGCGCAGTCTGCGGAGCGAAGAATCCCGGTTTTTTCGCAGCAGCGACGAAGACCTCGCCCTCGCGCCTATCGGCCGGCGGGTCTCACATTACCGATTTTTGCCGATCTATCCAGGCGCCGGCCGAGCCGACTCCCGCCGCGATTAGGCCGCCGAGCAACATAAACACCCCCAGCCCTTCGAGGCCGGAAGTCCGCGACAGGACCGCCAGCACCAGTCCCGCACCCGCCGTGATAAGGCCGTATTTTTCGAGCGGCCTGCGAGCTTGCTGAATTGCCTCGCTAAAATGCATTTATTTTCCTCCGGCTAGCGATTTACTACCCGGATAAGAGCAATCATCGGACCAATCAAGCTTAGCTTAGATAATCTTTGATGACCAAAGCTAATCGCTCCCGATCTGCCAAAAAGCGGGCCGCAAGAGACCGCTCGATGTATCGCGAATGTGTCCGGAGGAGGCAGCGCCGGCTGACCGGCCAAGCGCCGAGAAGCGGCGAAGCTTGACCCACCGGGACGGAGCGAGAGGTACAAACGACGGGTGGCGCGCTCAGGCGTTGTCGCGCGACAGCCGGGCCCGGACCTCGGGGTCGTTGACGTGGGTCGATTTCGGGATCTCGACGTCGTGGCGACCGGTGAGATCGTAGCTGCGATCGCGAAACGCGTCAGCGTAGCCGCCCGGCCCGACCGAGACGATTTCCCACCAGTTGCCGTCGAGGTCCATGAAATAGAAGGCGTAGTTGCCGTGCTGCTTGTGCGGCCGCTGGAGCTTGCGGATACCGTACTCGTCCTTGACCTGCATCAACTGCTCGTAGCAGCGATCGACCGCCTCGTTACCCTCGACCTCGAGGCCATTGTGATTGAGCAGCTCCTGCTGCTGCGCTTCCCGACCAGTCTCGACCACCGCATAGGTATGGTCGTAGCCCTTGCGGATCAGGAGCGAGATCGGGCTGGTCTGGACGACATCGAAGCCCAGCACCTCTTCGTAAAAGCGGCGCGTTTTCGCCAGGTCGACGCTTTCGAGGGTGCCATGGCCCAGGCGGCTGATGTCGAGCAGCGGGCCTTTGGTCGAGCGATCGGTGATCGTGGGCATCGATGGGTTCCTCCTTCGATCCGGCTGCAACTCGATTCTTACACGCTTCGCGCGCGGGCGACGAGCCCCCTGCAAAGCGGGCCGACCGGGCCGCATCCGACGCTTATCATCGTCGGCCGAAGGGGAGCAAATGGGCGGCCGACCGGACCTAGTAGGAGAACTGCGCCAGCCAGGCGCGTCGCGGCGTCGGCCCGGCGCTGGCGGCCGCAGCCGGACGGACGCGCAGCGCCTGCTCGTAGCTGCGGAACCGGATCGTGAAAGCACTGCCCGCGCCCTCGGTGCTTTCGACCGAGACCAGCGCACCGTTCAATTCGAGGTAGCGGCGGCATAACGACAACCCCAGTCCCATGCCCTCGAAACCGCGATCGGAGCCGGCCTGCTCCTGCGAAAACGGCTCGAACAGCCGTGCCAGATGGCGCGGGGCGATACCGATTCCCGAATCACGGACCTCCAGGCACAGGCTGCCGTGACTATCGACGTAGAGCCGCGCGCTCACCTTGCCGCGCGGCGTGAACTTGATGGCGTTGTCGACGAGCGTCGCCAGCGCGCGCGTCAGGCAGTACTCGTCGAACATCACCGCCACGCCGGGCCGCTCGATGAGGCACTCGAATTCGAGCCCCTTGCGGCGCGCCGCGGCGGCCAATTCCGGGAGCTGCTTGCCCAGCAGCCGATCGAGTTCGATTCGCACCGGCCGGGTCTCGAAGTGCCCCGCCTCGATCTTCGAGATATCCAGCACCTCCTGAATCGTGGTGCACAGGCGGTCGCCGGCACGCATGATCGCGTCGAGCGCGTCGCTCTGGCTCGCATCGCCCTGGCCGGCAAAATAATCGTTGATGACCTCGGCGTAGCCCAGGATGATGTTGAGCGGGGTGCGAATCTCGTGACTGATGTTCGAGAGGATCGCCGCCTTGAGCCGCGCCGCCTCCTGCGCCGCCGCCTGCGCCCTGGTCAGCTCGAGGGCGGCCCGTTTGCGTTCGCTGAGATCGCTTATCACCGCGACCACGCCCACCATCGCGTCATCGCAATCCCGGATCGGCGAGAGCGCCACCGCCACCTCGAGCGCCGTGCCGTTGCTTCTGAAATGGCGCGCCTCGTAGCGCCGCACGCTGTCACCGTCTTGCGCCACCGGATCGCGGCGGCATCCGTCGCGCAGAAAAATATCTTCGCGGAAAAAAACCGCCGGCGCGCGACCCAGCATCTGGACGGCGCCGATACCGTACAGGCGCTCGGCGCCCGGGCTCCAGCTCGTCACCCGGCCGTTGCTCGACAGGCTGATAATCGCGTCGGCTGAGGCGCGTACGATCGAGGCCAGCGCGGCCTGCGTCTGTTCGGCCTCGCTCGCATCATCGGTCATCAAACGGAGATACTCTTCACTGAGCAGCAGTTGATTACCCATACGCTTACATCGCTCCGGCAAGCGCCCGTCAACGGCACTCAAACCGCGCTTGCGTTTCATATCCGTTCACATGAGCAATTTTCGCAGCATGTTGTCTTTCAGTCAATCAGGTTGTGACAGAAAGACAATCATAGGAGCAGCCCGGGTATCGGCTCCCCAAGCGGTTCCTGACGCGGGTGCCGGATTGTCGAAGCGCGCTGTTGCGGAGCGGGAAAAGGGCCGGCGGCGCGGGTGGCGAGGCGGTCGGACAGCGCGGATATGTAAGCTTATGAGCGCGCCGCGGTTACGGCGACGAGAGCGGGGCTACGCGCCAGCGGCGGCCACCAGTCGAGCCGCCGCGCCGGTCGCAGGAGTGCCCCAAGCGGTGATTACGGAGCGGTGCGAATCAGGCTGAGGATGGCCAGGAATTCACGCGAGGTCAGCACGTAGCCTAACAGGCTCAGCTGTTTGAGCGCCTTCAACTCGCGCTGGGTAACGTTGTAGCGCGCCAGCAACGAGCGATCGTTGACAAACTGTTGCCAGGCGTCGCCGGTCGAGGGCGGCGCTTCCGGCCTCGACGGCGGCGCACCGCTGTCGATCATGCCCTTGGCCTCGGGATGCGCGAGCACGAACAGTTCGCGACGGTCGAGGTCCAGCACCGTCGCCATCCGTTCCATCAGCGGCAGCGACGGCCGGCGCCGTCCGCTCTCGATATAGGCCACGTGGCTGGCCTTGATACCGACCTGTTCGGCCAGCACGCGCTGCGTCAGCCCCAGCTTGATGCGGCGTTCCTTCAGCATCTTTCCGAGCGATTTGGTCTGTTTCATATGTCGTATTCGTCGAGCAGGGCTTGCCTCAACCTCGTGTAGTGGATCAACGCCGCCAGACACTGAAGCTTCTTCTCGGTTGCAAATTCCGCACTGAAATCCAGACCGTAACGCTTCGCGATATAGGCGACCGCCTGCTCAAGAGCAGAGGCGGTGGCTTGCCCTTTCCTGGCGCCCGGTTCCTTGCCGGCGCTCGCGAACAGCCGGCGCGCTTGTCGCTGCGGATACCCGGCCAGGGTTACCATCACGTCAGCCGCCAGCTCCGCCGGGTCGCTCAGATGAGCGGCGTAGCCGGTGTACTGGAGGAATTGAGCGTCGTCCTTGGAGTCGAAAATCTGCGCGGTCAGATGATGTCCCATCTCGTGGTCGAACGAGACTCCGACCATCAGCGGATGATGCGCGGTATTGATGCAGATCACCGGGCGTTTGAGGACGCCCCGGGTCTTGCGCAGGTAAACTCCGAGCAGCGCCAGCCCTTCGGGCCAGGTCCAGTCGGCGGTCTTGAAATCGACCCCGAGCGGCGACCATCGGCGGGCGAACTCGGCCGGCGACAGCAGCTCCATGGCCTGATCGTTGAGCCGCGGCCACACCTGTTTGCGGGCGATGCTGACTATCTCGGCAACCTCTTGGTGGTTGAGGCAGCGGCGCAAGCCCTCGGCGTAGTCGAGCTTCGTAAGCGCTTTGATTTCGGCGGCGGTCTGCTCGGGACGGATCGGTCCACTAACCGGCCGGTCCTGCTCGGCATCCAGGATTTCGCTCAGTAAGGAATCAAATATGGAGCGTCTACGTGCCCCCAAGTTTCGGTCCCCCTCGCCCTCGAACTGACTGGCAGTCTAATACTCTTGACAGAAAGCTAGCAAGCCCCCGCGCTGCCGGCCCGGCCCGGGGAAGTTTCTTGCGCCGGGCAATGACTTCCAGTTACGTTTCTCTTGACTTTCCGTCAATCCCGATGGACTTTTCGTTACAGCAACGAAAATAAATTGCCGGGCTGTGCATGTGCTAGTCAGCGAGCGCTCGCCAACGGTCAAGTCTTGCCAATTTTCGGGCGCCCCCCACCCGCGATGTATACGTGCGCCTCCGTCTCGCCACTGTCTTTTACTGCAGCTTACTTCTGGTCCCATGAACTCACACGAACCTACTGAGGGAGATACTTCGAATGGAACTTCGCGCTTTAGACACACCTGATCAGCGAAGGATTTTCGGCGATCGGCTGGCCTGCGCCCGCGCCAGCGTGGGCATGAAGTTCAAGGAGAAGTCGCGCTCGCAGCTGGCCCGAATTCAGCTCATGTTCGGAGAACTCTTCGCGCTCTACGAAGATCAGGACGAGCCCGACGAGGCGATGATCGCAGGGCTCGCGATGCACGACCTCGAGATGTTTCCGCAAACCTGCCCGCGCCCCGACCTCTCGCATCTGCCGCCCGCCTCGATAATCGAGATGAGCGACTTCTGGTCGCTCGCGCCGGGCGCCGGCAGCCTGGTATGGTGCGGCGCGGCGGTGGCGGCCAACCGTCAGCAGCCGCGCGCCGCGCTGGTCTACATGGTGGTCGGCCCGGTCGATCGCACCGTCTCCTATCTCACCGCCGGTTTCGTCAGGGCCGGCGAACCCTTTGCCTATCCCTATCTCGAAACCGTCGACGGCGGCGAGGTGCGCGTGCAGGCGCTGGTGCTCGAAGGCGAGCCGATGGCACGGCTGACCAAGGTCCTGTCGCGCATGACCTCGGGCGTGCCCGATGAACGCGGGGCGATCCGGGTCAAGGATTTTCTCGGCCTCGGCCCGCAGGCTTCCAATCGCAGCCCCTTTCCCGCGATCGCACCGGTGGCCGCGGTTCATCGGGTTGAACCCGCCCGCCTCGACTTCGACGATGCCGGCATAGTCGCGGCGGCGCCGTAAACCCGCCGGCCAGCGAAGACCCTGCAGTTGCGCGCCATCGTCGGGTCGCGCGCCGGGCGCCAGGCTCATCAGTGACCCTCCGGAAGTCGACCCTCCGGAAGTCGACCCTCCGGAAGTCCGGTGCGGCCGGGCTTGTCGCTCGCCACGCCGGCGACGCTGCGCGACGCCGCGCGACGGCAGCGCAGCAGTTCGAGGATTCGCGGCCGGGTCTGCAGGATAAGCTCCACCGCGTCGCCGATATAGTCGCGTCCGCTGACGCCCTTGCGCCGGCTTTCGAACGCCAGATCATGCGCCAGGGTCAGGACCAGCGCCGTCATCAGGTGCTCGGCGAGATCGTCGTACTCACTATCCATCGATCGTTCTCCGCCTCGCTCCCCCTCGCTCCGCCTCGCTCCATCTCGCCACGACCGTGCACATGGTTGCGCCGATGTGACAACCAGTCAACTACCGGGCGATGCCGGGCGGCCGTTGGCAGGCCGCGCCGGCGCGCTCCCGCGCATGCCGAGGCCGGCGCCGGCCTTGGCGTCGCGCGCAGCGCCGCAGCGGTCCCGCGCGCGATCAAATCGCCTCGCGCACGTCGGCCAGCGTCGCCACCAGCCGCAGCTGCCCCTGGGCGTAGCCGCCGTCGCCCGCGGCGCGCCGCCGCGAGCTGGCAGTCCGTCCGGCCCGCCAGTATTGGCGCTCGCGGCTCGCGAGCTGAATCGCCCGGGTATACAGCTCGACCAGCCCGCCGTGATTCGTGCGGTCATTGATCACCGCCGGATCGCATCTAAATAGCTGTAAACTGGCCTTTTGCAGGAACACCAGGGCGCTCTCGAACAGCTCGTTGTCGTCGCCCGCGGCACGCTCCAGGGCGCCGACCGCGCACCACGCGACCGCGCGCCGGTCGCTGGTCTTGACCGGCGCCCCGCTGCCATCCACCGCCCCCGCTCCCTTGGCCCAGTGCTTTTCATCGGAAATCAGTTCGAGCGCGCTAACCAGAACCTTCACTAACCGATGCATAAAACTCCCCCTCGGCCGCGCCGCCCGCACCTCGGGCGCCGCGCCAATGCCTGTGCTTGGCGCAAGCTTCGCTGCGGTGGCCGTTCCGGAAGAACCGGCTGGCCTGCCGTCGCCAGCGCCGCAATCAAGTCTGCGCAGCACCAATGTACGGAAGTTGACAAGTTGTCAACATGGGGTCGGCGCTAAAGCCCGGCCGCGGCGGAATAAAGCATAAAATTGCATCAAGCTATGACACGCTTTGACACATCTATTACTGATTAGTCAGAAAAAATCGGGTTAAATGGGGAATTTTCGGATCGGCGTCGATTTCGGCGCGTCGGGTGCGGTTCTCAGCCGCGAATTGACCGGGCGCGACGCTTGCGCCCCGTCAGCCGCGGTTTCCAATCCGACCGCCCGACACGCTATAGAAAACCGCGAGGTATCCTTCGATGTCCCAGGCCCTACCGATGCTGCTCAACGAGCTGGCCAGTGGCCGCGTCAGGATCGTTGATCTCACTCAACCGCTGTCGGCTGCTACGCCGGTGATTCCGCTGCCGCCCCAGTTCACGCAAACCCCGCTGCCGTCGATTGAGGTTCATTCGCAGTACGACCCGGGCGCGCCCTACGCCTATTCGAACGTGCTGAAGATCGGCGAGCATACCGGCACCCACTTCGACGCGCCGATTCACTGGGTGACGGGCAAGGATCTGCCGCACAACGCCTGCGACACGATCGAGCCGCGGCGCTTCGTCGGGCCGGCCTGCGTGCTCGACTTCGCGCGCGAGGCGGCGGCGAATCCCGATTTCCTGGTGACGCCGGATCATATCCTCCAATGGGAGCGCGAGCACGGCCGGATACCAGCAGCGTCGTGGGTGCTGCTGCGCACCGACTGGAGCAAAAAGAGCGGCGCGGCGTTCTTGAATATGGCCGACGACGGACCGCATACGCCGGGCTGGCAGACCGCAACCTCGCGGATGCTGGCCAACGCTCGCGAGGTGTTAGGCGTCGGAGTGGAAACCGTCGGCACCGATGCGGGCCAATCCGGCGCTTTCGATCCGCCCTTCTCCAACCATGCGATCATGCACGGCGCGGGCAGGTACGGCCTGGCGAGTCTGTGCAATCTCGATCAACTGCCGGCCAGCGGCGCGATCGTAATCGCCGCGCCGCTGAAGATCGTGCAGGGCAGCGGCAGTCCGGCGCGCGTGCTGGCGATGGTCCCGAACTGAGCGACGTGCCGCGCTCAGGCGGCGCTGCTCTGCGCCGCGCGATGCTTCTCGATCTTGGCCTCGCGATGGGCCCCCGAGGTGGTGCGCGAATAGCGCGGCGGATTGCCCGCTCCGCTACAGGTCGGCAGGCACTCGATGACCGCGTCGTAGTTCGGCTGATGAAAGAAGATCACCGACAGGCGATCCCGGTGCAGCTCGTGAGGCTCCGGCAGCCCGACCCGATGGAGCGTCGAGACCCAGCGATCGTTGGTCCACTCGGCCATCAGATCGCCCAGGTTGACGATAAAGGCGTCGGGCACGTAGGGCACCCGCAGCCATCGCCGCTCCGGGGTCAGCACCTCGATACCGCCCGCGTCGGTGTCGGTGTAGACCATCGTCAGGCTGCCGTAATCGGTATGTTCGCCGCTCCTGAGCTGCCCGGCCTCAGGTTGGCGCGCGACCGGCGGATAGTACATGACGCCGAGGATGGTGATGTGGCGGTCGATCTTGTCGGCGAAGAACTGTTCCGGCAGTCCCAGTCCCAGCGCGAAAATCCGCATCATCGTGCCCGCGACCCGTTCCAGTTCGCGATAGAACTCCGCGGCCGCCGGGCGCACCGTGGCCGGCTCAGCGGGCCATAGATTGGGCGTGAAATAACGGCTGCCCTGCGGCCCGCGGTGATACTCGTCGCTCGGCGTATCGACCGGGCCGACCACGTAACTCTCGCGCAAGTCCGGCGGGGTCTCCCGGCCGAGCGATTGGGCAAAGGTCTCGGCGGCGCAGGGGACGTAGCCGCGGTAGCGATCGGGGGTCACCGCGTAGCGGTGCTTGTCGCTCTCGGGAAGGGCAAAAAATCCACGGAAGGCGCGCTGCACGTTGCTCAGCGTCTCGCGATGCACGCCGTGGCCGGTGATGATCAGGAAGCCGAGGTCGCGGCAGGCCTGGTCGACCGCCGCGGCCACCCGTTGCTGGTCGGCCCGGTCGCCAGCGAGGAATGGCGCGATATCGACCAGCGGGATCGAGCTCTGAACGTGAGCCGCTGAAGCCATGAAGCGGTCCCTCCCGCGCATCAGTTAACAGAAAATCTCTGCGGCTTGATACTCGCCGATCCGGTGCAGGCGCGGGGCCCGCGTCTGCTATATTCGACGCACTAATGGCCGCGCCGTCGCTGACCACTTCCTCACCGGCCGATGCCGGGCACAAGCATAAATGGCTGATCGCGCTCGCGGTCATGCTGGGAGCGACGCTCGAGATCCTCGACACCTCGATCATCAACGTCGCGCTGCCCCATATGCAGGGCAGCTTCAGCGCCAGCGTCGACGAGATCACCTGGGTGCTGACCAGCTACCTGGTCTCCAACGGCGTCACGCTGCCGATGACCGGCTGGATCTCGGCGCGCTTCGGCCGCAAGCGCTACTTCATGTTTTCGGTGATGGCCTTCGTGGCCGCTTCGGCGCTGTGCGGGATCTCCCAGAGCCTCACCCAGATGGTTATCTTCCGCCTGATCCAGGGGGTCGCGGGCGCCGCCATGATTCCCTCCTCGCAGGCCATCCTGATGGAAACCTTTCCGCCCAACGAGCAGGCGATGGCGATGGCGACCTGGGGGCTGGGGCTAATCACGGCGCCGATCCTGGGGCCGACGCTGGGCGGCTGGATCACCGACAATCTGAACTGGCGCTGGAACTTCTATATCAATCTGCCGATCGGCACGCTGGCCGCGATCATGGTCTTTATCTTCGTCCATGATCCGCCGTACCTGAGGCGCAAGGGCCAGGGCCGTATCGACTGGCTCGGAATCGGGCTGCTGATGGCGGCGCTGGGGCTGCTGCAAATCGTGCTCGATCGCGGACAGCGTTCCGATTGGTTCTCGGCGCCGTGGGTCTGCTACTTCAGCTTCTTATCGGCGGCCGCGATGGTCACGCTGATCTGGCATGAGCTGCGCTACCCGGAGCCGATTCTCGACCTGCGGATTTTCAGCTATCGCGAGTTCACGCTGGCGGTCACCATCGTGTGCGTGATGGTGGCGACCTTCTACGGCGTCAATCTCCTCAATCCGCTGTTCCTGCAGGAGCTGCTCGGCTACACAGCGTGGAAGGCCGGCCTGGCGGTGCTGCCGCGCGGCCTCGCCGCGGCCGTGTGCATGCTGATGCTCGGGCAACTCTCGCGTTACGGCTTCGATACCCGGCCGCTGATGGGCGTCGGCTTCATGCTGGCCTCCTACGCCACCTGGCTGATGGCGGGGTGGGATCTGCAGGTCAGCATGCAATCGATCCTGTGGCCGGTAATGTTGTTCGGCTGCGGATCGCTGGGCTGGCCGACGCTGTCGGCCGCGGCGGTATCGTGCGTCTCGCGCGAGCGGATGGGCTACGCCGCGAGTCTGTACAATATGATGCGCAATACCGGCGCCGCGATCGGAATCTCGATGATGAGTAATCTGCTGACCGCGCGCCAGCAGGTGCATCAGAGCTACCTGGTACAGCATTTCTCGGTCTTCGATGCGTGGCAGATGTCGAAGCGGATGCCGACCGTGCCGGGCGGTATCCACATGAACGTCATCCCGGGCCTCACCGCCGGCCATCAGCAGGGTCTCGGCATGATCTACTCGACGATCCAGGCGCAGGCGCTGCTGCTGGCCTACAACGACGTCTACCGGATCCTGGCGATCGCGATGGCGCTGCTGATCCCGTGGTTCGTGTTCTTCAAACGGTCTCCTACCGGAGCCGGCGGTGGAGCGCACTAAGGCTCGCCATTCGCCGCCTGCGACTGCCACATGTTCGGACGCCTCAACTTGAAAGCTGACGCATCGCCCGTCCCGCAGCCGGCTCCGAGCTGGTGGCGGCCGCGGTGGCTCAACCGCGACCTGATGTATCTGCTGGCGGGGCGCGCGCTGAGAAGTCTCGCCCAGGGCTACCTGCTGATCATCGTGCCGCTCTACCTGTCGATCCTGGGCTACGACGCCGAGCATCTCGGCATCCTGTTCGCGGCCTCGGCCGCGACCAGCGCGGTGCTGGTCGCCGCGATCGGCGTGTTATCCGATCGCTTCGGCCGCAAGACCCTGTTGATCGTGATTTCGCTGATGACGGCCGGGGGCGGCGTGGTATTCGCGCTCTCGAGCAACTTTATCGTGCTGGTGGCGGGCGCTGCGCTGGGCACCATCGGACGCGGCGGCGGTATCGGCAGCGGCGGCGCCTGGGGACCGTACTACCCGGCCGAGCAGGCACTGATCGCCGAGCAGGCCGCCGACCATCAGCGCACCACGATCTTCGGCGCGCTGTCGTTCGTCGGCGTGATCGCGAGCGCAGCCGGCTCGCTGCTCGCCCATGCGCCGCAACTGATGCATCGGTTGGGCGGCACCACCGTGATCGAAGGCTATCGGGTGCTGTTCGCGGCGACCGCGGTGATCGGCGTCGCGATGGCGCTGGTCATCGTGCCGGTGCGCGAGACCCATCGCTATCCCGCCCGTCCCGAGCCGCGGCCGCACGGCCGTCATCCGCAGCCGCCCGCCCCCCGGCGTCCATTCGGCCTGGCGATCTCGCGCGAGTCGTGGCGTTTGATCGTGCGCTTCATGGTGACCAGTTCGATCCAGGGGCTGGCGGTCGGGATGCTCGGGCCATTCGTGGTCTACTGGTTCTATCGGCGCTACGGCGTCGGCGCCGGCACCCTCGGCACGCTGTTCTTCTTCATCAACCTGACGGCTGCCCTGCCCTACCTGATGGCCGGCCGTCTGGCGCGCCGGCTGGGCGCGGTCAGCACGGTGGTCTGGACCAGGTCGATTTCGGTGGTGCTGCTGTTCGTGCTCGCCGTGATGCCGACCTTCGGACTGGCGGCCGTCGTATTCGCCGTCCGCACCATCTTCAACACCCTGGGGCTGCCGGTGCGCCAGTCCTACCTGATGGGCGTGGTGCGGCCGGACGAGCGCGCCAGTGCGGCCGGACTGGCCAATTTCCCGGTCAATGCGACCGGCTCGATAAGCCCTTATTTCGCCGGCGTGATGATGCAGCATATCGCGCTGTCGCTGCCGCTGGAGATCGCGGCAGTGCTGATGGGTCTCAATACCACGCTCTACTACTTCTTCTTCCGCAACATCCGTCCGCCCGAAGAGCGGGTGATCGAGGAGGAGATAATCAAAGAGCCGATCGAGGAGACCTAGGGACGTCCGTTTTGTCATTCTGAGGCGGCGCTCGGACTCCCTCCCCCCAGTTTCTGAGGCGCCGATCGTACTCCCTCCCCCCCAGTTTTGGGGGAGAGAGTTAGCAATTCGGGGCCTTCCTCATCCCTTGGTACTTCGAACCCAAAATGATCCACCATCCCGGCGCGCGATGCCTTGTTTTCGAGAAGCCGGGTACGCAAGAATCAGGATTATCTGCGGGCGTCCGGCGGAGGTGAAATATGAGCGAAGCTAGCCTGGAGACAGTGGGCAAACTGGTCGAACCGACCCGGGTTCATCGGTCGATCTATGTCGATCCGGCGATCTTCGACCTCGAGATGGAGCGGATCTTCGGCCACGCCTGGGTTTTGATCGGCCACGACAGCCAGATTCCCAATCCCGGCGACTACTTCACGACTATCGTCGGCCGCCAGCCCGTGATCATGGTGCGCCATACCGACGGCTCGATTCGCGTGCTCTACAATCGCTGCGGCCATCGCGGCGCCAAAGTCGTCGGCGACCGCGCGGGCAACGCGCGCTTTTTCCGCTGCTGCTATCATGGCTGGACCTTTCGCACCGACGGCCAGGTGCTGTCGGTGCCGCTGCGCCATGGCTACGACGATACTGCCTTCGACGCGCAGAACCCGGCGTTCTGGATGCCGCGGGCGGCGCGCAGCGACAGCTATCGCGGGTTCGTGTTCGCGAGCCTCGCGCCCGAGGGTCCCGACCTGACGAGCTTTCTCGGCGGCGTGGCCTCCTCGCTCGATGATTTCGTCGATCGCGCGCCGGGCGGCCGGGTCGAGGTGGCGGGCCGTCCGTTCCGCGTCATGCAGCGCAACAACTGGAAGGTGTTCTTCGAAAACCTCAACGACGCGATGCATGCGCTGGTGGTCCATGAATCGTCGGTCGACGCGGCCCGCACCGAAATCGCGCGGATGGATGCCGAGGGGCAGACCTCGTACGCCGCCGACGTGATCCCGACCATGGACAAGAACGGCCTGCCCTACTCGTCGTGGGAAAAGCTCGAGACCACGGCCTTCGAATGGGGCCACAGTTATCTCGGCGGTTTCTTCAATCCCGAAAGCTACGAGAGCAGCTACGTCGAAGCGCTGGAGAAGGCCCATGGCAACGCGCGGATGCGCGAGATCCTGTCGGTCAACCGCCACAACACGATCATCTATCCGAGCTGCTCGACGCAGTCGGCCTATCAGCAGTTGCGGGTGATTCGTCCGATCGCGGTGGATCGCACCATGGTCGAGATCTACAACTTCCGCCTGCAGGGCGCGCCGGCCGATACCTATCGGCGCACCATGATCTTCACCAACCTGACCAACTCGCCCTCCTCGATCGTGATGCCCGACGATGTCGAGGCCTACAACCGCGTCCAGGAGGGCTTGGGCGTCAACGGCGCCGACTGGATCAGCTTCGATCGCGAGGCCGGACGCGAAACCCGCAACAACGGCGCCCTGACCGCGCCGGCCACCAGCGAAATGCCGATGCGTAATCAGATGCGCGTGTGGCGCAAGTACATGACCGCGGAGACCCTGGGATGAAGACTGCCGCCAGAACTGTCAGCTCACAGACCCCCGACCTGCGCGAAATCGAGCAGTTCCTCTATCGCGAGGCGGCGCTGCTCGACAGCAAGAAGTGGGATGAATGGCTCGCGCTGTTCACCGACGACGGCTTCTACTGGGTGCCCCTGTTCCCCGAGCAGGCCGACCCGGGAGAGCATACCTCGCTGTTCTATGAGGACCGGGTGCTGATGCAGATGCGGATCGATCGCCTGCGCCATCCGCGCGCCTTCTCGCAGGAGCCGCCCTCGCTGACCTCGCACGTGGTGTCGGGCGTGATGATCGAGCGCTTCGATGCGGCCAGCGGCGAATGCGTGGTGCGCTCGAGCTTCCATTTGCTCGAGTTCCGCCGCGACGAGCAGCGCACCTTCGGCGGCGTCGCGACCTTCACCCTGGTGGCGGCCGGCGACGGCTTCAAAATCAAGCTCAAGCGAGTCGATCTGATCAACGCCGGCGGCGTCCACGAACCGCTGCAGTTGTTCATCTAGACGCCGCGCCGCAAACGTCCGCGCTTATCGAAAGGAAGCCGATGGCTCAGCATGCGAAATCGGTCGTGCTCGCGCTCCATTATCAGAACGAAGTGCTCCATCCCGACGGCAAGATTCGGGTCGGCGTCGCCGCGGGCGACAGCGGCCGCGCGGGACTCATCCGGGCGGCGAAAACCCTGCTCGACGGCGCGCGCGCCCATGGCGTGCCGGTAATTTCGGTGCGCATCGCGTTTCGCCCCGACTTCCGCGACCTGACGGTCAACGGCCCCATCTGGGAGAACATTTTGAAGATTCGCGCCTGCGAAGATGGCAGTTGGGGCGCGCAGTTCTTCGACGAGTTGCGTCCGGCGCCCGGCGAATTCGTCGTCAATCACAGCCGTATCAACGCCTTTTACGGATCGCAGTTGCAGGAAATCGTCGATCTGTTCAGTCCCGATCGGCTGATCGTGGCCGGCATCGCGACCAACTACGTCGTCCAGCATACGGTCACCTACGCCTCCGACGCCGGCTACCAAACCACCGTGGTGCGCGACGCCTGCTCGTCGGGCGTGCCGGAACTGCATGAAGCGGCGCTGCGCACCATGAGCCTGCTCGGCTCGATCGAGACCGCCGCCGAAGTGGTCGAGGGTTTCGCCCGCGATGCGCGCGGAGCGTAGCGGGACCGCGAAGGAGGCCGGCCGATGAGAGGTTTGCAGGGCAAGGTCGCGCTGATAACCGGCGGCGCGACCAGTATCGGCGCGGCGATCACGCGCAACTTCCACGGCGCGGAGACCAGCGTCGTAATCGGCGATATCAACCAGGACGCCGGCCGCACGCTGGCTGCCGAACTCGGCCCACGCGCATTCTTCCATCACACCGACGTGACTAGCGACGAGCAGGTCGCGGCCTGCGTCAAGGCCGCGGTCGATCGTTTCGGCGGCATCGATTTCCTGGTCAACAACGCCTGCATCTATCTCGACCACGGCCTCGAATCCGACCGCGCCGAGTGGCTGCAGGCCTTCAACGTCAACGTGGTGAGCGGCGCGCAGTTCGTCCGCCGGGTGGTACCCGTGATGCGGGCGCGCGGCGGCGGCGCGATCGTCAACCTGAGCAGTATCGCGGCGCGCTTCGGGCAGGCCGGACGCGCGCTCTACCCGGCCTGCAAGGCGGCGATTCTGCAGCTCACGCGCAATGAAGCGATGGAGCTTGCGCCGCACAAGATTCGCGTCAACTCGGTCGCGCCGGGATGGACCTGGTCGTCATCGATCGAGCGCGCCACCGGCGGCGATCGCGCCAAGGCCGATCGTATCGGCGCCGACTACCATCCGCTCGGCCGGGTCGGCGATCCCGACGAGGTCGCGCGCGCGGTGCTGTTCCTGTGCTCCGCGGAGGCAGCGTTTATCACCGGCGTGAATCTGCCGGTCGACGGCGGCCATGCCATGACCGGTCCCGACCAGGGCAAACCCGCCACCTGGCGCCTCTCGGAATGACCCGGGCGCCCGCGACCGGCGCCCCGTTCTCCAATCAACCTTGCCTCAATCAACCTTAAACGACCAGGCGTACGGTTTGCCGTCGGCGGTAATCGAGACCGAGTAGGTCGAGCCGGCGACCAGCGGCTCGCGCGGAATGACCACCACCGCGCCGTAATCGCGCAACACGCCGCGTCCGGTGCGCTGCACGGCCGGATCGGGATTCACGTAGCTGTTGGCGTCGAAGCCGCAGGCGGCAATCTCGGCGCCGTCGCGCTTGATCGAAAAGCCCGACATCTTCGGCTGATACCAGGAGCCAAGCTGGATTGTGATCGGCGGCCCGGTCGGCATCGTGTAGCCGGGACAGGAGCTCAGCGGATTGGGCCATTCGTTGTCGGCGCGAGTAAGCGAGATCGTCGAGCCGGCGGCCGGGAACTGGACCGGGTCTTTGAAAACCTTTGGTATCGGGCGCAGCCGCTCGCTGCCGGTCTGGACGTTGAGCGCGGCGGCGCAGTTCCCGTGGGCGCAGTATTGGCCGTAGCCGGCGCGCTTGAGGCGCGGGCTCAGAATCGGCAGGCGATGGAACGGAATCGCGATCCAGCCGTCGATCGCCTGCGCGGCGGAAAAGCTCACCGCGCCGCGGCCCGCCCATTGCGCCACGTCACTGGCCGAGGCGGCCTGCAGACCGGCTGCGCTATAGCCCGGTGCGCTGTCCTTTTCGGTATGCATCTCGGCACCGAGGGCAAAGCCGCGCGCCACCGCGTCGCCATAGTTCTCGACCAGGTAGCGGGCGTGCGCCGCGTCGCCGGCGCTCAGCGCCGCATCCTCGCTGACCGGCGGCAGATGAACCTCGGCGCGATA
>DATKSL010000011.1:0-111402 GCA_035531675.1 Binataceae bacterium (SeqCode) | reverse complement strand
TGCCGGGCGGGATGGAATCTTCCGCGGCTCCGCACGGCGCCGCCAGGCACAGCCAACAGGACACGGTGACGAGCCAGATTATTAGGGACCAACGCCGCATTTGCCTGACCATTCAGATGCCTCCGAGCGCTTCGAACAGTTTATGTGTGCCATTGCTTAGCATTGATGGGGAGCGAATTTAAGCGCCGCGACCGCCAAACGCATCGCACGCAGCTTCGCCGCTACACCTGATCGTTAAAATCTATGTAGGTCCGGTGTGGAAACTCGCAGCCACTAGAGCTGCGAGCTGAGATGAAAGTCGGCGCTCCGCTCAGCTCAGCTCGCGGGGCCCTTGAAGTTCACCATAATCGCACCGGTGTTCGCGTTGATCGAACCGCTCAGCGTGCCGTAGCCCTGGTGTCCATGCGTCGAAGAGGTGATTCCGTATCCGCCGCTCAACGGCATTTTCGGCTTTTTCGGATCGTTCGAGGCGCACAGCGTACCGGCCATATCGATTTGCTCGGTGTCCTTGCTGCCCGTGATCATCGCCGAGGCGAAGAACGGTTGGCAGCGGCCAGGTCCCGAACCGAGAAATTCGTTTCCGCCCATGAAGGTGAAGTCAATCTCGGCGACGCTCGCCTTACCGATCAGCGGGCCGCTGGCCTTTTCCCTTTTTTTGTCGGGATCGACGTCGTAGATCCCGCAACTGCAAGAGCTCGAAACTTGCGCCGGTCCGTTCTGATAACACTGATCTGCGTAGTCCGTGCTGGTGCACGACTGGGCGTTGAAGCTGTTCAACAGCTCACCCTTGAAAACGAGGTTGCTCTTTTGTGCAAACGCCGACGGCACGAGGATTATCAGCGCCACCAGGAACGCGGCGGCGCGCACGATCCACAGGCTGGACTTTTCAGTCATCAGGATGTTTTTGGTCGCGAACATTATTTACCTCGTAGAGGCTGATTAATACAGCAATTCTCTTGTTTAGATTTGAGCGGACTTTTTATACAACAGACGACCGGTGATTGCACGCTGCCGCCCGGTTTTGCTCCGAACCAACCGTGCGTCTCGATTTTGTCCAACGATCCCGCACCCTTACCCGGCACCGCGCGGCGATTGAAAGCGGCGCCGTCCAGTCGCAAGATTCCAGCTATGGATTTTGATCTGACCCAGGCCCAGCAGGAGATCGTCGCCGGGGTGCGCGCGTTATGCCAGCGCTTTCCCGACCCGTACTGGCGCGACAAGGATTCGCGCCACGAGTTTCCGCACGAGTTCTATCGCGCCTTCGCCGACGCCGGCTACCTGGGCGTCGCGATTCCCGAAGCTTACGGCGGCAGCGGGCTGGGGATCGTCGAGGCCGCGCTGGTGATGCGCGAGGCGGCGTACGCGGGTGCGATGAATGCGGCCAGCGCGGTCCATCTTTCGATCTTCGGGCTGATGCCGGTGGTGGTGCACGGCAGCGAAGATTTGAAACGCCGCTTTCTGCCGCTGGTCGCGCGCGGCGAAATTCACGTCTCGTTCGCGGTCACCGAACCCGACGCCGGCAACGACATCACGCATATCAAGACCTTCGCCCGCCGCGACGGCGACCATTACATCGTCAGCGGCCGCAAGGTCTTCACCACCAAGGCGCAGGAGTCGCAGCGGATGCTGCTGCTGACGCGCACCACGCCCATCGAGCAGGCGGCCCGCAAGACCGACGGCATGACGGTGTTCTTCGCCGAGCTCGATCGCGCCACGGTCGAAGTGCGCGAGCTGCACAAGCTCGGCCGCCACGCGGTCGATACCAACCTGTTGTTCATCGACAACCTCAAAGTCCCGGCTACCGACCTGGTCGGCGAGGAGGGGCGCGGCTTCAGAATCCTGCTCGACGGCCTCAATCCCGAGCGCATCCTGACCGCCGCCGAAGGCATCGGTATCGGCCGTGCCGCGCTCGACAAGGCGGTGCGCTACGCCGGCGAGCGTATCGTCTTCGGGCGGCCGATCGGGCAGAACCAGGCGATCGCGCATCCGCTGGCCGACGCCCATGCGCGCCTGGAAGTCGCCGAGCTGATGATGCTCAAGGCGGCCTGGCTGTTCGACCGCCGCCAGCCGTGCGGCGCCGAGGCCAGCATGGCCAAGCTGCTCGCCGCCGAGGCCGCTTTCGAGACCTGCGACCGGGCGGTGCAGACGCTGGGCGGCTACGGCTACATGCAGGAGTATGACGTCGAGCGTTTCTTCCGCGAGTCGCGGATGCTCAAGATCGCGCCGGTCTCGCAGGAGATGGTGCTCAACACGCTGAGCGAGCACGTGTTGAAGCTGCCGCGCTCGTACTGACGTTACATCCGGCCGCTAAAGTTCATCCGGTCATCGAGTTGGACGGGATTCTTCGCTCCGGCAGCCTGCGCTCAGAATGACAACCACCACGGCTGCTGCTGTCATTCTGAGCGCCGCGAAGAATCCCGATCCGTCCGAAGCGTCAGGCCAAATCTTTTTGCGAGACTGACCGGGGCTCGAATCAATCCTGGCGGGTTTCGGCGCGCAGCCGCTCGCTTATCAGCAGGGCGTTGAGTGCGGCGCTGTGGCGCACCGGGTAGGGGTCGGGCTGATCGATCTGCCGGTAGCGGGCGTCGAGTACCGCGAACTCGCGCATGAAGCGCTCGCGCGCGTCGCCCAGCGCCGGGCGCGGGTCGAGGCGGCGGCCGTCGGCGAACACCGGCTCGAGCAGCGCTTTGACCTCGGCCGGCGCGGGGCGGATTTCGCCGCCGGCGGTGGCGGCCTGCTCCTCCTCGAGGCCGATCAGATCGGCGTAAAAGCCGCCGGTGCGATTGTAGGCGCGAAAGACCTGCTTGCGGCCCGGCAGGCTGACCTTGTTCTCCGAGGTCTTGAGGCGCGGCTTGCCGGCGTACTCGGTCAGCTTGTAAGCGACGTCGAGCGACGGCGCGTCCTGGCTCACGACCATCGCGGTGCCGACCCCGAAGGCGTCGATCGGCGCGCCCGCGCTGACCAGCTCACTGATCCGGTACTCGTCGATATTGCCGCTGGCGAAGATCGAGACGTTCTTGAGCCCGTGTTGATCGAGGATGCGCCGCGCCTTGCGGCTCAGATCGAGCAGATTGCCGCTATCGAGCCGAATACCCATCAGCACGATCCCGGCCTCGGCCAGCTCGCGGGCGACGCGGGCGGCGTTCTCGACCCCGCGCACCGTATCGTAGGTGTCGACCAGCAGCGTGCTGAGCTTGGGGAAAATCTTGACGAAGCTCTCGAAGGCCTCGCGCTCGCGATCGTGCACCATCACGTAGCTGTGAGCCATCGTGCCGTAGACCGGAATTCCGTAGCGCATCCCGGCCAGCACGTTGGAGGTGCCGTGGAAGCCGGCCAGGTAGCTGGAGCGCGCGGCGATCAGGCCGGCGTCGGCGCCCTGGCTGCGGCGCAGCCCGAAATCGACCAGCCGGCGGCCGCCGGCGACCGCGAAGCTGCGCGCCGCCTTGCTGGCGATCAGCGACGCCATCCCGATCTGATTGAGCGCCAGCGTCTCGATAATCTGCGCCTCGATCAGCGGCGCGCGGACCTCGATGAGCGGCTCCTCGGCAAAGAAGATGCTGCCCTCGCGCAGCGCCCGCACCTGGCCGGTGAAGCGCAGCCGGGCCAGGAACTCAAGGAAGTCGGCGGCGAAGATCTTGAGCGAATCGAGGTAATCGATAATGTGCGGCTCGAAATGGAACTCCTCGAGCACCTCCAGCAGCCGCTCGAGACCGGCGGCCAGCAGAAAGCCGCGCCGCGGCGGCAACCGGCGCGTGGTCAGGCTGAAGCAGGCGGTGTCGTTGTAGCCGGTCGCGAAGTAGCTCGCCGCCATCGTGAGTTCATAAAAATCGGTGAGCAGCGGCGCTTCGCCCGGCTCAAGACGCAGATCAACAGACATCGGGTGGACCCTTTTTGTCGCCGGCAACGGTCTCGTAGCCGGCCGGGGTGAAGTTTCTCATGTTAAATTAAGCGGCGCGAGTCAAGCGCCCGGCGAGCGGCCGCATCGGCGTTCAGCGCGGCGGCTCGGGTGGCGATGGAGGTTTGGGGGGCGCGGCGGGCTCCGCGGTCTCGTGCACCACGCGGGTCTCGGGCATCGAACGCTCGCGCAACGTCTCGGCCATCGTACGAAAGCGCTCGGCGACCAGATGATTGATCGTCCCGGGCTCGCCGATCGCGCCGGCGCTGACGCCGGTCAGCAGCTCGATGCCCTGGTCGATGCTATCGATCGGGTAGATATGAAACTCGCCGCGCTGCACCGCCGCGACGGTTTCGCCATCGAGCATCAGGTTGGCGATATTGGGGCGCGGGATGAGCACCCCTTGCGTGCCGCTCAGACCGGTCGCCTTGCAGACCCGGTAGAAGCCTTCGATTTTCTCGTTGACGCCGCCGATCGCCTGGACCCGGCCGTGCTGATCGACCGAGCCGGTGACGGCCAGCTCCTGGCGGATCGGCACGCCGCTTAGGGCCGACAGCAGCGCGTAGAGTTCGGTCGAGCTGGCGCTGTCGCCGTCGATTCCCGAGTAGGATTGCTCGAAGGCGATGCTGGCGGTCATCGAAGCCGGACTGTTTCGTCCGAAGCGGTCGCGCATGAAGCCGCTCAGGATCATCACGCCCTTGTCGTGGGTCGAGCCCGATAGATGGGCCTCGCGCTCGATATTGATTACGCCCGCCTGGCCGAGCGCGACGGTCGCGGTGACGCGTGAAGGACGGCCGAAGGCGTAGCCGCCGACGTCGAGCACGGCGAGCCCGTTGATCTGGCCGACCCGCGCGCCGCTGAGCTCGACGATCAGGGTACCGTCGGCGATCAGCCGGCGGATCTCCTCCTCGATAAAGTTGAGCCGCAGGATACGCTCGTTGAGCGCCCGTTCGACTTCAGCGGCGGTGACGGTCTGGCCCTGGCCGCTGCGCGCAAAGTAGGCGGCTTCGCGGGCGAGGTCGTCGATCGGCTCCATCATGCTCAGCACGCGGCTGCGATCGCCCGCCTTGCGCATCCCGAACTCGACGATTCGCGCCAGCGCGCCGCCGTCGAAGGGCGGCAACCCCTCGCGCTGCGCCAGCGCCGCGACCCGCGCCACGTAGCGCGCCGCGGCCTGCTTGTCGGCATTCACCACCGGGCGAATCTCGGCCTTGACCTTGAACAGCTCGGCGAAATCCTGGTCGTAGAAATAGAGCATGTTGTAGAGGTAGCCGCCGCCCATCACGATGACCTTGTTGGCGATCTCGATCGGTTCGGGCTTGAGCCCGCTCATCGCAAAGAACGGAAACGGCTCCAGTGTCTCGAGCGTCATGCGCCCGGTCTTGAGCGAACGCTTGAGAGTCTTCCATACGCCCGGCTCGATCACCGCGTCTTCGAGATCGAACACCAGGAAACCGCCGTGCGACTTCAGGAACGAGCCCGGGATGATGCGGGTGAAGTTGGTGCCGGCGCGGCCGAACGGATCCATCCAGCGCTCGATGGTGCCGAACAGGTTGCGATAGCTGGGGGCATCCTCGCAGATCACCGGCGCGCCGCTGGTGCCCGAGTTATCGACCAGCACGTTGACCTGGTACTCGAAGAAGCGGCCGTCGGCATCGGGCGGTCCGGGCGGGCGCGGCGGAGCGATCTCGCCGGGCCGGCCCTCGGGCTGGGCGCGAAAGCGATCGAGATGACTCAGCATGTGCTCCAGCACCTCGTCGAGGTAGGAGCGGACGGCGGGATTATCGAGCTGCTGCTTGAGCGCCGCCACCGCCGGCGTGATCATGCGGGCGGCAAACGCGCGCTCGATGGCGCGGATGTCGTCGACCAGCTCGCGCATCATCTCCTGCTGGCGCATCAGCAGCTTGGCGAGCTCGTCCTGCAGTTCGGTCTGCACCTTGCTCAGGCGCTCGCGCTCGGCTTCGGGCAGCGCCTCGAGCTCGCGGGCCAGGGCTTCGGGCGACTCCGGCATCTTGCCGCCGATCAGCGGGATGAAGATCACCTGGCCGGTGGGAGCGCTCTGGATCGCGAAGCCGCGCTCGCGGGCGCGAGTTTCAAGCCCCTGGAAGAGCTCCTGGGCGCGCTTGTTGTACTTGTCGCGCAGCGCCGTGCGTTCCTGGTCGAAGTCCTCGCGGCGGAAGGCCTTGGGCAGCTGCTCGATGACGAAGTTGACCAGCTCCTGCATCTGTTCGCGGAGCTTGGCGCCCTCGCCGGCCTTCAGATAGACCGCCACCGGCGCTTCGGGCGAACGGAAGTTGTTGACGTAGACCCAGTCGCCCGGCGTCGGCATCGTGGCCGCCCGCTCGCGCAGCTGGGCGAGGATCGTTTCGCGCTCCTGGCGCGTGCGCAGGCCGCTGACGAAGACGTTGTAGCCGGGCGCGTTGATTCCGATCGCCAGACGGATAGCGTCGAGCGCCCGTTCCTGGCCGAGCAGCTCGCTGCCGTCCGCCGCCATCCCGTCGCTCGCCATCCGCAGCAGTTCCTCCGGCGTGGCCGGCAGGGCGCCGCGCAGCTCGGCGGGCGTCAGTTGCGCGGCGGGCGCGGCGGGCTTCAAGTCAGGGGTCAGCGGTTCGCTCTTGTGCGATGACTCGGGCATGGATTCGCTCCCGGTTGCCGAGAACCAGTCTATCTAACGGGGTCTTTCGACCGGCACGCGCCGGCTCTGGCGTTTGGGCACTGCGATCAGCAGCACGCCATTGGACCAGTGCGCGCGCACGGCGTCGGCGTCGATCGGGGCGGGAAAGGCAAACCTGCCGATCGCCTGCCCGTTGCGGTCGCGCACCATCACTTCGTACCCCACCACCTCGACGCTGAGCCCTTCGGGATCGACTCCGATCGTGGCCAGCTCGACCTCGTAGTGGCGGCCGCAATCGCGCACCACCGCGTCCTGCCAGTCGCCAGCGCGCCGCCAGCGCCCCGGCAGGGCGTCGTCGAAGAACTCATCGAATGCGCGTTCGAAATCCTTGAGCCAGCCCGCCATGTTCTCAACCGCAGTCATATATTAGTGCGAGCAGACCGCTGTGGTCGAGTACCGCGGGGGTAAAATGCCGATGTGCGCCGCGGCGGTTTGCCGGCCGGGACTTGCCGCCCGGCGCGCGATTAGCGTATGGTTCGCATCGTGCCGACTTTTGCCAAGATACTCGCCGCCACGGATTTCTCGGAGGATTCCGAGCGCGCGCTCGATTACGCCGAGGAGCTGGCGCGGCGCTTCGGCGCCGAGATCACCCTGGTTCATGTCGACCAGCCGCTGGCGCCGGTGATGATGAGCCCCGACTTCGGTGCGGGCGTCGACGTCGGCGCCATCAGCCGCATCGCCGAGGAGCAACGCCTGCTGGCGCAGCGCGAGCTCGACAAGATCGTCGGACGGCTGCGCGACGGCGGACTCAAGGCGCGCAGCCTGTTGCGCGTCGGCTCGCCGTTCCTCGAGATCATCAATACCGCGCAGAGTGAAGGCGTCGATCTGATCGTGCTCGGCACCCACGGCCGCACCGGCCTGGCCCACGTTCTGATGGGCAGCGTGGCCGAGCGCGTGGTGCAGAAGGCCGGTTGCCCGGTGCTGACGATTCGTCATCCCGACCGCAAGTTCAAACATCCGCTCGACAAGTAATCCGGCGCGCGCCGGGAGATCACGCGCGATCGGCTCCGCCGCCGCGGGCTTCCCTCGGGCGCGGTCGGACTGCTAGTAAGGCGCCTTATGCGTGAGTGGAGCGATTCCAATCAGCGGCGCGGCCGTATCACCAGCGCCTTCGCCGTCACGCGCCTGCTGGCGGCAGCGTGCGTGGTGGTGCTGTGTCTGTGGCAGGTCGCGACCCCGGCCCCGACCCCGGCCCCAGCGCATCATGCGATGGTGGTGGCCGAGAGCGAGCCGGCGGCGCGCGCGGGCCTCGAAATCCTGCAGCATGGCGGCAATGCGATCGACGCGGCGGCCGCCACGGCGCTGGCGGTCGGCGTGACCAATGCCGGTTCGTGCGGAATCGGCGGCGGCGGCTTCATGCTGATCTACCTGGCGCGCACCGGGCAGTTTTACGCGCTGGATTACCGCGAACGGGCCCCGCTGCGAGCCCGCGCCGACATGTATTTGCGCAGCGGCCATCCGGACGAAGAGCTGGCGCGCGATGGTCCGCTGGCGGTAGCGGTGCCGGGCGAGCTGGCGGGAATCGACGCGGCGCTCAAGCGCTTCGGCACGATGAAGTTCGCGGCCGTCGCCGCACCGGCGATCCGTCTGGCCCACGACGGCTTTCCGGCCAGCCCGCATCTGGCGAAAGAAATCGCCCACATGGCGCTCAAGCTCGAGGGCGACCCCGGACTGAGCGCGGTGTTCCTGCACGCCGACCGTTCGCCGATTCAGGCCGGACAGACCATCACCAATCTGGAGCTGGCCGCGACGCTCAAAAAGATGGGCGATGACCCGGTGGCAAGTTTCTACCACGGCGCCGTCGCCCGCCAGATCGTCAGCTTCATGAAGCAGCGCGGCGGGCTGATCAGCGCCGCGGACCTTGCCAGCTACCGGCCGATCTGGCGCACGCCGCTCAATTTCTCGTTCCAGGGTTACGAGGTCTATACGATGCCGCCGCCGTCGTCGGGCGGCGTCGAGCTCGAGATGCTGGGGATGCTGGAGCCGGGCCATCTGGTCGGGCTCGGGCTCGATTCGCCGCCCTACCTGGCGCGGCTGATCGAAGTGATGCGCGAGGGTTTTATCGATCGCCAGGAATACGGCGATCCCGAATACGTGCACGTGCCGCTCAAGACCCTGCTCTCGCCCGCCCATATCAACGAGGCGCGCAATCGCGCGTTGCATCGCAAGCGGCCGCCGGCGCCGGTCCCGGCCGCGCACGACCATGGCACTTCCAACCTGTGCGTGGTCGACGCCGCGGGCAACGTGGTGGTGATTACCACCACCATCAACACCGCCTTCGGATCGAAGCTGATGGTGCCGGGGCTGGGGATCATCCTCAACAATGAGATGGACGATTTCGCCGTCGCGCCGGGAATCGCCAATGTCTACGGGCTGGTCGGCGCGAAGGCCAACAGCATCGCGCCCGGCAAGCGGCCGCTCTCGAGCATGACGCCGACTATCGTGACGCGCGGGGCGCATCCGGTGCTGGCGCTGGGCGGTTCGGGCGGCCCGACGATTATCACCGGCGTCCTGCAGGTCGAGCTCAACACGCTCGATTTCCATCTGGCGCCGGCCGCGGCGATCGCCGAACCGCGCATCCATGAGCAGGCCGCGCCGGCTACGGTGTTCGTGGAAACCACCATGCCGCCGGCGACCATCAAGGGGCTGCAGGCGATGGGCTACAAGGTCAAGGTGGTGCACTTCTTCGGCGCCGTCAATGCGATCCAGATCGCGCCCGACGGCGCCTTGAAGGGCGCCTTCGATGAACGCAAGGGCGGCGGAGTCGCCGGCTACTAGCGCGTCGTCGCGACGGGACTGTGACGGACCCGGCGCTCGGGTTAGACTGGAGCGTCGTGCCTGACGAGGGAGGGGGCGGCCGTAGGCCGCGGGTGATGGGTGGCGCGGTCGCGGTCGCGGCACTGGGAGCGATACTGTTCGGCTTCCATCTCGGCAGCTACGGGCTGTGGGAGCCTGACGAGGCGCGCTACGCGGAAATCGCGCGCGAGATGCTGGCCCGCGGCAATTTCCTGCTGCCGCATCTCAATTATGTTCCCTACGTCGAGAAGCCGCCGCTGCTCTATTGGCTCACGGCCCTGTCGTTCAGGATCTTCGGGCTGAGTGAACTCGCTGCCCGCCTGACACCCGCACTGGCCGCGATTATCGGACTGCTCGCCACCTACCTGTTCGCCTCGATAATTTTCGACCGCCGCCGCGGACTCGTCGCCGGCGTCGTGCTCGCTACCACGCCGCTGTATGCGGTGATGGCGCAGGTGCTTACCACCGACATGCTGCTGACCGCGATGATCACGGTCGCCTTCTTCGCCTTGTTCCTGCACTGGCGCGAGGGCGGCCGCTGGTGCTGGCTCGCCTATGTTGCGATCGCGATGGCGGTGCTCACGAAGGGGCCGGTCGGCGCGGTCCTGCCCGCCCTGGTGATGCTGGTGTTCCTGTGGCGGGAAGGCGAACTGGGCGGCGCGCTGCGGCGCTTTCACGTGCTCGCCGGGCTCGCTTTGATCTTCGTGATCGCGGCGCCCTGGTTCATCTACATGATCGTCGCGATGCCCGGGTATTTCGACTTCTACTTCATCGGCGAGCATCTGCGCCGTTTCCTGGAGGCTGGTTACAGCCATCGCGAGCCGATCTACTTTTACCTCCCGGTAATCGCGGCCGGGATGCTGCCGTGGTCGGTGCTGGCGTGCGTGCTCGACTGGCGCGCGGTGCGGTTCGACGCGGCCCATCGTTTTTGCCTGATCGCCGCCCTGGTGGTGTTCGGCTTTTTCTCGCTGGCGCGCGCCAAACTGATTCCGTACGTGATGCCGATGTTTCCGCCGCTGGCGGTGCTGATCGGCGAGGCGATTTCGCGCACGATCGAAAGCCGCCCGTCGCGGCTGGTGGTGGCCGCTCCGATGCTGGGAATTATCGGCGCCGTAGCGGCGGTGGTCGCGATCTTTGCGCCCGATTTTTCGACCCCGTACCTCGTCCCGGCGCGCCCTGCCCTCAATGCCATCGCGATCGTCGGCCTAAGCGGCGGGATACTCGCCTCGGCGGCGTTGTGGACCGGCCGCGTCCGCGGCAAGTTTGAATTCGGCGTGCTGGCGATCGGCGCCGCGCTGATGCTGATGGCGGGGAGCTTCGGCCGTCTCGCGGTGGAGCCGCTGCGTTCCTACGCGAAACTGTCCGCGACGGTGGCCGCCGCCGCGCCCGACGCACGGCTTATCTGCTACCGGCGCTACGTCCAGGCGCTGCCGTTTTATGCGCGCCGGCGCGTGATCCTGGTCGGCGCAAAAACCGAGCTCACTTTTGGCGCGAGCCATGCCCCCGATGAGGACCGCTGGTTCTTCGAGGGCCGCCGGGCGCTGCTGCGACTATGGCAGGCGCCGGGGCCGGCAGTGATCATGCTCGACAAGTCCGATCTTGGACGCTTGCAAAGCAGTCTCGGCCGGTTCACCGTGATCGGATCAGAGTGGAAGAAAATTGCCATCTCCAAACCCGCAGATGACGCTGCCGGATACTGAGCCCCCAGCGATCGCCGCAACCGCGACCCGCCGCCGTGCCTGGGCCGGCTTCGCGCTTCGCGCGGGACTCGGGCTGACCGTGGTCGGCCTGCTGCTATGGCATTACAATCTGCGCCGGGTCACAAGCCTGTTCGCGCGCGAGCGGCCCGAGTATTTCTGTATCGCCGTCGCCATCTACCTCAGCGGGCTGCTGCTCTCGTCGTTTCGATGGCAACTGCTGGCGCGCCTGGTCGGCCTGCGCGATTACTATCTGCGCTTCGTGCGCTACTACTTCATCGGATCGTTCACCAACCTGTTCGTGCCGGGCCTGATCGGCGGCGACGCCGCGCGCGCGATCTACCTCGGACGGCGCAATCGGCAGGTCGCCGCCGCGGTGGCGTCGGTCGTGGCGGACCGTGCCACCGGAATCATGGCGCTGTTCTGGCTGGCCGGCCTGGCAGCGATCCCGATGGCCTCGGAGCTGCCGCGCTCGCTGCTGCTGACGATCGTCGGCGCCGGCCTCGCGACCGTCGTTGGCCTGTTCTGCGCGCCGCTGCTCAATCGCCTGCTCGGCGCGATGCACGGCCGTCTCAAGGCGCTCGGCGAAACCGTGGCGCCCTATCTCGGCCGCCCCACCAGTGTACTGCCGGCGATCGGCCTGTCGCTGATTCTGCAGGTCAATCTCGCGATCGCGCAGTGGGTGCTGGCGATCGGGCTCGGCCTCAAGATTCCGCTGCTGGTCTTCCTGCTCAGCATGCCGATCGCGAACGCCTTCGCCAGTCTCCCGATCACGCTCAATGGGTTGGGCCTGCGTGAGGCGACTTACCTGGTGATGCTCGGTCTGGCGGGCGTCAGCCATGGTGACGCGGTGGCGCTCGGCCTGCTGTGGTTTACGGCCACGGCGCTGGCCGGATTCACCGGTATCATCCCGTTCCTGATGACCGGGACGCCCAAGTTCGGGCGCGAAGCCGGCCACGGGCCGGGGGCGGAATCCCGAGCCGCCGGCAAGCCACCGGCGGTTTCTTGATAACTGGGATTATTTCGGCTTGAAGCGTGGGTTTTTCGATCGTATAGTCTACGACTAACCAAGCGGACAGGCTTGCGGGAGTTGGCTTGAAAATATGGATGTAATGAACACGTTATTCCTGAATCCCCCCTCCTACGACGACTTCGACGGCGGGGCAGGCTCCCGCTATCAGGCCACCCGCGAGGTCTGGTCGTTCTGGTATCCGACCTGGCTCGCCTATCCGGCCGGGATGATCCCGGGGGCGCGGCTGCTCGATGCGCCGCCGCATGGCTACGACCCTGCGCGCACTGTCGCGGAGGCCAAAAATTACGACCTGGTGGTGCTGCATACTTCCACCCCCTCGCTGCGCCAGGACATCCGCACTGCCGAGGCGATCAAGTCCGCCAACCCCAACGCGATCATCGCCTTCGTCGGCGGCCATCCGACCGCTCGTCCCGAGGAGACGCTCAAACTTTCGAGCGTAATCGATATCGCCGGGCGCAAGGAGTTCGACTACTCGATGGTCGAGGTTGCGGAGGGCCGCGATTGGGCGAAGATCGCCGGCATCAGCTTCCAGCGCAATGGCTCGATCACCCACAATCCCGAGCGTCCTTCGCTGACCAACGAAGAACTCGACAAGCTGCCGTTCGTGACCGAGGTTTACGAGCGCAATCTCGACTACCTCAAATACAACAGTCCCTACTGCCAGTATCCATACGTGTCGATGTACACCGGGCGCGGATGCCCGGCGCGTTGCACCTTCTGCCTGTGGCCGCAGGTCACGCAGGGCCATCTCTATCGGGTGCGCAGCCCCGAAAGCGTCTTCGAGGAAGTGTCCGCGATGCGGGCCAAGTTCCCCAAGATGAAGGAGCTGTTCTTCGACGACGACACCTTTACCGCCGATCCGATGCGGGCGCGCAAGATCGCCCAGTTGCTGAAGCCGCTCGGCATCACCTGGTCGACCAATTCGCGGGCCAACGTCGATTACGAAACGCTCAAGATCATGAAGGACGGCGGGCTGCGGCTGTTCGTGATCGGCTACGAGAGCGGCAACGCCGAAATTCTCAAGAACATCAAGAAGGGAGTGCGGATCGATCGCGCCCGCAAGTTCACCCAGGATTGCCATCAACTCGGCATCCTGATCCACGGCACCTTCATCCTGGGCCTGCCCGGCGAGACTCGCGACACCATCCAGGAGTCGATGCGTTTTGCGCGCGAGATGGATTGCGAGACCATCCAGGTCTCGCTCGCCTCGCCCTATCCGGGCACGGAACTGTTCGAGTACGTCACCAAGAACGGCTATCTGGCCGTCGATCCGCTGCTCGACGAGTCGGGCTATCAGAAGTGCACGGTCCAATACCCCGGGCTGTCGAGCGACGAGATCTACGGAGCCGTCGAGCGCTTCTATCGCAGTTTCTATTTCCGGCCGCGTTATATTTTCAAGGCCGTCCGCAAGATGGTGAGCTCGAGCGAAGAATGCAAGCGGCTGCTGAAAGAGGGGATGCAGTTCCTCTCGACGATGCGCCAGCGTCGCGCGCAGATGCGCCAGGCCGCCTGAGTAGCGCGCTCCGGGCTTGGACTGGAGGGTTCGCCGGCGCCGGCCGCGGATGGCGCTCCGGTTTACGCACCTCCGAGCCATGCACATACTGATTGTCACCGCGGCGTTCGGGGTACTGGCGTCGCTGGCGTATTACCTGGGCGCCTCCGGCGTGGCGCTGCGCTTCGCACGCCAGGCCGCAGTACCCCTGCCGCCGCTTCCCGACCATCCGCCGCGGGTCGCGATGCTCAAGCCGCTTTACCTCCTGGACGCCGAGCATCTGGCCAATCTCGAAACTTTTTTCCAGGTCGACTATCCGGCGGCCGACCTCGTGATCGGGGTGCCGAACGTGATCGGCTGGGCAGCCGATCAGATCGCGCAGCTCGTCGCTCGCTACCCCGACAAGCGGCTGATCGTGGTGACCGAGGCGGAGCCCGGATGCGCCAATCGCAAGATTGCCAAGCTGATCCGGATGGTCGAGCAGGTGCCCGAAGCCGAAGTGTTCGTGCTGAGCGACGGCGACATCGTCGTCGAGCCCGACTACCTGCGCCGGCTAATCGCCGAACTCGACGCCCCGGGCGTCGGCGCGGTCACCTGCGCTTATCGCGCCCGTCCGGTTGAGACGCTGGCCGCGCGCTTCGAGGCGCTGTTCATCAATACCGACTTCGCGCCAATGGTGATGCTGTCGGAACTGCTCGAACCGCTGCGCCATGCCTACGGCGCAACCATCGCGATCAAGCGCGGCGCGCTCGATGCGATCGGCGGCTTCCAGGTGCTCAAGGATCTGCTCGCCGACGATTTTTTTCTCGGCCGGCTGACCGCCGCCCGCGGCTTTGAGGTCAAGCTGTCGCGGACGCTGGTGACCATCAACTGCACGCAGCGTCGCTTCGCCGAATTCTGGAGCCATCAGTTGCGCTGGGCCCGCACCTATCGCACCGCGCGCCCCGAAAGTCTCGCCACTATCATCATTTACGGCCCGTTCTGGGGCCTGGTGCTGATGCTCGCCGCGCACTTCTCACCTGCGGCGCTGGCAATCTTCGCGGTGGTGATCGCCGCGCGGCTCGCGATGGCGGCGCTGCTGATCGATCGCGTGCTGGGCGTCAAGCAGATGCTGGCAGATCTGGTGCTGGTGCCGATCAAGGACCTGATGATGACCGGGATCTGGTTCGCCAGTTTCGCCAGCAACAAGGTGACCTGGGGCGGGCGGCGCTTCCGCATCCTGAGCGGCGGCGCGATGCAGGAAGTCGACGGCTGACCCCGTTCGCGATGCTCCACAATCTGCTGCTCGGTATGGTCGCCAGCACGCTGCTCGCGACCGGCCTGCTGATGATGAAGAGCCGCGGGCAGGCGTTGCCCGAAGCGCATGGCCGCCGGGTCCCGGCCGCGATGCTGGTCTGGCTGCGCGATCCGATGTGGATCGGCGGCGTGCTGGTCCAAACCCTCGGCTACGCCTTGTATCTGGTGGCGCTCGCCGGCGCGCCGATCTCGCTGCTGGCGGTGATGATGCAGGGCGGCGTCGTGCTGTTCATCCTGTTCGCCGTGATCTTTCTCGGCGAGCATGCCTCGCCCGGGGAGTGGGCCGGCATCGCGACCGTGGTGCTGGCGATGGCGGCCGCCGCGCTGTCGCTCTCGCCCGACGCCCCATCAAGCCGTCTCGACCCGCTGGCGCTGGCGGCAATGACCGTCGCCGTGCTGGTTAGCGGCGGCCTGCCGAGTATCAACCGCCGTCTGCGGACCAGCGGCGCGGCGCTCGCCCTGGGCTCCGGCTTCGCCTTCGGGCTCGGCAGTCTTTACGCCAAGGCGCTGACCTTCGCGTTTCTGGCCGACCCCGGCGCGGCGCTGTGGGTCAGGGCCGCGTGGAATCCCTATGTCTACCTGGCGATCGTGGCGAATCTCAGCGGACTGGTGATGCTGCAGAATGCGTTTCATCGCGCGCGCGGAATCGTCGCGATGCCGTTGTCGTCGGCGGTCTCGAACCTGATCCCGATCGCCGGCGGGATGATCGCCTTCGGCGAAGGATTGCCCGCGGAGCCGCTGCGCGCCGCACTCAGGGTGGCGGCGTTCCTGATGACGATCGCGGGCGGCGCTTTGGTAGCGGGCTCGCGCGGCACCTAGCCGATCACGCTTGCCGACCTGAGCCGCGCGATCTCGTCGTCGCGGTAGCCCGCCCAGCGCATCACGTCATCGGTATGCTCGCCGAGACGCGGCGGCAGCTCGCGAATATCGGCTTTGGCGCCGTTGAGGTTGAGCGGCATATCAATCAGCCTGAAATCGGGAACCCGAAAATTTTCCGCCCGCTTGAGCATCCCGAGCGCCTCGACCTGTGGATCGTCGACCACCTTGTCGAGCGTATTGATCGGACCGCCCGGAATTCCGGCCGCGCGGATCTGCTCGAGCCAGTAGGCCGCCGGCTGCTTGACGATCTCGCGCTCGACGATCGCGCGCAGCTCCTCGCGATGCTCGACGCGCGCGGCGTTGGTGGCGTAACGCGGATTCTCAAGTAACACTTCAAGTCCGAGTAGCGCGCACAGCCGCGCGAACAGCCGATCGTTGCCGGCCGCGATGAAGACCTCGCCGTCGGTGCATTTGAAAGCCTGGTAGGGAGCCAGAATCGGCGACGCCGAGCCGCACTTCTCCGGCAGCTTGCCGGTCGCGATGAAGTTGGCGAGCTGCAAGGTGTTCCAGGTGATGCCGACTTCGAGCAGGCTGGTGTCGACCTTGGCGCCGCGTCCGCTCGCGTGGCGATCGAGCAGCGCGGCCAGCACGCCCATGCATAGCCACATCCCGGCGCCCATATCGATGAGCGGAATGGCAATCCGCGACGGCGGATCGCCCGGATAGCCGGTCGAGGTCATCGCACCCGAATAGGCCTGCGCGACCGGGTCGTAGCCGGGGAGATCCTTGAGCGGGCCTTTCTCGCCGAAGCCGGTTATCGAGCAATAGATCAGGCGCGGATTTTCGGCCGCCAGAGCCTCGTAGCCGAGGCCGAGCTGCTCGGCGCCGCCGGGCTTGAGCGAATGGGCGAAGACGTCGGCCTTTGACGCGAAGCGCCGCACGATCTCGCATCCCGCCGGCTGTTTCAGATCGACGCAGACGCTGCGCTTGTTGCGATTGAAGGCCAGGAAGGCCGCCGACTCGCCGTGCGCGATTGGCGCATAGCGGCGCACGTCGTCGCCGCCGTGCGGCCGTTCGACCTTGATTACGCTGGCGCCGAAGTCGCCCAGCGATTGCGTGCAGTACGGTCCCGCGATGTTCTGGGTGAGGTCGATGACCGTTAATCCGTCAAGCGTTTTCGACATTAGATCTGCGCTCCGTATCCTTCAGCGGCCTCATATCAATCTCTCAAGTCGCCGGACCCCAATTGGTTGAGAGCGGCCCGCATGTTAGCGTCCCCATTGGCTGAAGTAGCGGTGGAGGGGGAAACATGCTTCGCAACTGTCTTGGTTTCGTGCTGGTTCTCAGTCTTCTGAGCAGCGTAGCGCTCGCCGCGCCGCCGTCCGATTCGGCTCAGCCGGCGGCTCTTCCGATCCTGACCCAGGATCAGGCGTCCATCTATCTTGCCTGTCTCGAGGAGTCCTCTCTGGCCAGCTCCAAGGACGGCAATCCATTGGGCGCTATCAATAAACTCAACGCGCTGTGGGTCAAGACTGTGAAGCATACCTCGCTCAAGGGGATCACGATGCTGCAGCTCGCGCAAATCACCGACAACTCGATCAGAGCCCTGGCCGGGGTGCAGTTCGGCAACCCGAGCCAGACCGGCAAGGTGTGGCGGGAGTTCGCAACTAAGACTCCCTCCGAATGCCTGACTACCGCCCAGCTGTTGCAATAGCAGGATACGCCGCGGAGCGCCGTTCAGCCGCGCAGGAAGTCGAGATGCAGGCGGTTGAACTCCGCGACTTCCTCCCATTGCGGCCAGTGGGCGCTGTTCTCGAGCACCACCATCCGATGGTTCGGGATAATCCGGGCGCTCTCGCGCGCCACCTCGACCGAACGGCCGGGGTTGTGACGGCTCCACAGGACCAGCGTCGGGCACTTGATTGAGCGCATCTGCTCGGGGTCCCAGGCGCCGCTGGGATGCTCCTGGAGCGCCGCGCCGAACACCACCTCGGAGATACGCTTGAGCGTCGCGCCCATCCCGGGCTGCGAGTAAATCTTGTAGCGCGCGTCGATCAGCTCGTCGGTGACGCTCGTGGCCGGCTCGTACATCAGCCACTCAAGGCGTTTCTTGACGGTTTCGCGAGTGACGCCGCCGGCCGCGGCGCGCGAGCGCTCGAGCGCGTCGCGAAGCTCCTCGCGCCCCTTGGCGTCGCGCGGCCCCAGCATCCCGGTGTTCAACACCAGCTTCTGCACCCGTTCAGGAAAGCGCGTGGTGAACCGGATCGAGACCATCGCGCCCAGCGACTCGCCCGAGAGGATCGCGCTGGGGGCGCCGATCGCGTCGAGGAAATCGCGCAGATGATCGGCGAAGTCATCGAGCTCGTAAGCGATATCGGGCCGGTCGCTGAAGCCGTGACCGATCATATCGATTGCATAGACGTGAAAATGTTTGGCGTGCTCGACCAGATTGCGCGAGTAGGCTTCGCCATGGCCGCCCGCGCCGTGCAGCAGGATTAGCGGGGTGCCCGAGCCGGCCTCGAGCGCACGCGTGCGGACCGAGCCGGCGCGGTAAAAAGTCTGCTTTACTTCAGAACCCATCAAGGCAACCCAAATCGACTCCATCACATCCTCCCGAGCGCGGCCGCGCCGCGCTGGACTAGAATCTCGCCCGACAAATTACCCGGATACGACGACGCTGAACAGTTCTCAGCGGCGGGCCAGCGCGGGCGCGCCCGATTGGACCGCACGATGCGATCCTTCGAAGGCCGGCGCCACCCGCTCCATGAACATTGCCATCTGATCGCGCACCATTTGATGCGGCTTGCGCCCGAAACTGAAGCCGACCACCACTTCGTCGACACCCGCGCTCTCGATCACCTTGAGATCGGCAATCACCTTGTCCGGCGGACCGATCGAGACCGAGCTCGAAACGAAGGTCTCGGCGCGCATATTTTTCACCGCTTCGACGATCGTCAGGAAGTAGCGGTAGTGGGGCGGAATTTTTTCCGGATCGGATGGCAGCGCCGGCAGCAGCGCGTCGCGAAAATAGCTGACGATTCGCTCCCGGCCGTACTGTTCGTCGCCGGGCCCGGCGCACAGGTGGACATAGACACTGCACACCACGCGGCGGCGCGTGCGGCCGTATTTCGCGCATTCGTCCTGGTAGGCGCGCACCCCGGCCTCGAGACTGCCGTACGCCATCGCCGCCGAGAACGGCGCGTAGACGATATGCCAATCGTGCGCCGCGCCGAGTTCCATGCTGGGCCGCGAAAAACAGGCGACGTAGGGGCGCATCGGCTTCTGCAGCGGCTTGGGCACGATATCGACATCGTGGAACTGATAGTAACGCCCCTCGTGCGACCAACGCCCGCGCTCGGTCCACGCCCGCCAGATAATCTCCATGCCTTCGGCGAAGATGGCCACGGAATCGTCGTACGGCGCGCCGAAGGCCGCATACTCGGCCCGGTCGTAGCCGCGGCCGGCGGCGAAATCGACCCGCCCGCCGGACAGCAGATCGAGCGTGGCCCAATCCTCGGCGACCTGCAGCGGATGATGGATCGGCAGCAGCACCACCGCGGGCGCCAGCCGAATCCGCCGGGTCGCGCCGGCCAGCGCCGCCAGCATCACCTGCGGCGAGGAGTTGACGCCGAAATAGTTCAGGTGATGCTCGCCGATCCAGGCCGAGTACATGCCGAGCTCCTCGGCCAGCTTCACCTGCTCGTAAATCTCGACGATCGCCTGCTCGGGCGAGCGCGGATTGTTCGGATAGCGATTGTCGCTGAGCGTGAAGTAGCCGAGTTCCAAGCGAAGCTTCTCCTTCGGAGCCTCAGCCACGCTTACTCCGATGGCGGAAAGCGGGTCAACCACGCCCGCCGCGGCGTCGATCGGCGGTCAGGCGAAGTGGCGCTCGATATAGTCGATCGCGCCTTCGAGGTCGGGCAGGATCTTGGTGCAGAAGCGCACCATCCAAGGCGAGCAATCCTGGAAGCTCAGCGGGCTGAAGGCGATCACGAACTTGCGCAGATCGTGGCTCGCATAGAACACCTCCATCGCGGTGCCGAGCGAGGCCTTGCAGTAGTTGACCAGCAGCAGGTCGGCCTCGCGCACATCCTGCAGATCGAACTCGACGATTTCGTTGGCCGAGTCGATTTCGTGGTCGCGGAAGCTGCGTCGCAGCGGGTCGAGCAGGATGAAGCGGCCGGCCAGCCGCTCCTTGGCGCGCGTCCGCCAATCCTTGGCCGCAGCCGGCGCCGCGTCCATGATCGGGCCGCATAGATAGATTTTCTTCACCGAATCCGCCACGGTTTCCCACCCCCGCACCACGATCAGCGGGGAAACGAATGTTCCATCGCCGGCGCTCGACCGTCAAGCCGTAAAAATCCCTGCGGTTCGGGTTTCATCTGGATAATCCAGATGGCAAACTCGTGGCGAGCAGTCCCTGCAATGGCCAAATTGGCACCGATAAACCACGACTCCGGCACGGAGCACGCTGCCGCCGAGCGCGAGGCGCTTCAGGGCGTCGCGCTGACCAAGGCCTATGGCGGCCGGGCGGTGGTCGACGACGTCGCGGTGAAGGTGAATCGCGGTGAAGTGGTGGGCCTGCTGGGACCCAACGGCGCCGGCAAAACCACCACCTTCTACATGCTGGTCGGGCTGGTGAAGCCCGATAAGGGCAGCGTGATGCTGGGTCCCGACGACATCACCACCCTGCCGCTCTACCAGCGGGCGCGCCGCGGAATCAGCTACCTGCCGCAGGAGCCCTCGGTGTTCCGCAAGCTGACCGTCGAGCAGAACCTGCTGGCGGTGCTGGAGACCCTGCCGATCACCGCCAAGGAGCGCCAGTCGCGATTGCAATCGCTGCTCGACGAGCTGGATATCGCGCGGCTGGCCCGTTCGCGGGCCGGGGTGCTATCCGGCGGCGAGCGGCGCAAGGTCGAGATCACGCGGGCGCTGGTGCTGGAACCGCGCTTCCTGTGCCTGGACGAGCCGTTCGCCGGCATCGATCCGATCACGGTGGTCGAGATCCAGCGGATTATCACCTATCTGAAGGAACGCGGCATCGGCGTACTGATGTCCGATCACAACGTGCACGAGACCCTGTCGATAATCGACCGCGCCTACGTTATCCATGCCGGCAAGATCCTGTTCGAGGGCGGGCCGCACGAGATCGTCGACAGCGAACAGGTGCGCCAGGTCTTCCTCGGCGAGCGCTTCAAGCTGCATTAGACGCCGCCCCGCCCACCTCACGCGCGCGGTTCGATCACTTCCAGACCGTTCATGTAAGGGCGCAGGACCGGCGGAATCGTGATGCTGCCGTCTTCGCGCTGATAATTCTCGAGCACTGCGATCAGTGTGCGCGGCAGACCGAGGCCCGAGCCGTTGAGCGCGTGGAGCAACTCCGGCTTTGCGCCCCTGGCCGCGCGAAAGCGGATCTGTGCGCGGCGGGTCTGAAAATCGGTGCAGTTTGAGCAGGAGCTGACTTCGAGCCATTCGCCGACGCCCGGCGCCCACATCTCGAGGTCGTAGGTCGCGGCGCTCGCAAAGCCCAGGTCGGCGCTGCAAAGCTGCACGACGCGAAACGGAATCTCCAGCCGGCGGCAGATCTCGGCGGCGTTCTCGACCAGCAGGTCGAGTTCCTGGTCGGAGCTCTCGGGCCTCACCAGCTTGACCATCTCGACCTTGTCGAACTGATGGCCGCGCTTAATGCCGCGCACGTCGCGCCCCGCCGACATCTTCTCGCGCCGAAAGCAGGGGGTGTAGGCGGTCAGGTAGATCGGTAGCCGCTCGGCGTCGAGAATTTCGTCGCGGTACAGATTCGTCAGCGGCACCTCCGCAGTCGGCACGAACCAGTAATCCTCCTCGATATCGCGATACATGGTGTCGCCGAACTTGGGCAGATGGCCGGTGCCGATCACGCTGGCGGTGTTGACCATCAGCGGCGGAATGATTTCGAGGTAGCCCTGCTCGCGCGTCTTGACGTCGAGCATCCACGCGATCAGCGCCCGCTCCAGGCGCGCGCCGGCCCCCACCAGGACGTAAAAGCGCGTGCCCGAAAGCTTCACGCCGCGATCGAAATCGATAATCCCGAGTCGCTCGCCGAGCTCCCAATGAGGCCGCGCTTTGAACGGCAGCTCGCGCACCTCGCCCTCGCTGCGCACGATCTTGTTGTCGGCCTCGCTGCGGCCGACCGGCACGTAGGGACGCGGCAGGTTGCGCAGGTTGAGCATCAGCTCTTCGAAGCGTTTTTCGATTTCGGCCAGCCCCTGCTCACCGGCGCCGATACGGTCGCCGAGCGCGCGCATCCCGGCGCGCTTCGCCTCGCGCTCTTCCGCACTGGCTTTGCCCAGTTCCCGGGAGACGCGGGTGCGCTCGGCGCGCATCTCGTCGAGTTCATGTTGCGTGCGGCGCCGCTCGGCGTCGCAGGCGATGACCCGATCGATCTCGCCCGGGTCGACGCCGCACTTGGCCAGCTCCGCCTTGACGAAATCCCCCTGTTCGCGAATCAGCCTGATATCAAGCATCAGAAAGCGTCCTTCAACAATTCGATTTGCGCCTGTTCCCCGTCCATGCGGATCGCCACCACGTCGAAGCGAACCGGATAATCGTGGGCCCGGGCGCGGGCGACGTAAATCTCCGCGGCGCGGCGGATGCGGCGCTGCTTGCGGTCGTCGACCGCCTCTTGCGGAGTCCCGGTCGACAGGCCGCGGCGCGCCTTGACCTCGACGAACACCAGCGTCCCGCCCTCGGCCGCGACCAGATCGATCTCAGCGCCGGCCGCGCGAAAGTTGCGCCGCAGGATGCGGTAGCCGTGGCGCTTCAGATAGCGCTCGGCGTCGCGCTCGCCGCGCCGGCCGAGTCCCTGGCGCCCGCCCTCGTCGACGACTCCCGCGACCCGGCGCAGGTTCGCGACGATCCGCGCCATCAGCCCGCGAATCATTCCAACTTTAATATGCCGAACCGGCGCGAAACGGAACCGTCTCGCGCTTATCGTACGCCCTGACATCGCGCGGGCCCCATGTTACGATTCATCCGCATGGCCCAGCATCGAATCACCCGTGAGCAGGTGATCCACGTCTCCGAACTGGCGCGGATCGAACTGACCGAGGCCGAGCTCCAGCAGCTCGAAACCGACCTGAGCAATATTCTCGAGTACATCGACAAGCTCGACCAGCTCGACACCGCGGCGGTGGAACCGACCTTCCAGGTGGGCGATCCCGGCACGCCGTGGCGCGAGGATACGGTCACCAACCATCCGCAGCCCGACGCGATGCTGCACAATGCGCCGGCGCGCGAGGGGCGGTTTTTCAAGGTTCCCAAAATCATCGACTAGCCGCACTGGCCCTGCACTATCCTTCGACGACGCCATCGGACCGACCCAAAAATGACCGAACTGCATAAACTGACGATCGCGCAAGCCGCGCTGCATCTGAGCGAGCGGCAGATCTCCGCACGCGAACTGACGCGCGCCTGCCTCGACCGCATCGCCGCGATCGATTCGCGCCTGCACGCCTTCCTGACCGTCTCGGAGCCCGAGGCGCTGGCGCAGGCCGATGCGGCCGACCTCAGACTCAAGGCCGGCGGCGCGCCGGCGCTGTGCGGCATCCCGCTCGCCATCAAGGATATCTTCTGCACGCGCGGCGTGCGGACCACCTGCGCCTCCCGCATCCTGGAGAATTTCGTGCCGCCCTTCGACGCCACCGTTATCGAACGGCTGCGCGCCGCCGGCGCGGTGTTTCTCGGCAAGACCAACATGGACGAGTTCGCGATGGGCTCCTCGACCGAGAACTCGGCCTTCGGTCCGACCCGCAACCCGTTCGACCTCGAATGCGTTCCCGGCGGATCCTCCGGCGGTTCGGGCGCGGCGGTGGCGGCCGACGAATGTATCGCGGCGCTCGGCACCGACACCGGCGGCTCGATTCGCCTGCCGGCCGCGTTCTGCGGCATCGTCGGGATCAAACCGACCTACAGCCGCGTGAGCCGCTACGGCGTGATCGCCTACGCCTCGTCGCTCGACCAGGTCGGGCCGTTCACCAAGAGCGTCCGCGACGGCGCGATCATGATGCAGGCGCTGGCGGGCGTCGATCCGCGCGATGCGACCTGTTCGGCGCGCGCGGTGCCCGATTACGCGCGCGCGCTCACCGGCGAGGTGAAGAATCTTCGCATCGGCGTGCCCCGCGAGTACTTCGTCGAAGGGATGCAGCCGGAGGTCGAGCGCGCGGTGCGCAGCGCGCTGGCGAACTACCGCGAGATGGGCGCCGAGACCGTCGAGATCTCGCTGCCGCATACCGAGTACGCGATCGCCGCCTATTACCTGATCGCGACCGCCGAGGCGAGCGCCAACCTGGCGCGCTACGACGGCGTGCGCTACGGCCTGCGGGTCGAGGCCGACGACCATATCGAACTCTACAATCGCAGCCGCGACGCGGGCTTCGGCGCCGAGGTCAAGCGGCGCATCATGCTCGGCACCTTCGCGCTCTCGGCCGGCTATTATGACGCTTACTATCTGAAGGCGCAGAAGGTCCGCACGCTTATCCGGCAGGATTTCGAGCGCGCTTTCGAGCGCTGCGATCTGATCGCGACGCCGACCACGCCGGCCACCGCCTTCCGGATTGGCGAGAAGACCGCCGATCCACTGCAGATGTATCTGTCCGATATCTTCACTATCTCGGTTAACCTCGCCGGACTGCCCGGGCTGGCGATGCCGTGCGGCTACGACCAGCACGGCATGCCGGTCGGCCTGCAGTTGGTCGGACCGCCGTTCGGCGAGGAAACCCTGTTGCGTGCGGGCGACGCCTTCGAGCGGGCCTTCACGCCGCGCCGGCCGGCATTGTAGCGGGGGGCTCACGATGGCTTCAGAAGCATACGAGGCGGTAATCGGACTCGAAGTCCACGCCCATCTGAATACCGACTCGAAGCTGTTTTGCGGTTGCACGACGAAATTCGGCGCGCCGCCGAACGACAACGTCTGCCCGGTATGCATGGGGATGCCGGGGGTGCTGCCGGTGCTGAACCGGCGCGTGGTCGAGCTGGCGATTCGGATGGGGCTCGCGGCGCATTGCGAGATCGCGCGATTCTCGGTGTTCGCGCGCAAGAGCTACTTCTATCCCGATCTGCCCAAGGGCTATCAGATAAGCCAGTACGAGCTGCCGCTGTGCCAGGGCGGCTACGTCGAACTGCCCCGCAACGGCGGCGACGGCGCGCCGCACCGCATACGCCTGGTCCGAATTCACCTCGAAGAGGACGCCGGCAAAAATATCCACGAGCACGATGCCAGCCTGATCGATTTCAACCGCTCGGGCGTGCCGCTGGTCGAGATCGTCAGCGAACCCGACCTGCGCTCCGCCGCCGAGGCGGTCGAATATCTGCACGAGCTGCGCTCGATGCTGGTCTATGTCGGCGCCTCCGACGGCAAGATGGAAGAAGGCGGCTTGCGCTGCGATTGCAACGTCTCGGTGCGGCTGCGCGGCGCTGCGGAATTCGGCGTCAAGACCGAGATCAAGAATCTCAACTCGCTGCGTTTCGTCGAAAAGGCGATCAATTACGAAATTAAGCGGCAGATCGAGATTATCGAGTCGGGCGGCCGTATTATGCAGGAAACCCACCTGTTCGACCCCGAGCGCGAGGTGACGCGGCCGATGCGCTCGAAGGAGTTCGCCAACGACTACCGCTACTTCCCCGAGCCTGACCTGCCGCCGCTGCGTGTCGCGCCGGCGCTGATCGAAGAGATCCGGGCCACGATGCCCGAGCTGCCGGCCGAGCGCCGTGCCCGCTATGGGAGCGAGTTCGGACTGAGCGGCTACGAGGTCGGCGTTCTGACCCAGGAACGCGAGGTCGCCGATTACTTCGAGTCGATGATCCCCGGGCTCGCCAATCGCAAGAGCGCCGCTAACTGGGTGATGACCGAGGTCCTGCGGATCGTGAACGAGAGCGGCAAATCGATCGGTGAGGCAGTGCCGCCCCCGGCCCAGACCGGCGCGCTGCTCAAGCTGGTCGAGGAACAGAAGATAAGCCTCAACGCCGCGAAGGCGGCGTTCGCCGCGATGGTGAAGTCGGGCAAGAGCGCCGCCGCCACGATCGAAGAGCTGGGGCTGTCACAGGTCTCCGACGAATCCGCGATCGCGTCGGCCTGCGACGCGGTGCTGGCCGCCGAACCCGACAAGGTTGCCGAGTATCGCGCCGGACGCGACAAGCTGTTCGGTTTCTTCGTCGGTCAGGTGATGAAGGCGATGGGCGGCAAGGCGAATCCCAAGGTAATCAACGAGGTCCTGCGCAAGCGGCTGCAGGGCTGATTGCGATCGCCACGAAATCGCCGCAGCTGACCGGCCGGCGCTCTAGAACGGATAGTTGACGCCCGAGAACACCGCCAGGCCGTCATTGGCGTAGCCGAAATCCAGGAAGCCGACGACGTACGGCAGCGCGATGGCGCGCAGGCCGAGGCCGCCCGCCGGATGCAGCGCATCGATGCGGACCGGATTGCTGCTGGCGACGTGGTAGACGCGCCCCAGGTCGATGAACGGGGCGGCCTCCAGCGTGCCGTGGGTGTTGAAGACGTTGGCCTCAAAGATCCGCGTGCGCAGCTCGACGTTGGCCGACTCGAGATTGTTGTCGACGTAGCGGCCCGCGCCGTAACCGCGCCAGGTAACCTGATCCGACAGCGGTATCCCCAAATCGCTGACCTGGCCGGGTCCGTCGCCGCCCAGCCAGCTCATCTCCCAAAACGGAGTCTCGTTACCGGCCGGCACGTAACGCACATACATATTGCCCGCCAGCGTCATCCGGCTGTTGAGCGGAATATAGTGGCGCGCGTCGAACCCGAACTCGCTGTACGAGTACGAGCTGCCCAGCGCGCGGTCGGCGTCGCCGGCGAAAAAGCTCAGCAGCGAGCCGTGGGTCGGCACCTTCAGCGAATCGCGGGTGTCGTACGTCGCCATCAGGCGTCCGAGCAGCACCGTGCCGCCCTGGATGCCTTTCACATTCGGGAACAGGGTTCCCAGCGACGGGATGCTGTTGAACGCACCATGGAGGATACGCACCCAGCGCGGGCGGAAGTACGCCGCCACCTGGATGTTCTCGGTCAGGTTCACCCCGAGCAGCATGTCGCTGTAGACCTGTTCGGTCATGTAATTGGTCTGATTGTTGAAACTCGAATTATTACCGATGCCAAAGAAACGTTCGGTCGGATCGCGCTCGTACATGAAATGGATCTGCACCGAGAACCAGTGCTTTCTTTCCAGTCCAGTGGCGTAGTCGAGCTCGACATGACTAGCCATTCTTTGCGAAGCGCCGGCTATCGCGAACCACTCCGTGTTCTCTGAGGGGTATGCGAAGTAACGAAACGCGCTGCCCACACCGAGCGTGGTATTAACATTAAAGTCGGGGGCGAAGATCGAGTCGATCTGATGCTTCGCATCGGTGTTTAGAAAAGCGGCTAGCACGCCGACCGTGGTCCCGCTGTTCGGATCGGTGGCAATTTCGGGCACCGGGATAAACGGCCAGGTATCGGGATTGGTGGCGCTGAAGTTCTGCGGCAGCGGCCAAGTCGACGGATCGAGCAACGAAAACGCATCGGCCCTGGCTGCCGTCGCCAGGAACAGCAGACAGATAAGTCCGCACACATACTTCATCATCATTCGACCGTCATCCGCAGCCCCAGGTGCGGGAAAGGTGGCCAAAAATACTGCCAGAGTTGCCAGTTGGTATCAACACATCTACCAGTCGTCGGCCCGCCTGTCATTAAGCTCTGTGCGCGCCCCGCGTCGCCGGCTTTCCGCGAGGCCCGCGAATATGCAAGGATTCTGGCCCACATATGATTCACGAATCGCAGGGAGGTTCACCCCGATGGCCAAGGTAGACGGCGGCGCGCTGGTGGCGCGCGTGATGCGCGAGAACCGGGTACGCTACTGCTTCACGATCAACGGCGGCCATCTGTTCCCGATCCTCGCCAACCTCCGCAGCAACGAAATCAAGATGATCCATATGCGCCACGAGCAGACTACCGCCTACGCCGCCGACGCCTACGCGCGCATCAGCGGACAGCCCGGGGTGTGCATGGTCACGGCCGGCTGCGGGCTCACCAACGCGGTCACCGGACTGTGCGTCGCGGGCCTGACCGGCAGCGCCGTGGTCTGCATCGCGGGGCAGCATCCGAACACCGAAGATCATCTGGGATCGTTCCAGGAGGCCTACGGCTCGGAGGTCGTGGCGAGCTTCTCGAAGTTCACCAAGCGGGTGACCGACTGGAGCACGATCGAGTTCGATGTACGCTCGGCGTTCCGCGAAGCTATCTCGCCGCCGCAGGGCGTCGCGCTGGTCGAGGTTCCGCAGAACATCCTCTACCACGGCGACGACGATGCGCGGCAGCGGCACGGCGCACGGCCCTTCACCACCGAAGACGTACGCTCGGCCGGCGACCCGGCGAAGATCGATCGCACGCTCGAGATGCTGATGGCGGCGGAGCGCCCTCTGATCGCCGGCGGCGACGGACTGTTCTGGTCGCAGGCCGCGCCCGAGCTGAAGGAGTTCGTCGAGCTCACCTCGATTCCGGTCTATACCCGCCGCGCCGGCCAGGGGGCGGTCTCCGAGGAGCATCCGCTGGCGATTCGCGGCGCTTTCAAGAAGCCGTTCACCGGCCGCGCCGACGTGGTCCTCGCGCTGGGCTTCCGCTTCTGGAGCGGCGAGCACTTCGGGCAGCCGCCGACCTGGACCGACCAGGCGCGCTATATCCAGGTCGATCCCACGCCGACGCGTATCGGATGGCAGGTTAACGCGGACCTCCCGATAGTCGGCGATCCCAAGCTGGTGCTGCGCCAGCTCATCGCGCGGGCCAAGGAGCTGAAGCTCGATTTCTCGAAAAATCGCAACTCCCAATGGGTGCGCGAGATCGCCGAGGTGCGCAACAACTTCAACCGCATGATCCAGGAGAACGAAAAGAAAGCTCACGACCATCGCCCGATGCATCCGGCCCGCCTTACCCGCGACCTGGTCTCGGTGCTCGACAAGAACGCGACCGTCATCATCGACAGCTTCACGCTCTCGGGCTGGATGAGCCAGTGGCTCAACTGCCGCTTCCCCGGCCAGGTGGTCGACGCCGGCCCGCTGGCGCCGGTCGGCCACGGCATCGGCATGGCAATCGGCGCGCAACTGGCGCGGCCCGGCGCGCAGATCGTCGCGGTGATGGGCGACGGCGGTATCGGCATCGGCGGCTTCGACATGGAGACCGCGGCGCGCTACAAGCTGCCGATCATCTGCCTGCTGTGGAACAACAGCTCCTGGGGCCCGAGCTTCGAGTCGATGCCGTTGCTGAAGGATCGTACCGAGCCGTTCGATATGCTGCCGAAGATCCGCTACGACAAAATCTTCGCCGAGATGGGCTGCCATGGCGAGAACGTCGAGTCGCCCGACGAGCTGCTGCCGGCGCTCGAGCGCGCCTTCAAGTCCGGCAAGACCGCCTGCATCAACGTGATCGGCGACAAGACCATCGGCCATCCGACGCTCGGCGGCAACCTGCTCGGCTCGACCGGCTCCAACTGAGGGGCGACGCAACTGCGGCGCGGCGTGCGGAAAGATCAGCGCGCCGCGGTTACTCGCCGGCGCCGACCACTGATGACAGGCTGACCGCTTCGGCGGCCAGCGCCGGCACGTAGAACATCTCGGACGCACCCCACACGGTCACCGGCTCGAGGCGTTTTCCGATCGCCACCGGCGATCTGAAAATCTCGTCGAGGTTGGCGTTGATCCGCAGCGTGTTGGGGCGCAGCGGCGCGGCGATCCGGCCATTGCGAATCAGGTACGAATCGCCGGTGATGGTACAGGTGAAATCGCCCGCCCGCTGCCCGTTGATCGGATAGGTGTACCATACCCGCCCGACATAGATTCCGTTGCCGACCGCGCCGATAAGCTCGCGCTCGCTGACCCCGCCGCGCGCCCGCATCACGACGTTGGTGGCCGCCGCGGCCGGCGCGGAATCGAAGCGCCGCCCGCCGCCCTCGCCCAGCCGATAGCCGTTGGCCGCGTGGAAAAGCGGATCGGCCGGCGCCTTCGGACCGAGCTTCTCGCGCCGATGCTCATCATGTGCGAGCCGCTGCGCATCGTAAAAATTGGACAGCAGGCCGACCAGCCGCCCGTCGCGAATCAGTTGCGATCGGCGGGCCGGCAATCCCTCGCAGGTGAGGCGGCGCGCGATCGCCCGGCCGCGGGCCGCCGGCTCGTCCGCGATACTCAGCCGCTCGTCCATCACCCGATCGTCGAAGCGCCCATGATACGCCGAGTTGGAAGCGTGGAACGCCCCGGTAGTCAGCGACGGCACCAGCAGGTAGCAAAGGATTTCCGCAATCGGCTGCCGGCCGAGCACCACGCGATAACGCCCCGGCGTGGGTCGCTCGCCGTTGGTAAGCGCAAAGGCGCGCCGCACCGCGTCACGCCCGAGCGATGGAACCGTCCGGCGGAGTTCCGTCATTGACGCGCCCAGCGCGGTGGTGGTGCTCCGCGTGTCGAGCGCCTCGATGATCGCGGTCACCGACGAGCTGAAGTAGGCCGCCTGCTCGGCGCGAACCTCATCGAAATTCGAGCTGGCGACGGCGAAGCGGTCGCGCGTCAGCGAAAGATCGCCGCCTACGATCAATCCCTGCCGCTCGCTACCGGCCGCCACCTGGCGCGCAAACGCGCGCATCGCACCGTCGACGATTTCCCACGCCGTCTCCACCAGCCGCGCGCTGCCGGCCCTCATCAGGTCGCCACCCGCGCCGTTCGTGTAAAGCTTCAGCCGGCGCGGCGTCTCCGGCAGGCCGGGAGAATGCGGATCGATCACCGCCGCCCGCCGCGCCCGCGCGAGCGCCTCGCGAACCGCGTCGCCGCTCAGATCGCCGGCGATGAAACTGCTGCCGATCTCGTGGCGATCGCGGCGCGGGACGATCCGAATTGCGAATCCGTCGGCGCCCAGCGACTTGCATTCTTCGACGCCGCTGCTCGGGATGTCCGAGGTGTAGTTGAGCCGCATCACCAGTTGCTCGGCGCTCGAGCAGTAGAGTTCGAACTGGGCGAGGTCCGCCTCCGCAGCCAGGATACGCGCCCCTTCGCGCGCGAACTGTTTCAATGTCGCTATCGAAAGCATCCGCTCTCAGCCGCCGGCCAGGCGCGCGCGCGAGCGCAGCGTCGGCCCGCCGTTGGACATCCGCTTGGCCTGCATCGGCTGCCCCTTGCCGCAGTTGGGAATCGCGATCAATCGCAGATCGTTGCCGACCGCGTCGACGTTCATGAAGAAGCGCTTGGAGTCACCGAGCACGCTGCCTGATCGATAAAGCCGTCCCAGGCGTCCATGCTCGATTTCGTAAACGCGGCGCGCCGAGATGCGGAAGTTCTCGCGCGATTCGGCGATCGACGGAATCTGGCTGCCGCAGACGTAATAGCCGTGCTCGACCTCGCCGATGATCCGCGCCGGATCGTCCGTGCCGGGCATGAAGAAAGTGTTCGACATCCGGATCAGCGGTACGTAGCAGGCCGCGCTGGCACGCGCCGCGCCGTTGGGCTCGGCGTCGAGGATCGCGGCGGTGATGCACGAGTTGAGGAAGCCGCGAAAGACGCCGCGATCGATATGCATCACGCGCCGCCCGGGCGTACCCTCGTGGTCGTAACGATAGTGGCCGTAGCCGGCCAGCGCCGGATCGGAGCAGGCCGACAGCATCGGCGATCCAATCTGCTTGCCGATTTCGTTTTGTGACGGCGAGCGCAACAGCCAGCTCCGTCCCGCATAGGCCGCTTCCATCTTGAGCGCCCGATCGGCCTCGCTCGGATGGCCGACGATTTCGTGGGCCAGCAGCGCGTTGAAATGCGGGTCGGTGACGACCGTGACCTCGCTTTGCGGCGGCTTCAGGAGCGGCGCATCGGCGAGTTCGGCGGCCTCGCGCGCCATCGCGACCGCAAAACCGACCAGGTCCGGATGGGGCTGCAGATCGCCGGACCAGCCCTCGGCGAGCGCTTCGAAACCGCGCTGCTGGCCGATGGTGTCGTAGGTTTCCTGATGGCCGCGCGGGGTTTCCGCGACCACGTAGCAATCGCCCTGCGAGAAGGCGAAGGCCTGCGTAATCGCCGCGCCCGCAGTGCTGACGAACAGCTCGCGCCTGAGCTCGCTGAGCGCGGCCACCGCGTTATAGACGATCGCAGATGAAACCCCGCGCGCGCCGGCCGAGGCTTCGCGCGCGATTCGTTGCAGCGCCTGCGGGTCGAGCGTGCGCGGATCGTCGCGAAACGCCGCGGGCACGTCGTCGCGCACCGGGGACGCGAATCGTCGCCCCGCCTCGAGCGATAGCACGCCGCGCCGGCGCAAAGCCGCGCCCGCGCGCGCGCTGGCGCGGGCGCGCTGGTAGGCTTCGTCCAGTCCGGAACGCAAGGCCGCGACAAGCTTGTTCCGATGGAGCGCGAGGCGGCCGATTTCTGCGCCGACCTGCCCCGTGCCGATGAAACTCCCGGCGCCGCGCGCTGCCCGGCCGAGGAGCTGCGCCGCGTCGACCCATACCGTCACCCCGAACGACGCACTTTCATTCTCGAGGCTCTCGCGCGGCTCGCCGTCATTGGCGACGCATGAGCGATGGAACACCACCTCGAAGCGCAGATCGGCGTAAATTGCGCCGCGATGGGCGCGTGCGAAGCGATTCAACAGCGCTTCGCCGTCGCGGCGCAGAAAATCGACCGCGTCGAACAGATCGTGATTTGTCATCCGGGGTTCGGTCCGATCGGCAGGCTAGATAATGCCGGCGCTGCGCAGTTCTGCCAGCTCGCCGGAGCCCAGACCGAGCAACTCGCCATAGACCTGCGCATTATGCTCGCCGAGCAGCGGCGCGGGGCGCATCTCGACCGGCGAGTCTTCGAGCTTCACCGGGCACGCCGGCATCGTCACCTCGCCGCGCACCGGATGGTTCATCTTCACCATCATGTCGCGCGCGACGAGCTGCGGGTCGCTCAAGATTTCCAGGCTGTCGAGCACCGCGCCGGTGGCGACGCCTACCTCGCCGAGGATTTTCATCACCTCGTGCTTGCTGCGGCGCGCAGTCCATCCGCCGATCAGCTCATCGACCTCGGCCGCGTTCTCGACCCGCGCCTCGCCGGTGCGAAAGCGCGGATCCTGAGCGAGCTCGGGACGGCCGAGCGCCGCGCATAGCGCGCTCCACATCTCGGAGGTCGAGCAGAACACCACCACGTAGTCGTTGGCACCGCCCGGCGCGCACTTGTAGAGATATCTGACATTGGTAACCGGCACCGTGTTGCCATGGCGCACCACCGGCTTATGGTCGATGAAGGTCTGCAGCATCGCGACCCGGGTGAGATTGACCACCGCGTCCTGCATCGAGAGCTCGACCTTCTGCCCGCGCCCGGTCCGCTCGCGCTGGATATAGGCCGCCAGCACGCCGCAGGCGGCGTGGATGCCGGTGCCGGTATCGCCCACCGTCGGCGCCGGCTTGAGCGGCTCCGAATCCGCATACCCGGTCATCGAAAACGCCCCGCCGCAGGCCTGCGCGATCATGTCGAAGCTCTTGTAGGTGCTGTAGGGTCCGTAGGTGCCGAAGCCCTTGATAGTCACGTAGATCAGGCGCGGATTGATCTCGCGCAGACGGTCGTAGCCGAGTTCGAGGCGCTCGAGCGTGCCGAGCGAAAAATTCTCGGACAAGACGTCGACCTTGCTCACCAGGTCGGTGAAGATCTTACGCCCGCGCTCATGCTTGAGATCGAGCGTGATGCTGCGTTTGTTGTTGTTGAGCATCAGGAAGTAGTACGAGTCGGTCCCGGGCTTATCGACGAACACGCGGCGGCCCTGCTCGCCATGGCGCGGCGCTTCGAGCTTGATCACGTCCGCGCCGAGCCACGCCAGCATCTGCGTGCACGAGGTGCCGGCCTCGAACTGCGTCAGGTCGAGAACCTTGACGCCCGCCAGTGCCTTTTCCATCGACGTCCTCCCGCAGTTTGCTGGCAATCCTGAACGGCCCGCGCATGGGGCCCCGATCAGGTTCTATCGCCGAGCGCCCGCCCCCGGCAAGGCAGGGCTGAGCCCTGCACCCGATAACGTTGCGCTGAGGATCCTTAATCGGCTTCATCGCTAAACGGGCCTCACGGTTTCTGCTAGGTTTGTTCGAGCACTATCGTCAGATGACTCAGCAGATAACTCAGGCGACCATCAAACTCGCGCGGATCCGCGACGAACTCAACCGGCTTTTTCTCGAGCGGGCCGAACTGATCGACGGCGCGCTGACCGCCCTGCTCTCGGCCAGCCACGTGCTGATCATCGGGCCGCCCGGCACCGCCAAATCGATGCTCGCCGACGAGCTGTGCCGGCGCATCGAGGGGGCCGGCTATTTTCAATGGCTGCTGACCAAGTTCAGCACGCCGGAGGAAATTTTCGGCGCCGTCAGCCTCAAGGGGCTCGAGCAGGACGACTACCGGCGCGTCACGACCCACAAGCTGCCCGAGGCGCATATCGCCTTCCTCGACGAAATCTTCAAGGCCAACTCGTCGATCCTGAACGCGCTGCTGACGATTATCAACGAACGCTTCTTCCACAACGGCCGCGAGCGCGTCGCGGTGCCGCTGATCAGCATGTTCGGCGCCTCCAACGAGCTGCCCGATGAAGACGAACTCACGGCGCTCTACGACCGCTTCCTGCTGCGCTTCATGGTCGATTACCTGACCGAGGACTTCCGCTTCCTCAAGATGCTGGAGGGCGCGGAGTCCGCCGAACGCACCACGCTGACCTTCGCCGAGCTCGAGGAGCTGAGCGCGGCGGCGCGCGCCGTGACGATTCCGGGCGCGCTCCTGTCGACTATCGCCGAGCTGCGGCGCGAGCTCGGGCGCCAGCAGATCGTCGCGTCCGATCGCCGCTGGCGCAACGCGCTCGGCGTGCTGCGGGCGCACGCGCTGCTGCTCGGACGCACGGCCGCGACCGAGGATGATCTGCTGTTCCTCGAACATCTGCTGTGGAAAGATCCCGAGGAGCGGCCCAAGGTCCGCGATACGCTGCACCGCCTGATCAAGGGCTACGAGGAGGAGGCGCGCGAGCTGCTGATCCAGAGCGAAGAGTTGCGCGACTACGCCGAGCGCAGCTGGGACAGCGAAGAGCTCAAGAGCCGCGCCCTGGTCGAGGCCCATACCAAGATCGCGAACATCCTGGTCAAGTTCGAAAGCCTGATGCGCGAGGCGGCCGAGGGCGGCCGCGCGGTCGCCGGGGTCGAAGCGATGCGCTCGCGGGTGCGCGAGATCCAGCAGGGGATGCTGCGCCAGCTCTAGCAGCGATCGCGATGGCAGCCGAAGAACGAACCCCTGCGATCGTGCTGCGTGCGCGCGACTATTCGGAATCCGATCGAATCGTCACGCTGCTGACGCGCGACATGGGCAAGCTCAGCGGTATCGCGCGCGGCGCCAAGGCTTCGCGCCGGCGCTTCGCCGGCAAGCTCGAACCGTTCTCGCACGTGATGGCCTACTTTCGCCGCCGCCCGCTGGGCCATCTGGTGTTCCTCACGCGCGCCGAGGGGGCCGACCTCGCACCGATCATGCTCGACGACGACCTCGGCAAAATCGCGCTCGGCAGCTACATGCTGGAGCTGACCGACGCGCTGGCCTCCGAGGAGACCGAGGCGGCCGAAGCCTACCTGATCCTGTCGACCGGTCTGCTGATGCTCGGCGAGGCGGGCGCCGGCGCGGCGCTGCGCCAGGCCTTCGAGTTGAAGATCCTCGGCTGGGCCGGCTTCGGACTCGAGTTCGATCGATGCCGGGTGTGTGCGACGCCGAGCGCCGGCGTCGGCATGCGGCTCTACTTCGTGGTGGCGCGCGGCGGCGTGGTATGCGCGCGCTGCCGCGAGCAGGCCCCCGAGGGCGGCTTTCCGCTCTCTGCCGCCAGCGCCGCGGCGCTGGCGCGGATGGGCGCGGCGTCGCTGGAAGCGGCGGCCGCTGCGGATGCGGCCGGCGCCGACGGCGGCGCGAGCCTCGCACGCTTTATCGGGTCGATCGTGGATCGGCGGCTGCGATCGGTCGAGTTCCTGGAGTCAATGATGCCCTCGGGCAACGGCTCCGTGCGCTAGTCGCGCCGGTCGTCAGATTCGACGATCACCGGCGCCGCCAGACGCCTCCCGTCGTGCTCGACCAGCATCATGCCGCAGTTCGAGGGCACTCCGGCCCCGGCCATCACGCCGGCCAGATGGATCCACGCGGTCATCATCACGGCGCCATGGCTCACGATCACCAGTTCGCGATCGCGGTTTTCGCGCGCCAGCCGGTTCAGCACCGGCGCGATTCGTGAGCGCACATCCTCGAAACTCTCGCCACCGCCCGGCGGCCGCCACGCCCAGCGCGCGATCGGATCGAAGGCCAGCGCCGCAGTCTCGACGTCGTAGGATTCGCCGGCCAGCGATCCGAAGCGCCGCTCGAACAGGTTGGGTTCGATTTCGAGCGGCAGGCTGAGAGCCGCCGCGATAATCCCGGCGGTCTCACGCGCCCGCGCATAGGGACTCGCGATCACCAACGCGGGCTCGAACCTGCGCGCGATCCGCCGGGCAGCAACCTGCGCCTGCTCGCGGCCGCGCGCCGTCAGCGGCACCGAAGGGGTGATGGTGAAGCGGCGCTCGCGATTACCCTCGCTCTCGCCGTGCCGGACCAGAATCAGCCTGCCCATACGAATCTAAAGTTCGACTTTAAGTTGAAGTTTTGTCGGATCGCGCCGCGCCGCCGCCCGCCGGCGGACGGTCACCGGGTTCTGCCCCGCCGCCGCCGGTGGCGGGCGCACCGGCCGCCTGGCGCATCCGGACAAACGGCTCGAGCAGGTCGATCGGCACCGGGAAGAGCGTGGTCGAGTTGTGCTCGGTCGCGATTTCGCCGAGCGTCTGCAGATAGCGCAACTGCAGCGCGATCGGGTTATGGCTCATGATCTCGGCCGCGTCGGCCAGCCGCTGCGCGGCCTGGAACTCGCCCTCGGCCGCGATTACCTTGGCCCGGCGCTCGCGCTCGGCCTCGGCCTGGGCGGCGATGGCGCGCTGCATGTCCTGCGGCAGATCGATATTCTTGATCTCGACCAGCACGACCTTGATACCCCACGGCTCGGTCGATGAATCGATTATCTCCTGGATGCGGGCGTTGAGCTTCTCGCGCTGGCTCAGCAGATCGTCGAGCTCGCTCTGCCCGCCGACCGAGCGCAGCGTGGTCTGCGAAAGCTGGAGCGTGGCGAACAGGTAATCGGCGACCTCGGTCACCGCGCGCGACGGATCGACCACCCGGAAGTAGAGCACCGCGCTGACCTTGACCGTCACGTTGTCGCGCGTGATCACGTCCTGCGGCGGAATATCGAGCGTCACCGTGCGCAGGTCGATCCGCACCGGCCGCTCGACGATCGGAATGATGAAGACCACGCCCGGGCCGCGATAAGGCGTCAGCCGGCCGAGCCTGAAGACCACCATCCGCTCGTATTCGTTGAGCACGCGCAGACCGCTCAGCACGATCAACACCACGATTCCGACCGCAACACCTATTCCCACCATGATGAGTCCCCTCCCGGGTTGGTCTTGGTAGCGAAAACTCGACGCTGGTCCCGCGGCTGGCCGCCGGCGCCGGACGCAGCGCCGCGATCAGCCTCGCTCGCTGCCCTCGATCGGCCGCACTTCCAGTTCGAGTCCGCGCACCGCCGTCACCAGCGCGCGCATCCCGGGCGTCAAAGCCTGGTCGCTGCTGGCGCGCCACAGCTCGCCATGCACGAACAGATGGCCGGGTGTGCCCGGGCCGATCGGCTCGCGGACCTCGCCGACCTCGCCGATCAACCCTTCGCTGCCGGTTTTGGCGCCGCCGCGCCGCCCGCTGATCACCAGGTAGCCGAGCCCCAGCACGGCGGTGGTCAGCACCGCCGCAGCGCCCGCGATGATCCCGCGATTTATCGTCACATTGGTCTCGCTGGTGTTGATCAGCAACAGCGATCCGATCACGAACGCGATCACGCCGCCGATTCCCAGCACCCCGTAACTGGTGACGAACACCTCCGTCACCAGCAACCCGACGCCCAGCAGCATCAGCAACAGGCCCGAAAAATTGATCGGCAGGACCTGGAACGAGGTCAGCGCGAGCACCAGGCAGATCGCACCGGCCACGCCGGGCAGAAACACGCCCGGATGGGCGAACTCGAAATAGAGCCCGAGCAAGCCGCCGATCATCAGCAGGTACATCAGGTTGGGATCGGCCAGCGTATTGAGCAGGCTCTGTCCGGTGCTCATCTCGCGCGGCACCACCAGCGCGCCGGCGAGATGCAGCACCAGCGGCTCGCCGCGCACCTTCACGGTGCGTCCCGAGGCTTGCGCCAGCACGCTCTTGAGATTGGGCGCGACCAGATCGACGATATGCTTGGCGAGCGCCTCGTCGTCGGTGGCCGACGCGCTCTGCCGCACCGCCGCTTCCATCCATCGTTCATTGCGGCCGCGTTCACGCGCGATACTGCGGGCAAAGCTGGCGGTAAAATTTTCGAGCTTGGTGCCGACCACGCCCTTGATTCCGCTCCCGGTCATCTCGACCGGATGCGCCGCGCCGATACTGGTGCCCGGCGCCATCGCGGCGACGTTCGCCGCTTCGGTGATGAAGGTGCCGGCGGAAGCAGCGGCCGCCCCGGCCGGCGCCACGAAGACGATCACGGGCACCGGCGCGTTCAGGATATCGCGCACCATGCGCCGGGTTGAGCTGAGCAAGCCGCCCGGCGTATCAAGTTGGATCACGAGCGCAGCGGCGCCACGCGCGTAGGCGTCAGCGAGCGAGGCTTCGAGGTAGTCGGCAACCGCGGGATTGATCATCCCCTCGATCGTTATCAGCTCGACCCACGGCGTCGCCCCGGCCTTGGCCTTGGCCGCCGGCTCGGTGCCGCCAGCGGAGCCCATCACGGCCAGCAAAATCGCGCCCATCGCGAGGGCGGCAAATCGCGGGCGTCGGTATGGCCCGACCGGATTCATCGTGAAGATCCGCCGCGGCGCGGAATCGGCCGGCCGAGAACTTTCAGCACTTCCTGGATATCGGACCATACCAGCCGCTTGTCGCCGGGATTGCGCAGCAGGTAGGCGGGATGGAAGGTCGGCATCAGCTTGATACCGCGCATTTCGTGCCAGGTGCCGCGCAGTTTGCTGATCGGCGTCTTCACCCGGAGCAGCGCCTGCACGGCGAAGGTTCCCAGCCCGACGATCACGCGCGGCGCGACCAGTTCGATCTGGCGCATCAGGAACGGCTCGCAGGCCGCGACTTCGTCGGCTTCGGGATTACGGTTGCCGGGCGGACGGCACTTGACCACGTTGCAGATGTAGACGTCGCTGCGCGCCATCCCCATCCCGCGCTCGATGATATCGGTAAGCAACTGTCCGGCGCGGCCGACGAACGGCTCGCCGCGCGCATCCTCTTCGGCGCCCGGCCCCTCGCCGACGAACATCAGCTCGGCCCCGGGGTTGCCGACCCCGAACACCAGGTTGGTGCGTCCGGGCGCCAGTTTGCAGCGCTGGCAATCGCCGATGAATTCGCGCAGCGCGTCGAGGTCGGCGGTTTTTTCGAGGCCCGGATGGGTGGCTAGCAACGCGCCGCTGGCGACGGCGCGCCGCGGCGCGCCGTCGCCACCAGCCGCGATAGGTGGGTTCGGGGCGGTCTTCGACCGCGCCGAACCCACCGCTGCCGCCGCTGCTGCCGTGGTCGGGCGGCTCGGCGCGGGGGCCGCGCCCCGGGGGCGCGGGGCCCCCGCGCCGAGCGGAATCCCTTCCAGCCCTTCCTCGCGCAACTGCTCGACGTAGTCGCGCAGTGTCGCGAGCAACAGCTTGCGGTCGGGGCCGCTTTGCGGCCGGCTCATCGCGGAGATGCCGGGCTGATGTCGAGCGACCTGCCCATCACGATGTCAGGCATTATACGCCGCCCGCGTCCGATCGCATCACCGGGCGGCAACCCTTTAGGACACCACTACACAGGTGAAGCTGTGATTGTGAACGGTCTGCGCGGTGAAGAATCCCGGGATTCTTCGCTGCGCTCAGAATGACAATGTGAACCTTGCGCAAGAATTGCCGCTTGGCCGCTCGGGGGACGCTGGAAGGTTAGGCGGAGCGGTTCGCGCGGCGGGGCAGCGCAGCACTGCGCAGCGCGATCAATCGATCCAGCACCAGGTCCGCGACTTCATCCTTGCTGAGCTTGGGCAGCCGCTCGGGACGGCCGTCGGCGCCGATGATCGTCACCACGTTGGTATCGGAGCCGAATCCCGCACCTTCGAGCGTGACGTCGTTGGCGACGATCAGATCGAGCTTCTTGCGGCGCAGCTTGTCGAGCGCTTGCGGCTCGAGTTGCTCGGTCTCGGCGGCAAAGCCGACGACCATACGCCCGCCCTTGCGGGCCGTCAGGCGCGGCAGTTCATCGGTGATCGGCTGCATCTCGAGCGTCATCGGACGCGCATTCTTCTTGATCTTGTGACGCGCGGGACTGGCCGGCTTGAAGTCCGCCACCGCCGCCGCCATCACCAGCGTCGAGCACCACGGAAAGTTGCGGGCGGTCGCGGCCAGCATCTCGGCCGCGCTGATGCTGTCGATCCGTTCCACGCCGCGCGGCGTCGTGAGCTCGGTCGGACCCGCCACCAGGCGCACCGCTGCGCCGCGGCGCCAGGCCGCGCGTGCGATCGCGAAGCCCATCTTGCCCGACGAATGATTCGACACGAAGCGCACCGGATCGATCGCCTCGCGGGTCGGCCCGGCGGTGACCAGGATGCGCTCGGCGGCGAGGTCGCGCACCGACAGCATCCGCTCCAACTCCTCGACGATCGCGGCCGGATCGGGAAGCCGGCCCTGGCCCTCGTAGCCGCAGGCCAGCGCACCCTGCGCGGGCTCGATAACCGTCAGGTTGCGGGCGCGCAGCCGGGCGAGATTTTCCACCACCGTCGGATGCTCGTACATATGGACGTTCATCGCCGGGGCAAAAGCAATCGGGCAGCGCGCGGCGAGCAGCACGGTGGTGACGAGGTCGTCGGCGATGCCGATCGCGGCCTTGGCGATAAGATCAGCGGTGGCGGGTGCGATCACGATCGCGTCGGCGCTGTCGGCGAGCCGGATATGGCCGATCTCGGATTCCTGGGTGAGGCTGAAAGTATCGCCGGCGACCGGGTTGGCGCTGAGCGTCTGCAAGGTCAGCGGGGTGATGAACTCGGTCGCGTTGCGGGTCATCATCACGCGCACGCGGGCGCCGCGACCGGTCAACAGCCGTATCAGCTCGGCCGACTTGTAGGCGGCGATCCCGCCGCTCACGCCGACCACGATGGTCTTGTCTTTAAGCGCCGCCACGCTGTGCTGATTTTATGGCTCGGAAGGGTGCTGACGGAAGCGCCCCCGCGACGGTCCGGGGCGACGGCTCAGCGTTCGAGCTCGCCGGCGATGAACTTTTCGACCCGGTCGCGTGCGATATCGTCGGGCATCTGGCGCGGCGGATGCTTCATGGTGTAGGCGGCGATCGAGTACAGCGGCCCGCCGACCTTGCGCTCGCGCGCCAGCTTGAGGCAGCGGATAGCGTCGATCACCACACCGCCCGAATTGGGCGAGTCCTGGACCGACATCCGGAGCTCCATCTCGATCGGAATCCCGGCGAAGCCTTCGCCCTCGATCCTGAGGAAGCAGACCTTGTTGTCGTTTTGCCAGGCGACGTAGTCGGATGGCCCGATATGGACGTCGACGTCGGGCAGCCGCTCGGGCATCACACTCTGGACCGCCTCGGTCTTGGATTTGCGCTTGGAGCCCAGCCGTGTGCGATCGAGCATGTTGAGGAAGTCCGTGTTGCCGCCGGTATTGAGCTGATAAGTATGGCGCACGCGGATGCCGCGGTCGGCGAACAGCTTCATGATGGTGCGATGGAGGATAGTCGAGCCGAGCTGCGACTTGACGTCGTCGCCGATCACCGGGATGCCGCGCTCGGTGAACTCGCGCGCCCATTTCTCGTCCGAGACGATAAACACCGGCATGCAATTGACCAGGCTGGTGCCGGTCTCCAGGCAGGCGCGGGCATAACGCTCGACCGCCTTCTGGCTGCCGACCGGTAGATAGCAGAGCATCACTTCCGCCCCGCTTTCGCGCAGCCGCTGCTCGATATCGACCGGCTTTTCCCGGCACGCAATGAAGCTGCGCTCGGGTGGATAGGAGCTCATATGGGGCGCGATGCCGTCGAGGGTCTCGCCCATCTCGACCGTGACGCCGTAGCGGGGCAGGTCGCGCCAGATGGTGATGGTGTTGTTGGGCAGGGCAAAGCAGGCGGTTTCCAGCGGTTGCCCGACCTTGCGCGCATCGATGTCGAAGGCGACGACGACTTCCACGTCCTCGGGGCGGTAGCCGCCGAGATCGTAGTGCATCAGGCCGACCGGGTTTACCCGGTCAGCGTCCGAGGCGTGCTTGTAAAACTCGATGCCCTGGAGCAACGAGGATGCACAGTTACCTACCCCGGCGATTGCAACCCGAATCTTCCCCATTTGCCTCACTCAACCGGCCGCCTGAAGATCAGTCGATCCAACAAAGCAATGTACAGGTTTCCAGCCAGCATGTAGCCGCCCAGATTAGCGGAGCCGGACTGCAAAGTACACCATTTGTAGCGATTCTTAAGCACAAGCCTGACTACGGGGCGAATCCAATCCACAGGCGGGATTTGTCCGAGCGACTCACTTCGCGGCCGATAAATCCGCACGAAAACGCGAGGGAAAAGCCTCCTCAAAGGCGTGGTCCGCGTGTAACCGGCGCGCCCGCTCGATCAGCACGGCTTCGGTCTCGGGGATGGCCGGGTCGGGGATGCAACAATCCACCGGGCAGACCACGGCGCATTGCTCATGCTCGTGAAAGCCCACGCATTCAGTGCACTTTTCGGGGACGATGTAGAAGACATCCTCGCGCAACGGCGCGCCGCTGGCGCCGTCGAGGGTCCATCGCTCGCCGCCGGCATAAATCGCGGTATTGGGACATTCGCGCGCGCAGGCGCCGCAATTGATGCATTCCTCGGTGATCAGCGTCGACATCGGGCAGGCCTCACTCGGGCATCGCAGCCGCGACGCGGCGGGCGAGCTCGATAAACGCAACGCTGGCGGGATGCTCCGGTTGGGCCAGCGTCAGCGGCCTCCCGCGATCCGCAGCCTCGCGCAGCTCGGCGAACAGCGGAATTTCGGCCAGCAGCGGGACGCCCTCTTTCTTCGCCATCTTGGCGCCGCCGCCCGAGCCGAACAGGTCGTCGCGCTCGCCGCAATCCGGGCAGACGAAGTAGCTCATGTTCTCGACCACACCCAGGATCGGGCAGTTGACCTGCCGGAACATCCGCACCGCCCGCTCGGCATCGAGCGTCGCGACTTCCTGGGGCGTCGTCACGATCACCACGCCGTCGATCGAGACCAATTGGGCGAGGGTCAGCTGCGCGTCGCCGGTGCCGGGCGGCAGGTCGACGACCAGGAAATCGTTGGTGCCCCAGACGGTATCGTTCAGGAACTGGCGAACCGCGCTCATCACCATCGGCCCGCGCCAGATAACCGGGGTCTTGTCGGTGACGAAGAAGCCCACGGAAATCAGCTTCACACCGTGTTTTTCGATCGGGTAGAAGCTCTTGTCGCCGGCCGACTGGGGACGCTCCCCGCCGACCCCGAACATCATCGGCACCGATGGCCCGTAGATATCGGCGTCGAGCAGCCCGACCTTGAACCCGAGCCGCACGAGCGCCACCGCGAGGTTGGCGGCCACGGTCGATTTACCCACCCCGCCCTTGCCGCTGGCGACCGCCACCACGTGATCGGTCCCCGCCATCCGCACCCGGCCGGTGGTCTCGCCGAGCTCGGCTGCGATCGGATGGACGCGGAACTCGGCCTGGACGCCGAGTTCGTGGGTCAGCACGCGATGGACCTCGCTGGCGATCTGACGCATCACTTCCTCGCGCGCCGTCGCCTGTCGCAGGGTCAGCACAATCCCGCCGTGCTCGCCGGCGGCAACCTGCTCGACGATGCCGAGACTTACGATATCGGTGGGATAGTCGGGGTAATTGACGCGGCTGAGCGCCGCCATCACTTCGTCGGTTGAAACCTCACGCGCCATCGCGACGATTATTTCAGAGCGCTCGGGCAGCCGAAAGCCATGCGCCGCGCGAGCCTAGCGCGTCAGCGGGGCCAGCCGATTAGCGATCGTGGCGCGCGTCTCGGCCTCGATTCGATGTACGACTTCGGCGGCGGTCAGCAGATCGTTGACCAGTCCGACCGATTGGCCGGCATAGAGCGCCATCCCCTCGACATCCCCCTCGATAAAGCCCGACGGGTTGTGCACGCCGTAGCGCACCAGCGGCATCTCGAGGTCGCCGCGCCGACTGCGGCCGATCATCTCGCCCTCGCCCGGACGCTGGCCCGGTTCGGGACGCCCGGCCCGTTCCCAATCCTCGATCGTCCGGTTGGAGAGCACGCGATGGGGCGCGCCCGGCCAGCCGATATCGAACAGCGTCGTGTAGACGGTCTGATCTTCGCGCCCCTCCATCACCCGGCGCTTGTAGATCGGATGGGCGGCGGATTCCTGAGTCGCGATAAAGCGGGTGCCGAACATCGCGCCGTCGGCGCCCAGCGCGAGCGCCGCAGCGAGCCCGCGACCGTCGGCGATACCGCCGGCCGCAATCAGCGGCAGGTCGCCGATCGCGTCACGCACCGCCGGAATCAAAACGAAGCTGGTGACGCTGCCGCGCACGTGGCCGCCGGCCTCGAAACCCTGGGCGATAATCGCATCGGCGCCGGCCTGCCTGGCCTGAACCGCCTCGGCCACCGAACCGACCTGGACGATTACCTTGACCCCCGCCGCCCTGCATCGGGGCACGAAGGGAGCGGCGTCGCCCCAGAAAAAGATAATCGCCGGCACCTTGGCCTCGATCACCGCCTCGAACACCCCCTCGGGCAACAGCGGCATCAGCAGTCCGACCGCGAAGGGTTTGCGCGTCAGGCGCTGGGCTTCGGCAATTTCATGGCGTACGCCGCTGACTCCGAAACCGGCCGAGGAGAGCGCGCCGAAGCCGCCCACCTCCGAGACGGCGGCGGCCAATTCGCCGCCCGCCACCCCGCCCATCGCGGCGCAGAAGATCGGCGACTCGATACCGAACAGGTCACAGATACGGGTCTTGAACATCGGCGATAACCTCCTGTCGCGCGCCGGTTAGCGGCCCTGGAACTTCGGCTCGCGCTTCTCGAGGAACGCCTTGACGGCCTCGCGATGGTCCTCGGTGCGGCCCGAGAGGGTCTGGGTCAGCGCTTCGCGATCCAGAATCGTGCGCAGGTCGGAAGAAATCGCCAGGTTCAGGTTCGCCTTCATGTAGGCGTAGGCGATACGCGGTCCGTTGGCGATTCGCCGGGCGATCGATTCGGTCTCGCCGCGCAACTCGGCCGCCGGAACCATCCAGTTCACGATTCCGAGCCGGAGCGCCTCTTCGGCCGTGATTACCTCGGCCATCAGGTACAGCTCGCGCGCCTTGGCCGGTCCGACCAGTTGCGTCAGCGTATAGGTGCCGCCGAAATCGCCGGCAAATCCGAGCTTGGCGAAGGCGGTGCCGAAGCGCGCCTGGTCGGAGGCGATTCTCAAGTCGCAGGCCAGCGCCAGCCCCAGCCCAGCGCCGGCCGCCGGTCCGTTGACCGCGGCGATCGTCACCTTGGGCATCTCGTGGAGCAACAGCGCCGCCTCCTCCATCCGGCGCAGCCGCGCGGCCCGCGCCTCGACGGTCGGCGGCGGTCCCTCGGCCGCCTCATTGCGCGAGCGCATCGCGCCGATATCGCCGCCGGCGCAAAAGCCACGCCCGGCGCCGGTCAGCACCACCGCGCCGATGTCCGGGTCCGCAGCCGCCGCACCCAGCTCGGCGACCAGCGCCTCGGTCATCGCCTCGCTCAGCGCGTTGAGCTTCTCGGGCCGGTTCATGGTGAGATAGAGCACCGCGTCGCGCCGCTCGACCAGCAGATGATCGGTTGCCATCGAAACCCTCGCTTATCGCTTAAGTTGCTCAGCCCGGTTTTGCGCCCGCGATACGATCGGCGACTCGGTCAGCCGAGACCGCGTTGAGCGCAGAGCATAGCGCGCCACGGCAGCGTTTTTGAACCGCCGCGCCGGCGCGATCAACGAATCGCTCAGCTCGGGCTCGGACGCACCCGCCATGAGAACCCGCCGGGGCGGCTCGCGCTGAGAGCCGCGATCGGCAGCCAGAGGGTGAACAAAAGGCCCAGGGAAATCGAGTGCCACAGCCAGAACAGGCTGTAGAGCAGGAACAGCGCGGTCAGCGTGAAATGCGCTCGCATCCGGAAGTCGCCGATCGGCGGGTCGAGACGCGGGAACATCCGCGACACCAGCATCCCTTGCCCGAGGCAATGCCAGGTGCCGTAAAAGCGGCAGCGGCGGCAGATACTGACGCTCTGGTCGTACCAGTTGGCGACAAACAGGATCAGTCCCGCGGCGAAATAGATGAAGCCGTGCGCGGCCGCGATCGCCAGCGACAGGAGTGTGAAGAGGGCGAAGCCGCCCAGTCCGACGGCGCGGAAAAAACCGGGCGACTGAACGACATAGACCAGCGGCTCGAAGGGTCCAGGGTTTAGGCGTTGCATGATGGTTACGAAGACCGATGCCTAATCTACTCGCGCATCGGCGCGGTTCAAACTCCCGGTGTCAGACAGTTCGGGCCAACTCCAATTTAAGTCCCTTCCCCTGAGCCGCTGTGTGCGCCCTCGCTGCGAAAGGATCAGAACGAGCAAGCGCCGCAGCATCAGACATCCGGCACTTGCTCGCTCGACCCCCACCCCCCTCCCCCAAGACAATGGGGGGAGGGAGTCAGAGTCAGAAACTCGCGGCCTTCAGCTCAAGCCTCCGCAAAAACTTTCAGGGGGCCAGAAATCGACACCGTTCGCAGCCGTTTGCTGGATAAAAAAACCGGGCGTCCGCGATCGGACGCCCGGTTCGGAGCGAACGATTGAAGCGCTCTCAGGCGGCCTGTTTCTCGGCGCCGGCGCCGCCCTGATCTTCGGCGATCGAGCCGCGCTTGGAGAGGATCACGGCGATCGCGAGCATCACGACCGACAGGATGGCTACGCCAGCGCGCCCGGCGGTGAGGTTGCCAATCTCGACGGTGGTGAACGGCGCGGCCAGAATACCCACCAAGTTCATCACCTTGATCATCGGATTGAGCGCCGGACCGGCAGTATCCTTGAACGGATCGCCGACCGTGTCGCCGACCACGGTCGCCTTGTGGATCTCGGTGCCCTTGCCGCCGAGGTAGCCGTCCTCGACCTTCTTCTTGGCGTTGTCCCAGTTGGCGCCCGCGTTGGCCATGAAGACCGCGAGCAGCTGGCCGGTCAGGATGGTGCCGGCGAGGAAGCCGCCGAGCGCCCCGGCGCCGAGCGCGAAACCGACCATCAGCGGCGCGAAGACCGCCAGGATCGCCGGGCTCAGCAGCTCCTTCTGGGCGGTGGCGGTGACGATATCGACGCAGCGGCCGTAGTCGGGCAGCTCCGTACCTTCCATGATTCCCGGATGCTCGCGGAACTGGCGGCGCACCTCGAAGACCACCTGGTAGGCGGCGCGGCTGACGGCCTTGATCGCGAACGAGCTGAACAGGAACGGCACCGCGCCGCCGATCAGCAGGCCGACGAAGACCGTCGGCGCATTGACCTGCACGCCCATCAGACCCAGATGAGCCTCGTCGATAAACGAGCGGAACAGCGCAATCGCCGCGATGACCGCGGTCGCGATCGCCAGCCCCTTGGTCAGCGCCTTGGTGGTGTTGCCAATCGCGTCCATCCACGACAGCGTGCGCGAGGCTTCTTCCTGATGGATTCCGCCCATCTCGAAAATCCCGTGGGCGTTGTCGGTGATCGGGCCGTAGGTATCCATCGCCAGGATGAAGCCGGTGGTGGTCAGCAGCCCCAGGCCGGTCAGCGCGATACCATAGAATTGCAGCGCCAGGGAGCCGCGGAAGATAACCATCGCGCCTAAAATCACCAGCGCGATCATCATCAGCGCCCACACCGACGACTCGAGCCCCTCAGCCATCCCCGACAGAATCAGCGTGGCCGGACCGGTGCGGGCGGCGTTGGCGGTCTCGATAACCGGGCCGCGGTCGGGATGGGTGAAATAGTTGGTGAGCCACAGCGTCAGCACCGCCAGCACGATGCCGAGCGTGGCGGCAAACGCGAAGCGCCAGTCGGGCGCGCCGGTGCGCGGGTCGGTCATGTAGAAGTAGTTGACGATGAAGAAGCCGACGACCGAGGCGGCCGCCGAGGTCATGTAGCCGATGTTGATCGGGCGCATCGGGTCGAGCATCTTGCTGCCGGCGGGGACCCGCACCGCCATGATCCCGAGGATCGACGAGAACACGCCGACCCCGCGCAGGATCAGCGCGAAGATAATCATCTTCATCGCGAAGGCCCCGGCCATCGCGCCGTAAACCTTGATGAAGTCGGGCTCGTTGACGGCGTAGGCGGCCAGGATGATCGCGGCCACCAACGTGACCTCGTAGGACTCGAACACGTCGGCTGCCATCCCGGCGCAATCGCCGACATTGTCGCCGACGTTATCGGCGATGGTCGCGGCGTTGCGCGGATCGTCCTCGGGGATACCGGCCTCGATCTTGCCGACCAGGTCGCCGCCGACGTCAGCCGCCTTGGTGAAGATGCCGCCGCCGACGCGCATGAAGAGCGCCGCCAGCGAGCCGCCGAAGCCGAAGCCGACCAGCACCTTCATCGCATCCTGCTGGAAGTACAAGAAGATGATGGTGGCGCCGAGCAGTCCCATGCCGACGGTGAACATCCCGGAGACGCCGCCGGCCTTGAACGCCAGCTCCATCGCGTCTTTGAAGGAGGTGATCGCGGCGTTGGCGCTGCGCACGTTGCCCTTGACCGCCAGCCACATCCCGACGAAGCCGGCGAAGTACGAGGCGCTGACGCCCATCACGAAGGCCACCGCGATACCGATCGGCAGCTCGAGCCCGGTGTAAAGGTGGCGATACATCAAGAACAGCGCGATCGCGATTCCGATTACGAACCAGATCATGGTTTTGATCTGGCGGCGCAGGTAAGCCATCGCGCCTTCGTAAACCGCGTCGGCCACGTCGGTCATCGACTTGGGGCCGGGGTCGGCCCGCAGGACGATCCTGACCAGCAACAGCCCATAACCCAGGGCCAAGACCGCCGAGATCAAGACTCCCCACAAGATCGCCAGCTGGAGGCTGGTCAGCGCGGGTAGTACGATTTTGGCTTCGCTCATCTAAGTTCGGTCTCCTGACAGATTTCGGGGGTTAACGATCGCACTCCTATCGGCGGCAATCGCAACGACCGGCATAAACCACTAAAATTAACTTGCAGAGTCTAGTTTTTGGGCAGGCAATTGTCCAGTAACCCGGCGCGATAAATGCCGCTGGCGGCCCGCGCCGTCGAGCAGGCCCGGGCGGCGGGCAATCAGGCCGAGGCGCTGCGCATGATTGATCGCCGGCGAGCCGATGTGTTTAGTTAACAGGTTGAACCAATATGAACGTCAATCTTGAGAACACCTCCGCGCTACGGCGCAAGCTGACCGTCGAAGTGGAACCCGTCGAGATCAAACGCGAACTCGACCGCGCCTACGGCGAACTACGCCGCAGCGTGCAACTCAAGGGCTTTCGTCCCGGACACGTGCCGCAGCGATTGCTGGAGCGCTTTTTCGGCGACCAGGTGCGCACCGACGTTATCCAGCGCCTGGTCCGGGAGTACACCGACAAGGCGCTCGAAGAGCAGAACCTCAAGCCGATGGTGGCGCCCGAGATAATCACCGAGGAGACCGACCTCTCCAAGGCGCTGCGCTTCAGCGCGGTGTTCGACGTGCGGCCCGAGCTGGTGGTCAAGGACTACGAGGGGCTCAAGATCCCGCGCGCCACGGTCGAGATCTCCGAGCAGGATGTCGAAGCCGCCCTGGAGCGGATTCGCGAGCGTCACGCGACGCTCAAGAAGGTCGAAGATCGCGAGCTGGTCGCGACCGGCGACTTCGTGCTGGCCGCCCTCGACGGGCAGGCCGACGGGAAAGCGATTCCCGGGCTCAAGGCCGAGGACCGGCTGTTCGAGGTCTCGCCCAAGACCCTCGCCCACGGTATCGACGAGGTGCTGACCGGAGCCAAGGTCGGCCAGGCGGTAAAGCATACGCGCAACTATCCGGCCGATTACGCGGAGCAGGAGATCGCCGGCAAGAGCGTCGAATGGCAGGCGACTGTCAAGGAGATCTTCCGCCGCGACCTGCCGACGCTCGACGACGAGTTCGCCAAGGACCAGGGCCACCAGAGCCTCGCCGAGTTGCGCGCCAAGCTCAAGGAGCAGCTCCTCGAGCAGGCCGGGCGCGAAGCGGAGAACCGGGTGCGCCAGGGATTGCTCGAGCTGATCGTCGAACGCAACCCGTTCGAGGTGCCGGAATCATTGATCGATCGCGAACAGCTCGCGCTCGAAAGCGAGTTGGCGAACGCGCTCGAGGCCGGCGGCGTGCCGCATGAGCAGGCTCACGCCCGCGCCCACGAGAACGCCCCAGAGCTTCATTCGCGGGCTGAGAAGCGGGCGCGCACGATGCTGCTGGTCGACGCTATCGCCAACCAGGAGAACGTCGCGGTCGGCGATGAAGAAGTTGCCGAGCGAGTGGCGCTGATGGTGCGCGACGCGGGCCGCGAGCGTGAGCGCGTCGCGCAGTTCTACGCCGACGAGAATAACCGTGCGATATTGCGCGATTCCCTGCGCCGCGAGAAAGCTATCGACCTGGTGATGACGCGCGCACAGATCGAGGAGCAGCCGGCGGCCGCAGCCGACGCCGAACCGTCGGGCGGATAAAGAACAATTAATTTGAGTTGCCGACCTTTTTCGCAGCCGTTACAATTCCAACTATGAGGCTGCGGCTGGCGGGCTTGTTCCGGACGCCGGCGGCGGAGTTTTATGAGTGGGCTGGTACCGATTGTAATCGAGCAGACCGGCCGGGGTGAGCGCGCCTACGACATCTACTCGCGCCTGCTCAAGGACCGGATCGTGATCCTGGGTACCGAGATAGACGACGATGTTGCCAACCTGGTCATCGCGCAGTTTCTGTTCCTGGAGTCAGAGGACCCTGAAAAGGAAATCGGCTTGTACATCAACAGCCCGGGCGGCGCGGTGACGGCCGGCCTGGCGGTGTACGATACGATGCAGTTCGTCAAGCCGCCGATCTCGACCCTGTGCCTGGGTCAGGCCGCCAGCATGGCGGCGGTACTGCTGGCCGCGGGCGCCAAGGGCCGGCGCTACGCCCTGCCCCATTCGCGGATCATGATTCATCAGCCGCTCGGCGGCGCGCAGGGGCAGGCGACCGACATCGACATCCAGGCGCGCGAGATTCTGCGGGTCCGCGAGGAACTCAACAACATCATCGCCCTGCATAGCGGGCAGAGCCTGCGCAAAATCGAGAAGGACACCGATCGCGACCTGTTCATGACCCCCACGTTAGCGGTTGAATACGGTTTGATTGATGAGGTAATCGTTAGCCGGGGGTCCGCCAAGTGACGCGCGGGAGGCAGTATGGCCAAGCATGATGACCGGTCGGGCAACCTGGTGTGCTCGTTCTGCGGCAAGAGCCAGGACGAAGTGCGCAAGCTGATCGCCGGTCCGACGGTCTACATTTGTGACGAATGCATCGATCTTTGTAACGATATCATCGCCGAGGAGACCGACGGCGATGAGGCCTTCAGCCAGACCTCGGCGGTGCCCAAGCCGGCCGAGATCAAGCGGGTGCTGGACCAGTACGTGATCGGCCAGGAGCGGGCCAAGAAGATTCTCTCGGTCGCGGTCCACAATCATTACAAGCGCATCGACTCGCAGATGGTGACCGGGGACGTCGAGCTGCAGAAATCCAACATCCTGCTGATCGGGCCGACCGGGGTGGGCAAGACCCTGCTGGCCCAGACTCTCGCCCGCTTCCTGCAGGTGCCGTTCACCATCGCCGACGCCACCTCGCTGACCGAGGCGGGCTACGTCGGCGAGGACGTCGAGAACATCATCCTGTCGCTGCTGCAGAATGCCGACTACGACATCGAGCGCTGCCAGCGCGGGATCGTCTATATCGACGAGATCGACAAGATCGCGCGCAAGGGCGACAACCCCTCGATCACCCGCGACGTCTCGGGCGAGGGGGTGCAGCAGGCGCTGCTGAAGATTATCGAGGGCACCATGGCCAGCGTGCCGCCCAAGGGCGGCCGCAAGCATCCGCAGCAGGAATTCCTGCAGGTCGATACGACCAATATCCTGTTCATCTGCGGCGGCGCGTTCGTCGGCCTCGACGACATCATCCGCCGGCGCATCGCGGGCAAGACCATGGGCTTTCGCGCCGACCTGACCCATCGCGATCCCAAGACCGTCTCGGAGCTGCTCAACGAGGTGCAGCCCGAGGATCTCCTGAAGTTCGGGCTGATTCCGGAGTTCGTCGGCCGCCTGCCGGTAATCGCCACGCTCGGCGAGCTCGACGAGGACTCGCTGGTGCGGATTCTCACCGAGCCCAAGAACGCGCTGGTGCGTCAGTACCAGAAGCTGTTCGACATGGAGAACGTGCACCTGAAGTTCACCCAGGGCTCGCTCAAAGCGATCTCGCGCGAGGCGCTCAAGCGCAAGTCGGGGGCACGCGGGCTACGTGCTATAATGGAAGCCATCATGGTCGACCTGATGTACGAAATTCCGTCGCAGCCCAATATCAAAGAAGTGTTGATCTCGGAAGAGGTGGTCACGCAGAAGGAGCAGCCGCTGCTCGTCTATCAGAAAACCGCTGAGACCGCCTAAAGGGACAGGTTCGTAACAAGCAGATGCTGTTTCGCAATGACAAGAAGGATAGTCGCGATGGCTCCTCGGGCGAGCTGGTGCCGCTGCTGCCGTTGCGCGAACTGATCGTCTTCCCGCACGAGGTCTACCCGATCTTCGTCGGCCGCCAGAAGTCGATAAAGGCGCTGGAAGCGGCCGAGGCCAGCAAGAAGCCGATCCTGCTGGTGGCCCAGAAGGACGCGCGGGTCGCCGACCCGGCGCCCTCGGACATCTACCCGATTGGCACGCTGGGCGTGGTGGTGCAGCTTCTGCGGCTGCCGGACGGTACCGTCAAGGCGCTGCTCGAAGGCAAGAAGCGCGCCCGTATCCTCAAGTACATCGCCGACGAGGAGTACTTCCAGGTCGAGGCCGAAGAGATCGAGGAAGTCTGCGAGCGCACCCCGGAAGTCGAGGCCCTGATTCGCACCGTCAACTCGACCTTCGACAACTACGTGCGGCTCAACAAGAAGATTCCGCCCGAGATGGTGACCTCGATCGCGGCGGTCGACGATCCCGCCTACCTGGCCGACAAGCTGGTGGGCCATCTCGGCATCAAGCTCGAGGACAAGCAGGCGCTGCTCGAATGTCTCAATCCGGCCGAGCGGCTGGAGAAGATTCTCGGCTACATGCGCTCGGAACTGGAAATCCTGGAGGTCGAAAAACGCATCCGCTCGCGGGTCAAGAAGCAGATGGAGAAGACCCAGAAGGAGTACTACCTCAACGAGCAGATGCGCGCGATCCAGAAGGAGCTCGGCGAAAAGGACGAGTTCAAGAACGAGATCCAGGAGCTCGAGGAGAAGCTGCGGCAGAAGAAGATGCCGGCCGAGGCGCGCGAGAAGTGCGAGCGCGAAATCAAGAAGCTCAAGATGATGTCGCCGATGTCGGCCGAGGCGACCGTGGTCCGCAACTACCTCGACTGGTTCCTGGCCCTGCCCTGGTTCGAGTACACCGAGGACAAGCTCGACATCAAGGAAGCCGAGCGCATCCTCGAGGAGGACCATTACGGCCTCGACAAGGTCAAACAGCGCATCCTCGAATACCTCGCCGTGCAGACCCTGGTCGGGCAGCTCAAGGGTCCGATCCTGTGCCTGGTCGGGCCGCCGGGAGTCGGCAAGACCTCGCTCGGTAAATCGATAGCGCGCTCCACCGGTCGCAAGTTCGTGCGCGTCTCGCTCGGCGGGGTGCGCGACGAGGCCGAAATCCGCGGTCATCGCCGCACCTATATCGGCGCGCTGCCGGGCAAGGTCATCCAGTCGATGCGCCGGGCGGGCTCGGGCAATCCGGTGCTGTTGTTCGACGAGGTCGACAAGATGTCGACCGATTTCCGGGGCGATCCATCGTCGGCGCTGCTCGAAGTGCTCGATCCCGAGCAGAACTACACCTTCAACGATCACTATCTCGATTGCGATTACGACCTGTCGAAGGTGATGTTCATCACCACCGCCAACACCCTCGATCGCATCCCGCGGCCGTTACAGGACCGGATGGAGATCATCCGGATTCCCGGCTACACCGAGACCGAGAAGCTTAACATCGCGCGCCGCTACCTGGTCCGCAAGCAGCGCGAGGCCAACGGGCTCAAGACCGAGAACATCGATTTCTCCGACCCCGCCCTGCTCGGCATCATCCGCCGCTACACGCGCGAGGCCGGAGTGCGTAATCTCGAGCGCGAAATCGCGTCGGTATGCCGCAAGGTCGCGGTCGAGGTGGTCAAGAACGATCGCAACGCGAGCGTCAAGGTTTCCAGCTCCAGCCTCGCCAAGTATCTCGGCCCGCCGCGCCATCGCTACGGCATCGCGGAAATCGAGCCGCAGGTCGGCGTCGCCACCGGACTGGCGTGGACCGAGCTCGGCGGCGAGCTGCTGTCGGTCGAGGTCACCATCCTGCCCGGACGCGGCAAGCTGACGGTCACCGGCCAATTGGGCGATGTGATGCAGGAAAGCGCGCAGGCGGCGCTCTCGTACGTCCGCTCGCGAGCCTCCACGCTCGGACTGAAGCCCGACTTTTACCAGAAGATCGACATCCATCTGCACATCCCCGAGGGCTCGATCCCGAAGGACGGCCCCTCGGCGGGTATCACGCTGGCGACCGCGCTAGTGTCGGCGCTATGCCGGGTGTCGGTGCGCAACGACGTCGCGATGACCGGCGAGATCACGCTGCGCGGGCGGGTCCTGCCGATCGGCGGACTCAAGGAGAAGGTGCTGGCGGCCCATCGTGGCGGCATCAGGACGGTGCTGATTCCTAAGGAAAACGAGAAGGATATCGAGGAAATTTCGCCGCAGATCCTCAAGAACGTCACGCTGGTCCCGGTCGAGCATATGGACCAGGTGCTGCGGCAGGCGCTGGTGTTGCCCAACCCCGAGGCGTTTTTCAAGCAGACGGCGGCCGACGAGGTCTTCACCGATCAGCTCGAAAAGCCGCTGGTCGACGAGGATGAAGACGACTCGACCATCGCGCCGAGCCTGTCCTGACCGGCGTTGCCTGGCGGGGAAACAGAAATCCGGCCTCGGCCGGCTCTTGACAGCGCAAAGGATGCTGCCTAACTAGCTGGGCGGGGAATAATCGAACATGACCAAGGCCGAACTGATCGAGGGACTGGCCAACAAGCTCCCTGGGGTGCTTAACAAGGCCGACGCCGAGAAAGCCATCAATATCGTCCTCGAGGACATCATCGCCGCCCTCCAGCAGGGCGAGCGGGTCAATATCTCGGGCTTCGGGACTTTCTCGGTTTCCGTCCGCCAGGCTCGAACCGGACGTAATCCGAAAACCGGCGAGCCGATCGCGATCTCAGCGAGCCGCTCGGCCAAGTTCCGGGCCGGCAAGCAGTTGCGCGATTCGCTCAACGATAGCCACTCGCCGGCTGAACCCGGAAATCCGACGTCCGCGGCCTGAACGGCGGGCGCTTCGCCCCGGGCTCCCCCTTTGCCTCCCAGCATCCGCTGACACCCGCGCTTCGCGCGGGTGGTCGGAGCGGCGGTGCTACATCGGCCTTGCCAACCATACCTTGCGGGCTGCGATGCGTCAGCGCGGATTACCCCGGCTTGGGTAAGGGCGCGGATTAGCGGAGCGGCTGTTCGAAGTCGCGCGTTTTGACACCGCGCGTGATACTAACCAACCATTACCTGCTGACGACGAAGGAATTAAGGCGGATGGCGGCGCAACAGCAGACACCCGGCGGAGGGCCGCCGGGGCGACGGCCCCAGGTCCCGCAGCGACCGTGGTCGTGGTGGCCAATCCTGGTCGCGCTGCTGGTCTGGGACCTGATACTTTTCTGGCCGCGATCGCATCCCGAAGCCAACCTCCCGTACTCGACGTTTCTGGCCCAGCTGCGCGCCGACAACATCACCCGCGTCCGCATCGAAGGCGCCGCCATTACCGGCACTTTCGCCAAGCCGATTGTGTGGCCCGCCCCGAAGCCGGCGACCGCGTCGAAGCCCGAGTCGCAAGCGTCGCCGACCGCCAAGGCCAAGGCCACGGAGAAGGCCAAGCCGCCGCCGCGCTTCGCCAAGTTCCAAACCACCTTTCCGGCCACGGTCGGCGATCCCGGCCTGATGGCGCTGCTCGAGTCGCATCACGTGCTGGTCGAGGTATCGTCCACCACCACCCCCTGGCTGCTCCAGGCGATCATGGATTGGGCGCCGTGGCTGCTGCTGATCGGGTTTTTCTGGTGGATGAGCGCGCGCGCCAGCGGCGCGGGCCAGTCCGGCATCTTCGGTATCGGGCGGATGAAGGCGCGGCGTTATTCGAGCGATCGGCCGGCGATCACGTTCAACGATGTGGCTGGCGCCGATGAGGCCAAGATGGAGTTGCAGGAGGAGGTGGATTTCCTCAAGCAGCCGAAGAAGTACCACGACCTGGGCGCGCGCATCCCGAAAGGGGTGCTGCTGGTCGGCGCCCCCGGCACCGGCAAGACGCTGCTGGCACGGGCGGTCGCCGGTGAGGCGGGAGTCCCGTTCTTCAGCCTCAACGCCTCGGAGTTCGTCGAGATGTTCGTCGGGGTTGGCGCGAGCCGCGTGCGCGATCTCTTTCGACAGGCCAAGGAAGCCGCGCCGGCCATCGTCTTCATCGACGAGCTCGACGCCGTGGGACGGCGGCGTGGCGCAGGTGTTGGCACGGTCAACGACGAGCGCGAGCAGACGCTCAATCAGTTGCTGGGCGAGCTCGACGGTTTCGACGAGCGCTTCGAGGTCATCATCCTGGCGGCGACCAATCGCCCCGACGTGCTCGATCCGGCGCTGTTGCGCCCGGGGCGCTTCGATCGCCAGGTAGTGGTGGGACTGCCCGACCGCCGGGGCCGCGAGGGCATCCTGCGCATCCACACCCGCAAGCTGCGCCTCGACTCGAAGATCGATTTTGAAATTCTGGCCAGCGGCTCGATCGGGATGAGCGGCGCCGACCTCGCCAATCTATGCAACGAAGCGGCGCTGACCGCCGCCCGGCACAATCACGAAACCGTCACGATGGCGGATTTCGAGGAGGCGCAGGACCAGATTCGCCTGGGCGCCGCGCAGCCGCAACTGATTGATCCCGGCGAGCGCCGCATCGTCGCCTATCACGAGTCCGGCCATGCGCTGGTCGCGTGGCTGACGCCGGCGGCGGATCCCGTCCACAAGGTCACGATCGTGCCGCACGGCCAGTCGCTGGGCCTGACCGAGCAGATCCCCGGCTGGGAGCGGCACAACCTGAGCCTCTCCTATCTCAAGGCGCGGCTGGACGTGATGATGGGCGGGCGCACCGCCGAGGAAATCGTCTTCGGCGAGGTAACCACGGGTGCGGAAAACGACCTGGTCGAGGCGACCCGCCTCGCGCGCCGGATGGTAACGCGGTGGGGGATGGGGAAGCTCGGGCTGGTGGCCTTCAAGGGGAATGAGCAGCAGCCGTTCCTGGGCTACGAAATCTCCCAGGGCCGCGACTACAGCGAGGCGACCGCGGCGCGCATCGATCAGGAGGTCCTGCGGCTGATCGAGGAAGCGCACCAGGGAGTCCGTCGCCGTCTGACCGACAACCGGCCCAAGCTGGATCAACTGGTCGAGGCGCTGCTGCGCGAGGAAACCGTCGACGCCGAGGAACTGAACCGCATCCTGGGGCCGCGCCCGCAGCTCGCGCCGGGGCAGGACGGGAAGCCCAAGGTTGCCGGGCAGGAATAACGCCTGCCGCGCCGAAACGCCTGTCGAACCTGCGCCGGCTGCTGCCGTTATAACTCCACGTTATAACTCCACCTGGATTCCGAGCTCGACCACGTTCTCCGGCGGGATGTTGAAAAAGTCGGTGGCGCCCGCCGCATTGCGCGACATGAAGGCGAACAGCCGTTCGCGCCACCGCGCCATCCCGGGGACTTTATCGCTGGCGATCAGCGTTTCGCGACCGAGATAATAGGTCGCCTCATCGAGGTTGAATTTCAGACCGAACTTCTCGCACAGTCGCAACGCCGCCGGCAGGTTCGGGCTCTGCATAAAGCCGTAGTGCACGTCGATCTGGAAGAACCCCTGGTCCAAGGTTTTGAGGCTCAATCGTTCGGAGGCCGGCACGCGTGGCGCGTCCCCGATCGAAACGTGCAGCAGCACCACCTGCGCGTGCAACACCTGGTTGCGCTCGATGTGATGCAGCAGCATCGGCGGCGTTCCCGCGGAGCGTCCGCACAGGAAGATCGCAGTGCCCGGTACGCGCACGATCGGCTGTTCGCGAAGCCGGCCAAGGAACGCCTCGATCGGTTCGACCTCGCGCGACAGCCGCTGCCGGAGCAATTCGCGCCCGCGCTTCCAGGTCGACATCATCACATAGCCGAGTAATCCGACCGTCAGCGGAAACCAGCCGCCCTCAGGAATTTTGAAGGCGTTGGCCCCGAAAAACGCAAGATCGATCAGCAGGAATGGCGCGCAAACCAGGGCCGCCACCGCCGCCCGCCACCGCCATCGCTCGACGGCGACGAAAAACAGCAGCACCGTCGTGATCGCCATCGTGCTCGACACCGCTACCCCGTAAGCGCCGGCGAGGCGGGCCGAGCTGCCGAATCCGATCACCAGTCCGACCGCGCCCAGCAGAAACAGGGAGTTGATACCCGGTATGTAGACCTGTCCGGCTTCCTCCGACGAAGTCTGCATGATGGTCATGCGCGGCCACTGGCCGAGATTTATCGCTTGCCGGGTCAGCGAGAAGGCGCCGGAAATCACCGCCTGGGATGCGATCACCGTGGCGCAAGCGGCGAGGATGACCATCGGATAAAGAGCCCAGGCCGGCGCCAGATCGAAAAACGGATGAGTGAGGTTGCTGCCCTCGCGCAAGATCAACGCGCCTTGCCCAAAGTAATTGAGCAGCAGCGCCGGCAACACAATCGACCACCACGCCATCCGGATCGGGCGGATGCCGAAGTGGCCCATGTCCGCGTACAGCGCCTCGCCGCCCGTCACCACCAGAAACACCGCGCCCAGCACGCGAAATCCGAGGACGCCGCCGGCGCGGAAGAATTCGACCGCATACCACGGGTTGACGGCGGCGAAAACGATCGGGCGGCGGATAATCGCGGCGATACCGAGAATCGCGATGGTTGCGAACCATAGCAGCATCAACGGACCGAAAGTCGCCCCTACCCTGCCGGTGCCGCGTTTTTGAAAGCCAAATAGTACCACCAGTATGAGACAGGCTATCGGCACGACGTAAGGATGAAGCTGCGGATTCGCGGTCTCCAACCCTTCGATTGCGCTCAGCACCGAAATGGCCGGCGTGATGAGCCCATCGCCATAGAGCAACGCCGCGCCAAACAGGCCAAGCCCGATTAGAAAGGGCCGCCTGAAGTTTTCCCGCCGCGGGCTCAACAAGGCGACCAGGGCGATGATGCCGCCGTCGCCGCGGTTGTCGGCTCGCACTACCACGGTAAGGTATTTGATCGAAATGACGACGATCAGCGCCCAGAAGATCAGCGACAGCAGCCCCAGCACATTGGCAGTGCTCGGGGTAATCCGCGAATCCTCATAGAAGCACTGGCGCAGCGCGTATAGCGGGCTGGTCCCGATGTCGCCGTAGACGACTCCGAGAGCGCCAACGCAGAGCGCGGCCAGGCTGCGCGCCGACAGTTCCTTGCGCTCCGGCGTGACGCCGGGCGCCGGCGTTGCAACTCGTGCTGCCTCCTGGTCAACGTTCATCGCGCAATTATATGCCTGACCGTTGGTCGGAAAAGGCTCGCGGTATCGGCTCGGTGATCCACGAGCCGCCGGGCAAGCACTTATCGGGAGTCTCCGATCTCACCTGATTCATCGTGTATCCCGCCAGTCCGGCCAGAGCATCGACGGCCGACTCGTTGTATGATCATCCACTGGGACGAAACCGCGACCGATGAAGTGGGACGTGGCTAGGGCGGTCGCCGACGCACGGGTCAGGAGGTATGCGAATCGATGAGGCGCAGAAGCTTCCTTGCGTTGGCTGCCACGGCCGTCGTGCTGGTGTCGGCGTTGACGTCGGCCGCCGGTGCGCGCGCGGCCACCTCCGCTACCACGGTATTCCTGGTGGCGCGCCCGGATATGCCCGATCCGCTGTTCGCGCAGTCGGTAATCCTGATGTTGCCGCGGTCCGGAGATTTTCCGCTGGTGGCCGGGCTGATCGTCAACAAACCGATTCGCGAAGTGCCGTTGCACAAGCTTTTTCCCGGTAGCGCGGCGCTCAAGAATCGATCCGACACCGCATTCCTCGGCGGCCCGGTCGATATCGAAGCTCCGGCGATCGTGTTTCGCGCCGACCGGCCGATCGACAAAAGCACCCACATCGCCGGCGATGTTTACGTGACCCTCGATCCCGACCTCGCCGCCGCGCTCGCGCAGGATCCCAAGCGGGTCCATGACTTCCGGCTGATCCTCGGGCGTTCGCAATGGACTCCCGATCAGCTCCACAGCGAAATAATGAAAGGGGCGTGGTACACGGTGACGGCTGACGCCGGTATCGTCTTCAGCGCCGACCCCGGCAGCCTGTGGAACACGCTGGCAGCCCGTGCGCGGTTGACTCCAGTCGGCCTGATGGCGCCCGCGGCCGTGCCGCAACTGTTGCCGATTTCCGGTGCGGGCTACTTGCGATACGGCTGTTGGTCCTTGATGCCGTAATCCCGCACCGGATCGCCGAACACGGTGATTCGATAACCCGCGAAAAACCTGCCGCTCGATTTCTGCGCCGCCAGATGTTCGGCGTGCGCGCGCCACGCATTCAGCGCTTCGTCCGACTCGAACTCGACCAGCGTAAGCTCCTCGCCGTCGGACGCGGCGAAGCTCTTGGCGGCCACGAACCCGGGCATCGCGGCGGCGATTTCGAACAGTTGCGCGGCGGTCGCGTAATACTCGGCGCGGTTATCTTCCTTCGGAAAGGTGCGGAAAACTACCGTGCGCATGACGACCGCCGGCTGCGAGCTCTAGCGGCTTTCCGGCTCGACGATCATCTTCTCGTCGACGAACTTGCCGCGATCGATAATCACTTCATCGTCGAGCGTCACCGTGCACTCGCGCATCGGCACGTCGTAATGGCCGAGCGTGTTGCGGGTTCCGCCGCCCAGGGTGTTGGGGCCGGTGGAGAACAGGAAGTTGCCCGGAAAAGTGCGGGCTGCCGCGCGCGAGCGCTCAGGATCGTCGCCGTAGAGCGCGATCGAATCCCAGCGCGCCTGCGGATTGAGACCCCAGCCGAGATGCGAGATCGCGTGGCCGTCCATATCCTCGGGGAAGCGCCGGTTGTCCTCGAGCCAGTTGCTCAGCAACTTGGCGTCGAGTCCGCCCTCGATGCGCCGGATGAAGCCCTCGCGCACCTCGAGGCGGATCTCGTCCTGGACGTAGCGGCAGTAAGGCAGGATTACGATATCGCCACGCTGAATCACGACCGTGCCGTTGGCCGAGCCCTCATTGGGAAAAGTATGGACGTGGCCGCCGCCCCAATGGTCGAAACGTCCGGGCGATTCGGAAAAGCCGTACTGGATCATGGTTGGATATTCGCCAAGCTGGACCGTGAAATCGGTGCCGGCGTCGTTCGTGACCCGCATCTTCTTGGCGCGCTCGAGGCGCTTGCCCGAGTAGACGGTCGCTTCCTTGAGTCCCGGCGGCGACATCAGATCGTTCAGATCGTCGGGCGCGTCGATAATCATCAGCACCCGCGTGCCGGCGTCGCGCACGTCCTTGAGCCACTTGGTGAACAGCGGCACATGCATGCAGACCAGCATGTCGGCGCTCTTGAGCGCGTCCAGCGTGCCCTTGCATTGGCCGACCGTCGCGACGCCCACCTTGGTCCAGGTCGGCACCGAGTTGACGCACATCTCGTAAGCGTCGGCGCCGAGGTCCTTGGCCGCCGCGAACGCCGCCGCGACGTAATCGCGCCGCGACGTGAGATCGGTAAGCAGCGCGATGGTTTCGCCCTTGCGCACGTTGCAGAGCTGGAACTCCTTGCGAAACAGCATGGGCATCATGGCGGGATTGACTACCTGCGGATTCATATTCCTGGCTCCTTGATCGGGTCGGGCGCGGGCGCCGTCTGCCTCTCATTATTAGATATTTATGTGCGCGCGCCAAACCGGCGCGAGCGCCTACCCTTACCTTCGGCGCCGGCTTCGGGTAAAGAGTTCGCACGGGCGAGCGATCGGCCGGCCAACCATGGCTTACGGAATCAGACCGCAAAGTTTTGCCGTCGCGTTCTGGCGCGCACTGGCCGGCGCGATCGTGATCCTGCTGCTGCTGGCGATTCTCAACCAGCGGCTGTCGACCGGCTGGCGGATGTTCGTGCTGGCGCGCGCGCTGCGGGCGATATGGGCCACCTCCATCGCGATGATGGTCGGGATCGGCGCCGGGCTGTTGCTCGAGGCCATTATGCCGCGACGCGGCGCCAGGTTTTCAAAGCGCCGGATGCTGCTGGCGACCCTCAAATCGGCCGTCGTGCTGCTGACCGTGCTTGGGACGCTGGGCTATTTTATGCCCGATTGGACGCCGTTTTCGGCCTTCTTTGCGATGCTGACGCTGTCGATCTGGCTGCTCACGGGCGCGGTCGCGTTGACGGTCGAGCGATGACCGGCTGACCTTACGACCACCCGGCGGAACTTAACCTCATCCGCCAATCCGGCTACAATCATCGATGGAACTGCCGCGTATCTGAGTTATCCCGGACGGGTTGAATTATCTCTGGAGCGAGAAGGGAGTGCGCCATGATGTTTGCGTTGGGCGCCGGGTTGAACCGCTCAAGTGTCGTTGATCGGCGAGGCAAGTCGGCGCGGCTGCTGCTGAGAGGCGCCGCCTGCGCCCTGCTGGCGATCGGGATGATCGCCGGGCAGGCCAATTTCTCGCGCGCCGCGCTCGGGCCGCAAGATCCGATGGAGCAGGCGCGCGGCCTGGTCGAGCAGGCGATCGCGATCCTGCAGAATCCCCACCTGACGCTGACCGAGGAGCGCCGCGAACTGCGCGCGATGGCGGAGCCGCATTTCGATTTCGAAGGGATGGCGCGCTCGACGCTGGGCTACCATTGGCGCAATCTCACGCCCGATCAGCGCCGGCAGTTCGTCGCGCTGTTCACCGCCTTCATGGAAGACGCGGCGCTCAGCAAGATCCAGGAGTACTCGGGGCAGCGCATGGAATTCACCCGCGAAGTTCCGATCCAGCCCGGCTACGTGCAGGTGCAGGGACAGGTGCTGATGACCAATGGCGCACAGCCGATCCCGGTCGCCTTCATGAGCCACCAGGTCGACGGCCACTGGAAGGTCTACGATATGACGGTCGAAAACATCAGCGTCATCGCGAACTACCGCAATCAGTTCAACCGCGTCATCAATGACCAGGGCTTCGCGAACCTGATGAAGATCATGCAGCAGAAACAGCTCGAGCTCGCCGCGCTGCTCGGCAACAAGCACGCCGACGCCGCCACCAACTGAGGATCAAACGATGAAGCCACTGCCCCATCAATACGAGACCCGTCTGAGCGGCGGGCCGGATGGCTACGCTATCCTGTCGGCCGCCGGCGTGCCGGATATCCGCTCCGCACCGCCGGCCGACTTCGACGGACCGGGTGACGCCTGGAGCCCGGAACTGATGCTGATGGCGGCGGTCGAAACCTGCTTCCTGTTCACGCTGCGCGCGGTCGCACGCGCTTCCAAGATTGAATTCAAGTCGCTGGAACTGAGCGGCGCCGGCACCGTCGATCATAAGGACGGCGTGACCCGCTTCGTCGAAATCGTGCTGCGGCCGCGAGTCGTGATAGCTGCCGGCGGCGACCGCGAGCGGATGCTGCGGCTGCTCGAGAAGAGCGAGCGCGCCTGCCTGGTGTCGGCCTCGCTCGCGACGCCGGTGCGGCTCGAACCCGAAGTGATCGTCGAGAGCAACTGATTCGCGCCGGGGCGGCGTTCGCCTTACAGCGTTTCTTGACCGCCGATCCGGACTCGTGCGACGCTTTGCGACTCGCGCTCGCTCACACGGCGAACGCGGCGGGAGGATGTATGGCAATCAACGGGGTCAAACCGCGCGAGATGCGCCGCGATCCTTTCACCGAAACCATCATCTGGGACATCGTCCCGGACAAGACCGCGCTGGTTGTCATCGACATGCAGAACGCCTTCGTCCACGAGAAGGGGCTGTTCTATGTTCCCGCCGCCACCACCCTGGTGCCGAAGATCAACCAGGTCGTGGGGCTATGCCGCGAGCGCGGGATTCTGGTCAACTGGGTGGTCCGCCATGCGAATCGCCGCGATGGCCTCGACATCGGCTACGAGCGCGATCTCTATCCGATCATGGTCGGCCATCCTGCCGCTTACACCGAGGATGGATGGGGCGCGCAGCTAATCCCGGACCTCGACGTCGATCACGATAAGGATCTGATCGTACCGAAAACCCGCTACAGCGCGTTTATTTCAGGCTCGTCGAATCTCGACCGGCTGCTGCGCTACCACGGCCGCGACACCGTGATCATCATGGGCGTCGCCACCAATATCTGCTGCGGCACCACGGCGCGCGACGCTATGATGCTCGACTACAAGGTGATATTCGCTGCCGACGGGAACGCCGCCTTCGACCAGTCGGTGATGGGGAGCAAGGCGCCCAGTATCATTCAGGAGGCGGAACTGATGACGCTGCGAGCCTGCTTCGCGATGGTCTGTACGACCGACGAGCTGGTCGGCGAACTGAACAAAGTCCCAGTGCTCGCCGCGTCGGCCTGAGCCGACCCTCCGGGCTCGCGGATCAGCGCTCCCCAACCGGAGACCGGTCCGGGAGCGCTGATCACTCGCGTCAGGTCTATCTTCCTTTGTGTTTGCGCCCGTCGAAAAGCGAGACGCCCTGAAGCACGCCGTCAATCGACAGAACCGTATTCGACGTGCTGAAGTCCACGCTTCCGGCCATATTAGCCGTACCGGCGGCATTGGCGAATCGACCGGTGCCCGAGCCCAGGGTGATGGTATTGTTGATATTGAACAGGGCTTGACCGCCGTATTCGCAACCCCATCCGCTAGCGCTAAAATTGAGCGTGTCTCCATTCCAGGCGGTCAGCACACCGTCACCTTCGGTCGGATAGCAACGGTCGCCGTTCAGACCGGTCAAGACGACGTCGTCGTCGTTGGTGGTCTGATTGAAAGTCCAGGATACCGGACCGATTTTGGTCCCGTTCCCAGTGCCCGAATATGTTAGACACCCACATATCGCGTTGGCGCCCTGAGATGTCGTGCAGGTCTGGCCCTCACACGCGGCGTCAAACACCGAACTGGTCAAAGTTCCGCTGCCTCCAAACTCGAATGAGCTGACGAAGCCACCAAAATCCTTCTTGCCGGCCTGGTGAGCCACCACCGGCTGTCCGTTTTTAGCCATGCCGGGATTCGATTGAGCTCCCGCTTGGGTGGCAACCCCGGCGACAGTGAGCCCCAGTCCCAGCAGCCCTGCGGCGAGAATTTGAAACCCGAATTTTCCCCTAGTAGCAGACATTTCCGCTTTCCTCCTTCCGATTCAGCATCTCGGAGCAATTTATTACGAGCCGCGGCTAGTATGCACATGTAAGCCGCGATTTCTCAATATGTTTGGCGAAAAAAGGGGGCGACTGCTAGCTGAGAGTACTAAAACGCAACGTTAGACATCAGAAGGTATTTCTAATTATAAACGGCCGCTTCAAGATATTTTGGCGAAAATAAAACAAGAAGGGTTTATTGTGTCCTTCTCCTGTCTGTTTCGCGCTGCCACCGAGTCGTGGTGAGCGCCGCCGAGCGGATGCGGCTACGGGTTCGCGCTTACCAAATGCCCAGTGCGGGAACCATCGTCAGGTGATGCATCAGGGGGATCGGGGCGCATCGTGATCATCATGGGCGTCGCCACCGATATCTGCTGCGGCGCCATTGCGCACGACGCGACGATGCTCGACTACAAGGTGCTATTCGCGGCCGACGGTCAACGCGGCCTTCGACCAGCGGTGCTGGAAGGGTAGAGCCCTCAGCATCATTCAGGAAGCGGAACTGATGACGGACCCTTCGCGCTCGCCGCGCAGCGCTCCCCCAACCGGAAATCCGGTCCGGGGAGCGCTGATCGCTGTAGCTTTTCGATTAGTAGTTACTGCTATTTGCTCATCGCGCCGTTCATTACGACCGCGGCCGGCGAATCTCCAAAAGCCTCCGGTGCGCTGATTGCGTAATTTCCAGTTCCCCCCGCATTCGCCAGATGGCCGGTTCCTCCGACGACCGTGAAGCCGCCGTTGAGCACGTAGTTCACAAAACTGTTACCAACGCAGAATGAACCGGTAAGGTCGAGCGCGGCCGTGCTCCCATTGGCGGCCGTGACGGTAGCAGGTCCGGACGCGAGATCGCAGAAGCCGTCGCCGGCGCCATTGGGCGTCAGGGTAGAGGTGTCTACATTGATGCTGGCGTCCAGCGTGGAGTGGCCTAATCCAGTGGCCTTGAGGTTTACACCGCTGATTGTCAGGCATGTGCAGGTATCGGTGCCGGGACAAGTCAGCCCTTGGCACGGCGTCAGTGCCATGACGAAGTTGGAGTTACCGGTTCCGACGGCGGTGAAGCCGCTCAATGGCTTCGAATGGTTGCCATGCGATGCGACGGCGTTCCGGGCGGTCGCCGACGGAATTCCGTACGGGTTCCCGGGCACCTGGGCGAATGCCATCGATGCGGACAGGACCACGACAGCCAGCGTTACAGTTCCTTTCAACATAAAGATACTCCCTTGCTTGGAATTTTTAGTGTGAGGGCCCCCGACCGCCAGCAGAGGGTCCCCCGTCGTGCACACATTCCTTGACTGGTCGGGAATTCGCGACAGCGAACAATGTGAGTTACAAACATCACCGCATCCTCCTTCCCAATCCGCAGCTCGAAACCAACTTATTATTTCGAGCAAAGTGAATATGTGCAGGCAGGCAGCGATGACTCAATATCAATTTGAGCAAAAACCGGAGAAGTACGAAGCGGGAATAGCAAAGCCTAAAAGTGTATGACGCGGGACAATTTTAATTGCCCCTGGGTACAGCTGGGCACGGCGACCACACTAAGTTACAAACGGTTCGCCAGCGGGAGATGTCGCGACGCGGATGCGGCCGCGAATTTACACCTCACCAGATGCCAAGTGCGGGAAGCATCGCCAGGTGATGCGTCAGAAGATCGAGACGCACTCGGTTCAGGAGCGAAAAAGCGCAGCCCAGGATCGCGCCGAACACGGCGCCGTTGACCCGAATCCAATCAAGATGGGTGCGGGTTTGAGTCTGAATTCGATCGCGAATCTTTTCGGGCGGCAGGCTGCTCAGGTTCTCCTTTACCATCCGCGCGATCTCGCCGCGGCTGGCGGTCACCACTTCGCGCACCATCGCGGCCATCCAATGGTCGGCGGTTTTCCGAATCGTGCTGCCGGGGTCTCGCAGCCGCGCGCCGGCCTCATGGATATGTTCATCAGCCGCGCTGAGCATCTCATCGTTATGCGGCAGGTCGCGAATCAAGTCGCGCAGCCGAGCGCATTCCTTGTTGATCAACGCAGTCAAAATCGCGGCGCGCAGCCGATCGATCAGTCCGACATTACTGGCTCCGCTGGTCAGCCGCCGAATCAGATCGATAGCCACCTCGGGTTCGAGATGGCGCGCCGTCTCGCTGCAGATGCGCTCGAGCTGCGCGGGGCGAACCATGGTTCTGAGCGTGGCGGTTTGCAGGTATTCGCCGAGCCGGTCGAGCGGTTTCAAGTCGTGGATCTTTTGCCCGACCATCTCCGACGTCAGCCATTCGCGCTCGATGGTCTGGGCGATCCCTTCGATCAATCTCTCGCGGTTGCGCGGCAGTACCCCGGATTTCGGCAGATACCAGTGCTGTTCGAAGAGCATGTTGAGCGCAATGTAGTCGCAAAGACCGCCCACCAACGAAGCCTCGCCGGCAGCGCGGAGCAGGCTCGCGGCGGCAGGTTCCACGATCGCAAGCGGCCAACTCGCGAGATAAAGGAGTAGCGCCAGCGTCAGCGCAACGCCGCCCTTATGCCGTTCGATGAACGCGATGAAGCCGCCGGTGTCGGTGTTGCTCACATGAAAATGTTATCAGCCGCGATTGCGGTTTTCATCGACCGGCGGAGGCGCTGTGTCCCGCAAGGCATGCAGGTCAGGACTGATGGCAGCGCTTTCGCAGCGCCGTCGAGCGCAATGACCTAGTCAATCGGGGCTGGACGCATCATCCATGCCAAAGCCGGCGGCAGGTTGAGGGCTACGATCAGCTTCGTTGGCCTGTGGCGAGCTGTTTCTTATGGAAGCATGCGCAGTTGGTTGGTCCATTTGGCACCAGACAATCTTACGTACTCGCTGGGGTTTTCTGCCGCGAACACGGCACATTTGGTGCTTAATTAGCAGCTGGATTCTGTGCTTCGGGCGAGCGGTTTCGATCGGCGCTTGACCGTTCAAGGCGAGATATCAGGGTGCGCCGCAAAAACGGCGGCGCGGGCGAAGGTTCCGAGTAACACAAATGGACGACATCACAATGGACCAATTGAAGCAGATTATCTGGTTTTCCGATGAGGGCTCATCCGAGGTCGGGCAACTCGGCGGCAAAAACGCCTCGCTCGGCGAGATGACGCGAACGATGCATGAGCAGGGCATTCCGGTGCCTGAAGGTTTTGCGATCACGGCCGCGTCCTACTGGGCGTTTCTGGATGCCAACGAGCTAAGACCGCCGATAGGCGCTGAGCTGCGGGCTATCAGGGAACAACAGCTTTCGCTCGCGGCCGGCGCCAAGCGGATACGACAGATGATCGGACGCGCACGATTTCCTGCGGCGTTGGCGCAGGCGATCGCGGCGGCCTATCGCAGGCTTTCGGAATCGGCGCACCAGGAAGAGCTCGATGTCGCCGTGCGAAGCAGCGCCACCGCGGAGGATCTGCCCGAGGCGAGTTTCGCCGGCCAGCAGGAAAGCTTTCTCAACATCCGCGGTGAGAAGAAACTGCTCGATGCGGTGCGCCGCTGCTTTGCGTCATTGTTCACCGATCGCGCTATCGTGTATCGCGACAATCACGGCTTCGATCACATGAAGGTCGCGCTGTCGGTCGGCGTTCAACGCATGGTCCATTCGGACCGAGGCAGCGCCGGGGTGATGTTTTCCATCGATACGGAAACCGGCTTTCCGAACACGGTCCTCATCAACGCGGCCTGGGGTCTGGGCGAGGCCGTGGTCCAGGGGATGGTCGAGCCCGACGAGTACGTGGTGTTCAAGCCACTGCTCAATGAACCGCGACTCATCCCCATCGTCGAGAAGACGCTCGGCAAAAAGGAGAAGAAGATCGTTTACGGCGATGGCCGGAAGCCGACGCGCACCATCCGCACCTCAACCGAGGAGCGAGAAGCCTTTGTGCTTGGCGATGATGACATCCTGAAGCTGGCGCGGTGGGCAGTCGCGATCGAATCGCACTACGGCCATCCGATGGATATCGAATGGGCGCGTGACGGCGAGAGCGGCGAGCTTTTCATCGTTCAGGCGCGCCCGGAGACCGTTCAGTCGCGCCGGGAAGCGGCCTCGCTGAAGACCTATACCCTCAAACAAAAGGGCGCGCGTCTGCTGAGCGGCCTCGCGATCGGCGATGAGATTGCCGCCGGAACCGTCTGCCGGCTCAAGAGCCCCGCCGAGATCGCCAAATTCAAGGACGGCGCGATCCTGGTCACTGAAACCACCGACCCGGACTGGATGCCGATCATGAAGCGCGCCGCCGCCATCATCACCGACCATGGCGGGCGCACCTCGCACGCGGCGATCGTCAGTCGCGAATTGGGGCTGCCGGCAATCGTCGGCGCCGGCAAGGCGACGACCGTGCTTGCCAGCGGACGCGAGGTCACGGTGTCATGCGCCGAGGGCGACATGGGCTACGTTTACGAGGGGATTGGCGAATTCGAAGTGCGCGACCTCGCCCTCGAAGGCATCGCGCGAACCAGGACCGGGGTCATGCTGAACATGGCCAACCCGGCGGCCGCGATGCGCTGGTGGCGGCTGCCCGCCAACGGTATTGGCCTGGCGCGGATGGAGTTCATCATCAACAACATCATCAAAATCCATCCGATGGCGCTGCTGAAGTTTGAGGAATTGAAGGATGTTGCGGCGCAGCGGCGGATTCTGCAATTGACGCGCGGGTTCGCAGACAAGGCGCAGTATTTCGTCGACACGCTGGCCTTCGGCATCGCCAGGATCGCGGTCTCGCGTTATCCCGACCCGGTGATCGTTCGAATGAGCGATTTCAAAACCAACGAATACGCCCAACTCGTCGGCGGGCGGCAGTTCGAGCCGCATGAAGAAAACCCGATGCTCGGATGGCGCGGCGCGAGCCGCTATTATAGTGCAGGCTATCGTGAAGGTTTCGCGCTGGAATGTCGCGCGATCCGCAAGGTGCGGGAGGAAATCGGACTGCGCAACGTGGTGGTGATGATCCCGTTTTGCCGGACGATTGCGGAAGCGGACAAGACTTTGCAGGCGATGGCGGAAAACGGACTGCACCGGGGCGAAAATGGCCTGCAGGTTTACGTGATGTGTGAAATTCCGTCGAACGTGATTCTGGCCGAAAAGTTCGCCGAGCGTTTCGATGGCTTTTCGATCGGCAGCAACGACCTGACCCAGTTGACGCTTGGCGTCGACCGCGATTCGGAGCAACTCGCCCCGCTCTTCAACGAACAGGACGAGGCCGTCACCACGCTAATCGCCAGCGTCATCCCGTCGGCGCACAAGCTCGATCGCAAGGTCGGCTTATGCGGCCAGGCGCCGAGCGACCATCCCGAGTTCGCCCGTTTCCTGGTGCACGCTGGAATCGATTCGATCTCGGTCAGCCCTGACAGCTTCATGCGGGTGAAGCAGCACGTGGCGGCGGCCGAATCCGAGCAGCGGTTGAAAGCCGTCGGCACTTAGTCAGGACGTGCGAGCATGGAGGCGCCCATGAAGGTCGAGCGGATCATGAATCGAAATGTCAAAGTCTGCCGCCCGCAAGACTCGCTGAACCGGGCGGCCAAAATAATGTGGGACGAGCCTTGCGGAGCCGTTCCGGTGGTCGACGATCACGGCAGGCCGATCGGCTTTCTGACGGACCGCGACGTCTGCATGGCCGCCTACACCCAGGGCAAGCCGCTGCATGAGTTGCGGGTTGAGACGACTATGGCCCGCAAGGTGGTGTCCTGCGTGGCCGAGGATGATCTCGCAGCCGCGGCCGGTCTGATGAAGCAGCATCGTACCCGTCGCCTTCCGGTGATCGATCGGGACGGAGCGCTGGTCGGGCTGTTGTCGCTCGACGACCTGGCGTGCGAAGCCGCGCGGGCGCTTCGCGGCGGGATAAATGACGAACTGAGAAACCTGGTGTTGGAGGTGCACTTGTCGATTAACCATGGGCGCACGCGCCTCCAACCTGCTGCTTGAAGCGAAAGGGCTCGCAAATCTCACATGATGGATATCGAGCGAATCCTGGTTCCCATTGATTTTTCTGAGCCATCGCTGGCGGTGCTCGACGATGCTGTCGAGTTCAGCCGACCCTACGAGGCTCGGCTGACGATCCTCTACGTGGTCGAGGGAGGCTCTTCGGCTTCACCGTTGCTGGTCGATGGCACCGCGCTGGGCGAGAGAGAAAAAACGGCCGCCGAAAAGAAACTCGCTCGGCTGGCGGAACAGATCGCAAAGCGCGGGATCGAGTGCATCACGCTGCTGCGGTTCGGCGTGGCCCATGCGGAAATTCTCGCGACCGCAAAACGCATCAAGGCCAACCTCATCATCATGTCCACCCACGGTAGAACCGGCCTGGCGCATGTTCTCATCGGTAGCGTGGCAGAGCGTGTGGTGCGGGAAGCAACCTGTCCGGTGATGACCATTCGAACCGCTGAACGCAGCCGCAGCGGCGGCCGCTCCGGCCCGGGCAGGTGAACCGCGCCGAACATCCGGGCATCCCGCAGGCGCCTGCCGAAACCATCGCGCGTGAGGGGGCCGCAGGCGAGCTCGAGACCGACGCTGAGCGCGGACTCACCAGCGCGCAAGCGCGACAGCGCCTCGAGCAATACGGCGCGAATGACATCAAAGAGGAGCACGTCGCTCCGTTACGAAGGCTGCTGGTATTTTTCTGGGGGCCGATCCCGTGGATGATCGAGATCGCCGGGATTCTGTCGGCCGTGGTCCGCCATTGGGACGACTTCATCATCATAGCCCTGATGCTGTTGATCAATGCCGTCGTGGGCTTCTGGGAGGAATTCAAGGCCGACACGGCCATCGCGGCGCTCAAGCAGCATCTCGCCTTGCGCGCGCGCGTGCTGCGCGACGGCCGCTGGACAGAGCTTGCGGCCGCAGAACTGGTGCCCGGTGACCTGGTCGAATTGAGGCTCGGCAATATCGTGCCGGCCGACTGCACGTTGGTCAGCGGCGAATACCTGGCGGTGGATCAGTCGGCGCTGACCGGCGAATCTCTGCCGACAGACAAGCAGGCTGGCGACCTCGCGTATTCAGGCTCCATCGTGCGTATGGGCGAGATGCGCGGCGCAGTTGTCTCAACCGGCATGAACACCTACTTCGGTCGCACCGCTCGACTCGTGCAAAGCGCACAGAGCAGGTCTCATTTCCAGGACGCGGTGCTAAAAATCGGCAACTTCCTGATCCTGACGACCATCGGTCTCGTCGCTCTGATCCTCGTGGTCGCGCTGTTCCGCCATGACCCGCTGATCCACACGCTACTGTTTGCATTGATTCTGACCGTCGCGGCGATTCCGGTCGCACTGCCGGCGGTTCTTTCCGTCACGATGGCGGTAGGCGCCTCCGAACTGGCGGGGATGCGGGCGATAGTTTCCCGTCTCGTGTCGATCGAGGAACTGGCCGGGATGGATGTGCTCTGTTGCGACAAGACCGGAACGCTAACCAAGAATGAGCTGGTACTTGGCGATGCGGTGCTTCTCGAAGCACGCGACCGCGATGAGCTGCTGCTGAGCGCCGCGCTAGCGTCACGCGGGGACGGCGGCGACTCGATCGACCGGGCGATAGCAGGAGCGCTCGACCGCGACACTCGTCTGAAAGACTTCGCGATTCGCAGGTTCGAGCCATTCGATCCGGTTCGAAAACGGACCGAGGTCGAGGTCGCCGGCGCCGACGGATCGGTTTTCAGGGTCGCCAAGGGTGCGCCGCAAGTCATTCTCGACCTGGCCCGGCCGGATCAGGAAGTTCGACGGCGGGCCGAGGCCGCGGTCGAAGCTCTGGCCAGCCGCGGCTATCGCACGCTGGGGGTCGCGCGCAGCGACGCGATGGATGGATGGAGATTGCTCGGCCTGCTGCCGTTGTTCGACCCGCCGCGCGATGATTCGGCGACGACCATCGACACTGCGCGCAAGATGGGCCTCGACGTGAGGATGGTTACGGGCGACCATGTTGCGATTGCGAAAGAGACGGCCCGCAGGCTGCACCTAAGCCCCAACATCGTGGTGGCTAGCCAGGTCTTTGCCGAAGACGGCGCCGGCCCAGCTATCTCGACGGTTGAATCGGCACGGGGGTTTGCCCAGGTCTTTCCCGAGCACAAGTTCAAAATCGTCCGCGAGCTGCAGGCCAACGGGCATATCGTCGGAATGACGGGTGACGGGGTTAATGACGCACCCGCGCTTAAGCAGGCAGATTGCGGGATCGCGGTGAGCGGAGCGACCGATGCGGCGCGCGCGGCAGCCGATCTGGTGCTCACCGCGCCCGGTCTTTCGGTCATCACCCGCGCGGTCGAGGAAGCGCGCAGGATATTCGAGCGAATGACGAGCTACGCCGTGTTTCGAATCGCCGAGACGATTCGCGTGCTGCTCTTCATGACCTTATCGATCGTGGTGTTCAACTTTTATCCCGTTACCGCGGTGATGATCGTACTGCTGGCGATGCTGAATGATTTTCCGATCATGACTATCGCTTACGACAACGCGCCGGTCGCGGAAAAGCCGGTGCGCTGGGATATGCACCGGGTCCTGACCATCAGCACCGTGCTGGGTATCCTCGGGGTTATTTCATCCTTCCTCCTGTTCTGGTTCGTGGAGCAATATCTTCGTCTCCCGCTGGCAACGGTTCAGACGGTGATTTTTCTCAAGTTGTTGGTGGCAGGCCATCTAACTATCTACCTGACGCGCAACGTCGGCCTTATCTGGGATCGGCCGTGGCCAAGCTGGCGTCTGGTCGTCGCTACCGAGTCGACACAGGCGCTCGGAACCCTGGCGGCGGTTTATGGATGGTGGGTCGCGCCGATTGGATGGACCTACGCACTGGCCATCTGGGGCTACGCGCTGATTTGGTTCCTTCTCAACGACCTGGTGAAAATCTGGGTCTACGGCTTGATGCAGCATGGCGTGGACGCTCATTCGCGCCATCTCTGGCGGGTCGATACGCCCCTGCATCCCGGTCCTTTCTGAGAGCGCTGTATACCCTACCGAGTAAGGTTTCCGCGCCTCGATGAAAAGGAGTATGCACTCATGCCTTTCCCTTATAAGCGGATACTGTGTCCTGTCGATTTCGACGAATGCTCCGCCGAGGCTCTGAGGGAAGCAGGGGCCCTCGCTTTGAGTAACGCGGGCACGGTGGATGTATTGCACGTGGTGGAAATCAATGCGCTAGTCAATCAGGGCGCACTTGAAGGTTTAAGCGCGGGAGAACTGTATCAATCGCAACTGAAATTCGCCCGACAGCAAGTCGAGCAGATGCTAACTGCGATAGCTCCGGCAATGAAGCGGGCGGTGACGGTCGAAGTCGGCGAACCAGGGGATTCGATCCTGGACACGGCGGCGAAGCTTGGCACAGACCTGATTGTCATGGCCACCCACGGGAGAAGAGGTCTCAAGCATCTGGTGCTCGGAAGTGTGGCGGAAAGAATCGTGCGCGAGTCACGCGTCCCGGTGCTAACGGTTCGGCCGGCTCGTCGGAGCCGTTCGGAATAAGCATGCGGGGATGTCACCGCAGCATCGTCACTGAAGAAAGGTCGACAACTTTGGTAACGGGCAGACGGTCTTAACACCGTTAGTGGGCCCGCTTGGTGGTCACCGTGGTCCGCGCCGCGGGGCTTTGTCCGCCGTTCGCAGGCATTGGCTGTACGCGTTCGCCGTCGCGTGCTGAGCCACCGACATTGAGCGCCACCAGCTCGCCGGCCTTGATGCCTTTGGTAACCTCGACCGTATAGCCATTGTCATTGCCGAGCGTGACCGGGACAAAATGGAGCCTTTCGTTGCGCACCACCGGCACGTAAACACGATTGTCGCGGAAAATCAGCGTGTCATCCGGCACCATCGGCACCCCCGGTGGGATCGCGACGTGGATCTGAAGTCTGGCGTACATGCCGGGGAACAGGGCCTGGTCGCGGTTCGGCAGATCGACTTCAACCAGCATCGTCAGATTGTTGGGATCGAGCGCCTCGGGATGGCGGGTGATGCGGCCCTCGAATTTGCGGCCCGGGTAGGCGGGAACGGTCACCGTTGCCGGATCGCTGTCGTGTACGAGCGGCGCGACATCCTGTGGCACGTAGGCGTAGATCCTGACCGGTTGCAAGGTAGCAATCGTGACAATGGGAGTGGCGGTGGTCGGGGCGGTCACTTGCGGAATCAACTTGCCCGGATCGACGTAGCGCGCCGTGACCAGCCCGCTCACCGGAGCCCTGATGATCTCGTAAGCCTGCGTTGCCAGGATCTGTTGATAGGCAGCCTTGGCCTGAAGCATCAAAGAATGCTGATCGTCGGCCGCCTGCTGCGCGATGACGCTGGCCTTGACCAATTCCCGGTCGCGTCGGTCGGTGATTCGCTGGAGCCAATAGTTAGCGCGCGCATCGGCGACCTGCTTGTCGGTTTCCGGTGACTCCAACACCGCCAGAACTTCGCCCGCTTTAACGCGATCGCCCTTGTCTACGCGGATCGATTTGAGATAGCCGGGGATTTTTGCGTAAACCGGAGTTTCGATATAGCCGCGGACCGTCGCCGGCAGATCCAGATCGCGGCTGCCGGGGCCGGCAACGGCGCGTTGGACCAGTACGCGCGGCCCCTGCTGGAGCCCCGCCTCGAGTTGAGTGGTCTGATCGCTAATTCTTACCTGACGCGCGTAAACCAGACCGGCCACCACGCCCAAAACCACCAGCGCAGCAACTATCCATCCCAGGGCATAGCGCGCTCCGTGTCTCCTGATCGCGGCCGGGCGGGAGGTCTCGCTATCCATGCTCAATCCGATAACTTCCATGCGACGCCCGGCGGCAGGCGCCGATTAATAGGCCATGCGATCCGGCTCGTCATGCGCTCGGCAAAGTAACCGCTTCGATTTCAGCATCACGTTCGCGCTTGGTCTTGAGCTGCCGGCTGAACATCGAGTACACCGTCGGCACCACGAACAGCGTCATCGCGGTGGCGGCGATCAGTCCGCCGATCACCGCGCGCCCCAACGGTGCATTGAGTTCCGAGCCGCTCCCGAAGCCAATCGCCATCGGCAACATGCCGAGAATCATCGCCAGCGCAGTCATCAGAATCGGTCGCAGCCTGATGCGTCCGGCCATGAGTGCGGCCTCGACCGGATCACGTCCCTCCTCGCGCAGATCGTTGGCGAAGGTGATCAACAGGTTGCCGTTTGCGACTCCGACTCCAACCGCCATGATGGTGCCCATCAACGATTCGACGTTGATCGTCGTTCCGGTAAGCACCAGCATCCACAGCACTCCGGCAAGCGCGCCGGGCACCGCGAGTATGATGATGAAGGGCTCCAGCCACGACTGAAAATTCGCCGCCATCAACAGGCACACCAGGATTATAGCGAGGATGATGCCGAGGCCGAGCGTATCGAACGACTGTTGCATCGCCTGGCTCTGTCCTCGAATCGTAATCTGGATTCCCGGCGGCAGCTTGCCGAGGCGTGCGATCGCCTCACGCACCGCGGCGGAGGTGCTGCCCAGATCGCGGCCGGCAACGCCGGCGTCGAGATCGATCACCCGTTGCACGGTGTAATGATCGATCACCGAGGGGTCGACGCCGTGAGTGATGGTCGCGACATTGCCGAGCATCTGGCTGGGCGGAACGAAACCGGAGCCGCTGCCGTCGGCCACGCCGGTGGCCGCCGCGGCGGCGGAACCGAGGATCGGAATGCGCTCAAGGGCCTGCACCGAATCCACGTAATGTACGGGCATCTGCGAGATCACTGCGTAGTTGACGCCGCTCTTCGGGTCGAGCCAGAAGTTCGGCTCAATCAGCGTGTTGCCGCTCAACGCGGTGAGCAGGGCGGAGGCCACCTGCTCCTGGGTTGCGCCCAGTTCCAGCGCGCGGTCGCGGTCCACGTCGACCTTGAGGGCGGGATAATCCAACGGCTCGGCAATCCGCAGGTCGGCCACTCCGGGAATCCGCTCGGCTTCGTTCTGGAGCCGCGCGGCGATTGCGTAATCGGTCTGCAGATTGTTGCCACTTATCTGCACGTCGAGGGCCGCCGGCAGGCCGAAGTTCAGCACCTGGCTGACGATATCGGCAGCCTGGAAATACGTGGTGACGTCAGGATACTGATGCCGCAGCAGTTTTCGGATGCGCGCCTCATACAATGCAGTCGGATGGTGTTCGGGCTTCAGCTGGACCAGGATGTCCGCATCCTGTGACCCGGTACTGTCGGTTTGGTAAAAGGCGAGGTCGTAGGACACCGGCAGGCCGATGTTGTCGCTGATTATCTGCAGTTCGTTGCGCGGGATCAGCGTGCGAATCGAGCCCTCGATCCGATCGACGATCGCCTCCGTTCGTTCCAGCCGGGTGCCGGTCGGCGCGCGCACATGAAGCCGCATCATGCCGGCATCCACCGGCGGGAAGAAGTCCTCGCCGGCGACCTTTATAAGGAACAGCGAGAACACGATCATCACGGCGACGGCGCTCAGCGTCAGCAGTCGCCATTCGATGAAACTCGCGAGCGCGCGGCGATAGCTTTCGGCGCAGCGATCGAAGCCGCCATCAAAGGCCCGGACGAAGCGGTCCCACCATCCGTCACCGCGGTGTTCGTCATGGATGGCGGGCAACAGATGGTGCGCCATGGTCGTGACCAGCGTGCGCGACAGCAGATACGACGTCAGCATCGCGAACACCACCGCCATCGCAAGCGGCGTGAACAAAAACTTCGCTACGCCCGACAGCAGCACCACCGGGAAAAAGACAATGCAGATCGAAAGGGTCCCGACCAGGGTAGGGGTCGCGATCTGCGAGGCGCCGTCGAGAATCGCCGTCACCAGCGGCTTATGCATCGCGTGGTTGCGGTGGATGTTCTCGATTTCGACCGTGGCGTCGTCGACCAGCATGCCGACCGCCAGGGCGAGGCCGCCGAGCGTCATGATATTGAGGGTCTGCCCCGCCAGCTTCAGGCCAACGATCGCGGTCAGAATCGACAGTGGGATCGAGATGATCACGATCAGCATGCTGCGGGGCGAACCCAGAAAGACCAGCGCCATCAGCGCCACCAGTCCCGCTGCGATGGCCGATTCACGCACCACGTCCCACAGCGCTGCGCGGACGAACTTCGACTGGTCAAAGGTCAGAACAACCTTCAGTCCTTTCGGTGCGACCGCGAGGATCTGCGGGATGCGGGCCTTCACCGCGTCCACCACCGCGAGCGTCGAGGCGGCCGCGTGCTTGATCACCATCAGATAGGTGCCGACGCGCCCGTCGATGCGCACGATGTTGGTCTGCGGCTGATGGGTATCGGAGACCGGCGCGAGATCGCCGACATGGACCGGGACCCCGTTGACGACCTTGAGCGGCAGCTGGTTAAAGTCGCCCACCGTCCTCGGCATCATGTTGATATCGACATTGTATTCATAGTTGCCGATCCGCGCGGTTCCCGATGGAATAACCACGTTGGTCTGGGCCAGCGCGGAGCCGACGTCGGCGGGCGACAGTCCGTTGGCGTACAGCGCCGTCGGATTCAGATTAACCATCACCGCACGCTGCACTCCGCCCAGCGGCGCCGGGCTGGAGAAGCCGGGGATCGTGAACAGCTGGATACGGACGAAATTGAGCCCGTAGTCGAACAACTGCTGCTGGGACATGGTCTCGCTGTAGATGTTCAGTTGGGCGACCGGCACGTTCGAGGCGTCGTAGGAGATGATCTGCGGCGGCTGAATGCCGCGCGGCAGAATCCGCAGGAGGGTCTCGGAAACAGCGTTGATTTGCGCGATCGCGGAACCCAGGTCAGCATCGGGATGAAAGTAGACCTTGAGAATGCCGAGACCGTTGATCGATTCGGAATCGATATGTTCGATGTCGTTGACCGTGGTCGAATAGGCGCGCTCGCTGATCCAGACCATGTTGCGCTCGACCTGCAGCGCCGACAGGCCGGGATAATTCCACACCACCATAACCACCGGCAGATTTATCGCCGGAAAGATGTCCACGTTCATCAGCGCGAACGAGAGCGCGCCCAGCACCAGCATCAGCAGCGCCATCACTGCCACCGAGATGGGCCGGCGCAACGCCAAACGGACCAACCACATCATGGCGAAGCTCCCCTTTAATCAGGTGCGCCGCAGCAAAGCGGCCGATGCAGATTACGTTTCACAGATTTCGCCCGGAAGATGCTGCAACGGGCGAATACCGACCTTTGAACCTCGGCCGGAATGTTTACCATGGGTCTTTCAAGTGAGGCGACCGCGCAGTCGTTTTTGGCAGGCGTTGTTTTCGCGCGGCCACGGGATGCTGACGAAGCCGGCATTCGCGAAAGATCTCCCCTCCAATAGAGCGCGCCGGCCCGCGTCCATCAAATCTATCGGCCGGGTGCAGTCTTCGGTTGCGACCTCGAGAGCTCCTCCATGTCAAAGGGCTCGCGCTTCCCCAGACCTTCCTTGCGCCAGTCGAACTCGGGAACCTCGGCATAAACTTCCAGCTCGATACCGTCAGGGTCGTTGAAATAAACGCTCTTGGTGAAGCCGTGATCGGTGCATCTCACGCGCACGTCATTGTCGCGCAGACGGCGATAGATATTCCGCACCGTCTCGAAATCGTCGGCCAGGAACGCAATATGTGCCGCGCCCGCGTGCCGCTGGCTGGCGGGTTCTGCATCATCGTCAGCTTTGAAGACCACGATGTCGTGATGGTAATCGTTGAAGCGAAAGAAGATCGCTCGACCGGGCCACTCCTCTCCGATGCGCATGCCAAGAATATCGCTGTAGAAATGGCGGGCGGCCTCCAGATCGCGCACTCTTAGCGCAACGTGGCCGGTACGTCGGATAGCCATGCTCGCACCTCCAATCTCAGGCTCCCAGGCGGCACCATCATATCATCGCCGGCGGCTCAGGTTTCCAGCCATGGTTTCTTGAACGGGGCATCGCGCGCTTCCTTAAAGGCCTTCCAGCCGGCTTTCCTCACCTCGGCGAACTTCCGGCCATCGGCAGCGACCGCTTCTTCGCCGACCGAATTGGTGACGGAATTCAGCGCTCTGGCCAACTGCTTCTGCGTGCCCCAGCCCATCGCCCGCAGCGAAGCGTTGACCAGACGGCGGTTGAGGATCACGGCGTCGCGCGGCATCGAAGCGATGCGACGCGCCAGGTCGTAGACCTTCGGTTCGAAAATCTCCGGGCGAAACACCTCCAGCACCAGGCCGATCTCTTTCGCTTTCGACGCGCTGATCAGCTCCCCGCTCAGAACCAGGAACTTGGCCCACTGGGCGCCGATCAGGTAGGAAAGCGCGTCGACACCCGTGCCGCCCATGCGAGCCTCGATCAGGCCGAAGGTCGCGTCCTCCGAAGCAATCAGGATGTCGAAGTGCGCCGCCATCATCAGGGCCGCGCCGTAGCAGATACCGTTGATCGCGCCGATCACCGGCTTGCGCAACTCGAAGATGCGCTCGTTGTCGACGTCCTCCTGGCTCAGGAACCAGTAATAGTCGATGGCGCTGACCGGCAGCGCGGCGTTGCCAAGATTGCCACCCGATGAAAATGCGCGCCCCGCACCGGTCACCACCACGCAGCCGACGTCGGCGTCGAGGTCGGCGAGTTCGAGCGCCTCGATCACCTCGCGCTGCATGCTCCCCGGTCCATGGTCCATGGCGTTGAGCCGTTCGGGGCGGTTGAGCGTAATCGTCGCAACCCGACCGTCAACTTTGTAGATGATGTGAGCAAACTTGCTTGCGTCGCTTGTGCTCATGAATTTCCAGCCTCCGGCAATCGAATCTGATCAGTGCGGGTTCACGTCGACGATTTAGTGAGTTGACCCTTAAGGATGCAGAGCCCGTCGACCGCGATGAAACCCTGCGTCCCGAAGCCGAGCGGATTAATATCGAGCGAGGACATCCAAGCCTGCGCGCCGGCGCCCAGCCGTCCGACTTTGACCAGGATGTCCGCCAACTCGCTGCGATCCCATCGCGGCCTGGTCTGCGCCGCGGCAAAGATGCCGTTGTCCTCCAGTTCCGCCAGCAAATCTTCCGCGTCGCCTGGCGTAAACGGCGCGCGCAAGCCGCCGATACTGCGTAGCAATTCGACCAGGATACCACCAAGCCCGCAGACCGCGATGGGACCGAGCGCGGTGTCGGCCTTCACGCCCATGAACAGTTCGGCGTCGAAGCCGAGTTGCGGCTGGACAACGATATCCGGCGGGACGTTGTGACGCGCCGCCAGGATGCGGAGTTCCGCGGCGACCTGCACCAGCTCGGCCGCCTGCACCCGCAGGCGCACAGCATCCATCTGGGTGCGATGAGGAACATCGGCGAGTTTGACGACGAACGGCGGCTTGAATTCGAGGCCGTCGGCAGTCAGCGGCTCGCCGGCTCGTATGATCCGGAAGGGTGCAACCGGAATTCCGGCGCGATGCAACATCGCCATGGTCTCCGAAAACGGCAGCATCGGGCCGGCTGACGAAGCAATCGCCGATGCGTCGGGATATGGGAGCGCCGCGCATTCAGCGGGAGCATCGCGCTTGCGCGCACGACGTCGCACGAAATCTCCGGTGGTCTTTAGCGCCCGCAGCGTGCTTCTCAGGCCACGCCCGACAGCGATCCCTTCTTTGATCAGATGATCGGCGAACGGCCCCAATTGACCGCCCTCGATCGAACTGACGATGACGAGTTTATCGGTCAGCGCCGCGGTCTTGCGGGCCGGCTCGACGAACGCATTTCCGGCGCGCAGGGTTTCCGCGACCACCGGCCACAGCACCATCATCGCGTCGACCTCGGGGCAGCCCGCGAAATCTTCCAGCACCGACTCCATGATTTGTGGGTTCGTCATCGCCGCACCGGTCAAGTCGAGCGGATTGACCGTGGCGACACCGGGAATCACGCGGGCGACGCGATCGCGCAGCGCGGAGAGCGCCGGCAGCGCGAGGTTTTCCTCTTCGCAGAGATCACCGGCCATCGCGGCCCATCCCCCGGAACCGGAGACGACGGCGAGGCCACGAGCCGCGGGCCATCGCGACGGCGGAATTTGATCGAAGAGCACCGCCCGATCCATCAGTTCGACGAGGTCGCGGGCGACGGCGATGCCATGCTGCTTGAAAGCGGCCTCGTAAATCCAGGCCTCATCGGTCACTGCCCCGGTGTGCGAGGTCGCAATTTCGCGGCCGCGCCGGCTGCGCCCGTTCTTGAGCGCCACGATCGGTTTTCCGGCCTCCTGCGCCCGCCGCACAGCTTCGAAAAAGGCCGACGGGCGGCGGATGGTCTCGACCAGCAGGCAGATGGCTTGCGTATCCTGGTCCTGTGCCAGAAAGTCGATGCATTCGGACATCTCGACCACGGCTTCGTTGCCGGTCGAAATCAGGAAGGAGAAACCGACGCCTCGTTCGGCCCCGGCGATTCCCATCGGCCCGATAGTAGCGCCGCTATGCGTTACGAAGCCGAGCCTGCCGCGCGCCAAAGGCATCCGCGGCGCTCCGGAAAGGCGCGCCCCGTTGACGACATTGATGAAGCCGTTGCAGTTGGGACCGAGGAGCGGCATGCCGGCGGCGGCATCGATCAGACTTTGCTCGCGCGCAGCTCCTTCCGCCCCGGCCTCGCGAAATCCGGCGCCAATGACGACCACCCCGCCAACATCAAGGCTGGCCGCCTCCCGCGTAACGTCGACGGCGGTTGCGGCGCCGGTCAGGATCAGTGCCGCATCGAGCGGTTCGCCGATCGCGCTCAGACTCGGACAGGTTGGACGTCCGTACGCGGTCGGCCGATTGGGGTTGACCAGATGGAGGCGGACGCCCGCCTCGAGCATCGCATTGACCGAGCTGTTCGATCGCGCCTGGTTTTCGCTCGCACCGACCACCGCGACATTGCGGGGTCGAAAGAGACGGTTCAATCGATGCGGCATCAGTTACATCCGATGGCGACCCGAAACGCACCGACCGCTGTCGGTCAGCCTCACTGATCGATGATCGCGAGTTGTCGTCTGAGATCCTCGACCAATCGACCGAGCTCCTGCGGCGCGCGCGCTCCCCCGAAGAGGTAAAAGTCGGGCCGCACGACTAAGGCCGCTACTCCGAGCGTGTCGAACCATCGAGCGTATTCGCCGCGCGCGTCTATCACGTCGGCGCCCGATCCCGCTGGTTTGAGTTGAACGACCCTGGTCCCGATTCGCGACAGAAAAGCGCGCTGCTCGGCGGTGAGAAATTCATGCGGGTCGCATTGCGTCCCGATCACCGCCCATCCTCTGCCGACGACATCGTCGAACAGCCCTTCAAGATCTTGTTTCCGGACCTGTCCCTGGATCGAGAGCAGACCGGCGGGCGGCGCGACCTGGCCGTCCGGCAGGCGATGGAGGATGCCGGAATCAAGGCCCGGCATTCGCCAAACCGGCAACCCGCCGCCGGCGCGCAACAACGCATCGCGGCGCTCGGCCTCGCTCTCGTCCGTCACGCTGATTAACTGGCCGACGGCGACCGAGCCGGCGATGGCCGCCTCGACATGCGGACGGCGCTCCACCATGTAGCTATCCAGCAACCCGGCGTCGGCATCGCCGCGCAGGATAAGGTCGAGCTTCCAGGCCAGGTTCAGTGCGTCACGAAAACCGGAGCACATCCCCTGACCCATGAACGGCGGCATCAGATGCGCCGCGTCGCCGGCCAGCAGGACCGCGCCGGCCCGCCAGTTTTCCGCGACGGCCGAGCGGAAGGTGAAGACCGAATGTCGCACCAGCCGGGAATTTGACGGAGTGAAACCCCATCGTTCGATCAATTGCCAGCATACCTGCGCCGCGCTCATTTCCTCGCGCGATTCGCCCGGCATCAGCATGAATTCCCAACGGGCGAAACGTTTGCCGGACTGACGAAACAACGTGGTCGGGCGCGCCGGATCGACGAGTTGAGCGCCGTCGGGCATCTCAGCGCCGACGGCAGGGTCCAGCCGTTCGGCAAAGACCACCAGCCAATCCGCTTCGAAGCCCAGGTCGACCATCGTCACGCCGCAGTCACGCCTGACCACGCTGTTGGCGCCATCCGCGCCGATAAGATAACGCGCCTCGAGTTCGCGAGTCTCGGCGGTCGGCGTCCACGATCCGGCCTGTACGTCGCCACGCCTGATCGTCACGCTGACCGCGCCATCGCCCTGCCCGACCGCTTCCGCCTGCCAGCCCTGGCAAACCTCCACCTGCGGGCTTCGCCGCACCGCGGAGTCAAGCAGTTGCTCCATGTACGGCTGATAGAGCGAGTAATGCGAGTGCCAGCCGAGTTGCCCGGCCTCACACGGGATTGTTCTAAGAACCTCGCCCCGGCGACTTATGTATTGGAAGGCCCGGTAGCGCGATGACGATTCATGGATCTCCTGGGCGATACCCAGGGACTGAAAGATGCGCAGTATCTCATCGTCGACATGGCCCGCGCGCGGGTAAGGATAGAGCGTGGGCCAGCGCTCCGCGGCAGCTACCCGGTAGCCGCGATGTCCCAGCATCGCAGCGAGGGCCTGACCAGTGGGACCATAGCCGACGATGACGGCATCGTACATTCAGTCACCCCTCGCGGCTCGAAATCGCTGCCTTCCGAATATCGCCGGTAGTCATCGGGCGCCCGCCGAACTCCCTTTGAATCCCCCGCGCCGGTCAGACCTTCTCGATGACCCTGGCCCAATCTTCGAGCATCGCCATCTCGTGGCCGATTCGCAGATGAACGGAAAGCTGGCTGAAGCCGGCCGCCTTGATCTTGCGCACCGAATCGATCACTTCCGCCTGGGTACCGGTGAGACTCGTCATCCGGATGAGCTCCGGCGTGATGAGCTGATGCTCCTCAGGCCGCAGGAACATCAGATGGCCGCGATGGTTGGTGAGGTAACGCGCGTCCGGGGGCTGGTAGCTGTTGTAGATCTTTCGATAAGCCTCGTATTGCGCTTTGAGCTGCGGCACGACCCCGAAGCCCAGCGTGCCAAGCTCCTCGCGTTCCGCCCATTCGTGAAACAGTATGGTTGCGGACGGACCCGCCTGCGCCCGGGCCCGCGGGCTATCGGCGGGCTCACCCTCGGCGAGCACGCAGCCTGCAACCAGGGTGCTGGAGTAGAGGTTCTTAACTTCGCGACCGGCTCCGCCCCAGGCTTTTCTCATCGAAGCCAACGCCAGGCCGGATTCCGGACCGCCGCCATATATCCAGCCGGTGCCGAGCCTGGCCGTCAAAGCCCGGCCGCGCTCGCCGAAGGCTGAAATGTGGACCGGAATCGGATCGTCGATATTGACCAGCTTCAGCTCCGGATTGAGGAAACGAATCTTGCGGGTGACGCCCTCGCCGCTCCATTCGACCGTCTCACCCTTGAGCAATCCTTGCACCACCCGGACATATTCTTCGAGTCGGGCAAGTGTGATGGCGGGCAGTCCCATCGTCCGGCGAGCGGTGAAGCCGGTGCCAACACCGAACACGACGCGGCCGGGCGCCAGTGCGTTGAGCGAGGCCAGGGCGCTGGCCGTGACCGGCGCGATGCGATTGGAAGGGACCAGCACTCCGGTACAGAGCTTGATTTTCGAGGTCTGCATGGCGGCGGCGGTTAACGCCACGAAGACATCGGCATTCAGCAGTTGCGTATCGTAAAACCAGGCATGGGTGAATCCCATCTCCTCGGCGCGCTTCACCACCTTCCAGTGATGCGCTGAGGTTGCGAAATTGATCCCGTATTCCATGGAGTCACCTCGACGGCGGGTCGATCTCAGGAGTCTTATTCGACGCGCTCAGGTCGGCAAGTCTACAACACTACGCGCCGAAACGTGTAGGTCGGCGGGAGCCTCGGAAGCGGCTGATTTGATCAAACCCTGGCGCCAGCCGTCTGCTAGGAGATCAGTTGCATCAGCCAGCTGCCCACCGGATCGGCGACTATACGGCGCGAGCGGGAGCTGTATCGCGTCCGGTGGCGCGCCCGCTCGTCGGCGCGACGTCTGAGCCTGACTCGCCCGCTCCACAAGGGCGGGGCGCTTCGAACCGTCCGCCGGCGCTGGTCGAGCGAGGTCAAGCGGACCCGCGCGACGCCCTCGCGCGTGAGGCCGATCTGCCGCGCGGCGCCTTTGGAAAGATCGATTCCGCGGCCGCGAACGTACGGGCCACGATCGTTGATTCGCACCACCACCGATCGCCCGTTGTTGAGGTTCGTTACCCGCACTCGCGAGCCCATCGGCAAGCTGCGCGAGGCTGCGGTCAAGCGATTTTCCCGGAAGACTTCGCCGTCGCTGGTGCGCCGTCCCTCGAACCCTGGTCCGTACCACGAAGCAACCGTCAGATGACCGCGCCCGGTCGGCGCGGCCTGATAGGTTTCCGACCTGGTCCCGAGCGGTGCTCCCATCGGCTGCATCGAGCAGCCCGCGATCATCGAGCATCCCGCTGCCAGTGCCACCACCAGCGGCAACCATGCGTATGTTTTTGCCTGAAACATCCGGCCGCGCTGTGGGTTCCTCTTTTACAAGATCCGCCGGAAACAGGCCAGCTACCAGGGGCAGCCCGGCCCGATATGCGCGTGCGCCTATCGGGACTTGCGTGTAGCCCGATGCTTGCCTTTCAATCGCCGGGGCGCATAATTGCGCGCAGGTGAAATCATGCGCATCGAAGATTATCCGGCGCAAGAGCCGCTATCCGAAGCGGGTCAGGCCTTTGCCAACGAAGCGATAAAGCGCAGCGCCGGCATCGCCGCCCAGGATCACTCGTATGGCGCCGATCCCTACCAGGGCATCGCGCTCTGCGTGCCGCAGAAACCCAACGGTACCGTGGTCGCATTCGCGCATGGCGGTGGATGGGTCAGCGGCTACAAGGAACACCTGCTGTTCATGGCGCCGGCGTTCAACTCCGCCGGGATTATCTTCGCGAGCATCGGTTATCGGCTCGCGCCGCAACATTTGTTCCCGGCCGGATACCACGACGTCGCCGACGCGCTCGCGTGGCTGCATCGCAACGTCGGCGGTCACGGCGGCGATGCGCGGCGAATTTTCGTCGGCGGCCACTCGGCGGGCGGTCATTATGCTGCGCTGCTGGCGGTGCGCCGCGACTGGCAGGAGGCGCGCGGCCTGCCGCCCGAGGCGATTCGCGGATGCGTCCCGATCTCGGGGGTGTACGATTTTCGCGAGGGCGCCGGAATGTCGATGCGCCCGCGGTTTCTCGGGCAACAGCCCGGCATCGAAACCACGGTCAGTCCGATCTGCAACATCCAGGGTGTGCCGCCACCATTCCTGCTGGCGCACGGCAGCGACGATTTCCCGCATCTGTCGGTTCAAGCGGAACAGATGGAAGCGGCGTTGCGCGCGGCGGGCGGCGCGGTCGAACGAATCGTCCTGCCCGGCCGCAATCACTTCAGCGCCTGTTATGCCGGCGGCGAAGCCGATGGACCGTGGGTTCCGCACGCGCTCCGATGGATCGCCGCGCACTGACGACCCGCACCGCCCGAAGATCGTCAGGCTGGTGCCAGGGCCAGAACGCGCGCCGGACTCCCGCTACCCTCGACGATCTTGAGCGGCGCCGCGACCACCACCGCCCCGGTGGCCGGCAGCTGATCGAGATTACACAGGCTGGCGAGTCCGAACTTACCCGCCCCATGCATCGTGGCGTGATTCGGGAACGGCGGATCGAAGGTGTGCGCCTGTCCAGCGTCGGTGCCGACGGTCTCGACTCCCACCCCCAGAACGTCGCGCTGGAGGGCCAGGAACCGGGACGCGGAGACGTGCGGACCGGGGCTGTGCGGCCCCGTCGCATCCTCATTGAGGAAGGCGGCGCCTTCGCGCTTGCTCCAATCGGTCCGCAGCAGCACCCAGGAGCGGGCCGGAATCCGGCCGTGCCGCTGCTCCCATTGCTCGATGTGCTCAGGCATCAGCAGGAAGTCCGGGTTCCCGGCCGCCTGCGCGGTGAGATCGATAACGCAGGCGGGTCCGACGAAGCGTTGTGGCGGGATGGTGTCGCAGGCGTTGTCCGGCAGATCCTTGCCGGTAACCCAATGAATCGGCGCATCGAAATGCGTCCCGGTATGCTCCCACACGTGGATGGTGTTCGAATATGAATTCGATCCGCGCGCGTCGTACTTGTTGTTGGTCTCGATCGCGAAGCCGGACGGTTGTGTGAACGGCGGCGGCAACGTGATCACCGGCGTACCGGGGAAAAGCGGTTTGGTCAGATCGACGACCTTCACGCGGCCGCTTGCGAGACCCGCGATCAGATCTGTTAGCACCTGCGCCATCGGGATTACCTCCTCGCTTCGATCATCAGATAGTGTGATGCGGTCCGGCGGGCGATCATCGCATAATCGCACCCGCGCTGGCCAATGCCCGGCGCTCGCGGCGTCCGTTCGATCGCCGGGCGGCCGTCAAGTGCGCCGCCGGACCCGACCAAAGGAGACTGGCCGATGCCTTACCTGACCACCGACGACGGCGTGCGACTCTATTACGAGGAAGCCGGCACCGGCATCCCGATTGTGTTCGTGCACGAGTTCGCCGGGGATCTGCGAAGCTACGAACTGCAGATGCGCCACTTCGCGCGGCGCTACCGATGCGTCGCCTGCAATGCGCGCGGCTACCCGCCCTCGGACGTGCCCGAAGATGTGGCGCGTTACTCGCAGGATCGCGCGCGCGACGATATCAGGTCGGTCATCGAGGCGCTCGGTCTCGAGCGGCCCCACGTCGTCGGGATTTCGATGGGGGCGTTTGCGACCCTGCACTTCGGCCTGAACTATCCTGAGCGAGCCCGATCGCTGGTGGTCGGCGGATGCGGTTACGGGGCCGAGCCGGCCAAGCGCGCGCAGTTCCAGGCCGAGGCCGAGGCGGCCGCGCAACGCTTCGAGACTTTGTCGATGGCGCAGGCGGCCGAGCGTTACTCGCAGGGACCGGGCCGGCTGCAGTTGCGCGAAAAGGATCCACGCGGGTTCGCCGAGTTCACCCGCAACCTCGCCGAGCACTCGCCGCTCGGCTCCGCCCTGACGTTGCGCGGCGTCCAGAAGATGCGGCCGTCGCTGTACGAGATGAGCGATCGGTTGAGCCGCCTTACCCTACCGACGCTGGTTATGACCGGCGACGAAGACGAATCCTGCCTCGAGCCGGCAGTGATGCTGAAGCGTACCATCCCGTCCGCCGGGCTGGCGATCCTGCCATGCACCGGCCATGCCTTGAACCTCGAGGAGCCGGTGTTGTTCAACACGCTGTGCGGCGAGTTCTTTCACCAGGTCGAATCCGGACGCTGGCCGGTTCGAGATAGCGCGGCGGGCGGCAGCCGGATCCTGTGAAATGCGGTGGGCAATCGCTGCTGGAGCGGGGAAATCGAACTGCGCCGCCGAGGTTGATCGCGCCGGATCAGCGCTCCTGATCGTTCTTGAACAGCGACTCGACCAGCGGCGTCAGCTCGCGCTCCGGCGGTGAGTCGCCGCCGAAGCGGCGCAGAATCGATCGCATCCGCACGCCTGAACCGCCCTCCTGCGCAAGGATGAACGGGATATGGCTGTCCTGCACGCAGGCGCTGCCGTGCCATGAGTAATGAGTCGTGGCGGCGAAGTAATAGCGGTCCTGGATGGGGATATTCATGCAGGCGCGCGCCAGCAGCACGATATCTCCAGCGCGATTTCCATACGGACCCGCGGCCAGCCACTTCATCCGCTGATTGAGATCAAGCAGGTCGGGGCGCGGATGGTCGATCAGGTAGTCGTTGATCGAAATCAGATCGTGCCCGTCGAAAATCCGGTAGGGCAGCGCGTCCTCTCCGGGTCCGACCGGCTGGCGCGCGAAAATCAGATCGATCGTACCCTTGAGCTTGGGTACCGGCCGGCCCCATCGATTCGACCGATAGAACGCGTTCAACACCGGAATTACGTCCTCCTCGAAACGGGGCGGCCGGGCCCAGTTGCATCGTTGATGCTCATGTCGGCAGGTCGAGCGATCGGCCAGATAGACGTAGGCCATGAAGCCCTGGTAGGCGAGCACCGCCTGATAGTCCGGGTCCGCGCCGTGAAGGTTGAGCAGCGGCTTGCGGACCCGGAAGCCGGCCTGCCGGACGGCGGCAAAGGGCGAATTCTTTTCCTCGGTGCCAAGCTCGTGCCGCTCGTCGTCGAGCGTCGGGATGTGCGCGTGATCGGAAATGAAAATCACGTAGGTGTTCTCCAGCACCCCCTGCTTCCGGTACTCGTCCAGAATCACGCCGACCGAGGGATCGGTGACTCGCTCCAGATAGCGGATCTGCTTTTCCAGCGGCGGATCGGCCTCGTGAGTATAGATATCGATACCGGGGAAATAGACGACTTGCAGATCGGGCACGCCGTGCTTCTCGATCGTCTGCACGGCGTTGTCCGCCGAGTCGCGATCGATCGCTCCGCTCAGTGACTTCTCGGGACCCGCATTATCCAGCACCGCACCCTTGACCAGAGCCAGAATCATGTTGCCGAACGAGTCCGGGGAAACCGTCGTATAGTAGGTCGCGCCGCGATGCACCGACATCAACGAAACGTAGCTGCGCACATGCAGCCGCTCGTAGAGCGTCGGCACTTTGAGCTCGTGGCCGATCAGGTCGTCTTCAACGGTCTTGGTATTGTCGGTGAGATCGAGCGTCGAGACCGGCACCGGGGCCAGAAACCTTCGGCTCCTGCGCTCGAACCACTCGTCACCCGGCACGCCGTTGACCGCCGGAGCAGCGCCGGTGAAGATTGCCGACCAATCCGCGATGGTGCTCGAGGGCAGCATGCTGTACGCGTGCGGTGCCGCATAGGCGTGCTCGAACAGTCCGTTGCCGCGTTCCGCGCCCAACAGCCGTGCCAGGTTCGGAGCATGGCCGGAACGGACCGCGGCCATCAGTTGAACGGGGCCGGCGCCGTCGAGCGCAAACACTATCACGTGCGGTCCGGGTTTTTTCGGCGGTGGCGCGGTCTTCGCCAGCCGTTGCTCGCCGCCGGTTTTGATCGTTTCCGAAATCAGGGTGCACGACGACAGCAGCAGCAGCACGATGAGGATCGCCGACGCATCAGGGAACGGGAGCCTGGTTTTCATTTCGATTCCAATCGATCCCGGGCTGGTCGCCTCATGGGGCTGGGACCCGTGGATTGAAGTCCCGCAGCTTATCACGCGCCCCCCGACATTGAATCGCCAGGCGCGCCACTTCTCGCTTGCGCATTGCAAGCAGGCTAGCCTTGATGAACGACCGACCAGCACGCAGGAGGCGGCCTGTCGGAACCCGGACCGCATACATTTCCGAACCGCTGACGCGCTGGCCCCATAGCCCCCGGGCGTTTGACGCTGCGACGGAGAGCTGCGGCCTTCCCCCGACCCTTTTACGGCGCCGGAGCCTGATCCGCTGATGTACCCGCCGATCACAGTTATGGCGCTCGGAATCCTCGCGATCCTGGTGGTAGCGTTGTTTGTGATCATCGAGATCGGGATGATCCAGGCGGCCTACGAGCGCCTTGGCATCTCTCATCGCACGGTCTCGCTACTGCTGCTACTCATGATCTTCGGCAGTTATGTCAACCTGCCAATCGCAACGGTTTCGGTCAGTCAGATCGTGCACGACCAAGTGATCACTTTTTGGGGCATACCATACGTGGTGCCGCACGTGGCCATCGCCGGTCACACCGAGATCGCAATCAACCTGGGCGGCGCGTTGATTCCGTTATTCACCTGCGTTTACGTGCTGACCCGGACCGGCGCCTATTTGAAGAGCGCGATTGCGATCGCGATCGTCAGCCTGGTGGTCAATCGCTTCTCGACCATCGTGCCCGGCGTCGGCATCGCGATACCGACGCTGATTCCCGGCGTGCTGGCGGCAGTCGTCGCCACGCTGCTGGAACGCCGCCGGGCGCCGGCGATGGCGTTTGTCGCCGGCACCCTCGGCTGCCTGATCGGCGCGGACCTGATGAACCTGCCGCATATCGCACAGATGCGGGCGCCGATCGCTTCGATCGGCGGCGCCGGAACTTTCGACGGGGTGTTTGTATCGGGACTGATCGCGGTGCTGCTGGCCTGAGAATCTACGCACCGCTTTGTCAATTGCACCCGCGCGCCCGGAGGATTGGCTCACAGCCCGGATTTATGACAATTTGAATTTCGCTTTTGGACACCACGCGCAGCAATCGGAAATTACGGACTGGAAGTGACGCACGCGGCGGCACCTTGAGGACGCGCCGGGAGAACGATCCAACATGGTGAAGGCAAAACGGCCGATATTGCTGATCGGAGGACTGCCGGGAAACTCCGCCGAAGAGGCGATGCGCGCCTGCGCCGCAGAGGTCGGCGACCTCGCGATCGGACTGACCGACGGCGAGACCAACGAGCGGCGCTTCTGGGTGCTGTTCGTGGCGATTCGGGCCTGGGAGCCGCATCCCGATCTCGAGCTGGTGCGCCGGCCGAAGGGCATTCCCGGGATGCCGCACTATATTCCGACCGGCTACAACGATTTCTACAAGTTCAGGGTGCGATCGGGCGTCGATAAGATCGAAGTGCCGACGCTCACCTATCCGATCGAGGCAAAGTCGTCATACCTGGTGTTCCGCAACCTGCGCGATCGCGGCGTGATTCCGCGCGACACGCGCTTCCAGGTCTGCATCCCGTTCCCGGAGGATGCGGCGCGTCTGTTCGCGCACAGCGCGCGGGACATGGAGATCATGGCAAACGGTTACGCCGACGCCGCGGCGCGCGACGTCGAGTCGATTCTGCACGACATACCGGCCAACGATCTGGTGCTGCAATGGGATATCAACTGGGAAACGCTGGCGGTTGCGTTCGACGATTACGCCGGCGAAGAGCCGATGGAATACAAGGCCAACGGCGATCCGATGGAGCGTTACCTGCGCTTCGTCAGGCAACTCTGCGGACCGGTGCCGAAGGAGGTCGTGCTCGGGCTCCATCTCTGCTACGGCGACCTTCATCATCGTCATTTCCTCGAGCCCAAAACGCTGGCGACCTGCGTCCGGCTCGCCAACGCCGCGGCCAGCGAGGCCGGCCGCCGAATCGATTTCGTACACATGCCGATACCGCGCGCGCGTGATGACGACGAGTATTTCGGGCCGCTCAAGGATCTGAAGATCGGGGACTCCACGCTTTATGCCGGGCTGGTGCACTACACCGACGGGGTCGAGGGCAGCCGACGCCGGCTCGAGCGGCTGCGCAAGCACTATGCGGGTGTAGTCGGGGTCGCGACCGAATGTGGGATGGGTCGCCGGCCGCCCGATCAAAGTTTCGGCGAACTTTTGCGGATCCATCGCGAGGTCGTCGAAGCGATCTAGCCGCCGGCAAAAGGCGCCTGTCCGGACCTATCCAAGCAAATTCGATTTGGCCTGAAGGAGAACACATCGATATGAGCGCGGCAACAGCTAAGCGACGCCCGGCGGCGTCCTCGCCGGAAAGCGTCGAAGGCGCGGGCGAAAAGCGCAGCAGATTATCCTGGCAGCCGTATATCGACGCGACACTCGGCTTTCGCAATCACTGGTATCCGGTCTTCTTCGGCAACGAACTGAAGGAGGGCGACATAAGCCAGGGGCTCGGTGAAGGCGCCGTCGCCGAGGTCAAGACGCTGCAGATCCTCGGCGAGCGGATTCTGTTCCGTCGCGTCAACGGCACAATTTACGCGATCAAGGACCAGTGCCTGCATAGGGGTTCGCCATTCTCGGTCAAGCCCGAATGCTATACCAAGGAGACCATCACCTGCTGGTATCACGGCTTCACCTACGATCTGCGCAACGGCAGCCTCAAGACCATCCTGACCGACCCGAAGAGCCCGCTCATCGGCAAAGTCAGGCTCAAGACTTATCCGGTCGAGGAACGCCAGGGCCTGGTCTTCGTGTTTATCGGCGATATGGACCCGCCCGCGCGCCTCGAAGAGGACGTGCAACCCGGTTTCCTTGATGATTCGCTGAGCGTCTATCCCGATGGCCGGGCGGTAATCGCCAAGGGCAACTGGCGGATGGCCGCCGAGAACGGTTTCGATCCCGCCCACACTTATATTCATCGCAACTCACCGCTGGTGCGCGCGTTCAGGCTGCCAACCGTGTTTGGCGATACGGGGCTCAGCGAATCCCACGGGCTGCGGGTGATAGAAGGTCCCGGCCCAAAAGGCGTGATGTTGATTCGCGGCGTCGGCAGCCCGGTGTGGGAGGCCGAGATCGAGCCGGGCGTCAAACTCAAGGCGCGCTTCCTGCCGAGCGACGAGGGCGTCGGCGGCGAGATGGTGCCCGAGGTCAGCATCTGGATGCCGGGCGGGCTCAAGGTCGATCCGTTCCCGGCGCCGGGAATCATCATGTTCGAGTGGTATGTGCCGGTCGACGAGGATCATTACCGGTACATCATGACCTGGGGACGATATGTCAAATCGCCGCAGGAAAAGGATCGATTTTTCGAGGAAGTTGCGACGCTTTGGAAACCGCTGGTACCCACCACCTTCACCAACGAGGACGAGCAGGCGCGCGAAGCGATACACGAGTTTTACGCTTCGGAAGGCGGCTGGTACAAAGAGCGGCTGTTCGGTCCCGACGTGGTGATCACTAAATGGCGCGAGCTCGCAAGCCGCGTCAATCGCGGGATTCAGCGGCGCGGCTAAGCGCCCCCATCACGCCAAAAACCAAGGGGCGCGCCGCGATGCGGCGCGCCCCTGTCGCAACTAATCAGTCGTCAAGCCGATCGTCAGCGCATGATCTCTGACAACCCGCGCACACTGCCGTAGCGGCCGGCGTCGGCGAGGTCGAGCCCGTCGACATTTGAGCAATCGCTGTCGGAGCGCATCGGACCGGTCGGCCCCGAGAGATAAACCCAGCTCTCGTGAACATTCTGCATGTCGATGATATTACCCCACGCGGCGTTGGTCCAATACGAACCCACGCCGGGCACTTTCACCAAGCCCTGCGGATCGTAGGAGACTTTCCACAGCTTCATGTTTGCGTCGTACAGCTCGTCCCACATCGCATTGTGCGACTCCTTGTCGCAGTACAGGACGCGGCTGCCATAGCAGTAGCCCTTTTTCAGCGACGGGATGCGATGCACATTGATCACGTCCACCCCGCGGACCTCCCATTTGCCGATTTCCGGCTTGGGAAAGTACAGTGGCGGCACGAAATTTTCGAGAAAACCCGACTTGATCGGATCGGGATTCGGCATCTCAAGGATCCGCTTTTCGCCCTGGTAGTCAGCGTCAAACTTCGTGATGTTACCGTTGAAGGCGCCGTGACGCGTGTCGTCATTGGTCGCATCCGAGCCGAACACCGGACTGCAGCGCGCCGCCGATGACAGGCGCAGCGTCCGGCGCAGCGCCGGCACGAAGAGAAAGGTGTCTTCATTGCGGCTCTGATCTTGATAGTAGATCGTCATGACCGCCGTATAGCGAGCCTGCTCCGGCTTGGTCAGCTCGAAGTATTCCGTGTAATAAAGGCCGGCGCCTGCAGGATCCTGAATCGGCACACCCGGATCAGCGATGTGATCATAGATCCGCAGCACTAGCACGAACTGGTTCGTGGTGACGTTGCCCATGCGATCCCGGAACACCTGCCCGGAGGCGTCGTTACAGATGATATGGGGCACATACGCATACCAGTCGTTGGCCAGAATCTTCCAGCCCTTCATAGGATCCTGCGGCTTCGGAAAAGGCAGTCCCGCCACGTAGTTCAGCAGGATGTGGCGGCCATCGGGCAGGGTCTTAATGCCTACCTTTGATGCATATTCCTCGGTGTATTTCTCATAAGTGGGCGGCTCTGGATAATGCTGTGTCGGCCCGACAACAAACTGAACGTTCGGCCCCAGCTTCCAGGTGTAAGTTCCGGCCCACAGATATTGCAATCCCGGAGTCATAAACTGCTTGTATTGCTGCCAATTCTTCTCTGTGATTATGGTTCCCGGTGCGATTCCGGATTCCGATTCCGCAGCCTGAGCGACCGGCAAGAGCGTCGCGCAGGCAATCAGGACGGCGAACAACAGACCGACCACTTTCCGCATCTCCCAAACTCCCTCTTTACATCCCCATCTGGCGCAGTCGTTTCAGCCGATCGCGCCGCACGGGTGGTTGTTAATGGGCAAAAGAGTGCCGTGACCCTCTCGCACGTTTATACTCGAAATATCTAGAATATAATGAGGTTGTTAAACCTTCGCCCTTGAAGCGTTTCGATAACACCCGCCCATAGCGATGTCAAGAACGACTCATTTGTATTAGAGAACAACCATCACGCGGCTCTGAATCAACCTGCAGCCCGCGCGCAATTTGCCGGCTGTCGGGAGCCCTTGGGAAGGATCATGGCCGAGATCGCAAACCAGCGTTCGAATTGGCTCAACGCCATCGAGTTCTCGCGCGGGCGTCGGTACGCCTCGGAGGCGTTCGCGATCGGCCGGGCCTCGGTCGAGAACTTCCTGCGCAACGATGACCTGCTGCGCGCCTCGGCGCTGACCTACACCGTCGCGCTCTCGATCGTTCCGATCCTCGCGCTCGCCTTCTCAGCCCTCAAAGGCTTCGGCGGCTTCAACCAGATTCGGCCGCTGATCGACCGCTATCTGGCGCCCGGCTCTCCCGAGACCGCCAACCAGTTGATGAGTTATGTCAATCACACCAACGCGGCGGCAATCGGCACCGCCGGCGCGGCCTTCCTGCTGTTCACCGTGGTCTCGACGATGAGCAACGTCGAGCAGGCCTTCAATCAGATCTGGCGCGTGACGCGCAGTCGGGGCCTGCTGCGCAAGTTCACCGACTATCTGAGCGTGCTGTTCACCGTGCCGATCCTGATGGTGGCGGCGCTGACCATGACCACCATGTTCAAGGCGCACATTTCGCGGATGCCGCTGATCATCGCGGTCATGCCGTACCTGATGGTGTGGTGCGGGTTTTTTCTGCTCTATCTCTTTTTTCCCTACACTCACGTGCGTTATGGAGCGGCAGCGGTGGGATCGCTGATCGGCGCGGTGCTGTTTCAACTCGGGCAGTGGGCCTACGTAACCTTTCAGATCGGGATGGCCAACTACCAGGCGATTTACGGCGCGCTCGCGGCGGTGCCGATTTTCCTGGTCTGGATCTATATTGCGTGGTCGATAGTGCTGTTCGGAGCGGAGATCAGCGCGACCATCCAGCGCGGCCCCGGCCGCTCCGCGCTCCTGCCGAACAGCTCCGAATTCGCCGACGTCGCGACGCTGCATATTCTGCTGCGGCTCGCCGATCAGCAATTGCACAGCACCCGGCCGATAACGCCCGGCGGCCTCGCCGCCGAGCTTCGCGTCGACCTGGCATCCCTGACGCCGATTATCGAACGCTTGAGGAGCCTTGGTTTCGTCATCGACGCCGGTGGCGAGCCCAAGGCCAGCCGCCATCGATTGGTGCTGAGCCGCGCTCCCTCGGTGATCCGGCTGAGCGAGGCGGTCGGCGCGACGCCCACCGGCAAAGCGGACGCAGTGGCCGACCCGCGTGTCCGCCAATTGATAGCTCGCTTGGGCGTCCTCCATCACGACCTCCTCGACTCCCTGACGCTCGCCGACCTGATGGAGAACCGGGCACAACAGCCCGAGGAGCCCGCCGCGGCGGCGACGGCCAAATCTTAGCGACGATAGTGGTTGGCCGCGCTGGGTCAGCCCCGCATTTCAATGTTAGACTGCCGGGGCCTGGTGATCGGCTCATCAAATCAAACCATCGCACGGTGACAGAGCATGGCGAGCAAACTGCGCTTCGGAATCTACACCGAGATCCAGAACGGCTACGGCATCGACTACGCCAAGACCATCTGGGAAGTCTTCCGTCTGATCGAGCAGGCGGACCAGCTCGGCTACGACATCTTCAGCGTGATCGAGCATCATTTCTTCCAGGAGTTCAGCATCTCGGCGAACCCCTGCGCGCTCTTTTCGGCGGCGGCGCAGAAAACCAAAAATATCCGCTTCCGCACGCTCTGCCATACCCTGCCCTTGCGCAATCCGGCCGTGCTGGCGGGCGAGCTGGCGTTCGCCGACATAATGACCAACGGCCGGCTCGATATCGGCGTCGGCCGCGGCCACGCCTGGGAATATCCACCGGCGGGGATTCCGATGGAGGAGACGCAGGGGCGGTACGAGGAATCGCTCGATATCCTGGAGCTCGCCTGGACCCGCGAGCGCTTCTCGTACGACGGCAAGTATTACCAACTCAAGGATGTTTCCGTGGTCCCCAAACCGCTCCAGAAGCCCACTCCACCGGTCTACATGGTCGGCACCAGCGGCGCGGCCTTCGAGATCGGCGCGCGCAAGGGATGGTCGCTGGCCTTCGGCGGTCCGGCGCCGGTCGCAGCCTTCAAGCCGGGCGTCGATCGCTATCGCGAAGCCTGCGCCAAGTACGGCACCAAGCCGACCGTGGCCTGCGTGCGGGCGGTCTATATCACCGAGGACGAACGGCGCGCCCGCTCCGAATGCGAAGGCGCGATCAAACGCTTCTTCGCCTACAACTCGAGCCCGGTGCCGACGCTGCGCGGCAACCCCGCCATCAAGCAGCGGCTGCTCAACAGCAACTACGCCTTCTATGCCAGCGAGGTGATGGAGCTGCTGCCCAAGCTAAGCTACGAAGAAATCGTCACCCAGGATTACGCCTTCGTCGGCACGGCCAGCCAGGTGCTGGAGCAGTGCGAGGCGCTGCGCAAAGCGGTCGAGGTCGACGAAATCCTGATCATCAACCAGTTTGGGAATATCGAACTGTGGAAGGCGGCGCGGACCCAGGAGCTGTTCGCTCAGGAGGTCATGCCGCGGCTCAGGTAACACGACGCGCTGATGGTCCGGGCCAGGACCGGCGGCTGGCCGAAAGGAATTCGCGATGAAGCTCGGAATCTGTCTTCCGCAAATGGGCGAAGAGGTCGGCCCGGAGTCGATCGTCAGGTTTGCCGAGGCCGCCGAAAAGCTCGGCTACGATTCGCTGTGGACCAACGAGCGGCTGATGTGGCCGCTCAAGCCGCGCGAGCCGTACAGCGACACCCCCGACGGTCTGCTACCCGCGGTCTATCAGCGCATCTTCGACGCCATCGAGACGCTCACCTTCGTCGCCGCGATCACTCGTCGGGTTCAGCTCGGCACCAGCGTCGTGGTCGGCCCCTATTATGGCCCGCTGATACTGGCGCGCCGGCTGGCAACCCTCGATGTGCTCTCGGGCGGGCGCGTGATCTGCGGGATCGGCATCGGCTGGTCGAGCGACGAGTATGCGGCCTGCGGCATGAGCAAGCGCGGGCTGGAGGCTCGGATGGTCGAGGTGCTGCAGGCGATGGTCGCGATCTGGACCTCGGAGACGGTCGAGTTTCGCGGCCAGTATTACAACATCGCGCCCTGCAAGATCGGCCCCAAACCGCTCCAGAAGCCACATCCGCCTATTTATCAGGCAGCCTTCACGGAACGGGCGCTGCGCCGTGCGGCGCTCTACTGCGACGGCTGGCAGCCGCCCAACCCGGCGAGCTGGGATGAATTCGATCGCCAATGGCAGTTCATCCGCGACACCGCGCGGGCGGGCGGCCGCGACCCCGCCGCGCTCAAAGTGGTGATGCGCGCGCACGTCGACATGGACTCGCATCCCCGGCCCGCCACCGGGCGCATCTTCGACGGCACCTTCGAGCAGATCAAGGCCGACGTCACGGACGCCCGCGAGCATGGCGTCGATCACCTGTTCTTCGAGCTGGGCTTCACGCCGGGCATGACGATCAAGCGGATGTTCGAGCAGATGGAGCAGTTGCGCACGGTACAGTAGATACGGAATTATCAGGGAGCACGCGTTGCTTTCGAAACTATCGAGCGGAGGTCGACGACACCATCATGGCTGGCAAAGGCAAGATCGTAAGCGGTTACATCGCCCCGCATCCGCCCCATCTGGTTTACGGCGAGAACCCGCCGCAGAACATCCCGCGCTCGACCGGTGGATGGGAGGTGCTGCGCTGGGCGTACGAGAACTGCCGCGAGAAGATCAAGGCGCAGAAGCCCGACGTGATCATTATACATACGCCGCACTGGATGACGCTGGTGGGCCATCACATCACGCGCGTGCCGCGGCTCAAGGGGTTGTCGGTCGATCCGATCTTCCCGCACCTGTTCCGCTACAACTTCGACACCGCGATCGACGTCGACCTGGCCGACGCGATTTACGACGAGGCGATCGCCGAGGGTCTGACCGCGAAGAAGATGACCAATCCCAACTTCCGGCTCGACTACGGCACCATCGTCACCGCGCACATGCTGAATCCCGACTGGGATATTCCGATCATCAGCCTCTCAGCCAATAACTCGCCCTACTATTTCTCGCTCGGCGTCGGCATCGAGGAGATGTTCAAGCTCGGCCGCGCCACTCGCCGCGCGATCGAGAAGAGCGGGCGGCGCGCGGTGCTGGCCGCCAGCAACACGCTCTCGCACTTCCATTTCGATCGTGAGCCCGACCCCGGGCTGCCCGAGGATATGAGCAAGGAGCACGTCTTCAGCCATACCAACTACCTGTGGGATATGCGCGTGCTGCAGCTGATGCGCGAGGGCAAGATGGACGAGCTGCTGAAAGTGCTGCCCGAGTTCATCGACGCGACCAGCGCCGAGGTGAAATCGGGCGGCCTGTTCTGGATGCTCGCGGCGATGGACTTCCCGACTATCCCGGCCAAGGTCCACGGTTACTGGAGTGTGATCGCGACCGGCAACGCGGTGGTCGAGTGGGACCTGTCGTCGACGGCCGGCAACGGCCGCCACGTCGGAGCGCACGCCCATGCCTGAGGGACGGATCGTCGGCGGCTACCTCGTACCCGGCCAGCCGCACCTGGTGCTGCCGCGCAATTCGACCAGCCGCGCCGAACTGCGCAACGCCTGCCGCACGGCCGGCGCCAATGCGCGCGCGGCGCGGCCCGACGTGCTGGTGATCTTCAGCACGCAATGGATTTCGGTGCTCGGCCATATGGTCCAGGCGCGCCCCAATCCCAAGGGCATGCACGTCGACGAGAACTGGTATGCGCTGGGCGATTTGCCTTACGATTTTCGCACCGACCTGGAACTCGCCAACCGCACCATCCAACTCGGCACCGATGCCGGCCTGCAGGTGCGCCCGGTCGATTACGAGGGCTTTCCGGTCGACACCGGGATGCTGGTCACGCTCGACTTCTTCGATCCCGACCATCAGATCCCGGTGGTCGGCATTTCGTGCAACATCTATTCGGGACGCGACGAGGAGCTGAAGCTCGGCAAGGCGGTCGGCGACGCGGTGCGCGCGCTCGGCCGGCGCGCCATCGTAATCGGATGCACGGGGCTTTCGGGCCACTGGTTCACCCACGATATCACCGACGATCAGGACCATATCGTCGGCGAGGGCGACGACGCCGAGAATCGCCGGATGCTCGATCTGATCGGGCAGGGCAAATGCGCCGCCGCGATGGATGCGGCGCCCGACTACGCGCGCAAGACCGGCGCCGACATGCAGTTCAAGGCCTTCTACTGGCTGATAGGCGCGCTCGGCTCGGAAACCGCCAAGGGCAAGCTGCTGGGCTACGGTCCAATCTGGGGCAGCGGCGCGGCGGTGGTTGAATTCGCAGTCTGACCGGCGGCGGCCTGCCGCTGGGGATTTCGGGAGAAGTAATCGATGGCCGGGAATGACTATTCGATCTGGGTGCTGGGCTACGCGCGGACCAAGGTCTCGGGCGATTTCATGGGCGGTTCGCCGATCGCGAGCAACACCGGGATGTTCGAAATCCCGATGCTCTACTCGCTGGCGGTGTCCGCGCCGGGGACCAAGCAGCGCCGCGTGATCGCGATCGATACCGGCTTCGGCGTGACCGGCTTCGCCGCCGCCGAGGACACGCTCAGCGATCAGTTTACCGCTATCGAATGGCCCGACGTGGTGCTCGGCAAGATCGGCTTTCAGCCGCAGGACGTCGATACCGTCATCCTGACCCACATGCACGCCGACCACTGCGGCAACGTGGTGTCGTTCCCCAACGCCCGGGTTTTCGTGCAGCGCGAGGAGTACGAGGGCTGGAAGAAAGTCCGCGCCGGCAAGGTTATCGACGCCGCCGGGCCGGGCTCGTGGGCGCTGTCATCGATGAACTGGAGCAACTTCGACGAGTTCGATCGCGCGATCGCCGCCGGCCGCGTCACGCTGCTAGACGGCGACCGCGAAGTTGCGCCGGGCGTCACTTGCCGTCTGGCCGCCGAGTCGCACACCTTCGGCTCGCAATGGGTCGAGATGGAGACGGCGTCGGGTCCGCATATCATCGCGGGCGATTGCGTGTACTGGTACGTCAACATCGAAAAGATGTGGCCGGCCGGCTATATCCAGGGCAATCCGTGGCGGGTGCTGCAGCAGTTCGAGAAGATGAAGGGGCTGGTGGGCGACCAATTGCCGCGCATCGTGCCCGGCCATGACATGGAAGTTTTCACGCGCAATCGCCACTGGACGGCGGGCCTGAATCCGGTCGCCGAACTTCATCTCGCCGCCGGCGAAAAATCCCGCCAACCGGGATAACGCTGCCATCCGCAAAAGGTCGTCTCGCCGCCGCCCGGCCTGCAGCCGGCACTCGCGTCAGATTGATTTTGATGGCGCGCGGACCAGGCGCGGCTCAGGCATTGAGGTGCCAGATCGCGATCGTCAGCGTCGCCGCAAACGTGACCCATAGCAGGTAGATCTCCATCAGTCCCGCCGCCAGCATGCTGATGTTGCGAAAGGCGAGCACGGTAATGAAGATCGAGAACCATAGCAGCAAAACCTCGCCCGCGGCGAGCGCAGGATTCCGGAGTGTGAAGAAGACTCCCGGCCACGCCACGTTGAGAATCAATTGCTCGACAAACAACAGCAGCGGAATTACCACCCGGACCGAGCGGCGCCGGCGCCATACCAGCCACGCCGCCACCGCCATCACCAGATAAAGCGCGCTCCAGACCGGACCGAAAATCCAGTAAGGCGGCGTCCATCCGGGCTTGAGCAGTCCCCGGTACCAAGTGCCAAGGCCCGGCAGGGTGAGCAGACCGCCGACAAAGGCGGCGCCGACGCACAGCGCCATGAAGCCGAGCAGCATCAGCCAGTCGGCCGGGTGCACCGACCGATCTTCAGACGCAGGTTCGACTTCTTCGCCTATCCGATCGAAAAACGTCATCTTCGCAATGGGAACCTGCGCGCTCGCGGCGCCGCCCGCTAGGCTTCGGCAGGTGCGGTCGGAGCGCTGTGCTCCGCATGGAGCGCGTCTTGAACCAGCCGGTATTCCGCGCGCAAATCGCCGATCAGCGACGCGGCCTGCTCGACTGCTCCATCGCGCGCCATCGTATCAAGCGCCGCACAAATCCTCCACATCCGCTTTGCTCCAAGATTGCCCGCCGTGCCTTTCAGGCTATGCGCGCTCAGCGACGCCGCCTTGAGATCGCCACCTGCGAATTGATTAGCCAGCTCCGCGATGCGGGCCGGGGTCTTGCGGTCGAAGGTCTCGATCAAATCGTCGAGCAAGTCCTGCCCTTCCTCGCGCAGTTCGCCAATCATCTCGGGATCGAGTACCGGACCCGTATCGTCCGGCGACCCGGCTTCCCGCGTGGTGGCGATGGCCGGCTGCTTCGCTGCCGCCTGGCCTTCGAGCATCCGGGCCAGCGACTCGGGCCTGACCGGCTTGGTCATGAACTCGTCCATCCCGGCGGTAAGACATTTGGCGCGGTCGCTGTCCGCGTCATGGGCCGTGATGGCAACAATCAGGGTATGGCGCCCGTCGCCTTCCATGCGGCGGATTTCGCTGGTGGCCTGGTAACCGTCCATCTCCGGCATCTCGCAATCCATCAGCACTGCCGCATACCGGGTGCTTTTCACAGCCTCGACCGCTTCGCGCCCATCCGCCGCTTCATCGGCGGCATAGCCGAGTCTTTGAAGATAGCGAACCGTCAGCTTGCGATTGACCGGGTTATCGTCGGCCACCAGCACCGATAGCTGTGGCGTAACATTATGGATTTGCCCGGGCTGCACGGTGTGAGATTGCTCCATGACCTGTCGTCCCCTTCGGGCGCACGCGATACACGTAGGTCATTTAAGCAACCATCGTTCCAATTGAGGGAAGATGGCAGGCTTAGGATGAACAACGCCAATTGTGGCGACTATTCGTCATCCAGGAGCAGACAGGTATATCCCCGTGATCCCTTTGGCGACAGAAAAGCCCCACCGCCCTTCCATCTTTCGGCAGGCTTCCCCGCGCGGACCGGCGGCTAAACGCGTCGAAGCCTACTTGCCGATTCCGGCCAGATGCACGGTCTGCGACCCTTTCGCTGCGTCGTCGACGAAGACCAGCGTGCCCTGGCGCGGACCGGTCGCGGTCGGGCTGAATGCGACGGCGACCTGGCAGCGGTTCGGCCCGCCTTCCTTTTTCGATTTGAGCACGCCGGTGCAGCCATCGCTTACTTTTTTGAAATCGCCGTTCACCGTCACGCTGCTGATCATCAGATCGACCGGGTTCGGGTTGGCGACAGTGACGATCTGCGGCTGACGGCTGATGGTGCTCTGCTGCTGCCGTGGGAAGACCAGCCTGCCGGGCCACAACCCGATCGCGCCGGCGATGCCGACGCCGTGCAGCGGCACTACGGTCTGGCCGGCGACCGTATTGTCGAGGATGACCAGGTTTCCGGTCTGCGTCGTCTGGGCGCTGGGCGTGTAGCGGACCGCGATTCGGCAGCTATGGGCGGGCGGCAGTGTCGTCCCGCAGCCGTTGGCGAACGACGTGCTGACGCTGAAGAGTGCGGGCTGATCGGTCTCGATGCTCGTGAGCGTCACCGTCATCCCGGCCCTGCGCGCTGGATTCGTGATCGTCACGATTCGCGCCCTGGTGGTCGCACCGCTTGCGCCGAACACCGCCCTGCCCAGACCGAGCTTCCTGGGCCTCACCCCGAGCGTTACCGGCACGGGCGGCGGCTTGACGGCACTCTTCCAGGCCGCGACGAGCTGATCGATATCGGGCGTGCCCCATCCGGTCGCCTGGTCGTAGCCAGGCCCGGCGCTGAAGCCGGCCACGCCGTTGAAGTGGTTGTCGCCGGAGGTCACGTCGCGCAGCCCGACCGTCGAGTTGTTCTGGTTGGGACCGAGCTGATAGAGGCCCCAGTCGGCGTTGCCGATGCGTCCGCCCTGGTTCTGATTGATCAGCGCTGCGATGCCGGCAAACATCGGCGCCCCGAGGCTGGTCCCGCCCCAGCAACAATCCAGAAACGCATGATGGCCACCCGTACGGTCATCGTTACCCAAGTAGACGGCCGGCGATCCCGCGATCATCGCGACGTCGGGTACATCGCGACGGCCGTCGTTGGGGGTGAGGTTGGACTCCTGAAACGCCGGCTTGGTGAATATCTTGCTGGCGCCGCCCCCCGACGCGCCACCGCCGGGTTCATTCCATACCTGTTCGGGAACGAATCCGACATCGTCGCCGTTACCGTCATAGTTGGGAATGAACATGGTGCCGCCGACCCCGGTGACGTTGGGGTCCGCCGCCATTTCACTGACGTTCGGCGTCATGTTCAGGCAATTATCGACGCCATCATCGCCGGAAGCGACGAACACCGAAATTCCCTGCGCCGCGGCCTGCTTGAAAAGACTGTCCAGGGTCTTGCTGTAGAAGGTCGGCGACGTGCCGCAATAGCCGAAGCTGATATCGATCGCCGCGCACCGGTTGTCACGGACGGCTTGCGTGATGGAAGCGAGGATGTTGCCCATCCGCGGACCGAGGTAGACCCGGAGCGCGGCGGCGGGCGCAATGGCGTGCGCCCATTGGATATCGAGCAGCGTCTCGGTCTCATCACCGTTGATTCCCGGATTGATGCCACCGGCCAGGACCCTGCTGACCGGCCCGGTTTTCAGGTTGAACTGCTGGTCGAAGAGCGTGACCGCCGAGTCGATCCAGTCGGAATCCTCGACCAGCCCGATACATTGGCCATGGCCGTCGAGCGCGTCGCTCTCGTCATAAAAGGTGCGCATGTCGGCCGGGCCGAACCCCTCGTAACCATCGTAAAGATACCAGGGGGTTCCCGACGCGGCGCTGCCGGAAATGGACTGCGGTCCGAGCCGACGGGCCATCGGCACGGCGCGGCGCAGATTATCGAGACCGTCGACCTGGGCAATCACACCGGCGAGGTGCGCCGGGATCGACGGATCGGTCAGGTTCGCGTAGTTCCGGCCGTCGGCCGAGGCGGCGATCGTAACATTGAACAGCCGTTCGGCTTCGCCGGCGGGCACGGTGAAATCGATATAACGGCCCTCGCGGTCGGCGGAGGTAATCGTGACGCCTTCGGACTTGAGCCAGTCCTGGACCGCATCGAAGCCCGCCTGGCGTGGCGCGAAGCGGGCGTTGAATTCGGCGGGCGTGAGCCAGCGATGGAATTGCGGCGCGGCGGGATCATGCAGCTGCGCAAGCAACCGGTCGAGCGCCGCCTCATCGCGCAGACTGAGGATTATCCGCATCTCGAGCAGATGCGAGGCGGCGACGCGCGCCGTCAGCGAGGCGGCGGCTGGCGCATGGCTGCCGGACAGCGCGACGCTCTGGGCCTCGGCCAGGCTTCCAATCAGGATTGCGGCGGCCAGCGCCAGCGCTAAACACAAGCGCTGACAGCCGGTCGAAAAACTCAAGGATTTCGCTCCAGACTCAAGTTCGAAAACCCCGCTGTGCTTCGACGCATCTGGAGCGGTTTTCGCTTACCAGAGAATCAGCCGTGCTACTGATGAGCGTAGCAGTCCGGCCGAGGTGAACAAAGGTTACCGAGGACCAGCCTGCAAATCCCTGAGAAGCCGGACGCGGCGGCTCGGCGGCCGGCCTGATGGTCGCCGGCCAGCCGCCGCCGGGCCCGGCTTTAGCCGCGAGCCCCGAGGTTCGTCTCGTGCGTAAAGTCTCCGCTCGAAGCCGGGGCAACTTAAGTCACTCCAGGGCTCGTGTTCTGGCGGCGGATTTTACCGGCCGCAAGCGTTTGGTGGAAATCGCTTGCGCGCTGGCCACGGGTGTAATCGTCAAGGTTGACGGGGCCGGAAACTTCGGCGCTCTGCAGCCCCACTGTTGCATATGAACGCCGCCGGTAGAATTGAAGGCAACCTCGACCACTGCCGTAAACGCCTGATCGACGGTGACGGTGTCACAACCACCGACGCCGGTCGAGGCTGGATAACTCCCGCCGACATGCTCGGGAGGCAATATTCTCGGGACTAGATAGGGCTGGTCGGATGGACCGCGCACCCAGCCATTCACGCCGTCGTGAGTTTTGTCCGGTGTCAGGGCATTACCGAACAGATTCCAACAGATCAAATAACTGCCAGGATGTGGAACTTTAACGCTTAACGCGTTGATGTCGCATTCGGTCTGAACCGCGTTGCCCTCGATATCGTTGGTCGGCAGCGGGCGCGGATTGTCGCAAGCGCATTTCATCGAACTGGCTGTCAAAGTCTGAGCCTGAGCGCTGGCAGCAAACAACAAGCTTGCGAGCGCAAGCACAACTACCTTTCTCATCTGACCTATCTCTCCGTATTCAGACCCCCTATCGGACTTGCACCGATAGCGGGGAGTTGATGGGGCGCCTCGACCGAGGCCCGGCACGCCATCCACGCCATACTCGCTATCCTTCTCTGCGGACTCGTCCCGCTGGGACAATTCCGCGCAGAACGGACGCGAACCCTGGATTTATAAGATTCCGCCGGCTTTATCGGCGGACGGTGCAGTTAGGCGAGCGGGGGTGCGCGCGAGGTCCAGGCGCGTCCGCAATCGACCACCGCGATCGGCCGGTCGTTTGGAACACGGATCAGGAAGTCTGGAAATTGTGTGGAAAGAACGAACCGGCCAGGAATCGGCCAGCCAAAGCGACGTGCCACCCCGAAGACCGTGAAGGTCCGCAAGCCTGCTGAAGCTTCGCCGTATTCATGGCCGATGGGACGCAAAGACGCCGGCAGGGGTGCCAGCAATTGAACGGCGCCGGCCGGCAGTCGGGCCAGGCCGGTGGGCAAAGCAGGCGGCGCGAAACCGATTGCTAATGCGGTGATTAGCAGCCAGATTTGCGATATCCGCACGCGGAGTATACTACTTGCCGATATGCGTGGGTGCCGTCTATCGCTCATCGCGCTCGGTCTTATCGTAGCATCTTGCAACCCGCTGCCACACCCAACTGCAACCCACGACACCAATGGCGATGGACATATCGATGAGTGGGTTTACACGGTCAGCAAGTCCGAAATCAAGGTGGCGCTCGATGCTAACCACGACGGCCGCCCGGACACCGTCAAGACCTTCCGCGACGGCCAGCTAATCAAGGTCGAGCGCGATCGTAATTTCGACGGGCGCGTCGATCTGATCGAGACTTACGACCTCGGGCATCTCAACCGAGTGGTCAGCGACGACAACTTCGACGGCAAGCCCGACACCATCAAGATCTATCGCAACGGCAAACTTGCTATCGTCGAGCACGATCCCGATGAAACCGGCTCGGTCGCCAGCGCCGACTACTATGACGACAACGGCGTCCTGATTCGCACGGTGACCCGCGGCAAATCCCCGCACGCGACGCCGTTACCCGACGAATTCAGCGCGCTTACGAAATGACCTGCAGGCCCGGCGTGCGGCCTGACCGGCTCCGCTCCGTCAGTCGCGGACTTCGACGATCGCCTCGATCTCGACCGAGATTCCAAACGGCAACTCGTACATGCCGACCGCCGAGCGCGCGTGGCGCCCAGCGTCGCCCCACAGTGCGACCAGCAGATCGGAGGCGCCGTTGATAACCTTGGGCTGATCCTTGAAGCCGTCGGCGGTGTTGACCATCCCGAGCAGCTTGACGATCCGCACCACCTTGTCGAGGTCGCCGATCACTTCCTTGAGCGCCCGCAGCAGATGGAGCGCCACCAGTTTGGCGGCCTCGTAGCCCTGCTCGAGCGTCAGGTCGCGGCCAACCTTGCCACGAATCATTTCGAGCTCGCCGTTGGCCTTTTCCAGCGCCGGCCCGTGGCCGGAAATAAACACCAGGTTGCCGGCGCGCACCGCACCGACATAGTTGCCGACCGGCTTGCGCGCGCTCGGCAGCTTGAGACCCATCTCAGCAAGTTTCTGTTCGATCTTCATCGCTCCTCCGTCACTTCCCCAATCGCGAAGCCTTGATTGTTTATGACTATGACGCGGTACTCTTTCCGGCCCGGACAGTCAAACCGCGGCCTGATAATCCGCGCAAACCGTGCTAGCATCGGAGCAATCCTAAACCCGGATACGCGCGAAGGAGCACAGCGATGGCGGATTTCAAAATTACCGGCGGATGCCAGTGCGGCGCGGTGCGCTATACCATCACCGAACCCGCCGTCGAAACTCATCACTGCCACTGCGGGATTTGCCGCAAGCTGCACGGCGCGATTTTCGTCACCCTGTCGGTTTTTCCGCGCGCCGGCTTTAAGTTCGACAAGGGCGCCAACAACCTCGGCACCTTCAGCAGCTCCGAGAAGCTCCATCGCCACTTCTGCAAGACTTGCGGATGCCAGCTCACGATCGACGTCGATCCGGCGCCCGACAAGATCGTTGTCGCCACCGGCACTATCGACAACGGCGCCGACCCGGGCCATCCGCGCAACACGCTGCGCCATGCCTACGTCAACTCGAAGGTTCCGTGGTACGAAATCGGCGACAGCCTGCCCCAGGAACCGTAGCATCGCGAACGGCGGCGGAGGCCAGTCCGATTTCGCTCTAGATTTCGGCTGGCGAGGCAGATTCGGCCAGGCGCAGGCGCCGATGACATAAGTAAATCAGGACCGGCTGCAGCAGGCGCGTCAGCAACATGATTGCGAGCGCGCCGCCGATCACCACGATCGCCAGCGGACGCTGGGTCTGCGCGCCGATCCGGGTCGAGAGCGCCGCCGGCAGCAGGCCGAACGCGTCGACCAGGTCGGTCATCATGGTGGCGCGCAGGCGCCGATCGGAGCCCATGATGATCGCCTCGACGAACGGATGGCCCTCCTGCCAGAGCTGGCGGATATAAAAGCTCAGCAGGATTCCGTCCATCACGGCGATGCCGAAGATCGAGATGAAGCCGACCGCGGCCGAGACGCTGAACGGCGTGCCGGTCACGATCAGCGCCAGCACTCCGCCCAGGCAGGCGACGGGAATCTGCGCCATGATGACGAGCGTGTCGATGAAGGAAGTCGTCGCGCTGAATAACACACCTGCGATCAGCAGCAGCGCGAAGGGGATCACGATCTCGAGTCTGCGGTTGGCGGCTTCCAGCTCGCCGTACTCTCCGGCCCATTCGAGATGCACGCCTTCGGGCAGCTTGACCTGGCGGGCCACCTCGCGCTGCGCTTCACGCACCGCATCCTTGAGGCTGCGGCCGCGCACCGCGAAGCGCACCGGTACGAAACGCTCGAGGCCCTCGCGGTAGATGAACGAGGCGCCCTCGGCGACCCTGATGTCGGCGATCTCGCCGAGCGGAATTGAGCCGGCCGCGGGCGTGGGCACGCGGATGCTGCGGATGGCGTCGAGGCTGGTGCGATAGGACTTCTGCCATCGCACCACCAGGTTGAAGCGACGATCGCCCTGGAGCACCTGGGTTACGCCCTGCCCGCCGATCGCGGCCTGGACCACGGCATTGACGTCGCCGACGTTCAAGCCGTAGCGGGCGCAGGTCGCGCGGTTGGGCGTGATCATCAGGTTCGGCTGCCCGAGCGAGCGGTAGACCGCGGTGTCAACGATGCCCGGCACCCGGTTCATTACTTCCATCAGCGCGTTGGCGATGCGTTCGTCGACCGCGAGATCGGGACCGAAGACCTTGACCGAGTTGGTGCCTTTGACCCCGGACATCGCTTCGTCGACATTGTCCTCGATGTTCTGCGAGTAACCGAAGCTGACGCCCGGGAAATCGTGGGTAAGCTTGCGATCGATCTGGTCGACCAGTTCAAGCTTGGTGAGCCCGCGCGGCCATTGCTCCTGCGGTTTGAGCTCGACCGAGAACTCGCAGTTGAAGAAGCCGGTGGTCTCGGTACCGTCATCGGGGCGCCCGAGCTGCGAAATTACGGTGGTTACTTCGGGGAACGCCATGAAGTCGGAGCGCATCCGGTTGGTCAGCATGGCGCCATGTTTGAGCGAAATGGTGGTCGGCATGGTGGCGCGCGCCCAGATATTGCCCTCTTCGAGCTTGGGCAGAAACTCGCCGCCGAGGCGCGGAAACTGCGACAGCACCGCCACGATCAGGATCGCGATCACGGCCAACGTCAGGCGCGGCCAGCGCAGCACGGTGACGAACACGCGG
>DATKSL010000010.1:0-134123 GCA_035531675.1 Binataceae bacterium (SeqCode) | reverse complement strand
CCCTACGACGTCGAGTTCACCCGCTATGCGAAACAGGACTTCGGCTGGGACGACCAGGTGCGGCTGGCGCACTGGCTGGCGCGCCATCGCGGCCCCACCGTGCTGTCGAACCAGGCGACCGCGCGAGTCGTCGAACTCTACACGGGCCTCGGCTTCGAGTTACGATTTCTCGATGCGCCGCGGATGATCAGTTGCACCGGCGATCGCACGCCGGCGCGCGAAGTACTGGCGCTGAAAAATCTCTGAAGCGTAAGCGGGCCGCGAGGTCTAACCCTCGCGGCCCGCGCTGCTACTTGCTGAGAAGAATATTGCCGTTCAACGTGCCGTAGAAATTCGAATTCGAGTCCTCAGTTACCGACATTGTGCCGCCACCGACGGCATTGAGAAATTTTCCGGTGGAGTTGGCACCGTCCACGGTATAAGGCCCATTGAACCCGATCAGGGACGCACCGGTAAGGCAGTCCAAGCCGTTGTACCCGATGACGAGAGTATTTTTGTTGTTTGGAGTGGTGATTGTCATCGTGCCAACGGCTTCGTCACAGATAGTTCCGACGATTTCCGGATACGACACAACCGTTTGGGACGTGAAGGTTGATTTGCCGGCGCCGAGCTTGGTTCCTTTTCCTCGGCCGTCTATTTCGAGGCAATCACAGTTGGTGCCGTTACAGCCATTGCTCACGTTGTTACACGAACTAGAGGGCGGTGCCGAACCGATACCGCTAAAGACCATCGGTATGGGGGGCCCGACTGTGCTTACTATGGCAGATTCGCCTGCGTTCACTGTTGCCGACAGCATCAAGCCCCCGAAAAGCAAAGCTAAAACCCCAGAAACAATCGAAAATCTTCGCGTCATCTCCCTTCCTCCAAGTTAACTTATCCCCCTCGCGAACACTTCTTTAGCCTTAAAGATACTGAACGTCAATTAAACCGCTGCAGAATCATCGAAACTAACAGGTTTCTCGTATAAGTAGCGGTTGCCGTCTGGTAGCGGCGTTAAATAGCCCCCACTCGCCCCACTACGGATGGTTGCCTGAGGAGCGCAATCCGGGTAGGTTGGGGGGCTCAACTTAGGTCCTGAATCCCATGAACAGTGTTATCGAAAAGCTCGAAGGGCGGAGCATCCGCAGCGACCTCCCGGAAATCCGGGTCGGCGATACGGTGCGACTCCAGGTCAAGGTGGTCGAGGGCGAGAAGGAGCGGATCCAGCCGTTCGAAGGCGTGGTGATCCGTATCAACCGCGGCGGCAGCCGCGCCTCGTTCACGGTCCGGAAGGTGTCCTACGGGATCGGGGTGGAACGGATCTTCCCGATCCATTCACCGCGGCTGGACAAAATCCAAGTGCTGAATCACGGCAAGGTGCGCCGGGCCCGGCTCTATTACCTGCGCAAGCTCTCGGGCAAGGCCGCGCGTCTCAACACGATCAGCTAGTCGGAGGCGCGAGATCGGGCGCGCCGGAGATTCGCAGATCGCCTTCCAGGCGCGCACCCTCGGCTATCGACAGCCGCTCGCTTTCTATCCGTCCCGTCACCCGCGCGCGCGGACCGAGCATCACCCGTTTCGAGGCGGTAACCTCGCCGCGCATCTCGCCCAGCACCACCAGGCGCGGCGTGCGCACGCGCCCTTCGATCGAGCCGCCCTCGGTTATCACGATCAGATCGACCGAGCTGACCTCGCCGCGAAAGCGTCCCTCGATCCGCACCGGCTCGTGGAACACCAGCTTGCCCGAGATATTGGCGTTGGCGCCGACCGCGACCCGCGTGCGCTCCTCGATCCAGGCCAGCGTCGGCATCTGCGACCCGCTGTCTGACAGACCGCTCTCGCCAGGATCGCCGTAACCGCGTCCGGGGGTACCGAAAGTACTCATGATACTACCGATGCGGGCCGGCTGACTCTCCGCTGATTGCGTACCGCTCAAGGCGCGGGAAAGACGTGACAGGCGACCGCATGCCCGCCTCTGCCCGCTTCCAGCCGCGGCTCGACAGTTCGACAGACATCTTTCGCATAAGGACAGCGCGGATGGAAGCTGCAGCCGGAGGGCGGATTGAGCGGACTCGGCACTTCGCCCGGCAGCTTGATGCGATCGGGACGCCCGGCGACGTCGATAGTCGGGACGGCGGAGAGCAGCGCGCGGGTATACGGATGATGCGGATGGAGGTAAATGTCGTCGCGGCTCGCCACCTCGACAAGCTTGCCGAGGTACATGATCGCGACCCGCCGGCTGATATGTTCCACCACCCGCAGGTCGTGCGCGATAAACAGGTAAGTCAGGTTGAGGCGCTCCTGCAGATCCTGCAGCAGGTTGATGATCTGCGCCTGGATCGAGACGTCGAGCGCCGAGACCGGCTCGTCGAGCACCAGGAAGCGCGGATTCACCGCCAGGGCGCGCGCGATGCCGATGCGCTGGCGCTGGCCGCCGGAGAACTCGTGCGGATAGCGATCGAGCGTGTCGGCGCCGAGCCCGACCATCTCGAGCAGCTCGACGATACGCGCCTCCTTGGCCTTGCCGCGCGCCAGCTTGTGGATTTCGAGCCCCTCGCCGACGATCGCCCGCACCCGCATCCGCGGATTCAGCGACGAGTACGGATCCTGGAACACCAGCTGCATCTGCCGGCGCAGCAGGCGCAGTTCCTTGCGGCTCAGGGTCGAGAGATCGCGACCGGCGAAAATCACGCGCCCGGCGGTCGGTTCGAGCAGCTTCAGGATGAGACGGCCGAGCGTCGATTTTCCCGAGCCCGACTCGCCCACCAGCCCCAGCGTCTCGCCCGGCGCGATTTCGAGATCGACCCCGGCCACCGCCTTGAGCGACAGGCGATGCCGAAAGATGACGCCGGTCGAGCCGGCTGAAAATTCCTTGACCAGCGCGACCGTGCGCACCAGCGCGTCGCCGGGGGCGGGCGCGGCAGCGGCGGCGCGGCCGGGGGTCGGCAGGCTAGACACGGATGCAGGCCACGTAATGGCCGGGGCGCTTGGCTTCGAGCGGCGGAACGATGCGTGCGCAATCGTCGACCGCGATGGGGCAGCGCGGATGAAAGCGGCATCCGCCCGGCGGATTGAGCGGCGACGGGATGCTGCCGGGAATCGCCTGCAGGCGCCGGTGATGGCCGCCGATCCCGGGGATCGATTGCAGCAGGCCGCGCGTGTACGGATTGAGCGGTTCCTGGAACAGCTTGGCGGTGGAAGTCTGCTCCATGACGCGCGCCGCATAGAGAATCGTTACGTCGTCGGAATACTCGGCAACGATTCCGAGATCGTGCGTGACCAGGATGACGGCCAGTCCGAGCTGGCGCTGGAGGTCGCGAATCAGATCGAGAATCTGCGCCTGGATGGTGACGTCGAGCGCGGTGGTCGGCTCGTCGGCGATTAGCAACTGCGGCCGGCACGCCAGCGCCATCGCGATCATCACCCGCTGGCGCATCCCGCCCGAGAGTTGATGCGGGTAGTCGTTGACGCGCCGTTCGGGATCGGCAATCCCGACCATCTTCAGCGCTTCGACGCTGCGGCGGCGGGTCTCGGCGCGGTCGGTGCGCTGATGGAGCCGGATCGCCTCGCCGACCTGGCTGCCGACGGTGAACACCGGGTTGAGCGAGGTCATCGGCTCCTGGAAAACCATCGCGATCTTCGCCCCGCGGATGGCGCGCATCCGCGGCTCATCGAGCGTCAGCAGCTCCTGTCCGGCGAAGCGAATCGAGCCGCCCACGATCTTCGCGTTTTCCGGCAGCAGCCGCATGATCGACAACACGCTGACGGTCTTGCCCGAGCCCGACTCCCCGACCAGGCCCATCAGCTTGCCCGGCTCGACCGCGAAACTCACGCCGTCGACCGCGCGCACCTCCCCCGCCTCGGTCATAAACGAGGTGCGGAGATCCTTCACTTCGAGCAGTGGCGTCACGTGCTCACGAGCGTATCATCGCCGCGCCGGCGCTCTCCAGCCGGAGTTCTCACGCGCGCGCGATTTCCGCCAATGCGCGGGCGGTTTCGATGGGATGCGTGAACATCAGCTCGTGGCCCGACTTGATCGAGCGCGTCACCGGCCGATCGAGCCGCCCGGAGAATTCGGGATGCCATACGCCGGGATGACCCATCGCCAGGTCGTCCTCGCAAATCAGGTAGCCGGTCGGAATACCGAGCTGGCGAAAGCCTTTGAACGGACTCGGCTCGACGATCACGCGGGTCGGTTGCTGCACCAGCGCGGCGAGCACGAAATTCGCCAGATCGGGCGAAGCGTCCTGGATGTAGTATTTCGGGAAATCCTCGGGCCGTACCATCACCGAGTGCGGACCGGTTTTGATGCCGCGCGAGCCGGGGCGGCCGGGCGCGATACGCTCGAGTTCCTGCGCCGGCGACTGGCCGTCGAGTATCACCATCGCGGAGACGAACACCACGCGCTTGAGGCGGCGCGGAATCCGCTCCGCGACCCCCGAGATAGTGAGGCCGCCGAGGCTGTGTCCAGCCAGCACCACGTCCTTGAGATCGCGCTCCTCGATAAAGCGCGCGACATAATCGACATAGCTCGAAAGCGTGACCTGCGCATGGTCCATCGGATTGGCGCAATGGCCCGGCAGGTCGAGCGCAAAGCTCAGGTCGCCGTTGCGCTCGAGCTCGCTCATCACCCCCCGCCAGCACCATCCGCCATGCCAGGCGCCGTGAATCAGCACGAATGTCTCAGCCATCGCAGTGCCTCCCGCTTTTCAGCTATCAGCCGGCGTTGCCGGGGTCGAGGCGGTCGCGCAGATGATCGCCCAGGAAGTTGAATGACATCACGGCCAGAAAGATGAACACGCCGGGGATCAGAATCCAGGGGTAATGGGCGAGCACCTGCACGTCCTGCGCCTGCGCCAGCAGATTGCCCCAGCTCGAGGCCGGCTCCTGGATGCCAAGCCCGAGCAGCGACAGCGCACTCTCGCCCAGGATGAAGCCGGGGATCGAGAGCGTGGCGGCGACCACCGCGTAGCCGAGCACCGAGGGGATCACGTGATGCACCAGGATGCGCAGCCGCGAGCCGCCCAGCGCGGCGGCCGCCTCGACGTACGGGCGCGAGCGGACCGAGGCCGCCATGCCGCGAATCACGCGGGCAAAGCCCGCCCAACTGATGAAGCTCATGATCGCGACGATCATCATGAAGGTCTCGATCGTGCTGAGGCCGGCCGGAATGACGGCCGCCAGCGCCAGCAGAAAATAGAACGACGGCAGCGACATCTCGATCTCCGACCAGCGCATGATCAGGTTGTCGGTGAGGCCGCCGACATAGCCCGAGAACGCGCCGATCGTGATGCCGAGCGAGAAGCTGATCAGCACGCCGAGCAATCCGACTGTCATGCTGACGCGCGATCCGTAAACGATACGCGAGAACAGATCGCGCCCCAGCCCGTCGCTGCCCATCATGAAGTACGGCGCGTCGCCCGGCGCGGTGGTGAACAGATGACCGCGGCTCAGCAGGTGAACGTAAACCCGGCGGGTGCGGGACTGCGTGTAACGGCGCGCGACCGGATCAGTCATCCGCATCGGATAGGTGTAGAGCAGTCCGTGATTCCATTCGGCGGGCGAACTCAGATGCAGCACCATCGGCGGGCATTCGGGCAGCGCGCGATACTGCCGCGTCGGATCGTAGGGCGCGATCACGGGCGAGGCGGCAGCCAGCAGATAGAACAGCGCCAGGCATATCGCCGAGAGCCGGACCGGCCACGACGCGAGCCGCCATTCGCGCGCCAACGCGCGACGATAGCCGGTGGATGCGGCAGTAGCGCGTCCGGCGGGAGGGCCGGCATCAACGCCCGACGCGGTCGCGCTCATTGCGACTCCCCGGAGGAGAAATCGACCCGCGGGTCGACCATGACCAGCGCGATGTCGGCGAGCAGGTTGCCGCCCAACAGCAGCACCGCGCCCATCAGCACCGAGCCCATCACCAGGTAGACGTCGAGCGAGCGCACGGCGTCGAGCAGCAGCAGGCCGAGCCCCTGCAGATTCATCACCGATTCGACCAGCGCGGCGCCGCCAAGCAGGTCGGCCAGCGCATAACCGGCCATCGTGACGAACGGGTTGAGCGCGTTGCGCAGCACGTGCTTGTAGATCACGACCCGCTCGCTGAGTCCCTTGGCGCGCGCGGTGCGGACGAATTCAGAGTTCTTGATTTCCAGGATTTGCGAGCGCATCAGGCGCATCAACGATGCCATGCCGGCGGTGCCGAGCACGATCACCGGCAGAATCAGATGGTTGATGCGGTCGGCGACCTTGGCCAGCGGGGCGAGGCTCGCGTAATCGACCGAGAAGGTGCCGCCGACCGGGAACCATCCGGTGCGCAGCGCCATGTACATCAGCAGAAAGGCGAAGAAGAAGTTCGGCACCGACATGCCGAGAAAAGCCAGGAACGAGAGCACGCGATCCCAGATCGAGTTCTGCCGGACGGCGACGATGATGCCGATCGGGATGGCGATTACCCAGGCGAAGACCAGACTCGAGAGCGACAGGATGATGGTGTTGAGCGCGCGCGAGCCGATCAGACTGGCGACGCTGACCCGGTAGGCGAGCGAGATGCCGAGATTGAGATGGAGCACCGCCCACAGCCATTTGACGTAGCGCAGCATCAGCGGCTGGTCGAGCCCGAACTGCGCCTCCATCTGGCGGATCACCTCGGGCGAGATCGACGGGTTCATCTGCAGGTTGGAGAGGAAGTTGCCCGGCGCCAGCGACATCACGAGGAACGACAAAAAGGTGATGCCGATCACCAGCGGGATCATGTTGACGAGGCGCTTGAGCAGAAAGCGGGTCATCGGCAGGGTTTGCGGTCGGCGATCATTGCGGACGGAACTGCATCAGCTCCGGCTTATAGAGTCCCCACACGGTGGGGCGATAATTCTCGAGCGTGTTCTTCCAGGCTTCGTAGCGCTCCGCGCGCACGGTTTCGATTATCGGCAGCTGCTCGTGAAGGATCTGCTGAATCTGCCAGTAATACGGCGCGCGCTGTTTCGGGTCCATCACCATCGTACCCTCATCGAGCAACTGATCGATCTTGGCTTCCCATGGCGTCGCCGGTTTGGCCTGGTCCGGATTCCATATATGCAGATTGCCTGAAGAGCGCAGAAAGTTGGAACCGTTGTTGGGCTCGATGGTGCCGGTGAAGCCGATCAGCACGCAGTCCCAATCGAAAGTGTGGTCGAGCTTTTCGACCAGGGTGGTGAATTCCAGCGGCCGGTAATTGGCGCGGATGCCGAGTTTCACGAGGTCCTGCTGGAAGATCGCGCACATCTGATCGCGAATCTTTACGCCGGTGTTGGTGGTCAGATTGAAGACCAGCGGATGGCCCTGCGGATCGGCGCGCACGCCGGGCTTGATGAGCCGGTAACCGGCGGCGTCGAGAATTTTCGCCGCCAGCGTCAGATCGTAGTCGTAATCCTTGAGGTTCGGATTATGAAAAATCTTGTTGGCCGGCGAGATGTCGGCGACCGCCGGGCGCGCCAGCCCCTGGAAGCACAGATTAATCATCGCCTGCTTGTCGACCGCATGGGCCATGGCGCGAAGAAAGTTGAGGTCCGTGAACCAGGTGAGCCGGGGATCTGTGACGCCGTTGTGGATGTAATGGCGCGGGTTGCGGTTGAAGGAAAAAAACAGCGAGCCGGTATCGATCCCGATCGGCTTGACCGTGATACCCATCGCCGCGGCCTTTTGCTCGAGCGAGGAAACTTCCTCGGGGCGTGGTCCGTAGACATCGATCTGCCCCGACAGAAAGCGCAGATACTGCGCGTTCTGATCCTGCACGATCAACTGGGTCTCGCCCTTCAGACGCGGCAGCGGAGCGCCGTTGGCGTCCTTCATCCAATAGTCGGCATTGCGCTGGAACTGGATGACCTGGCTCGGCACGTAGCGCGTCATCCGAAACTGTCCCGTCCCGACCAGCTTCGCGGGCGCCGTGTCGATGCCCCACATCTGGTTGTAGCGGCCGGCATCGTAGGCGCGTTCCAGCAGATGGGCCGGCAGGATCGCAAAGCCGATCGAATAGAGCAGCGGCGCAAATGGCCGCGGCAGCTTCATCCGCACCGTGTGATCGTCGACCGCCTCGACCGCGATCGGCTTGCCGTCGACCATAATCGACGGGCTGATGCTGTTGGGGACATGCGGATCGTAAATCACCCGCATCGTGAAGACTACGTCGTGAGCGGTGAACGGCTGCCCATCGCTCCATTTGACGTCGCGCCGCAGGTGGAAGGTGATCGTCCGGCCGCCGTCGCCCAGGTCCCAGCTTGCGGCGAGGTCGGGTTCCGGCAGGGTCGTGATGGCGTCGTACTTGACCAGCCCCTCGAACATATTGTCCAGCACCCCGCCCGAGGTCGCGTCGGTGACCAGAATCGGGTTGAAAGTCTTGGGGTCGCTGATAGTTGCGTTGTAGAGGATCTGGTCGCGGGCGTGATTAGCCGCCGGCCGGTTGACGCGACATCCGGCGCCGAGCGCGAGTGCGCAGGCCGCCGCGACGATCCAGCGGGCTGGCCGGTCAGCTGTGAGGCATCGCCGCCCTGGGCTGGGGCTGATCAAGATCGATCTCCTTGGTAGTCGAAGCGGGAGTGAGCACGAACAACGACTCAGGTTCGGGGGCGTTCACGATCGGCCGTTTCAGAGTCAGCTTCAGTGAGGAACCGACCGCGGGAAATTCGGCATCGATCGAGTACGGAAACATCAGCGCGCCGATATTGTGATAGTCGGCGTAACGCACTTCGTAGATGAGCCGGCCGTCGCCGGCGCGCTCGCGCACCGCGGCCAGCTCGCCGTCGGCAAAGGCCGCTTCGCGATGGCCGCCGCCGGGGGTCGCCCAGGTCAGCACCGTCGCGCCGCTCGCGTCGGTAGTGGCGGCACTGTAGCCGGCGAGTTGGCCCGACGCCGGCACGATCGCCATCAGCAGATCCACCGCCGCTTTCGGTTCCATCGGGATTTGCGCGAAACGATCCAGCGCGGCAGCGGTTGCCGTCCCGTGCATCAGCAGGTTGTTACCGGGTTCGAAGATCTGCAGGCGCGGGCCGTCGACGGCAACGATCAGTACGACGCCGAACGGCGAGCTGGCCTCGACTCGCAGCCGGTCGGGACGCATCACCACGATTTGCTCGCGTGCCTTCACGTGCTGGCTGGCGTTGCGATATTCCATTACGGCGCCGGTGCTGAGCGCGGTCAGCGTCCGGTCGCGCACCGCCATCGCCGCGATGAGCGCCGTGACCTGCTCGCGATTGGGAGCGGGGCGGACCGCCGCCGGCACGGGCGCCTGGACGGTCGCGCAGGCCGAGATTGCGATGCTCGCCAGCAGCAGCGCGATAACGCGCCAGCGGCGGGCGCGCGGCACCTCGAGTCCCCGCGAATTAACGATTCTGGCTCGTTTCCCCGACATCGTGCAGGCCGTGCAGCTTGCCCTTGAGCCGCTCGACCTGGTCGGTCTCGGAAGCCTTCTTGAGCGCGAGCTGATATTCCTGGCGCGCGTCGACATTTCTGCCAAGCTTGAGATAGGCGTCGCCCAGATGCTCGGCGATGGTCGGGTCTTCGTCGGTCAGGTTGACCGCGCGCTGCAACTGCACGACGGCCTTGGCATACTGCCCCTTCTGGTAATAGACCCAGCCCAGGCTGTCGATGTAAAAACCGTCTTCGGGCTCGATATCAAGCGCCCGCTTGATAAGCTTTTCCGCCTCATTCAGATTGTGGCCATCCTCGGCGTAGGTGTAACCGAGATAGTTGAGCGCGGGGGCATTGCCGGGGTTGAGCTGGATGGCGTGCTCCATCTCCTGCACGCTGAGCGCCTTCTGCTTGTTCTCATCGTAGAGCGCGCCGAGCGTGAAGTGGAACTTGTCGTTCTTGGGATCGAGCGCGATCATCTTCTGCGCCAGATCGATCGCTGCCGGATAGTCCTTCTGTTCCTGGTAGATGCCGACCAGGAAGCCCATGATTTCGGTATCCTTGGGCTTTTGCGCCTGGGCCTGCTTGAGGGCCGCGATCGCGTGGTCGAAGTTCTTCCGTTTGTCATACAGATAGGCGAGCTGCAGGCGCCCATCGACATAATGCGAGCTGGTTTCCGGGATCTGCTGGAACTCGGCGACCGCCCGGTCGGTTTGGTTCAGCTCGCTGTAAGCGGCCCCGAGATAGTAGTGCACCGCCCAGTTCTTGGGCTCGGAACCGAGCACCAGATTGAACTCCGTGGTGGCCTCGGCATAGTCGCCGCGCTCGAAATAGAGCAGTCCGATCTTGGTACGCGTGTCGGCCGGATTGGTCTCGAGCTGCTCGAGTCGCTTGAGCTGGCCCAACGCCGCGTCATATTTCTTCTGTCCGACGTAGAGCTCGGCGAGCCGCTTGCGCACCAGTTCGTTGTTGGGATTAAGCTGGAGCACCTTCTGATAGTACTCGACCGCCTGCTTGGGTTTATTCTCGATTTCCCGCAGCAGGGCGAGATCCAGCAGCACCAGTTCGGACTGTGGATTCAGCTTCAGCGCCCGCTGGTAATAGCTTTCGGCCTTGTCGTAGTTCTTGGCCGCCACCATCACCCGACCCGCGTAGTAGTAACCAAGGAACGAGTCGGGATCGAGCGCGATCAATTTGTGAAAGGTCTGCTCGGCCTGATCGTAATCGCCGCGCTTGGCGTACAGCGTTCCGAGGTAGAGGTAGGCCTCCTGGCTGTCGGGCTGGAGCTTGAGGACTGTCTTATACTCCCGCTTGGCGACCTGATCGTTGCCGAGCGCCGACTGGATGCCGGCGGCGAGCAGATGGGCGTGCACGGACTTGGGCTCGATTGCGATCGCCTGATTCACTTCGTCCAGCGCGCGCTTGAGCTCGCCGTTACGGACGTAGAGCGTCGCCAGGCGAATCCTGAGCAGGCCGTTGTGCGGATCGTACTTGACCGCCTGCTGATACTCGTCGAGCGCCTCGGTGCGGTCGCCCTGGTCGGTCGCGACCTCGGCCTTCAGAAACGCGCCCATCGCGTAGGCTTCCGCGGGAATATCGACCGGCTGGACGTTGCCGAACGGGTGATCGCTGGCGTCGGTGACATCGCCCATCCGCGAAGATTGATGCGGCCCGGATTTCAGGCCGGTGCATCCCGAAACCACCATCGAGACCGACACTACGGCGGTCAGGACAAATAGCGCGAGAGCTCTCATGAAATATGGAATTCCACGGAATAAATCGAAAATCACGAGTAACATAGCGGTTCCCAGGCTTCAAACGTATCAGCCTTAGCGGCCTAATCCACCCGAGTTCCTGGAATTTCCTCCAATCGCTCTAGTGTTGCGCCCGCCAAGCCGCCACGCAACCCCGTCACAGTTTTTGGCGCTTGCCGAGCCTTCCTTGCGCCGGCAACCGTGCTCGGCTACAGCGTCACTGGAAATGGAGCAAGGAAGCAGTTCTGCGGGCGGCGCATCGTCTTCCGGCGTCGAGGCCGCGCCAATCCCGGAGGCGACGCCGCTCTGGCGGGCCGGCGGCTTTGCGCGCCATCGCCTGAAGCTCGGGGCGCTGGTCTGCCTGATGTACCTGACGGTCAGCGGCGGCGCTTACGGACTCGAAGACGCGGTGCGCATCGCCGGTCCGCGCCTGGCGCTGCTGCTGTGTCTGGCGGTGCCGCTGATGCTGAGCCTGCCGACGGCCTTGATGGCGGCGGAATTGACCGCGCTGATTCCCGCCGAGGGCGGTTTTTATATCTGGGTCAAACAGGCGTTTGGCCCGTTCGCCGGCTTTGTCGAGGCCTACCTGACGATCCTCTACACCGCCGTCGACATGGCGATTTACCCGGTGTTGTTCTCAGCCTACCTGTCGTTTCTGATTCCGCTGAGCAGCGCGGCGCAAATCGCGCTCGGAATTGTCCTGGTATGGCTCGCCGGGCTGCTGAACCTGCTGGGCGTGCGGCCGGTCGGCCGGACTTCGATGGCCCTGACGATCGCGATTCTGATGCCGTTCCTCGCGATGGTCGTGCTGGGAATCCCGCGGCTCATCCATTGGCAGCCGCCCGCCGGACCAATCTTCGGGCGCGATTTCGCGGGCGCGCTGGGCGGCGGTTTGACCGTCGTCATCTGGAATTTCTGCGGCTGGGAAAACCTGAGCGTGGTAGCGGCCGAGATCGATCATCCGCAGCGCAACTACCTGCGCGCGATCGCTATCACGCTGCCGTTGGTCGTGCTCGGCTATGTGCTGCCGCTGGCCGTGGGGCTCGACGGCGCCACCAGCGGCGCGGGCTGGGAGACCGGTTCGTTTGCGCACACCGGAGCGACGATCGGCGGACCGTGGCTCGGCGTCGCAATCGGACTCGGCGGCGCGCTCGGAGCGTTCGCGATCTTCGAGGCCGCGATGCTGTGGGTCTCGCGGATGCCGTTCGTGCTGGCCTGCGACCACTATCTGCCCAAGCCGCTGGCCGAAATCTGGTGGAGCAGCGCCACCCCCGGCAAGTCAATCGTGTTGTGCTGCATCGTCTTCACCCTGCTGGTGCCGTTCGGCTTCGTGACGCTGGTGGTGCTCGACGTCTTTTTCTATATGGGTGCGCTGATGCTCGAGATGGGCGCGTTGATCAAGCTGCGTCGTCTCCATCCGGCGCGCGACGGACTTTTCGTTATCGGCGGCGGGCGCCTCGGACTCGCCGTGGTCGTGGCGGCGCCGATCCTGGTATGGGTCGCGAGCTTCGGACTGGCGCTCTCCCAAGCGCCGGGCCATGCGGATTTTGTGACGGCAGTGATCCTCGCGGCCGCAGTCTGGCCGGTCTATGCACTATGCCGCCGACGTTACGGCGGCGCGCAGTAGCGCCGGGAATGCCGCGTACTCAGTGCGCGCGGCGCGGCTTGCGCTGGTAGAGGTCGAACAGGGCGAACCCGGCGATCACCAGTGCGTGCGTGATCTTGCCCGACGCGATCAGGCCGGCGACCCGCTGCCTCGCGACCATTACAACCTCGGTCTCTTCGTCGGCTCCGGGCTCGGGGCTGCCGGAAACGTGCGCATCGAGGGCCAGGAAGGTGTAGCACCAGTTGGGCTGGATAGCGGGATTCGGATGCACCCGTCCCAGCGAAATGATGCGTCTGGAATCAAAGCCGCATTCCTCGCGCATCTCGCGCCGCGCCGCGGCTTTCGGCATCTCGCCCGGATCGACCATCCCACCCGGGATTTCCAGCGTCAGATCGCTGATACCGTGGCGCCACTGGCGGACGAAAACAATCCGGCCGTCGGCGGTAAGCGGAATGATATTCACCCACGCCGGCGCAGTGAGCACGTAAAAGTCGCGGGTCCCACGGCGCGCATGGCGCGAGCGGCGCCGCGAGAGGTCGAAGATCGGCGTGGTGACCAGGCGATCGTCGTCGAGAATGTCCCACTTGCCGGGCTTCACGCGCACCTCCGCATCGAACCGTCGGTCCGACTCATGGTCTGCGGAACAGGCGTCGATATTCGATCGCCGGGCAGCGATCCATCACGACCTTGATTCCCGCCGCCTGCGCGCTGCGCGCCGCCGCCAGGTTGACGACTCCCAGTTGGCACCACAGCACTCGCACCGGCTTGCGAATCGCCTGCTCGACGATCGCCGGCAGATGCTCGGGCTGGCGGAAGACGTCGGCAATCTCGACCGGCTCAGGAATCGAAAGCAGGTCCGGGTAGGCGCGCTCGCCGAGCACGCCGGTCAGCGCGTCGGGCGGCAGCGCCGGGTTGACCGGGATCACCCGGAAACCCTTGTCGTGCAGCAGCTTCGCGATCATCAGGCTGTCGCGCGCGGGCTTATCCGAGCAGCCGATCACCGCCACGGTCGTCGGGCGCGAGAGGATGGCGCGAATCTCGTCGTCGGAAGGATTAAGAAACTCGTCCGGCGCCATCTAACTTCCGGTCAGCAGCCGGTCGGCGACCCGCGGCACCAGCCGCTTGATCTCATCGCAACAGCTCGAGAAGGCCTCGTGTCCCTGCTCGACCGGGTCGGCGATATCGCCGCTCTCACCGGCAAAGCTTTTCAGGGTATCGAGCGCGGGCAGGCTGACGTGCGCGAAGCGCGTGCGCAGCTCATCGGCCTGCGCCGCGGTCATCGCGAGTACCAGGTCGGCCTGCTCCAGCATCTCGGGATGGCGCTTCAAGTCGGTCGATGTCAGCTCGTCGTCAACGGCAAATCCTTCGCCGCGCAGCACCATCCGCGTATCCAGCGAAACCAGTGCGCCGTCGCGCGCATAGGCGGCGATTCCTGCCGAGCGCACCGCGACCCGATCGCCAGCGCCGCGGGCGCGCAGCTCGCGCATCAGCAGATGCTCGGCCATCACACTGCGGGCGGTGTTGGCCGCGCAGATCAGCAGCACTGAGCGAAAGCGCGCTGGAGGGTGGCTCGCGCCACCGGCGTCGTCGGGCACCGTCACAGACCCAGTGCGATTATTCCGCGCCCTCGGCCATCGCCTCGGACATGCTCTCCTTCTTGGTCAGCCCCTTGGCCAGCTCCTCTTTGAGCCGCACTCCGAGAGCGGTCGGATCCCAGATCGCGCCGCGCTGCTGCACCTTGGCGACCGAGTGCCAGCCCTTCATCAGCCAGACCGTGCCGATGCCGGCGCGGAAGACCTCGCCATGCACATCCTTGGCGTCGTCGCTCGCCAGCCAGCAGACCACCGGCGCGACGTGAGCGGGACTGTGCGGGTCGAGCTGATTGGGCTTCGCCTCGCCCATCGCGGCGCCAATCTGCGGCGTCGCCTCGACCGTCATGCGGGTGCGGGCCAGCGGCGCGACCGCGTTGACCGTCACGCCGTAGCGGGACAACTCGCGATCGAGAATGATCGCCATCGCCGCCAGCGCCGCCTTGGCGGCGCCATAGTTCACCTGGCCGGCATTGCCGAGCAAGCCCGAATCCGAGCTGGTGTTGATGATGCGGCCGTTCAGCAGGTTGCCGTTCTTGTGCTGCTCGCGCCAGTAGGCCGCGGTATGGCGCGCCATGTTGAAGGAGCCCTTGAGATGGACCGAGATGACCGCATCGAAGTCTTCCTCGCTCATGTTGAAGATCATTCGATCGCGCAGGATGCCGGCGTTGTTGACCACGATATTGAGCTTGCCGAAGTTGTCGAGCGCGCACTCCATGATGCGCTTGGCGGACTTGAAATCGCTGACGCTCTCGTAGTTGGCGACCGCCTCGCCGCCGCCGTTGCGAATCTCCTTGACCACGTCTTCGGCCGGCGAGCGCGACTGTCCGGTGCCGTCGAAATGGCCGCCGAGATCGTTGACCACGACCTTAGCGCCCTGTTTTGCCATCAACAGCGCTTCCTCGCGTCCGATACCACGGCCCGCGCCGGTAACAATCGCTACTTTTCCGTCCAATAGTGCCATCGCTTGAGCTTCCTCTTTTGCCGGATTTGAAAACGGTTCTTACGTTGGGTCAAGTTCTGGATAGACTCGCCAAGCCCTGTAAGTCAAGACAAAGCGCGCCGGCGCGGGGGCGGCCCGCTACTCAGACGCGGCGCGCCGCGGCCCGCTCGCCCTCGAGCTTTCCCGCCGCGGCCGCGACCCGGCTATGGAAGCGCCCGTAGCTGAAATAGATCGCGAGCCCGATCGCCATCCAGATGAAAAACCGGTACCACGTCACCAGCGGCAGGCTCGTCATCAGGTAGCCGCAGAACAGCGCCCCCAGAATCGGCACCAGCGGCACCAGCGGGGTGCGGAACGGCCGCGCCATATCGGGCTCGACATGGCGCAGGATCCAGAGGCCCAGGCATACCAGCACGAAGGCGAACAGCGTGCCGATATTGGTCAGCTCGGCGATCTCCTGGATCGGCAGCAGCGCGGCCGCGGTCGCCACCAGGATGCCGGTCAGGACGGTCGGGATGTAGGGCGTCTGGTAACGCGGATGCACCCGGCTGAAGGCCGGCGGCAGCAGACCGTCGCGCGAGATCGCATAGAAGATGCGCGATTGTCCGAGCAGCAGCACCAGCAGCACCGAGGTCAGCCCGGCGACCGCGCCCACCGAGATGATTCCCGACAGCGCGCGCAGCCCGCGTAGCACGAAGGCCGAAGCCAGCGGCGCATTGATATCGAGCATCCGCGCCGGCACCATCCCGGTCACCACCGCGGCGACCGCCACATACAAGAGCGTGCAGACGAACAGCGAGCCCAGAATCCCGATCGGCAGGTTGCGGTTGGGATCGATGACTTCCTCGGCCGCGGTCGAGACCGCGTCGAAACCGATATAGGCGAAGAAGATCACCGCCGCCCCCTTCATCACCCCGCTCCATCCGAACGGCGCGAACGGGCTCCAGTTGGCCGGCTGCACGTAGAAGGCGCCCACCACGATCACCATCCCGATCACCAGCAGCTTGATCGCGACGATCAGCGAATTGAAGCGCGCGCTCTCCGAAATCCCGACATACAGGATTCCCGACACGATCAGCACGATCAGCAGCGCCGGCAGATCGATAATCGCACCCGGCGCCGAACCCGGAGCATGGGTCAGCGCGACCGGCAGATGAATCCCCAGCCCCTCCAGGATCACGCGCAGGTAGCCCGACCATCCGACCGCCACCGCCGCCGCCCCGACCGCATATTCGAGCACCAGGTCCCAGCCGATAATCCAGCCGACCAGCTCGCCCATGGTCGCATAGGAATATGAATAGGCGCTGCCGGCGACCGGGATCATCGCGGCGAACTCCGCGTAGCACAGCGCCGCCATCGCACACGCAAAGCCCGACACGCAGAACGAGAGCATCACCGCCGGCCCGGCATACTTGCTCGCCGCCACGCCGGTCAGCACGAAGATGCCGGCCCCGACGATCGCGCCGATGCCGAGCGCGGTCAGATCGAGCGCGCCCAGCGCGCGCTTGAGGCCGCCCGGCGTGGCCGCCTCGGCCATCAGCGTCGCGGTCGGCTTGCGCCGCAAAAGCTGCGCTTTCAGCTCATGCATGGCATCGTTCATAGTGCGGGAACCATAGCTCAGGTTGATGGTCGGCAAGCCGCGCGGCGCTGCGTCAGCCTCGCTACCATGCCTGATAGCCGCCGTCGACCGCGATCGTCGTGCCGGTCACGTAACTGGCCGCCGGGCTGGCGAGATAAATCACCGCGCCGCGAATCTCCTCGGGCCGGCCCAGCCGCGCCATCGGCGTGAAGGTTTCCATCCGCTCGCGCCATTTCGGCTTGGCGATTCCGCCGGCGGTGGCCTCGGTCGGAATCCATCCGGGCGCGATCGCGTTGACTAGGATTCCGTAGCGCGCCCATTCGATCGCGAGCTGGCGCGTGAGATTCGCCAGCGCGCCTTTGGCGGCGGTGTAGGAGGCCAGCCGGTAGACGGCGCTGCCGTGCGCGGCCAGCACCGAGGTGATGTTGATTATCCGCCCCGGGCGTCCCAGCTCGATCAGCCGCGCCGCGACTTGCTGTGACAACACCATCGGCGCGGTCAGATTGGTCGCGATAGTCGCGTCCCAATCCGCGCGCGGGAACTTCTCGGCCGGACCGGTGGGCGAGATGCCGGCGTTGTTGATCAGGATGTCGATCTCGCCCAGCTCCGTCCGGATGCGGGCGAGCGCGCGCGCGATCGCTTCATCGTCGGTGACGTCGCAGGCCATCGCTAAGCTCCGCACCCGATACTTTTCGCGCAGCTCGGCCGCCAGCGCCGCGACCCGTTCGGCGCGGCGCGCGACCAGGGCGACGTCGGCGCCCGCGATTGCCAGCGCATAAGCACATTCGACGCCCAGCCCGGAGGAGGCGCCGGTAACGAGTCCCAGATGGCCGCGCAGCGAGAACAGCGAGTCGAGCGAATCCATCGGCAGCTCAGCGCGCAAAGGCCTCGCCCGCGGCCGCACGCGCCGCGGCGATCGCCCGGTCGATATCAGCCGCCTCGATTCCGTAATGAGTAACCGCGCGAAACACCGTGGCATTGCGCGGCGAGACCAGCACGCCCCGCGCTTTGAGCGCGGCCTCCCAGCGCGCGGCGGGCGCGGCGCCGTCACCGACTTCGAAGAACACCATGTTGGTGCGCCGGCGTGCGCGCTGCACCTGAAGACCGCCAATCTTTGCCAGTCCGTCGGCCAGTTGCTCGGCGTGGCGATGGTCGTCGGCGAGCCGCTCGACCATGGTCTGCAGCGCGACGATACCGGCCGCGGCGATTATCCCCGCCTGGCGCATCCCGCCGCCCAGGGTCTTGCGAATCCGGCGCGCCCGCTCGATAAACGAGCGGCTGCCACAGAGCAGCGATCCGACCGGCGCTGCCAGCCCCTTCGAGAGGCAGAAGGAGACCGTGTCGGCATAGCCGGCGATCGTCGCCGGGCTGGCTTCCAGAGCCAGCGCGGCATTGAAGATACGTGCGCCGTCGAGATGGACCGGGAGCGCGCGCCGGCGCGCCAGCTCGGCGACCTTCGCCATATGGGCCAGCGCCACCGCCTCGCCACCGCAGCGGTTGTGCGTATTCTCGATCGCGACCACGGCGGGCTCCGCGAAATGCGGATCGGCCGGCAGCTCGATCTCGGCCCGCAGCGCCTCGAGGTCGAGTTCGCCCTCGGGCGTGTTGGGAATCGGCGTCAGGATGACTCCGCCGAGCGCCGACGCGCCGCCGCCTTCGTAGAGATTGCTATGCGAGAGCGCGCCCATCAGCGCCTTGGCGCCGCGCGGACAATGGGCGAGCAGCGCGATCAGGTTACCCATCGTGCCGCTGGCGACCAGCAGCGCGGCTTCCTTGCCGACCGTTTCGGCGGCCAGCGCCTCGAGGCGGTTGATGGTCGGGTCCTCGCCGTAGACGTCGTCGCCGAGCGCGGCCTGTGCGATCGCCTCGCGCATCGCGGCCGTCGGCAGAGTGACCGTATCGCTTCTGAGATCGATCACGGTCGCCGCGGTCATTCGTCTGGTCAGGCCGGAAAAATCGCCTTGACGACTTCGTCGATCGCCCGCTTGCTCTCGGGCTCGTCGGTCAGCGACCAGGTGACCGCGACCGTCGCGGCGCGCTGCGGCGTGATGCCCTGGCAAATCAGCTCACCGGCGTAAATCAACAACCGCGTCGAGACCCCCTCCTCGAGGCCCGAGGCCTTGAGGTTGCGCACCTTCTCGCCCAACAGCGCGAGCTGGCCCGCCATGTCGGCGTCGACCCCGGCCTCGTGCGCGATGATGGCGGTCTCCTTGTCGGCCGGCGGGTAGTTGAATTCGATCGTTATGAAGCGCTGGCGGGTGGAATGCTTGAGGTTTTTCTGGATGCTCTGGTAGCCGGGATTGTACGAGATGCAGAGCAGGAAGCCGGGATGGGCCTGCAGGGTTTCGCCGCGCTTTTCGATCGGCAGGATGCGCCGATGGTCCGACAGTGGATGGATCAGCACGGTGGTGTCCTTGCGCGCCTCGACCACCTCGTCGAGGTAGCAGATCGCGCCGCGCCGCACCGCCTGCGTCAGCGGACCGTCGACCCATACGGTCTCGTCCGCCTGGATCAGAAAGCGTCCGACCAGGTCGCTGCCGGTCAGGTCTTCATGGCAGGCGACCGTGATCAATTCGTTGGGACCGTTGGGCTCGTCGGCGAGCTTGTGCGCCATATGCTCGACGAAGCGCGTCTTGCCGCATCCGGTCGGCCCCTTGAGCAGCACCGGCAATCGCGCCCGGTAGGCGGCGGTGAAGATTTCGACCTCGTCACCGACCGGCAAATAGTAGGGGGCGTTCTCGGGGCTGAGGTGGCGGACTTCGGGCGTGTCATGGGTGCCGAGGCGGGTGTCAAAAGTTTTGAGATGAATAGGCATGGTAGCTCTTGTGAGATCCTTAGATTGATTCTAGGAAAGCTCGACCCAGTGTATCAAGGTAACTAGGACCAAGCTGACGCTCGCGTCAAGCTGGTTGGCCCGGGACCGGAAGTGACCGCTGCGGCTCACGGATTTCTCCGACGCTGTATCATCGACTCGCCCGAGGTATCCTTGACCTCGTAACCCAGCGCCGAAAGTTGCTTTCGCAAATCGTCGGCCTGTTTGAAGTCACGGGCGGCTCTTGCTTCTTCTCGCCGTTTCTTAAGTTCCAGCACGTGTGCGGGGAATTGCGCCAGTGCGTCCTTAAGGGCGTCCGCAAGCTTGAGCCCCATGACGGAGTCAAAGCCTTTTAGCGCGGGCCAGATCTTCTTATCGTTTCTCGTGTACGCCTCATGCACCAGTTCTAAGGCGACCGCTAATGCCCGCGGCGTGTTCAAATCGTCGGCCAGCGCCGCTTGGAATTTTTCTTCGTACTCCGCCACCCACTGGGAATCAGGCGCATCGATTGCTGCGTCGGGCAGATTACTTGCGAACTCCTGGAAATAGTCGAGGTTCTTTTTTGCCGCGCGGACTGCGTCCAAACTGAAGGCCAGCTCTGAGCGATATTTTGCCCCGAAACAAAACAGACGAAAGGCGAGCGGATCTATGCTCTCTTTCACCAGGTCCGCCACCAGCGGGAACTTGCCGGCGCTCTTGCTGATCTTCGCCCCTTCCATCCCGACCAGGAAGGCATTGTGCACGAAGTAACGGACGAAGGGGTGCGCGGTGGCGCTCTCGGACTGTGCGATCTCGTTCTCGTGATGAATCGGAATATGGTCGAGGCCGCCGGTATGAATATCGATAGTCTCGCCCAGGTACTTCATCGACATCGCGGAGCACTCGATATGCCAGCCCGGGTAGCCGCGTCCCCACGGACTGTCCCATTGCATCAGATGGCCGGGTTGATTGAGCACCCACAGCGCGAAATCGTGCGGACTTTTCTTGTCGGGCGAATGCTCGAGGCGCTGGCCGGTATGCTGCTCGTCGAGGCTCTGACGCGAGAGCCGGCCGACTCGCGCCGCGCCGCGCCATCGCTCGACGTCGAAGTAGATGCCGCTCGGTTTGGGATACGCGAAGCCGTGCGCGATGATCCGCTCGATGAGCGCAATCATTTCGCCGATATTGTCGGTCGCGCGGCATAACGCGCTCTGCGGCGGCGCGGCCGGACGCCCCGCGATCGCATCGGGCGGCAGTTCTATATTGAGCAATCCGCAATCGCGCCTGAACTGCGCGATATAGAAATCCGCCACTTCCTGCGGCGACTTGCCTTCGGCCCGCGCGGTCTTCTCGATCTTGTCCTCGCCCGCGTCCTCATCGGAAGTCATATGGCCGACGTCGGTGATATTCATCACGTGGCGCACGTCGTAGCCGTGGAAGCGGAGCGCGCGCCTGAGCGTATCGACGAACAGGTAGGCGCGCATGTTGCCGAGATGCTGCGGCAGGTAGACGGTCGGGCCGCATGAGTAGAGCGTCACCGCGGGGGGCTTGAGCGGCTCGAAGCGCTCGACCCGACGCGTGAGAGTATTGAAGATGTTGAACGGTCCCATCGATGCCACGCTCAGCCTAGGATGAGCGTTCGGCGGGTGGCGTTCAATCGGAGCCGGCGCCGGATGGCTCCACCGGGCGCTTGGGCTGATAGCGATAGCGCGCGCCCGCAATCCGCTTGTATTGCCGGTCGGCGAGCCAGGCGTAGCCCGGCACGTACCACAGATAGGCCAGCAGCCCGGCGAACCCGGACTGGCGGCGCAGGATCTCGTTGACGGCGCGCGCCCCGCGAAATACCCGTCCGCGGTCGTCGACCGCGTGCAGCTCCTGCATCAGGCGCTCCCGGTTGAGTCCCGGAAAGGCCGCGCCGACGCTCTGGTCGTGCAGATCGAGCGCGTCGATCTGGCTCGAGTTGTCGAATTGGCGCACCGCCTGGAGCATCGTGCGACAGACCTCGCAATCGCCGTCGTAGAGCACGGCGAGGCGGCCCGGCGCGGCACGGCCCGAGGTTTCACTCGCAGCGGACATACGGGCTGGCCTGGCTCAACGCCGCGACAAGCGCGGGTTGGCGGTGTTGCGTTTATGCTTGAGATTCTCGGTGGCGATGCGCCATTCGTAGCCGTCGAGCAGCGATCGCCAGCCGGCCTCGACCGAGTTGCTGGAGGTGGCCAGCGTGGTCCATGAAATTTCGCCGTCGGAGAACTTCTTGACCGATACCACGTCGGCTTCGGTCGATTCGCCGGCGGCGTGAGTATAGGTCTCGGTCACGCGGACCCGTTCGAGATAGGGGAAATACTTGAGCAGCGCCTTGCGCAGCGCGAGGTCGAGCGCATGCACGACGCCGACGCCGCGCGCCGCCCCGGTCTCCTCGGAATTGCCGATTCGCAGCACCACCGTCGCATCGATGGTCATGCGGCCTTCGTAGTTGTCGTCGATCACGCGGCGCTGGACGACCTCGAAGGGCATCACGTAGTCGGCCGCGGCCCGCAGCTCTTCGAGCTCACGCGAGGCCTGCGGCGTTTCCGCCTCGTGAAAGATTGACTCGCGCTCGCTCACCATCGCCTCTACTCTACTTAGATTATCGTAGCGCCGGGCCGGCCTTTCAAGGCAACCGTCCAAATCGCGCGCCGGATATCCAGAGGGCTGCGACACCCCGAGGTCGACCGGCGTCGCCGGCTACATCGCGAGTCCGCCATCGATCTGGATCACCGCGCCGGTGATATAGCCGGACGCCGCCGAGAGCATGAAGGTTGCCACCGGCGCGACGTCGCCGATCTGGCCGAAGCGGCCGAGCGGAATCAGGTTGAGCGCCGCGGCGCGATTTTCCGCCGGCAGCGCCGCCGTCATATCGGTCTCGATAAAGCCGAGCGCGAGCGCGTTGACGCGTACCCCGTGGCGGCCGACTTCCTTGGCCAGCGCCTTGGTCATCCCGATCAGTCCGGCCTTGGAGGCCGAGTAATTAACCTGCCCCGCCATCCCGACCAGCCCGCTGATCGAACTGATATTAAGGATCACGCCGCGCTTCGCCTTCATCATGTTGAACACCGCGGCGCGCGAGAAGTTGAAGGCCCCGGTCAGATTGGTGCGGATAACCTCCGACCAGTCCTCCTCCGACATCATCATGACCAGTTTGTCGCGCGTGAGCCCGGCGTTATTCACCAGCGCGTCGATTTTCCCGAAGCTCTTCTTGACCTCGTTGACCATCTCGCGGACGGCCTTGAGATCGCCCGCATCGACCTTGAAGGCGAGCGCCTTGACGCCGAGCGCCTCGAGCTCGCTCTTCAGTTGCTCGGCCGCCGCGTCGCTGCGCAGATAATTGAAGGCGACGTGGCCGCCCTGGCGCGCGATTTCGAGCGCGATCGCACGCCCGATACCGCGGCTGGCGCCGGTCACGATGGTGCCCATCCCCTCGAGGTATTTCACGATTTTGCTTGCCGTTCGGTCGACGCTATGCGGCCACACTAGCCCGCGATAGGCGTCATGCAAAGCCCGACGACTCGACGATGCTTGCGGGGCCGCTACCAGACGATTCGTGAAGCGCTGAAACTCAGGCGCTGAACGATGAGCCGCAGCCGCAGACCCGGCCGGCGCGCGGATTATCGAAACGGAAGCCGGCATTATGAAGGCCTTCGACGAAGTCAAGCGTGGTGCCGGCGATATAGGGAAGCGAGAGCTCATCGACGAGGACCTTCATTCCGTCGATCATCGTGATCGTGTCGCCCTCTTTTTGCGCGTCGAAGTTCAGCGTGTACTGAAACCCGGAGCATCCGCCGCCTACCACGCCCACGCGTAGTCCCTGGTCCGCACCGAGATGCTCTTTGAGCGCCATCTGGCGCACCATCTCGAGCGCCTTGGGCGTGAGCTGGATACCCGGCGTGGCGGATTCGTCAATCGGTTGTACGCTCGCGATCTGCTCTGCCATCGAGGAAGCCTCCGGAAAGCGGGCTGAACCATGCGGTCAGCCACGTCATCAAGGGTAGCCGCGGCCCGAAACCCAAGTCAAGCTGGACGAAACGGGGGCACTTACCGTCCTTCGATGATATCATTTTCCTCATCGTGGATCGCCTGACCGATTCGATCGTAGCGGCCGCGCGCGCGCAGGGATTCATCCTGGCCGGATTCGCCGCGCTGCGCCGGCTCGAGCATCGCGAACCCTTTCTTCGGGCCTGGCTCGAGGCTGGACGGGCGGGCGAGATGGCTTACCTGGCGCGCGATCCCGAGCGCCGCTTCGACCCGCGCACCCTGGACCCGCGCCTGCGCTCGGTGGTGAGCCTCGCCTATCCTTACGCCGCGCCGGCCCGGCCGCGCTTCCGATGGCCCGACGAGCTGCGCGGCCGTATCGCCGCCTATGCGCTCGGCCCCGATTATCATCAGACCGTGCTGGCGCGCACCCGCGTCGTCGCCGCGGCGATCGCTGCGATGCGTCCCGCGGCGATTACGCGCATCTACGTCGATACCGGGCCGGTGCTGGAGCGCGAATGGGCCGCCGAGTCCGGGCTGGGATGGTTCGGGCGCAACACCAACCTGCTGAACGTCCATCACGGTTCGTACTTTTTCCTGAGCGAGATTTTTACCGATCTCGAAATCGACGCGGCCCCGCGTCCGGCGCGCGACCATTGCGGGCGCTGCCGCCGCTGCCTCGATCTGTGCCCGACCAACGCGCTCGCCGACGGCTACCTGATCGAACCGCGCCGCTGCATCTCCTACCTGACCATCGAGCATCGCGGCCCGCTCCCGCACGAGCTGCGCGCGGGGCTCGGCAACTGGATCTTCGGCTGCGACATCTGCCAGGAGGTCTGCCCGTGGAACGAGAGCGACGGTCCCGGCGAGCCCGAGCTCGCGCCCGCGTTGCCCGAGCTGATGGCGCTGGACGACGACGGTTTTCGCCGGCGCTACGGTACCAGCGCGATTCGGCGGACCAAGCGGCGCGGGCTGTTGCGCAACGTCGCGGTGGCGCTGGGCAACAGCCGCAATCCCGCCGCGATCGACGCGCTGGCAAGCGCCCTGTGGTCGGATCCGGAGCCGCTGGTCCGCTCCCATAGCGCCTGGGCGCTCGGCCAGATCGGCGGCCGGCGCGCCGCCGAGGCATTGCAACGCGCCCGCCGTCGCGAGCCCGAGGCTGCGGTGCGGGCGGAAATCGATCCGGCGATCGATGCGGCCACCGGGGCTTGCGCTTTGCAGGCCGCCATTAAAGACTCAACCGTGGTGAGGAGCGAGGATGAACGCGGCGCGTAGCGAACTTTCCCGGCTGGTGGAGCGCGAGCCGATTCCGCTCGCCCGCGGCGCGCTGCTGATCGCCAAGGAAGAATACCCGGAGCTCGACGTCGACCACTATCTCGATCGCATCGACCGGCTCGCGCAACAGGCCGAGCCGTTGGTGCAGGGCGGGACTGACACCGTCGAACGGGTCCAGTTGCTGTCGGGCTTCCTGTTCGGCGAGCAGGGCTTCGCCGGCAATCGCGAGGAATACAGCGACCCGCGCAATTCGTTTCTCAACCAGGTAATAGAACGCCGCCTCGGCATCCCGATCACGCTCTCGGTGATCTATCTCGAAATCGGGCGGCGGCTGGGGCTCAACCTTTATGGCGTCTCGTTCCCGGCGCACTTCCTGGTCAAGGCGGTGGACGAACGCGGCGAGCTGATTATCGATCCCTTCAACGCCGGCGTGATTCTCGACCTCGAGGAAATCAAGGCGCGCCTGGCGCAGATTTACGGCCAGCCGACGGAGCTGGACCCTGCGATGCTGCGCACGGTCGGGGCGCGTCACGTCCTGGCGCGGATGCTGCGCAATCTGAAGAGTATCTACATGACGGCCGGCGATTGGCGGCGCACGCTGGCGGCGCTGGACCGCATCCTGATGCTCGACGCGCAGGCGGCCGACGAGCTGCTGGAGCGCGCCGGGCTCTACGAGCGGCTGGAATGCTTCCAGGCCGCGCTCGATGACTATCGCGGCTTCCTGAGCCAGTCTCCCGACCATCGCGGCGCCGATCGCGCGCGCGAATCGGTGATGCGGATGCTGGCGCAGGTCGCGCGGATCAACTGAAGCCGGCGGTCGTTTCCGATGTTCCAGTCGCGCAGCAAGCCCACCTTCTTTTCGGCCAGCGAAAAGGCGATTGGCGATTCCGACCTTCGCCGCAAGCTCGCCAACGCCAGCGGTCATCATCTCGAGGCCGCGGCGCAGACGCGCGGCGAGTTCCCACGCTACGACGAGGAACGCGAGGCCGCCCGGCGCATCAAGGCCGACGCCATCGGCCGCCTCGATCAACTGCTGCTGCAGCTCAAGCAACGGCTCGAGGCCAACGGCTGCCACGTTTTCTTCGCCGCCGACGCGGCCGCGGCGCGCAAGTATATCGTCGAGGTCGCGCGCCGCGGCGGACTCAAGCGCGCCGTCAAGGGCAAGTCGATGACCACCGAGGAGATCGAGCTCAATCCGGCGCTCGAACGGGCCGGACTCGAGGTGGTCGAGACCGACCTCGGCGAGTACATCGTGCAACTGCGCCACGAACGCCCCTCGCACATCCTGACGCCCGCCATCCATCTTTCAAAGGAAGACGTCGGCACGCTGTTCCATGAGCGCTTCGGGACTTCGTATACCAACGAGCCCGAGCGGCTGACGGCGGTGGCGCGCGAGAACCTGCGCTCGACCTTCCTCGCCGCCGACCTGGGGATTACCGGGGTGAACTTCGCCATCGCCGAGACCGGCACGCTGGTGCTGGTCGAGAACGAAGGCAACGGTCGTTTTTCGAGCACGCTGCCCGACACCTTCGTCGCGGTGATGGGAATCGAGAAGGTGATCCCGCGGCTCGCCGACCTGAGTCATTTCCTCGAAGTGCTGGCGCGGGCCGGGACCGGCCAGAAGATCACCACCTACACCAACTTCATCACCCGTCCGCGCGGCGCCGGCGAGCTCGACGGGCCGCGCGAGATCCACGTCGTGATTCTCGACAACGGTCGCAGCGCGATGCTGGCCGATCCGGTGATGCGCGAGGCGCTCTATTGCCTGCGCTGCGGCGCCTGCCTCAACGCCTGCCCGGTCTACCGGCGGATCGGCGGCCACGCCTACGGCTACGCCTACCAGGGTCCGATCGGCTCGATCATAAGCCCGAGTCTGTTCGGCGCGGAGGCCGGCTTTCTGCCCTTCGCCTCGACCTTGTGCGGCGCCTGCCGCGAGATCTGTCCGGTCAAGATCGATATCCCCAAGCTGCTGCTCCATCTGCGCTGGAAAGCCAATCAGGACGGGCTCAAATGGCCGCACGCCGCCGTCAGCGCCCGGCGCGCGGTGGTGCGGTTCAGCGGGCTGGCGCGCCATCCGTGGACCATCCGGTTACTGTCGCGGATCGCGGCCTGGATGGTTCGGCCGCTGGCGCGCGACGGCTATGTGCGATGGATGCCGCCGCCGTTCAACGCCTGGACCCGCAGCCGCGACTTTCCGGTCCCCAAATCCGCGCCGCGGCGCAAGCCGGCCGCCAAACCCCACGGGCTCTGAGCGATGGGCGCCTTCGTCAGGATCATGGCTGCGGTCAAGACCGCGCTTGGCAGCGAGGCCAAGGCGGGGGCCGCAAATCATCAGGAAACGCGTGTGACGCCGCCGCTGGTGCCGGGGGCGCAGAGCGCGGAGCTGGTTTCGTCGTTCGCGCGCGAACTGGAGGCGGTCGGCGGCCACTTCGTCGGCACGTTCAGCGCCACCGAGCTTTCCACCCGCACGCTCGAGCTGGCCGATCGGATCGGAGCGCTGACGGTCGCAATCGGAGCGGGCGTTTCGTTCAACACCGAACCGCTGGCCAATGCGCTGGAGCAGCGCGGCCGCGAAGTCATTCGATGCGCACCGGTCGGCGACGAGCCGGCGCGCCACGCGCTGATCGAGCGTATCGCCCGCGCCGACCTAGGCATCGTCGAGGCCGACTGCGCGATCGCCTCGACCGGCACGATTGCGGTGACCGGCACGCCGGCGCGCCCCAACGCCCTGACCCTGCTGCCGCCCGCGGCGCTCGCGATCGTGCGCGCCGATCGGTTGCGGCCCGATGCGGCCGCGGCCCTCGACTCGCTGGGCGCCGAAACCATCGCCAACCATCGCGTCGCCTTCATCACCGGTCCCAGCCGCACCGCCGACATCGAAAAGCTGATCGTGATCGGCGTGCACGGCCCCAAGCAACTCCACGTACTGATGGTGTGGCCTGACGATGTCTGAGGTCCGACTGTTCGGCACCTGCCTCGCGGAGCAGTTTTTTCCGGCCGTGCCGCAGGCGGCCGCGGCGGTGCTCGAAGGACTGCATATCAAGGTCCGGCCGGTGCGCCGCGCCTTCTGCTGCGGGCAGGCGCCGTTCAACGAGGGGCTGCGCGATGAAGCGCTGGCGCTGGCGCGCCGCTTCCTCAAATCGTGCCAGCCGGGCGTGCCGGTGGTGGTGCCATCGGGCTCGTGCGCCAGCATGATTCGCAACTTCTACCCGCATCTGCTGGTGAACCATCCGCGGTTGCTGGCCAAGGCCGAGGCGATGCGCCCGTGGATTTACGAGTTCTCGCAATTCCTGGTCAACGTGCTCAAGGTCAAGTATGTCGGCGCACGCTACGAGCGGGCGGTGACCTACCATCCTTCGTGTCACCTGCTGCGCGAGCTGCAGGTGATCGACGAGCCGCGCGTGCTGCTGAGCGCGGTCAACGGGATCCGGATTTTCGATTTGCGCGAGCGCGAGGAATGCTGCGGGTTCGGCGGCCTGTTCTCGGTCAAGTTCCCGCACATCTCGAGCGCGATGATGGCCGACAAGCTCGCGCGCATCCGTGAGAGCGGCGCCGAGACGGTGGTCGCCAACGATTGCGGATGCCTGATGCAGATTGGCGGCGGACTGCATCGCGAAGGCAGCGAGATCGAGACTCGCCATCTGGCCGAAATTCTCGCCAGCCGCTGAGCCAGCCAGCGCGAAGACCACCCCGGCCGACTTGACATCGGCGCGGCGGCGGCTTTAACGTTAGTTCATAATACGGACGTTTGTTCACTATCCGAACATCAATTAGGAGGTCCTGACCGATGGCGATTAAAACCAAGGGCGTGCATCACATGGCGTTCCTGTCGCGCGACATGGACGAGACGGTGCGCTTCTATACCGAGGTAATGAATTTTCCGGTGGTCGTGACCCTGCAGCTTCCCGACCCCGACCCGTTTCCGGGCGCGGTGCCGGGCGACCTCGGCGGCGCCAAGCATTACTTCTTCGATATCGGCAACGGTGACCGGCTGGCGTTCTTCTGGTGCCCCAAGGACGAGCTGGCGCCCAACTTCGCCAAGCTCGGCGCCGGCAACCATATCGCATTCGCGATGGAAACGGTCGCGGAGCTCGACGCGGCCAAGCATCATCTGATCGCGAAGGGCGTCGAGATCAAGTCGGAAATCGATCACACCTTCTGCCGCTCGATCTACTTCGAGGACCCCAACGGCATCACGCTCGAGCTCGCGGTCTACCAACATCCCTGCACCGCCGAGCAGCCGTTCCTGCAGGATGCCGAGCCGACGCCTGCCACCCGCAAGCATCTGGGCGACAAGCAGCAGAAGTTCCTGCTGCGCTTCGGCGAGCACGGCAACGCGACGGTGCTGGCCGGCGGCGCCGCGGCGCGCCCCGAGCTGTAGGTTTTTCAGGCGCGGCGTGCGATCGATTTTCCCGTGCGCCGCGCCTCGTGATGTTGGTCGATTCGCCGCGCGCCGGCGCGTCAGGATAGTGCCGGGCCGCGCGGGCGACGATCAGGGTGCGACGATCAGCTGACGGTCCAGCGGTTGGCCTGCCCCTGGGCAATCGAGTCGGCCATCTTCTGAATCCGCTGATCGAGCTTCGACAGCTCGTCAGCGATCTCGGCCAGCCGATTTTCGAGCGCCTCGACCCGCGACGTCACATCCTTGACCAGGACCCGCTTACGCCGAGCTCTGCCGGCAGCCTCGCTGGCGCCGTTCGATTCGGTAAAGCCGTTTGATCCATTCTCGTGCTCATCCATCCGTCCACCTCCCCGGCCCGCCGTTCGTCCCGCCTGACGACGGACATCGGAAAACTGCCGTATTTTACGCAGCGCTCAGGAACGAACATAGGTCGTGCGCAGCGCAGACCGGTTTAGCCCAAAAGCTCTAGTCCACGCTCAAACAGACGCGGCCCCGACAGCGCAATCGTTTCCCACATCGGGTCGGGACGCTTGCCGCGCCGATGCAGCATCAGGTTGAAGGCCGTGATCACGCCGAAACGGTAGCCGGCGAAGGCCCGGAACCATCGCACCTCGCGGCGCTCGAAGCTCTCACCCAGCGCCCGTTCATATTCGTCGACCAGCTCGTCCGGCGGCGGGCACCAGCTCGGCATGAGATCGTCAGTGACCCAACTCTCGCGATCGGAAAACATACAGAACCATCCCAGATCGAGCAGCACGGGGCCGGTCTGCGCCAGCTCCCAATCGATCAGAGCCGTCAAACGCCCATCGCGAAACAGGCAGTTGGACCACTGGAAGTCGCCGTGGACGCATCCCACGCGCACGCGCGCCGGCATCGATGCGACCAGCTGCGCGCGCAGTGCCGGGGCGCTCGCGAGCAATCGCGCCTCCAGCGTCGGGCGATCGCGCAACCGATCGAGCCGCTCGAGCTCCGTGGCGAGCGCGACCGGCTCGCCGAATTCGGCGCGGTAGTCGCGCCAATCGAGGCGATGCAGTGCGGCGGCGGTCGCGACCGCCGCCGCACTGCATCGGCGCATCTCGTCGATGTCAAAGCGACGCTGGCCGAGCGCCGGTTTGTCGCCGGCGACAAAGCCGGCGACGAAGAACGGCCGCCCGAACCATTGCGGATCGTCGCCGTACCAATGGATCGGCGGGACTGCGACGCCGCTCGGCGTCGCAGTCCCGCCGAGTGCCGCCATGATGCGCGCCTGTCGCACCACGTCGTTGGGCCCTACTGCCGGCACTCCGGCCGGCGCCAGCCGCAGCACCAGCGGCAGCGCGCCGTCACGTCCCTCGTGCACGAACCGGTAGCTGACTCCCGCATGCCCGGGCAGCGGCTCGACGCCGCTCGCGCGCGCCTGCGGGTCGCCGCTGCGCGCCCGCAGCAGGGCCGTCAGCCGGCCGGTCAGCTCTGTCAGCTCCGGGTCCATCGGCGCCGTCGATCCCCGGGCGCGCCCCGATCCTGCGCTAACCCTTGACCTTGATCTGCTCGACGGCTGGATGGAGGCTCGCCCGGGCGCTCGGACGCGCATCGATGCGCTTGAACCAGGCGTTGAGATTTGCCAGCGACGACGGAATCGTCTGCCCGACGCTGGCGCCGAAATCGGTCGCGCTATACAGGATGATGTCGGCGATGGTGAAGCGGTTCGGCACGATGTACTCGCGTCCCGCGATGAGCTTGTCGAGCCACGCCATGCGGTCCTGTGCGATCGCCTTGAGCCCCGGCGAGGCCTCGGGCCGGACCATGATCCGCGCCTTGAACATCTCGGCGCCCTCGCCAAAGCGAAAGCCGCCGTAGAGACTTTCCGTGATGTTGAGTTCGACTCGCCGTTGCCACATGCGGGTCTCGGCGCGTTCCTCCGGCGAGCTGCCGATCAGCGGCGGCTTGGGATGCTTCTCCTCGAGGTATTCCCAAATCGCGACGGTCTCGGCGATCACGCGGTTGTCGTCGAGCACCAGCGCGGGCAGCTGTCCGGCCGGGTTCGCCATCAGATAGTCGGCCTGGCGGTTCTCGCCCCCCTGAATATCCATCTCGCGCCACGGAATCGTCAGCGCTTTTTCGAGCAGGAACATCCGGGTTGCGCGCGGGTTGGGTCCAAATGAATTATAGAGCAGCATCGGCAGCACTCCTTGGGCGGATTTTTCCAATGAACTTACATCATGCGCCGCCGCCGTCGGCAAGGCCGCGCGGGCCAAGCGCAAGTTGCCGCAGAGGGTCCGGTGGGATAGGAGTTTTTGCATGCAGTTTTGTCCACAATGCGGCGCCGCGCTGGTCGCCGGAGCGAAATTCTGTGTCGAATGCGGCGAGCCGTTGACGCCCGCCGCGGTCTCGTTGCCTGGCGCCGCAGCCGCGCCGGCCGCCGGCTCGCGGGCGCGCTTCACCGCCTTCGTCGCTGTGATGGCCGGGATACTGGTGCTCGGCGTGGTCGCCGCCACGCTCATCGAGCGCCGCAAGCCGATCGCCAAAAAGGTCGGCACGGTCGCCGCGACGGCGGATGCGGGCGCGATGGGAAGTACCGGGCTGCCGGCGAACCATCCGGCGATCAAGATTCCCAAGACCGCGGTCGATTTCATCAACGACCTCAACCGCCGCGCCCATGCCAAGCCCAACGACCTCGCCCTGTGGACCCAGCTCGGCGACGTCACCAGCCGCGCTGCGTTGTTCGACCCGGCCTACCATCAGCGCGCGCTGGAGGCGTACGGCCATGTGCTCAAGCTCGATCCGGACAATCCGGCGGCGCTGCGCGGGGTCGGCAACGTCAATTACGATCTGCACAACTACGACCAGGCGATCGCAGCTTACGAGCATTATCTCAAACGCACCCCGGGCGACGCCGAGGTGCTGACCGACCTCGGCACGATGTACCTCTCCAGCGGCAACCCCGACCAGGCCGTGCTGCAATACAAGAAGGCGCTGCTCGCCAATCCGAAGTTCTTCCAGGCCTACTTCAACCTCGGCGTCGCCTACGGCGAGGAGAACCAGGGCGCCGAGGCGCGCACCAGCTTCGAGCAGGCCCTGAAGCTCGCGCCCGACGATCGCACGCAAAAAGAGATTAAGCAGATGCTCGCATCGCTGAGCAGAGCCGGCGGCGCCGTCGCTCCCGCGGTCGCACCGGCCCCCGCCTCGACCTTTCATGGGTCGGTCGATCAGATGGTGCGGGCTTTGCCGATCGCGGGACAGAAGGTGAGCTCGGTGCAATGGCCAGCCGAGGATCACGCGCGGGTCGTGTTCCAGGATTTTCCGATGGCTTCGATGCCGCCGTTCGCGCGCGTCAAGTTCCTGGCCGACCTCAAGTCGGCGATGCACGACGAGATGAACGCCTATCACGTGGCGGGGCCGATGACCGTCGACCTGGTCGACGCCGGCAGCAGCAAGCTGATGGACAGCGTGGCGATCGCCGCGGACCGTGCGCCCGTTGCGTCTGCCGACGGTGCGCCCGCCATACCCGCTGGCGGTGCGACCGGTGCGCCGGCGAGCTCGGCGTCGGGTGGCGATTTTCACGGCGCGGTGGACCAGATGATGCGCGGGCTGCCGATCGCCGGGCCCAAGGTCGAGGCGCTGCGATGGTCGGCGCCGCTCAAGGCGACTGTGCTGATGGATAACTTCCCGATGGATGCGATGCCGCCGTTCATGCGCGCCAAATTCATCGATCACATCAAGGCCGGGCTCGAGAACGCCAAGCGCGAGCACAATATCTCTGGAACCGTCGAGCTCGATATCGCCGACGCGGCGAGCGGGCGCGTGATGGATTCGGTTTCGCAATGAGGCGGCCGGCCGGGAGAGCATCATGCTGAAGAGCGGCGCGGAACATCTCGCAAGCCTGCGCGACGGGCGGCGCGTGTTTATCGGCAGCGAGCCGGTCGCCGACGTTACCAGCCATCCGGCCTTTCGCAACGCGGCGCATACGGTCGCCTCGATCTACGATCTGAAAGCCGCCCCCGAGAATCGCGATACCATGAGCTTCGAGGACGAGGGCCGCCGCCATAGCGTCTACTTCCTCCGCTCGCGCACCCAAGCCGACCTGGCGCTGCGCACCGGCGCCCATCGCAAGATCGCCGACCTGACCTACGGGATGCTGGGGCGCTCGCCCGACCACGTCGCCAGCTTCGTCACCGGGATGGCGATGAATCCGGCGGTGTTCGGCAAGTTCGCCGAGAACATCGTCGCCTACTACCATCACATGCGCGAGCACGACATCTACGCCGCCTACGCAGTGGCGCCGCCCGCCGCCGCGCGCAATCCGGAGTTCTACCAGAAGAAAAACATCCCGGTGCCGACGCTGCGCGTGGTGCGCGAGGAAGATGACGGCGTGGTGATCTCGGGCATGAAGATGCTCGCGACCGGCGCGATCCTGGCCAACGAAATCTGGATCGGCAACGTGCTGCCGCTGGCCGCCGAGTTCCGCCGCGAGTCGATTACCTGCGCGGTGCCGTGCAACGCGCCGGGCCTGGTCCTGTGGTCGCGCAAGCCGCTGGAGCCATACGCGCGCAACGAGTTCGACGCGCCGCTGACCGCGCGCTTCGACGAGACCGATGCGATGGTGCTGTGCGAGGAGGTCAAGGTGCCGTGGGAGCGCGTGTTCGTGCACGACGACGCGATCCTCTCGCGCCGCATCTACGTCGAGACTCCCGCCCACGCCTTCGGCAATCATCAGTCCAACGTGCGCTTCGCCGCCAAGCTGCGGCTGATCGTCGGAGTCGCGAGCCGCGTCGCGCAATCCTCGGGCTCCGACCAGGTGCCCGCCGTGCGCGAGACGCTGGGCCGGCTGGCGGCGCTCGAAGCGACGCTCGAGGCGATGATCGCCGGTCAACTGTACGCCGCCGAGTCGTGGCCCGCCGGCTACATGACCTTCAATCGCCGCTTCATGTACGCCGCGCTCAACTGGTGCACGGAAGGACACTCCGCGATCATCGATTGCCTGCGCGAGCTGTGCGGCGGCGGAGTGCTGCAGATGCCGGCCGACGACTCGGTGATCGACGCGCCCGCGATGCGCGAGCTGTTCGAAACCTACTGGAGCACGCCGCAGATGGAGGCCGGGCGCCGCATGCGGCTGTTCAAGCTGGCCTGGGACCTGGTCGGCTCGGAGTTCGCCGGCCGCCATCAGCAATACGAAAAATTCTACGCCGGCGCCTCGTTCATCGTGCGCAACTATAGCTTCATGACCGCGCCGTGGGACGAGTTCCACGCCCTGGCCGACGGACTGCTGGAGCGCTGATCAGGAGCCGCGGCAGGCCGGAAAGCGGATCCTGACCGCGCGATCGATAAGCTCGGGCTGGCGGAACTCGCCATGTTGCGGGCATTGCCCGCGGTAGGACCGCATCACGACCGCGGCGCTATCGACCTCAGCGATCAATTCCGCCGCGACTTCCCGCTCGCATCCCGCCTCTGGACACAGAATCGTCTCTCTCATCCCCACCTCCTCCACCGCGTCCCCGCAGACTATTCAAATTCCCAGAAAATCTCGATCGTCCGGAAATTTGGTTGCCAGCGCATGCGCCTGCTTCGGATCCTGGGTCGCGTTATGCGCAACCTCCTGGAACATCCGCACGTCTTCGCTCTGCGATTTGAAACCCCGCACGTAGGGCGTCGCCGCCGGAATCACGCTGTCGTCGGGCGGCGGTGGAATCACCTGCCGCGCCACCGCCAAGTCCAGCGCGTCCGTCACGCTACCCACTCCGTTTCGATTATCCACTTCCGGCGAATAGCTATTGCTGCCGAATTTCTGCCCCAGCAATTTGAGTATCGAGGTATGATCCAGGGAACGTGAGAAAATCTGCGCGGCGGAGGTAAATGGAGAAATAACTAGCCCGGGGACGCGCGGACCGGTGCTGACGAAATCCGGATACTGGCCTTTCGGGTCCTTGGTGACGATCGGCAGCGGCTGCACGTGATCGTAAAAGCCGCCGTGCTCGTCGTAGGTGACGATCATCATCGTCCGGAGCCATCGGGGCTGATTCGAAATTATCGCCTTGTAAGTATCGAGCAGAAAACGCTGGCCGCCCAGCACCGATGACGGCCGATGGTCGTCGGTGCCCTCGCCGACATGCGGAGCGTCGGTATACTTCGGCTCGACGAATATCACTTTGGGAAAGGTCGCAGCCGGCTCCAGCTCAAAGTCGATACTCAGTTGCTCGAAGCGGCGCAGATTATCGCTCAGCGCGTTTTGCACGTACCATCGCGTCATCATCGAGAAGAACGGGAAGAACCCCTGATGATAGATGCGCCACGGCACGTTGCGCGCCGATAGCCAGTCGTAGGCAAGCTGCTGGTCCGGAAAATCGAGCGGATCGCTGACATTGACGTCAATTGCCGAGCTTCCGCTCATCGCCATGAGCCGGTTCGGTTGAGTTCCCGCCGGCAGCGCCGAGAACCAGTTATCGCAGACGCAGAAGTTGCGCGCGAAAAAGTCATGAATCGGCACCACTGCCGAGGTGTAATAACCCATCATGTTCGAGTCGCCGCGTGCGCTCTGCACGAAGCCTTTCATCGGATAGCTGCCGTTGGGCTGCAGCGGCCCCAGTTGCGCGGCGACATCGGAACGTTCGTGGCTGGAATCAACGATGTTCAGTTCATTCAGCACCACTTGCTGGTACTTGAAATTGTCAGGCGGCAAACCGGGATTGGCGTTGGCCTGAAGCCAGGCCTGATTGTCGCGGATCCCGTCGACCTGCAAGCCACCGAAAGCGGGCAAGCGCAGGTAACCCAGCAGATGGTCGAACGAGCGGTTCTCCATCATCACGATCACGATGGTGTCAATCTGGTCGAGAATCGACGCCATTGGTCACAACCTCACAGAAAAACATGAGGGGCCGGGATTGCTCCCGGCCCCCCGCCGCCTCATCCTCCGCCTGCCCCACCACCACACCGATGAACGGGACAGCGCCCGCTAGCCGTCAACCTTCGCGATGCGTTTCAAAGAAAAGCCCCGGAGGAATTTACACCACCGCCCACGCGTGTCCTCCCCGCCGCATCCGCCACCATCACCCGCGTGAAATCTCTTTCGACCACCGCCGCCTTCTCATTCCTCCGGGGCGCACCCCTCATCCGACCGCCGCCACCCCATGAAACCGCACGGGCCATCGGCCCGCTTACTTCAATTTTTCGGCACCACCTCGCGATAGGTGAACATGCCGTGCTTCGGACAGAAGCATCGATACAGCCGCCACAGCGCGTTGAGCCGTGGAACGACGCGCAACAGGTTACCGGCCGACGGCGAATGGCATTTCGGACAATCCACCGTGCACATCGTTCCGCCTCCTCACGAACAGCCGCTGGTGGTGCCGCAGTTCATGCACTTGTAGCAGGCGCCGTTGCGCACCATGATGCATCCGCAATCCGGGCACGGCGGCGCATCGGCCTGATTGATGAAGCTCTGCCGCAGGCTGGTATCTTTGCCATCGGTCAGCGTTGGCGCCGGCTTGGGGAGCGCGGCGGCGGCGGTTGCGCCGTTGTTGATCTCGGGCTGCGCGCCGATTATCCCGACCTCGCGCCGCGCCTCCTCGTCGAGGAACTTCGACGCCATCCAGCGGAACAGGTAATCGACGATCGATTTGGCGAACGGAATCTGCGGATTCTTGGTGAAGCCCGACGGCTCGAAGCGCATGTGGGCGAACTTGTCGACCAGGAAGCGCAGCGGCACGCCATATTGCAGCGCGTACGAAATCGCGGTGGCGAACGAATCCATCAGGCCGGAAATCGTCGAGCCCTGCTTCGACATCGAGACAAAAATCTCGCCCGGCGTGCCGTCCTCGTACATCCCGACCGTGATGTAGCCTTCGTGGCCGGCGATATCGAACTTGTGTGTGATCGAGCGGCGCTCGTCGGACAGCTTGTGCCGCAGCGGCCGAAACTCATCGCCCGGCGTCAGCGCCTGCGCCGCCGCAACCGCCGCTGCCGGGGCCGCGGTCTTGCCGGTGTTGAGCGGCTGGATGCGCTTGGAGCCGTCGCGATAGATCGCGACCGCCTTCAGGCCGAGCCGCCAGGCCATCAGATAGGCCTCCGCGATTTCGTCGGGCGTCGCTTCGGTCGGCATGTTGATGGTCTTCGAGATGGCGCCCGAGATGAACGGCTGCACCGCGCCCATCATCTTGAGATGGCCGAGGTAGTGGATGGTGCGCGAGCCGGCGCGCGGCTTGAATGCGCAATCGAAAATCGACAGATGGGCGTCGCTCAGATGGGGCGCGCCCTCGACGGTTTCGTGCTCGTCGAGGTACTCGACGATCTCCTGGATCTCCTTGGAGTCGTAGCCGATTCGCTTGAGCGCGCGCGGCACCGTGCCGTTGACGATCTTGAGCATCCCGCCGCCGACCAGCTTCTTGTACTTGATGAGCGCGATGTCGGGCTCGATGCCGGTGGTGTCGCAATCCATCATGAAGGCGATAGTGCCGGTCGGCGCGATGACGGTGGCCTGCGAATTGCGGTAGCCGGCGCTCTGGCCCACGCGCAGCGCCTCGTCCCATGACTCGCGCGCCGCGCGCAGCAGGTCGAGCGGCACCAGCGCCGAGTCGAGCTTGTAGGCGTAGCTGCGATGGCGCTCGATGACCTTCAGCATCGGCTCGCGATTGGGCGCATAGCCCGCAAACGGACCCATCGCAGCCGCGATGCGCGCCGATTGCAGGTAGGCCTCACCGGTCATCAGCGCCGTGATCGCGGCGGCGTAGCTGCGGCCCTGCTCCGAGTCGTACGGCATCCCGAGCGCCATCAGCAGCGCGCCGAGATTGGCGTAGCCCAGCCCGAGCTCGCGGAAGTCGTGCGCGTTCTTCGCGATCTCCTCGGTCGGGTAGGACGAGTAATCGACCAGGATCTCCTGCGCCGTCAGCATCACGTCGACCGCATGGCGAAACGCCCGCACGTCGAATTCGCCGCGATCATCGATGAACTTGAGCAGGTTGATCGAGGCCAGGTTGCAGGCCGAGTTGTCGAGATGCATGTACTCGCTGCACGGATTCGAAGCGTTGATGCGGCCGCTGGCCGGGCAGGTATGCCAGGTGTTGATGGTGGTATCGAACTGCATCCCGGGATCGCCGCAGGCGTGCGTCGCTTCGGCAATCATCTTGAGCAGCTCGCGGGCCGGAAACTCCTCGGCCACCTCCTGGCTGCGGACCCAGCGCGTGCGCCAGTTGGCGTCATCGACCACCGCCTGCATGAACTCGTCGGAGGCGCGCACCGAATTGTTGGCGTTCTGGAAGAAGACCGAACCGTAGGCCGGGCCGTCGAGCGAGCCGTCGTAGCCGGCGGCGATCAGCGCCCACGCCTTCTTCTCCTCCTCCTTGCAATGCACGAAATCCTTGATGTCGGGATGGTCGGCGTTGAGCACCACCATCTTGGCGGCGCGCCGGGTCTTGCCGCCCGACTTGATCACGCCCGCCGAGGCATCGGCCGCCTTCATGAACGAGAGCGGTCCCGACGCGGTGCCGCCGGCCGAGAGCTTCTCGCGGCATGAGCGCACCGCCGAAAGATTGACGCCCGAGCCGGAGCCGCCTTTGAAGATCATGCCTTCGTTGCGGTACCAGTTCAGGATCGAGTCCATGTTGTCGTCGACCTTGAGGATGAAGCAGGCCGAGCATTGCGGCTTGGGCTCGATACCGACGTTGAAATAGACCGGGCTGTTGAAAGCGGCCTTCTGGTTGATCAGCAGATGGATCAGTTCCGAGCGGAAAGTCTCGCGTTCTTCGGCGGCGACGAAATAGCCGCCGCGCTCGCCCCATCCGGTGATGGTATCGACCACGCGCAGGATAAGCTGGCGCACCGAGGTTTCGCGTCGCGGCGTGCCGATCTGGCCGCGGAAGTACTTGGAGACCACCACGTTGGTGGCCGTCTGCGACCATCCGCGCGGCACCTCGACGTCGGCCTGCTCGAACACCACGCGGCCGTCCTCGCCGGTGATAACCGCCGCGCGGCGCTCCCATTCGAGCTCGGCCAGCGGATCGCCCCCCGGACGGGTGAAAAAGCGCTCCAGACGGATGCCGCCCTTGTGGACGGGCGCCGTGGATTCGATAATTTCGATCGCTTTTTTGTCCAACTCAGCCATCGTCCCCTCCGCCGCCGCCTGCCGCCTGCACCGCGTTTCCAGCTAACTAATTTGCTCTATGCCGAGCGACTTTCATCGCATGAAACGGTCTTGAGTGTCAAGCGTGACCCCCAACATGTTGTGTGCATAGCCCTGTGGACAAACTATATATCAGATTGTTGACAGGCTTTTGACAAATCTTCGCTTGATAAGCCGGCCAACACCAAAGCTTCATTGGAGCATTAGATATTCTTATTCAAAGAGAGCCCGGTTTGGAACTCTTCGGCGGCGCGGGTAAGAATCGGAACCGTGATGGAGAAGCGACGCCGCAGGAGTCCCGAACCGATCGCCAGCGCGCTCCAGCCGATCATCGAGAAGCTCGACGCCGAGGGTCATTTCGGCCTGGTGCGGCTGGTGCAGGTATGGCCCGCGATGGTCGGTGAGGGTATCGCGCGGCGCACCGAAGTCGGCGGCCTCAAGTTCCACACCGCCACCATCAAGGTTTCGACCGCGATGTGGATCCAGGAGCTGAACCTGCTCAAGAGCGACATCCTCGCGCGCCTGCAGGCCCGGCTCGGCGCCGACGTGGTGCGCGACCTGCGCTTCGTGAAGGGACGGCTCAGCCGCCGCGATCGGCCGCGCCTGAAGCCCGTGGAGCGCGCGACGCGCCGCTCGATCGAGCTGCCCGAGCTCAAGGATCCCGAACTGCGCCGCGCCTTCGAGAGCCTGATCGAGGCCTGGGGCCGCTCCCCGCGTTGATTTCTATTCCCAGCGGCTCAGCGATTCGCCGTCGGCATCGGGAAGGCCTTGGCCAAATCGATCCTGATCGTCACGTAGTCCTGGTCGTGATGCTGCGCATCCTTGGCGCATGCGTCTTCCACTGAATGGGGCGGGATGATGTCAAAGGCGGCTGACAGCGTGGGCCGATGGCCCGTCATCTCGTCCAACCGCGCAACCCGGTTGTGAGCGCGGCTGTAGACGTCAATCGGTGCATACCACGGCTGATGGCCGCCGGAGGAGGTCATGCTGTAGACGAAGAACTGCGAATCCGGCGTCCACTGCGCTTTGACCACACCCAGGCCGTGCAAGCCGTCGTCCGAGGAATAGTCCTTCGAAAAGATCAGTTTGCCGTCTTTGCTCCGAATCTCGATGCGGCTCTCGACGTCAGTCTCGGACAGGGCTTTGTCGGCGGCCACGACGCGCGCGATCAGGGTTCCGTCCGGCGCGCGATAATCGCGATATTGCCTGCTCAACTCCTGTGCTTCAGCGGCGCCAGCCACGGCCACTATCGCGGTCACGATCGCGGAAAGAATCGCCGCGACCATCTCCGCCCTCGAGATTCTCGACCGCGGCCCTTTAGCGCGGTTCATGGCTGCGTGACGAGGACCCCCGTCGAGCCCGAACTCTCTGCCATCAGCAGCAACAACACCGCGATGGTCTTCGCCGACGGGGTAGGTGGGGCACTCTCCGCGGCCATCGACGAACCGGCCAAGCCACCGACGATAAGTAGCGCGGATACGATCGAAATCAAGCGCTTCATCAGTCTACCTCTTTGCTTCACTCTAAAGCTTCCGTCGCTTAAGACGTAAATGGCGCTTCCGGCGTTGACATGAACTCCGCCGAATTCGACGCTCGTCAACCAAATCGCGATCGCTTACGTCAAATAGCTGATAGCTATGAGGGCGCATCTAAAATCCGTGCCGAGTACGCCCAATAATTGGGATCAGATCTATCGCGACCATCATCCGCGCATCGCGCGGCTGTGCCGCAGGATGCTGACCGACGATGACGAGGCGCAGGAAACCGCCCAGGAAGTCTTCGTCAAGGCGCTCGACCATTATCGCGCCGACGGCGCGCCCGACAGTTGGGCGGCGTGGCTGACGCGGGTGGCGGTGAACGCCTGTCATGACCGGCGGCGCTCGGGATGGTGGCGATGGTGGTATCGGCGGGTCGACGAGTTTCACGACAGCGACCATCAGAGCCCCGCGCCCGGCGCCGAGCGTGTGGCGCAGGGGCGCGAGCTGTACGGCGTGGTGTGGGGCGAGTTTCGCAAGCTCCCGGCCCGTCAACGGGAAGTCTTCATCCTGCGCCATATCGAGGAATACACCACCAGCGAAGTGGCCGCGTTGCTGCAGCTGGATCCCGGCACCGTCAAGCGCCACCTGTTCCGCGCCGTCCAGCGCCTGCGGGCCGCTTTGAAAGACCAGGCGTAACTGAAGCGCATGGATCGATGTCAACTCATCGGGAGCCGCGCTCGTCTTAGTCAGTGAAGCGCGGACGGAAAGCCGAGCAGGAAGTAACGATGAATCGATGTCTCAGCGAGCGGGTTCTGCTGATGCTCCACGACGGCGAGGAGCTGCGGCGCGAACGCCAGCATCTCGAGCAGTGCGCGGATTGCGACCGGCGCTATCGACGGCTGGACGATGACCTCGCGGGAATCGTCGCGGTGCTCAATCAACCCGCCCCGGCGCAACACTGGGCGCCGCGCGTGAGCGGTCACCAGGCCCGGATGGGATTCGCGTTTGCAGCGCTGGTGGCGGCGTTTCTATGCGGACGGTTGACGACCGGGAATGTCGGCGGGCAGCCCGGCGCCTCGCAACCGGCGGCCGCGCCGGTGATGGTCGCGCTCGATAGCTCCGCAAGCGTGAGCGGCGCGCTCGTCACGCCCGCCTCGTACGCACTGTATGTCGATGATCTACTGTCGCCTGATGACAGCGATTCAAACATCGATCTCCCGGCTGACAACGGCGCGCAGGATAGCGATGACTTTTGATTTCACCTCGCGCCAAGCGAGACGATCGAAACAGGAGAACACATGAAAACGATTTTCGGTTTGACGGCCGCCCTCGGACTGGCGGCGATTGTGCTGATGCCCGCGATCGGGTCGGCCCAGGGTCATCACGGCCATGACGGCCAGCTGATGCCGCCGGTGGTATGGAAAATGGTCCCGCATCAGCAGGTCAAGGCCGCGATCATGGCGGACCGGACCAATCTCAAGAACCTGCACGAGGCGATGCGCAGCGCGCGTCAGCAACTGACCCTGGACCTGGTGGCCGGCAAGGATACCACCGCTGACGTAACGGCGCTCGAGACCGCGCACCACAACATGCTGGCCGAAAAGGTCAAGCTCGCCAAAACGATCCTGTCCAGCCTGTCGGCCGCGCAGCGCAGCCAGGCCACCAAGTTCGTCACCCAATGGCAGGCCATGCAGGATCAGCAGATGCAGCAACGTCATGCGCTGTTCCAGAAGTTCAATGGCGCTGCGACCTCGGATAAGGCCGGCGCTAAAAGCGCCGATCAGTAGCATCCCCCAGCCAAGCTCGCCACGGCTTCATCCCCCGGGGCCGTGGCGATGCGCGGCGTCCCGAAACGCACCGGCGGGAGTGCATCCCCCCTGCACTCCTCCGGTGCCGTTTCGATAGCCCGAGGATCGCCGCCAAATTTCGCCCACATCGTCCGACTCCCCCGTTCGGCATCAGGCCTGAGCATATTGCAGCTTTGCAACGAGTCGTCGCGTTTCAGTCACGTATGTTGACGCGATTACCTCAAAAGTCCAGATGCCTGGTGATAAAACAAAGCAATTCCGGACCTCTTTAGCGTATGGCTCATCATTTGCTCCATCGGGCCCAGGTGGATTTTGTTGCCGCGGCCGCTCGCTAGGATCGCTTCGTCGCGGTCGAGCGCTTCGGGATCCCCGGTTCTTCCAGCGTCGTGAGAACCTCTCGCGGCGCAGTTTGCTGTCAGGGAGGAACGCTTAGTGTTGCGCGGCTAATGCTGATTCGAGCGCCGGTCTTTTGCGGGTGGTTGTGGGGCAGGCGCGGGGGAGGACGATATGCAGGCGAAAGGCGCACGCGGCCGGAAGGTTTTTTTTCCGGCCGCCGTTCTGGCGACGATTCTGTTCTTCGTCAGCGCATCCCATGGAAACGCGGCGGACCTTGCCAGCGCGCCCGGCGACTCGCCGGCTAGCGCCGGGGTCGCGGGCCGGGCGATGGAACTCGCGGGCACCCTCGAGGTGCGAGTAGCCGACTACGCGCGTCGCAGCCGCACGCGCTATTTTCTGACGATGCCGAGCGGGCGGCGAATCCGGCTCCACTTCGCAAAGCATCCACCGACCAATCTGCTGACCGGCGACCGCGTGGTTGTCCAGGGCGCCCGGCTCGCCGACGGCAGCCTGATGCTCGCCTCGGGCACCACCAACCACATCAAGGGCAAGCCGCAGCAACCGCAGCAGCCGGCGCCCTCGGCAGTGTTGCCGAATACGCTCGGCGCACAATCGACGCTGGTGATGCTGGTAAACTTCCAGGACGACCCGAGCAATCAGCCGTATACGGTGGCCGATGCTGATAGCACGGTGTTCACCACCGGCAGCAGCTTCTTCATGGAAAACTCCTATCAACAGACCTGGCTCACCGGCGACGTAGTCGGCTGGTTCACGATTCCGCTCAGCAGCACGAGCTGCGACACCGCGAGTATCGCCAGCGACGCGCAGGCGGCCGCCACCGCGGCGGGGGTCGATCTCTCCGCCTACAGCCATTATGTCTATGCCTTCCCGCAGAACAACAATTGCGGATGGGCGGGTTCGTCGTCGATCGGCGGGAGCCCTTCGCAGACCTGGATCAACGGCACCAACGGTAGCGGCAGCCTGGACGTGCATATCGTCGACCATGAACTGGGGCACGCGCTCGGCCTCTACCATTCGCATCTGCTCGATTGCGGCACCGGTGCGACGATCGGCTCCAACTGCAACGTCATTGAGTATGGCGACATCCTGGACACGATGGGTGCGCCGCAAACCCCGTCACCCGAATACAACGCCTTCCAGAAGGAGCGGCTGGGCTGGTTGAACTACGGCGCATCGCCGTCGATCACAGCGGTCCAAAGCAGCGGGACGTACATCCTCGACGCCTACGAACTCGACGGGTCGGGGCCCAACGCGCTGAAGATTCTGAAGTCTATCGATCCGACGACCGGGGCGCAGAGCTGGTATTACGTCGAGGCGCGGCAGGCGGTCGGCTTCGACGCGTTCATCGCCAACCAGCCATCGGAGAACGAAACCGATGGCGTGCTGGTGCATATCGGGACCGATGGCGACGGCAACAGCGGCGATCTGCTCGACATGACGCCGGCGACCCCGACCTACGACTGGGCCTTCGATCCCTCCCTCGTGACCGGTCAAAGCTTCGTCGACCCGACCTCAGGCCTGATGTTGACCACGACCTGGGTAACGTCCACCCAGGCTGCCGTCACGGTGCAGTTCACGGCGGGTCTGGCGGTTGCCACCGGCCAGCAGAGCTACAGTCGCGGCCAGACCGTATCGATCACGGCCATGGCGACTGCCGGCGGCTCACCGGCCGCCAATGATTCAGTGAAATTTACGATTACGAAGGCCAACGGCTCAGTGGCATCGGGCAGCGCGACCACCAACAGCAACGGCACCGCGGTCTACAAGCTCAAGCTCGGCCGCAGGGATCCGAGCGGGACCTATCAGGTGAGCGCCGCCGCCACGATCGATGGCACTTCCGCCAGCGCCGCGACCAGTTTCGCGGTGCAGTAGGCGCCGCTTCGAAAAAACCGGTCTGGACGGCGCCATCGCGCCGTCCAGACCGGTTACCGAGCAAGTTGTCGTGAGTGCAGCCGCCCGCCCCGCGTGGGCGGGCGACTCGAGCATTTTTTACTATGGCGCGGACGCGGTGAAGCACTCCTTGACGGTGAGCGAACCGCCGGTATTGCTGACGGCTTTGCCTTCGCCATCATCGCTCAGTGAAGGCGTCACCGTGTCGGTGTGCGAGATACATCCGCTCGCATCCAGCGCGCTGCAGAACTGGCGGTCGAATTGGCAGATATAGTGGCCTCCCACTGCGATCGTGGCTGGCAACGTTCCCGCTCCAGCCGTCCCGCTCAGCGTGCCCGCGCCATTTGCAACGCCGCAGGTGGTGCCGAGAATAGTGCTCGTCACCGTCGTGATATCCACTTGATCGTCGGTGAGCGCTGTCAACGACAGGCTCTCATCCGCCGCGCCAGTGTTATGGATGTCCACGCCGTACCTTACGGTGGCGCAGCCAGCCTTAATAGCGGCAAGGCTCTTGGTCGTCGTCGCGGTACTCGCCGCTTCGTCGACCGTCACCTCCACCGAGTTAGAATCCTGGCTGAACGGAGTAGTGCCATCCGCACCGACCCCTTTGGCGGTCACGATGTTTGTCACATCCGAATCCTCGCCCTGGCTGACTGTAAAACTACACGGATAATTGCCCCCAAACGCGATGGCCTGCTGGAGGGAGCAGGTGGTGCTGGTGGGGCTATTGGCGATGGTTCCATTGGGGCACGTGCCCGCGTAGCCCGCCGCCGTGGCGATGGTTCCATACTGAGTGTCACAGATCTGTTTCAGCGTCACGCTACCGAAATTCGATTGGTCGTTGGTCACGGTGACGTTGTAGGTCACGCTGCCGCCGGGGTCGGACATCGTGCAAGAGGTCTGCGCGGTTTGCCCCGGTACAGTACAGCTCTTCGACACCGATACTGCCGGCGACTGTACGGCGATCGGCACAGTGAAGCCGTTATTGCAGCTGCATTTGGACACCGTTCCTGGGATCGCCCCTGAAACCCACGGATATAACGGCGGCGAGCTTTCGCACAAAATCGCCCCATTCGGCTGCTGCCAGCTTGTGCAGTAGGGGAGCGCCACCGAGGTCGTCCCGGCGGCGGCCTGGCACTTGACGCCGGTAACCTCGATAGTGACCACCTCCGGGTGCGCCGAAGTGGTATCACCGCAATTGTCCGGTGCCGCATCGGACTCAGTATAGGTGGAGGATCCGCACTGAAGGGTTCCCGGCGTGGTCATCGGGCAGTCGTGTAGCTGCCCAATGATGTTATCCGAACAGGTCCCGGTTAACGCGTTGGTCCCGCCAGCGGTCTGGAAATAGATGCCGATGTTTTGTCGCGAGCTGGCGGTCGTTGTCACATGGAAGTCCCCGATAAATGCAAAGTCCACGCCCGGGGTACAAGAGGTGAGCGGCTTGCCGTCGAGGCCCCTGATGTTGTCGACCGAGGCAATGGTGACATCGTTGGCCGTACAGACGAGCTTTTTGCTCCCATATACGTCCTGCAAACAGGCTACCCCACTGTCCGCGGCCTTCACGGCCTTTCCCGTTAATCGTCTGGCGGAGGCGGGCGAGGCGCGCAACAGCATCAGCACCGCGACCATCAGGCTGAACACATACAACCCGGCTAAACATTTGGACCGACTCGTGCGTATCATGGAACCCCTCCGACGATACTTGCTAATGCTTCAGAGACCCCGCGCCCAATGCCGGGATACCTGAAGTTGGTTGTCCGACTTTCGCATCACCATTTCTCGCGATCCTTTCCGGCCGCTTGTGCGAAGCAGATCGGCGGCGCGGAAAATCAAGCTCAGGTTGATAGCGATGGCTCGCGCGCCGCGGCAGCGTTGAGCCTGGATTGTGGTCGCGTACGAAATCTGAAGAGCGGCGCCTGGCGGGGATGAAGCAGTTATCGGATCGCGCCGTAGAGACCTCTCCCTGAAGCTCTCGAGCCGCAGGCCGGTGGCTCCTGACGCCAGGTGCGTATCAGCGTCGATTGAGAGAGGAGCGGAGTTCAAATTCATATATTCGCTATGTTTAAGTTAATTTCGCCTCATCCACCCATAACCCCGCCTCCTCATCTTAACTTAGCCATACTTAGTCAACCCGACTCCAGGAGTCAAGATAAACGAATTCTTTGCTTTTTTTTAACTCTAATCTTGTGTAAGAGGCTCAAAAAATAGCGTTTTATGTCACAAGAAAACATGAAAGTTCAAAACACTAAATAACACAACAAAACACAGCATAAAGTCTCTGTGATGAGGGGACCTCAGGCCCGGGGAGTCATCGCTTTCCGACCTTCTACCCCGGGAAGGTTCCTGATCGACGGTAAACGAAGCCCGCTCGCCGGTCGTCTATGAGGAGCGATGATTCCTCCCGGCAACCTGGCGCGCGCGGAGCGGCCGCTCCACGCGCTCAATCGCGTCGCTTTCGGACCGCGCCCGGGCGAGCTCGAACGGGTACGCGCGATCGACGCCGAACGTTATATCGATCAGCAGCTCGACCCCGAATCGATTCCGATTCCGCACGATCTGATCGCGCGTGTCGCTGCGTTCGAAACCCTGCGGATGACGCCGGTCGAGCTCTTCATGCGCTTTCGCGAACCGCTCAAAAAGCTGCCCAAGGGCGACCCGGCAGCGCGCAAGGAGGTGCGCCGGCAGGCGCGACGGGTGGTGATGGAGGCGGTGAAGGCGCGCCTCCTGCGCGCGCTCTACGGACCGCGCCAGCTCCAGGAGGTGATGACCGCCTTCTGGTTCAACCACTTCAACGTTTTCGTCGGCAAGGGGCTCGACCTGATCTGGGTCGGCGCCTACGAACAGGAGGCGATCCGGCCACATACCATGGGCCGCTTTCGCGACCTGCTCGGCGCAACCGCCCGCCATCCGGCGATGCTCTTCTACCTCGACAACTGGCAGAACAGCGCGCCCGGCAAGGCGCGCAATCCGCGCTTCGACGGGATCAATGAGAACTACGCGCGCGAGCTGATGGAGCTGCATACGCTGGGCGTCAACGGCGGCTATACCCAGCACGACGTAATCGCGCTGGCGCATATCCTGACCGGATGGGGCCTCGTGCGCCGCGAGGTCTTCAGGCCGTGGCAACGCCGCAGAATCCTCAGGGCGGGCGGTGTGACCGACGCCGACGGCTTTTTCTTCGACCCGCGCCGCCATGACTTCGCCAGCCAGGTTTTCCTCGGCCAGCGCATCGCGGGCTCGGGAATCGGCGCGGGCGAGCAGGCGCTCGATATGCTCGCGCGCCATCCCGCGACCGCTCATCACCTGAGCTATGAGCTCGCGCAGTATTTCGTCGCCGATGCGCCGCCGGGCGCGCTGGTCGATCGGATGGCGCGGCGTTATCTCGAAACCGACGGCCACATCCGCGAAGTGCTGGCCACGCTCTTCACCAGCGCCGAGTTCTGGGACCAGCGCTACCGCGCGCGCAAGTTCAAAACGCCATACGAGTACGTGCTTTCGGCCGCGCGCCTGAGCGGCGTCGAGGTCACGAACTTTCGCCCGCTGGCCGGATGGATGCAGCAGCTGGGGATGCCGCTGTATGGCCGCCAGACGCCCGATGGCTACAGCCAGACCGAGGAGGCGTGGCTCAACCCGGACGGCATGATGATGCGGTTGAGCTTCGCCACCGCGCTGGGCTCGGGCCATATGCCGCTGCAGGCGCCGGATTTCGAGGAGACCGCCGAGCCGAATCCGCTGGCTACGGGAGATCATCGGGTGACGATGCCGGTCGCCCGGCCCGGCAAGGCCGGCTGGAAGGCGTCGCCTTTGGACCCCTCGATGATCGCCGCCGCCTTCGGCTCGGAGCTGTCCGGCCGCACCACGGCGGCGGTGATGGCGGCGCCGCCGCAACTGCGCGCGGCGCTCATCCTGGGCAGCCCGGAATTCATGACGCGTTGAGACGGGAGCGCGATTCGATGGCACCTCGAGGCGAAGATTGTTGCAAAGCGGCGGACGGGATCGTCAGCCGGCGCGAATTCTTGCGACGGGCCGCAATCCTGGGCGCGGCCGGGGTAGTGGCGATCGGACCCGCGGGATGGGCCGCGCGCGCGGTCGCGAGCGACGGTAATCGCCGCCGTTTGATCGTGGTCTTCCTGCGCGGCGCGGTCGACGGGCTCAACGTGGTGGCGCCGCATGGCGAGCCGGCCTACTACGACCGCCGCCCGACCATCGCGATCGCGCGCGCCGGCGGCGACGGCGCGCTGGTCAACCTCGACGGCTTCTTCGGGCTCCATCCGGCGCTCGCCCCAATCGCACCGCTGTGGAACGAGGGCACCCTCGCCTTCGTCCACGCCTGCGGCTCGCCCGATCCGACCCGCTCCCATTTCGACGCCCAGGATTACATGGAAAGCGGCACGCCCGGGGTCAAACGCACCGCCGACGGCTGGATGAACCGGGTGCTGGCGTCGATGCCGGGAGCCCATCAGCCGACCGAGGCGCTCAGTATCGGGCCGACCGTGCCGCGAATCCTGTCGGGCAAAATGCCGGTGGCGAATCTGCCACTGGGACGAGCGGCGGCGCGTCCGATGCCGCTGGACCGGCCCGTGATCGAGAGCGCGTTCGATCGCCTCTATAGCGGCGACGATGCACTCAGCCGCGCCTATCGCGAGGGGCGGACGGCGCGCGCCAAGCTGATGGCCGATCTCGAAGCGGACATGACGGCTGCCAGCGGCGGCGCGCCCGGACCAGCCGGCTTCGGCGGCGATACGGCCCGCCTGGCCCATCTAATCCAGCGCGACCCCAGTATCCGGCTGGCGTTCCTCGCGCTCGGAGGATGGGACACGCACGTCAACCAGGGCGGCGCCCGCGGTCAGCTCGCCAACCATCTGCGGCCGCTCGCGCAGGGTCTGGCGGATTTTCAGCGCGCGCTCGGCTCCGCCTGGTCGGAAACCGTGATGCTGGTGATTTCGGAGTTCGGCCGCACCGTCCATCAGAACGGCAACGGCGGCTCCGACCATGGCCACGGGAACGTGATGTGGGTGATGGGCGGGGCGGTGCGCGGCAAAAAGATTTACGGGCGCTGGCCGGGACTCGCCACCGCCAGCCTCTACCAGGGACGCGATCTCGCAGTCACCACCGATTTTCGCGAGCCGATCGCGACCGTGCTGGCCGCGCATCTGGGTCTGGGCGCGGCGCAAATCGAGCGGGTCTTCCCGGCGCGCCCGGCGCCGTCAGGCAATACCAGCGGATTGCTGCGAATCTGAGCCGCGGCCAGCCGCCGCGGCGCCATCGGAGGGTCTATCGAATCGGGCGGCTTACCAGTTCTCGGCCTGGAGCTTCTCATCCATGGCGCGGAGTTTCGCCAGCCGATCGTAGGTCGGTTCGTGCTCCTTGTTGCGCTGGGCCGCAACTTCCTCGCTGTGAACGCTGGGCAGCTCGCCATCGATCTTGGCCAGCGCCTCCTGGGCGAGCTTGCGCACCATCGGGCTCTTGTCACTGCCGACAATCTGGGTGAGCAGGTCGATCGCCTTGGGATTGCCGATTTCGCCGAGCGCGAACACTGCCGTGCCGCGCGCGCGCTCATTGGTCTGGGTCTGTAGAAAGGTCAACACCGGCAGCATCCCGGACTGGGCGCCGATTTCACCGAGCGCGGCGACTAGGTGCAGCTTTACGACGTCGGGGGTATCACGCAGGAACAATTCCTGCGACATCATCGGCACCGCGTCCTTGAACTGATGGATACCGAGCAGATCGATCGCCTTGACCTTGACGCGCAGGTCGTTGTCGCTCATCCCCCGCATCAGGATGGCGTTGGCCTCGGCATTATTGACGCCCGCCAGTTCGTCGAGCGCCGCGACCCGTACGCGCGGGTCGACGTCATCGAGCTTCTTCTGGGCATCCGAAATCGCGTCCGCCGGGGTCTTGGCCTTGGGTCCCTGCTGGGTGCTGCGCATGGCCTGCCCGAAGACATCGCTCATGCCGCCCATGCCGCCCATTTGCGCCAAGGCGGGCCACGGCACGGCTATCAGCGCTAAAATAGCGGATAGCGCCAAAATCCAGCGCGTGTAAAACATTTCCAGACCCTCCGCAGTTCGGTCAAAATGATTGGCTAAAGTGGACTCTATTGCAAGCATCCGGCAGACGCCCCGGCGAGCATTGATCGAAGGCGCGATCGCGCTGCTGATAGCGCTGGCGTTGCTGATATTCCCGCCGCCGGCTCCGGCGCGGCAGGGCGGCGCCGCCGATCCGGTCCGTGCGCCGAAAATCCGCGCGCTGCCGCGGCGCATCGAGCTGCCGACCTACCGGCCGGGTCCGATGCCGTTTCGCAACGGTGAACGACTGACCTATGAGGCTTCATGGCTCGGGATACCGGCGGCGCAGGCGCAAATCGAGCTGCGTCGGGCGCCCCGCAATCGGACCATCTGGGTCGCCGAGGCGACCATCAGCACCGACAAGGCGGTCGACGTGTTCTACAAGATGCGCGACTACCTGAAGGAGCGCTTCGACGACGGTTCGTTGCAGCCGCGCGAGATGATCATCCGCCAGCGCGAAAGGCATCGTCACGACGACTACCAGGTAACTTTCGACCACGCCCAGGAGCTGGTCACGATCCGCAAGACGGGGCCGCGCGGCATCCTGTACAAACGTTTCCGCGCCACCAATCCCTGGGGCATGATGTCGGGGGCCGCGCTGGCGCTGTCGCAGCCGCTCAAGGTCGGCGACAAGCTGGTGCTCGATCTTTTCAGCGCCACCAATCGCTACGTGTTGAGCTTCACGGTCGCCGGGCGCGAGCGGCTCCAGACCGTGCTCGGCCCGGTCGACGCGCTGCGGATCGAACCGGGGGTGGTTTACATGAGCGACAGCAAGATGCGCGGCGAGGCGACCGCAACCACGATCTGGATCTCTGACGACGCCCGCAAGCTGCCGCTGCGGATCGAATCGGCAACTTTCTTCGGCACCGTCCGGATCGAACTCATCAAGGTCGAGAATCCACCGGCTGCTGCCGCGGGGAAGAGCGATGGCAGCGCTCGATGAGCTGCCGGCGCGGATTCGCGCCTTTATCGCGCTCGACGTGAACGACGAGGTCGCGGGCGCGGTCGATCGGCTCACCGCCGAGTTGCGAACTCCGCACGACGCTATCAACTGGGTCGGCGGCGCGCGGCTCCATCTGACGCTGCGCTTTCTCGGCGACGCGGTCGATTCGCTCCGCCTCCCGCGGCTGGTCGAGGAGCTCGAAAAAATCGCTGCCACCATCGCGCCGTTCGTCGTCAGGCTCCATGGAACCGGCGCCTTTCCGGGCCTCGATCGCCCGCGCGTGCTCTGGATCGGGCTGGAAAGCGCCGCGCTGATAGCGCTGGCGGGCCGGGTCGAGACCGCGGCGGTGGCCGCCGGCTTCGACCCCGAGCGACGCCCCTTCGCACCCCATCTCACCATCGCCCGGGTGCGCGAGCCGCATCGCTTCCGGGCCGTGCGCAGCGCCTTCGAGGGTTGCGCCGATCGCGATTTCGGCACCATCGAGGCGCGCGCGATGACGCTCTACCGTAGCCGGCTCGCGCCCGAGGGTTCGAGCTACCAGGCGCTGGCGGCATGCGGTTTCGGAGCGCCGCTGCGGGGCTAGCGATATTAGGCCGGGTTTATGGCAAGATGCGCGCAGTAATTGCGGCGGCGGGAGCGTGCGATGGCCCAGGATATTAAGAGCAGGGCGCTGGACCTGGCGCTGAGTCAAATCGAAAAACAGTTCGGCCGCGGCTCGATCATGAAGCTCGGCGAGCAGGCGATCGAGGCCGACCTGCCGGTCATTCCGACCGGCTCGCTGGGGCTCGACCTGGCGCTCGGCGTGGGCGGTCTGCCGCGCGGCCGGGTGGTTGAAATCTACGGCCCCGAATCCTCGGGCAAGACCACGCTGGCGCTCGAATGTATCGCCGAGGCGCAGAAGCTCGGCGGTATCGGCGCCTTCATCGACGCCGAGCACGCGCTCGACGCCGGCTATGCGCGTAAGCTCGGCGTCAAGGTCGAGGACCTGCTGATCTCGCAGCCCGACAACGGCGAGCAGGCGCTCGAGATCACCGAGACCCTGGTGCAATCCGGCGCGATCGACGTGCTGGTCATCGACTCGGTGGCGGCGCTGGTGCCGCGCGCCGAAATCGAAGGCGAGATGGGCGAGCCGCAGATGGGCTTGCAGGCACGCCTGATGTCGCAGGCGCTGCGCAAGCTGACCTCGGTAATCGCGCGCTCGCGCACCGTCGTGATCTTCATCAACCAGATCCGGATGAAGATCGGCGTGATGTTCGGCAATCCCGAGACCACCACCGGCGGCAACGCGCTCAAGTTCTACTCCTCGGTGCGGATCGATATCCGCCGTATCGGCACGATCAAGAACGGCACCGAGGTAATCGGCTCGCGGACCAAGACCAAGGTGGTCAAGAACAAGGTCGCGCCGCCCTTCAGGGAGGCCGAGTTCGACATTCTCTACGGCTCGGGGATCTCCAAGGAGGGCGAGCTTATCGACCTCGCCAGCGAGCACAACGTGATCGAGAAGCTCGGCGCCTGGTACTCGTACGGCGGCGAGCGGATTGGCCAGGGACGTGAGAATGCGCGCGATTTCATGGTCGCGAACCCGGCGATCAGCGACGAGGTCGAAACCAAGCTGCGCCAAAAGCTCGCGGCCAAGACGGTGGTCGCGCCGCCGCCCGCCGCCGAAGCCGACGGCGCGGAAGAGGAACCCGCCCCGCCCCCGAAGCGCAAGGGTTAAGGGTCGCCCCGCGCAGGCATCCGTCGCGCTCGCCATTGCGAGCGCAGTCCGCGGAGCGAGGAATCCCGGATTGCGCCGGATGAAGCTCTCGCGTACTTTCGGGATTCTTCGCTGCGCTCAGAATGACAATCCGCTAGCTACCGGGCCCTACCATAACTCCTGGCTCGCGATTCTCGCGCCTTCGACCAGCGAGCCGAGCTTGCGCCACGCGCTATCCGGCACGCGATATCCGGATCGACGGCGCTGATGCCCGCGAAGGTCCCGCAGCCGTGGATCGCCTGGTACTCGACCTTCATCGCATCCAGCGCGGTGTGTTTTCCGCCGGAAGCTTTGGATTAGAATAGGCCACGATGCGCTGGACCACGGACAAGATCCGACAATCGTTTCTGGATTTCTTTCGCGAGCGGGGGCACGCGATCGTCCCCTCCGCCTCGCTTATCCCCAAAGGCGATCCGACCCTGCTCTTCACCAACGCCGGGATGGTCCCGTTCAAGGATTATTTCCTCGGCCTGCGGACGCCGGCCGAGCGGCGCGTCGCCGATTGTCAGAAGTGCCTGCGGATTTCGGGCAAGCATAACGATTTGGAGGCGGTCGGCCGCGACAGCTACCACCATACGTTCTTCGAGATGCTCGGGAACTGGTCGTTCGGCGACTACTACAAGCGCGCGGCGATCGAGTTCCATTGGGAATTAATCACGCGCGTGTGGGGAATTCCCGTCGACCGATTGTGGGCCACGGTCTACAAGGATGACGACGAGGCACGCGACGCCTGGCTCGAACTCGGCTACCTGCCTGCCGAGCGCGTCCTGCGGTGCGGCGAGAAGGACAATTTCTGGGAGATGGGCGAGACCGGGCCGTGCGGCCCGTGCTCCGAGATCCACATAGATCGCGGCGAGACCGCGTGCGACGGCAAGAGCCATCCCAGCAAGCCATGCGCTGTTAACCGGGAGGGATGTTCCCGGTTTATCGAGCTCGCGAACCTGGTTTTTATCCAGTACGACCGCGACGCGGCGGGCAAGCTGACGCCGCTGCCGATGAAGCACGTCGATACGGGCACGGGCCTGGAGCGCGTCGCGTCCGTACTGCAGAGCATCGAGACCGGCAAGCTGCTGGGCAATTACGAAATCGATGTCTTTGCAAAGATTATTGGCGCGGTTGAGAAACTCGTTACAGTGCCGATTTACGGAGCGTCAGCGGCGAACGATATTTCCTACCGGGCGATAGGCGATCATGCCCGTGCCGCAACATTTCTGATAGCCGACGGCGTCGTTCCGGGTAACTCCGACCGCGGGTACGTGTTGCGCAGGCTGATTCGCCGCGCCGTGCGTCATGGCCGGAAACTGGGCGCGAAGCAGGGATTCCTCACAATTGCCGCAGCAGCGGTAGTGGATGTGATGAAGGGCGCGTACCCCGAATTGGAATCCGAACAGAGTCGAATCGGGTTAGAGGTCCAACAAGAGGAAATTCGTTTTGGTGAAACGCTGGATCGCGGACTGCAACTAATCGATGAATGGCGGGAACGTCTGGCGAGAATAAAGAGCAAGAGATTTCCCGGCGAGGCCGCATTTCAACTCCACGACACCTACGGCTTCCCGCTCGATCTGACGCAGGACATCCTGCGCGACGAAGGAATCGAGGTTGACGTGGCCGGGTTCGAGCGGTTGATGGACGAGCAGCGCGAACGCGGCCGCGCCGCTCGCAAAGCCGACGGCGGCGCGCCCGAGCTGATTCTCGAGGCCGGAACCGCCTCGCGCTTCATCGGCCACGATCGCTTCGAGGCTGAAGCGGAAATCGTCGCGAGCCGCGCCAACGATGGCGACGGACTCGCGATTGTCGCCGCCGAAACGCCCTTCTATCCCGAGGGCGGCGGCCAGGTCGGCGATCGCGGCGTTATCGAGAGCAGTAGCGGCGCGCTGTTCGAGGTGACCGATACTCGCAAGCATGATGGCGCGATCGTGCATCTCGGGCGGCTGTTGCGCGGCGATCCCGCCGAATTCGCCGCCGGTCATCGCGTCACGTTGAAGGTCGATCGCGCGCGGCGCACCGCTGCGATGCTGAATCATTCGGCGACTCATATCCTGCATTACGCGCTGCGCGAAGTCCTGGGCGAGAGCGTCCATCAGGCCGGCTCGCTGGTCGAGCCGGCGCGGCTGCGCTTCGATTTCGCCCATCAGGGGCGCGTCGCCGAGGGCGACCTGGTGACGATCGAAGAGGAGGTCAACGCGCGGATTCGCGAGAACGCCACCGTTACGACCGAGGAGATGGCCTACGACGCGGCGCTCAAGGCGGGCGCGCTGGCGTTTTTCGGCGACAAGTACGGCGACCGGGTGCGGGTGGTGCGGATGGGCGATTTCTCGATCGAGCTGTGCGGCGGCACCCATACCGGGCGCACCGGCGACGTCGGAATTTTCAAGCTCGAAGCGGAATCGGCGGTGGGCGCCGGCGTGCGGCGAATCGAGGCGCTCACCGGGCAGGGCGCGATCGAGAATATCCGCCGCCGCGAACGGCTGCTGGCCGAGCTCGGCGACCATCTCGGCGGCCGCGACGAGGCGGCGCTCGAACGCGTCCAGCGCCTGATCGCCCGCGAGCGCGAGCTGGAGAAGAAACTGCGCGCGCTCGAACAGAAGCTGGTCGCCGGCGACGGCAGCGGCGTCGGCGAGGCGGAGACGATACGCGAGCATAACGGCATCACGCTGGTAACGCGCAAGGTGACGGGAGTCGAAGCCGGCGCGCTGCGCGAGATGGCGGATCGGCTGCGCCAGAAGCATCGCTCGGCGGTGGTCGCGATCGGCTCGGAGCTCGACGGCAAGGTCGCGCTGATCGTCGCCGTCACACCAGACCTCGCTGGTCGAATCAAAGCGGGCGATATAATCAAAAAAATCGCGCCGATCGTCGGCGGCTCGGGCGGCGGGCGTCCCGACTTCGCGCAGGCCGGCGGACGCGATCCGGGTAAGCTCGACGAAGCGCTCGCGGCGGTCGCCGACGCGCTGGGCTAGCTGGCGGCCGGGCGGCAGGCTTTAACTCGGGAGCGGAAAAGGATTAGCATTAGCGGCGGGACGCAGCGGGGATATCCCGCGCCAATTCATCACTAGAGAGCGAACACTATTTCTCAGCTAGCTAGCGACGACTCGCTCGAACTCCACTTCGACGATCAACGCCTTTTCAGCGAGCTGCTCGGCCAGCACGACCATCACTTGCGGACTATCGAGCAGGCGCTCGGGGTCCGGATCGGGGTCAGCGGGACGGCGCTCAAGATCACCGGCAGCCATCCGGAGCAGGCGCTTTGCGCCAAGCTGCTGGGCGATCTCTACGAGATACTGAAAGGCGGCTACACGATCTATCCGAGCGACGTCGAGTACGCGATCCGGATTCTGCGCGGCGATCGCAACGCCGATCTCAAGGACATCTTCCTCGACACCATCTACATCTCGGCTCACAAGCGCATCATCTCGCCCAAGAGCATCAATCAGAAACTTTATATCGACGCGATCCGCAAGTACGACGTGGTGTTCGGCATCGGGCCGGCCGGCACCGGCAAGACCTATCTCGCGATGGCGATGGCGCTGGCGGCGCTGATGAAGAACCAGGTGGCGCGGATGGTGCTGTGCCGTCCGGCGGTCGAGGCCGGCGAGAAGCTCGGTTTTCTGCCCGGCGATCTGGCCGAGAAGGTGAATCCGTACCTGCGCCCGCTCTACGACGCGCTGCACGACATGGTCGACTTCGATCGCGCGCGCCGGATGCTCGAGCGCGGCACGATCGAGGTGGCGCCGCTGGCTTTCATGCGCGGCCGCACACTCAACGACTCCTTCATCATTCTGGATGAAGCGCAGAACACCACCTCCGAGCAGATGAAGATGTTCCTGACGCGGCTCGGTTACAATTCCAAGGCCGTCATCACCGGCGACGTCACGCAGATCGACCTGCCGAGCGGCAAGCTGTCGGGGCTCAAGGAGGCGCGCACCGTGCTGAGCGGCACGCCCGGCATCGCGTTCAATCATTTCAACGAGCGCGACGTGGTGCGCCATCGCCTGGTCCAGGCGATCATCACCGCCTATGAAGCCGCCGGCGGCGAAGCCACTGAGCCCAACCGATCGCAAGGCAATAACGGACAGCCATAGGGTGGCCGGTGCCGGTCGAGGTGCGATGCGAGAGCGCCGGAGCGCGCCGCTACGTCGAGCGCTTGCGATCCGAGGCGCTGGCGTTGTTGCGGGCCAGTGCGCTGGAGGCTTGCGAGCTGTCGCTGATGATTGTCGACGACCCGGGGATACGGGTTCTGAACCGCGAGTTCCGGGGCAAGGATCGCGCGACCGACGTGCTGGCGTTCCCGCAGTTCCACGGCCAGGTAGGGCGGGTGCGGACGGCGCTGAGCGCCGTCCACACCCGCACCACCCGGCGCGCCACCGCCCGATCGGGAGCGGCGGCGCCGGACGCGCCGCCGCTCCCGATCGGCGACGTGGTGATCTCGCTTGATACCGCCCGCCGCCAAGCGGCGGCGGGCGGTATCAAGCCGTCCGAGCGCCTGCGGATACTGCTGATCCACGGCTTCCTCCATCTGCTCGGCTACGACCACGAGCGCTCCGCCATAGCGGCGCGCCGGATGTTCGCGCGCGAGCGCGAACTGCTGGCGTATCTGGAACGCCGACCGCGGCAGCCTGCGCCTGAGCGTCGGCGGCGCGCTTTGCGATGAAGCGCAGCGCTACGAGGCTGCCGTCGGCGCCGATGCTGACGCATTTCACGCGCGCCTCGCGCGCCGGCACCGCGCTCGACAACCTGGTCACGATCCTCAACGAGCGCGCGGTCCGCGGCGCAACCCGGATGGTGCGCGGCAAGCAGCCGGTGGTATGCCTGTTCGACGCGCCGTTCGGCGAACTGCGGCACCTGCTTGATCGCCGCAATCGCCGCCGTTACGAACCGTTCGGGATCGCCGTGGACAAAAGGTATGCTTTCAAAATGGGGGCGAGGCCGGTTATCTATCTACCGTGGTCCGAGGCGCAGAAAGTCATCGCCCCCGAACAACTTTGGCGCGTGGTCACGATCGATATGGAACGAACTCCGCCGGTCGATTGGAGCTTCGAGCGCGAATGGCGGCTCCACGGCGACCTGCCGATCGAGCCGCGGCAGGTGGTCGCACTGGTCGACAACTGGCGCGACGTCGACGAGGTTTTTCTCCGCTTCGGCGGCCATCCGCCCTGCGCCGGCGTGATTCCGGTGAGCGAGCTGTTCGGTAAGCCGTGAGCAGCCGCTCGCACAGTCTGACGCGCGTGGCACTGAGCACCGCGAGCGGGGTGGCGCTCGCGCTGGCCTTTCCCAAGTTCGATCTCGAGCTGCTCGCCTGGGTGGCCTTCATCCCACTGCTTTACGCGATCGACGAACAGTCGCTCAAAGCGACCTTCGCCTATGGCTGGATCCAGGGTCTGGCCTGTTACGTCGTCTCGCTCTACTGGATTACCATCACCCTTCATACTTTCGCCGGCCTGCCGGTGGTGATTGCCGCGCTGCCGATGCTGCTGCTGTCCGCCATCCTGGCGATCTATACCGGCGTCGCCTTCTGGGCGAGCGCGTTTTGCGCCCGGCGCACGCGGATTCCGATGGTGGTCGCGCTGCCGATCGTGTGGGCCGGCGTCGAATGGCTGCACAGCTTCTTCCCGATCGGTTTTCCATGGAATTTTGTCGGCTACGCCGAGTACCGCAACCTGGAACTGATCCAGTTCGCCGAGTTCACCGGCGTTTACGGCATCTCGGCGCTGGTAGTTTTCTTCAACGTGGTGCTCTACGCGGTACTGTTTGGCCGCCACAGCCGGCGCGTTCAGCAGACGGCGCTGGGCACGCTCACCGCCATCATGATCGCAGCGGTGGTGTTCGGCGCGGTGCGTATCCATCAGTTCGAACACGCGCCCGTTGCCGGCAAACTGCGGATCGCGATGGTGCAGGGCGATATTCCGCAATCGGTCAAGTGGAGCCCGGGATTTCTCGAGAGCTCGTTCGGGGTATACGTCGCACAAAGCCGCCAGGCGGCCGCGCGCGGCGCAGACCTGATCGTATGGCCCGAGGCCGCGGCGGCGTTTCTGTTTCAGCCCGACGATCATTACCCGGCCGATCTGGCGGCCGACGCCAACTACCGCGCGCGCCTGCTCGACCTCGCCCGGAGCATCGGCAAGCCGATTCTGTTTGGGGCGCCGGCGATCGGAATCGAGGATGGCATGGAGGGATTTTACAATCGCGCCTACCTGGTTTCGGGTCAGGGCCGGGTCGAAGGTTATTACGACAAGATCCAACTGGTGCCGTTCGGCGAGTACATACCGCTGCGCTGGCTGCTCGGCAATTTCGTACATCGCATCGTGGCCGGTTTCGGCGACATGTTTCCCGGCCGCGTGCAGACGATCTTCAAGGTCGACGGCGCTCGTCTCGGCGTGCTGATCTGCTACGAAAGCATCTTTCCCGATCTGGCGCGGCGGGCGGTCAAGCGCGGCGCCGAGATTCTGCTCAATATCACCAACGATGCCTGGTATGGCGAAAGCTCGGCTCCTTACCAGTTGCTGGCGATGGCGGCGATGCGCTCGGTCGAGACCAAGGTCCCGACGGTGCGGGTCGCGAACACCGGCATCAGCGCGGTGATTACGCCGACCGGCCAAATCACCGACACCACCCCGCTTGAGGTCCGTACTACCGAAATCGAGGACGTCGCCTACCGGCCCGAACGGACAGTCTACACGATGGTCGGCGATCTGTTCGGCGAAATCTGTTTCGCACTGGCGATCGCGACGCTGTTATGGGCGTGGCTGCGGCCGGCGCCACCGCTCCGACGCGATGCCGCGACCGCCGTTTCGGACGCCGTCGCGGGCAACGGGCGCGGCTGAGCGACCGGGCGTCATCTTGCGGAAAACTTGATTTTGCCTGGCGGATGTGAGACGCACGGCGCAGCGGCTGGCCCGGTTCAGCGGGGTTGATAAGCGCGATGGAAATCCATTTCTTTCACCTGATGCCGTGGCCGTATCTGCCGGCCGATTTCGAGAATCGCGAACGCTATCCGAGCGCCTGGGTCACGCTCTCCAATTCAAACTACGATCCGCGCCAGGGGCACGAGCTCTACAATCGCTATCTCGACGAGATGGAGTATGCCGAGGAGCTCGGCTTCGACGGCGTCTGCGTCAACGAGCATCATCAGAACGCGTACGGGTTGATGCCGGCGCCGAATATCATGGCCGCGGCAATCGCGCGGCGGACGCGGCGCGCCAAAATCCTGATTCTCGGCAACGGGCTGCCGCTGCGCGACCATCCGCTGCGCGTGGCCGAGGAAGTGGCGATGCTCGACGTGATGTCGGGCGGGCGAATCGTGTCCGGGTTCGTACGCGGGATCGGCGCCGAGTACTACTCGATGGGCATCAACCCGACCTACTCGCGCGAGCGCTTTCATGAGGCGCACGACCTGATTATCCGCGCCTGGACCGAGCCCGGGCCGTTCGATTTCGAGGGCAAGCACTACCGGGTGCGCTACGTCAACGTCTGGCCGCGTCCGCTCCAGAAGCCTCATCCGCCCATCTGGGTCCCGAGCTTCGGCAGCCGCGATACCGGCATCTGGTGCGCCCATCCGAGCCGCAAGTATGCCTTTCTCTCGACCTATCTGCCCGACCAGACCGTCAAGGCGTTGTTCGATGTCTGCTTCGAGACCGCGCGCCAGCACAACTACGAGCTGTCGCCCTACCAGCTCGGGCGGCTGATGCCGATCTACGTCGCCGAGACCGACGAACAGGCCCGCCGCGAGGGCAACCAGCACATCGGATGGCTGTTCCATCGAGGGCTGCGTTATATCTACGAGATGCTGTTTCCGCCGGGTTATCTCACTCCGGCGGCGGCGCTGTTCATGGCCAAGTCGTACCATGAGGTCGATTGGACCAAGCTCAGCGTCGATCAGATGAACGAGGCCGGCTACTGCATAGTCGGCAGCGTCGAGACCGTAAGGCGCAGGCTGGCGAACTCGATGAAGGAGATGGGTTGGGGCATCCTGATGCCGCTGCTGCAGATCGGTGACATGCCCGCCGACCGCACCCTCAAGAACATGAAGCTGTTCGCGACCGAGGTGCTGCCGTACTTAAGGGCCGAGTTCAACAAGCTGCATCCGGCGATGGCGAAATCGGCCTAGCACGGGCGCAGCGAGGAGCGATTGGGATGGCTTACAAGGAAGAATTTATCGACCTGCACGGCAGAAAGATCCAGCTGCTCAGCGACGGATCGGGCGAGCCGCTGCTGTATCTCCATAGCGCCGGCGGCGAAGTCGCGTGGCTGCCGTTCTTCGAGATGCTGAGCCGCGATTTCAAGGTCTATGTCCCGGCCCATCCGGGCTTCGCGAAGTCCGAGGGGCTCGACAAGATCGACACTATCCACGACTTGGTGTTCCATTACACCGATCTGATGGACGCGCTGGGACTCAAGACCGCCCTGGTGGCGGGCCTGTCGCTCGGCGGATGGACCGCGGCCGAGCTGGCGGTGCATCATCCGGAACGCGTCCGGAAGCTGGTGCTGATGGGCGCGGTGGGTCTGTATTGGAACGGCGCGCCGCGGATGCCCGATATTTTCGCGGCCTCGGGACCGCAGACTCGCGACCTCATCTTCTTCGATCCCAAATCTGAGCTCGCCAAGGCCGTGATTCCCGACAATCCCAGCAGCGAGCAGCTCGAGCTGACGCTCAAGGCCCGTGAGGCGACGGCGCGGGTCGGATGGAATCCGTACCTCTACGATCCGCGGCTGCTGGAGCGCCTCTACCGCATCACGATGCCGACGCTGCTGATCTGGGGCGACACCGATCGGCTGGTGGCGCCCGAGTACGCCAAGGCCTACGAGAAGGGGATCAAGGGCTCGCGGCTGGTGACGATTGAAAAGTGCGGCCACGCCCCGCCGGTCGAGCGTCCGGAGCCGACCGCGAAAGCCGTCGCTCAGTTCTTCAAGTCGTAAGGCTGGTTTAACGCGATTCTCAGGTCGGGCGCCCCGCATCGCGGAGCGCCCGATTTTTTTTGCCAGGCCAGTCGCCGGGGAGCCATTAAAGAGATCGCGAAAACATGGCACAATGGAGGCCATGTTGAGCGATACCAAAGAACTGCTCGCGGATTTCGAGGCACGCACCGAAACACTCGGGAGGCGTCTTTGACGTCGCTCATCTCAATGCCCGCCATGACGAACTGCTGAAGGAGTCCACCAAACCCGGCTTCTGGGATCGCCCAGAGCAGGCCCAGGCGCTGCTCAAGGAACAGGATCGCATCAACGCCCAGCTTGGCGGCTACCACCGCCTCAAGCAGCTGGTCGACGAAGCCCGTCTGTTTCTCGCCATGGCCGAGGAGGAAGGGGACAACTCGGAGGCGGCGACCGAAACCCAGCGCGCGCTGGACGCGGCCCGCATCGAAGTCGAGCGCCAGGAACTGGCCGTGATGTTGAGCGGCGAGTACGACCGGCTGGGCGCGATCGTCTCGATCCATCCCGGCACCGGCGGACTCGAAGCGCAGGACTGGGCCGAGATGCTGCTGCGCTTGTATCTGCGATGGGCCGAGCGTCACGGCTACCAGACCGAGATCGCTGACCTGCAGCCGGGCGAGGGCGGCGGCGTCAAGAGCGCGACTTTCACCGTCGACGGCGACTGCGCCTACGGCTATCTGCGCGCCGAGGCCGGCATTCACCGGCTGGTGCGAATCTCACCCTTCGACGCCAACGCGCGGCGCCATACCTCGTTCGCTTCGGTGTTCGTGTTCCCCGCGATCGACGACAAGGTCGAAGTCATCATCAACCCGGCCGACCTGCGCATTGATACCTTTCGCGCCTCGGGCGCCGGCGGCCAGCACGTCAACAAGACCGACTCCGCGGTGCGCATGACCCATCTTCCGAGTGGCATCGTGGTGAGCTGCCAGAACGAGCGCTCCCAGTACAAGAACCGCTCGCTGGCGATGAAGATCCTGCGCGCGCGCCTGTTCGAGCTCGAGGAGCGCAAGAAGCGCGAGCAATTCGAGGAGTTCAGCAAGGACAAGAAGGAAATCACCTGGGGCAGCCAGATTCGTTCCTACGTGCTGCAGCCCTACCAGATGGTCAAGGACCATCGCACCGGGGTTGAAATCGGCAATACCGGCGCGGTGCTCGACGGCGACATCGACGAATTCATCCAGGCTTTCCTGATGGGCGTGCGCAAGGGCGACGCCGAAGCCGTGCCCGCCTAGCTGAACGGCGCCGGCAGGCGCGCGCTTGCCAATCAGCGCCCGGCGCGGCAGATTTTTCATTACGGCATTTCCGTCATCCCGAAACCGCAAGCAGCGCAAGGAGATCGCGATGATCGACGTTTATTTCTGGACCACACCCAACGGCTACAAGGTCACGATTATGTGCGAGGAAGTCGGACTTCCTTACAACGTGATCCCGATCAACATCCGCAGCGGCGAACAATTCAAACCCGAGTTCCTCAAAATCTGCCCCAACAACAAGATCCCCGCGATCGTCGACCACGACGGCCCGGGCGGCAAACCGATCACGATGTTCGAGTCCGGCGCCATCCTGATGTACCTGGCCGAGAAGACCGGCAAGCTGATGCCGCAGGAGATACGCAAGCGCTACGAAGTCATCCAGTGGCTGATGTTCCAGAAGGCGAGCGTCGGCCCGATGTTCGGGCAGAACAATCATTTCCGCCGCCAGGCGCCCGAGCAGATCAAGTACGCCGTGGACCGCTACAGCAACGAAACCAAACGCATCTACAACGTGATGGAAAAGCGGCTCGCGGAAGTCGAATACCTGGCGGGCGACTACTCGATCGCCGACGTCGCGACCTTCCCGTGGACCGTGCGCCACGACTGGCACGAGATCAACCTCGACGAGCTGCCCAACGTCAAGCGCTGGTTCAAGGCCATCGAGGCACGCCCGGCGGTCATCAAAGGGCGCGCGGTGATGGCGGAGCAGTCGAACCAGCCGCCGGTTTACGATGAGAAGGCGCGCGAGACTCTGTTCGGCAACTCGCAGTATCAGAAACGCTAGCAGACTCCGCGCCGGCGCAGCTTTTTCCGACCAGCGGAGTCGGCGCCCACGCGCCGGCTCCGTCAATTTGCAGCCGGCGCGGGTCCGTTGCCCGCCGCCGGATCGAGCATCTTTATCAGCGCGTGCAGCGCCTCGGTGATCGGCACCGCGATGCCGTGGCGACGGGCCGCGCGGATCACGGCGCCGGTAATCGCGTCGTATTCAAGGCGCCGGCCGCGCTTTAGGTCCTGCAGCGTCGAGCTGTTGCTGTCGCGCAGGTTCTTGGCGGCGAAATCCAGAATCGCGTCGATCCGGCCCGCTGCGATTTTCGCCCCCTCGGCGCGCGCCACCTGCTCACCCTCCTCCATGATGTTGCGCATCAGCCGCAGCATGTCGGGATCGTCGTGCAGGATGCCCAGGTTGCGGCCGGTCAGCACCGTGACCGTGTTGTAGCCATTGTTCCAGATCAACTTGTCCCAGCGGCGATCGAAGATGTCGCTCGCGATCTCGCCGAGGATTCCCGCGCGTTCGAAAGCTTCGGCGGCGCGGCGGACGCGCTCGGTGATGCGACCGTCGAGCTCGCCGAATTCGATATAACCGGTGCCGGTATGATTGACCGTCGCCGGCGCCGGCATAGCCGCGAAAATCCGCGCATTGCCGCTCAGCACCGCGTCGCGGCCGACGATCTGCTGCAACACGGCTTCGTTTTCGACTCCATTCTGGATCGTCAGCACCGCCGCGCCCGGCTTCAGGCAGCCGGCAATCTGCCGCGCGCATTGCTCGGTATGGTACGACTTGACGCACAACAGAATCAGATCGTAGGGCGCAAACTCGGCCGGATTATCGGTCGCCGCCACCTGCGGCAGGGTGAAATCGCCCTTGATGCTTCTGATCTCGAGTCCGTGCTCGCGCATCGCGCGCAGATTTTCGCCACGACCGCAGAACACCACCTCCTCGCCGGCCTGCTGCAGCCGCGCGCCGTAGTAAGCGCCGATCGTTCCCGCGCCCATCACCAGGATTTTCATCACGCTGCGCCATCCGTCGACGGTTTGCCGCGCGCCGGCTCGGATCGGTCGAGGCCCGGGTCGACCATCTTCAGCAGCGCGTACGTCGCCTCGGTCACCGGCACCGCGATGCCGTGGCGGCGCGCCGCGCGTATCACCGCTCCGCTGATGGCGTCGTACTCGAGCCGCTTGCCGCGTTCGAGGTCCTGCAGCGTCGAGGGGCGGTTCTTGCGCAGCCGCTCGCCGGCGTGCTTGAGCGAGTTGTCGATGAACGCGGGCTTCACCTTGGCGCCTTCAGCGTGAGCGACCGTGAGCGCCTCGCCCATCAACGTGCGCATCAGCCGCGAACTATCCGGATCGTCCACCAGCGGGCCGAGCGGGCGGCGCGTCAGGGCGGCGACCACGTTGAAGCCGCAGTTGCCGAGCAGTTTTTCCCAGCGCGCGGTGAGAAAATCCTCGACCACGGAACCGAGGATGCCGGCGCGTTCGAACACCGCGGCAAACCGCCGCACGCGCTCGGTTGAGCGGCTGTCGAGCTCGCCGATATCGACGAACCCGGTGCTGCTGTGATGCACGACGCCGGGCGCGATTACCTCCGCGCCGATACGGGAGTTCCCCGCCAGCACGGTTCCGGCGCCCAGAATTTCACCCAATCGATGCTCGTTCTCGACGCCGTTCTGCAGCGTAATGACGGCGCCGTCCGGCTTCAGACAGCCAATCAGGCGGCGCCCCGCGCTGTCGGTGTCGTATGATTTCACGCAGAACAAAATCAGATCGTAGGGCGCGTGGTCGCGCGGCTCGTCGGTCGCGATGACCGGACGAACGGTGAATTCCTCGCGGATGCCACCGATTGTCAGCCCGCGTTCCTGCAGGCCGCGCAGCATCGCCCCGCGCGCGCAGAACACGACGTCCTCGCCCGCCCGCGCCAGGTAGGCGCCGACGAAGGCGCCAATCGCGCCCGTACCCATCACCAGGATTTTCATCGCGCTTCGCCTCGGACGCCTCGCCCCGATAAAGCCTCTTGGCCAGCCGGACTCGAGCTTACCCGCGCGCTTCCGCGGATCTCGCGAGCGCCTGCTCGAAGACCGCGGCCGTCCGCGACCTGAGATCGTCGAGCGTGCCGTCGTTCCGGATCACAAGCCTGGCCCATTTTTGCCGTTCCGCCTCTGAAAGCTGGGCGCGGATGCGCGCCTCGATCTGCTCGCGCGTCATCTTGCGGTAGCGCTCGACCCGCTCGATCACACGCTCATGCGAGGTGACGACCAGCCAGATCTCGTCGAACAGCTTCTGCCAGCCGGCCTCGATCAGGATTGCGGCCTCAATTACGATCGGGCGCCGCTCGCCCGCGCCACGCGCTTCACTGACCATCGCCGCCATCCGCTCGAAAATCCGCGGATGAACGATCGCATTCAGGCGCTTTAAGTCGGCGGCATCGGCGAACACGATACGGCCGAGCGCTTTGCGATCGATCTTGTCGTCCGCGCCGACGATTGCCTTGCCGAAGGCCGCTACCAGATCGTCGTACGCCGGCATCCCGGGCTCGTACACCGAGTGCCCGATCACGTCGGCGTCCCAGACCAGCGCGCCCAGCTCGCTGAGCATGTGCGCCACCGTGCTCTTGCCGGAGCCGATTCCGCCGGTAAGTCCGATCGTCAACATCTTCCACCTGGTCCGCCTGCAGATCGTGGGCGCATCATGACGCCGAAGCGCCCGCGATCGCAATGCGGAAGTCTATCAGCCGGAGCCGCCACCGGCCGCCGCTTCGCTGAAGGATTGGAGATTATACAGGTAGCTGAAGAAGCCGCGGCGGGCGAGCAGATCGTCGAAGCTGCCCTGCTCCTCGATGCGCCCGTTGTGCAGCACCACGATGCGGTCGGCGTCGCGGATTGTGGAGAGGCGATGGGCTATCACCAGCGTGGTGCGGCCGCGCATCGCCGCCTGCACCGCCGCCATCACCAGCGTCTCGGTCTCGTTGTCGAGCGCGCTGGTGGGCTCGTCCATGATCAGGATCGGCGCGTCCTTGAGCAGCGCCCGCGCGATCGTTACCCGCTGGGCCTCGCCCTCGGAAAGATTATGGCCGCCCGGCCCCACGATTTCGTCCAGCCCCAGCCTGAGCCCGGCCAGCACCGTGTCGAGCCGCGCCATGGTGGCCGCGTTGGCGATTTCGCGCTCGCCGGCATCGGGACGTCCGAGCGCGATATTGGCGCGCACCGTGGCGCTCAGCACCAGCGGCGGCTGCAGCACCATCGCAATATTGCGGCGCAGCGAGTCGAGCGTGAGATCGCGCACCTCGGCGCCGTCGATCCTGACCGCGCCCTGCTGCGGCTCATAGAAACGCGCGAGCAGGCTCGCCATCGTGGTTTTCCCCGAACCGCTCGGACCGACGATCGCAACGCGCTCGCCCGGCTCGACCTTGAAGCTGATGCCCTTGAGCACCGGGTTGCCGGGCTCGTAGCCGAACACCACATTGTCGAATTCGATCGCCCCGCGCGCCCGCCCCAGCGTGCGTGCCTGCGGCCGATCCTTCACCTCGGGCTCGATCTCGAGCAGTTCGAGGCATCGTCGCAGGCCGGCCTTGGCGCTCTCGACCATGCCCCAGGTCTGGAAGATCTGATTCACCGGCGCGTACAGCGAGGCGAGGTAAGCGGTAAACACCACCAGTTCGCCGACCGTCAGCCTGCCGGCCATCACGTGACGCGCGCCGAGATAGATAACCGCCGCGGTGCCGATCGCGATGAGCAGGCTGACCGCGCCCGTATAAACGGTCTGGAAGATGTAAAGCCGCAGTGTCTGGCCGAGACTCTCGGCGCTGGATTGCATGAAGTCGTGGTACGATTCGCCCTCGCGGCTGAAGGCCTGCACCACATGAATCGCCGCCAGCGACTGATGGGCCACGGTATAGAGCCGGCTCTCCTTGACGCGCGCGCCGGTCGCCAGGCGATCGATGCGGGCGCTGATCGCCGCGATCAGGATGAACAGGACCGGCACGATCGCCAGCGCGGCCAGCGTCAGTACCAGGTCGAGCTGCACCATCACGATGAACATCCCGATCAGCATCACCAGCGCCGACAGCACCGGGAACAGGCCGTTGATGGCGATGGTCTGAATCGAGAAGGTGTCGTACGCGATGCGGACCATCAGGTCGCCGATCTCGCGCCGGCGATGGAACGAAAGCGACAGGCGCTGCAGATGGTCGAACAGCCGCGCTCGCAGATCGTTAACCATCCGCTGGCCGATCGAGATGGTCACGTAATTGTCGAAGACCGTGATGAGACCGAGCACCAGGTAGAGTACCACCAGTCCGAGACAGCAGGCGGCAAGCAATTGCCCCGGCGACATCGCGGGTAGCGATCGCCAGCCCAGCGGCGCACCGCGCAGCACGTTATCGATCACGATCTTTAGCGGCCACGGCTTCAGCACTTCCATCAGCGCCGAGAGCATCGCGCCGCCGATCGCCAGCGCGATGCGGCCCAGGTAGGGGCGCATCCGGCGCACCACCTCGCCGTAAAGTCGCAGGCCCGTGATCATCGCTGATCTCGCGTCGGCTCGGCCCGCAGCCCGAACTCGTCGCCGGCTTCAGCGGCTGCGGCCGTCAGCATCGCCGGGACCAGCCGGGCGCGCCGCACGGCAATCGCGGCCGTGCCGATACCCGCGGCCGCGAGCACAATCACGCTCAGCCACCAGGGCGCGCCGGCGATCATCAGGACCAGCAGCAGGCCGACGCCGCAGCCCACAAGCGGAGCGGCCGCCAGGCTAAAGCGGTAACGCAGGATCACTTTGTCCTGCTCGCGAAGCGCGTTGATCGCGATTCGTAGTCCGGGCGGCACCCGGAGCTCGAGATCGTACGGCTCGAAGCCATCGGTCTTCGCCACCGTGAGCCCATAACGCAGCAGCGTGCGCCGCATCGTCTCCATGATCCGGTTGACCGGCGCCGCCTCGTTGCCCGCGCCAGTGAACGCCAGCCTGCCACTGCGGCTGAACGGGCGTGGGACAGGCGGCGGATCGATCACCGGATCGAATCGCAGCCGGGTCCGATCACGCTCGTAACTGCGCACCAGCGGACCGAGCAGGTAGAGCAGCGCGAGGATGGCACGCGCGCCCGGCGACAGCCGGACCGTGTGGGGACGCTCGAGCGTCGCGCCGGCAATAGCGCTGGCGATCGTGAGCACCAGCGCTCCGGCTCCGAGCGCGCACAGCACCGGGCTGAGCACCCCGCCCAGGATCAGTACGATCGCGATCGCGACCCACCTCGCGCTCAGCGTCACCTGGATCGCCGGCGGCAACTCATGGCCCGGATAGACGCTTTGGAACAGGCCGCGGCCGAACGCGCCGTAATAAATTCGCTCGCCGCCGAACCAGCGCGCGAACCAGGATTCGGCGCCACCGTAGATTGCCCCGGCCTCGGTCCGGGCCGGGTACTTCCGAAACAGCAGACCCTCGGCCGCACCGTAGCCGCGCTGCTGCCTGAGATAGGCTCCGATCGTCGAGCGCCGCCGGTGCGTCACGGTCGCGCCCGGAGCATATGCCAGCAGCTCGCCGCGATCGCGCAGACGCATCGAGAGGTCAACATCGTCGCCGGCGCGGCGGAACAGCAGATCGAAGCCGCCAAGTTCCGTCAGGGCATTCCTGCTGACCGCCATGTTGCATCCGCACAGTTGGCTCAAGCGGTCGTCGTCAGCACGCACCTCGCGCGGCAGTCCCGGCGCGGCGGCCAGCGCCGCCTGCAGCATCGAGCCGGCGGGCGGCGCGAAATTGGGTCCGCCGGCGGCGGCCGCCTCGCGGCGCGTGAGCGATTCCACCAGGTGGTAGAGCCAGTCGCGATCGGCCTCCGCGTCCGCATCGAGGAAGGCGATTATTTCGCCGTCGGCCGCCGCTATGCCCGCGTTGCGCGCCGCAGCGAGTCCGCGATGCTCGAGCTTGAGCAGCCGCACCCGCTGATCAGCCTCGGCGATGCCCGCGGTAGCGTCGCTCGAACCGTCGTCAACCACGATCGTCTCGTAGTTGGGATAGGACATGTCCGCCAGCGAGCGCAGACAGTCGCCAAGCGTGGCCGCGGCCTGGTAGGCGGCGACGATCACCGAAACTTTCGGCCAGCGCCCGAGCGGCGGCGGCAGCGGTCCGCTGAAGACCTGTTTGACCGTCTCGAAGGATCGCTTGCGGGCGCGTTCGGCATTCACCAGGCCGAATGCCCAGTCGGTTATCGGCGCGCCGCCGGTGAACCATTCGTCGGTGAAAGCGAATACCACCACGCCGCAGAGGCCCATCTCGAACGCCGCCCGCGCTTGCCATTGCAGCAGCGCCGCCTGATTCTCCTCGCCTTCGCGCAGGGTATCGACTCCGGTTTCGCTCAGCATCAGCGGCCGCTCGTCACTGATCGCCAGCAGATGGGTCAGGTAGCGGCGGAAGTCGGGTTCGTGATGGAGGTAAACGTTGAACGAAATGAAATCGAGAAAGTGCAGGTCGAGATATTCGGTCGAAGGATAATTCGAATAGGTAAACAGCGCGTCCGGATCGAGCTGCTTGCCCTGATCGAACAACTGGTTGACGAAGCGGTTGATCGCGCGCGGACCGTGCCAGCGTACGATATCGGAGCGGATTTCATTGCCCAGGTTGTAAGCGAAGATCGCCTCGCTGAAGGGGCGCAGCTCGGAAATCGCAGTCCGCACGGCGTTGCGGATCTCGTCGCTCAGCTCGCGCGAATCGAGGAACGCCAGATGCGAGGCCCACGGGATGCCGACCAGGAACCTGAGCCCGGCCTGCGCGGCGCCCTCGAACAGCCACGGTGGCGGCGGGTAATAGGTGCGGATCACGTTGGCGCCGAGCTCGCGCATCAATTCGAGGTCGCGCAGCGCGACGGCCTGCTCGGGAAAGCGTTCGCCGCGCGAATTCGGCGCAAACGGGCCATAGGAGACGCCACGCGCGAAAAATTTTCGCTCGCCCTCGAAAATAAACTTGCCGCGCACTGCCAAACGAGCCATGCGAAAAGCTAATCGTAAAGCGAACGGCCACGCAACGTGCGGCTGTTTCGCGCCATTGCTGGATAAGCCTGACCAAGCCGCCTAAGATCGATGCGGCTACAGGGCGACGCCGGGGATCCCGTGGACACGCAGGAGAAAGGTCAGCGCTACGCGCGAATCTTCCGCAAGGCCGGCGCACTGCTGGGCAAGGGCGAAACCGCCCGCGCCATCGAAGCCCTGCAGGAAGGTTTGAGCCTGGCGCAACAGCTCGGCGATCGTGCGATGGCGCGCCGCTTCGCCGACGACATCGCGCGCGCCGGCAAAAGCGCTAATCCCGCTGGATAGTCAATTCCCTTCGCCAGTTTCGACCAGCCGTAAGCTTCTCGCTTGACTAGTTCGCGTTCGTACTTAGTTTGAGTACGTAACATTCCGGATCGGACAATCCGGAGGTCGATTAGAAAGAAAGTAGCAAAGCAAGCTGTTACAGGAGGTTTGAACAAGGTGGAACTGTGGTTTGAAAGCAGGCCGATTAGCAACGGTGCGAATGGATTGCAGCGATTTTTCTCCGAGCTCGGCGGCGCGCGGAGCGCGCTGGTGCCGGCGACCGACGTGATCGAGGACGACGACAGCTATCACTTCTATCTCGAGCTGCCGGGCCTCGAGGCTGAATCGGTCGAGGTTCACGCCGAGGATGATTCGCTGGTCATCGAGGCCGAGCGCAAGCGCCCCGAATGGGCCAAGGACGCGCAATTGCATCTGAACGAGCGTCATTATGGCGCGATTCGGCGGGCCTTCCGGCTGCCGGAGGATGCGCGCCACGACGAGATTCGGGCGGCATACAAGGACGGCGTGCTCGAAGTGACGGTGCCGAAGCGGCCCGAAACCAAGCCGCTGCGCATCAAGGTCGAGCATCAGAACTAACCGACGATACGCGCAACGCGCGGTTCTCGAAATAAAACCGGCCTGACGGCGACTCCCTTCTGTCGCCGCCAGGCCGGAGCATCTGTGATATCCTGAGAGTGGAGCCGACTCCTGGTCGGCGGCCGAAAGGGGTCAGCCCGATGGGCCTGATTATCATCGCTATTCTCGCCGTGCTCGTAGTCGTGGTGGTGGCGGGCTACAACTCGCTCGTCAGTCTGCGCAACCAGGTACAGAATGGCTGGAACCAGATCGATGTGCAGCTCAAACGCCGCCATGACCTGATTCCGAACCTGGTCGAAGCGGTCAAAGGCTACATGCAGTTCGAACGCGACACGCTGACCCAGGTGGTCGAGGCGCGCGCCCACGCAGTCGGCGCTCCCGACCAGGCGGCGCGAATGCAGGCCGAGAATCAGCTCACCGCCGGGCTTGGCCGGCTGCTGGCGGTGATGGAGAACTATCCGCAGCTCAAATCGGATCAAAGTGTTTTGCGCTTGCAGGAGGAACTGACCACGACCGAGAATCAGATCAGTTTTGCGCGCCAGGCCTACAACGATCTGGTGATGCGACTCAACACGCGCATCGAGACCTTTCCGACCAGTATGATCGCGACCCAGTTCGGCTTCCATGAAGCCGAGTTCTTCAAGATAGCGCCGGAAGACCAGGCCGTGCCCAAGGTCGATCTTTCGCTCGGCGCACCGCACGCCTGACCGTCGGCGGGGATTCGATGGCGTCCACCGATTTCTGGGCGCTGGAACGCACCAACCGCCGGGAGACGGCGTTGCTGGTGGTGGCGTTCCTGATGCTGCTGGCCGCGCTCGGCTTCGGACTCGACCTGCTGGCCGGCACGCTGCGAATCACCGCGGACGGCAGCCTGGTCGGCTTTCCGCTACTCACCCTCGCCGCGTTGATTATCGGCGTCATCCAGGCCTCGGCCTCGTACTTTGGCGGCGCGGCGCTGGTGCTCGCTTCGGTGCACGCCCGCGAGCTGGCCCCCGACACCGCGCAGCATCAGATGGTGCTTGACGTGATCCGCGAGATGGCGATTGCGGCGCGGATGCCGGTGCCGCGCGCCTGCCTGATCGACGATCCCGCACCCAACGCTTTCGCCACCGGCCGCGACCCTGCGCATTCCGTAATTTGCGTCACCCAGGGATTGGTCAACACGATGGACCGCGAGGAGTTGCAGGGCGTGCTCGGGCACGAGATGGCGCATATTCGCGATTACGATATCCGCACCATGATGATGATCGCGGTGATGGTCGGCGGCATCGCGATGCTGGCGGATTTCGCCTATCGCTGGATGTGGTTCGGCGGCTTCTCGACTCGCCGGCGCGACAATTCGAGCGAGGGCGGGGGCGGCGGCGCCTTGATTCTGCTCGCCGTCATGATTCTGGCGGCGCTGGCGCCGATCTTCTCACAACTGCTCGCGATGGCGGTGTCGCGCCAGCGCGAGTACCTGGCCGACGCCGCCTCGGTCGAGTTCACGCGCAATCCGCGCGCGCTGCTGCGCGCGCTCCAAACTATCGCCAAGGTCGAGTCGCCGCTGCGCACCGCCTCGCGCGGCACCGCGCATCTGTTCATCGTCAATCCGCTGCAGGGCGCGCGCGACGACGATGAGGGCTTTTGGGATAATCTGCTCTCGACTCATCCGCCGCTGAGCCGCCGGATCGCCCGTCTGCAGGCGCTCTTGAACGAGGCGCCCGCGGCCGTACCACCAACGGCGGAAGTCTCCAGAGGCTGAGGCGGGGAGGTCGCTGCGCGCCGCCCTCTAATTCAGCGGTTGCGCGACTTCAGCATCCGTTCGATTTCGCGGCGGGTGGTCTTGCGCGCGATCGCCTCGCGCTTGTCGTACATCTTCTTGCCCTTGGCCAGCCCCAGTTCGACCTTGGCGCGTCCGTCCTTGAAATAGAGCTTGAGCGGGACCAGCGAGTAGCCACGCTCGCGCACCCGGCCCCACAACCGATCGATCTCGCGCCGATGCATCAACAGCTTGCGCGGGCGGGTCTCCGGATGGCTGAACTGGCCGGCCGGCGCGTAGGCCGAAATATGGACGCCTTGCAGAAACGCTTCGCCGTCCTTGATGCGGGCGTAGCTGTCGCGGAGATTGGCGCGATGGGCGCGCAGCGATTTCACCTCGGTGCCGGTCAGCGCGAGACCGCACTCGAGGGTCTCCTCGATGAAGAAGTCGTGACGCGCCTTGCGATTGTCGACGATCAGGTCGTAACCGTCGCGGGCGCGTTGCTGGGCCTCGGAAGCCATCTGCGATCGAGTCTAGCCGCCCCGCCCCGGCCTGCCTAATCGCCCGCGCCAGGACGATCTTTCTCGACCGCCGGTTTGGCGGCAGTCTCCAGCACTCCGTCGGTCCAGACCTGCAGCAGACCGTAGCCGATCGCGAGCAGCGTCGGGCCGATGAAAATTCCCACAAAACCGAACGCCAGCGTGCCACCGAGCATACCGAGCAAAATCAGGATAATCGGGGTTGAGCCGGCTCCGCGCATAAGGATTGGCCTCAGCAGATTGTCGAGCAGGCCACCGACCAGAATTCCCCAGATCACGATGAACACGCCCCAGGCCGCGGCGTCCTGCCGGAACAGCCAGATCGCGGCGGGAATCCAGATCAACAGCGTGCCGGCGGGCAGAAAGGAGAGGATGAAGGTCGCGAATCCAAGCACGAAGGCGCCCGGCACTCCCGCCACCAGGAAGCCCAGCCCGAACAGCACTCCCTGGATCAATGAAGTGCCGATCATCGCATAGACCACGCCCCGAACCGTCAGCGCGGCGATCGTAACCAGGCGCTCGGCTTCGCTGCCGCAGATTCGAAAGACTGCCTGGTTGAGCCGTTGCGACAGTGCGCCGCCGTCGCGGTAGAGGAAGAAACAAATAATCAGGCTCAAGCCGATCTCTAATAATCCCTGGCCCAGCAGCTTGCCGAATTCGAGCGCCCACTTCGCCAGCGTGCCTATCACCTGTTCGAAGGCGGCGGCCTGGCTGGCGACGTCCTGGCTTAAGTCGATCCAGTAATCGCGAATGCGCGCACCGACCAAGGGAATTTTGCCGAGCCATGCGGGCGGCTGTGGAGGACCCTCCGCCAACAGGCGATGGGCCGCGGCGACCACCGCCCCGACGTTCTCGACCAAATGAGAACCGAGGATCGCGAAGGGCACAATAATCGCCGCCGCCAGCAGCACGACCATCGTGATCGCGGCCAGCGTCTTCCTGCCGCCCACGAAATGGGTCAGCTCTACAAACGCCGGCCAGGTCGAAAAGCACAACACCGCGGCCAGGATCAGCGCGGACACAAATGGCAGCAGCACCGCGGTGCATCCCGCCACCAGCAGCAACAGCACAAACAACCCCACCGCGGGCTCGATCGGCGGACGATAAGGAGCCGGGAAGCCGTCCTCGGCTCGCGATTGTGGCTGGGCTGATGGCAACATGCAGGGCACCTCCGCCGCGGTGACCTCCGACGGCCATCGGCAGTCTACCCGCTCCCGTTGCATCCGCACCAATCGTCGGCGGGTTGTGCCATCGCTGCGGCAGCCTTATATTGATTAGGTAACCGTCACTAATCCTCACGAGTCGGCCTGGGGGCGAAACGGGTTCGACGGAGACAAGAGGGTTATGGTCGCACGCCGGGATGCTGTTGACCCGTTAAACAAGCAGCACTGCGAAATTTATCCGCAGACAATAACGGTTACCAACTGGCGGCCTAACGGCCGCCGGCGTTCCGCCGCAGTTCGCCCATGACTGCGGGCCGGAACGTCATTTAGTGGGCTAGGCTCGAGCCGTTTGCCGGTTGGGCAACGGGCCGAAATTTAAACCGGCTTGCCTGCCGAAAGCCCGTCCGTGGGCGTTCGGCGGGCGAGCTAGAAATTGCGGACTAAGCGTGTAGTGACCATAGCCGGGCGGCCTTCGGACGGGGGTTCAATTCCCCCCGCCTCCACCATATTACAATCTAGTCCGGTCCAACTACGTCCGAAATACGCTGAAAATCCGCCATAATTATTACTTTCGTCTTTCCTTACCGTCCATCCGCGTCCGTTGACAGCCGGGGGTAACCGGGGGTATCTTTCGGGGTAATTCCGAACGACGAAGGGGTAACTCTCGGATGCTCACCGACAGCGCGATTCGCCAAGCGAAACCCTCAACAAAACCCTGCAAGCTATTCGACGGGGCCGGGTTGTATCTGCTTATCGCTCCTATCGGGGGTAAGTGGTGGCGGCTGAAATACCGCTTTGGGGGTAGGGAAAAGCTGCTGTCGCTGGGAACTTACCCCGAAACCAGTCTCAAGCTCGCTCGCGAGAAGCGCGATTCAGCGCGCAAGCTAATCGCTGCTGGGGTCGATCCAAGCGTTGAACGCAGGGCCGCAAAGGTCGCTTTGGTGCAGCGGGAAAGCGGAAGTCTTGAAGCGGTAGCACGTGAATGGTTCGAGAAGTTTTCGGCGAACTGGGCCCCAACGCACGCCAACACGATCATTCGACGAATGGAGCGTGATGTGTTCCCTTGGCTTGGCCGTCGTCCGGTGGGCGAGATTACTGCTGCGGAGCTACTTACCGCTCTACGTCGAGTGGAATCGCGGGGTGCGCTTGAGACTGCGCATCGGGTTCATCAAATCTGCGGGCAAGTCTTTCGGTACGCGATAGCAACCGGACGCGCCCAGCGAGATCCGTCTGGCGATCTACGTGGCGCTCTACCGCCGGTGAAAGAAACCCATCACTCAGCGCTGACCGAGCCGAAGCAAGTCGGAGCGCTGATGCGCTCGATCAACGGCTATCAAGGCTCTTTTGTGGTGCGTTGCGCTTTGCGCCTCGCACCGCTGGTTTTCGTGCGGCCGGGCGAATTGCGGAAAGCCGAGTGGAGCGAGTTTGATTTGGACGGCGCGACATGGCGCATACCGGCCGCGCGGATGAAGATGCGGACGGAACATATCGTTCCGCTTTCGCGTCAAGCTGTCGAGGTTTTGCGCGAAGTGATGCCGCTGACAGGGGCCGGGCGTTATGTATTTCCCAATGCTCGGACGGCAAGCCGGCCGCTGAGCGAAAACGCCGTCCTTGCGGCGCTGCGGCGGATGGGCTACCGCACCGATGAAATGACTGGCCACGGGTTCCGAACTATAGCTTCAACCCTGCTCAATGAATTGGGTTGGCCGCGCGACGCGATTGAGCGCCAACTTGCGCACGCCGAGCGCGACGGTGTGCGAGACGCGTACAACCGAGCGGAATATCTGGCCGAGCGACGCCGCATGATGCAGGCTTGGGTTGACTATCTGGACGGTTTGGCAAGCGGCGGTGCCGTTATTCCTTTCCGAGCAACCGCGTAGGCCACAGTGTAATGTGACGAGCAATAGACGGGCCGTCGGCCGGTTACTTTGGGCCGATGGGTGGGCAATGGTGCCGGCGTTGGGCCCATCCTAATTTCCCGTCCCCGGTGTTTAATTTAGCCAGTAGCCTTCTTTGAGGCTGACTAGACCTATCCGGACCGAATCGTGTATCCTTTATGATGCTAGGCGGTAGCCTAGGGGTCGCGCCCATCGCGTCCCGGCCTTCAAGCCGGATTAGCCTATCTTCTCGGCGTTAAGCAGAAGAGACAACTGCCAGTGTTTCCGCCGCGCTTCTTTTGGCGCGACAGAGGGTAGTGTCTCATGCAGAACGCCGCCGAAGCCGAATCGCAAGGCTTCCTTCGCCTTCCCCAAGTCCTGACGCTTTATCCAGTTTCCCGCTCCACCTGGTGGAACGGCGTGAAGGCCGGAAAATTTCCGAAGCCCTTCAAACTGGGCCCGCGCACCACCGCTTGGCGTAAAAGCGACATTCTCGCGCTACTAGCCAAGGCTGGCGAGGGTGAGCAGCGATGAGCGCCGGTTCGGTGGACCGCGACTTCCGCTCGCAAGTGCAGACATACGATCTCGATGCTGAACAGTCCGTGCTCGGCGCCGTCCTGCTCGACAACGAAGCGCTCAAACACGCAGTCGAGAATTTGCGCAGCGATGACTTTTATCGTGACGCGCATCGCGAAATCTTCCGTGCGATGGTCGAGCTCGCCGACCGCAACCGGCCAATCGATGCGATCACGCTGGCCAACGCGCTGACCACCAAGACCTTGCTCGAAACCATCGGCGGGGGCGCTTACATCGCCGAGCTGGCGGCCTGCGTTCCGACTGCCGCCAACATCGCCCACTACGCGCGCATCGTGCGCGATAAGGCGGTGCTCCGCCGCCTCGCCTCGATAGGCATCGACATCGCCAACCACACCTACAATGCGGGCGGCGACGCGAATGGGATAATCGATTCGGCCCTGGACCGGATCGCAGGACTCCGGCGCTCTCAGCCGGCGGCCGCCGTGCTGGGCACTATCGCGTCGGATGTTCGAGAGCGCCCGGTCGATTGGCTATGGCTGGGCTATATTCCGCGCGGCACTCTCGTCGTTTTCGAGGGTGATCCCGGCAAGGGTAAATCGACCCTTATTACCACGTTGGCAGCGAACGTCTCGCGGGGCCGGGCGTTGCCGGGTGGCAGTGCATGTCCGGCCGGCTCGGTCGTGCTGATTTCCGCAGAAGATTCTCCGGAGCAGACGATAGTCCCGCGACTACGCGCGGCCGACGCTAATCTCGCGCGCGTTCGGATCGTTGGGCCATTGCTGGAAAAAAAGGGCGCAGCCCTGAACATCTTGTCCCTGCCCAAGCATGTGGAACTGATCGAAAAAACGGTTAGCGCAGAGGGGGCGATTTTGGTCGCTATCGATCCGTTCAACGCTTTCCTGGGCGAGCAAATCGACTCCCACCGGGACCATGATATACGCCGTGCGCTCGCGCCACTTGCGGCGATGGCGGAGCGTACTGGCGCCGCCGTGATCGTGGTGCGGCACCTAAACAAGAGCGGAGGCGAAAATCCGCTCTATCGCGGTGGTGGTTCGATAGGGATTACCGCGACGGCGCGCGTTACGTTCTTGGTCGCCAACGATCCGAAAGATGCGGGCAGGCGCATTCTGGCCTGCATCAAGAATAACCTCGCGCCCGTTCCGCCCTCGCGCGCATTCCGGCTTGTCCAAGCAGAGGGCGACCAGGTTGCGCACGTTGAATGGATCGCGGGCGACGTCGCACTTTCGGCGGCCGATTTGTTGGCAGAGGAACCAAAGCCGCGCGGCCCGAAACCCGACAAGCTCGAAACCGCCAAGGCGCTAATCCAGGGACTGCTTAGCGACGGGCGCGAGCATCCCGCCGCTGATCTTGATCGGACGGCGAAAAGCGCCGGCATTTCGCACGGCCACCTGATGAACGCCCGGAGCGAGTTGGGAGTTGTGACGCGCCGCCAGGATTTCGGGGGTCGGGGTGCCTGGTTCGTCTCTCTGCCGAACCCAGACTCTATGCCAACCGAACCGGAAAACTCTGACTCTATGAGAAACCCCTTGCCAGACAAGGACTTTGCGAAGAGTCAAGACCCTAACTCTATGACCAAAACCCCCATAGAGTCAGAGTTTCAGAAAGGTAGTGAGGTAGCGCGTGGCACGCATCAGGAAGAGGCTGAAATCGAGCGGCTGGCCGCTGCAGACGATGAGGGGCTAATCGAGTGACCCCACAGACTATTTTGAACGAGTTTAACCGGCGCGGAATCCGGCTCCGGGCCGAGGGAGACAAGCTCATCGCTAAACCGCTGAGCGCTGTCCCGCCCGAGTTGCGGGCGGCCGTCCGCGTCAATAAGGCCGCGCTGCTCACCTGTCTCCGCACCGAACAGGCACGGGCTGAAACCGACCGGCTGGCCCGCGCCGATGGCCGGCGACCTCTGCCCGAGCCAAGCCATCCCGCTTATAACATCCTCGAAACCTGTCGGCGCTACGGCGTGGCTCTCCGAATCGACCCTGCTACCGGCGACCTAATGGTAGGCAAGCTGGGCGCCAAGGCCGACGAACCAACCCAGCCGTGGCCGAGCCTGCTCATGGCCATCGAGGCCCACTTGGAGGCTTTATCCCGGCTGATCGAGTCGGGCTGGACACTCAAGGCTGGCTTCCCGAAATCAGCGGCGGCATGAGCGCAGCGGCCCCTAGGGAATTACAATCGGATGAGGCTCCCTGCTGCCCCAACGCCACGCGCAGACAGGACACTGACTACCAGGCACCACCGGCCGGCACTCCCCATCGCGATAACCGCCGCCGAACGCACCCCTCCCGTACCGTACCCGCAAAGCGAAGAGGGCGGCGGCTGATTTCACGGTGCATTGTGCTTCGAGCTTCTGGTGCTCAGCAGCGACAGCCGCCTCTGCGAGCCGCTGTTCGCGCTTGTGGTGCCGCGCGCCGTTCGCAAGCAAGAGTCGCCATCCCCAGCCCCGTTTCGCGATACCTTGCAATGCCCGCCGACGTTGCAGAAGGCGGAAAGCAGCATCTGAATCGCCATGGCGCATCTTCTGCGACAGCACCGCTGCCCGCCGGCGCCGCTTCTGCGCCGTACGGCTATACCCGCCGTGAGACTTTGCCATTGGAACGAGGCTTAAACACGAACGTCCGTCTGGTTAGAGCGGCCCACGGCCCGGCAACACCGCCTGCCGGCAGGCCAGTCAATCAAGGTTATACCCCTGCAAATACAAGAGTAGCAGGCCAATGCCTCCTCCGCCGAGGCCGAAACCTTCTAGCCAACCATTGTTAGGGCAACCGTCATAAAGCCAGATGGCGCACGCTAACGCACCGATCAGTAGGCAAAGCCACGGGAGCAAGAACCAGATTGCCAAGATTGCTGCAGGAACCATTGCTATCGCGACGATCACGACCGCTATCTCGAACAATGTCCAGAGCATCTTGTGCGCCTCTTGGCGCTAGGGGTTTGGATCGTGCCCGACCATCTCCCCTCAGAGGTCGGAGCCTGTCTACGGCCGTCTCATACTCGCCAGATTGTCCTTCACTTCGTTCAGTTGCTCGGCCAGGTTATCAAGCTGGCCCTGCAGGTCTTTGCCGAAGCGGTCTAGATGTGATCCAACGATCCACGCCATTAGGAGGGAAATAATCGTGATTTGCAAAAACAAACGATCGACTGGCTCTAAGCTGTTGACGCTCTTCCGAAAAACTTCAGCGTAGTAGTCGTAGGCACCGACTAGCCCAAGCCGCTGGATGGTATCGCCGCCACTGCTCAACGCGGGGACGAAATAAGCGGCCATGAACCAGATAATACAGCCGACCGAGACAGCCCCCAACAGGCACATGGTCACGATCAAAGCCCAGCCTTTAAGACGCGCCTTTAATTCCGCCTGTCTCTTCATGACCCTCTCGGGTATTTCTGGGAATTTTCCTGGTTTCACCGGCGCTCCTTCAATGTGGGGTTCGTTCAGAGACCCTACGTTTTGGCCCGCAGGACCTCAGGCAGGTTACCCCTGACTGAGGACGAAATCCGCCTTGGAACCTATGATGCAGGCCGAGCCACGTCACGGAGGCTGTATCGGCGGGGCGGGTGCTGGAAAGGAGGGGTTATACGATGGCTGCTGAAGAAGATAATTTTGCCGGCGAAGATCAGCGTCGATGTTCTGTAGCTGCACCTGAGTCTGCCATTGCTGGAACGCCGCCTGATTTTGCTGCTGTGCGGCGGCATTGGCCTGCACTACGGCACCGCCAAGGATAGCTGCCCCTACCAGTAAAGCCGTCGCAACATTCGCAGCGGCGGCTACGTTCGCCTGATGATTCGCTTCGGCTTGCTGCTCCTGCTGGCTCGCCTCGGCGATTGCCTGCTCCGCCCGTGCGCACTTATCGGGCACCGCTGTCAGCCTCGCGCCGAATGTTTCCCAATACGTGGCGACCTGTGGGCGGATGCTTGCCGGGAAGGCGGGGTCGTTGGCTGCGCCCTCTCCGAGCCGCGTCAGCGTCGGCCCCAGGTTGGCGCTTGCCCTTTTGGAATTGACGTCGCACAGGGCGAACACCGCAGTGACAAAACCCTGGTCCGTCTGACTGCCAGCAATTTCTCGCAGCCGATAGCTTATGGTGGCGGAGTCGATTTCATCATTGCTAGCCCTCGTTCGCACCTTAGCGGGAAGGCTTTGGTCTTGAGCGAAGCGATGAAAAACAAACGTGCGCAAAGCATCTAGCTGGTTGGCTCCGTCTAAAGCGATGGCCTTGAACTGGTCGGGCGGGGCAATATCCGCAGTAGCTGACCGAGCTTGCTGGTTGGCGGCCTTCGCCATCCACTGCGCTCGGTTCGGTGCGCATGCTGCGAGCAAGCAGCACGCGGCCAGTACGAGAGCACCTCGCGCCTTCCACGCGATGAGCGGTCCCATAACGAAGCCCCCTTGTCCAGGAGATGTTCGCGAGAATAGCTTCCTTCCGACGAAACCTACAGGGGTAGCCGGCCCAGCGGTGCGGTGAAAACGAGAATGGCGCTCACTCAGAAGAAGATATCCCCCAAAATGGGACCCGCGCATCGGAGAGAGGCTACGCTACCGTCGTTTTGTAGGACCTGTAGGCGGCAAGGTACCCGCCCGGCAAGGGATCTCTCGCTCGGCCTTGGAACCTATGCAAAAGGAATTCATTTGCCCTTTCAAAAGGAAGAACCGGGGTGAAGACCACCCGTAGCGCGTCTTCTAAAAATGGAATGATGCCGCGCGGCCACACTCAGCGTCAGGCGGCAGGCATGGTAAGCTAGCGAATCGCGATTGGCGGGACGGAGCCCCCCTCGGAAGTCGAGTAAGAACGAAGCCTTGGGGGTAATTTTCGGGGTAACCGCTCTAGTTGGTTGGAAAATTGTAAGTCACAATGGAGCATTTCCGGCGATATTCAATTCCCCCCGCCTCCACCATCTGCGGGGTACTCATCCCGCCGGCTTACCAATGACGTCAACCAACTCGCGCGTCCTGACGATCAATGGCGGCTCCTCGAGCATCAAGTTCGCGTTGTTTGAAGTCGGCCACTCGCTGCATCGCGCGCTGGACGGAAGTATCGAACGGATCGGCCTGCCGGATGCGACCTTCGCCGTCAAAGGTTCGGAGAGCTTTTCCCGAACGTTGTCGGTGCCGAACCATACCGAAGCAGTAAAGGTGTTGATGGATTGGCTGGCTGCAGGCAGCGGCGGTGGCGCTTTGACCGCGGTCGGCCATCGCGTGGTGCACGGCGGGCCGAAGTATAGCGCGCCGCAGCGAATCACGGCCGCGATGGTCGAGGAGTTGCACCGGCTCGATCCATTCGATCCTGAGCATCTGCCGGAGGAGATTCTGCTGACCCAGGCGTTTCATCGCCGCTTTCCCGACCTGCCGCAGGTGGCCTGTTTCGACACCGCTTTTCATCATGACTTGCCGCAAGTGGCCCAACTGCTGCCGATCCCGCGCCGCTACCAGGCGCAGGGCGTGCGACGCTACGGGTTTCACGGCTTGTCGTACGCGTTTCTGATGGAAGAACTGGCTCGCGTCGCCGGATCGGAGGCCGCACAAGGCCGCGTCATCCTCGCCCATCTCGGCAACGGCGCGAGTCTGGCCGCGGTGCATCACGGCAAATCAGTGGACACCAGCATGAGTTTCACCCCGACCGCCGGGCTGCCGATGAGCACTCGCTCGGGCGATCTCGATCCCGGACTGAACTGGTATCTGGCGCGCACTGAGCAAATGAGCGCGCAGCAGTTCAACCAGCTGGTCAATTTCCAGTCCGGATTGCTCGGCGTGTCGGAGACCAGTTCCGACATGCGTGATTTGCTCGCGATTGAAGCGCAGGACGCGCGGGCGGCCGAAGCGATCGCGCTGTTTTGCTACCAGGTCAAGAAATGGATCGGCGCCTTCGCGGCGGCGTTGGGCGGACTCGACACGCTGGTGTTCGCCGGCGGCATCGGCGAGCATGCGCCCCCGGTGCGCGCGCGAATTTGCGATGGGCTGGGCTTCCTTGGAATCGAAGTTGAAGAAAAACGGAACGCAGCCAATGCGGGGGTGATTTCTGGCGCGGCCAGCCGGGTCGCGGTGCGTGTCATTCACACCGATGAAGAACTCATGATCGCCAGGACGGTTTGCCAGGTTCTCGGCCTCGGCGCAGACGCGGGCAGGTGAAACCCGCCCCGATCGCTAGAGGGTGCGCTTTATCGTCAGACTCGCAAGCATCAGCATGATCGCGGTGAAGACCATCAGAAACCCCAGGTCGCCGGAGATCGCAGCGAAGTTTGCGCCCTTGAACAGGATCGATTTGAGCGCGCTCACCGCATGGGTCTCGGGATTGAAGTGCGCGAAGGTCCGCAACCACGGCGGAAAGCTCTCGATCGGATAGATCGCGCCGCTGGGGAAGAACAGGATCACGTTAAGGAAGCCGGCCGACACTCCCACGATGCGCGGATTGTTGGCGCGCGCCAGCACCACGAAGGTCATCGCGAGGATCCCGGTCGCCCCAAGCACAATTACCCCGACCAGCATCGCGGCGGCCGGCGCGCCGCCGGTGATGGTGGTGCGGGTGATCAGCAATCCCACCGCCAGCACGATTACCGACGCGACGCTGGTCACCAGCACGCTCGAGCCCAGCACGCCCGCGGCCAGGTTCCATCGCGACAGCGGCGTCACCAGGTAGCACTCCGTGATGCCCATGAAGCGGTCCATCACCCAGTTGAAAACGCCCGAGGTCAGCGAGCCCATGAACAACGCCATCACGATCACGCCCGGAATCAGCGAGCGGTCGTAATCGACGGTGGTGAACAGGTTGCTCGGCCGCAATACGATCCGGTCGAGCTTGGGCTCGCGCGCGGTGACGTAACCGGCGCGGATCGCGGCGGTGGCCTGGCTGAAGACGCCGGTCAGGGTCGCGGCGCTGATAGTATCGACGTTGTCGGTGAACAGGCCGATCTCACCGATGCGGCCTTCGGCGATGTTGTGGCTGAAGCCCGGCGGGATGATCAGCGCGGCCTTGTAGACGCCGTCGCGCACCTCGCGGATCGCGGTGCCGGGGTCGCTTTGGTAGGTGATCGCGATGGTCTTGGGGCCGGCGGCCAGCGCCTGCATCTGCTCCATCACGCGAATCGCATACGGACCGTTGTCCTGGCTGACGATCACCACCGGCAGATGTTTGAGCACGCCCTGGAACGAGTTGCCGAAGATCACCAAATAGATGATCGGCAGCAGCACGCTGGTGAAGACGGTGAGCGGATTGCGCCCCAGCTTGAGCAGGTCGCGCCGCATAATCGACCAGGTTTTTCTCATGACAAGTCTCCGTCAGCGTCCCGGCGGCATCGGCATTCCGAAGCTCGAACTAAAGAAACCGCCCTTGCGCGCCGGTTCGTCGCGCAGCCGCCGCCCGGTGAAACGGATGAAAACGTCCTCGAGCGACATCCGCTCCAGCTTGATCGAGGAGACCGCGGCGCCGGCGCTTTCGAGTTCGCCGATAATCTTCGGCATCGCGTGCGCGCCATCGTCGACTGAGACGATAATCGCTCCGTCAGGATCGCACCTGACGTCGTGGACGCCGGGCTGGCCGCGCAGCACCGCGACGGTCTTTTCGACGTCGCCCTGCACTTCGAGTTCGATCCGATCCGAGCCCTCGACCTTCGCCTTGAGCTCGGCCGGCGTTCCGATCGCGATAATCTTGCCGGCGTCGACGATCGCGATGCGGTCGCACAGGGTTTCCGCCTCGTCCATGTAATGCGTGGTGAGCGAAATCGTAAGCCCGGTCTCGCGCCGCAACTGCTCGAGCAACTCCCACACGGCGCGCCGGCTTTGCGGATCGAGTCCGATCGTCGGCTCATCGAGGAACAGTACTTCGGGCGAATGAATAAGCCCGCGCGCGATTTCCAGCCGCCGGCGCATCCCGCCCGAGTAGGTCTGCACCAGATCGTTGGCGCGCTCGGTCAGCCCCACCATATGAATCAGATGCTGTCCGCGCTCGCGCCGCTGGCGCCGGCTGAGATTGTAGAAGCCGCCGTAGATATCGACGTTCTCCCATCCGGTGAGGTCGAGGTCGGAAGTCAGCGCCTGCGGGATGACGCCGATCGCCTTGCGCACGCGCTCGGGATCGCGCGCAACGTCGAAGCCGGCGACGAATCCCTGTCCTGAGGTTGGCGCGATCAGCGTCGTAAGCATCCGGCTGAGCGTGGTCTTGCCGGCACCATTGGGTCCGAGCAGGCCGAAAAGTTCTCCGCGCCGAACCTCGAAGGTCACGTGATCGACGGCGGTGAACGCGCCGAAGCGCTTAGTGAGCTCGCGTGCCCGTATTGCTGCTGATTGCGATTCCATTGTCGCGCGCAAATGTGACCTCGGCGGTCATCCCCGGTTTTACCTGTCCGCTCGGCTGCAAGACCCGCACTTTCACATAAAACGTGCGGATGTCCTGGCGTCCGCGCCGCACGTCGGTCTGGGTCGCGAACTGCCCCTCCTGCCCGATCGCCATCACCTGCCCGGTAAACTCCAGCGGCGGATGGGTCGGCAAGGTCACTTGCGCGGGGCTGCCGACGTGGATCGCGCCGAGGTCAGTTTCCTGCACATCAACCCGCGCCCAGATGGTCGAGAGATCGTCGACCGTCAGGATGGGCGTTCCCGGCGTGACCCATTCGCCGATCTGGAGATTCTTGCTCACCACGGTGCCGGAGATCGGCGCGCGGATGACGGTGTCGTTTAACTGGTCAGCGTAATACTGCACGTTGGCTTTGGCGGCCACCACCGCGCCGCGGTCGCTGTCGAGCGTCGCGTGCGCGTCGTCGCGCTCCTTGGCCGATACCACCTTCTCGGCGTAGAGCCGGTCGGTACGCGCACTCGTGATCTGCGCATTGCGCAGCGTGGCCTCGGCGTTTTGGAGATCGCCGCGCGCCTTGGCGAGCTGGTTCTTGATGTCGACTTCCTCGATGCGGCAGACGACCTGGCCGCGCGCGACCGTATCGCCCTCGAGCAGGTCAAACTGCACGATCCGGCCGGCGATGCGGCTGGTAATATTCACCTCAGGCGCTTCGATGATGCCGACGGTCCGGATCGTCGTGGTATCGGGAGCAGGCCACAGATACCTGCCGCCCAGGTAATAGCCGGCGCCGAGAATCAGCGCGACGACGGCAACCTTCATGGCTCTGCTGACGATGGTACTCATTGCCTACTGCCGCAGCCGGCCCTGACTCAGTTCGCGACGCGGCGGCGGTGATTTTCGCGCGCCCGTTTCCTGTCAGTCGCCGTTCGCGCCTTTGCCCGGTTCGGTTCCATCGCGTTCATCTACAGCATTACGATATATCGACTCGATATATCGAACTAAAGGCAGGTTTTCGTTTGCGCCTGTCAGAACCGCGCCGCAGCGGCGCCGAGCGCAATTGCGCGGCCACGATGCGTTAGAGACTTGCAATGCCTGGAATGTTGACCTATCTGGAGAAGGCGCGCCAAAAGATTGCAGTCGTGCCGCAAATGAAGTTTGGTTGCCGAGGCTGTTGAAGCGAGCGACCACGGCGCTTTGAAACTTCACGGAGAAATACGCCGATGGACTTTGGCCTCATATTGATTATTCGCAACCCTCCCAAGTGGCGCCGTCCGGACCACGAGGTCTACCAGAGCTATGTCGATAACGCCGTGCTCGGCGAGAAGCTCGGCTTCAGCCACATCTGGACCAGCGAGCATCACTTCATGGAATGCGGATGGTCGCCGTCGCAGTTCCCGATTTTGGCGACCATCGCGGCGCGCACCGAGCGCATTCGGGTCGGCACGCTGATCTACCTGCTGGCGCTGCATAATCCGGTGCAGGCCGCCGAGGACGCCGCGACCGTCGATATCCTGTCCAACGGCCGCCTGGATTTCGCCGTCGGCCCGGGTGGCAGCCCGGACGAATGCCGCACCTTCGGCGTCCCCTACGGCGAGCGCCGTGCCCGGATGCATGAAGGTCTGGCGTTGATCAGAAGATGCTTCGAAGAGGACGCCTTCGATCACGACGGAAAATATTACCACTTCAAAAACATCCGCATGACCACGCGGCCGGTGCAGAAGCCGTTCCCGTTGTGGGTCGCGGCCTTCGGCCCCAAGGCGCTCACCGAAGCGGGCGCCGGCGGCTATCATCTCGCCGCCACGCCGCCCGCCGAGATGCAGGAGTTCTACGACGACGCCTTGCGTAAGGCGGGACACGATCCGCGGCAGTTCAAACGCTCGATGCATCAGATCGTGCACGTCGCCGAAACCACGGAGAAGGCCTGGGACGAAGCGGAACCGCACATCCACTATTACATGGAAAAGCACTACGCGATGATCGAGGCCGACACGCTGCTCAGGCGGACCTCGGCTCCGCTGGGCGCATCGGGAAAGCCGGACCTGAGCGTTCCGCCGCTCGGCGAGTTGCGCAAGACCGGACGCGGTCCCTACGGCCCCGCCTTCATCGGTTCGCCCGACGCGATCATCAAACAGCTCGAGGAACTATTCAGGACGCATCCGATGGATGAGATGTCGCCCTCGCTCGGATTGCCCGGGATGGACCCGAAGGTGGCGCGCCATTCGATGGAATTGTTCGCGCGCGAAGTGATGCCTCACTTCAAGAATTTCACTTCGCGTCGGTGACTCGCCGCTCGGGCCGACCCGCGCAAGCGCGCGGCTGGAGCGTTCGAACGGGAATGCTGCGCCGCGTCACACGATGTGCGTGATGTTCGAGTCGCGGCCCAGAAGCACGCGGCCGTAGATTTCGAAATCCGTCATGGCAGTGAGCGAGGCGTGGCGGCTGGCCACCCCGATATCGCGCCAGTAGCGCTGAATCTGGCCGGTTTCAGGGAAGGCTGTGCCGCCGGCGATCGAGACCAGCAGTTCCACCGCCTCGCGCGCCAGGTCGGACGCGTAGCCACAATCGCCACGCACGCGCGCCCGCACGATCGGATCCATCTCGACGCCCTCGCCGGCGCGATCGACGTCGGCCGCCGCGCGCAGGATATGGAAGCGCGCGCTGTCGATCATCAAGGCCGCCTTGGCGAAGTGATGCTGCACCACCGGCGAGTCCGATTTGCGGGTGTAAACCGTGTACTTGATTCCGCGCGTTTGCGTCTGCGCCGCAACCGCTTCCAGCGCTCCTTCGGCCATGCCCAGGATTGGACCGATCAGGCCCAGCACCAGCACCGGCTTGAGCGGCCAGAAGTCGCAGGGCTCCGGCCGATTGCGGGTCATCCAGTCTTGATCAACATGTTCGCCGCGCAGCGACATCAGGCGATGGGCCGGCACGAACAACTCGTCGGCGACGACCATACAACTGCCGGTGCCCTTCATCCCGGCGACGTACCATGAATCGACAATCTTGAGCTGCGCCATCGGGATGAACGCCCAGCCGACGTCGGTGAAGTTGCCGGCCGCGTCGGCGATCGGCACGCCGCAGATACACCAGTTGGCATGCCAGCATCCCGAGGTGAAATCCCAGCGCCCGCTGACGATCGCGCCGCCCTCGACCGCGCGGACCGTTTTGGTCGGCTCGAGCGAGCCGCAAAGACGCGGCTGGACGGTATCGCGAAAGATGTCCTGCTGGAGCCGCGCGGACGCGCGCGTCGCGAACCACGCCGAGATATTCATCACCGCGTGCACCCACGCGGTCGAGGGACAGCCCTTCGCCAGCTCGGCCGACGCGCGCAGCATCGTGGCCATCGAGGCGCCCTGCCCGCCGAGTCGCCGCGGCAGCATGATCTCCATCAGCCCGGCGCTATCGAGCGCGCGCATATTCTCCTCGACGAGTCGGCGCTCCGCCTCGCTCTGCGCCGCATTCTTTTCGAGCAGCGCCCTTAACCCGGTCGCCCTCGAAATCAGTTCCTGTTCGCTATCGATCATGACTGCCTCTGGTGGCCTATCAGGCTGATAGACCGCCCGATAAATCGCAATCCCGCGCCGTATTCATTGCTACGCCCCATCCTCTGTTTCAAGCCTCCGACTTCCCGGTTACGCTCCGGGCGGGGCGGCGATGGCCGACCCTGGCGCGCCGCGTTGGCTTGACGTATTCCGTAACCTGCCGAAGAATCGGGGTTCGTTCGATCTCAGGCGCGATCCACGGACAGAGGCCGGCGCATCGATCGAACCTTCGGAGGACACATGAAACGCAGCACCAACCGCATTCTCACCACTCATGCTGGCAGCCTGCCGCGCCCCAAAGATCTGATCGAGCTGTATCATTCCGAGGATGCGGGCAAGCTCAAGGATCGCAAACCCCTGTCCAGTCGCTGCACCTCGGCGGTTGCGGAAGTCCTCGCCCAACAGAAGCAAGCCGGCGTCGACATCCCTGACGATGGCGAGTTCGGCAAATCGACCGGCCAGACCACGGACTACGCGCCCTGGCTCACCTACATCTATCCACGGCTCAAGGGCTTTACCGGCGGAGTGTCGATGTCCGAGGCGATGCACTTCAAGGCCGGGGGCATTACCTTCGGCAGCTTCCACGAGCGGCGGGACTTCGGCAAATTCCGGGAGTTCTACCAGGATCCGCAGGCGATCGGCTTCGGCGGCAGCATCACCGCCCGCAAGATACCGGCATGCACCGAGCCGATCAGTTATGCCGGTCAGGAGGCGCTGCAAGCCGACATCAGCAACCTGAAGGCGGCGATGGCTGCGGCGGGCGTCGCCGAGGCCTTCATGTGCTCGGCTTCGCCGGGCGTGATCGAACGTTCGCAGAACCGTTACTACCAGCGCGAGGAGGATTTCCTGTCCGCGATCGCCGACGCGATGCACCAGGAATACAAGGCGATCGTCGAGGCCGGCATGATCCTGCAGATCGACGATCCGGGGATGCCGGATACGTGGGATGCCGCGGTTCCGGAGCCGCCGCTCGAGCTCTACAAAAAATATGCCCGGGTACGCGTCGAGGCCTTGAATCATGCGCTGCGCGGATTGCCCGAGGAGCGGGTGCGATATCACATCTGTTGGGGAAGCTGGCACGGGCCGCATACCACGGACATCGCACTGCGCGACGTGGTCGACCTGGTGCTGAGCGTTCATGCCGGCGCCTACTCGGTCGAGGCGGGCAACGTGCGTCACGAGCACGAATGGACGGTCTGGCAGGACGTCAAGCTGCCGCCGGGCAAAATTCTCATCCCCGGAGTAGTGAGCCATGCGACCAACGTGGTCGAGCATCCGGAACTGGTTGCGGAGCGAATCGTGAGATTTGCCAACCTGGTCGGGCGCGAGAATGTAATCGCCGGCACCGATTGCGGCCTCGGTGGCCGGCTCCATCCGTCGATCGCATGGGCGAAGCTGGCGATGCTCGCGGAGGGTGCCGCGCTCGCCAGCAAGAAGCTGTGGCGTTAGCCGCCTAAAGAGCTTTTCATTGCCAAAGAAAGCGGCGAGCGCGGGAATTCCCGGCTCGCCGCTTTTTTGATGGAAGCTTGCTGGTCGCCGTCTATTTGATCAGTCCCTCGGCCTTCATCGCCGCCTGCACCGCCGGACGCCCGACGACGCGATCGAAAAATGAACTGAGCGCCGGCCATTTGCTGAAATCCATCCCGACATGCTTGGCCCAGGTCAGGATCACGAACAGGTAACCGTCCGCCACCGTAAAGGTATCGCCCAGCAGGAACTGCTTGCCCTCAAGGCTGTGGTTGACGAAATCAAATTTGGCGCCGATTGCGGCCTTCGTCGCCTGCTGCTGATCTGCGGGCGTCGCCGGATTGAACAACGGCCCGAACATCTTGTGCAGCTCCGAACAGTTGTAGTTGAGCCACTCCTGGAGGCGCGAGCGCTCGAAGGTTCCGGCCGCCGGTGCGAGCTTTGAGGCGGGCTTCTGATCGGCGATGTACTGCACGATCGCGGGCCCTTCGGTCAGCACCTGGCCGTTGTCGAGCTGCAGGGCCGGCACCGAACCCTTGGGATTTACCTTGCGATAATCCGCCCCGCTCTTGGTCTGCTTGGTCTTGAGATCAACCTGCTCAAAATCGAACTGCAATCCCGCCTCCCGCAGCGCGATATGTGGCGACAGCGAACACGCGCCTGGGGTCAAAAAAAGTTTCATGACGATCTCCTTCGCTCTGAATTTGTAAGGTACCGGGGAACCCGGCACTGGTTCAGACTGGATGATCGTATCCGGCAAGTGGCACCCAAATGCAATAACCGCGAACGCTTTGCGGAAGCGTCCCGAGCGCCGCCAGTCCGATCTTCATGGCTCAGGCTGTAGCAGATTGCGTTGCGATTAGCGCTTGTGATTGTTTCGGGATACGGAGCGCTTGCGCAGGAGGAGCCATGGAATTCGGTATCAGCTTTCCCAGCTACATTCGCGCCTGGGAAGACGTCCGGCGCGCCGAGGAATACGGCTTCGCCAACGCGTGGTTCGATGACTCGCACCTGTGTTACAGCGAGGTTTTCGCCACCATGGCGCTGGCCGCCGACCGCACCCGGCGCATCAAGCTCGGCACCTTCGTGCTGATCGCCGGCAATCGCATCGCGCCGATTACCGCCAATGCGATGGCGACGCTCAACGAAATCGCGCCGGGCCGGATTATCCTGGGCGCCGGCGCCGGCTTCACCGGCCGCAACGTGATGGGGATGGGGCCGCGGTCGCGCCGCGAGGTTCGCGACGACATCACGATCATCCGCGACCTGCTGGCCGGGCGCGAAGCGAACTACCGCGAGGGCGAAGAAGTCCGCGCCATCAAGTTTCTCCATCCCGAGATGGGCTTCATCAATATCCGCGACCGGATTCCGATCTATCTTGCCGCCAACGCGCCGCGGATGCAGCAGCTGGTCGGCGAAATCGGCGACGGCTGGATTTACGCCGGATGCGAAGTAGAGGCGGTGCGCGAAGGCCTCGCGCGCATCAACCAGGCGGCCGACGGCAGCGGGCGGCGCGGCGCGATCAAGGCCGCCGTCGCGCTGGCCTCGGCCTGCGTGCTGCGGCCGGGCGAATCGCTGACCTCGGCGCGGGTGCTGAGCCGGGTGGGGCCGCATTCGGCGGTCGCGCTCCATCCTTACTGGCAGCCGGGCGAAATTCCGCTCAGCCGGTTCGGCACGCCCAAGCTGCAGCCGCTGGTCGAGAAGTATCATCGCGAATACCTGATGAAGATGAAGACCCCGCTGGAGAAGCGCTTCCAGGAGATCCACTGGGGCCATCTGATTTTCCTCAAACCCGGCGAAGAGCAATACATGACCGAGAATCTGATCCGCGAGATGAGCCTGACCGGGTCGGCCGCCGAGATCATCGAGCGCATCAAGGCCCTCGAGCAGGCGGGAATCACCCAATTCGTGGTGCGGGTCAACGGCACCGACGGCCGCGAGCTGATCTCAGAGTTCGGCCGCGAAGTGATCGCAAAATACGCCTGAGACGGAGTGATCATGGATTTCTCGTTCTCGCCCCGCGTCGACGACTTGCGCCGCCGCGTCACTGCCTTCATGGAGCAGCACGTCTATCCCGCCGAAGCGCTCGCCGAGCAACAGGTCGCCGCTTCGGGCGACGAGCATCGCGAGCCGCCGATCGTCACGGACATCCGCGCCCGCGCCAAAAGCGAGGGGCTGTGGAACTTCTTCATGCCCGATTCGCACTGGGGCAAGGGGCTGACCAATCACGAGTACGCGCCGTTGTGCGAGATCATGGGACGCAGCACGATCGGTCCGCGCGCCTTCAATTGTATGGCGCCCGACACCGGCAACATGGAAATCCTCGCCGAGTTCGGCACCCCCGAGCAAAAGGAGCGCTGGCTCAAGCCGTGCCTCGAAGGCACCATGCGGACCTGCTTTTCGATGACCGAGCCGGAGACCGCCGGCTCCGACCCCACCCAGCTTCAGACCCGCGCGGTCCGCGACGGCGACGACTACGTGATCAACGGCCACAAATGGTTCACCACCGGCGCGATGCACGCGGCGTTCGCGATCGTGATGACGGTGAGCGATCCCGCCGCGCCGCCCCATCGCCGCGCCAGCCAGCTTATTGTCCCGGCCGGCACTCCCGGCTTTAACATCATCCGCCCGGTGCCGGTGATGGGTCATACCGGCGGCGGCGGTCACTGCGAGATTCGCTATGAAGACTGCCGCGTGCCAGCCGCCAATCTGCTCGGCGGGGAGGGCGACGGCTTCGCCATCGCGCAGGCGCGGCTCGGTCCCGGCCGCATCCATCATTGCATGCGATCGATCGGAGTCGCCGAGCGCGCGCTCGAGCTGGCGTGCAAGCGCGCCAACAGCCGCTTCACCCACGGCAGCCTGCTCGCCGACAAGGCCAATATCCAGGAATGGATCGCCGAGTCGCGCATCGAGATCGACGCGACGCGGCTGATGGTGATGCATGCGGCGTGGAAGATGGATACCGCCGGCAAGCGCGAGGCGCGCCAGGAAATCTCGATGATCAAGGTGATGGCGGCGAACATGGTGATGCGAGTGCTCGACCGCGCCATCCAGGTGCACGGCGCGATGGGGGTCAGCGACGACACGCCGATCGCGCGCTTCTGGCGCGACAGCCGCGCGCTCAGGATCGTCGACGGTCCCGACGAGGTCCATCGCATGGGGATCGCGCGCCGCGAGTTGCGGCGCTGGAAAAGCTAGTCGTCACACGATGACCGCCGCTATCGAATCCGCGATCGAAGCCGAGTACGGCGAAGTCCGCGCCGAAGACGACTTCGATCGCGCGCGGCTCGCGAATTATCTGCGCGGACGTATCCCGGGCGCCGAGGCCACCGCCCTCGCCGTTTGGCAATTCCGCGGCGGCCATTCGAATCTCACCTACCTGCTGCGTTTCGGTGACAGCGAATGGGTGATGCGCCGGCCGCCGCATGGCGTGCTGCCGAAATCGGCGCACGACATGGGCCGCGAGTACCGCGTACTGTCGCGGCTGTGGCAGGAGTTCGCGCCGGCGCCGCGTGCGATCCTGTTCTGCGACGATCCGGCGATCGTGGGCGCGCCGTTCTTCATCATGGAGCGGCGGCGCGGAATCGTAATCAAGAAGCGCGAGCCGCTGCCGGCCGTGCTGGCCGAGTCGGCCGCGGCGCGCCGCCAGGTCTCCGCGGCGTTCATCGACGCGCTGGCCGATCTCCATCAGGTCGATTACGAGCGTATCGGTCTCGGCGCGCTCGGTCGTCCGGCCGGCTTCTTCGAGCGGCAAGTCAAAAGCTGGATGGAACGATGGGAGCGGGCGAAGACTCGCGAGGTCCCGCTGATGAATCGCCTCGGCGCGTGGTTCGCCGCCAACCTGCCGCGCGAACAGCCGCCGGTGCTGCTCCATAACGACTTCTTCCTGCACAACGTGATGGTCGCGGCGGACGACCCCGGACGGATGGTCGCGGTGCTCGACTGGGAGATGTCGACGCTCGGCGATCCGATGGTCGACGTCGGCATCGCGCTGGCCTACTGGCGCGATCGCTCGGATCCGGCCGATCTGCTGGCGCTGAATCCGGCCGAGAACCATACCCTGCGCGAGGGCTTCATGACGCGCGCCGAACTGGCCGAGCGCTACGCACAGTGCAGCGGCCGCGACCTCGGCGCGATCGATTTCTATGTCGCCTGGGCGCATTGGAAGACCGCGACCGTGGTCGAGCAGCTTTACGCCCGCTATGCACGCGGCGATACCACCGATGAACGCTACGCCGTGATGGTCAACGAAGCGCCGGTGCTGGCTCGCGCCGCCGCCGCCAAGGTGGCACGCTTCGGCTTTCGCGACTAAGTCGGCTCCCTGGGGTCGAGCTTACTGACTCCCCTCTGTTTTGGGGGAGGGAGTCAGCGTGCCCATACAAACTTGACCCGCGCCAGTCGATCCGGAGCGCTTTTCGTAAGGCTGTTAGGTGGGCTATCCTGTGAGGGATACTGCACCGGAAACCGGTTACCGGACATCCAAAGTTTCTTGAGGGAGGCTTAGGCCAACTTGCACGCGATTCAATATGAAGCCCCGACTTCGCTCGAACAGGCGATCGGAATGCTCGCCGAGTATGGCGAAAAAGCACGGCCGCTGTGCGGCGGCACCGATATCCTGATTCAGCTCCGCGCCGGAACCCGGCAGCCCGCCTATGTCGTCGACGTGAAGCATATCCCGGAGCTGACCGGGATTGCGTTCGACGCCAAATCCGGCCTGCGCCTGGGAGCGGCCGTTCCGTGTATCGAGATTTTCGAGAACCAGACCATGCGCCGCCATTACCCGGGACTGGTCGAAGCGGCCCATCTGATCGGATCGCTGCAGATCCAGAGCCGCGCCTCGGTCGGCGGCAATCTCTGCAACGGCTCGCCGGCGGCTGATACCACTCCGGCGCTGATTGCGTTGGGCGCGACCGCGCGCCTGGTCGGCCCCAAGGGTGAGCGCCAGGTCAAGGTCGAGGAGTTCGTGGTGTCGCCCGGGCGCACCGTGATTCAGCCGGGCGAGCTGCTGGTGGAGCTGCTGGTCCCGGCGCCGGCGAAGCACAGCGCCGATGCTTACCTGCGCTTCATTCCGCGCAACGAGATGGATATCGCGGTGGTCGGGGTCGGCAGCGCGATCACGCTGGAGGGCGACAAGTGCACCGCGGCGCGCATCGCGCTGGGCGCGGTCGCGGCGACTCCGCTTTTCGCCGCCAAGGCCTCGCAGGCGCTGATCGGCAAGAAGTTCGAGGCCGCGACGATCGAGAATGCCGCCAAGCTGGCGATGGAGCTGGCCTCGCCGATCGACGATATGCGCGGCACCGCTGAATTCCGCAAACATCTGGTGGGTGTTCTGACCCGGCGGACGCTGGCGCGCGCGGCCGAGCGGGCACGGCACAACTGAACCGATCTCCGACGGGAGCCGGGAGAGAATATGGCGAAACGAACGCTGGTTGAAACAACGATCAATAATGAACCCGTCGAGCTGCTGTGCGAGCCGCGCCAGAGCCTGCTCGAAGTGCTGCGCGACGAGCTGCACATGACGGGCACCAAGGAAGGCTGCCTGACCGGGGATTGCGGCGCCTGCACGATCCTGGTCGACGGCCGCCCGGTCTGCTCGTGCCTGATGCTCGGGGTCGAGGCGCAGGGCCATAAGCTCGAGACTATCGAAGGGCTCGCCAACGGCGCGCAGCTTCATCCGCTGCAGCAGAAGTTTCTCGAGAACGCGAGTCTGCAGTGTGGCATCTGCACGCCGGGCTTCCTGATGTCGGCCAAGGCGCTGCTCGACAAGATTCCGCGCCCGACCGAAGCCGACATCCGCTACCATCTGGCGGGCAATCTGTGCCGCTGCACCGGCTATGACAAGATCGTCCGCGCCGTGCTCGAAACGGCGCGCGAGAGTGGCTGATCGGTTCGCAGGAGATCCGGATTCTCAAGCTGATCGGGCGAGAATCTTTTCCAGGACGTAGAAGGTGAAAAAAATGGCGACATCGTCGAAGACGCAGGCTCCGCACAAGTATCGAGTTGTCGGCACCCGTCCGATTCGTCCCGACGGGATCGAGAAGGTAACCGGCCGCGCGCTGTATGGCGCCGACTACTACTTCCCGGGGATGCTGTTCGGCAAGGTCCTGCGCAGCCCGTATCCGCATGCGCGAATCAAGTCGATCAAGTTCGACCAGGCGCTCAAGCTCGACGGGGTGCGCGCGGTGGTGACGGCCGACGATCTGCCGGACGCGGATCGCAAGCCGCAGCAGATGGGCGAGCAGCAGGTCAGCCCCTATCATCTGTCATGCAATGTGCTGGCGCGCGGCAAGGTGCTCTACGACGGCCATCCGATCGCGGCGCTCGCGGCCACCAGCCCGCATATCGCCGAGGAGGCGCTCAAGCTGATCGAGGTCGAGTACGAACAGATCGAGCCGGCGATGACCGTCGAGCAGGCGATGAAGCCGGACGCGCCGATCCTGCTCGACGACCTGCGCAACCATGAGCAGGGCCCCGACCAGCCGACCAACATCGCGGCCCATCTGCAGTTCAAGCGCGGCGACCTCGAAGCCGGCTTCGCCGCCGCCGATCATATCGTCGAGCGCGAGTTCCATACCGCCACCGTCCATCAGGGCTATCTCGAACCGCACGCCTCGGTCGGCATCTGGAACCCCGACGGCCATGCGACGGTCTATACCTGCACCCAGGGCAGCTTCACGGTGCGCACGCTGACCACCAAGGTGCTCGGGATGCCCGAGGGCAACCTCAAAGTCGTGCCGAGCGAAATCGGCGGCGGCTTCGGCGGCAAGACCACGATCTACTGCGAGCCGCTCGCGCTGCTGCTGGCGAAGAAGACCGGCCATCCGGTAAAAGTCGCGATGTCACGGGCGGAAGTTCTGCGCGCCACCGGGCCGACCTCGGGAATCAAGGAGCGGGTCAAGCTCGGCGTCACCAACGAGGGGCGGATCACCGCGGCGCAGGTCTGGATGGCCTACGAGGCGGGCGCCTTCCCGGGCTCGCCGATGGCGCCCGGCGCGATGACGGTAGTTACCGCGTACGATATCCCGAACTTCCTGATCGACGGTTATGACGTCGTGGTCAACCGGCCCAAGACCTGCGCCTACCGGGCGCCGGGAGCGACCGCGGCGGCTTTCGGGGTAGAGACGATTCTCGACGAGCTGGCGGAAAAGATCGGCCTCGATCCGCTCGAGCTGAGGATCATGAATGGCGCGCACGAAGGCGTCGCGCAGCCGTTCGGCCCGGTCTTCAAGCGCATCGGGTTTATCGAGACCTGCGAGGCGATGAAAAAGAGCGAGCACTACCAGAGCAAGCTGACTGGCGCCTATCGCGGACGCGGGGTCGCGGCGGGCTTCTGGTTCAACGCCGGTTTCCAGTCGACGGCCTCGATCTATGTCAGCCAGGACGGCACCGCCAACGTCGTCACCGGGTCGGTGGATGTCGGCGGAAGCCGGGCCTCGATGGCGATGATCGCGGCCGAGGTGCTGGGGCTCGGGATGGACGAGGTGCGCCCGACCGTCGCCGATACCGATTCGATTGGCTATACCGACGTCACCGCCGGCAGCCGGGTGACGTTCGCCACCGGGATGGCGGTGCATAACGCCGCCCAGGACGTCGTGCGCCAGCTCAAGGAGCGGGCGGCCAAGCTCTGGGAGTGCACGCCCGAGGACGTCGAGTTCGATAATGGCGTGCTGCGCACCCGCGGCGACGTGCTGCAGCCGCAGCAGCTGACGCTCAAGGAACTGGCGGCGCGTTTTGTCCGCACCGGCGGACCGGTGGTGGGCCGGGCCTCGGTCAGCACCGGCGGCGCCGGCGCTGGTCCTGCCTTCGCGGTCGCGTGTATCGACGTCGAGGTCGATCCCGATACCGGCAAGACGCAGATTCTGCGCGCGACGGTGGCGCAGGATGTCGGCACCGCGATCCATCCCAGCTACGTCGAGGGCCAGTTGCAGGGCGGCCTGGCGCAGGGTATCGGCTGGGCGCTCAACGAGGAGTACGTTTACGACGCCAAGGGAATCCTGCGTAACACCGGCCTGCTCGACTATCGGATGCCGACCTGCCTCGATTTGCCGAAGCTCGAAACCATCCTGGTCGAGGTCCCCAACCCGATTCATCCGTTCGGCGTGCGCGGCGTGGGCGAGGTCTCGATCGTGCCGCCGCCGGCGGCGGTCGCCAACGCGATCTATCGGGCTACAGGCGTCAGGATGCAGGTGCTGCCGATGTCGCCGCCGCGCGTGCTGAAGGCGATTCTCCAGCATCGCAATGGCCAGGAAGGTCAGGCTGCCGCGGGCCGCTGATCGAAGATCGTTTCCAGCCGGATTAGGCTGTCGTTGGCTCTGGCAGCCTGATCCGCGACCTCAGGCTCGCCGGCCGTCGGCAGCGGGCGAGCGTATCGGGTAGCACCATGGCGACAGTAATCATTCCCGCCCTGCTCCGGAGCTTCACGGGCGGCGCCGAACGGGTCGCGGCCAGCGGACGAAACCTGCGCGAGATCATCAACGATTTGGAGCGCCGCTTCCCCGGAATCAGCGCCCATCTGCTCGACGATGGCGAGCTCAAGGGCTCGGTGGTGGCCTCGATCGATGGCGAGGCGCAGACCGAAGCGATCCAGGCGCCGGTCAAGGAAGATAGCGAGATCTTTTTTCTGCCGGCGATCGGCGGCGGAGTTGAGTCTTGAGGCTGGCCAGCCGGCCCCGCGCGATACGATGCCAGGTACAACGCCGGCCTACGATGCCCCGAATTAGCGAACCTCGGGCTAATCAGGCGTTAAATTTTACAATCTAGGGTTATTGCAAGTAGCGTTGGAGCGCGTACAATTACCGCCCGGTGGTCGGGGTTTGCCCCCCTTTTCCCGGCCAACCGGGGGTCGGACAGGCGCAAGCCTGTCCGGCCCCTTTTTGCTGGAAAATCAGGCAGCGAGCAGACCACCACCCCCGGTCTATCCACCTAATCGACGCTAATCGGCGAGGGTCTGCCGGATGTGATCGGTATCGGCGTACTCGCGAAGCTGCGCGATCTTGTCGCCGTCGAAGCGCACGTACCAATGATAGCGATTCGCATACTTGCGGCCATTAGCGGCGGCGGTGTCGGAGGTGCCTTGAATCGCGACGTGCGGTCCCTCGCAGATCGCCGTGATGAACTTGAAGTTGAAGCCCTTGGGAAATCCCCCTTCGAGCATCGGGATGAAGGAGCGGATGAAATTCGCTTTGCCGTGCAACGGTTCGAGCCCCGGCAATTTGCCCATGATCTCGAATTCGAAGTCGTCGGTGATGTTGTCGGCGAAGACCGCCGGATCGCGCTTGCTGAAGTTATCGATGAACTTGATCGCGAGCGCCTTACGTTCGTCTGCGGTCATGATTATTTCCTCCTCGGCGGTTAGCGGCGTGGTCCGCTCCAGGTCGCAACCCGGCGCGGTCGGCGGCGCACCGCGCGGGTAGGCATACGGCGGTCGGTCACCCGGCCACGACTGTCCCTGAGACGACGCTGTGCGCCGTCGCTAAGAGCGATCCGAAATTCGAACAGGCAGCGCGTCGCTGCCGCGCTCAGCGATCTCTGTCGCCGCGCCCGCCACCGCCGCCACCACCACCGCCGCTTCGCGCCTGGGCTTCGTTGACGCGAATTGCGCGGCCCTTGATGTCGCGGCCGTTCAGCTTCTTGATCGCGGCTTCAGCGGAATCGTCGCCGTCCATCTCGACGAAGCCAAAACCGCGTGAGCGATTGGTGGCGCGATCCATGATGACCTGAGCACTGTCGACCTTGCCAGCCTCGGCAAAAGCCTCCTGCAAGTCCTGATCGGTCACAGTCCACGCGAGGTTACCGACATACAATCTACGGCCCATTAGGCTCTCCCCACAATTCTCCAAATGCGTCGCCTCTGCGGACTTCCGCATCTCCCGGCCATCAAGCCGAATTGCTCTAGCTCTACATCGACTATCGCTTTGAGACTTGCTGCGAGCATCTGGATCGCACTTCGGGTTTCTTATAGCACTGTTGTCAAAATAAGCCTAGGGTAAAAACTACCCAGAAAAGGAAGCGACGTTACCTCCAAGGCTACTAACAGCACCCCCTTTTTGGGCACCGGAATCGGCTCTTTCGCCCCCCAAAGAGGACCGTATCGAGATGCTAAGTAAGATTCCCGTAAGGGATAGTTAATCGTTTATTTATGAGCTATTGAGGCTCATTTCTGGTTAGTGTACTTTACCTGCGCAGTCAGCTTCTGAAGGAGTTAGCTCGTGCCCCGAAAAAAGAATCCGGTACGCCTGACTTCCGGCCTGCGCCGGATGCAGAGCCAGGCGCGTACGCTGTTGGCCAGCCTACGCGAAGAGATCCGCGACAAGGAGGCCCATCTCAAACGCCTTAAGGAACATCAATCCGGCCTCGGCCGACTCGCCGGCGGCGGCGAGAAGAGCGGCGGCCGCGTCAACTGGCGCAGCGTGCTGGAGCAACTCCCCAAGCAGTTCAGCGCCGCTGACGTGCGCGCCGTTCGCGGCCTCAAGAGCAAGCGGCCGGCCGAAATTTTCGCGGCTATCACTCGCTGGATCGAAGCTGGATTGGCACAGCGCAAATCCCGCGGTGCATACGAAAAATCCTGACCGCTCGGCCTCGGCACAGTATCAAGCGTCGGTCGCGATGAACGCCAGCAACTGTTTCAACCGCAAGTAGTTTTCTTCGGTGCCGGTAAAAACTATCGAATGGCGCGCGGACAGCGTGCGCATGATCGATCAGCGGCTGCTGCCGGGTCGTGAAGTGATTCGCATCTGCCGCGACTATCGCGCGGTGGCGGCGGCGATCCGCACTATGGTCATTCGTGGCGCCCCCGCTATCGGGGTGGCGGCCGCGATGGGCGTCGCATTGGGTATTCGCGGCTGTGCCGGCGCGCGCGCCAAGGCCCGCTTTGAAACGGTCGCGCGGACCCTCAAGGCGACCCGGCCCACCGCGGTCAATTTAGCCTGGGCGGTCGAGCGGATGGGCCGCGTGCTGGCGGAAAATCTTCAGCTTGCGGCGCCGGCACTGTACGCCCGGATGCGGGCCGAGGCGCTGGCGATCTACCACGAAGATCTGGCCGCCAACCGCGCCCTGGGCAGCTACGGGGCCAAGCTTTTGAGCGGCAATCCATTGACCATCCTGACCCATTGCAATGCCGGGGCACTGGCGACGGCCGGCTACGGCACCGCGCTGGGCGTGGTCCGCGCGGCGCGCGAGGCGGGCAAACGGGTCAGCGTGATCGCCGATGAAACCCGCCCCTTCCTGCAGGGCTCGCGGCTGACGGCGTGGGAGCTGCACAAGGATCGGATCCCGGTGACCGTGATCGCCGACAACATGGCGGCCAGCGTGCTGCGCGCCGGCGGGGTGAGCTGTGTGATCGTCGGCACCGATCGCACCGCGGCCAACGGCGACGTGGCCAACAAGATCGGGACCTATCCGCTGGCGGTGATGGCGCGCCGCCACGGCGTGCCGTTTTACGTCGCCGCGCCGCTCTCGTCGATCGACCTCGGATGCCGCAGCGGCGAGGATATTCCGATCGAGCAGCGCAGCGGGCTGGAGCTGACCGAGTTCGCCGGCCGGCAGATCGCACCGCGCGGCGTCAGCACTTTCAATCCCGCTTTCGACGTCACGCCCGCCGAGCTGGTCACCGCCATCATCACCGAGCGTGGCGTGGCGCGGCCGCCCTACAGACGCTCGCTCGCCGCCTTGAAGCGCGGCGCCGAAAAAGATCACCGCCGATAGGAGTCGACGAGCTGGGCGAGGCCGTCGCCCAGCAGATTGAAGCCGAGCACCGCCAGTCCGATCGCGACGCCGGGCGCGGTCGTCAGATGCGGCGCGACCAGCAGGAAGGCGCGCCCCGAATCGAGCATGTTGCCCCAGCTCGGTGCGGGCGGCAGCACCCCGAGACCGAGAAACGACAGCGCCGCCTCGGCGATGATAATTCCGCCGACGCCGAAGCTCGCCTGCACCATCACCGGCCCGCTCAGCGCGGGCAGCAGATGGCGGAACAAGATGCGGGCGGGGTGAGCACCCAGCGCGCGGGCCGCCTGCGCAAAGTCGCGCTCGCGCAGCGTCAGCAGCTCGCCGCGGACCAGCCGCGCATAGCCGGTCCAGCCCATCGCCGCCAGCGCGATTATCAGGTCGACCAGTCCCGGTCCCAGGATCGCAGCCAGCGTTATCGCCAGCAGAAAACCCGGGAAAGCGAGCACGATATCGACCGCCCGCATCACGATTTCATCGACGCGTCCGCCGGCCATCGCGGCAAAGCCGCCGATCAGGCTGCCGGCGATAAGCGAGAGCGCGATCACGACGGTCGAGACGCCGAGCGAAATGCGCGCGCCCCACAGAATCCGGGCCAGGATGTCGCGGCCGAGTGCGTCGCATCCGAGCCAGTGATCGCGGCTCGGCGCGGCCAGCGCATGTGCGAGATCGATCGCCTCGGGATTCGAGCCGACCAGCATCGGGCCGAACACGGCGCTCAGCACCAGCGCGGCGACCAGCGACGCACCGAGTAGCAGCGAGACGTTGGAGGCGCGGCGCTTCATTCCATCCGTATCCTGGGGTCGATCAAGCCGTAGGCCAGATCGGTCAGCAGGTTGACGACCACGTAGGTGAGCGCGAAGGTCAGCACGCAGCCCTCGACCAGCGGGTAATCGCGCGCGCTGATCGCGCCGATCATCAGCCGCCCGAGTCCGGGCCATGAAAAGATCATCTCGATAACGATGGTGCCGGTAAGGAGCGCGCCGAATTGCAGGCCGAGCAGCGTCACCATCGGGGTGAGCGCGTTGCGCAGCCCATGGCGAAGCAGCGCGGCGCGCCGGCTGAGTCCCTTGCTGGCGGCGGTGCGCATGTAATCGGCGGCGGCGACCGAGACCAGGCTCTGCCGCAGCATGCGGGCCAGAATCGCGGCCAGCGCCGTGCCCAGCGTCAGCGCCGGCAGGATCAGATGGGCCAGGCCGCCGCGCCCGGTGAGCGGGAGCCATCGCAAGTCCAGCGAGAAGACGATCATCAGCAGCGGCCCGAGATAGATGTGCGGCACCGACACGCCAAGAATCGCGAAGCCCATCGCGCCCAGATCGATCGGACGGCCCGGATTCGCGCCCGCCGCCAGGCCCAGCGGCAAGGCCATCAGGATCGCGACCAGCAGTCCGGCCAGCGCCAGTTCGAGGGTGGCGGGGAAGCGCTCGGCTATCAGGCGGGCGACCGGTTCATGAGTCGAGATCGAGCGGCCGAGATCGCCGTGCGCGAGCCCATAGAGAAACGCGCCGTATTGATCCAACAGCGGCCGATCGAGGCCGAGTTGATGGCGCAGGCCGACGATATCGGCCGGCGAAGCGTTCTCGCCGAGCATCGCCACCACCGGGTCGCCGGGGATCAGGTGGATCAGCGCGAAGGTCAGCGTCGCGACGCCCAGCGCGACCGGCAGCAGACTGGCGAGACGGCGTGCGAGGTAGCGTTTCACCGTCAACGCTCCGCCAGCGGCCGCGGCCCGCGCCGGAGATCGGCGAGCGAGCGCAGGCTGCCGTTGGGATACGGTTGGAAGCCCTCGAGCCCGCGTTGCATCACCACCACGTTGTCCTGCCACCAGAGCGAGAGGTACGGCAGGTCGTCCGCGGCAAGCTGCTGCACCTTTCGATAGATCGCGCGGCGCGCGGCAGGGTCGAGGGTTGTGTCGCCAGCCTCGACCAGGCGATCCATCGCGGGGTTCGAGTAGTCACCGCGATTAAGCCCGTGCGGCGGCGTCATCTTCGAGTCGAACACCATCTGATATTGATGCGGATCGGTGATCCCGACCCACTGCAGCGACATCAGGTCGAAGTCGCTGCGCTGGATATCGCCATAGAAGGTTCCGAACTCGTTGACCCGCACGGTCAGCCGGATACCGACGCGCCGCAGCATCGCCTGAAACACCTCGGCCAGGCGCGCGCCCTCGGGCGTGGTCTTGTAGACGAACGCGAGCCCGCGCCAGCCGTCGGCGCGGCGCGGATAACCGGCCGCATCGAGCAGCGCATCGGCCTTGGCCGGATCGTACGAGTAGCGCATCACGTCGCCGGTGTAGTACGGATTCTCCGGCGACAACATCCCGCTGGCGAGGCGCGCGGTGCGATGGCGCATCTGGTCGACGATCGCGCGCCGATCGAGCGCGTAGGCAATCGCGCGGCGCACGCGCAGGTCGCGGAGATGCGGGTCGCGGAAATTGAAGGCGATATACTGGTAGGCGGTGCCGGGAAAGCGCTCGATCGTCAGCCCCGGCTGGCGGCCGAGATAACCGAGCAGGTCGGGCTCGATATTGTTCTCGGCGAGATCGCAGATGCCCTCGGCCAGCTCGAGCGCCCGCACGGTCGGGTCGGGTACGATCTTGAAAACGATACCGCGCGGGCTCCCGGCTGCGGCGGGCCGATAGGGATTGCGCCGCAGCACCACCTGCTCATCGCGCGTGAAGGCCGCGACCGCAAACGGCCCCGAGCCGGGCGGCGCGCCGAGCGTGCCGCGGACGGTGACCGGGGTGCCGTCGGGCACGATGCCGAGCATCGCCATCTCGAGCGCGGGCGCGTAGGGGCGGCGGGTACGCATCACCACGGTCGCATCGTCGGGGGCCGCGATCGCGGCCAGCTCGCTGAACATCGCGCCGCGCGGCGAGAGCGAGCCCGGCGCAAGCAGCGATTCGTAGCTGTACTTGACGTCGCGCGCGACCAGCCGGCGGCCGTCGGAGAAGCGCAGGCCGGGCCGCAGATGGAACACCAGCTCGGTCGGCGTCGGCCGCTCGATCGAGGCGGCGAGATCGCCGACCAGGCGCTGATGCGGGTCGAGGCGCACCAGCGAGTCGAACAGCAGCTCATCGATGCGGCTCGACATCGCGTCGGTGCCGAAGCGCGGATCGAGCGAGAGCGGCGAGGTTTCGATATCGACCTGGAGATAGCCGGGCGGCAGCGTAGCGGCCGGATGGCATCCAGCGGCGCCGCACAGCAGCGCCAGCATCATCAGCCCGGTCATCAGCGAGCGCAGGCAGGCGAGACGGACCGGGGCGGGCCTTCGGGTGGCTTCACACATCCGCGACGCGGGATAATAACAGAAGCACGGTCGCAGCGCTGAAGGATTTCGCAGGAGGCGGACATGGGCTCGCCGTTTCGCGCCAAAATTCTGCTTCGTCAGGGCGATATCACGGAGTCGCGGGTTGACGCGATCGTGAACGCCGCCAACAACGATCTGATGCTGGGCGCGGGAGTCGCCGGCGCCATCCGGCGCAAGGGCGGCCCCACCATCCAGCAGGAATGCGACCGCATCGGCAGCATCGCGCTCGGCGAGGCAGCTATCACCGGCGGTGGGCGGCTCGCGGCGCGCCACGTGATCCACGCCGCCAGCATGAGCCTGGGACAGGCCACCAGTGAAGAGAACCTGCGCGCCGCGACCGAGAACTCGCTGCGACGCGCCGAGGAGCAGCGGCTCGAATCGATCGCCTTCCCGGCCATCGGCACCGGCGTGGCCGGATTTCCGGTGGCACGATGCGCGGAGGTGATGCTGGCCGCGATTCGCGATCATCTGAACGGGCCGAGCTCGCTCAAGCGCGTCGAGATGGTGCTGTTCGATCGCGCGACGCTGGAGGAGTTCGAGCGCGTGCTGGCGCGGATGAAGGATCCGCCGGACTGCTAATGGCCGGCCGGACCGCCGGACGTTTTTCGTTTGCTGAGAAAGATGAACCACGGCGCCATCAGCAGCATGGCGAAGGCGAGCAGCCGGTAGACATCGTTGAACGCCAGCATCGCCGCCTGCGTCTGGATCATCCTGTAGAGCTCGCCGAATCCGCTATGTTGACGGGTTGCGATCCCGGGCAGGAAGTGGAAGCTGGGGGCGCCGGGCGTGCGCGGCCCGCGCTGGCTCATTTTCCAGGCCTCGAAGATCGAAAAATGCTCGACCAGGCGCGACTGATGGATCTGCTCGTGATTCACCAGCACGTCGGTCGCGGCCGACAGGCTGATCGAGGCGCCGACGTTGCGCACCATGTTGTACATGCTGGCCGCAAAGCCCATCCGCTCGCGCCCGACGCAGGACAGCGCCGTCGATGACATAATCGGAAAGACTACGCCCATCCCGAAGCCCTGGATGGCGCTGACCCAGGCGACGCCCCACGAATCGACCTGCAAGTCCCAGCCGGTGGCGCAATAGAAGCCGAGCGCGATGACCAGGAAGCCCAGCCCCAGGAACGGCCGGGTATCGTAATTCTTGCGGCCGAGCTGGCCGATTATCAGCATCCCGCCGAGCGTGCCGATAGCCCGCGGCACCATCAGCAACCCCGCCTTCCAGGCCGTGTAACCCATCAGCTCCTGGAGAAAGAGCGGGGTGATCAGATTGATGATATAGAGCGCGCCGATATTGACGGTGCCGAGCACCACCATGATCAGGAAGTCGCGGATGGCGAGCATCCTGAGGTCGATGATCGGTTCGGGGAAGCGCAACTCGCGCAGCGTCATCAGGGCCAGCGCCGCGATCGAGGCGATGCTCAGGTAGCGCACCCACAACGCCGCGAACCATTCGGAGCGCTGGCCACGATCGACCACCACTTCGAGCAGGCCGATGCCGACCACCAGCAGCACGATTCCGGGCCAGTCGACGCGGCCGCCGGTTCGCTTCTGGCGCAGATAGGGCGGATCGTGCAGGAAGGCCGAGGCCATGATCAGCGCGACGATCCCGACCGGGACGTTGATATAGAAATTCCAGCGCCAGTTAAGGTTGTCGGTAATCCAGCCGCCGAGCGTGGGACCGGCGATCGGCGCGAGCTGCAGCCCGATGCCCCACACCGCCATCGCCATCTGCTGCTCATTGGGCGGAAAGGTTTCCATCAGGATGGCCTGCGACGACGGGATCATGGCGGCGCCGGCGAGCCCCTGCAGCAATCGGAAGATCACCAGCTGGTCGAGCGATTGCGCCGCCCCGCACATCACCGAGGCGATCACGAACCCGGTCATCGAGGCCAGGAAGTAGCGTTTGCGGCCGAAGCGCGACGAAATCCAGCCGGTCATCGGGATCATGATGCCGGCGGCGACCAGGTAGCTGGTCAGCACCCACGCGATCTGATCGACGCTGGCCGAGAAGGTGCCCTGCATATGCGGCAGCGAGACGTTGACGATCGAACTGTCGAGGATCTCGAGCGTCGCGCCGAGCATCACCGCGATCGCGATCAGCCATTTATGGGCGGGCTCGATCGCCGCAGCGGGACGCGGAGGCTCGAGACGCTGCGCGGTGGTCTGGCTATCGGGCATCGGGCGGGAATCCGGGCGCGCACGGAGATGGTCGTAGTGGTTGCGAGACCGCAGTCATCAAAACAGCGTTTCCCATCGGTTTTCGGGACCGTTCATCAGAGAATAGACTAGCGGCTGGACGGCAACCACCGTGCTGTGGTTTGCTTATGTCTGTTCGATGCGTCGCACTTCAGCACGGGGGTCGCGGAGCCGGTCAGTCTATGTCCACGTTCGACCACAATGGATCCGACAGCAACGCCTCGACATCCCCTGCCTACGACCAGCCCGGCAATCCGCACGACGGCGCTCACGCCACGATTGCGGAGAGTCGTGCCCGGCAGAGCCTGCTGAATTCGCCGCATCCGTATCCGGGCCGGCTCATCGCGGTGGAGGGGATCGACGGTTCGGGCAAGTCGACGCAATTGCAGCTGGTCGCGCGATGGCTGCGGGCGCGCGGCTATCCGGTCTATTTCACCGAATGGAACTCCTCGCGCCTGGTGCGCAACGCGATGCGCCGCGGCAAGCGCAAGAATCTTCTCACCCCCACCACCTTCAGCCTGCTGCATGCGGTCGACTTCGCCGATCGTTTTACCTATCAAATTCTGCCGCCGCTCAAGGGCGGGATGATCGTGCTCGCGGATCGCTATGTCTACACCGCCTTCGCCCGCGACGTCGCGCGCGGCGTCCATCCGGGCTGGGTTCGATCGGTCTACAATTTCGCGCCGCGGCCCGACCTGACGCTGTACTTCCGCGTCCCGATCGAGGTTTCGCTCGAACGGCTGCTTTCCGGCCGCGCCAAGCTCAAGTATCACGAGGCCGGGATGGATGTCGGGTTGTCGACCGAGCCGGTGGAGAGTTTCCGCCTGTTCCAGAGCCGGGTGCTGGAGATTTACGATCAGCTCGCCGGCGAATACGGATTCAAGACCGTCGACGCGACCGGCGAAATCCCGGCGCAGCAGCGCGTGTTCCGCAGGATGGTGCAGGAGGTGCTGCGCGAATACGCGCGTCCTCCGGTCTGTGGCGCTCATGAACAATCATCCGGGAAATAACGGCAAGCGCTGGTACGGGCACGGGCTGCCCTACCTCGAGGAACGTCCGCTGCCCGGCCACCTGATCGTCGTCGAGGGGACCGACGGGGTCGGACGCTCGACCCAGATCGAGTTGCTGCGGCCGTGGCTGGAGCTCGAGGGTTTCGCCGTCAGCAATACCGGATGGACGCGCTCACCGCTGCTCTCGGCGACCATCAACGAGGCCAAGGCCGGTCATCAGCTCACCGTCACGACTTTCAGCCTGCTGTATGCGGCCGATTTCGCCGATCGCCTTGAGCACGAGATCCTGCCGGCGTTGCAGGCCGGCTTTATCGTCATCGCCGACCGTTACATGTACACCGCTTTCGCGCGCAACACCGTGATGGGCGCGGATCCGGCATGGTCGCGCGAACTGTTCCAGATGGCGCTGATTCCGGACCTGGTCTTCTATCTCGATATCGACGTCGAGACGCTGGTGCCGCGCGTGGTGCAGGGCAAAGGGATGGACTATTGGGAGTCCGGGATGCACCTGGCGCTCGGCAGCGACATCTTCGAGTCGTTCCAGCGCTATCAGCGGCAGATTATCGACGAGTACAAGCGGCTGGCCGACGAGTTCGGGTTTATCAGTATCGACGCGCGCGGCTCGATCGACGAGATCCAGTCGGAACTGAGGCGTCACATCCTGAGCTACGTCAGCATGGCGCGCAACGGCCGCGCCCGAATCGACGACAGCCTCGACTAGCGACGGCGTGGCGCGCGGTCATCGGCGCGCTTCACTCCCACAGGCGGCGAATCGCCACCGTCTCACGCTTGAGCAGCTTGAACGGCAGGCCGGCCTCGGTCGGCTCGACGGTGAACCAGACCTGGTCGGCGCTCCACACCTTGCCCGGATACATCGTACCCAGCAGCCCCGTGTAAACCGGCTGCGATCCGGCCTGCGACTTGGGGCCGGAGCACGGATAGCGAACCGACTCGCCCTCGATCGCGGCCATCGTGCCGGTCGCCGCCTGGCAGATTGATCCGTCCGCCAGCTCGATAAGCCAGGGTTGCGCCGATTTATCGCTCGACGGGGCGGGAGCCGGCAGCGGTTCGGTAAGCTTAAGCAGGAAGCCGTGATCGCCCTTGGCGGGGTCCGCGCCGCAGACCACCTGCCGGGGCTGGCCGCTGACCTCGAAACAAGGGTCGTAGATGAAATTCTCGCGCATGCATCGCCATGCGCCCGGCCGGCTCACGGCGATCGAGTCGGTCCAGCAGCGGCCGCCCTCCTCGACGTCGGCAGGCACCGCCGGCTTGAAGACGATCACCTGGGTTTGCAGCGGCGCGATGGTCGAGGTCGCCGGCGTCGCCGCCGTCTGCGGTCGGCATCCCGAGACGCCGACGGTGAGCATCGCCACGGCCGCGGCCGCGATCCATAAGGCTGGCGATCTCATATCGATATCATCCCTGATTCGTATGCCTCTTGCGATCGCCAGAGTCGCCCTGCCCTCGCCGGCGCGCAACAAGTCGGACCGCAGCAGCGCAGATGGTTCAGGGCTGCGAGGTGTCGAACCAGCGCGTGCCGAAGGCGCGCCAGCCGGTTGCGCCGGCCACGATGGCGGCGGCGAGCAGCCAGTCTTGCGGCTTGATCGGGCGCATCTGCAGCACCTCGGCGAGCATCGGCACGGTCATGCAAATCGGCACACTGGCGGCGACCATCGCCAGCACCGCCCAGAAACGGAGCGCGCGCGGCATCCGCACCCGCCACCAGGGTTCGCTCCCGGCCAGCTCGGCCCACACCATCGCGAGACTCCCGCCGATCACCACCGCCATCGCGACCCCACGCGCGTACGGACCGCCGCCGGAAAGCCGCGTGGCGTAAATCGCCAACGCTCCGGCGGCAAGCAGCGCGCCGGACAGGATCGAGCGCAGCGCAGCGCCGGTTGCGATCAGCGGAGCAGCGGGATCGCGCGGTGGCGCGTCCATCAGCGATTCCGAACCGGGGTCGGATTCGAGGGCGACGGCTGAGACCGGATGCACGATCATCTCGAGCCACACCAACTGCACCAACATCAGCAGGATCGGCAGCCCCAGCAGCGGCGCGAGCACCGCCAGGCTTATCACCATCACCTTGAAACCGATCAAATAGCGAAAGGCGCGCTGCAGATTCGCGAACACGCGCCGGCCCTCGCGAACCGTAGCGCTGAGCGCGCCGAGATCGTCGTCGAGCAGCACCAGCGAGGCGGCGCCCCGCGCGACCTCGGTCCCGCGCCGGCCCATCGCGATGCCGATACTGGCGCGGCTGAGCGCCGGCGCATCGTTGATCCCGTCGCCCGTCATCGCGACGATTTCGCCGGCCCGCACCAGCGCGTCGACGATCGCGTACTTGTCCTCGGGCCGCACCCGGGCGAAGATCGCGGCCTTCGCCGCGGCGCGCGCCAGCTCGTCGGGCGCCAGCCGTGCGAGATCCTCGCCGATCAGGATCAGTTCATCGTCGTGCGCTATCCCGGCGGCCTCGGCGATCGCGTGGGCAGTCAGGGGATGGTCGCCGGTGATGAGCTTGATGCGGATACCGGCGCGGGCGCATTCGGCCACCATCTGCCGCGCCTCGGGCCGTATCGGATCGACGAAGCCGAGTAGTCCGTAGAGCAGCAGCCCGCGCTCGTCGTGCTCGCGATCGCCATTGAATCCGTCCGCCCCCGCGCCGCTCCCAAAGCGGCCGGCGACCGCCAGCACCCGCATGCCGCGATTCGCCAGCTCCGCGTTGGCGGTCTCGATCCGTTGACGCTCGCCGTCTTCGAGCGCGCAGTGCGCGAGGATTCCCTCCAGCGCCCCCTTGGCGACGATTCGCGCCTGTGCGCCGTGGCTGGCGCCCGCGGATTTCGCCATCCAGACGTGCGACATGTGTTTGCCGGCCATTTCGAACGGGTAGTCGATCGCGAGCCGCCACTGCTCATGTATCGCCTCGACATCCACGCCATGCTCTCGACAGTGGGCGAGGATCGCCTGTTCGAGCGGATCGGCCGCGCGCAGCTCGCAGGCGAGCGCGGCCGCCTCGAGCAGTTCCTGTTCGCTTACCGAATCGCCGATGGGGCGGTGATGGTCGAGTTGGTAGCGGCCATGGGTGAGCGTGCCGGTCTTGTCGAGGCAGATCACGGTGGTCGAACCGAGCGTTTCGATCGCCGCCAGGCGCCGCACCAGCACCCCGCGGCCTGCCAGTCGCCAGGCGCCCAGGGTGAGGAAGAGCGTGAAGACCAGCGGGAACTCCTCGGGCACCGCCGAGATCGCGACCGTGATCGCGTAAAGGAACGACTGTGCCGGCGACGCTCCGCCGCCGAGCCAGCGGAGCAGAAAGATCGCGCCGGCCACCAGCGCCGCGACCATCAGCAGGGCGCGCGCGACCCGCGCGATCTTGCGCTCCAGCGGCGCCGCCTCGAGCGGCGCCTCGGCCACCAGCCGCGCGATTTCGCCGTAACGCGTACGCATCCCGGTGGCGACGATTTCGCCGTAGCCATGACCGCTGAGCGCGGTCGATCCGGCCAACAGCAGGTGGCGGTCGTCGTGCGCGTCGCCGGCCGGACCGGCATAGGCTTGCTTGTCGCGGGGTTCGGCTTCGCCGCTCAGCAGCGATTCGTCGATCGCCAGGTTCGCCGCCCATCGCACCACCCCGTCGGCATGAATCACGTCACCTTCGCCGATCACGATGAAGTCGCCGGGGACCAGCGCCTCGGTCATGACCTCGACCTCGCGGCCGTCGCGGATTACCCGCGTGCGCGGTTTCACGGCGCCCGCCAAGGCGCTTAGCGCGCGGCTCGAGCGCGCCTCCATCATCACGTCGACTGCGAATACCGCCAGCGCGGCGACGCCGAGAATCGTCGCGTCGCGCCGTTCCCCGAGGAGCAGGTAGATAGCGGCGGCGACCAGCAGCATGGTCGCCATCGGATCGAGCAGCGTGCCGAGCAGCGCGCGGAGGCGCCCGAAGCGGACGCGGGGAACCATCGAATTCAGCCCGAAACGGGCCAGCCGCGCCCGCGCCTCAGCGCTCGAAAGGCCTTCTGCCACGGGCGGCTGCTCGATGGTCGTCATCGTGTTCCGCGTACACTAACTGGTGGGCGGACGTCCAGATGGTCCCGGATAGACCCTGCCTCTTTGTGCTGCACGGAACTTTTGCGGGCCGGCGCGAGCTTACTCCGCGGTCATCGAGCGCCCGAAAAATCCGGCTTGGACGACGTCAGACAAATCGTCAGCCGGCTGGAGGCGCTTTGCCCTTCCAGGTCAGCGAGCCCTCGCCGAACAGGAGCACGAAGCCGCCGGAATCGCTGCTGGCGGTTGCGCTGCCACCGCCGATCGAGGCGGCGAATTTCCTGGTTCCGCCGGTGATAATGAAATTGCCGTTGAACTCAGCGGGCGAAAAGCCATCGATCGGGCCGCACAGCAGGCCGACCTGGGCGAAATCCAGTTGACCCTTGCGCCGGGTCGTCATGGTTCCCGTACCCGCCGCCAGATAGCAGATGTTCCCGGCGCTGACGATGCCGCCGTTGGCGGTGCTCCAACTGAAGCTTGATGAGACCGCTGCCTGGCGGCCGATAGCGCTGCCATTGGCGATGCCGGTGAAGGTCGAGGTGCAATTACCCCCCTCGTCGCAGGCGACGCTCGATGGGCCGGAGCCGATGAAAGAGAACAGAAACAAGGTTTGCCCCGGGATCGGCGAGGGACCCACTGCCTGAGCGCGCGCCGCCGCCGATCCAACCAGGACGCCGAGCGCCAGCGCCGCAAGCACGCTGATGGCTGCTTTCGAGAAAGTCATTTTCCAGATCGCTATGCTGCGCCGCCGCCAGCCCTATCACCTGGCGGAGGAAAATCTCCTGGCCGTCAGTAGTCCATCGAAACGGACGATGCCGGCCGGACCGTTGGTAACCGTTGCGCCCGGCTTTTGATGATCCACGGGAACGCTACCGACCATGAAATTGTTTTGCGTGAAGTTTCCGGAGCCGACGGAGTTGGCAAAGCGCCCGGTTCCACCGCTCACGACATAAGTCGCATTGAGGCTGCTGGGGATGAAGGTCTCGCTATTTCCGCACAGCAGGCCGTTGAACAGGTAATTAATCTGGTCGCCGCGCCGGGTGACGATCGACCCGGTGCCAGTCGCCACGAAGCAGCTCTGGCCGGCGCTGGCAATTTCGGAACTGAGGCTCCAGGTCATGCTGTCGGTAAAGGTCGCGCCTTTGCGGATCACGTTACCGTTGACCAGTGCCTCGAGACTCGAACTGCAAGTGCCTGCCTGCGAATCGCAACTGCTGGTCAGGGCGCCCGAACCAAGGAGGCCGAACTCGAATAATGGTCGTCCGTTTCCGCCCGGGACTCCCCCCAGACCGGCGTAAGCCGACGTCGCCATCAGCAACGCCAGTCCGGCCGATGCGACAGCGAAAAAGATCAGCGCTTGCTTCACACGAGGCATAATTAACCGTTATACGCTTAGGTACCCCTTGCAGAATTTCGCTTTAGCAATCCCTTGAACTTTATGGCGCGAACTTAAGCTGGGTCAAGCCTGATATTGCGGCGAATTGTTAACGGCTTGGCGATTTCGTCAGGGGCAGGGAAATGCCCCGCGGCGGCGCTGCTCATCCCGCCAGCGGCAGCCGCACGCCCATCGTGATAAGCGCCCCGCTCGCGACGCCCATCAGAGCCTCGCCTGCGATCAACCCGGCGGCGAACAAGAGCCCGCTGCCGCGTGGCGCACCCGCTTCGCGGCTCGGCAGGAGGGTGGCCAGCGCGCCGGCCAGGATCGTGATCGCCAGGCCAAACGGCAGGTAGAGTCCCAGCGCGACCGGCATCACCGGCGTGCGGAACGTACGCCCGCTCTGCTCCAGCCATCGATCGAGGACCGCCAGAACGATCGCGAGAGCGGCGCCGATTCCGATCATCGTCCACGGCAGGTTGCCGCCGAACACCCCGCGCGTCACGCCGGCCATCAGGAAAGCCTGCGGGGCGGGCAGCGCGCCGGGTCCGGCGTTCCCGACGCCGGCAATTCCGTAAGCATTGATCAGCAGCTTCAGCACCGGCGCCATCACGAACGAGGAGGCGACCGCGCCGAGCATCACGCCGATCTCCAAAGCTCGCGGCGTCGCGCCGACGTGGTAGCCGGTCGCGAGGTCGTGCAACGAGTCGCCGGCCATCGCGGAGGCGGTACAGACCACGGCCCCGGTCATGATCGCAAGCCGCGCCCCCGCGGCCGCATCCAGGCCCGCGAACTTCAGCAGCATCGCCACGCCCAGCAACACGATCACGGTCACTCCGGAGACCGGATTGTTCGAGGCCCCGACCAGCCCGGTCAGGTAGCCGGCGATCGCGGCGCCGAAAAACGCCAGCATCACCAGCACTATCGCCAGCACGGCGCTGAGCCAGATACGGCCGGACAACAGCCAGGCGATTGCGAACATGGCCGGGACGCAGAGCGCGACGGCCGCCATCACCGTTGGAGTCGAGATGTCGGTATCCTCGCGCGTGGTGGCGATCGCGTGCTGACCGCCGCGAATCAGCCGCAAGCTTTCGCGGGCCGCATGGGCGACGCGCGCGCGCAGCCGCCAAATCGTGGTCAGTCCGCCGACCAGCATCGCACCCACGCCCAGGTAACGCGTCTGACCGCTCCAGAGCGCGTACGCGGCGGCCTCGGCGGAGAGCTTGCGCAAGTCCGGATGCAGCGAGCTGGCGAGCGGAATTATCAGCAGATTGCCGAGCACGCCGCCGGCGAAGACCAGCATCGCGATGCGGATTCCGACGATATAGCCGACGCCGAGCAGCGCGCCCGAAAGATTAACGGTGATGGAGAAGGCGCCGCCTGCGATCCAGCGCGCCCCGGCGATCGAGCGTGGAACGAATCCGCCGATCTCCTGTGCCGCCTTGGCCGCCGCCGCAATTGCACCGCCCCACACCAGCGGCATCGCGCGACCGACAACCTCTCCGGCGCGCAACACCTCGGCGCATGCGACACCCTCCGGAAACGGCAGCCGCTCCTCCTGGATATAGGCGCGGCGCAGAAAGACGATCAGCCAACTGCCCATGATGCCGCCGGCCAGGCACAGCAGCGTGACGTGCCAGTAGGAGAGCGCGCCACGATAACCAAGGATCACGAGCGCGGGAAAGGTGAAGATCGCGCCGGCAGCGACCGCTTCGCCCGCCGAAGCGATGGTCTGGACCAGGTTGTTCTCGAGCACCGTCGCGCCGCCCAGTGCGCGCAGCACCGCCATCGAGATGACCGCAGCGGGGATACTGGCCGAGACCGTCATCCCGGCGAACAGTCCCAGGTAGGCATTGGCGGCGCCGAGGATCAGCGCCAGCAGCAGGCCGAGCACGATCGCGCGCGGCGTGGTTTCGATGACCTGCGCCGCCGCGTCTGCGGCGTTCATGCGGTCGCCGCGGCTCGCCTCAGCACTCACGCCCGATGGTAGGGAATCCGTCTAATCCGCGCCGTTGGACTGGTAGGACGAAAGCGGGACATGCGGCTCGCCGGCCGCGTCCCAGCCGACGATCCCGTCCTTCATCTCGGCGAGGTCGGTGTAGCCAGCCTTGGCTGCCCGCCGGGCAGCCGCATCGGAAGCCATTCAATGCAGGTTGGTACAATAGAAGACCAGCCTCGCGTTCCTGTCCGCCGGCAGCGTGGCCGCGACGTTGTACGCGTCGGACGAGCTCAGCAGCTTGGCGCCGGGGATGATCCCGTACTGGGAGCGCACGTCCGCCAGGTTGGCGTCGTAGATAATCACGTGAGCATCGGGGTCGTGCATCAAGGCGACCAGCTCGGCGACATGGATCTTCTTGATGTTGTTCTGATCCGTGTGATTGCCGAGCAGCGTGTCGAGGCTGAAGGCGTGCGCCGGGGCGGCCGGCGCGACCGCCAACGCGGCGCACAGGGCGATCGCAAAAGTCGTAGCCAGCTTAAGCCGCATACGTCAGAGACCCCATCGACGAGCTGCCGATATCAACGAATGGCGCACGCGATTCTACGCGCGGCGGCGCACCCGAAGCGTGTCGTTTTCAGACGAGACCTCGTAAACCTCGGCGTTGACGCCGGGAAAATTGAGGCAGCGGCCGCTATCGAAGCGGAAGATGTAGCCGTGATGGGGGCACTTGAGCATCTCACCCATCACCTTGCCACCCTCGAGGTCGGCTTCCTGATGGGGGCAGATACGCTGGATTCCGCATAGCTTGGCGCCGACGCGAAAAATCAGGATTTCCTCGCCACCCGCTTCGACGCCCAGCGGGTACTGAGCGGTCTGCGGGTTGACGCCCTCGACCACGATCCAGTCCGAATCAGCCATCGTCGCGGGACGCCCTTCCCGATCTCAGGCGGCGGCCTGCGCATGGCCGTTGGCGACCGTCGCCAGGCGTTCGATCATGAAGGGTCGCGGCTGGCGCACAATCACCACCCCGGCCTGATAGGTAAACGGCGAGTCAAACAGACAGGCCATCAGCGCCAGCAGGGCGTCCTTGAGCGGGATGCCCATCATGCGCTGGACGGCATGGAAGCGCTGATGGACCTCCATCGCCTTCTTCATGTCGACGAAGACGGTGTTGAACTCCTTGGCTTCCCATTTCACGTCATCGATCGCGCGGCCGAGCGCGCCGAGGAACTCCTTCTGCGCGCCGCTCAGATGGGCGGCCGCTTCGGGCACGTGGTCGGTCGCGATCTCCATGCTCCAGTTGTCGAACTCCTGCGCGATCTCCATGTCGATCGCGTGGCGGCGGCCGTCCTTGAATACCATCACCGGCATGAAGCGCTGGTTGTGCTGGCGCTTGTTGCCCTGGGTATCGCCGAACTCGAATTCGCCGTCTTCGACCTTCAGGACGGTAACGTCGGCGGCCCGTCCGACGTGCAGCGTGCCGTGCCGATCCTCCAACCCTATCGAACGGGCGGCGTTGATCGTGACGCGCTCGATAATCTCCTCCGGCGTCAGCCCCAGCTTCAGGAACATCGACATCACATTGGCCAGCGAATAGCACGGCCCGGTGACGTTGACCTGCTGGAGGTCGGAACTGATGATGTGCGGGACGATGCCTTGCGGCAGCGCCTTCTCGGCGGTGACAAAGCTGAAGTTGTAAGCACCGTAGCCGATATCGAACAATACTCCGCGCTTCTCGGCGGCGTAGACTTCGGGCCGCACGCGATCGTTTTCATCCAGGATACTGCCCGGATTGGAGTGGTAGATATGCGTCACCATGTCGCCCTTTTCCGCCATGTTGAAGGCGGTCGGCGTGGTGGTGGTTTTGTAGGTCTTCATGAAATCGCCGATATGGATGTAGAGCGGCAGGCCGAGGATATCGGCCATCCCTTTGCCGAGCTTCACCACTCCGGCGCCGTAATTCGAGAAGGCCCCGACCTTGAGGTAGCGGATGTCGTCGCGATTGGCCTCGACCAGGTCGATCCACTCGCAAATCGGGAGGTCCATCAGCGCGCGGACGTCGCCGTCGACCACCTCCAGACCGGTGATTCCCGGCGGACTGATATAGGTCCCGCAGTAAAGGTTCGTGACCGTCAGGTCGCGGGTCAGCGCCTTATATTCAGGATAGGTCGCGCCCCCCGGGCCGCCCGGCTCGACGAAGGTGGTGACGCCCTGAGTTATTCCGACGCGGTCAGGCCACGCGAAACCCAGGATGCCGTAGACGTGGACGTGAATATCGACCAGCCCCGGCGTGACGATCGTCCCGGCGACATCGACTACCTCGGCGCCGGTCGTATCGAGATCCTTGCCGACCGCAGCGATTTTCCCATCCTTGATAGCGACGTCGTTGACGCCATTGATGGACTGCGCGCAATCGATCACGCGTCCGCCCTTGAGCACAGTGTCGAATCCCTGAGCCATGAGGAAGCACCTCCTGTGCGACGGCCAGCCTTTATTTATTCGCGATCGCCGGCCGCTGCGAAGAGCCGGACCGGGTCCGCGATGCGAACCGGATGATATCACGGAGCGGCAAGCCCTGAAAAATCCCCCGGGGCACGCCTGTCCGGGGCTCAACCGCCCTCGGCGGTGACCGCGGCCTCCGACAGATCACGCTTGGGTATCACCAGGCCGGCCGGTCCCAGCAGCAGCAGGATCGCGCCAATCGCCACCGGCATAAGGGAGATTGCGGGGATTCCGGTCCGGTCCCAGGCGATACCGCCCAACAGCGGCATCACGAACGCGAGTCCATAGCCGATCGTGAACATGCCCGCGGTCATCCGATGGATATCGTCGGGCGTCTTCGCCAGCAGCGGGGGAAACACCCAGTTGACGACGAACGCGATCGACGAGGCGAAACCGATCAATGCCGCGCCCGCCATCCGGCACCATGGCCACGGCGTGAAGAACATCGCCAATCCGAGCAGGGTGCCGAGCGCCCCCGCCTGAACCGCGCGCGGCCGACCGACGAACAACGCCGGAAACAGCCCGACCGCCAGCGAGGCCGGGATCTGACCGGCGTTGAGCCAGCCGAGCGCCGGCGCGATTTGATGCGAGGCGTGCAGCGCGTGGAGATAGTCGGGGATAAAGGCGTTCGCTCCGAAGTAGGCGATCGAGGTGCCGGCCTGCGTCAGACCCAGACGCCAGGTTACCGGGTCACGAAAATCGGGGAACCAGCCGGGACGATCGCCGACCGCTCGACGGCCCAGCGCCGGCGTGATGCGCCACAGCATAATCGCCGTCGCGAGCGGGATGATGCCCCACAGCACCAGCCCGCCGCGCCATCCACCGACCATCGGCACCACCACCAGCGTGGTAAGCGCCGCACCGATCACTTCGCCCATCAGCAGTCCGTTGGTGTAGATCGCGGTCGCCAGTCCGACCCGCCCGGGCATCCAATGGTAGACCAGCGAGGGCAGCGCGGGCTGCGTGATCGCGATTCCCGCGCCCATCAGGAAGGTCATCGCGAACAGCATCGGAATCGACGGGCCGATGCCGCGCAGCATTGAGCTCACGCCGATCAGCGCCACGCCAAAGATGATCGCGCGGCGCGCGTCGAAGCGCGCAATCAGCATCGAGCCGAGCGTGGCGGCGCTCGCCAGCATCAACACCGGCAGGCCGGTAAGCGCGGCGACGCCGGCCTCGCTGAGTCCCAGGTCGCGATGAATCAGCGGCAGGATCGGCGGAATCGCGAGCACCGTGATGCGCAGGTCGAACCCCGCCAGCCACAGCATCGTGAGCCTGAGCCAGGGGAATTCCGCGAGAGTATGGTCGTCGGCGTCGCGCAATGCCGCGCAAGGATAGCGCAAAAGCCGCCGCGCAGTAATTGCTCCGGCTCAGGCCGGTTTGCGCGCGGGCGCTTCCTGGAGCGCGCCGAGCAGCCGGTCGGAGTCGGTAATCCAGCCGAACAAGCGCTCGATGATCAGCAGCGAGGCTTCGTGATTGCTGCGCGCGGTGTCGAAGCCGACCGGCTCGGCCGTGCAATCCTCGACCACCAGGCATCGATAGTCGCGGAACATCGCATCGCGCACGGTCGATTCGACGCACACGCTGGTGGTGCATCCGGTCACGATCAGGTTGGTGGCGCCGAACGTCTTGAGGGTGGTCTCCAGGTTGGTCTGGAAGAAGGCGCTGTAGCGATGCTTGGGCACCACCACGTCGCCCTCCTGCGGCGTCAGCTCCTTCAGAAAGTCGGTGTTCCAGGTATTCTGCACCAGCACCCGGCCGGGGCGGCCGTCGGGCGCGGTGAAGGTGCGGCCGAGCTGCATGCGCTGATGCTTGAGCCAGTGCGGCGCTTGCGGGCCGCCGGTATCGGAGAGGTCAGGCCGATGCTCCATCTTGATGAAGATTACTTTCATCCCGTTCTTGCGCGCCGCGTCGCAGACCCGCGCGGTCGGGGCGACCGCCTGCTGGATCATGGTGATGTCGATTCCGGCGCGGTCGAACATCCCGCCCTTCGAGCCGAAGTCGTTCTGCATATCGATCACGATGACGCAGGTACGCGAGAGATCGATCGTCAGCGGCTCGGGCCGCGCGGGAACCGTCACCAGCTTGATGTTGTCGGCCATGGCAGTTGTCTCCTGCTCGAAACTCCTTCGTGAGTAACCCGGCTTCGATGCGACTGCAAACCGCGCTGCCGCTTTCCGGGTTGTGGATTTCCGGCGCAATAGTTAAAACTGCCTCGACATCGGAATCTGGAGGAGCACAGGGTGAAGATACGCGCGGGCGCCGGCCAATTCGCCGGCAGCAGGAACTGGGAAGACAACCTCGCGGCGGTCGGCCGCTTGACGCAGACCGCGGCCGACAACGGCGTGCAGATGATCGGGTTTCACGAACTCGCGAGCACCATCTACCCGCCGTTCTCGAAAGACCCCGCGCTATTCAAGCTCGCCGAGCCGGACAACGGCGCCTCAGTAACCGCCGCGCGTGAGATCGCGCGCCGCAACAAGGTGCTGATGGTCTTTCCGTTCTACGAAAATGAAGACGGCCGCTACTACAACAGCGCGGTTGTGATCGCACCCGACGGCGAAGTGCTGATGAAGTACCGCAAGAGCCACGTGCCGGATTCGATAGGCCTGCTGCCCGGCGCTACCGAGCGCGACCTGTTCGGACCGGGCGATCAGGGCTTTCCGACTGTCCAGACCCCGTTCGGCGTGCGCCTGGGCGTGATCATCTGCTACGACCGCAATATGCCCGAGTCGGCGCGATGCAGTGCGCTCAACGGCGCCGAGATCCTGTACGTGCCGGTCACCACTATCTCGCGCTTGCGGCCATGGTGGGAGCTGCTGCTGCGGGCCCGTGCGGTCGAGAACATGATGTTCGTATGCGCGCCAAGCCGGGTCGGGATCGACAAGGGCGGCGCGCCCGGCGCGGTCTATATCGGCGAGAGCCTGATCGTCGATCCCACCGGCGAAATCATCGCTCACGCCGGCGCCGAGGCCGAAGAGCTGGTGTGGGCCGACCTCGACCTCGATCTGATGCGCAAGCAGCGCGAGACCTGGGGCTTCTTCAAGGAGCGACGGCCCGAGCTGTACACGCCGATCACGCGCGGCAACGCTTAGCTGCCGGCCTGCGCGCGGCTGCGCCCCCTCATTCGCTCCAGCGCTCGATTTGATCGTACAGCGGCGCTACGTCCGCCGCCGCGACCTCGACGTCGAGCACGGTGGCGCATCCGGGACAGAAGTATTCGCGCAGATGGAAGGTCGCGTTGTCGAAACGCAGCGGACCCGCTGAGGACAACGGCGCGATTCGCTGCACGGCCTGGTCCTTCCAGTTCTCATCGAGACGCGCGAGCTGATGGCCGCACCAGGTGCACTGCACCATGCGATGGCCGTTGCTCGGCAGCGCCTGTAGATATTCCGCGATTCGAAACGGCGTGTGCGCGATCTCCTGGCGCTCGATTACGCTCGGCGCCAGCTTGTGTCCGACGCGCTGTTCGCGCAGCTTGAGCCGCCACTGGCGGGTAGCCTCGGCATCGACGCCCGCGCCGTCGCGCGTCATGATCACGCCATAAATCTGGCGCGCGGGCTGCGCCGAGATCAGCCCCAGGCGCAGGTCTCCGAGCACCAGCGCGGGGTCGCGCTCGAGCGGGTCGCCGTAGCCGCCGCCGCCATCCTGCCGGATATATAGAGCGTCGTTGGCGTTAACCTCGATCGATTTCGCCAGCGCCTCCTCGACCGTGCCGCGCATCGCGTCGAGGTTCGGCGGCAGCTCGCCGATATTCGCGTCCCTGAACACCACGCTGTCGGCCGAGCAGCTCGGGTAGCCGCCGAAGATGCCGTGCCCGGCGAGATAATGCTTGCCCTTGCCGGGTGTGAGCGCGGCCTGAAAGCTGTCCTTCTGGCCGGTGCGCGGAATCAAGGCAAACTCATGAGTCGGACCGCCGCGAAATTTCCCCGGCCCGCCGGAGTCGGGCACGATGCGCCGGTAGAGGAACAGCTTGGGAAACGCCTGCTCCTCGAACTCGACGTTGGGCAGCTTTTGCGCCGGGTTCACGATATGACCGCCCGAGGCCGCTCCGTCGCGGAACGAGCGCGCCCCCTCGCCCATCCCGAAACAATCGCCGCCCAAAAGCCCCACGCTCTCGCCGAAGCGATCGACCCCATAGGTGGTATGCACCACCAGCGAGCCGACCCAGCATCCGACCGACCGTCCCTTATATTTCTCCGAAGCGCCCGCGATTTTCGATAGCACGTGGGCCGACATGTTGTTGACGCTGTGCACGCAGCCGATGGTGGCGATGCAGACCGGCGCCGGCCGCTGGCAATTCAGCAGGCTGCCGGACTCGGCAATCACCTCGAGGCAGCGCACGATGCCCTCGTTCCAGGTCAGGTCCCAGGCCAGGATCGGGAACAGCGGCGCAACGCTGGCGCCCTTGGTCGCCCAGTAGCAGCAGTTGATCGGATAGGGCGCCTGCGCGTCGCTGCCGGTGAAATCGTAGGTCAGGGTGTCGCCGCGCTTGATCGCCGCCATCTCGATCTTGTAGTTGCGATCCGGCAGGTCGAGGTACTGGCGCTCGTGCCAGGTGCCGTCGGGCAGTTCGGCCAGCCGCTCCCGCAACCGCTTTTCCGACTGCTCGATCAGCACCGCACCGACCGCGTCGACCGTCTCGACGCTGTAGTCGTCGTAGAGTTTATTCATGCGCTGCTTGGCGACGTGGTCGGCCGCGATCTGCGAGCGCAAATCGAGCCCCGTCATCCCCGGATCGCGCACCATGTTGAGGAAGGTCTCGAGCACGTCCTTGCGGACCTTGCCGCGCTCGATCAGCTTGAGGCCCTTGGTGCTGAAACCCTCCTGGAAACATTCCTTGGCGTTGGGACAGAAACCGCCGAAATCGATTCCGCCGATATCGGTCACGTGTACGTAATTGACTACCCAACTGACTAGTTTACCATGATAGAAAATCGGCGAGATCATGAAGATGTCAGGGGTATGCATCGCCACCGTGTAGGCGTCGTTCACCATGAAGACGTCGTCTTCGAAGATGCCCGGATCTTCGGAGAAGCTCGCGAGAATATGCTTCACCGCCTGGGTCGCGGGAATGATGTGATGCAGAAAACCCATTCCGCACAGCAGCACCGTGCCGTCCGCCCGATACAGCGCCACCAGCAGGTCGTGGCCCTCGGCCGTGACCGCCGTCCCCGAGACTTTGCCCAGCGTGATCACCGCCTCATCGATAACCCGGAACAGCTTGTGCCGGATAATTTCGAAGGTGAAAGGATCGACCGTCGCGTCCATCGCGGCTCTCCCTTTAGACGAATACGTGCAGGTTCTTGTACGGATCGCACCAAGCGCGCTGGCCCGGATTCACCACCACCGTCGTGATCGGGGTCCACACCACCGCCGGTCCGGGGACCTCGTTGCCGGGCGCGAGCTTCTCGAAGTCGTAGCAGTTGGCCTGCGTGACGCCGCGCAACTCGCCGAAGTAGACCTCGCGCGCCTCGACCAGCGCCGCACCCGGATCGGAGCCGCGCTCCGCTTCCGCCTTGAGCTCCGGCTTGCGCAGCAAACCCACGCCACGCAGCCTGAAATTGACCATCTCGATGCCGGCTTCCTTGTATCCCGAGCCGGCCCCGAAGCGTTCTTCGTAGAGCTTCTCGAAGCTCGCGATGACCTCCGCCAGCGCCTGCTCGCCGAGCGCGTCCGCCCCGGCCACCGGAGTCGTCACCACGTGCACCTGGCGGCGGAAACGTAAATCGACCGCCCGATTGAGCACGATATCGCGCGTGTCGAAGCCCTCCGACTGGAGCTTGTCCGTCACCCGCGCCGCGAGCTGCGAGAAAATGGCATTGACCTGTGCCGGGTCGGCGGGCACGCGCAGCGGCCGCGTCAGCTGCTCCTCGTGGGTCACGTCCGACATCATCAGGCCGAAGGCGCCGTGGACCGAGGCCGAGTGCGGAATGATCACGCGGCTCACGCCGAGCTGGCGCGCGAAGGTCGTGACATGCATGCCGGCCGTGCCGCCGTACGAGAACATCACATAGGAGCGCGGGTCGAGGCCGCGTTCGATAGTCAATTTATGCAGCAAATCGTAGATGATACTATTAGTCAGTCGATATACTTCGCCGGCGGCCTGAATGGTTTCCATGCCGAGCGGGTCCGCAATTTTCGCTTTGAATACTTCCAGCGCCTTGCCGCGATTCAGTTTGGCCCGGCCATCGAGGAAAAAGCGATCGTTGAGATAGCCTAATATCAAGTCGACGTCGGTGACGGTCGGCTCGGTGCCGCCGAAGTCGTAGCACAGCGGACCGGGGTAGGCGCCGGCGCTGCGCGGACCCACCCGCGGCGTGCCGGTGTACGGATCGAGCGAGATTTCGCTGCCGCCGGCGACGCCGATGCTCGCCACGTTCATCTTCGGCAGCGCGTAGTGATAACGCAGAATCATCGGCTCGCGCTCGTAGTCGATCAGGCCGTCGCTGACGACTCCGGCCTTGAACGTGGTGCCGCCCATGTCGGCCCCGATGATGTTGCGAAAGCCGATGATCTCGCCGAGCGCCTTGCTGCCCACCAGTCCGCTGACCGGCCCGGATTCGATCAGACCCACCGGCCGGCTGGCGGCCTCGCGCGAGCCGAGCAATCCACCGTAGGCCTGCATGATCAGCAGCGCGCCGTCGAAGCTCTGATCGCCAAGCTTCTGCTGGAGGCGGTTCAGATAGTTCGAGATCGCGGGACCCAGCCGCGCGTTGAGCACCACCGTCTGGGTGCGCTCGAACTCGCCCATGATCGGCGCGATCTCGGAAGAGACGGTGCAGAACATCTCCGGGTAGAGCTCCCGAATCACGCGCTTGGCCGCCAGCTCATTGTCGGCCTTCACGAACGACCACAGGAAGGAAACCCCGATCGCCTCGGCGCCATTTTCGGCCAGCCGCTGCACGGCGCGCTCGATCTCCGCCGGGTCGGGGGCAGCCAGCGTCTCGCCGTTGGCGTCGACCCGCTCGCGGATGCCGATGATCATTTCGCGCGGCGTCAGCAGCGGCGGCCGCGAGACATTGACGATATCCTTCATCTCGTCTTCGGTGAGGCCAGACCATTCGGCGTATCCGCCGCGCATCAGAACCAGCGTGTCCTCGAAGCCGCGCGTGACCAGTACGCCGGCCTTCACCAGCTTGTCGTCGACAATCGCGTTTTCCGCGATCGTGGTGCCGTGCAGAAACAGCTTGGTCTGCTTGAGCAGCGCGGACCGCTCGATACCGAGTTTCTGCGCCGCGAACTCGAGCGCATTGAAGATCCCCTCGGAAAAGTCGACCGGGGTCGAGAAGGCCTTGGCGACCGTGATCCTGCCCTCAGTGTCCATCACCACGCAGTCGGTGCAGGTACCACCGATATCGACCCCGATTACATACTGCATGATCGCTCTTTCGTGGCCATCGCTCTTCTCCAAGCCGTCTGCGGATGATTGTCGCGATCCTGCGCGTGGCGCGCTTCGTCAGTTCGCGACCTGAATTGCGCACCGGCGATCGCCTCTCGCTACGACCGCCCAACAGTAATACGCGCTGGCCCGATGTGGAAGCGCAAGCCTCGCGCTGGGCCGATCGGGCCGAACGATGCTGATTTTATTGGTGGAGCTGACGCGGATCGAACGCGCGACCTCCTGAATGCCATTCAGGCGCTCTCCCAAACTGAGCTACAGCCCCACCGTCGGGAAAGACCTTTTAGCTAAGCCGAAGCCGAAACGACAGTCAACCGGCAACCGTCGGTCGGTTTGATTTGCCAGCGGCGTGGTTGACAATGCCGCGGTATTAGCTATGCCGTACAGTGGCGCTTGAGAGTATCCCAGTTGAGGAGAGCAATGCGATGGCATGGGTGAAGATGGTCGGCCGGAACGAAGCGTCGGGTTCGCTCAAAGCCGAGTATGATCGGATCGCCGCGCAGTTCGCCGACCGCGGCGGCGCGATTCCCGAAATCACCGCCATCATGAGCATACGGCCCGAGCTCATGATCGCGCGCAATACGCTCTCCAACTCCTGCACCTTTGGCGGCTCCGGCCTTGGACGATTGCGCGAAGAGCTGATCGCGACCAGCATCTCGGCGCTGCTGAACTGCCGATTCTGAGGGATCGAACACGCAGAGTTTCTGCGTAGACATGGCGGCGCGGACCAGGAAACCGTGGTCGCGATCTCAACCGACTGGCGGCAGGCGAAACTTTCGCCGGCCGATCACGCGATGCTCGAATTCGGCGAGAAGCTCACGGTGATGCCGAGTGCGATGGCCGAGAGCGATCTCGAGAAACTCCGGCAAGCGGGCTTCTCCGAGCGCGAGATCGTTGGGCTCACCGCGGCCGCGGCCTATCGCAACTTCATCACGCGTATCGCCGACGGCTTAGGTGTCGAGCTCGGAAAGTACGGCGACGGTTACTACGATTCGCAGGTCTTGCGCGCCTTCGGCGTGACCGGTGCTGCGGTCGGCGGCACGCTTTACGCCGATCGCCAGGCCCCCTCACGCGAACCCGCCGCCGCCCATCGTGTGCACTCTCGTCCGGGCCCGCATACCCGCGACGCTCGCGTGTGCTGGATCGGATCACCGGACGAGCAAGCGCTCGCGAAATCTCACGCAACCACGGCTTCCGCATCGCTCCCCGCGGGGTTGCGAAATCTCGCCATCGCGCTGAGTCTCAAGCCTGACACGCTGGCGGCGACGGTCGAGTTCGCGCACCTGGTCGATATGGGCGGCTCGGGCCTCGGCGATCGGGGCGAGGCGATAATCGGCGTGGTGGTGGCGGCGGTGCTGGGACTATCGTATCTCGGCGCACATCACGCCCAGCGCCTGCTCGACGGCGGGGCGACGCTGGCCGAACTGGGCGCGCTGGCCGATAATCCGGCCGGCGACTCGCTCAACGGGCGCGAGCGCGAGGTCGCCCGCTTCTGCGAGAAGCTCACGCGCGCGCCGGGTACGACGGCGCCGGCGGACGTCGAAGCGCTGCGCGCGGCCGGCTTCGACGATCGCGAAATCGTGTCGATCGTTGCAGCGACGGCATTCGCGAACTACAGCGGACGTCTGGCGGCCGCCTTGGGCGTGCGGCCTGAGGCCTCGCTTTCCGAGGCCGCGCAGAACGCGATTTGAGGGTCTCCTGCGGGCGCGGGATTCAGGCTTGCGCCCGTTCCAACAATTCGCGGGCGGCGCGTCGCAGCTTGTCAGAGATCTGCGCCCCGCCGAGCATCCGCGCGATTTCGTCGGCACGCTCAGCCTGCTCCAGGGCGACCACGCGGCTGACGGTGGAACTTCCGCGTTCGAATTTCTCCACCACGAAATGGCGATCGGCGAAGGCCGCGATCTGCGGCAGATGGGTAACGCACAACACCTGATGAAAGCGGGCAAGCTGCTTGAGCTGGCGTCCGACGACCTGCGCGATCTCGCCGCCGATGCCGGCGTCAACTTCATCGAAAATCATGGTCGGCAGCCCGCGCCGCTGCGCCTCCAGCCGCTTGAGCGCAAGCATGACGCGCGATAGTTCGCCGCCCGAGGCGACCTTCGCCAGCGGCATCGGCGCCTGTCCGAGGTTCGGCGCGAGCAGGAACTCGACCGCGTCGGCGCCGACGGGCCCGAACCTTGCTCCCTGGTGACTCAAGCCGCCCTCGGTTTCATCGAGGGTCGCGAGGCGGGCTTCGAACGCCGCGTTGCGCATCCCGAGCGTCCTGAGCTCCGCTTCCATCAGCCGCTTCAGCCCGGCTCCACCGCGCAGCCGGCGCCGATGCAGTTCATCGGACTTCGTATGGAGCTCATCGAGCGCCGCCTCGAGCTGGCGCTCGGCCTCGGCCCGGTCACTCTCGAGGTTCTCGAGCGCGGCCAGCTCTGCGCGCGAGCTGGCGAGTGTTTCGAGCGCGCTCTCAACCGTGCCGCCGTATTTGCGCTTGAGCCGCGTCAGCTCCTGGAGCCGGGCCTCGACCTCTTCGAGGCGGCCCGGATCGGCCACGTCGCGGCTCAGATAGTGCTCGAGCGTACGCGCCGCTTCTTCGAGATTGGCGCGCGCCGCCGTGATCATCTCGAAGACCTCGGCGATTTTAGGATCGATCGCCGCGGCTTCGGTCAGCCGCGCCCCGGCCCGCGCCATCGATGCCACCGCGGCGGCGTCGTCGCCATTGAGCAACTGCTGCGCTTCGGATGCCGCGGCCATCAGCCGGGCGGCGTTAGCCAGCATCGTTCGCTCGCGAGTCAGTTCTTCATCTTCGCCGGCTTTGAGATTGGCGCGCTCCAGCTCGGCGGCACGGAAGCGGGCGAGCTCGAGCGCCGCGGTGCGCTCGCTTTCGCGGCGGGCGAGCTCCGCGAGCCGGTCCTGCAGTTGTCTCGCACGATCATATGCCGCGCGATAGTCGGCCAGCGTCGCTTCCAGTCCGGCGTGACGATCAAGGATCTGGCGATGGTTCTCGGTGCGCAGCAAAGTCTGCTGCTCGTGCTGACCGTAAACCTGAACCAGGTTCGCCCCCAGACGTCCGAGCGTCTGCACCGTCGCCATCTGGTCGTTGATCAGGACTCGCGCGCGGCCGCTCTCGGCGATGGTGCGGCGAATCAGCAGCTCGCGGTTGTCGTCCTGGCCGGGCAGCTCACTCAGCGTCTCGATCGCGGGCGAGTCGCCTTCCAGCTCGAAACGCCCCTCGACCACCGCCTCCTTCGCCGGCGCGCGAATCATCTCCGGCGAGGCGCGGATTCCGAGCAGCAGGCCAAGCGCGCTCATGATGATGGTCTTGCCGGCGCCGGTCTCGCCCGAGAGCACGTTGAGGCCGGGCCCGAACTCGAGCGCCGCGTCCTTGATAATCGCGAAGTCACGGATGCGCAGGTCGATCAGCATCCCGTCCGCCTCCGCCCCGCGCCGCGCGCGTCATCCCCAGCGCAGTTTGTTGCGCCAGATCTCGAAATACGGATGGGCGGAACGCACCAGCGCCACCGCGTGAGCGCCACGACGGATACGAATGACGTCGCGCGGCCCGACCTCGGCAGTCTCCTGGCCGTCGACGGTCATGCGCGCGTCGTGGTCGGTCGCACCCAGCCGGATTTCAAGCTCGAAGTCGTCGGGCAGCACCACCGGGCGATTGGTCAGGGTATGCGGACAGATCGGCGCGAGCAGCGTGACGGCCAGGGTCGGGTAGAGGATCGGGCCGCCGGCGCTGAGCGCGTAGGCGGTCGATCCGGTCGGGGTCGAGACAATCAGCCCGTCGGCCCGATAGATACAGAACGCCTCACCCTGCGCGGTCACGTGCATATCGAGCATCTTGCCGAGCTGATGGCGGTTGAGCACCAGGTCGTTGAGCGCGCAGAAGCTCTGCCGACGGTGGCGCGCCGAGCCTTCCTCAGCCTCAACGATCGCCTCGATCGTGACGCGGCGGTCGACGTCGTAGTCGCCGGCCACGATACGCGCGAGCGTCGGCAGCGCCTCATCGACGGTAATTTCGGTGAGAAAGCCGAGTCCACCGAGATTGACGCCCAGAATTGGCGTTTCGCGCTGGCCGATCAGCCGCGCGACTCCGAGCAGCGTGCCGTCGCCGCCCAGCACCACGATCAGGTCGGCAGCCTCGGCGAGCGCCCGCGTATCGTGCGGCTCGGCCTGAAGCTGGTCGGCGAACTGGTTTTCGACCAGCGCCTTGAGCCCCTGCGATTGAATCCAATGGCACAGCTCGTGGGCCAGTTTGAGCGCCCGCTGATCGTCGCGTTTGACGACCAGTCCGACCGAATTTATGGGATGCTTTGCCACGTTTCGCAATTATCACGGCCCCGCTGCGCCATCAACGCGCTGCTCGCGCATTCGCCTTTGTATCATATAAGATCGCAGCCCCGAGGGGACGCACCTTCGTCGAGAGACTCGATGGCTTCGGAAAACATCGTCAAAAAGCCGCTGCTGGGCGCCCATATGTCGATCGCCGGCGGAGTCGCCGAATCGCTGGCACGCGGAGCGCGGATCGGATGCGACAGCATCCAGATTTTCACCAAGTCGAGCCGCCAGTGGGCCTCCAAGCCGTATAGCGCGGAGGAGATCGAGGCCTTCAAACGCAATCAGAAGGAATACGGCATCGCGATCGTCATCGCGCACGACTCCTACCTGCTCAATCTGGGCGCGCCCGACGCGATGCTGCGCAAGAAGTCGATTATCAACTTTATCGACGAAATAGAGCGCTGCGAGAAGCTCGGCGTGCCGTTCCTGGTCGCGCATCCGGGATCGCACGTCGGCTCGGGCGAGGAGGCGGGTATCAGGAACATCGCGGCGTCGATCGACGAGGCGCATGCGGCGTGCCGCGGGTTCCGCACCCGGATCGCACTCGAGATCACCGCCGGGCAGGGATCGAATCTCGGCTGCTCGTTCCAGCAGATGGGTCAAATCTTCGACAGCGTGAAGGAGAACGAACGGCTGGGCCTGTGCTTCGATACCGAGCATGCCTTCGCGGCCGGCTACGATATCCGCACCGCCGAGGGCTACGAACGCACGCTCGCCGAACTCGACGAGCGCATCGGGATCGATCGGATCGTCGCGTTTCATCTGAATGACTCGCTGAAGCCGTTCAATTCGCGCGTCGATCGCCATCAGCATATCGGCCAGGGTTATATCGGCGCCGAGCCGTTCGGGCGGCTGATCAACGATCCGCGCTTTGCGGGAATCCCGATGTGCCTCGAAACCGAGCCGGGCGAGGAGATGAAGGATGTCGCCGCCGACCTCGCGACCCTGCGCAACCTGCTGAAAGACGCCTGAGCGATGGCCAAGAGGATTCTCACCGGCGACCGACCGACCGGCCCGCTCCATCTCGGACATTACGTCGGCTCGCTGCAAAACCGCGTCCGGCTGCAACACGAGTACGAGACCTTTGTCCTGATCGCCGACGTGCAGGCGCTGACCGACAACTTCGAGCATCCCGAGCGCCTCGAAGCGAACATCATGCAGGTCGCGCTCGACTATCTCGCGGTCGGGATCGATCCCGAGAAGACCAGGATCGTCGTGCAATCGATGGTCCCGGAGCTGACCGAGCTCGCCACCTACTTCATGAATCTGGTGACGGTCGCGACGCTGGAGCGCAATCCCACCGTCAAGGAAGAGATCAAGCAGCGCAATTTCACCCGCGGCGTGCCGGTCGGCTTCTGGTCGTATCCAATCTCGCAGGCCGCCGATATCACGATCTTCAAAGCCGACTTGGTGCCGGTGGGGGAAGATCAACTGCCGATGATCGAGCAGGCGCGCGAAATCGTGCGGCGCTTCAACCGCCTGTACGACAAGGTGCTGGTCGAACCGAAGCCAATGCTGGGTCAGGTCGCGCGCTTACCGGGGACCGACGGCGGCGCCAAGATGTCGAAGTCGCTGAAGAACTGCATATATCTGGGCGATCCCCCTCAAGTTTTGCGCAAGAGCGTCATGACGATGTTCACGGATCCGACGAGAATTCACCCCACTGACCCAGGTCATGTCGAAGGAAACCCGGTCTTCGCTTACCACGATGCATTCAATTCCGATAAAGGCGAGGTGGAAGAGCTAAAAGAGCGCTATCGAAAAGGCTCGGTTAGCGATGTCGAGGTCAAGGCTAGACTGTTCCGTGCGCTCAACGAGTTGTTAGAACCTATTCGCGAGCGGAGGCGTGATTACGAAAGACGTCCACTGTTGGTACACGACATTCTAATCGAAGGAACTCGAAAAGGACGAGAGACCGCTCGAGAAACGATGGAGCAGGTTCGAAAGGCGATGAGTATCAGTTATGCTTTGAGTTCTATCCCGCTCGAAGCCGCGCAAGACTTGCAACATCTCCAGCACCTCTGGAAGAAAGCTTACGAGGGTAGTAATGCCGAGCAAGACAACGCGAAAGTTTGCTGGGTTTGCGGCTTCGGACGCTACCTCAAAAACGGACTTTCACATGAGTTTGACTTCAACGAGGAGGGCCAATACGGCTGCTTCCGGAAGCCTAACACCCCGGGGGGCAACGCCGGTGCCGATCAGCCTGATAAGAAATGTCAAGCTCCCGAGAAAAACGTCGACCTAGGGCACTGTAAGTCAGTAATATTGAATTACATTGACGGGCTAAAAAAAGGCTGACAACCTTAATAAAGTAACTGGCCTCAATACGCCTTGGCGAAGTATGCGCGTTCGTTCGCGGGTTCGCCGCAGACGATGCACGAGCCGACCCCCGTCTTCTGATCGAGCGGGATCGCGCGGCAGGTGGCGCGGGTCTCCTCGCGAATCTTCGTTTCGCACTCCGTCTTGCCGCACCAGTAGATATCGGCGAGGCCGCCGCCGCCCTCACCCTCCATCTGCTGACGCAGGGCCGCGTAGTCGCTGAACTGCCGCGTATTCGCGGTCATCGAATCGCGCGCCTGCTTGAACAGGTTGCGCTGGATTTCAT